>JAHKAA010000010.1 GCA_018825965.1 Gammaproteobacteria bacterium
CGTCCCTTAGGGGATTCGAACCCCTGTTACCGCCGTGAAAGGGCGGTGTCCTAGGCCTCTAGACGAAAGGGACACTGGAACAAAATCTTTGGTGGAGCTAAGCGGGATCGAACCGCTGACCTCTTGCATGCCATGCAAGCGCTCTCCCAGCTGAGCTATAGCCCCACACCAATTGTAGAAGTTGCTGAGCAATCCCCTACAAGACGAGGCGAATTCTAGGGGCAGGGGCCAAAGGTGTCAACAGTTTTTTAGAAAGGCTTAACCGTTCGCATATTTTTTAAACTAACTGTCGATTGAAGCAGCAATTCGCAGCAAAATAAACAACATAGACACCCTGCCCTGTTGTACAAAGGACAAAAGCCAGTATCTGCAATCAGGAAAAAATCAGACAAACAAAGAGAATAAAACGCGGACAAGTTACAAATGACAGAAAGAAAAAACCCTGCCGAAGCAGGGTTTTTTTAACAATTAAAGCGTCACGTTATTTTTACTGGCGCGTTCTTTAATGTAGGTTTCCCAACTTGCAGCCTGACGGGCAAATTTAGGATCAGCTTTCGCTTTTTGTACAGCCTGGTAGGCGTCTCTGAACTTGTTCTGATAGAAGTAAGCTTCAACCAGAGCCAGATACACTGGGCCTTTGACTTTTACGCCAGCGTCCAATGACTTATTCAGAGCCACTACAGCGGCAGAGTATTTTTCAGCAAGGATCAGTGATGACCCCTGACGACGATAGGCATCGGCATCATTGTCTAACTGAGCTGACTCACCGTAATACTGAGCTGCTTTATCCATTTCACGCGCTGCCTGGAACGAACTGGCCATACTGTTCAGCATAGTTTTATCTTTAGGGATTAAACCAGACTTAATATGTTTTTCCAGCGTTATGCCCGCTTTGTAAGGAATATTGGCATTTGAGTACAGCTGAGATAATAATTTAAACTCATTGGCTGTATCCAGCATACCTTGCCTTGCTGCCACTTCTAAAGTAACCAAAGCCTTTTCGTATTGCTCTTCAATACTGTAAAACTGAGCCAGATAGGTCCACCAGCGTTTTTCCGAAGGGAAAATTTGCACTGTAGTCTCTAACACTTCGATCGCTTTTTTGTTGTTTTTCATCTCGTAATAAGCTGAAAACTTCAACGTATAAGGACCGGCGTTTGGCTTAGCTTTATCTTGCAGCGCAATAGCCTTGTCAGCAGGTTCAATCACCTTCTGATATTGCTTGGTTTCCATATAAGCACTGGCAATACGCAGATAAAGGTTCGCATCCTGTTCACCCGTGAAATCAATCCACTGGTAATAGGTTTTGATCGCTTCATTGTATTGCTTATCGCTTAACAACAAATCAGCTAACAAACGTAAAGAAGCAGCCTGGTCGGTAAAACTCAATAAATCAGGTTTTATGGCCTGACGTAAATAGTTGATCGACTTCTTCTCGTCTTTTGCAGCCCACATGTTGCCTAAAAAGCGATTAACAAAAGCTTTATCAAACTCGTTACTGGCATCAATGTCTGACAACACAGCAA
Organism: Gammaproteobacteria bacterium; assembly: GCA_018825965.1. Lineage (GTDB taxonomy): Bacteria > Pseudomonadota > Gammaproteobacteria > Enterobacterales > Alteromonadaceae > Pararheinheimera. Next base: position 1,527 of record JAHKAA010000010.1, read on the forward strand.
TAGCTTCATTCAGCTTCTCAGCACTATACAATTCATAGGCTTTACCAATGGCTTTACCTACCCGCTCGCCAACAACAGTCGTCTTACGGTTTTTGCGTTCTTCAATTTTCGCCGGGTTCGGAGCTGCAACAGCATAAGAACTCAGAGTAGTCGCACCAAAGCTAGCCAATACGATCAACGCAGAAGTAAGTGAACTTATTTTCTTCATCGTGTTAACCCCCCTGGTCTAAAGAGAAGTCCAGCTGAACCATAATACCTGGTTGCTGCACTGCCTTACCGTCGACCACTTTTGGTGAATATTTCCAACGCTTCAGAGCACGAATTGCTTCACGGTCGAATACACGTTTAGGTTCAGCTTCTACAACAGTAACTTCGCCAACGCTGCCATCTTCCAGAATAGTAAAACGCATTTTCACCCACCCTTGCAGGCCATCACGAGCAGCTTGCACAGGGTATTTAGGTTCAATACGAACTATCGGAGTTGCATCGCCATCACGCATCATTGCTGAAGAGGGATCGCCTAATCCTGAATTTGCACCACCTACGTCAACTGACGGCATGTTGAAGCCAATGGCTCCACCTGTGTCTGTTGAAGCCGGTTCAGCAACCGGAGCCTTTGGTGGCTCTGGCGGCGGCGGTGGTGGTGGTGGCGGTACCCGAACACGGGTCTGAACTTTAGATTCAGGCGGTGTCGAGTTTATTTCAATAACGATTTGTTCCTTTTTAGCATTGGTGAACGTATCATCCCCACCTATAAGGAATGCCATCAACACATACAGGAAAAACGTTATTACCGCACCAACTACCAGTGATAGTAATAACCTTACCATATTACTTGTTCTCCGCAGCGATCGAAATCTTATCGATACCAGCCAGCTTGATCTGATCCATTACTGAAACCACAACACCATGCTTAGCTTCTTTATCTGCCTGAATAATCACTGTATCAGTTGGCGATTCGGCTAACAGCTTTTCAACTGTTGCACCTACACGTTCAACGTCTACCGCACGTTTATCCATCCAGATTTCACCGTTTGCACGGATAGCAATAAAGATAGTGGCTGACGGCTTTTGTATAGCTTTTGTCGCTTTAGGGCGAAGTACATCTATACCTGCTTCTTTAACGAATGAGGTCGTTACGATAAAGAAGATCAGCATGATGAATACAACGTCCAACATTGGCGTTAAATCTACTGCGGCCTCTTCGCCTTCACGTCTAATTTTACGTGCCATAAATTACTCTCTATCAATGATGAGGCATGCTATCAGCTAATTCATGAACTGCTGATTTCACCTTACCTTCCAGTTTAGACGTTACAAATACACCTGATAAACAGGCAACCATACCAGCCATAGTTGGAATTGTTGCCATTGAAATACCAGCTGCCATCAGTCTTGGGTTACCAGTACCTTGTACCGCCATAATTTCGAATACAGCGATCATACCGGTGACAGTACCTAACAAACCAACCATGGGACAAATAGCAACCAAAGTTTTGATTACGTTGATCCGGTCATTCAGTTTGCTAGATGCCTCAGACACCCACGCATCACGAATTTTATGCGCATACCATGAGGTTGTATCAACCCGGGCATCCCAGTCTGCAATAATTTTATTACGCAGAACCGGATATTCCCGACTGATAAACCAGAAGCGCTCTATGATCAATACCCACATGATGAAGAGCACTATGGCGACGATATAAAGTACATCACCGCCGGTTGCGATAAAATCCCTGACAGATTCCCAAAGCTCTATCAGGCTATGCATTACGCTTTCTCCTTCTCCGCATGAGCAGCGATGATACCAGCGCTTTGCTCATCCAGGACATGCAGGATTGAGTTTGATTTTGTTTGTAACATTGCGTGCAGGAACAGTAATGGCAGAGCACATAACAGGCCCATAACAGTTGTTACTAACGCCATTGAGATCTGGCCAGCCATGATTTTCGGGTCACCAGTACCGTGTAAGGTAATAACCTGGAACGCACCAATCATACCGATAACTGTACCTAACAGACCTAATAAAGGACCAACAGCAGCAATCAGCTTGATAATACCTATACCTTTTTCGATATCAGGCGTTTCACGCATAATGGCTTCGTCCAGTTTCAGCTCTAAGTTTTCAACGTCAACAGATTTGTTGTCATGGTAAACTTTCAGGATACGGCCCAGAGCATTTTTCTCTGAAGGGTTCGACAGGTTTTTCAGCTGAGCATTTACACCTGAAGAAGCTGCTGTCAGAGCTAAGAAACGTAATAAGCCGATCAGTAAACCAATACCTAACAATACTGTGATTACGTAACCAACAGTGCCGCCCTGGTGGAATTGCTCTTCCAGAGTTGCTTCCTGAGTTTTCAGGCGCAATAAGTTACCGCCAGTAGGGTCGATATAAACTGGTTTCACTTCACCGGCAGAAGCATTTTTGAAAGCTTCAGCATCAGCAACAATGTAAGACTCTGGTTGTTTAACCAAAGGCTGCATTTCCTGGGTATCAGCGTTAAATACTAAGTAACCACCGTCAGAAATCAGGTTAAATGCACCAACACGAGTGACGCTTGCCTGAGCAGAGTTACCGTCCAAAGCAACAACGTTACCTTCAAACTTAGAAACTTTAGCAGACTCAGTCATTTCAGTTTGCAAAGCAATCCACAGCTCTTCTAATTCAGGGATAGCTGGAATTTCTTTGGCTTCAGCCAGCTTTTGCAGCAGTTCTTCACGGCCTTTGTACTGAGCGCTGATATTAGACATAGCAATGCTACCGATAGTTTCGGTTGCAGCACCACGTACAGTACCAAACATCTCACCTAAGGTACCTTGAGCTGCAATTAATTCAGCTTCTTTAGCACCTAATTTGCCCTCGTTATCAGCAAATTGCTGAGTTAAAGAACGGCCACGAGATTCTTCAGCGGCAAATTCAGCTTTTGCTCTGTTTAACAGAGCTTGCTTGTCTGCACGGTCAGATAAAAACTCTTTTTCGCGCTGTTGGTTAACACGACCTTCAGCAGTACGAGCTTGTTTCACCTGCTCTAATAATTGATCCAGCTTGGCAGTATCAGCTGCTGCGTTTAAACACACGCCTGCAGACAAAGTGACAGTAGCTGCAATTACTAAACCTTTAAAAACTTTCTTCATTTATGCTTACTCCGCTGCTAACACTGGAAGTTTTAACAATTCTGGGGCAGCTTGTTTACCCGCAACACGAATAGCTAACCTGGTAGATTGAATGTATTCTTCACCCAGAGCTTGCCATTGACCTGTAGCTCTGTTGAACATCCAGGCTTGCTTTTCATCCAGAGATTGCGCCAGTAAGGCAACACGACCTACGTAAACGTAGTTCACTGTGATTTCGCTGCCGTCTACGGCCAGTTTGTCAGTGTAAGTTACTAAAGCAGTGCCTAAATCTTTTTCGATTTGGTACGCTTCAAGCACCTGACGGTACATTTCAGAAGTGTTGACCGCTGCATTAGATAAGTAACCACGTAAACGCTCAACTCGAGCTAAACGGTTCGTCAAATCGATTGGCATATCTGCTTTGATAAAAGCTTCCAACGTATCAACCATACGATACATCAGAGGAACGATACCTTGTTTGGTACCTTCGATAGTACCAATTTGCTTATCAAAAGAGGCTAACTGCGCGTTTTGATCGGCAACCAACTTAGCAACGTGATCGTTGTAAACTTTTAAGTTTTCAGTTTGTTCAACTAATTGACGGTACTCAGCCAATAATTCCTGGCTTTGGTCAAAAATATTGTTGATCTTTTCCTGAGACTGTACTGAGGCGCGGATGTTTTGCTGACCCACTTTATGAATTTCAGACAGTTGATTTGCTGCTACTGAAGTGCTGGCCAATGCGAATGCTCCAAACAGAGCAGAAGCAACCAGACTCTTACGAATGTTATTGTTAGACATAGTTCCCAACCAATAATTGCTGATTAACGTAACCTGTTTTTGAAAGGTTATTTTTTGTAACAAAAAATAACCCGGTTAAGGGGTAAACCGCCCGCATCATTGCAGCAAACTCGCGGATTGTCAATATAACAACGACAGTCAACGATGACAGTTTTGTTGCAATTTAAAGACGGCTTATACCCTTTTAAACTTAAGCAAAATCAGGAGTTTTCCTGCATTAATAATTCATTAAACTTTTTGCTTATTTAATGTTCGGTGTTAATTTTCCCGACTCATACAACTTTACCATTTGCTCAAGAGAAATGGCTTTTATTTTTGACGCGTTACCAGCAGTGCCAAAGGCCTGATAACGGTCTTTACAAATTTCAGTCATAGCTTTGACTGATTCCTGCAAATACTTGCGAGGATCAAATTCTGCAGGGTTTTTCGCCATATAACGACGAATAGCTCCTGTTGAGGCTAAACGCAAGTCAGTATCTATATTGATCTTACGTACGCCAAACTTGATCCCTTCCTGAATTTGTTCCACTGGCACACCATAAGTTTCAGGGATAGCACCACCATATTCATTAATAATAGCAAGCCATTCCTGAGGGACTGAAGATGAACCGTGCATTACCAGATGGGTATCCGGAATACGGGCATGAATATCTTTAATGCGGTCAATCGCCAGTATGTCGCCTGTTGGCGGGCGACTGAACTTGTAAGCACCATGTGAAGTACCACAAGCGATAGCCAAAGCATCCACACCTGTCGCTTTGACAAACTGTGCTGCTTCTTCCGGATCCGTCAACATTTGGTCATGACTTAAGATGCAATCTGCGCCTATGCCATCTTCTTCACCTGCGGCTCCGGTTTCAAGCGAGCCTAAACAACCTAATTCGCCTTCTACGGAAACACCACACGCATGCGCCATTTCGACAACCCGACGCGTTATATCGGCATTGTAGTCATAATCCATTGGTGTTTTACCGTCAGTTCCTAAAGAACCATCCATCATGACGGATGAGAATCCCAGTTGAATGGCCTGTTGGCATATAGCAGCTGAGGTGCCGTGATCCTGATGCATCACCACCGGAATATGTGGAAATTCTTCAATAGCAGCCAGAATAAGATGACGCAAAAAAGGCGCGCCGGCATATTTACGGGCACCGGCAGAAGCCTGAACTATCACAGGACTGTCTGTCGCATCGGCAGCCAGCATAATGGCACGCATTTGTTCTAAGTTATTGACGTTAAAAGCTGGTACTGCATAACCAAACTCGGCGGCGTGGTCCAGCATTTGACGCATTGAAATAAGAGCCATGAGATCCTCTCTTTTTGTGTAGGGTAAAGGTTGTGTTTAAAACCGCTGACTCTGTTGTCACCTGAGGTGATCTTGAATGGACAGAAACAGCGGTCATCATTTTTCAGATTTTTGTAGTTATAGGTACTCTAACAGTTTTATGTTGCGGCTTTAGCACGTTGTTCCAGAATTTCCACTGCTGGTAAGGTTTTACCTTCAAGAAACTCAAGGAAAGCTCCACCACCTGTCGAGATATAAGAAATTTTGTCAGCTAACTCATACTTATCAATAGCAGCTAATGTGTCGCCACCACCAGCAATTGAAAACGCCTTGCTGTCCGCAATAGCCAAAGCCAAAGCTTTAGTGCCTTGCTCAAAAGAGGCAAATTCAAATACCCCAACAGGCCCATTCCAGACAATAGTGCCGGCGTTTTTCAGAATATCGACCAAAGCAGCGCCGCTGTCAGGACCAATATCAAACACCATATCGTCTTCGCTGATATCCGCAACAGACTTAGTGGTCGCAGGAGTGTCTTCGGCAAAAGCTTTGCCTGTCACTACATCTGTTGGCACTGGAATAGAGCCGCCGTTCGCTTTGGCTTGCGCCATTAAACGTTTGGCTTCAGGGATCAGGTCAGTTTCGACCAGAGACTTGCCAACCTGATAACCCTGAGCGGCAATAAAAGTATTAGCAATACCACCGCCGACGATCAACTGATCCACAATACCGGATAAAGACTCAAGCACTGTCAGTTTAGTGGACACTTTAGACCCGCCAACAATGGCGACCAAAGGACGTTTAGGATTTTTCAGTGCTGCTGCTAATGCATCTAACTCAGCAGCCAATAAAGGTCCTGCACAGGCCACAGGAGCATATTTAGCCACACCATGAGTGGTCGCCTGAGCACGGTGTGCAGTGCCAAAAGCATCCATCACAAATACATCACACAAAGCTGCCAGCTTTTTCGACAAGGTTTCATCGTTTTTACCTTCGCCTTTATTAAAGCGGACGTTTTCAAAGACAACCACTTCGCCAGTTTTGACTTCAACACCGTCCAGGTAATCTTTCACCAAACGCACAGGCACAGATAAAGCTGCGTTTAGATAATCCACCACTGGTGCCATCGAGAACTCTTCGTTGTACACACCTTCATCAGGACGACCTAAGTGAGAACACACCATCACTTTGCCACCTTTTTTAAGCGCTAATTCGATGGTAGGAATAGCCGCTTTTAAACGTGCATCTGAGGTCACTTTGCCGTTTTTCACCGGTACATTTAAGTCTTCACGGATCAGCACCCGCTTCCCTGCTAAATCCACATCCGCCATCTTAATTACTGACATACCAGACTCCTGTGATTTTATAAGTTTTTATTAAATAAAGTTCAGACAAAACGCATCATAGCGCGGGTTGTGTCGATCATTCTGTTCGCAAAACCCCATTCGTTGTCACACCAGACTAAACATTTGACTAAACGTTTATGGCTGACCCGGGTTTGCGAACCGTCGACAATGCACGAATGTGCATCATGATTAAAATCGACTGAAACCAATGGCTCTTCGGTGTAATCCAGAATACCAGCCAGCTCCCCTGCTCTTGCACGCTGTAAAACCTGATTGATCTGTTTTAAATCGACGTCCTGATGCAAAGTCACACTTAAATCCATTGCAGTGACATTCACAGTAGGCACTCGCACTGCTATGGCTTCAAAACGCCCGGCCAGATGAGGCAGTATACGTTCTATGCCCCGGGCTAACTTGGTGTCTACCGGAATAATAGACTGACTGGCAGCGCGGGTACGGCGTAAATCAGTGTGGTAAGCATCAATCACCTGTTGATCATTCATCGAGGCGTGAATAGTGGTAATAGTGCCACTTTCAACACCAAAATGCTGATCCAGCACCTGGATCACCGGCACTATGCAGTTGGTGGTGCACGAACCGGCAGAGACCACTGTCATGTCATCTGTCAGCAAATGCTGGTTAATGCCGTAAATGACGGTGGCATCAATATCAGCGTCTGCCGGATGTGAAAACAGTACTTTTTTGGCGCCGGCATCTAAATGCAACTGAGCATCAGAGCGGCTATGAAACACGCCAGTGCACTCAAGAACTACATCAACTTCCAGCTCATTCCAGGGTAACTGCGCCGGATCGGCCTGACAAAATAAAGCGATTGGATCGCCATTTACCAGCAAGCCCTGTGCAGTTAACTCCACAGGAAAACCAAAACGACCATGAGAAGTATCGTATTTTAATAAGTGGGCTATGCCTTTGGCATCAGCCAACTCATTGATGGCCACTACCTGAACTTGCTCTGTTAAACCGCATTCGTACAGGGCCCGCAAAATATTCCGACCTATACGGCCAAAGCCGTTAATTGCCACTTTAATGGTCATTGCTACTCAATTACCCGCTTGACACTTTGACTGATCAAAAAGAGGGGCCACCAGGCCCCTTTTCATTTTTATGCGAACAACTCGTTGGCAGCTGCAACTACAGCGGCCGTGGTAATACCAAAGTGTTCAAACAACTGCTCAGCCGGAGCCGATTCACCAAAGCTGTCCATACCAATGATTTTACCTGTCAGGCCAACATATTTGTACCAGCTGTCTTTAATACCGGCTTCAACAGCCACACGTTTAGTGACGGCTGAAGGCAATACCAATTCGCGGTAATCAGCATTTTGGGCTTCAAATACATCAGTGGAAGGCACAGACACAACCCGAACTTTACGACCTGCCGCTGTTAACTGATGATAAGCCTGCACGGCCAGTTCAACTTCAGAACCTGTAGCGATCAGAATAAGCTCCGGCGTGCCGGCAGAATCTAACAATACATAACCGCCTTTACGCACATCAGCCAGTTGCTGCGCTGTACGGGGTTGCTGTACTAAATTCTGACGGGTGAAAATTAAAGTGCTTGGGCCTTCGGTGCGTTCAATAGCAGCCTGCCAGGCCACAGCGGACTCTACTGCATCACAAGGACGCCAGTTCATCAGGTTTGGCGTCACACGTAATGCAGCCAACTGTTCCACCGGCTGGTGAGTTGGGCCATCTTCACCTAAACCAATAGAGTCGTGGGTATAGACAAAAATGACCCGTTGCTTCATCAGAGCGGCCATACGCACTGCGTTACGGGCATATTCCATAAACATCAGGAAAGTTGCGCCGTAAGGGATAAAACCACCATGCAAAGCAATACCATTCATCATGGCGGACATACCAAATTCACGCACACCGTAATACAGGTAGTTGCCGCTGGCGTCTTCTGCGGTGACCCCTTTGGAGCCAGACCAAATCGTCAGGTTAGAACCTGCTAAATCAGCTGAACCACCTAATAACTCAGGCAATAAGGGACCAAAAGCATTTAAGCTGTTCTGAGAGGCTTTACGGGTCGCAATAGACTGTGGGTTGTCCTGCAGATGCTGGATATAAGCAGCTGATTTTTCTGCCCAGTCTGCTGGTAAATCTCCCGCCATACGACGTGTAAATTCAGCGGCCAGTTCAGGAAAAGCTTTGGCATAAGCTGCGAACTTGTCATTCCAGCTTTGCTGAGCAGCTAAACCTTTGGCTTTGCCATCCCATTCTTGATAAATATCTTCTGGAATAACAAAAGGAGCATGCTGCCAGCCTAAGTATTCACGGGCTGCTGCGATCTCCGCATCACCTAAAGGTGCGCCGTGGCAATCGTGTGAACCGGATTTATTGGGTGAGCCGTAACCAATAATAGTTTTGCAACAAATTAAGGTAGGTTTGTTTGTAACAGCACGGCCTTGTTCAATGGCAGCCGCGATGGCAGCTGAGTCGTGTCCGTCAACACCGGCAATCACATGCCAGCCGTAAGACTCAAAACGTGCAGGTGTATTGTCGGTGAACCAGCCCTCCACATGACCATCGATAGAAATACCGTTGTCATCCCAGAAGGCAATTAATTTACCTAAACCTAAAGTACCGGCTAACGAACAGGCTTCATGTGACACGCCTTCCATTAAACAGCCGTCACCTAAAAAGGTGTAAGTGTAGTGATCAACCAGGTCGTGACCAGGCTGGTTAAACTGGGCTGCTAAAGCTTTTTCAGCAATGGCCATACCTACAGCATTGGTAATACCCTGACCTAAAGGACCAGTGGTGGTTTCAACACCAGGTGCATAACCATATTCAGGGTGACCAGGAGTTCTTGAATGCAACTGACGGAATTGTTTTAAATCTTCAATGCCTAAATCGTAGCCTGAGAGATGCAACAGAGAATACAACAGCATAGAGCCGTGGCCATTAGACAACACAAAGCGGTCGCGGTTGGCCCAGCTTGGGTCTTGTGGATTGTGAATTAAATAATCGCGCCACAATACTTCAGCAATATCTGCCATGCCCATAGGGGCGCCCGGGTGACCTGATTTCGCTTTTTGCACTGCATCCATACTCAAAGCACGAATGGCGTTAGCGAGTTGTTTACGAGATGGCATCTTCTCTCCTGCTTTATTGACTTTATATGACTTTGATCCAAGGGGTGGGGTTACCCGTATGCACTGCTCTTTTCTGTATTTATTGGATTGGCTGCTTAGCGGGTGAACGCTGTTTTTACATGGATACGGCAAAGTTCGGCTCATTTTCACAGAGCATTGAGCAAATCGCAAATTTTAATCCATTCTAAAGCAAAGTTTTATCTGCTCTGGCCGATACATTGACCAGTTTTAGCATTAAAGACGTCCGGGCGGCAGAAAGTTCTGGCATTGACTTGCAGCTTTCACTAAAATAGCGGCCCCAAATTACAGCGCCCAGGCGCGATAACAACCAACATGTGGAATACGTAAATGGCACAACACATTTTTACCTCTGAATCTGTTTCTGAAGGACATCCGGATAAAATCGCTGATCAAATCTCTGACGCGGTATTGGATGCCATTTTAGAGCAAGATCCAAAAGCCCGTGTTGCTTGCGAAACCTTCGTAAAAACAGGCATGGTGTTAGTAGGTGGTGAAATCACTACCTCAGCCTGGGTCGACATCGAAGAGCTCACTCGCAGCACTATCCGTGACATAGGTTACGTTCATTCAGACATGGGGTTTGACGCCAATTCCTGTGCTGTTTTAAGTGCTATTGGTAAACAATCTCCTGATATTAATCAGGGCGTGGATAAAAAAGATCCAAGTGAACAAGGTGCAGGTGATCAGGGTTTAATGTTTGGTTATGCCAGCAATGAAACTGACGTGTTAATGCCGGCTCCTATTACTTACTCTCACCGTTTAGTGCAGCAGCAAGCTAAAGTGCGTAAAGACGGCACCTTAAGCTGGTTGCGTCCTGATGCGAAATCTCAGCTGAGCTTTGTCTATGAAAACGGCAAGCCTGTGGGTATTGATGCAGTGGTTTTATCTACTCAGCACTGTGACACCATATCTACAGCTGACCTGCGTGAAGCTGTGATGGAACATATCATCAAGCCGGTATTACCAACTGAATGGCTGAGTGATAAAACCAAGTATTTCATTAACCCGACTGGCCGTTTTGTGATCGGTGGTCCTATGGGTGACTGTGGTTTAACAGGCCGCAAAATCATAGTCGACAGCTACGGTGGCATGGCACGTCACGGTGGTGGTGCTTTCTCTGGTAAAGACCCATCCAAAGTGGACCGCTCAGCTGCTTATGCCGCCCGTTACGTGGCGAAAAACATCGTTGCCGCCGGTTTAGCTGAACGTTGTGAAATTCAGGTGTCTTACGCTATAGGCGTGGCTGAACCTACTTCTATCAGCGTTGAAACTTTTGGCACCAGCACGTTAAGCGAAGATCAACTGATAGCGCTGATCCGTCGTCATTTCGATTTACGTCCCCATGGACTGATCCAGATGCTGCAATTGGAGCGCCCGATTTACCGCGCTACTGCAGCTTATGGTCACTTTGGCCGTAACGAGTTCCCATGGGAAAATACCGACAAAGCAGAAATACTGCGTTCTGAAGCAAAAATCTAAGTTTTTGTTTTAACAGACAGAAAAGTGTAAAAAGGAGAGCCAGGCTCTCCTTTTGTTATTTACGGGATTAGCAAAGCGCGCTAAGGTAAAACCACAAAAAACAGTCACAGCAGATGACTAAAACAACAACACGGAGTATCCATGACATCCAGTGCCGTAAAAACCTCCTGGCTCAACCGCAGCCTCAATGCGATAGAACGCATTGGTAACAAACTGCCCGACCCCGCCATCTTATTTGCTTTATTAATGTTTTTCGTCTGGGGTTTGTCCTGGGCTTTATCAGGCGTGACTTTCACAGATATAGACCCACGTACAGGTCAACCTTTTCAGGTGAAAAACCTGTTGGAAGGTGCAGCTTTTGCTGATTTCATGGCAAAAATGGTCAGCACCTTTGTCAGCTTCCCTCCTTTGGGTGTGGTACTGGTTGCCATGTTAGGTTTAGGTGTAGCTGAGTACACAGGCTTTATCAACGCAGGTCTTCGCAGTATTTTAGCTGTTACCTCGAAAAGTTTACTGACCCCGGTGTTGATTGCTGTAGGTATTTTAAGTCACGTTGCAGTAGATGCCGGTTATGTGCTGGTGATTCCTTTAGGCGCAGTGATTTTTTATGCAGCTGGTCGTCATCCGCTTGCAGGCATTGCCGCAGCTTTCGCTGGTGTGTCCGGTGGTTTTGCTGCCACTTTGTTTGTGCCTTCAAGCTTAGACCCGCTACTGGCGGGTTTAACTCAGGCTTCAGCCCGTTTATCAGCCGACCCTGCTGCTGCCAGTCTGGTGATCAATCCTTTAAATAACTACTACTTCACTACAGCTTCTGTGGTGTTGATTGTGATTGTAGGTTGGATATTAACCGATAAATTTGTTGAACCTCGTTTGCAACAAACCAAAGTCGACGGCGATCCTGAGCAGTTGCCTTCGATGGAGCCATTAAATGACAGCGAGCGTAAAGGCTTACGTTATGCCTTATTCTCAATGCTGGTCGCTGCAACAGTTCTGGTGGCTGCAGTCTGGCCGGAAAACTCAGCATGGCGCTCTGGCACAGGCGATCTGACTGCTGCTTCAGCCCCTTTAATGCAATCGATAGTCGGACTTATTTTTGTATTTTTCCTGCTGCCAGGCATAGTGTACGGCTATGTTTCAGGCAAAGTAAAAAACCACAGAGACGTAGTGCAAGGCATGAGCAAAGCCATGAGCGGCATGGGCTACTACATAGTGATGGCATTTTTCTGTGCTCAGTTTATCTTTGCTTTTGGTCAGTCGAATTTAGGAGCTTTGCTTGCCATTAAAGGAGCCAACTATCTGCAGGCTATGGCCTTTCCTATGGCAGTCAACCTGGTTGGTCTGGTGTTGCTGACAGGTCTGGTGAATCTGGTGATAGGTTCAGCTTCAGCAAAATGGGCACTTATTGGCGCCATACTGGTGCCCATGCTGATGCAACTGGGTGTGTCACCGGACTTAACACAAGCCGCTTATAGGGTTGGTGATTCGTCGACTAACATTATCACGCCTTTAATGCCTTATTTTCCGCTGATCGTGGTGTTTTGTCAGAAGTATGTGAAATCAACAGGTATTGGCACTTTAGTGGCGCTGATGCTGCCTTATTCCATCACCTTGTTGGTTTGCTGGACCGCCTTTTTAATACTGTTCTGGATGCTGGGTATACCTTTGGGTATTGGTGCCAGTTACCAGTATCCGGCTGTACCTTAAACACAAATCAGGGTTATTGTTCACAATAACCCTGATTTCTTTCTGGTAAAAACTGTAATTTCATGGTTAAACTCAGGCAATACAAACAGATAACGGGTAGCCAACATAGTAATGGGCAAATTGTTGTATAAACAACTCTGTCTTATTTCTGTTTTGCTGAGCAGTCCGACGCTCCTGGCAGCTGAAGTGCTGTCAGTTATTTATCCTGAAGTGAAAGCACCTTACGATGAGATATTTAAGCAAATCGTCCAAGGTATTGAGGATGAATATCAGGGTCCGATAAAATTGTACCCACTCAAATCAACCTTCTCTGTCACAGACACAGTGCAACAGCTTGATCAAAACAATGAGCAAATGGTTATCGCGCTTGGAAAAAGTGGTTATCAGGTTGCAAAAGAAGTCTATCAGCGTAAATCTGTGGCCGTGGGCGCTTTGCCTATCCAACCCAACGGCATTTCAGGTGTGAGTTTATTGGCCGAACCTAAAGTATTGTTTGATTCACTTCGTTTGCTGGCTCCTTCCGTCAAACGTGTGGCTGTTTTGCACACCCCAGCGAATAAGTGGTTGATTGGCAGAGCTAAAGCTCAGGCAGATCAGTTAGGGTTAACCTTGTTACATATCGAAGTATCCGATCTGAAAAATGCGGTAGCAGAATATGACACTTTGCTCAAAGAGTTAGATCCACAAACAGACGCCATTTGGTTGCCACTGGATCCAGTAACTGCAAATGAGCAGGTCATTTTACCCAAACTGCTTGAATATGCCTGGGAACATAATCTGGTGTTATTTTCCAGCAAACCAGAGCATGCCAAAAGGGGCGCTTTGTTTTCCATGTTCCCGAATCACTATGAATTGGGCAAAGGCCTGGTCTTTATGGTGGAAAGACTTCGCAGTAAAGAAATAGCCTCATCCGTATTGCCTATGGATAAAATGAAATTAGCTGTCAATCTGCGAACAGCGGCGCATCTTGGATTTGCGTACAACACCCAGCTGCGTAATAACTTTTCTATTGTGTTCAACAAATAATACTGATGCCTCATCACTCCCCTACCCTCAGGCGACAACTCCTTAAACTTCTGGTCCCTGGTCTGGTTTTTATGATGAGTTGTTTCAGTGTGCTGCTGGTCTGGATGACCACCAGCCACACCAGTACCATGGTATTTTCCAATGCACAGCAGGTCGTGCGCTCGTTAGCTAATCAGTCGGTGTTGGCTTTACTGACAGAAAGCGCTGAAAACGCTGAAAATGCATTAGGACAAATCAGCAGCTTCCCTGACGTGACCGGGGTGGGTTTGCTCACTGCCACCCATGAGTTTCTGGTCTGGCATGGGTCAGAGGAAAATAAGCAAGAGTTCATACAACATGCATGGCCACAAACACCGGACCAAAGTCTGAACTGGCAGGATCAGCACTACTGGTATCTGGCTGCTGCAGTCGTATTAGAACAAAACGACAACGCAGCAGAGCTGTCCTTTGACACTGACGGGCGCCAACATATTGGTTATGCGCTGGTCAGTTTCAGTAAAGAACGTTTGAGTGATTACAGTAACTCTATTATGTTGGCGATGCTGGCGGTCACTACCGCGGCCTTATTGTTGCTTTTGCTGGTCATCAACCATAGTGTCAAAAAGATCACTCAGCCATTGAATACCTTATCGAAAAGTATGTCAGAAGCAGATTTGACGCAGCAGCATCAACAAGTAAGGGTTGCCGGAACATCTGAAATACAGCAAATAGCCCTGTCGTACAACGCCATGATGACAGCGTTAAATGAACGGGATGAACAATTGCGTCAGCACAGAAATGAGTTAGAAGCTCTGGTGCAGATCCGAACCATAGAACTCACCAGTGCCCGCGATGCGGCCTTAACATCCAGCCGCCATAAATCAGAATTTCTGGCGAATATGAGCCATGAATTACGCACTCCAATTCAGTCGATCATTGGCTACATTGATTTAGTAAAAGAACAACTGGAACTGCAAAATCAGTTTGACCTGCAGGATGATCTGAACCGGGTGCTTAAAAATGCAGATCGCTTGCTACAAATGATCAACAGCCTGCTGGATTTAGCAAAAATTGAAGCCGGTCGTATGGAATTGCATCCGCGCGACTGCAGTCTTTATGAGCTGATACAACAGAGTCAGGATCTGATCAACCCCTTGTTAGCAGGACAGCAAAACAGCCTGATAGTGCACCAACCTGCTCAGGATCAGCGTTTGCGGCTCGACGCAGAAAAGCTGCTGCAGATTTTGGTGAATTTACTGAGCAACGCGGTAAAGTTTACGCAACAGGGAGAAATTCAATTATCCGCAGAGATAGAAGGCCGTTATTGCGTATTCACAGTAAGTGATTCCGGCATAGGTCTGACCGGTCAGCAAATGACCCAGGTTTTTATGCCTTTTTATCAGGCCGACGGCAGTCAAAGCCGTAAAACAGGCGGAACAGGACTGGGGTTGGCTATTACTAAACAGTTTGTCGAATTGATGTCCGGTACTATAGAAGTCAGACATGCAAAAGCGGGTGGCGCAGAATTTATAGTAAGGCTTCCGGTTACTTTGCCGATATAAAAAATATATCTGAGTGAATGACTGGAGTTTCAGTCATCAGGTTTTACACTGAATAACAGAAATGGCTGATACAGGTAAGTTCCAGCATAACAATAAGAATAAGGACGCCTAACGGGGATTGATATGACGCAGTTACCAGCCGCTCGTTTAAATTTACTGAGTCTATGCATGTTCAGCTTGTTTTGCTCTGCTGTGGTTCAGGCAGACAATCAATTTGTCGCAGAAGATTTAGAAGACTTTTATGGTGCAACTGACTTTGTCAGTATTGCAACAGGCACCACCAAACGTATTGACAAAGCACCAGCCATTACCACTTTAATCACTGCTGAAGATATAGCCCGCAGTGGCGCAACACATCTTGATGAAGTACTGGAACAGGTTCCTGGTTTGCATGTCACCCCCTCCACCATCAGCAGGTTGGATTCTGTTTACTCCATCCGGGGTATTCAGACCGGTTTTAACCCACAAGTGCTGGTACTTTTAAATGGCACTGAATTTAAAAACAGCTTCTCAGGGGGCTTGCCCTACACCTTCAGATTCCCGGCTACCATCATCGAACGTATTGAGGTGATACGGGGGCCAGGCACAGCTGTGTATGGCGCCGACGCTTATTCCGGAGTCATTAATATAGTCACCAAAGATCTCAGTAAATCCAAATCAGCGATTGGCAGCAGATTTGGCTCTTTTGACAGTAATGATCATTGGTTGCATCTGGGGCATCAGTGGCAGGACTGGTCTGTGGGTCTGGCTATAGAGCAACAAAAATCGGACGGTGATAAAGACCGTATCGCTGCGACGGATCAACAATCTGTGTTTGATCGGGTCTTTGGCACTCAGGCATCACAAGCTCCTGGCCCTTTAAGTACAGGTTATAACATTCTGGATGTCCATGGCACAGTGCAAAACGGCAATCTGAAATGGGAACACTGGTGGTGGCAACAACACAAAGGTGGTTTGGGACCAGGTGGTGCCCAGTCACTTGACAGCACTGGCTATCAGAACTTCCGCGATTACAGAACTAAACTCAGCTACCTGTACCAACTCAGTCCGGAGTTAAGCTGGACCAATGATCTGTCTTATCTTGATGCCAGAAGCGAAACTTATTTTGTTCTGTTCCCGTCCGGCACCAGATTGCCTATAGGAGCGGACGGTAATATTAATTTCGCCGCCCCTGTCGGTATGGTTTCTTTCCCGGATGGATACATTGGCAGCCCGCGTGGCAATCACAAAGACAGTCGGCTAAATAGTATCTTTCATTACACCGCTTTTACCGGACACCAGTTACGTTTAGAGTTAGGCTGGTTTGAACAAAAACTGACGCCCAGAGAACTGAAGAACTTTGGACCAGGTATTCTCGATGGCACTCAAACTGTAGTGACAGGAGAGCTGACTGACGTCACTGGTACTGATTATATCTACGTCACTCCGGTGCAGCGCAGCAACAGGCATATCAGCCTGCAGGACAGCTGGCGCTTTCAAAGTGACTGGGAACTGACGATTGGCCTGAGATACGATGATTTCTCTGACTTTGGCAGCACGCTCAATCCTCGTTTTGCTTTGGTATGGGACACAGCCCATAACCTGACCACTAAATTGCTGTATGGCAGTGCTTTCCGTGCTCCTTCATTTAACGAGCTGTTTTTACAAAACAATCCGGCAGCTTTAGGTAATCCGGATTTAGAACCTGAAACCATAGACACCCTGGAACTGGCCTTTGACTATCAATTGAGTTTTAACAACAGGCTGGCCCTGAATTTATATAGCTACAAAGCAAAAGATTTGATCGACAAAGCACCTATCCCAGGGACCAGTTTTCTACAAACGGCCAATCTGCAGGACTTAGATGGCCATGGCGCCGAGTTTGAATGGACCTGGCGCGCCGGGGATCAATGGAAACTGGATAGCAACATCGCCTTTCACAGCACCAAAAACAGTCTGACAGAACAGCAAATCGCTCTGGCTCCCCGCTGGACAGGTGCTATACGAGCTTATTACACCTTCAATGATCAATGGCAAGGCAGTGTCTGGGGGTACTGGGTTGCGGATAGAGCCAGAGCAGCAACAGACACAAGAAAAGCCATCAGCGACTATCAATTGTTTAACCTGAGCCTGAGCTATCAACCCGCTCAAAGCGACTGGCAGTTCAAAGGCACCCTGCGGAATCTGTTTGATAAAAAGGCCTATGAGCCCAGTACCGGCGCTGTGCAAAATGATTATCAGCTTGAAGGCCTGAGTATCGCCTTGCAAGCCAGCTATCACTGGGAGTGGTGATCAGATGTCTGAAGCTGAAGACTTTGGTTTTTCAGACAAAGCCAGAACCCGGCTTTGTCTGGAGCAACCCAGCCCAACAAATCCCTATCTGACAGAAACCTTGTATCTGGCAGGTTATGATCTGCAGCAACTGGTGCAAAAACGCAGTTTCAGTGACACTTTGTATTTATTGTTTTGCCACCAACTCCCCAATGCCGCTCAGTCAGAGCTGCTGGAAAAACTGATGACAGGCTTGATTTGTGCTTCCCCACGCCATGCCGCCAGCAGGGCTGTGATGAGTGCAGGCATCAGCAAAACCAATCCGGAACATCTGTTGCCTATAGGTTTATTAACCTTAGGAGGCAAGCAGGGAGGAGCAGCCGAAGTGCAGCTGGCATATCAGTTTTTACAACAACACCTTAATACGACGGCGGAGCTGGTACTGCAGCAGAACCCCGCCAGCTCCGGGCATCAGCATCCGGTCCCCGGCTTTGGTGCATTATTTGGTGACGTCGATCCATTGATGCAAAAGCTTGCTGAATACTTACTCAGTCTTGAGGGTGCAGGTCCTCATTTACGCTTTGCTCAGCAACTGGCCACACTGATGGCCAAAGATGGGTATGGTTTACTCGATACCGGACTTTGCGCCGCTGTCTGCGCCGATCTGGCCTTAGGAGCGCGGGAAAGTGTGGCCTTGTACCAGTTATTCCGTGCCCCGGGTCTTATCGCTTTAGGTATGGAACAAAGTCATTTGCCCATTCACGCTTTACCTTTACTGGAGGACGAACATTATGTCTTCCAGCCCTGACAACTATTTTCTGTGGCAACAAAAGCGCGGCAACATAGTCACCAGCATAGGCAAATGGGTGGGCGGGGACGACGTGCAAGTACGGCAATACTCGTTGTTAAAAGACTTATTTCAGCAGGTCAGTTATATGCAACTCCAGGTGCTGAACGCCACAGGCAAACTCATCTCCCCGGAGTTAGGCCGCTGGCTGGAAAATAATTTTATGGTGATGAGTTACCCGGACGCCCGGATCTGGTGTAATCAGGTGGGAGCCTTTGCCGGTACATTAAAAACCAGTCCCACAGCAGCTACAGTAGCAGGTTGTCTTGCTGCCGACTCCAGAGTGTATGGCGGCAGTCAGACCTCTGAACATGCGATGCGTTTTATTCAGCAAACGCTGTTAAAATACAAAGCAGGTCAAAGTATCGAAGCGCTTGTTGCTGCAGCCCCTGTCAAACAAGGCAAACCCGCCATCATCGGATTTGCCAGACCTGTAGCCCGCACTGACGAGCGCATTGCTCCGCACCAACAGATGACTGAAGCTCTGGGATTTAGCAAAGGCGAGCATATGCAGCTGGCTGACTTGCTCGCAGAGCATATGCAACAGCATTATGGTATGGGCATTAATATTGGTGGCTACACAGCGGCTTTTATGTCTGATCAGGGCTTTTCTCCGGAAGAGGTATACAGGATCAAAAACCTCTGTGTTGCCAGTGGTGTGACTGCCTGTTATCAGGATCAACTGACAGAGCCTGAGCATAGTTTTTTACCCTGGCGCTGCGATGATATTGAGTATCAGGGGCATGGTCCCCGCCCCTTACCTGACTAAGCCAAAAGGGCGGGATTAACCGCCCGGTGTTGCCGACCCTTTTAAACCTTTGACCCGATCTGCCATAGGCGGCACTTCTTCCGCGTCTATGCGTACATCCAGCAAAGTGGGACCTTTTTTGCGAAACAGCGCAGCAAAATCTACCGCTTCCAGCTGCAACGGCGTTTCAATGCAAATGGCATCCACTCCCAGTGCATTGGCAAGTGCAGCATAGTTCACCCTGCCCAGTTGATAGCCTGTCTGCTCTGCCCCGCCCAGGCGCTGCCCGTGCATTACCATGCCCAGTACCCCATCGTTGAGTACAATCAGCACCAATGGTAACTGTTGTTGTAAGGCCACTGTGATCTCCTGTGCGCTCATCAGGTAACTGCCATCACCTGTCACACAGACATGAGGTTGTGCGCCTTTGCTGGCCAAAGCAGAGCCTATAGCCGCAGAAATAGCCCATGCCATAGCGCCCAGCCCCATAGCGATATGATAATGGCCCTGATACTCTGGTCTTTGGTAATAATGCACAGACCAGGACCAGGCATTCCCTGCATCCACAAACAATCGGGTGCCTTGTGGCAGTGCTTTGCTCAGGTAAGTAAATAAACGTTGTGGTTTTAACGGGATCGAATTATTGGTCGCGGCTTGTGGATCCTGCAGCAGGCTAAAAGAGCCATTACAATTGGCAGGAACTACAGCAGCAAAAGCGGGCCAGTCTTTACCCCACTTCCTTTTGGCTTCACTGATTTCGTCGATCAGCTTTTGGAAGATCACAGGTAAATATCCGCAGACATGCAACTTAGCCATAGGTGATCGGGTGAAATGTTCAACACTGGAATCTATGTGGATCAGTTTGTGGTTAATTAAATCATCATCCCACCCACTGGTGCCCAATTCGCCTAAGGCTGCACCCACAGCCAATACCAGATCCAGCTTACCTTCATTATCCTGTAACAGTTCTCTGGCGCTTTGATGCCCGGCAAAACCAAAAACCCCACGGTACAAAGGATGAGTTTCATTGACCCAGCGTTTGCCCATAGGCCCTGTGACAAAAGGCGCGTTTAATAGCTCTGCCAGCTTCATAATCTGCTCTGAAGCTTCTTTACAGCCATCTCCGAGAAAAAACGCCACCCGCTTTGCCTGGGATAACTCCTGCAACAAACGTTGCAATGCAGTTTTATCTGACAATGAAAACTGCTGGGTTAAAAGTTCAGTTCTCACATTGGGTAAAAAACCGGCTTCGGCTCTTAATACATCGGAAGGAATAGAAATATGGGACGGACCTGCAGGCACTCTGCTGGTCGCCATAATAGCGGCAATAAGTTTGTTCTCAAGCTGCTCATGGTGACTGACCAGAGAATTGTATCTGGTGCAATGACGAAACATGCCCACTATGTCGATGGCTGAACAGGACGAGTCCTGCAGCGCTCTGCGACCAAACTTGGGTAACGGAGTTTGAGCTGTGATCACCAGCATAGGCACGTTGTCTGCATAGGCACTGGCAACTCCGGTCAACAAATTGGTGGCTCCCGGCCCAGTGGTCGCACAGCAGACTCCGGGCCGCCCTGTTTCTCTGGCATAACCATCCGCCATAAAAGCCGCGCCGGCCTCGTGTCTGGCGACTATGGCTCTGACGCCGCCTCTTCGCTCGCTACGAGCCAGGGCATCAAATAAGGGTTCAATAGCACCACCAGGCACACCAAAGACATAATCAACCTTAAGTTGATTCAGATAAGCGACCAGAAGGTCGGCATAGGTCAGAACGTCCTTGTCAATCGGCTCTTCCATGTTAAGAGCGTCTTGAATCATCACTGCATTACCTGTTTCATTTGTTGTTAAATAAACCAAAGAAGATGCAGTCTAGCCGATAAACGCTGAACAAGTGGAGCTTTTTTAAATAGTTAAGTTATTGTTTCCAAAATGTATTTTTTTACATTTTCGATATCCATGGGTTTACTGATATGGTAGCCCTGTGCATAATCCACGCCCAGTTCTTTTAGCAGATCAAAAATACGTTCATTTTCGACAAATTCCGCCACAGATTTACGATTTAACACCCTGGCTATCTCAGCTATAGACTTCACCAGAGCGTAATCAATCTGATCCACATCCATTTCTCTGACAAAAGAGCCATCAATTTTAATGCTGTGTGCAGGCAGTTGTTTCAGATAACTAAAAGTGCTGAAACCAGTGCCAAAATCATCAATTGAAAACTCACAGCCCAGTTGTGTCAAAGATTCAATCATCAGCCGTGTCGCCTGAATATTACTTAAACTGGCACTCTCCGTCAGCTCAAAGATAATACGGGTGGCGTCTACCTGATATTGTTCCAGTTTCTGTTTAATCAAAGGCAAGAGTCGCGCATCACTAAAGGCCTGAGCCGACAGATTAATAGCGACCTTATGCAATTGTGGATACTGATGCATCATCGCAATAGCTTTAGATATCACCTGATGATCCAAAAGATTGATATCCTCAGCGCGCTCCAAAGCCGGAATAAATTCCCCCGGATACACCAGTCTGTCGTCAAGCTGCAATCGCACCAGCGCTTCAAAATAGGCGACTGCACCGTTGCTGACTTTGACTATAGGTTGAAAGTGCAAGGTGATTTGATCATTTACTATGGCTTCCTGCAACTGATGGGACCATTGCAAAGACAGTTGCAGCTCGCCGCTGTCCTGATCGTCATCTGTATAACAGTGCACCAGATTACGCCCTTTACGTTTGGCGACATACAAAGCGATATCCGCTTGCTGTAAATACTGTTGCGCCTCACTGGCAGAGCCATCTATTTTACTTAAACCTATACTGCAACTGATTTTATAAACCCGGTCAGCAATACGGTAGTGCCCTTGTTGCAACGAGGCGCAAAGCCGTTGTGCCAGCTGTTCTGCAGAACTCAGCTCACAATGAGTTAACAGCAAAGCAAACTCATCCCCCCCAACCCGGCACAGCACGTCATCTTTTCCTAAACCAGCACTGAGCAGGCTGGCGACTTCACGTAAAATAGCATCACCTTGCGAATGACCCTGTGAGTCATTAATCACTTTAAAATGATCCAGATCCAAATACAGCAGCGCATGTTGTTCCTGGTTTTTGCGGGCAGATACCGCCAGCCTGTTTAATTCCTGATCAAAAAAGTAGCGGTTATACAAACCGGTTAAGGTGTCATGCAGCGCCAGGTGCTTGAGTTCCTGCTCTGCCTTTTTACGCTCGTCTATGTTTTCCAGCGTGACTGTTAAACCTGCTTTCCCTTCACCGGAAAGCAGGGTCAAATCAGCAATGACCCAGTGCAGCTCGCCCTGATAATCAAAAAGTTGCAGCTCATGACGCCAGTGTGATTTACGCCCTGAAAATAAAAAATTTAATTGTTGCTGCCACAGAAGTTTGTCCTGATCAGCCAGATAATGACTCATCGGAAAATTTAAACCCGCAGAGCCTGCAAACCTGGACCAGGCCTTGTTGGCAAACTGGATCTG
This sequence comes from Gammaproteobacteria bacterium, assembly GCA_018825965.1. Classification (GTDB taxonomy): domain Bacteria; phylum Pseudomonadota; class Gammaproteobacteria; order Enterobacterales; family Alteromonadaceae; genus Pararheinheimera. Next base: position 24,295 of record JAHKAA010000010.1, read on the forward strand.
CCCCCTGTTGTCCAGTTCCATCACCACAGTGGAGACGTGATCAAGTACCCGCTGATGTGTCATTGACAGGGCTTTGTAACGGGATTCGCTGCTGGCAAGAGCCTGAACTTTATGACCAAACTGTTGGTTACTGACCATAAAGTCTTCACGTTGTGCTGCCACTTCCATCACTTTACGCAGTTGATCAGCCCGAAAGGGTTTGCTGATAAAATCAGCAGCACCTTGCAACAACATCTCTTCAGCCAGTTCAACGCCGGCATGGGCCGTCATAACAACAACAGATTGCGATTTTTGTATCGCCATGATGTGTTGCAGCACCTGCTGACCCGTCATTCCAGGCAGCATCACATCCAGCAACACCAGCGTATAGGTATCGGGTTTATAAAGTTCAACCGCTTCAAAGCCCGTGCTGGCAAGGGTGATTTTATAAAAAGGCTGCAGAATACGCCGCGCCAGTTCAGCTATATCCGGATCGTCCTCAACCAGCAAGAGCTCTGGTTTTTTCTGGTGATTGATGGGATATTCAGCGTGCTGCTGTAAATAGTCAGGTAATTTTTGATACTGATCGAGCGGCAACACTAAATCTATACCATAGGCTCGTGCTGTAGTTTCAGTGATCCGTTCACAATAGGTAGAACTTAATAAAATAAAGGGGGTGGAAGCTGCAGACTGCAACACATTAGATCGCAGTAGTCTGGCTAAACGCCAGCCATCAATGCTGCCAATTTCTATCTCAGAAATCACTAATTCAAAAGCTTTGCTTTTTAACTGCACTATTGCTTCAGCGCTGTTTGTAACAGCAGTCACAGCCCAGCCACTTTGTGACCTCAACAACTGAACAACAGAGCTTCGGCTCTGCTCTTCAGCAACAACTAATAATAAAGACAGAGGTTGAGCCATCCAGAACCTAATTTAAAATTATGAGGGCTACACTGAGCACCGTACTAGTGATTTCACCATATCTGCTGCCTGCAACAGGCGCAAGATTTATTTGGTTATGGCAGCTCCATCGAGCAACGTAACTCAGGCTGTACCTTTGGGGCTGCAGCCTGCTACCATAGCCACTTTCAGAATAGATGTGAAACAGTAAAAAAACATGCGTATTCCCAGAATTTATCAGCCTGGTGCCATTGTAGTGCAGCAGGACTTTGCCTTGGCCGAAGACGGTGCCAATCATATAGGCCGTGTGTTACGTATGCAGGCTGGTGACGAGTTATGTTTATTTAATGGCGACGGTTTAAATTATCAGGCTGTTATAACCTCTGTTGAAAAAAAACAGCTGTGGGTAAAAGCCATCAGTTCAAGCGAAAACCCAGTGGAATCCCCTCTCAAACTGCATTTAGGTCAGGGCATTTCCCGGGGTGATCGCATGGATTTTGTCATTCAAAAAGCAGTCGAGCTGGGTGTCACTGAAATCACTCCATTGTTTACAGAGCGTTGTGGTGTGAAGCTGGATGCAGAGCGACTGGCCAAACGCACAGAACAATGGCAAAAAATTGCGATAGCCGCTTGTGAGCAGTCTGGCCGCAGTGTTGTACCTGTAGTTCATACCGCCATCCAGCTGACTAAATGGCTGGTTCAAGAGACAAAAGATTTAAAGCTGACCTTGGATCCATGGACTTCAGACTCCATTAAGACGATAACAGGTAGCCAGACTATTCGTTTAGTTATAGGCCCTGAAGGCGGTTTTACCGATGCGGAAGTCGCTCAGACTAAAGACGCTGGTTTTATGGCTGTTCGTTTAGGCCCACGTGTATTACGTACCGAAACAGCAGCTTTAACCGCCATCAGCGCATTACAGTTACAATTTGGTGATCTGGCCTGAACAGAGCCCATACAGGAGTGAAGATGATTAAATTAGGCATAGTGATGGACCCTATTGCGGACATCAATATCAAAAAAGACTCCAGTTTTGCCATGTTATTGCAGGCACAGTCCCGTGGTTATCAGTTGCATTATATGGAAATGAATGACCTGTATTTAATTGAAGGTCAGGCCCGCGCCCGCACCCGTTTGCTCTCTGTGCAGCCAAATGGCGAACACTGGTATGACTTTGGTGGCGCACAAGACATAGCTTTGTCCGACTTAGATGTGATCTTAATGCGTAAAGATCCACCTTTTGATACCGAATTTATTTACGCCACTTACATTCTGGAACGAGCTGAAGACGAAGGCACCTTGATTGTCAATAAACCTCAAAGCCTGCGTGACGCCAATGAAAAGCTGTATACCAGCTGGTTTGCTGAACATACACCAAAAACTCTGGTCACCCGTGACGCAGCCCGTTTAAAAGCCTTTTACCAGCAAGAACAGGATGTGATTTTAAAACCTCTGGATGGTATGGGTGGCGCTTCAATTTTCCGTTTAAAACCGGACGATGCCAACGTCAGTGTCATTATTGAAACCCTGACAGAACATGGCAGCCGTTATGCCATGGCGCAAAAATTTATTGCTGAAATTAAAGACGGTGATAAACGAGTGCTGGTGGTCAACGGTGAACCTGTGCCTTATTGTTTAGCCCGTATTCCGGCCAGTGGTGAAACCCGGGGTAATTTAGCAGCCGGGGGTCGTGGCGAAGCAAGGCCGTTAACAGAAAGCGATTGGGCCATTGCCCGTGCCGTTGGCCCTACTCTGAAAGCCAAAGGCTTGATTTTTGTAGGCCTGGATATTATTGGTGACAAGCTGACCGAAATTAACGTCACAAGCCCAACCTGTATCCGTGAAATTGAAGCAGCTTTTTCGGTGAATATCACCGGCATGCTATTTGACCAGATTGAACTACTGTTAAAGCAGAAGCAGCAACAGTCCTAAGGTGTATAGATGGACAATTTTCAGAATCATTTATTGATTGCCATGCCAGGTCTTGACGATCCTATGTTTAAACGCAGTGTGACTTACATTTGTGAGCACAATGCAGAAGGTGCCATGGGCATAGTGATTAATCACCCTATGCCGGTGAAAGTCACTGAGTTATTAAGCCAGCTACAAATTGAACACGATAGTGAAAGCCAGGCGGCTAAAGCTCATGTCTGTGCTGGTGGTCCTGTGCAAAGTGATAGGGGTTTTGTGTTGCATACCCCCAAAGACGGCTACACCAGCAGTATGCGGCTGAATAACGATCTGATGGTCACCACGTCACGCGATATTTTGGAAAAGCTCACCACAGAAGAGGCGCCGGACAAATTTATTCTGGCCTTAGGTTATGCTGGCTGGAGCGCTGGCCAACTGGAAAAAGAAATGGCAGAAAACAGCTGGCTGATGATCCCGGCCGACAACACCATTATTTTTGAATTAAGTCATGCCGATAAATGGCAAGGCGCCGCTCATGCGATGGGCATTGAAGTCTGGCAATTAAGCCCGGAAGCAGGTCACGCCTGATGAGTAGTAGCGTCACCGTATTGGCTTTTGACTATGGTTTAAAAAGTATTGGCGTGGCTGTAGGTCAAAGCATGACAGGCACAGCCACTATGCTCAAAGCCTTAAAAGCTCAGGATGGCATTCCAAACTGGGATTTAATCGAAGCTTTAATCAAAGAATGGCAGCCTAAGTTGCTGGTGGTAGGTTTACCGCTGAATATGGATGGCACAGAGCAGCCTTTTACGGCCAGAGTGCATAAATTTGTTAATCGCCTGCATGGCCGTTATGGCTTACAGGTCAAAACTCAGGATGAGCGTTTAACCACAGTAGACGCCCGCTCGCAGCTCTTTGCCGAAGGTGGTTTTAAAAAACTCAGTAAAGAGTTGGTCGATAGCCTGTCAGCCAAACTGATTTTAGAAAGCTGGTTTGAAAATGGTGGCACTTATGGCGATTAAAACCGGCTTCTATCGCCACTACAAAGGCCCTTTTTATCAGGTACTGGCACTGACACATCACAGTGAAACCAATGAAGAACTGGTGCTGTACAGGGCCTTATACGGCGATTTTGGCTTATGGGTGCGGCCACTGGACATGTTTGTCAGCAATGTCGAAGTAGCAGGCGAACTGGTGCCACGTTTTAGTTTTGTTTCAGAACAAGCACCTGCGGAATTACCTGAGCTGCCACAACTGCCCTTTTAATCTGAGCCAGTCAAAGCCTGGTTGCTGGTTCTGAACCTGTAGCGTTTGCAAAAGCTGGCCATTCCCTTCAAATGGAAATGTAAAACTCTGCTGTCGTTATCTCTGACAGCCCAGCCTTGGTTTAAAATATCCTGTAAAACCCATTGCCCTAAAGCGCCGGCCAAATGAGTCCGTCGCTCACTCCAGTCCAGACAGGCCTTACACAAAGGTCGTTTTTGCTTTTCCAGCTCAGTCAGATTAACCCCAATTGCAGTAAAAAAATCAACGCCCTGCTTTGTCAGCATCACCTGATCTGAGTGTTCAGTCAGCAGTTGTTGTTCAAGCAGGCTGTGATACAAGCCGACTCCAACTTCTCCGGCCAGATGGTCATAACAAACTCTGGATTTACGTAACAGAGGATCTGCTGGTCCGGTTCTGGCTTTTGGATGGGCTAATACCGAACTTAGATTCAACAAGGATTCCAGCAGCTGCGCCACTTCAAGCGACTGCAACTGAAAATACTTATGCCGCCCTTGTTTTCTGACCACTAGCAGCTGACCTTCAACCAATTTGCTTAAATGACTGCTGGCAGTCTGAGCTGTTATATCCGCCTCCAGTGCCAGTTCTGTTGCTGTTAAAGCTTTACCGGATAAAAGCGCCAGTAACATGCGGGAACGAGCCTGATCCGCCATTAAGGCCGCGACAAAAGTAATATCAGGGGACATAGAGGGTTCCGGATACTTCGATGGGGGTCGAAGCAAAGTTATTTTCAGACGATAGACTGACTGAAAATAACCAAGGAGACAAGTACCATGAAAATTACCTGCTTTATTCAATACCGGATCGATCCCTTTAAATTCGAACAATTTGCTCTTTATGCGGATAACTGGGGTAGCATCATCCCTGCCTGCGGTGGTGAATTGGTGGGTTATTTTTTGCCTCATGAAGGGAGCAATAATATAGCTTTTGGCCTGATCAGTTTTAACAGCCTGGCAGATTATGAGCAGTACAGAACACGATTAAAACAAAACGCGGCTGGCCAGGCTAATTTCGCTTTTGCACAAGGTGAAAAGTTTATTCTGGAAGAAAAACGTTCTTTTCTGACCCTGGTGCCTAAAACCTACCAAAAAGCTGCACAGGAGCTTTTATGATTGCCGTTATTTTTGAAATGATACCCCAACAGGGGCAAATGGAAAGCTACCAGAAACTGGCGGCAGAACTCGCTCAGAAACTCACCACACAAGCTGGTTTTATTTCAGTAGAACGATTTCAAAGCCTGAGCGATCCGGAAAAGCTGCTGTCTTTGTCCTTTTGGCAAGACGAAGAGTCTGTCAGCGCATGGCGTAATCAGCCAGATCATCGTCAGGCACAACAGTCAGGAAAAGAGCAAATATTCCGGCATTACCGATTGCGGGTGGCAAAAGTTTGCAGGGATTACGATCTAATCAAGTCTAATCAGGCTTGATTAGACTTGAATCATAAGCCAAGCAAGCCACTACCTGATTAGAGGAAGTGCTAACGTAAAAAGATCAAGCAATAGGAAGTACAAAGGAGGGATAAACCCAGTCCTTGCGTCTGGTTTGCGCTTCCAAAGGCCGTTATACTGCGACTTATTCAATCAGGTAAAGACTTTTTATGCGCCTCACCTCTGCCGAAATAACAGCCATCAAAACAGCCGTTGCTCAGGTTGCCGGCACTGCTGCCACTGTGCGTTTATTTGGTTCCCGAATGGACGATCATAAACAAGGCGGTGATATAGATTTGCTGGTGGAAATGCCAGGGGAAATAGAAAACGCCGCTTTGACCGCAGCACGAATTGAAGCTCATATTATTATGGCTTTGGGCGATCAGAAAATAGATGTGTTATTAAAAGCACCCAATCTGGCAATACAGCCTATCCACCAGATCGCAGAAAAAGGAATTTTGTTATGACATTAAATCAGGATGAGCAACTCAGACTGGCATTTTTGATCAGAGTGATTAAAAAAGAACAACAGCATCTGTTGCAAACCGATGCCCGTCTTTTTGCAACACCACTCACTAAGGAAAAACTGGCAGAGTTAGAACAAAACATTGGTCTTGCAGAGCAGTTAGATGCCTTTGCCAGCCGTTTTGGCCGGTTACAGGACAATGTAGGCGACAAGTTGTTACCTGCAGTATTGCTGGCTTTAGGAGAAAAAAAAGGTCCTGTTCTCGACAACTTAAATAAGGCTGAAAAATTTGGCTGGCTCAGCTCATCCGGTGACTGGATAGCAGCCCGACAACTTCGCAATAAAATGGTGCATGAGTATATTGAAGATCCAGAGATTCTGGCCGCGTCATTTAATGTAGCCCATCAATTTATCCAGTTGTTACAAAACTTTTCACAACAACTGATCGAGGCAGTTGAATCAAGAGGACTTGCTATCCCTGAAGATAAAAAGTAAACAGGTTATAGTCCAATCAGGGTAGTGATTAATCATGAGAAACAAAGGTACCATAGGCAGCATTCGCACCCTTCTTGGCTGTCTTCCAGACAAATGCAATAACTATGTCTATTTTTTTCGAGGCCACAGCGACAAAGAATATTCTTTAAAACCATCCATATATAGGAATGCAAAATGGATATCAAATGAACACCGGATAGTTCGTGAAATTTTGATGCGTTGCCCTCAAGACTTCATAGGTATGCCAAGTAGCTTTGAAAAGCTGGTGAAGATGCAACACTATGATTTACCCACCCGACTACTTGATGTCACTGAAAACCCTTTAGTTGCACTTTATTTTGCCTGTCAGGATACAAGCAAGGATGGTGAACTTCTTTGCTTTAAAATTCCAAAAAGTGAAATCAAATACTATGACAGTGACACGGTAAGTATGATTGCAAACCTTCCTTGGCTGGACCAGCACTTTGAAATTGAAGATCAATATTCATCGTCGCCCGAGAGTTTTCGCAATTCCAAAAACCTGCATGCTGGCAAGTTACTTCAAGCTATACAACAAGAAAATCCTTCTTTTCGGGAACAGATTAACCCTAAGGATCTTAAACGGGTATTGTGTGTCAAATCCAAGATGGACAACCCAAGAGTTATCCGTCAAGACGGCGCATTTTTCTTGTTTGGGATGAAAAAACTTAAAGACCAACTTGCAGATTTACCAAAGGAATGGAAGTTTCATCCACATGACCAGCCTTTGATTGTTACAAAATCCAAAAAAAAGGATTTATTGGATCAGTTGAGTACCTTTGGAATATCACGAGCAAAACTTTTCCCCGAAATAGACAAAATTGCTGAATATCTAAAGAGCGACTTTGACTTTAACGAAGAAATTTTTCAGTCAAATGAGCAAAGACAAATAGCTGGTCCGAGGGTTAGCAGATAGTTTTAACTAACGAAGCACAAGCTTCGTTAGTTAAAACTATTAGCACTTAATCATTATCTGTTAAGCCCGCCACTGTCACACCAGACAATAAGCCTGCACCTGTGGTGCCTTCCTGCAGTTTCATCATCAAACGTAAATCGTTGGGAGAATCAGCATAATGCAAAGCGTCGGCGTGGCTGATTTGGCCTGCTTTGTATAAATCGTATAACGCCTGATCAAAGGTTTGCATGCCCAACTCACGGGATTTGCTCATCACAGCTTTAATTTCACCTATTTCGCCACGTTTAATTAAATCAGCAATCAGCGGCGAATTCAGCAGCACTTCAATAGCTGCAACCCGTTTTTTACCATCCACAGTAGGCACCAGTTGCTGGGCAACTATGGCACGTAAATTCAGTGATAAATCAAAAAGTAACTTGCCGTGTTTTTCTTTGGGCACCAAATGCATAATACGGTCTATGCCCTGATTGGCGTTGTTGGCGTGCAAAGTAGCTATACATAAGTGACCGGTTTCGGCAAAAGACAAGGCGTATTCCATGGTGTCCTGACTACGGATTTCACCAATAAGAATCACATCAGGAGCCTGACGTAACGAGCTTTTCAGCGCCGCTTCAAAGGACTCGGTATCTATCCCCACTTCACGCTGAGTCACCAGGCTTTTTTGGTGATCGTGCACAAATTCAATAGGGTCTTCTATGGTTAAAATATGACCACGGGCATTTTGATTGCGATAACCAAGTAATGCGGCTAAGGAAGTCGATTTACCAGCGCCTGTGCCCCCAACAAACAACACCAAACCACGTTTGGACATGATAATGTCTTTGAGTACAGTCGGCAGGCCTAAGTCGTCCGCTTTAGGGATGGTGGTGACAATACGACGCACCACCATACCCGCCTGATCACGTTGCCAAAAGGCGGATACCCGAAAGCGCCCTGCTTCATTGGCAATAGCGAAGTTACATTCTTTTTCCTGCTGAAACTGCGCCTGTTGTTTTGCCGTCATGGCCGATAACACCAGCGCCAGCGATTGCTCAGGGTCCAGCACTTGTTCAGCTATAGGTAACATTTCGCCATTAATTTTGGCGGAAGCCGCAAGGCCTGCTGTGATAAACAAATCCGAAGCACCAGCGGCCACCATTTTGTGTAAATAATCCACTAACATCATAGCAGTTACCCCATCCGGCCCATGCTGCCCATACTGTTAAAAGAGTTTTTATCCTGAGCTTTGGCCAAGGCGTCTTTTTGGTTAATAGTGCCACGGCTGACCAGATTGATCAGGCATTGGTCCATAGTCTGCATGCCATGAGAAGCACCGGTTTGGATCACTGAGTACATCTGAGCAATTTTATCTTCACGAATAAGGTTTCGAATGGCCGGAACACCCAACATAATTTCGTGTGCAGCCACCCTGCCGCCACCATTTTTCTTCAGCAAGGTTTGTGAAATAACAGCTCTGAGTGATTCAGACAACATAGAACGTACCATGGCTTTTTCTTCGCCAGGGAAAACGTCAATAATCCTGTCTATGGTTTTTGGTGCTGAGGTGGTGTGCAAAGTACCAAACACCAAATGACCTGTTTCTGCTGCTGTCATGGCCAGCCGAATGGTTTCCAAATCCCGCAGCTCACCCACCAGTATTACATCAGGATCTTCACGCAGCGCTGAGCGCAAGGCGTTGCTGAAACTATGAGTATCGCGGTGCACTTCACGCTGGTTAATTAAACTCAGTTTATTCTGGTGCACAAATTCAATAGGATCTTCTATCGTCAGAATATGGTGATTTTTAGTGCTGTTAATGTAATCAATCATAGCCGCCAATGTAGTGGACTTACCCGAACCTGTAGGACCTGTCACCAGCACCAGTCCGCGTGGGTTGTCAGAAATACTGCGAAACACATCCGGCGCATGCAAATCTTCCAGACTTAATACTTCGCTTGGGATGGTACGAAACACAGCTGCAGCGCCGCGGTTTTGTACAAAAGCATTGACACGAAAACGCGCTAAACCCGGCACTTCAAAAGAAAAGTCGGATTCGAGCTTTTCTTCGTATTCTTTACGCTGACGGTCATTCATAATGTCGTACACCAAAGAGTGCACCGCTTTGTGGTCTAAAGCCGGAATATTTAAGCGTCGCACATCACCATCTACCCGAATGAGGGGCGGTACACCGGCTGATAAATGTAGATCCGAGGCTTTATGTTGCACACTAAAGGCGAGTAATTCGGTAATATCCATGATGACAAGCACTCCAAAGCAAGGGCCAAAAACAGAGTTGATATGACAAACAACATAGCAGAAGCGTTGAAATCAGCCTACAACGCCATCACAGAATTTCAGATAAAACAGCAATTAACCCAACAAAGCCGTCTGATTGCTGTCAGTAAAACCAAACCAGCCTGCTCTGTTGCAGCTGCTTATCAGGCAGGCCAACGCGCTTTTGGTGAAAACTATGTACAGGAACTGGTCAGTAAAGCGACAGAACTGCACCAGCTTGACGGCATAGAATGGCATTTTATTGGCCCTATTCAGTCCAATAAAACCAAAGACATAGCGCTTTACGCCGACTGGGTGCACAGCGTAGACAGGCTAAAAATTGCGGAACGTTTATCAGCGCAGCGCCCTTTGGATAAAACACCACTTCAGATGCTGCTGCAGGTCAATATCAGCGGTGAAGAGTCAAAATCAGGCATAGAACCCGACGAGTTGTTGCAGCTGGCTGACGCTGTCGCCAAATTACCGCAACTTAGGCTCAAAGGTTTAATGGCTATTCCAGAGCCCGGCAAAGGAGCTGAAGCTTTTGCCCAGATGCAACAGCTGTCACAACAATTGCAACAGCAACATCCTGATGCCAAAGAACTTTCAATGGGCATGTCAGACGACTGGCAAGAGGCTCTGCGCTTTGGTTCTACTATGATAAGATTAGGCACGGCCATTTTCGGAGCCAGGGAAACAAATTCAGATGATTGATAATACGGTAGCATTTATAGGCGCTGGCAATATGGCGCAGTGCATTAAATTGATGGGGCATGATCATGTCCGCAGCAATGGAAAAAAATTCGCATGATTGACAATACAGTCGCATTTATAGGCGCTGGCAATATGGCGCAGTGCATTATTGGCGGTATGATTCAGCAGGGGTATCCGGCTGAAAATATTATTGCTGCCAACCGCAATGCAGAAAAATTAAAGGCCTTAAAAAGCCAGTACAACATTGAAACCACCACAGACAATATCGAAGCGGTCACCAAAGCCGATGTCATAGTACTGGCGGTGAAACCTCAGATGATGGCTGAAGTCTGTCAGCAACTGATAGAACAGGCACCTGAATGTCAGGAGAAGCTGTTTATCTCGGTTGCCGCTGGCATTTCTGTTGAGCGTTTTGAGCAAATGTTAGGTCAGGTTCGTATTATCCGCGCTATGCCCAATACACCGGCTTTAGTGGGTTTAGGGGTCACAGGTTTATTCCCAAGCCGCTGCTCTGTGTATGAGCAGTCCTTTACCGAAAAGCTGTTTGCAGGCACAGGCAAAACCGTCTGGCTGGAAAAAGAGCAGGACATTAACGCTATTATTGCAGTCACTGGCAGCGCACCGGCTTATTTTTTCTATTTTATGCAGGCCATGCAACAAGTCGCACAAGAACTGGGTTTTGATGAAAACCAGGCCAAAGCTATGGTGGCGCAAACTGCTTTAGGTGCAGCCACTATGGCCAGTCAGTCTGATTTATCTTTTGAAGCATTACGCGCTCAGGTCACCTCTAAAGGCGGCACCACACACGAAGCTATTGAAACTTTTAAACAACATAAGCTTGAAAGCATGGTCAAAGACGCCATGTATGCAGCAATACGCCGTGCTGAAGAAATGGCAAAAACTCTTTAAGGACCCATAATGACCGAAGCATTCTTTTTTCTGTTAAGCAGCCTGATCAAACTTTATCTGATGGTGGTGCTGCTTCGCATCTGGTTGCAAAGCGCCAAAGCGGATTTTTACAATCCATTTAGTCAGTTTGTTGTCAAAGCCACCAATCCGGCCATTATCCCTCTGCGCCGCTTTTTACCCAGCATGGGCCCTGTTGATACCGCCAGTTGGATCTTTGCTTTTGCTATTTGTGTACTGCATGTGGTGATAGTGCAATTACTGCAATTAGGTCAGGTCATTTATATGTATTTGCCTTTAAGTGCTTTGGTATTGCTGATCACCGAAGCGCTGCAACTGGCGTTCTGGATTTTAGTGATCCGTGCTTTATTAAGCTGGTTTAGTCAGGGCCGTAATCCGGTTGAGCTGGTGATGCACCAGTTAACTGAACCTTTATTACGTCCGGTACGCAGAGTTATACCCGCTATGGGTGGTTTGGATCTGTCTTTGCTGGTAGTGCTGTTGGGCATTCAGTTTATTCAGATTTTATTGACCAATATGTTACGTGGTTTTTAATTGTTAACCCAGCTGGACAATGGCGATATTCTGCTGCAACTGCATGTGCAGCCAGGTGCCAGCCGGGATCAGTTTTTAGGTTTGCATGGTGATGCCATTAAGGTAGCTATTAAAGCGCCGCCTGTAGATGGCAAAGCCAATGCTCACCTACAACAATTTCTGGCCCAAAGTTTTGACGTTTCAAAACGTCAGGTGCTACTGGAAAAAGGCGAACTGAGCCGACAGAAAAAATGGCGAATTCTGGCGCCCTGTTCTGTTCCCGACGCCTTACAACCTTATCTGGAGTCGACATGAAAATTTATCTGATGGCAGCAAGTCTGGTTCTTGCCTTGTTTCTAAGCCCACTTCAGGCGGAGCAAAAAAAAGTATTGGGGCCATGGGATGTGCATTACATTGCCTTTGACAGCACTATGATTGACGCCAAAATAGCCCAAAGTTATCAACTGCAGCGCAGTAAATATCAGGCCGTACTGAATATATCAGTGCTCAATAGTAAGGATCAAAAAGCACAACAAGTGCGAATTTCCGGCACTGCCACAGATCTGACGCAAAAACAGATCGAACTAAGCTTTCGTGAAGTAAAAGAAGGGGATGCCATTTATTATCTGGCCCAAGTGCCGGTACACGACCAAAAACACCTGAAGTTTAAACTGGATATCTGGCAAGGCACGCAGAACCAAAAACTCGAATTCTCTCAAGTCTTTTATACTGAGTAGTAGTCTCTTTATCCGGCTCAGTATCCACTGAGCCTTTTTGTCTCAAAGGTTTCCCTCATGAATAAACTTGTTTTAGCCACGGGCAATAAAGGTAAATTAGCCGAATTATCCGCCTTACTTGCACCTTTTGACTGGCAGGTGTTGCCGCAGTCCGATTTTCAGGTGCCTGACGCTATTGAAGATGGTTTAAGTTTTATAGAAAACTCCTTAATTAAAGCCCGTCATGCCAGCCGTTTAACAGGCCTGCCCGCTATTGCCGACGACTCAGGTTTAGCTGTAGATGCTTTAGGTGGCGCACCTGGTATTTATTCAGCCCGTTATGCGGGTGAGCATGGCAATGATTTAAAAAACCTGCAAAAGCTGCTGGTCGATTTACAGGCTGTACCACAAGGCCAACGTGCCGCTCAGTTTCATTGTGTATTGGCTTTTGTGCGTCATGCTGACGACCCTGTGCCAGTGATAGCCCATGGCATCTGGCATGGCCAGATTGCCTTTGAAGCAGCAGGTTCAGGGGGTTTTGGTTACGACCCTATATTTATTCCTGATGATGCCCAAAGCGCAGCCTCAACACAGTGCACGGCAGCAGAGCTAAGCTCAGATCAGAAAAAAGCCATCAGTCACAGAGGCAAAGCCTTACGCTTATTGGTGTCTTTGCTGAAAGGCGAACACGCCTGATGAGTCTGGTATCAACCACACAGCTGCAGTTGCCTCCACTGGCACTTTATGTCCATATTCCCTGGTGCATTCAAAAGTGCCCTTATTGCGACTTTAACTCTCATGCCGTCAAGCAAGGCATACCGGAGCAGGAATATGTCAGCCATTTATTGGCCGATTTACGCCAGGATTTAAGTTATGTGCAAGGCCGCGCTATCAGCTCCATTTTTATTGGCGGCGGTACACCCAGCACTTTTAGTGGTGAAGGCATTCAGGCCATTTTAGATGGCGTGCGCCAGGAACTGAGTTTAAGCCCGGACTGCGAAATCACTATGGAAGCCAACCCTGGCACTGTGGAAGCCGCTCGTTTTGCCGCTTATGTAGCCGCTGGCGTGACTCGTTTTTCTATTGGTGTGCAAAGTTTTCAAACCAAACAACTGAAAGCCCTGGGCCGTATTCACGATTGCGATGAAGCCATTAAAGCTGCTCAGCTTGCAGCAACTTTGCCACTGCAAAGTTTTAATCTGGATTTAATGCATGGGTTGCCGGATCAGGATGTTGCAGGTGCTTTGGCCGACTTACAACAAGCTATAGATTTAAAGCCACCGCATTTATCCTGGTATCAGCTGACGATAGAACCTAATACCGCCTTTGCTTCACGCCCTCCTGTATTGCCTGAAGACGAAGCCTTGTGGGATATTCAGGAGCAAGGCCATATGCTGTTACAACAATATGGCTACACTCAGTACGAAATCTCAGCCTATAGTCAGCCAGGCCTGCAATGCAGACATAACCTGAACTACTGGCGTTATGGCGACTACTTAGGTATTGGCTGTGGCGCTCATGGCAAAATCACAGTGCCAGAGACTGGCAAAATTATCCGGCCAGTCAAAATTAAACACCCCAAAGGTTATATGGATATCAGCAAAGGTTATCTGGATCAAAGCACTGAAGTAGCGCCTGAAGACAGAGCTTTTGAGTTTTTTATGAACCGCTTTCGTTTGCTCGAAGCCTGCCCCAAGCAGGATTTCAGCGCTTATACCGGCTTACCTGTCACATCTGTAGCAGATGCACTTGCCAAAGCAGAGCAACTGGGGTTAATTAACAGTACAGAATTACACTGGCAAATCAGCCCCAAAGGCGCACGCTACCTGAATGATTTGTTATCGCTATTTATTTGATCCAATTAACTACAAAAAATAATGAAGGTCCATTTATGTATTTACGATATTCAGCACTGGCGCTGGCGGTAAGCTTAGCAACAGTAGCAGGCTGTAAACCGGCCCCTACCCCTATCGATCAAAGCAAAATTATTGAAGCTACTGTGGTTCTGACTGAAAACCAAAAAGCCGACGCCCTGTTCGAGAAGATTTTCCAGCAATCCGTAGATAACAGCCCGGAAACACAAACCGCTTTAGGTTTAAAAACCAATTACGATCAGTGGGATGATTTATCTGAAGCTCAAATCCAAAAAGAGCTGGAACAAGCTAAAGAGCAACTGGCGCAGGTGCAAGCCCTGAACATGCAAAGCCTGGACACTGGCCGTCAATTGAGCGTGAAGCTTTTAACAGCTCGCTTACAGGCTCGTTTAGACGATGCCAAATGGGAGTTGTACAGCTACCCTGTCAATCAGATGTATGGCACCCATTCCGACGTACCTTCTTTGCTGATTAACCAGCATAGCATCAGCGATGAAAGCGATGCCAAAGCTTATATTGGCCGCTTAAAAGGCGTAACCACCTATTTCAAACAACTGGAACAACAACTGCAGGCCCGCGCAGATATTGGCGTTTTACCACCCAAGTTTGTGTTTGCTCATGTGATTGGTGCCAGCCGTAATATCATCAGCGGCGCACCTTTTGACGGTGGCAACGACAGCACTTTATTGGCAGATTTCCGTGGCAAAGTACAAGAACTGAAGCTGGAACAGGCTGAAAAAGACTTACTGCTCAAAGAAGCTGAACTGGCTTTAGTGGGCAGCGTAAAACCAGCTTACGAAAACCTGATCAAATTACTGACCACTTTAGAAGAAAAAGCCGGTACTGAAGATGGTGTATGGCGCTTTAAAGACGGCGATGAGTTTTACGCCAACAGCTTAGCCCGTATTACGACCACAGATTACAGCGCTGAAAAAATCCATCAGCTGGGTTTGTCTGAAGTTGCCCGTATTCACGAAGAAATGAAAGGCATTATGAAAAAAGTCGGCTTTAAAGGCGACTTACAGCAGTTTTTTGCCTTTATGCGTGACGATCCGCAGTTTTATTACCCGGACACAGCCGAAGGCAAAGCAGAGTATTTAGCCGAAGCCACCCGTCTTATCGATACCATGAAATCGCGTTTAGACGAGCTCTTTATCGTTAAACCTAAAGCCGATATGGTGGTAAAAGCGGTAGAGCCTTTCCGTGAGCAGTCTGCGGGTAAAGCCTTTTACGAGCAACCTTCGATGGATGGCAGCCGCCCTGGTATTTATTACGCCAACCTGTACCGCATGAGTGGTATGCCAAAGTATCAGATGGAAGCCCTGGCATATCATGAAGGTATTCCGGGCCACCATATGCAAATTGCCATAGCCCAGGAGCTGGACAATGTGCCTAAGTTCCGTAAGTTTGGTGGTTATACCGCTTATATCGAAGGCTGGGGTTTATACACTGAGTTCCTGCCAAAAGAGATTGGCATGTATCAGGACCCCTACTCCGACTTCGGCCGTTTAGCCATGGAACTATGGCGCGCCTGCCGTTTGGTTGTTGATACCGGCTTACACAATAAAAAATGGACCCGCGAACAGGCCATTCAGTATCTGGTAGACACCACACCAAACTCAAAAGGCGAAGCCGTCAACGCCATAGAGCGTTACATCGTAATGCCAGGCCAGGCCACAGCTTACACTGTGGGTATGCTGAAAATGCTGGAACTGCGCGAAAAAGCCAAAACAGCGCTGGGCGATAAGTTCGACATCCGCCAATTCCACGACGTAGTACTGAAAAACGGCGCAGTGCCTTTGGACGTGCTGGAGCAGTTAGTGGATCAGTATATTCAATCGGCTAAGGCTGCGGCTTAACTGATATTGATTCAATTAATACTGTAAGGGCGCCCCTAATGGGCGCCCTTTTTTGTAGTTCTTTTCCGCACCGATAGCATTTCTGGTTTTTGTAATTGGCATTACTTGCAGCGATGCACGCAGACACAATAGTCCAGCCCTTCACTGAGTTCGCCCGTATCGACACTTTGTGCCAGAAGCGGACATCACGTTGTCTTCAAACTAAACGTCCTCTTTAGAATATCTAACTGAATAAACCCACAAAACTCTCCTCGATTTATTTTGAGCTTTATTTTCGGGAGCGTTGCACCTACGACCTAATGCCCGAGCTATCATCATAAATAACTCCCATTAGGTATTTGAATTTGTTAAATTTACCTAAAAATGCATATAATTAGCTATGGTGTAGATTAAACTAGGAAAATTCAAATGATTACAAACTTCGAGCTGGAGAACTTCAAAGCATTTTCTCATAAACAATCATTAAAACTGGCTCCGATAACTTTAATTTATGGCCCTAACTCGTCAGGTAAAAGTTCAGTTATACAAGCCTTAATGATGCTGCAACAAACATTAAAAGCCGCAGATCAGGACGGAAAGTTAATTACTTCTGGTTCTTCAATTAGCTTAGGTACATTTGAATCACTAATACATAAGCAAGACAAAAAATCAACTATGCAATTCACTATAGAATATGACAGTCAAATAAATGCTGAAGATTTCAAACACAGATACTCATATGAAATGCTGTTTGCTAACTCAGACATTAGAAAATTAGAGTTATCCTATGGTTGCATTGATTCTAAGCCATTATTGATGCACTACAATTTTAGCTGTTCAAATAAATCTGGAATAAAAGTTGACTACCAATTAGTTAGATCTAGAGCAACGAGCCAAGGCGCAAATTTTTCGTTAAATAATCCTCACAGCTTGGAATTAGCGATTGTCAGAAGAGCTGGTATAAAAAAAACCGATGGTAAATCATGGGTAGACGTATCTGATTATTTATCTAAACCATTTGGAATTTCACAAATCCTTAGCATTCCTACTATCAGAGATTCAGTGGGTGGAGAAGCAAATTTGTATACCGATAGAGTGGTAGATGACGTGGCTCACATGATTAATGACTATAAATATTTAGGACCACTAAGAAGTTCACCAAAAAAAATATACTCCGAATACACAGAAAAAAATAATTCTGGATCAGGGAAAAACAATTTAGGTCTAGAAATGTATAATTCTTCTAGCAATACAATAAAAAGTATAAATAAATTTCTTGAGCAATTCAAAATACCATATAAGATTTTTGTTAAAGATTTAGGGGATGTTAATACTGGACCATTAATCTCTATTCAATTAGAAGATCTTAGAAATGGCACAGTTATTACACCTAAAGATGTTGGTTTCGGTATTGGGCAAGTATTACCTATAATTTTAGAGGCAATCGTATCTACAAATAAATTAATCTGCGTTGAACAACCTGAAATTCACTTGCACCCTCGACTGCAAGCTCATTTAGCGGATTTGTTCATTGAGTCTACAAAATCAGAAAAAAACAACCAGTGGATCATTGAAACACATAGTGAAGCTTTAATGCTACGTATTCAAAAACGAATACGTGAAGGTGTTATCTCTAAAGATATGGTATCAGTGCTGTATATAGATGTTGGTGAGTCAGGTGCTCAAGTGACCTCCTTACATTTAGATGATGAAGGTGATTTTTTAACACATTGGCCAAACGGATTTTTTGAAGAACGTTTGAACGAAGTGTTCGGAGGTTAAATGCTTACTAATTTCTATTTAGATAGTGAGGTCTTCGATGACGCTCAATTACAAGAAATTCCTCAGGCAAATTTATCCATTTTATATGATTGGCAACACTACGGCTGTTTGGGTTACTGTAATAAACACGAAGAGGAAATATTGCATTCAATTAAAAAGGTGGTTCCTAAATACCATATTAAGTGGCAAACAGCGTTCGCACAATTCAAAAAGACTAAAATTACGCCTCGCAAAGCGATAATGTCAGAATATGATGATTTTCTTGACCTCAAGAATGAAATGAACTCTTATGATGTGCAGACGGCAGTAATATCAAGTGCCTTTCTTGATTATTATTTGCCAGAGCATAAAGACATGCTATTTGAAGTGGTATCACCAAGTAATTTTGGGGAATCAGTAAGTTTCTCCAAAAGCAAAACAATGAGTTTGGAGCAAATAAAAAAAGGGGATGACATTAATTTAATTTGGAAAAATAAATTTCATTGCCTTGCAAAACATTCGAAACACATCACTATAATTGACAGATATTCTGCTCTAAACATATTGGAAGATCACGCAAATGGTAAAAAAACATCTCTAGAATTAATTATAGATTTCCTCACCACAACTGGAGGTAAGTTCGATATTACGATCTATGGCGCATGCGATATTCCAAAAAAATCTGTTAATGCAACAACTCTTAAAAATTATTTAGATAATCACTTACGTAAACAGCCGAATTACTTAAAAACAATTTCTAACTCTGGCTTTTCTTTGTGTAAAAATAAATTCTTTGGTGAAGAGGCGCACGACCGCATGATAAGCTTTGACGAGAGTTTTGTAGTAGAGATCGGGAGCGGATTAGATATATTTAGAGATAAACCATTAGCTTCAAATACTTTCGCTATAAAAATTAAGACTCTTACCTGCTTTACAGAGATCTATAGCAAACTGAGCATGAATCGTGAATTAGGTTGCACTAATTTATGATTTTTGAATAAGCAATAAATATACGAGCTGTCTAACGCCGTCGCAAACAAAACGTCGGATTCAAAGTAGATGAATTTTTGATTCTAGTGCTTTAGAAATGAAACCAAATTAAGGCAAGACAGTGATCCATTTTTTCGAAAATTGGCTATCACTAGGTCCGCTTAGCGCTCAAGGGGTTGATCAAGTATGTGCCAAAACCTGATATTGGCGTTATGGTAAATACCTGATCATCACTTCTTTTATAAGCTCGAATTACTGGATAAATTACCAAGCGTCCAGCTTTAGTGAATTCAAGAACAACTAGCGTACTTCCTGTCTAAATTTCTTCGGCCTCAAATTTACTTGTTTCAGAAAAAATTGTTGAAATAGAGGAACATCAGCGTTAGTTTGATATGGGTAAAAATCATGAAATAAATCGGGAAAAAGTTTGACTTGCAGGCGGCCTGCCTTTGAAAACGGATTGCTAGTAATCCCCACGTTTTAAGGACATTTCATGGTACTTGATGCACAAGGACGTAAATTGTTGTCACTCCTTATATCGATTATGCCGAAGGTGATTCCGGGAAGGCCCGAAACCTACATTGGCTACAAACAGTGCCACGATAGGTTGGGGTTAGCCCAACTTAGGGAAAAGTGGGGCGAAAGTTTAAAGTCTCAAGGGCTGGCTTCATTAGCCGAGTGGAGCAAGTATCAGGGATATCCAGGTATCACGGGCCTTGTCATAGATAAGACATCAAATTCGCCTGGAAAAGGTTACTTCAGCCTTTTCGAAAGGGAAGAAGACGATTTCCCTTGGTGGAAGGAACAAATAAAGCTCTCGAAGGTGTTCGATTGGACTCAATTCACTGAAGCTGAAATTGCACCAGTCCCGGTGGACTACACTGTTCCAGATCGAGAGGAAATAACCACCTCCCGCATTATTCGCGACACGATAGCTTCTCGGCGCGTGAAAATGCTTAACGCTAATCAGTGCCAAATCTGTGGTGTTGCTATCGAAATGCCTGGAGGGAAAAAGTATTCTGAAGCACACCACATTATTCCGTTAGGCCAACCGCACAATGGGCCAGATGTAATTGAAAACATGATTTGTGTGTGTCCAAACGATCATGCACGACTGGACTACGGCGCAATCAAACTCGATCCCAAGGCAATCCGGTTTAAACAAGGGCATACGATCTCTGAAGAGTTCATAAACTATCATAATGAAGTTGTTTATCGTCGCTGACAAAAAGTTCCAAACGGACAAAATTGTATTATCAAACCTTTTGCAAAGGACGCAAAAGCTGCCGCACAATAATCTCGCTGCTGAACAGTGGCGTTAAGCATATTGGGAGTAAAAATTTGCAATTCATTCATAATGATTTAGGTCAAAGAAAAGCTGGTGAAATTGTTGAAGTTACTTTGACGAGTGGAGCTAATGTTCGCTTAATGAGCAGCTCTGATTTTAGTAACTATAAAAATGGAAGACGACATCGCTATATTGGTGGCTTAGCAAAACAATCGCCTTTAAGACTTCAAATTCCTAGTTCTGGCCACTGGCATGTTGCTATCGATATGCAAGGTTTGAGGGGGAGCACTAGGGCGTCAGTACGAATACTTCCGGGGACGCTTCCTGCGATTCAGGATCGGCCTCTATCGGAAGTTCCAAGCCTGGTTCGTGACAACATTCCACCACCAACAGAATCTGGCGGAGAAACTCATGACGTTTTCATTTCACACGCATCCGAAGATAAAGATGATTTTGTTCGACCTCTAGCAGATGCTCTCATAGCTCAAGGGCTGAATGTGTGGTACGACGAAATGACCCTTAGAATTGGGGATAGTCTGAGACAAAAAATTGATAAAGGTCTTGCTAATAGTAAAGTTGGGCTAGTTGTTCTATCACCTTCATTTATAAAGAAAGGCTGGACCAACTATGAGCTTGATGGAATTGTGACGAGAACTGTGTCAGGCGAGCAAGTCTTACTACCTATTTGGCACAACATTACAAAGCAACAAGTAGTAGATTTTAGTCCATCAATTGCGGATAAAGTTGCTCGTAGTACGGCCACTCATACCATTGAAGAGATTGCCATTGAAATTGCTGAGCTTATAAAGTCAAGAGCATAACAAGTCGTTGAAGCTCGCACGCTGGACAGTTTTCAAGCAAACATGAGGGCGTTGAGAATGGATTACGATGTTTTTATATGCCATGCAAGTGAGGACAAAGATGATTTTGTCCGCCCATTAGCTGAAAGGTTAAGGCTGCATCATCTGGAGGTTTGGTACGATGAATTCTCACTAAAGATTGGTGATAGCCTCTCACAAAAAATTGATGAAGGGCTTCTAAGATCCAGATTCGGAATTGTTGTTCTTAGTGCTAATTTTTTTAAAAAGCCTTGGGCGAAACGAGAATTAAGCGGACTAATATCCAGGGAAATGGTTGAGGGGATATCATTAATCCTACCTGTTTGGCATAGAGTCACCGTGCAGGATGTAATGGAATATTCTCCCCCGCTTGCAGATAAAAAAGCAGGTTCATCTTCACAGGGTATAAATACGTTAGTTAGAGATCTAATAAATAAAATCAAACCAGATGAAAGCCCTTTATTGGTAGCACGAGATTACTTAACCAAACTTGACGTGGATGTACCGCCCATTTCTAATGAGTGGTGGCTAGATGTGGTTGAATATAAAGAATTTTTAAAGTATCCAGATATTAATTCCGGCAAACGCTGGATATTTCCTTTACCTTATCTAAACGAAGACACAGGTCAACAACGGGGTAGAAATATCGCCTCAACTGCATTGCAGTTAGACTGGTCTTTTGAAGGCGAAGAGCTAAATATCTCCCCGATAACTCATCCTGAGATCGTTCACGAGTTTATCCGCAGATGGCCAGGTCTCTATGATTGTGCAAGAGAAAATCCTGGAGTACTTGCTATGTACGTGCCGCAGTTAACTATCCCAGGTTTTGACACGGGATTTGAAGACGTGTTTGATAAGTTGCTTGTGCCAGGTAATAAAGATGCTGACATGATTTTTTCATACGGTAAGCACGATACGATTGATAATAAGGAGCCGCTATGTGGAGACATAATTGCGCTAAGGCACGAAAGGTTCGGGAACTATACACCAGAAGAAATCGGACACTGGTATTTTGACGCGCACGACAATAGATACATCCGTTCTAACTGGAACGTGTTTGAAGGTCTAGTTTGGCTATTAAGCTCCAATTCTTATTGGCTATCCGATGCATTTAAAAGTACTTTTGTGAATGGAATCATTGCTCAACACAATTGGTTAAGACATTGCAATAGTTATGACTTTATTGAAGCGTTGACATTAAATGAAAGGAAAAACTTCAAACTGAATAAGAAGATTTTATATGCATTTAATTATTCAGTCAGTCAAGCTATATATAATCTGAATTTGCAAGATCGACCAGAAAACATTTCTAAGGCGCTTATCGATATCGGCTTAATCGATAGATATTTTGATTATTCAGAAAAAATAAAAAAGTTTAGAGATCAATCCAAGTAGCTAGTTACGCATGACAAAAGGTGTGAGAGTAGTCATGACGTTTACGCCGCTTAATTTTGATAATAATAATTCAATTATTAAGTTCGCTTCTCGCTCATTACAGACAACAGTGGAGTCACCAAAATACTGCGACAACGCCCTACCCCAGCAACCTCTGCTTCAGCGCTCTGGCATAAGTGCGGCTGACTTTCAGCACTTTTTCATTCTGCAATACAGCGTTGTATTCCGAGTTGCAGAGCGGTTGTAGTTTTTCGATATAGGTCAGGTTTACTACTGTTGATTTATGAATGCGGACAAAGACGTCAGGCAACCGCTCGTCGATCAGGCTTTTTAAACGGGCACGCATGACATAAGTCTCGGCCTGGGTGTGCACACACATATAGTCTCCGGCGGCGTCTATCCAGATAATGTCCTGATAAGGGATCAACTGAATGGGGTTGCGTCCGTCCTGGATCACCAGTTTCTGCCTTTCTATACAATATTGTGGCTCGGCTGCTTCCCTGTTCTCAACTACAGTCTCCACTGCATTCTCATTTTTACCGGGCTCTGCACTGCCACCAGCAATACCACCCAACTGCTCTTTAGTTATTTCTGCAACAGCGGCCAGCATTTGTGCCTTGTCGGCTCTGTTGCTTGTGACTTCACAAACACGGGCTATAGCTTCGGCTAAACGCTCCATTTTTACTGGTTTTAATAAGTAATCGAGGGCTCGCACCTCAAAGGCTTTGACCGCGTGTTGATGGAAAGCAGTGACAAAAACGATGGCCGGGCAAAGTTCGGGCTGAAGTTGCCGGATCAGGTCAAAACCGCTTTGCTCCGGCATTTCAATATCCAGAAAAATCAGATCAGGTGTCTGAGTGTTGATCAAAGCGATAGCTTCCGCCACGCTGTTGGCTTCGCCTGTCACCCGGATTTGCGGAAAAGCATCCAGCCTGAGCCGCAGGCCTTCTATGGCGGCAGGCTCATCGTCTACGATCAAAGTATTGAGTATCGTCATCTCACTCACCACCTGGGCAGGCCTGTTTGTTCCTGGGGAATGCTAATTTGGATCCAGGCGCCCTCGTCCTCTCTGTTACCAAAACTAAAGGAGCTTTGACCAGGATAAATCAGCGCTAAGCGCTCTTCACAATTGTGCAGGCCTATACCAGTAGATAGGCCGGTAGAGCCAGCCTCAGGTTGCTCTGTAAAACCTTTGCCATTGTCCAGCATACGGATCAGCAACTGGCCGTTTTGCTGACTGAAGTGTACTGAAATAGCATAACTTTGTTGCGACATACGCATGCCATGTTTCAGCGCGTTTTCGGCCAGAGGTTGTAATAACAAGGACGGCATCAGCAAGCCTTTGACGTCATCGTCAGCCACTATAGACACATTCAGCTTATTTCTGAATCGACACTGCTCCACATCAAAGTAAGTTTGTAAAATGAGTATTTCTTCGGCCACTGTCACTTTGGCTAAAGGATCTGTGTACAGGCTGTAACGCAGCAAATCGCAGAGTTTTTCCAGCATAGACACCGCATGCTGATTCTCCTGCTTTAAAATTAAGGTGCAAATGGCGTTAATGCTGTTAAACATAAAATGCGGGTTCAGCTGATAGCGCAGCATTTTTAACTGAGCCTCTTTCGCCAGATGAATAGCTTCTGCTACCTTTTGCCGCTGCTCCATGGTTTCGAAGCTGGCTTTGGAGGCGTAATACAAGGCGGTCCAGGTGAGTAAAATAGTTAAAGAAGCAGAGTTCCAGGTGCCGAAGTCGAACCAGGTCATCGACTGCCACATCTGACCATACAGCCATTGCAAGGTCAGCCACTTCCACTGAGTCCAGACCAGACAACTGACCAGGATCACCAGCAAATGCCAGAGAATTTTTAAGCGGGTTTCCTGAGCACTGACGCGGCCATACCAGGCCCGCAGCAACAGAGTTAACACAAAACCAAAGCTGGTATCCAGCAGCAGATGAGGCAGAGCGACCAGCCAGGGCTCCTGACTGGGAATTTTAATCATCAGCTCTGTCAGCACCGCATACACAGCCCAGCCTCCACTTTGACAAAGCCAGAACAGCTGATTACGACTTAAAGATTGCAACACCATTTCATTCCAATGTAAAAAAACGAACAGCGGCGCTGACACCAGCACCACTGTTCGTTTTTATCTGTTATCAGGCAGCTAATTAGCGCAACCTATCAGTACAGTGCCTTGAGCTGCTTCTGTACTTATTTGTGCAGCAAGCACTATATCTGCTACCGCCAGACTATGCTGTCCGCTTGAGCTAAACACCAGCGCATCTGAGATCCGTTTTACAGCGGAGGCGTCAGCACAATCCAAAGCCAGTTCCACAGTATGCCACAGGCCAGGTTTTAAGTGAGCAAGTGGTTTAGTCAGCGACAACTGGCGCTGACATTGGCCTTGCTGATCACAAAGCACAGCCAGGCTAAGCTCCGATGGTAGGTGCTGGTCAAAGCGTAAACTAAAACGCAATGCCTTGGCTGTTTTGTATTTGGATGCAGCAACAGGTTTGATATAACGCAGGCTGGCTGATGCCTTAGCAGTTGTATTCCAGCGCAATTGGCGTCCATCTTCCTGATAAGACAAATTCACCGACTGCATGGCCAGACTTTTGCCGTCTGCGCTGACACCATAAGGCGTGGTGATCAAAGCGGCAGTGTTCAAAGCGCCCGTAGCGCTGCTGTCCGATAATACCCAGGCCATATCTGCAGATAAGTTGCGTAAAAACAGCGGCTGAATGCCATCATCAGAACTGCTTGCTGCTGTGGCCGATACCTGCTCAGACAATAATCCAGGTTCAGTGTGGTTGGCGTAGGTTAAACCATAACCATAAGCAAACAGAGGGTCATAATTGGTTTCGCCTTTATTCAGCACAAACTGATCATCAGAACCTGGCCAGGAAAAACTTAGTTTGCCCTGAAAATCATAACGCGCTTTGCCCTGACTATCGGCCAGCAGCACATCAGCTACGCCCTGACCTTCAGAACCTGGTAACCAGGCCACAACAAAAGCATCGGATGCGTTCAGCTCTTTATTGGTCCACAACGGCCGGCCTGTTAAAAATACGGTCACCACTGGAATACCCTGGCTTTTTAGCTTTTTAATCAAGGCCAAATCGCTCTTATCGCCGTGCTGGTACTCCAGCTGCTGAATATCGCCAAACCATTCGGCATAAGGGTTTTCGCCTATCACCACTACTGCTACATCAGGTTTTTGACTGTAGTTGCCATCCACAGCCAGTTCGACTTTGCCGCCAGCAGCTTCAACTTGTTGACGTAACCCCTGATAAACAGAAGTGGCATTGGGGAAATCGGCGTTGCTGTTGTCAGTGCCCTGCCAGGACACGCTCCAGCCACCCGCTTGTTTGGCTATGTTGTCTGCACCATCGCCAGCCACTAACAACCGGCTTTTAGCTGATAACGGCAGTACTTTTTGGTTGTTTTTTAACAGCACTAAAGATTTTCGCACCGCTTCCCGGGCTAAGTCTTTATGCTCCTGACTGTTAAATACCGCCATTTGAGCAGATTCAACCCGGCTGGACGGTTTGCCACGTTCCAGTAAGCCCCAGCGAATTTTGGCGCGCAAAAAGCGGCGCACTGCGTCGTCTATCCGCGTCATAGGAATAATACCCTGCTCCACCTGGCGAATGGTGTTGTGGTAAAAGGCTTCAAAGTGCTCTGGCACCATCAGCACGTCGACACCGGCATTAATAGCACCAGCACATTGTTCCAGATCACAACCTTCGACAAACTTATGGCCGTTCCAGTCAGTGACGACAAAACCATCAAAACCCATTTGGTTTTTCAGCACATCGGTCAGCAAGTATTTGTGGCCATGCAAACGCACGCCATTCCAGCTGTTAAAAGACACCATTACCGACTGCACACCGGCCTGAATGGCCGTCATATAACCTGCAGCGTGAATATCACGCAGGCCTTGTTCATCAACCAGGGTATCGCCGCGATCTATGCCTTTTTCAGTGCCACCATCGCCGACAAAGTGCTTGGCTGTGGCAATACGGCCAAAACCCTGCAGGAAATCTTTGCCCAAAGTGCCCTGCAAACCCGACACCATCTGACCAGCATAAGCTTTGACTATGGCAGGATCTTCTGAGTAACTCTCGTAGGTGCGGCCCCAGCGGTCGTCACGTACTACAGCCACTGTAGGTGCAAAGCTCCATTCAATACCAGTGACCGCTACTTCTTTGGCAGTCGCCACACCAATACGGTGAATAAGCTCTGGATCATTGGCGGCACCCAAACCTATATTGTGTGGAAACAAAGTGGCGCCATACACATTGCTGTGGCCATGCATAGCGTCTGTGCCCCAAATAGTGGGAATACGGCTGCCATCTTCTTTGGCATCCACAGAGGCTTCATACATTTCATCTGCATATTTTAACCAGACCTCTGCCGACGCCCGCTTTTGGCCATAAGGCGCTGTGTTGCCGCCATTGAGGTAAGAACCAAAGCCGTACTTACGCATTTGTGCTACGGACAAATAACCAATTTCCGGCTGGATCATCTGCGCTACTTTTTGCGCCAGCGTCATACGTTCTAAAATCTGGTCCAGCACTTTTTCCAGTTCCGGGTCACGTTTTAAACCTGTATTGACATAAGGCCACTCTACAGCGCTTTTATCAACTGGCTGCGCCGCAGCATAAGGCGATAGCGATAGAGTCAACAGGCTCAGCAGAGAAATACTGCGTTTCATGCTGATCATTTGTTTTATCCTTTTTATCTAAGAAGCATTAATGAGGTATGTATTCGATAAAATCATAATAAGCCCAGGCGCTTTGCTGATTGTACTGGCCAGGAAAATAATAGCCTTGTTCAGAGTTGTCGCCATGCCAGTGATTCAGCATGATCCGGGTTAAATCCACAGGCCAGGCATGGGCCGGAATTTCATTGGCGGCTAAGTGACCGTCGCCATTGTCTTTGTACAAAGTTCTTATGGTTTGTTCTTGCCCCTGAGCGTCATAGACAAACCAGCGGATCTGGCTGGCATTCCAGTCAAAACCTATGGTCAGCAGGTTTTGTTGAATATTCAGGCCGTACTGAGTTAAATCAATATCCTGCTCCCAGCTTTGATAAGGGCCATTCACTGCCTGATAAATCACATTGGTATGCACCACATTACCAAGACTTGGCAGAAATTCGATATCAATTTCCTGCCAGGCCCGCCCGGGCAGATCCCACCAGG
Source organism: Gammaproteobacteria bacterium (assembly GCA_018825965.1). Classification (GTDB taxonomy): domain Bacteria; phylum Pseudomonadota; class Gammaproteobacteria; order Enterobacterales; family Alteromonadaceae; genus Pararheinheimera. Next base: position 52,003 of record JAHKAA010000010.1, read on the forward strand.
AGGTGTAGGTAAAAATGGACGACACAGTGCCTTTGGTATTGCCGGTTTTCAGCGCCCCTTGCACCTTGCCAAAGCCATAAAAATGCTTACTTTGTAATTCTGCACACTGGCCTGCATTTAAAGCCAGGGTGATGCCATGTGATGCAGGTGTAATCATTGCGGGAGTAAAAGTACAACCAAAAGGCGAGCCGTTATGACCCGATCGGGCTTGCCAAAGAGCAGAGTTAAAGCCCCAGCTTAAATCATCTTTAAAATAACTGGCCTGAACTTCCGGCGTCAGAGCAAGCAGCATGGTAGCTGCCGGCACTGCAACGGTTTTGAGTAGTAGTTTCATCAAGGTCACCTGTGATGCTGTGAACAACACCCACTAAAAACAGTGGGTGTGTTACTTATGTCAGTTAGGATCAGAAATTAAAGCCTGCACGAACACCGTAATAACGTGGCATACCAAAGCTGCCTTTCGGGAAGCCTTTGCCCGTGTTACTCCATTGCTGCACAACTTCATTGGTGGCGTTGCTGATAAAGAGCTCAGCAAACCAGACTTGATCCTTAGGCTCGTATTTCAGTGACGCATTCACTGAAGTAAATGCATCGCGGCTATCGTCGACATAAGCCAGAGCTTCGTCAGGAACGGCAAAATCCATATCGTCCAGATGTTTATCCAGGTTCCAGATGGTGTTGTAGGATTTATCCTTCCAGTTCACATTAAACCAGCTATGAATGTAACCGTAGTCAGCTAAATCAAAACTGTGGGTGTAACTTAAATTGGCGCTGTATTCAGGCACCATGGCCAGCTGATTGCCTTTCAGATTGGTCGTCAGTAAGGTGTTTTCCGGGTCTATGGATTCTTCATAGGACAGGTCAAACAAGTACTCAGGGTCGTAGTCCCACTTGGTGATCCAATCATCCGTGATGCGGGCATCAGTCCAGGTGACATAACCTGTCACACGGCCACTTGGATAAGGTTTCCAGTCAAATTCCAGCTCAATGCCTTTAATGGTCGAACCCGGTACGTTTTGGGTGTAATAAACAATTACCGGCATATTGCGGTAATCCAGCACAGGCTGACCATTGCCATCCAGCACAGGACTGCCATCCGGATTTTCTATGGCCGCCAGACGCTCCACATTGCCGATAGAGCCGACTGAGGCATACTGCATATCCTGATAATCAGTGTAAAAGAATACGGCCTGTAAATTCAGTGAGTTATCCAACAAGCTGGTTTTTGTGCCCAGCTCATAAGTCAGTACTTGTTCAGGGTCAAACTGGGTTTCAAAACGTTGTACTTCGCCTGTTCTGTCATTCACTACTTCAAACACATCACCTATACCACCGGCTTTAAAGCCTGAAGCCACATAACCGTACAGCATGGTGTTTTCGCTGAAGTCGTAGTCCAGACCAAGACGGAAATCACTGTTTTGCCAGCTGCCTTTGTTGTCGTTGGCAAAAGAAGACTGATAAATAGCCGGGTTTTCAAAGGCATTGGTTGATAATTCAGACAAAACAGTGCGGTTAAACCAGCCTGGTGCACAACCATCGGCATTGGAACAACGCAGAGTACGTCCGCCTTTGTCTTCTTTGGTTTCGTCACTGAAGCGATAACCCAGAGTCAGGTGCAAATCTTCACTCAGGTTATAAGTGGCCTGACCAAAAGCAGCAAAAGCGTCGGTAGAACGGTCAGGCTGATCCCAAAAGGCTTTATCGTCCATCGGGTTGTCGTAGTAGCCTACAGTAGTGGTTTTTTCATGGAACAGGTTTACACCTGCGATCCAGACTAAATCACCCAGCTCATCAGACTGCAACTGCAGTTCAGTCGAGTATGAACGTGCACCAGTGCCATCAAGGAAAAACATAGCGCCGTCCCAGACATCCAGGCCGATTTCAGTATCCTGCGCTGACTGCCTTTTCATATCTTCAAAACCAGCTAACCAGACCAGGTTCAGTTCATCCGTCAGTTCATAATTCAGTGTGTTACGCAGGTAGGTAATATCCAGCTCCAGTTTACCTGGTACGTTGACTACCGCCTGATAGGTAGTGTCGCTGGGTAAAAATGTAGAACAGTCGCCACCAAATTCCGCCGGTCTGCCACGCAGTTTTTCGCAGTTCACCATTTCGACAGAACCTGCGCTGTCGTTTTTATAATACTGAAACACTGTATGGTTTGAAAAACGGCCAGCCGAAGGCTCCCAAAGGGTGCTGACGCGGAACGAATGCTCGTTGGCATTGTTGTAAAAGTCACCTTTATCGGCTGGTGTTAAAGCACGCACTTTTTGTGCTTCCGGATCTGTGCCTGCCGCATCTATCCACCAGTTTTCGCGCTGAGTCAGCGTCTGGCCAATACCCTGATAGGAGTTTTCGGAAATGACTCCGGCGTTTAACACGCCTTCTGGCAGATAACGGGTGTCGTATTGGTTTGGATCCCAATAACCTTCGACATAGGAATCACGTTTTAGCGTTTTGCCGGAAAACCGCACAGCAAAATCATCTGAAATCGGCAGGTTAAATACGCCACCTGTGCTGACTGCATTAAAGCGGCCTAACTCGGTATTGACGCTGCCATAAGTACTGTCTAATTCTGGTTTTGCGGTCAGTACATTAATGCTACCCACAGTAGAGTTACGGCCAAACAAGGTGCCTTGTGGGCCACGCAAAGCCTCCACACGCTCTACGTCGTACATCAAGGCCAAAGCGCCCTGCATGCGCGGTGAATAAATGCCATCTAAGTGCACACCAACTGCTGGGTCACCTAATTCGGTAATGTTCGTTGAACGAATACCACGCATGGTAATCACAGGAGCGGCCTGTTCAGAGGATACTGAAATGTCGAGGCCAGGCACTAAATTGGCGATATCCACCACATTGTTTACGCCATGCTGCTGCAGCTGGCTTTCACTCAGGGCTGAAATAGCCACTGGCGTTTCCATCAGTTTAGTTTTGCGTTTGGTGGCCGTGACCGAAATCACTTCCAGCGCGGTTTCATTGGCAGCAGCCTGTGCTTCGGTGTTGGTGTTGGTGGCATCAGCTTGCTGCGCCACGGCAGAAAAAGCGCATGCCATCGCTATCGCAAGCGAAAGTGCGTTACGTTTATGCATTGTCTAACCCCTGTCTGTTGATACTTTTTTGTTTTATGTTTTGTATGGCGAACTAAATGCCTGGGTTTGCCACAGGTTTTACCTTAATGGCATGCGAAACACAGAGATACAGAGATTCGACAAGGCGAGTTGGTCACACTACAACACGATTTATGCTGGGTTATGGTGTGCACTGTGGGGAAAAATTGTCTTTAAAATTGGAGCCTTGGTGCCAGATGTTCTGTAGGGGCACCCCTTGCGGGTGCCCGTTTAGCGAATGGAGAGCGAAGACCTTTTTAAGAATTTCAACCTGCCAGTTCGCTTGTTTTCAGCATATACAGACGAACCTATATCAGGCCAAACTTTGCCTTGCTTTCAAGCAAAAAATCAAAGGTATTAATACAGCTAACCCCAAATTGTTTACAGATATTTGGTACTTTCACTTTTTTTGTTGTGTCGCTCACCAGGCTTTCATGGGTCACCACCACAGCACCTGTCACCATGGCTTTGGCGATTAACCAAGGATCAGCTTTAGCAAGGAATTGATCACGATTGCCAGGATTAAAGCTCTGAGTCATCACATAGTCGATGATGGCAATATAAGCCGTTTGGGTAGCCTCATCATCGTTAGCCATAAACTGAACACCACGAGCTTTCACCCAATCAGCCAGCGCGTCATTGCCCTCTTTTAATTCACGGCCAATCATATCGATACTGCCAGCAACACCAGCTGCAAACTGTTTGTCCAACCACTCCCAATAAGCAGGGCAAAACTCCATGTCGTAATAAGAGTTCTTGGCTTCAATGTAGGTGTTTGCATCCAGCAAATAAATTAAAGGCCAAGTTCCTGTGCAAATTTAGCAACATTGGCTGGCTTCATGCCGAGCAGCCAACCTGCATCTCTGAGCAAGAGTTTGCCATTTAAAGCCTCACTCACCACAGCTTTTGAGAACAGCTGGCTGATTTGAGCTTTTTTGGTTTTGAAGTAAGACGGACCGCCACCTTCAGTTTGTCTTTCTTGATAGGCCTCAGTTTGAGCCTTTATATAAGCGCCATATTCATCCTGACTAATCAACCCAAGTGTCAGCGCTTTTCTTGTCAATGCCCAGGAATGATCATTGATGGTGCAGAGGTAGCTCCTCAACAAAGCCCGTATATAAGTATGCATCCATACCAGTGTTTTGATTTGCAGGCAAAACTATTCTGTCTGAGGTGTATCGCGTCACGATTTGCGCTGATTTAGTGGTGAGCGGCATAGCACACTCACCACTGGCATACCAGACATGTGATATTTTGGGGAACTTATTAACGGAATTTTGCAGACACTTCGTTCAGTTCATAAGACAAATTTCGCAGCTGGTCTGATATATCAGCTACAGAACGTTGTAATTGAATAGTCTGAGTAAAAGAGGTCGCCATTTGGTGGGTATTGTTCAGCACGAGGCTGGCCACCATCGTTTGCTCTTCAGTAGCTGTAGCTATTTGGGTATTGACCATATTAATGTTATTAATTTCTTGATTTATCAGTTCGATAGAGCTACCAGCTTCTGCTGCCATTACAGCACTGTTGTTAGCTTTGACAACAGCATTTTGCATTAAATGTACAGCGTTTTCGACGTTTTGAGTAAGCTTGGCAAGTAAATCGTGAATGATGGTTACAGAAGATGCTGTGCGTGAAGATAATAAACGGACTTCGTCCGCGACCACAGCAAAACCTCTTCCCTGATCGCCAGCACGCGCAGCTTCAATAGCAGCGTTTAGCGCCAATAAGTTGGTTTGACCTGCAATATCATTAATACTTTTTAAAATTCCCCCAACTTCTTGAGTTTGTTCAGCCAGCGTAGTAATCACTAAGCTGACATGCGAAATTTCGCATGCCAGGTCTTGTGAAGCTTTCACCGAGGACGTTGTTTGTTCATAACCTAATTTTGCTAAGCGACTGGCATCATTAGCGCTACCAGATGCCGCATTGGCAGACAGGCTGATATCCTGAACACTAAATTGCATTTCTTCCATAGAATGAGATACGGTGTCAGCATCATTTTTTTGCTGGTTGGTCATGCTATCCAATTCTTGCATACCTTTAGTCAAAGCATCGGCTGTATGGATAACAGGGTCTACTAACTGAGCTATGGCAAAAAAAGAGTGTTGCAGCAAGGATATGAACTCATTGAAATTGCGGGCTACTGCACCAAACTCATCTTCTGAGTCTATTGAAAGGCGACTAGACAATGACCCTTTTCCCGAAGCTAACACATGTAGAGAATTGGCCAGATTATTTGCCGTCTTACTGATGTTACTACCTATCATGTGCCCCAAAACTGCCATAATTATCAACAGTATAGTTCCACAAAATGCGATGATTAATACTGAGCGCTCTGACGAAACGGACATATCCATCAGTATTTCTTGAAAGCTATCGTCGGTTTGCTTTTCGTAAGCAATAAAACCACGTTTTGCTGTTTCATATAAAGTGGTTTTGTCCTGAATAACGTTTTGCGCTGTACTCATATCCAAAGATCCTTCGATCATAGATTCTGCGATTTGAGCTGCAACTTTAGAGTACATCCGAAAATCTTTCTGTAGAGCTTCTAACTGGTTCAAATGAACTGTGTCTAGTTGTTTAAGCTTACCTAAATTAATAAGCACACGCTCCTCTGTGATTTTAGCTGTGGTCAATATGTCAGGGTCAGATAATGAGACTGCCTGAGTAAAAAACTCTTCTATAGCATTAAATTCAACTACTATTTGTGAAGCGAATTTAGACCTGTCATACATTTTATCCTTAATCAGAATAATACTTTCTGAACTAACTGCTCTAAAGTAAATAGTCGAAGCCAGAACAACTAAAAAGGCGAAGATTGCAACAGAAATTATGACCCAAATCTTTTTCAACAAACTAAAACTTCTAAACATAAAAACACCTTAATCCAAAATAAAATTCAACACTACATATCAGGACATTAATTCACTGCAAGAAAACAAGGGGTTAACATCTTAGCAGTATCACGCTTTTCATTTAGTTGCACTACTCTAGTAGAACAGTAATCAACCTAGCGTTTTGTATAGAATATAAAACCATACTGAGGAAAGAATCATGTTGTCTTGACGTCGAAAATTGTTGAATTCAAATTTGCATTCTATTATTTCATCAGACCTCAGGCCACACCCTAACCCCAGAAAGATTTTATTGTATTACCCAACAGGCACAAACCATTAATCATTATCTATGTGTTTCTATTTGTCTTTAAAAAACCAAAATAGATTCTATTTTAATAATTGCAACTAGCACTGATATAGCAGGTAGGTCATTTAGAAATTAAACATACAATCGAGAGCCTTCATCCAGCATAACTGGATGAAGGCTCTGGTTGTGTTAAAAGATAAAATCAATACCAGCTGAAACTACTCTGGCATCACCATGGTAATTCCAACCATCTGGAACATAGCCTTGATCAACAAAGCGGTCAATTTGGGCCTTAAATGCGATGTTAGGAAGAAAATCATACCGGATGCCTACGCTCGATATATAGTGCTCTTCAAGTTCTGCAGTCGGTAGCGAACCCTCAGTGCGTTTAGAATCAGCTTTTGAATAGCTGATGTATGGATGAAAACTGTCATAGTGGTAAACTAAAGATACTAGATAAGTAGGATATTCAGTGCCTAAAACATCATCACGTGTTACAAAATTAAAATCGAACAGCACAGTGACATTAGGTATATCTACTGACCCACCAAACCCAAAAAACTTTTGGCTTGTTAATAACATTGTATTATCGGCATCAACAATATGGTTAATCCTTTCCAATTCATGTTGAAAATAAACAAAGCGAACATCATAAAAAACACTCTCTGACAAACTCCCGCTGACATTCCAATTCACACCAGCAATAGATGTCCAGTTTTCCTCTACCCGCGTACTATCCTTACCGCCAAATAATACCTCATAAAACCCCATTTCTTTATTATCGTCACTATATTCATTACCGTAGAAAGAAGTAATAGTATTTGATGTATCCCCCCAGTTAAATGTATACATTGCATGTACACCATTAAACTGTGTAATCTGCCACCAGTATAAGTTTGCTGGTGGCCGCATCCATGGATATGCATAGCCAACTTCAGAAAACTCAGAATAGTAATACATAGGTATGTTGCGCCGGCCTGCCATAAAAGTCCAATCTTCAGTAGGACGGTATGTAGCATAGTACCAGTCAACTTCTGGGGTAAAGTCATCGACACCTTTCGCAACCACTTGTGTAGTAACACTAAATTGCGAGCTTAGAGCGTAGACGCCTTGTACCGATAAAATAGATTCAGTGTTAAAGCTCAGGTCATTCGTGTATTGGCCAACATCATAAAAGTCGGCCGTAAAGGTTTCATCACGTCTTTGTCCCAAGTTAATGGGATCATCAACCGATCCAAGGGTTTTACCAGCAATAATAGAACCATAACCACTTATTTGTATTTCTGCGCTACTGGAGAATGTAAAGGCGCAGCCAACAAAAAGCCAAACCAGTTGAAGATATTTCATTTGCTTGTTCCCTTATTGTATATTTTGACAACTTTAACTGTATCTGTTACTGATGCTGCATCAACGTAACCAATCGCGTCTTGATTTGCGGAAACGGTAGCAAGAATATCCTGATCGGTAGCAAGTTCCATAGGTGGAGTACCTTTACCGGTAAACATTAACTTTGACCAGAAAGCAGTTAACTGTGAGTCCGAGCGTCCCATGAGAAGGCGATTAAACTCTTCGCGGGTGGCAGCACCTTTTGAGGCATTAATTGGCAATGCTGAACGGCCATTTTCAAAGCTCTTAAGCTTCCCCATGTATATACGCTCTATTGATTTTTGGTCCAGCACAGAGTTGTTTGTCGGGTGAACGATAACCGCGATATCAGCATAAACAGATGTAATGATGACGTTACAGAGACAAATGAGAACCACGCTCCGTACTATTCTTTTTTTTAAATCTTGCATAGCTTATTCCTTTGTTTTTCAAGCGTGACATGACATCACCTCTAGATGAGGTCTGTTGTACGCATGTATGTTCAGGTTGTTTAGTAATCGACCATATTCATTTAAAAAAACCAAGACCTACCGCTTCGCCTCAGAAAGCAGGCAAACAAATAGGTGAAACTATCTTAAAAAATTGATGTATTGCACTTCGCTGATATAAAAAATTAGACGAAATCAAGTCCAAAACCTGAACAAGTAAATAATTTCATATGGGCGATTCAATATTCATTTTATAAACTTGCACACGGATACCTTGGCCTTGAGCCTGATTGATTGAAGACCCATCTAAGCTTAATGCGAAGAAATCTATCTCCAGTGCCTAAACACTATCAACGCATAGATATTCAGAAAAAATTACATTATTAAACTATTTCCCTTGCACATGGTTATTTGAGCAAATAATACAACGGCACAGTGGTATAAGCCGTTGTTATTTAGATGGTATTTCTTTACTAATCCGTGTTATTTTCTTACGCTTTCGTGGTAATTTGGGTGTTGAATTTTCGGAAATTCAATTTCCGACCCACCAATATAAAAAACATGCTCAAAGTTTAATCAGAGAAATCATTGAAGTTATTAAATAAGAAAACAGCCAATATAAATGAAGTTTAAAACAACATTTAATGCTGAATAAACCCATACTAAAGCAAATGATTTAGCTTACCGTCCCTGGCTAAATCTTTTAACTTATCAGCATAAACACCCAAGAACACCTCAACATACTGGGTAGGTACAGATTTCATGCTCTTCGACAACATATAGAACTCAAACATTAAGATAACAACATCATCTACGGAGTAACGCTTACCTTCAAAAATAAAACTTGAGCGTTGACAAAATTCAAAATTCACAAGCACAGCATCAAGCTTTTTTACTAAACGAACATAGCGCTTTACTATTTCTTTATCTTCTTTGTACAAATGTGTTAAATCTTCGAAAATTTCGCTTTCTATTGACATATGATAATAATCATCCATTTTTAATAAGCGTAACAAGTAGAGGATCTATTCGTTAAGTTCTGCTTTTATTTTTATTGCACACCACTAACAACCTTATTTGGTTATTCATTGCATCAGAAAACAGAGTCAGCAGATTGAATTACGTTGCACCCAGGCAATACTATTAAACAAGCACTACCTCAAGCATTCATATTGTTTCGTTCGATTATATTGCTCTACATAAGTCTTTTCTGTAGATTACTAAAGTAACAAAATTATTTATTCGAACTATCAACCAACTCACCAACAACATGGGAGACATAATCAGCGCCTTTTAGTATCTCTTCAATGGTCCCTGAAGCTTCAGAGATTAAATCAACGTTTTTGTTCGCTTGCTCTGTTACTTCGACCATGCTAATTCTGGCGTGTCCAACCAATTGATTATTTTTGTCCACCATTTTATTGATTTCTTCCGTTGATTTTGTCGTGCGACTTGCAAGTGTCCGCACTTCATCGGCTACCACGGCAAACCCTCTTCCATGTTCACCGGCGCGTGCAGCTTCAATAGCAGCGTTTAAAGCCAAAAGATTGGTCTGGTCTGCAATCGACTTAATACCTTTGCAGTTTCAACAGAAGTGCTATGAGCGACTTCGGCTGCTTTTAGAATTGCTAATTGACGCTCCATTTTCTTGCTGCTTGAATTACCCAATCCTTCAAATCCGTATTTTCTTGCTTTTTCTTTTTGAAAAACATCTGACAGCCTAAAAATCACACATAATTATCAATAATATAGGGAATGCAGCAAGGCTAACCCCTGCGTCATCTAGCTAATTTTCTATTTTGTATTGTTGTTCTGAACTGCAGCTTCTTAGGAAAAATGGACACTCATTGTTTTCAAAAATCTATGTTTTAAGGTCTGCCACAAACAGATTCAGGATATCGAAAAAAACAAGTTCAGATTTGCATTGCCAATAAAGTCCTGCATCAGCAGGACTTTATTAATTGACCAGTATATTACTCTCTAGTCGTATCAATCCTAATATCTGCCATCACAGGCATACTTATAAAGCAACACCAGGGTCTCAAAGAACTCAAGCCACTTTTTTGGGGCCGTCTTTATCACCATCCAATAATTGAATAACTGCCTGTTGTTTATGTCGTATTGCGTCATCAAGCGGTGTAAATCCCCAGCGATCCAATGGATTATGCTGCACTTTTTGCTTCAGCAGATACCCGACAGCTTCAGCCTGCCCCTCAGCTGCTGCCAGATGCAAAGGCGTACGGCCATCGTAGTCAGCACTGTTCAGATCATGCTCGTGTGCCACTAAACGTTTAAGTTCATTGACGTCGCCAATACTGGCGGCATAAATCGCCTGATAAATCAGGTTGCTTTCACGCTCATTTCTCACTCTGCGCGGGTCCAGTTTTTTAGACTCCACTAAACTGTCGTAATTGTGAAAACAAAACCGCTCTACCAGTTTGGTCAGGAAATCTACCCCACGGACACTGTTTCCACAGGCGTCAAGTCTTGGCGACCAGACAGCAATGCCTAACACATTAGGGATAACAGCCATAATGACACCCGACACAGACGATTTAGCAGGAATGCCCACTTTAAAAGCGAATTCGCCCGAGTAATCGTACATGCCACATGAGTACATCATTGACAGACAATTCTTAATGGTTTCTTTGGTAAAAACCCGCTGACCAGTTTGCGGACATACTCCCCCATTGGCCAAAGTGGCGCTGATCGTCGACATATTATTGGCAGTTACCTCTGTGGAACAAGCGGCAAAGTAGTAATCCAAGGTGCTGTTAATTTCGATGCCTTCCGGAAATGCTCCCCTTTCACGCATATGATGTGCAAGCGCAAAGTTACGATCTGCCGTTTCACGTTCTGATTGGAATACTGCATTATTAAAACCTGGTTGCCGATCTCCAGATAATGCTTTGACAATACTATTGAGGTATTCCAGCCGATCCGCTGTAGGTAGATCCCGCCTCATCAGGCTACTGCTCATAATGGCGCCAGCATTAATCATCGGATTATGTGGCAAGCCTATGCGGTTGAGTGTCAGCTCATTAAAGGATAAACCACTGGGTTCGCGTCCGACATGGCGGTGCACTTTCTCTTCACCATGCTCTTCCAGAGCAGCGCAATATAGGATAGGTTTGCAACTTGATTGTAAAGTAAACGCGTCATCAACATCACCTAAACAAAAACGTTGACCATCAATGGTGCAAATGGCAACGCCAAACTTGTCTGCCGGCACCCTGCCTAATTGAGGTATATAGTCCGCAACTTTACCTTCTCGATTATCTAACACAGTATTAAAAATCTGCTGTACTTCCTGACTAAACTGAGTAAATTCAGGGATCACCAGCTGACCTGTGATGGCTCTCTCAAATAAAGTTCCGCCATAACTCAGTAAAGCGTCAAAGCCTTCTTTGCTGACTTTATTACCTTTAATACTTTCAAGCACACTAAGTACACCCGGCAATCGGGAATCATTGGTGGCTATCCCCGATTGTGTCAGACGAGCCAGTATTGCCGCTTTGCTCACCATTCCTTCACCTTGTTCGTCCAAAGAACGAAACAGAGGATTTACGTCTGTTTGCTTCATTGTCGTGCCCTCAGTTAATGTTATAAGCACGTAGGCCAACTTCGCTGATATCTCCGCCTTCACTTTCATGATGAGGCTGCAAACGGATACCTGATACACTGCGTAATAGAAACCAAATAACAAAGCTGCAACTAAACACCACAACCCCAATAGCTGTCACACCTATCAACTGAGTGAGCAAACTGGTATTGCTATTGGTCAGACAAACAGCAAGTGTGCCCCAAATACCGGCGACCAGATGCACAGGGATAGCACCTACAACATCGTCCAGCCGCCATTTTTCTAGTGTTGCCGTACTGATGACCATAAGCAATCCACCGACAGCACCAATCAACGCAGCCTGACCAACAGTAGGTTCCAGCGGTCCGGCGGTAATACTGACCAGACCAGCCAAAGCTCCATTAAGCATTAAAGTCAGATCCAGACGTTTGTAGACCAGTTGCGACACCAGACTTACAATGATAACTCCCGCCGCTGCTGCGGCATTGGTATTTACAAAAATCTTAGCCACTGCATTTGCATCTGCCACAGACGAGAAAGCCAGTTGCGAACCGCCGTTAAAACCAAACCAGCCCATCCACAAAATAAAGGTTCCAAGTGTGACTATAGGTAAACTGGAAGGTGCTAATAACTGAGGATTACCTTGTGTGTCAAAACGGTCTGTACGAGCCCCTAACAGAATTACTCCTGCTAACGCCGCCCAACCGCCTACAGAGTGGACAATGCTTGAGCCGGCAAAATCAGAAAAACCCATCTCTGATAACCAGCCACCACCCCATGTCCAGTGCCCTATAACTGGGTACAAAACCCCGGTAAGCACGACAACAAAGGCCGCAAAAGGCCAGAATTTTATGCGTTCAGCCAAAGCGCCTGACACTATAGAAGCAGCAGTGGCGACAAAAACCATTTGGAAAAACCAACTTGCGCTGGAAGATACGCCGCTTGCAACTTGTATTGCTGCAGAGTTCGTTTCATCAGGAGCCCACACTTTAAACTCGCCAATAATCCCTGCATAGGTATCTCCATACATCAACTCATATCCCAACAAATAAAACATAATTGATGCAATGGCATACAGAGATATGTTTTTTGCCAGAATCACAGCAACAGATTTACTGCGCACCATACCGGCTTCCAGCATGGCGAACCCTGCTGCCATAAACATCACTAGTACGCCACAAATCAGCAATAAAAAGGTATTCATCAGATAACCGACTTCAGAGTTAACACCTGTGTCGGCTAAAGCCGCTGAACTGAGACACAAAGCGGTGCACCACAGCACGCATCTGAAAAGGATAGATAACATTATAAAGCTCCTAAAAAGAGAAAAAGGGCAGCCAAAGCTACCCTCTGAAATCAAGCAAATTACGCCCTATTTTGACCAGTGCGCGCACAGTCAACAGCAGCTATCAGACATACACCTACCCGGTATGGATCGGAGTTGGCCCCTGGGCGACGATCTTCAAGGTAGCCGTAACCTTGTTGAGCCACAGGTTGCGGAATACGGATAGAGGCTCCACGGTGGGCAATGCCGCTTTTAAAAGTGTTGATACTGCAGGTTTCATGTAGACCCGTCAGGCGTTCTGCCAACCGATCGCCATATTCCACAATATGTTCGCTGTGTTTCGCTTCCAGCGCAGAGACAATGCTATTGATTGCAGCTAAACCGTAACGTGGATCACGTGTATCAGAAGTTGAGAAGTTGGTATGCATACCTGCACCATTCCAATCACCTTTCATAGGCTTATTATCCAGTGATACATCTACACCAAAGACTTCACCAACACGATTTAGCAGGTAACGAGCCACCCAGACATCATCAGCGACTGTCAGCGCATCACACTTCTCACCACTGATACCGCGATACCCTATCTGGAATTCCCACTGCCCTGGCATAACTTCAGCATTGATGCCGTAGAATAAGATGCCTGCAGCAAGACAAGCTTGAGCATGAGCTTCTACCACATCACGACCAAACACATTGGCATTGCCAGCAGCGCAATAATACTGGCCTTGAGGTGCTGGAAAACCTTGAGCAGGGAAACCCAATGGACGGCCATCACGGAATAATGTGTATTCCTGCTCGAAGCCTAACCAAGGGTCCAATAACCCACTTGCATCATCCAGTACCTTACGTAAACGTGCGCGCTGATTTGAGCTATGTGTTCTGTTCTGTGCGTCATTCACTTCACATAGCACCAGATAGTTACCAGCGCCACGAAATGGGTCCTGATAGACCCGGACAGGATTCAAAATACAGTCTGAGTCGTGGCCTTCGGCCTGATTAGTTGAAGACCCATCAAAGCTCCATGCCGGAAAATCTGACGGCTGAGGCTGATCTGGAAGATTCACGATACGAGCTTTAGAACGTATTTGTTGTGTAGGCTGAGCACCGTCAATCCAGAGATATTCAGCAAAACTTAAATTATTCATGGTTTTTTTCCTTATAAATTATGCGTTGTTCGAATGTCATATTCAGGCATTTTCCAGCGTTGCTTTGCTGAAATGTCTCAGCATTTAGTGAGGCCAGAAAATATGGGCTCATAATAGAACGCCCCCGTGTTAGCAATCGTCGCAATATGCATGGTATTTACAGGGAAAATCGTGTTATTTACTGGTGATTTCGTAGTATTTCTGACACTTGAGTTGCGGTAATCCATTTTTCGACTGAGACTAATAAAAAGAATAAAAATGCATTTCAAATTGATGGGTAGTGTTAATGAAAGTTCTTAGGGATGAAAATTATGAGTCTAAGCATTACAATGCTTGGCGAACTGGCTGTGTTTAACCATGGCCAACCAGTCACATTGCCAACATCAAAACGAACCCGGGCTTTACTTGCCTATTTGGCATTCACCAAAAGACCTCACAGAAGAGACAGATTATGTGAATTGTTCTGGGAAGTACCGGATGATCCAAGGGGAGCATTGCGCTGGTCACTCAGTAAAATGCGGCGACTTGTAAATAGTCCGGGTGTAGAGCGATTAGTCGCAGACAGAGAAAGAGTCGCTTTAACGGCTTTAGACATAGAAGTAGATATCCACAGTCTGATCTGCCAAAAAGCTGAATTGGATTTACCCGTTGAAAAGCTAAAAACGGTAGCCCGGCAACTGGCTGAACCCTTTTTAGAAGGTATAGATCTGCCAAACCAACCGTTGTTTCAGCACTGGCTTACGTCAGAGCGACATGAAATAAACCGTATGAGATCAAAAGTACAGGAAAGATTATCGCATCATACAGCGCTAACATTGCCTGAACGACTGAACTGGACTAAAAGTTGGCTTGAGCTAGAACCTTTTAATACTCACGCAGCAACTTCATTGCTGAGCAAGTTAGAACAACTTGGACATAACGCAGAACTCAATCATTTATCGCAGGAACTGGGGAACAGGTTTAGAACAGCCGGAATCAGCTGGTCGGCCAAAACTCGCTCTGAAGATCTCAAACAGGACGTCAAAGACGATACACCAGTTGAAGGCCGCGACTTGTTGGCCAGGCAAAAAGTGCAATTTTGTACAGCCCGGGATGGCGTACGCATTGCCTATGCCTCTGTTGGTCAGGGACAGCCAATCATCAAAGCCGCTAACTGGCTCAGCCATCTGGAACATGACTGGGATGCACCCATCTGGAGCCCTTTATTTCGTGATCTCGCGCTGGATCATCATTTTATCCGTTACGATGAACGTGGAAATGGCTTATCTGACTGGGATGTAAAAGACATCTCTTTTGAAGCTTTTGTCTCAGACCTGGAAACTGTGGTCGAAGCCAACCAACTGGAAAAATTTGCTTTATTAGGAATATCCCAAGGAGCTGGAGTCTCAATTGAATATGCGGTACGGCATCCTGAAAGGGTGAGCCATCTGATCTTATTTGGTGGTTACGCGGCAGGTTGGCGTGTTGGGGCTACAGAAGCTGTGGTTAAAGAGCGTGAAGCTATCATGACACTGACCGCAAGTGGCTGGGGTCAGGGCAATCCGGCTTATCGCCAAATCTTCTCCTCCACTTTTATGCCAAGCGCCAGTCCTGACGAATTGAACTGGTTTAATGAATTTCAGAGATTAACAACATCACCGGACAACGCTGTACGGTTTTTGTCTGTATTTGGTGACATTGATGTGCGGGCTCAGCTATCAAAGATAACGGTCCCCACTCTGGTGATCCATTCGCTTGGCGATCAGCGAATTCCGGTGAAAACAGGCCGGGATATAGCGGCAACAATCCCCAACGCTGAATTTGTTGGCTTAGAAAGTGACGGGCATTTACTGCTGGGTCGAGAAGGCGCCTCCAGAGTTTTTGTTGAAACCGTACGTAGTTTCATCTCAAGAACTCGCTAAACAGTAAATTCCACGCGTATTACCACGGTAGGTTTACCGCATGAGTTGTATCATAGTGTGGCTAGTGTGATGGAGGCGGCAACGAGATTGATGAGCGATGGTCAGATCTTTGCTGCGTTACAACCAAAGCCCTAGTTCCCAGACTTTCATTCGCAGCATACAGATGTCCTGTGATTGAATGTCACCATTTACTGATTTCCTGAATCAGCGCAGACGAGCAGATTTCGTCTGCGTTTTTTTTATAGTCAACCTGCTCTACACACCGCCTTCTGCGATAACCCAACAGCTTTATACGCATCATCAATCAGTTGCATTTGATCTACAGCATATTCGCTGCGGGCCAGCGTTTTGGTGTCGCCTTTGATGCAGGCTATTAAACGCACCAGTTCATGGTCGTATGTAGTGTTGTGCCGCAGTTGATTTGATAGTCGTGGTCCTCGCCGTCTTTGACTTGTGACCTTGATGCGGGGCGACCAGGTCAAAAACTTCCGGTTGGGCTTCCGCCTTCAAGGTACAACGAAGCATTGTGGTGACAGCTTAAATGTTCGCTCATGCACAGCCAAAATAAAGCAAAGGATCATTCGGGAACTGCAGATGAAGCTCAAAAGTACTGTTGTTCAGAGGTTTAGGGCAAATGGTGGCGGCCCATAAAATGTGCAGTGTGCAGCGAAATAAAGTACGTAGTCAATGTCGTGGATAGGCAGCCTAAATCTACTAAATCGCCATCGCCAAAAGGCACGTTATGGCGTAAAGAACCAGGTGTTTCGGCAGTACGCACCGAAAGTTGCGACGAACGGTGTGAATAGTGCCGAGCTCGCAACTCTTTAATTACCGTCCGACGTCAGTGGTGACTAAGTAGGTGCTGCACAAAATCAATGGGGCTAAAGCGGTTAACCAGAGATAATACCAACGGGGATACAACTGAACTTCTAACCAGACTATCCTTTTACAATGCGAAGTACACAAACTTAAAATCTACCTTCACGGAAAAGCGCAAGCTAACCTGAGCTCAAGCGAAGCTTACACTAATTTTCAATACCTTAAATTTCCAGCGGTAACAAATAACCTTACACCGCGCTGCCTTATACTATCGTCACTTGTTGGATCTGTTTTATTTGCCAGAAACCAGCCTTTTGTAAAACCTTATCAGATGTCGGGTTTTCGGCTGAAACACAGGTAAATAAGGTTTATAGTTCCATTCGATTTCCTACTGTCTCAACTGCTCCAGATCAAAGCTGGCAACACCAGATCTGCATCAACTGGCAACAAAACACGGATTTTATAAGCAGACATTTACACTGGTCCTGTTGATGGCAAAACAGCTGTGCCCTGATGAAACACCATTTGCCAGCCTAAGCTATTGAGTTGCCATAAAGAGCTGCGTAGCGATAATTTGCTTTGCATCTCTCCTGCTTTACGTAATTTGGCTTTATACAATACCTGAGCTAAATCGGCGGACAACAGCCTGACCTCAAAATCAAAAGCTTCCACCGAAGGGGCTTGTTCTTCCGGTAGTCGCTGCAACACATGAGCTTTGTTAAAACGCACTCCAGAGGCTGCAATTTCTTCAAAACCGTTGGCCACCAACAGATTTAATCGGGTTTGACTTCGCCTTGTTTCCGGCTGATGCAGCTGTAATTCCAGTGCAATCAGGTGATCTGTTAAGGCTTGATGTTGTTCTGATGTCACGACAGTAGACCCTGCGGTTGATGTTAATTTGCTCTTTTACCTTCATTAACCCATAAGACGCGAATTTTTCTGGCTCTATAAAAAACAATATGAAGTAATACAGAGTGAAAGAAGGATGTTTCCCCAAAAGAGCATGCGATAAATGCAGCAAAGCGCTGAACCCTTGCTTCTTTGCTGCAAAGGATTGATCTAAAAATTTATCACAAAAGGATGTGCCAGTATTCGTTCCCGCTGCTCAGTTGTAAGCCCGGTTGCAGTCGCAGTTAATGGAATACGGTGCATTAGATTGCGGTTGGTTGTGCCAGGTAAATCATCTTCTCTGCCATTTTGCTCTTCCGTGTGTTCCAGTCCCAGATAGTGACCTATCTCATGGGCTGTTAACCGAGCCAGTTCCTCTGCTGAAAAAGGTAAAGCATCAGCAAAATCGCAGTGAGTCCGGGCAATAAAGACAGCATCCGCAGGTCCTGCACCACCCGGAATACGTGGTGTAATACCTGCCACACGATGCAGGCCAAAAGCACTTTGTTGCTGCAGACAAGGGCCAATCACCACATCAATAATGCCTTGTTGTTTTTGTGGCAACACAGCAAGGATCTCAGCTAAAGGAGAAAAATCAGTCTGGCTTTGCATAATAAGATTGGTATCTTCAATCAATTCCACCTGAGTAATGGCAATCTCCAGCTCCAGCTCAAAACCAACCTGTTGTGCAAGTAATTCCACATCCAGGCTGGCCTGAACGGATTTGCTTAACACCAGCCGCAGTTGAAGACCAGGGTGAGACGGCTCCTCCGACAACCAGGACTCAATCTGCACGTGCAGAGGTAACTCAGCCTCAGCTGCACTGTCGCACTCCACAGACTCAAAACTGATACTGGCAAGCTCAGAGGCCGCCCCCTCTAACACAAATAAACCCGTCTGATGTAGCAGAGTTGTGCGCCATCTGTTGTCCGCAGGAGCGATAGATCTAACCACAAGATCCTCACCTGCATCACTTAGGGCCGATGACACACGCAAACAACCTTCTGGCTTTGCGCTGACCCGAAGTGCCCGACGCAGGTTATCCGGAGCAACATTCACCGGACTTGTTGTGCCTGACACTGGGTCGACAGAAACAACAGCCAATGGAACCCACGGCTGGAATGCCGCGGGATGTTCAGCAGAGGATTCTGCTGTCTGTTCAGTGTTGCACCCAGCCAAACAGAGCGCGGCTATCAGAGCTAAATACAACTGTGAGGTTTTCATCGGAGATCTTTTGCCGGAAGATAGCGACCAATACGCTGTTTGATTTGGACATCGGTTTCCACTTTATACTGAGCAATAAGCAGCTGCCTGGTTCTTTCGTTTTTCTGTGCTCCAAGTAAATCAATAGTGGCAGCGCGTTGGTTTGAATTTGGTGAGCTGACATGTTTTTCCAGCACATCCACTAATTCTGACGACGAGGCACCTGTATCTTTTAATGCATCAATCAAAGCTATACTCACCTGCGGATCACTCTCCAGGGTAAGCGCATTCAGCAATGCAGGCACTGCTTGCTCAGCCGGCAAACGGGATAAAGCATCGGCAGCGCGACGTCGCGTCGCTTCAGATTGCGAGCTCAGCTCCTGACTCAGCACCTCAACAAAAGCCACTTCACCTGTATTGCCTATGCTATCAATCAGAATAAGACGTTCACTGAAGTCTGTTGTATTTGCCAGTTGATCTTGCAATGACTGCATAATATGTTGACGTAATCCAGGGTCTTCTGTGCGGTCAAGCATAGAACCTACTCCCAGCAAACTCGCATTGCCAGCCATGTCTTTCATTTCTGCACGCGAAAGTAACAAATCTGCCACTTCCAGACTTGGAGTTCCCAGGTCTGCCAGTGCTGAAGCTGCTCTGGATTGATCACCAAGGCTCATGCTGCCGTCATACAACATGGTTGATAAAGCCTCTCGTGCTTTAGTCAATCCTGACAACTCCAAAGCCAAAAAAGCGGTCGGACGAGCCTCGTCATCCATTTGTCCACGCAGTTCAGCAACTAATAAATCAACATCTTGTGGATGTTGCTTTAGCCAGGCTGCCATTTCAAGCGCGCCATCAAAGTACCGCGGCGGTTTATCTGTGATAGCACTGCTAAAGGCCTGATAGGCTTCCTGATAACTTTTGTGTTCTGTGACCAGTTCATTCAGTTCCGGCAACAAATCATAAGGCGTGGATTTCTCAGCCAAAGCCCAGCTGCTTTGAGGTACTGCAGTAAAGAGCTGGTCGTTGCGTTTGAGTGAAAATAGTTGCTCCATCCTCACTTCAGGAGTGCCTGCCGTACGCACACTCATCTGCTCTTCTCCACTCACAGCTTGCCACCAGATGGGCTGTGCAGTATCGAAGGTTGCTGTTGCTACGGATTTATTCAGTGAAATATGGATACCAAAACGATCAGCGGCCCCCCGTATCAGATGGTCTGTTTTTCGCCGTTGGATTTGCAGTGGTGCCTGGCCAAGCAGACTAAAATGAGCGGTGTAATCACCAAGCCCATCCAGAGCCGGCATCTGCCACTGAGTTTTGCCAGACTCAGGCAGCAAGAAGGTCAGGTTATCCAACTGTGTCGCGACCAATAAGCGGGCTCGTGGTTGCCATTCAGCCGGAAATGCTTTGCTACTGATGGCACAGTTGCTGTCAATCTCCAGAAAAAACGGCAAGCCTTCAGGCAAGGCAGTTCGCTCTGCTGCCAAGGTCATATTCTGACTCAGACTCACGCTGTTGAATGTAGCCCGAACACGCGCAATGCCCATATTGAGCTCTTCAACCTGCCAGCTCATCACGCCCTTAAAACTATCGCTTTGGCCTTCAGCTGTGACGGATGAACTCAGTTCAAAGGCCGCAGTTTGACCTGGAGTCAGACTGCAATTGGCCTTGTGATTTTCATTTGCAGCAAAGGGCGTCGAAGCAGAACCTGAATACAAATATGTAGTCAGTCCCACCACAGCCACTACTGTGCCAGAGACAAGGATCGCTGGTCTATATTTCATACATTAATCTCCTTCCACTGAATGCTACAGCAATTCCAATGTTCCTTCAGTGCTGCGTTTTAACAGGTTTTGAGTCACAGGGGTTGAGGAGAAACTGACCAAAGTAACGGATTTACTGCGACGAAAACGGAAGACTTTAATAGTTCCAACCAGCTTCACTGTACCACTTATGGTTTGCAGAGTATGGTCAAGCGTGACATCACCACGCACTAAAATACGATCATCGTTAGTAAGGCCAAAACTTAACAAACCAGTTAATGGAAATTTATTTTCCAGAAAGCGTAATTTTGCATCCACACCAACTTTTACGATGTTCACATCCAGGCCACCAAATATACGGCCGGTGAAACTGAAATTAGGTGCAACTGTGCGACTGAGGTAACCACAAGTGATGACGTTTTCTTCAGATACAAGTAATGTCTGGCATTCAATCACATCGGTAAACAGATTCATGTCGTCATCAACATCAATACCGACCCGACCACCGGCGCTGATTTTAAAGCCCAAACGTACCGGACCAAAGCCAAAACCTAAGCCGCCAAGATCCTGTGCTTTATCCTGCTTAAACTCATTTTTTAATTTAAGGTGTTCTGTACCTGCTTTACTGTCACCAGCAACGACTTTGTCGAAAGCTTTAATTTGATGAAAATACGAGGATTGATCTTTAGTAACTATGGCTTCAGCCAAAGCTTCAGCAATTTTTAAATCAAACTTGATGCCTATATTGCCTTTTAACGCCACTTCGCCAGTTGCGCGGCTAAGAATACCTGTGCGGTTTAAGGTATTGTTGATATCCATTTCGGACTCAATCCCAATAAGAGAGTTGCCTGGATTGCGCTTTTGGTTTTTCTTAAAGGACACATCGCTGGCAGCAGTAGCAATGGAATTCTCTCGTTCCAGATTGATGTCCAGATCCTTGCAGTCATTTGTTTGCTCCTCTTCGTTACCATCCTGAGTGAAACTTGTTGTCACACAACCACGCAGCACAAAGTGAGTTTCATTGGCAAAGGTCCCCTCTTGGACTGCTGCTAAATAGTCACCTTCCAGATACAAGTCGTGATTCACTTCATCGGCAACGCCAGGCTGGACTTTGGTGAAACTATAAGAAGCTAGTGTGCTACCATCCGCCTGACCTATCATCAAAGGCAGAATAACCCCTGGTGCGCTCTCTGGAATTAGTGTGTACGTCAGTGTAGCCACAGAAGGTAAATCGCCTAATCGGTCTAACTGATCGTCCGTCATGCCAAATCTCAACTCTTGCTGAATACTCAGTCCCGTTGTGGGGTCTACAACCTGCAGATCTGCGGGAATTTCATCGGCCTCCACTTTTGAAAAATAGGGGTCTGCGCCATTAAGCACAATACCTGATTGCACTGACAAAACAGGCGTGGGCGATTCGCCTTCTTCAGTGATGGCAAGCAAAGCGACAGATGATTCCGTTGCCAATCTGTATTCTATATCGACCCCTGCCTCACGCAGTGTAAGGGTCGGCAAACTGGAAAGTACATTGCCTTTGAGCTCCTCTTCATCCTTATAAAACGCGACCTGAAGCTCAACTTCTCGTCCGGATTCAGCCAGTTTCTGACATTCACTCACAGGCCAAATATAAGCATACTCCACCACCACAGTCTCACCGTTACCTGGTAGTTCTATGTCTAGTGCATTAGAACTACAGACTATGGGTGCTGCTGGATCTGCTGGACTTTTTTCTACAAAACTAAAACTAACAGGTATGTTGCTCACTTCCGTTGTGCTTGAATTGACGCTGCGGATACTGAAAGAAACAGGGATACGATGGTTAAGCGCAAAAGCCTGAGTGGTATCAAAGTCCATAGAAAAATTAGACAGTTCGATATCAAAGTCAGAGGCAACTGGCAGTTCATTCGGCGCATCACTGCCACCGCACGCTGTTAAGGTTGCCAGCAGCATAAGCGCCACTATGGAGCGAAGTGGTGTGTTGAGTGTCAACATAGTTACATTTTCCCTAATATCAAATTAAATGAGAGAGCATGTTAACGAAGTGGCGTGGTGGGCATCGTGGCAATAAGCGTGGAATCTAAAGCCTCAGTGCGTGGTTTCATTGCAGTTCTTAACTCTTTGGCTGCATCTGCGGATAACGCCGTGAAATGTTTATCTGTCTTTGCCTATATTGATATGTGCTTCAGGCGGCCACCCAATACCTATCAGGGTAGGCCATGATCTTGCCGCATTTATCCCAAGTCATGAATTTGGCGGGCTGGAAGGCAAGGAGCTATCGTTCATAGCACTAATTCTCCATGGATGCTGGGAGTGAATATGTGCAACCACTTTTTTATGACTCTATAAGATCAGGTTCGGTAACTCATAGAAGTCAAAGAGGCTGACGGCGACAATCAAACTATCCAGCCCCCCGCAGAGCCGAACGGAGACTTACTTATGCGCTTATCTAAAGGCTTTACCTCATCTTTACTGCTGCTTTTAGCAGCAATACTGACGGCTCGCGATAAATCCACATCAACCTATCTTGGCACTGTTAAAACGATGGACGATCAAAGTGCAGTAGTGCCTGCCGCAGACGGTGCTGTGTCGGTGTCAAATTCAGACGCCAACATCAACAATGATGTAAAAACAGCGTTATTGCGTGATGATTTAAAAAACTTTGAGAGCAAAGTTGTGTCCACCAAAGACGATGTTCCCCTGACGGGTGAATTAGACAGTTAAAGCCAGATTAGCCTTTAGCAAATCATCATAAGAGAAGCAGAGCAAACCTGCTCAGTTTTCCACCAATCTCTTTAATCTAAGTCCAAGATCCACAACAGCATTTGCATTCATACAGCCTTTTTGCTTATGCTGCCAAAAGCACATAAAAGGCCGCAGCAATGATAGAACTTCACCAGTATTGTCCAGAGCAACAACAATGGCAGATCAGCGATTTTCAAACGCTGCGATACCCCTTGTTTACCGATACTAAAATCTGGATTAATTTAACTGCGGCCACTCAGATGGAACAGCAACAGGTGCTGGAGTTTTTTCGTATTCACCCTGTGATTGCCGAAGATTTCCTGCGTGAACGCCATCCACCCAAGATGGAATTCAGCGACAGTTTCAGCCTGCTGATTTTGCGTGGTTTTTCTGCGCCTGATTTCAGTGACTATCCGGGCCATAGTCAGATTTCTATGTTGTTTAACGATCAGGTGATCCTGGTGAAATACCAAAGCCCATTTGCCGACAACAAAATTGATCTGCCCTTTTCTTCCTTTGCAGCTACCACCCCATTGAAAGACTGGGTCAAAAAGTATATTCACGCTGTATCAGGTACTTATCTGGAAAAGTTACTACAATTTGAAGACGAGCTGGGCGAGCTGGAAGACAGCATGCAAAGCAACGGTAATGACCAGAAAATGGCGCAAATTATGAAATACCGTTCAGTGTTTCGCAAAGTTGACCGTAATCTGGCCTACCAAAAAGAAATGTTTTCCGACTTGCTGTACGAAGAAGACGCCAGTCATCCATTTAAACGTCATTTTGAACCAATAGAATTGCGCGATTTTTACGAGAAGTTTGAACGCCTGCACAGTATGACGCAGATGTATTATGACCAGTTAAGTGATTTGGTCGATGGTTATATGTCGACTTCATCGCACCAAATTAATGAAAAAATGAAAGTGCTGACCATGCTCAGCGCTGTGTTTATTCCACTGACTTTTATTGTTGGTGTGTACGGCATGAACTTTAAATATATGCCGGAGCTGGAAAATCCGTTCGGCTACTATATTACCTGGGGCCTGATGCTTGGATTAGCTTTGGGCCTGTTAGCCTTATTTAAGATCCGCCGTTGGTGGTAAAGCTGTAGCAACAATGCAGACAGCAGGAGCGGTTTAATGGTTGAAAATACCCCACTGGATATTGAAGAAATAGTCCGTGACAGTTTTGATGAAAATGAAACTGAGCAGCTGGCAGAAAAACTGGACCAGTTAGAGCCGGAAGAGATAGCTATTGCGCTTGAAGCTATGCCGTTGGAGCAGCGGGTCAGCACCTGGCTAACGCTGGAAAAAGAGCAGCAAATTGCCTCTTTGACCTATATGAGGGTCGACGCCCGTAGCAATATCTTCAAACAACTCGAAACGCCACAGCTGCATGATCTGGTTGAAGAAATTGATGTAGACGACTTAATTGAGTTACTGGACGAATTACCGGACGCTATTTATCAATACGCCTGCTCGCGCATGGATCAAAGCGAAAAGCGCTGGCTCGATCAGGCCTTAACTTATGACGACGAACAATGTGGCCGTTATGCCGATCACGATGTATTAATTGTCAGTAAAAACGCCAAAGTGCGGGACGCTGTGCGGTTATTTAAAAAGCTGACCGAAGATGCCGAATATCAGGAAGCCTTGTTTGTCGTCGACCGCACGGGCCGTTATGTGGGGCTGTTGCAAGGCATACGTTTATTAGGCCAGCCCAATCATATGCCTGTGGTTGAGTTTATCGACGCCGAAGCCCCTGTAGTACAAGGTGATATGGAGCTGGATACAGGCTCAGATTTAGTAGCCCGCTCAGGTTACAGCGCTTTAGCCGTGGTAGATGGCGAAGGCAAACTTTTAGGCCGTTTATCTATAGGTGAAGCGCTGGAAAACGTGCGGCGCAGCCTTGAAGGCCAGTTTATGCACACGGCGGGTTTAGACGAAGAGGAAGACTTATTCGCCCCAATAGTCAACAGCGCCAAACGTCGGGCTTTATGGTTAGGTATTAACTTACTCACCGCCTTTTTAGCGGCCTGGACCATAGGTTTATTTGAAGCTACCTTGCAGCAAGTGGTGGCCTTAGCAGTATTGATGCCTATAGTGGCCTCTATGGGCGGTATAGCCGGCAGCCAAACCTTAACCCTGATTATCCGGGGTTTAGCACTTGGTCAAATTACCCCTCAAACCTATTGGACCTTAATGCGTAAAGAATTGAGTATAGGGGCTATTAACGGTGTGCTTTGGGCTTTGGTGATTGCAGGTATCACTTACCTTTGGTTTGGTGACTGGATTATCGCAGGCGTGATTAGCTTTGCCATAGTGATCAATATTTGTGTGGCGGCTTTGAGTGGTGTGGTGATCCCGGTTTGGCTGGAAAAAATGAAAATAGACCCTGCCCTGTCTGGTTCGGTTATTTTAACCACAGTGACAGATGTGATAGGTTTTTTTGCTTTCCTCGGTTTAGGTTCGCTTTTTTTACTGTGATGTAAATTTTTTGATTTTTTACAGATACTTGGCAGTCAAAGCACACTAGAATAGTCTCAACAGATAAATTCCGGGCCTGATGATGGTGTTGTTATGAAAATTGCGGTCTTGTCGCGCAATAGTGAGTTGTATTCTACCCGCCGCTTAGTTGAAGCGGCGGAAGAGCGGGGTCACCAGATTGAGGTAATAGACCCGCTGATGTGTTATATGAACATCAACAAGACCAAATCCGGCATTCACTACAAAGGGGAAGTACTGGAGCACTTTGATGCTGTGATCCCCCGTATTGGTGCCTCCATTACCTTTTATGGCACTGCTGTATTGCGTCAGTTTGAAATGATGGGTGTTTATGCGCTGAATGAATCCAGCGCCATTAGCCGTGCCCGCGATAAACTCTGCTCTCTGCAATTATTAGCCCGTGAAGGTATAGGTTTACCTATCACAGGTTTTGCCGACAAACCAGGTGATATCCCAGATTTAATAGATATGGTCGGTGGCGCTCCGCTGGTGATCAAACTGCTGGAAGGCACTCAGGGCATAGGTGTAGTGCTGGCTGAAACCCGCACTGCAGCTGAAAGTGTGATTGAAGCTTTTATGGGCCTGAACGCCAATATTCTGGTGCAGGAATACATTAAAGAAGCCAATGGTGCTGATATCCGTTGCTTTATTATCGGCAATAAAATTGTCGCCTCAATGAAACGTCAGGCCAAAGCAGGTGAATTCCGCTCTAACTTACACCGTGGCGGCACAGCCTCTATTGTGAAACTCAGCTCAGAAGAAAAACGTACGGCTTTGGCCGCAGCTAAAACTATGGGCTTGCAAGTAGCTGGGGTGGATGTTCTGCGCTCCAACCACGGCCCTGTGGTGATGGAAGTCAACAGCTCTCCTGGCTTAGAAGGCATAGAAGGCGCAACTGACATTGATGTGGCAGCGCTTATGATCCAGCATCTGGAAAAGCAAGTGCCTTTGCATCAGGCCCGAATGCAACAAAAAGCGCAGCAGAAGAAGCTGGCCAAAAAGTAGGTTTCGATAACAGAAGGCAACCCCATGCTTACGGATAAACGACAGGCTTTTACTTTAGGCAGCACTGTAATAGAACCCGGCCAGCGGGCTGTGGTTGATATTCCTTTTGGCAAACTTTATACCCACACTGAGCTCAATATTGGCGCTCATGTGGTGCATGGTAAAAGACCAGGGCCTGTGCTGTTAATCACCTCAGCTTTGCATGGTGATGAAATTAACGGCGTCGAAATTTGCCGTCGTTTGCTGAAATTGCCCAGGCTGAATCAGCTTAAAGGCACCTTAGTCGTAGTGCCTATAGTCAACACCTATGGCTTTGTGCAGCAATCCCGTTATCTTCCCGACAGACGCGATTTAAACCGCAGCTTTCCAGGCAGCGAAAAAGGCTCGCTCGGCAGCCGTATGGCCTTTCAGTTTACCGAACGTATTTTAAAACAATGCACTCATGTTATTGATTTACATACAGGTGCAATTCATCGCAGCAACCTGCCTCAGGTACGGGCCAGCGCCAAAGACAAAGTGGCGCTGCAAATGGCCGAAATTTTTAACGCCCCTATTATTATTAAAGCCGCCAGCCGTGAAGGCACAATGCGGGGTACAGCCAACAGTTTGGGCATTCCTATTATTCTGTATGAAGCGGGTGAAGCTTTGCGTTTTGATGAGCAATCGATCAAAGTCGGTGTGCGCGGCATTATGAACGTGATGCAGGATTTAGGCATGTTTAGCCCCAGCAAAAAAACCATCAAAACAGGTTCTTTGTTCAGTAAAAAAAGTAGCTGGATCAGAGCTGAACACGACGGCATAGCCCGCTATTACGTGGGACTTGGCCAAACTGTACAACAAGGTGACGTGCTGGCCCATATCTACAGCCCCTACTCTGACTTTGAAGTGGCAGTAGAAGCCAGCTTTAACGGTATTGTCATAGGCCGAAACAACTTACCTCTGGTGAACGAAGGCGAAGCTTTGTTTCATATAGCCGAAGTCAGCTCTTTGGACGAAGCAGAAAAAACTCTGGATGCCATCAGCGACGAAGTAGATGCCGCTATGCCACCAGTGCTTGGCGTGGTGTAAAGCTACAGGTCAGAGCTAAAACTCTGACCTGTTTTGCTATGTCTGACTGGCGTTGCTGGTTGGTGCTATACCCACTGTGGTAATACGTTGCCCTACCATTTCACGCACATAAAGTGTGACTTCGCCGAAGTTTTTACTGGCCCCCACAGCAAGCGATTCTGCTAAAGCCTGACGTAATACCTCATCCAAGGACAAATGCCCGTCCGCAGAAAGCGCTATGCCATAAGAGTGGGATAAGTCTTCCACTTTGGTGTAGCCTTTTAATTTCAATTCACCTGCTGGTAAATGCAGGTAATTGCTTTTGGCTATACCAGAGCAGACCAGATCCACAAAATCACGGACTTCGGGTTTCATCACAATAAATAAATGATCGCCTGCAAGCAGGAAGGTGGACCCCCGTGGCGGGATCACCTCATTGCCTCTGGTGATCATCGCCACCACAGTGCCGTCTGGCAAAGCCATTTGGGATAAACGACGGCCCGAAGCGCGCGAACTGTCGCCCAACTGATACTCCACTATATCGGCATCTACATCACCTAAAGCGGTAATTTCCAGCGTAGCAGCAGGAGTTGCCGGAGCTGGCTCTGTTAATCCCAAAGCCCGGGCCATCAAGGGTAAAGTTGACCCCTGCACTGTGGCCGAAATTAGCACCACAAAAAACACCACACTAAAAATCAGTTCAGCGCCGGGCAAACCGTACATCAGCGGGTAAATAGCCAGAATAATAGGCACTGAACCTCTTAATCCAACCCAGGACACTAAGGTAATTTCCCGCATACTAAAACCAAATAATTTCAGCACCGGCAGCACAGACAAAGGCCGGGCCAGCAGCGTCAGCACCAAGGCTATTAACAAGCCTTCAAACCAGACATCCAGCAAGGTAGAAGGGTTAATCAGTAAACCTAAGATCACAAACATAATAATCTGCCCTAACCAGGCCAGACCGTCGTGAAATAAGAAGGTACTGCGCTGAAACACAAACCTGCTGTTGCCTATCACTACCCCTGCAATAAAAATAGCTAAAAAGCCACTGCCGCCTAAATTGGCCGCAACACCAAAGGCCAGTAAACCAAAAGCCGCCACCATCACAGGGTATAAACCGGAAGTAGTCAGGTGAATGCGGTTAATAATACGCACGGACAACCAGCCAGCAGCCAGACCTACCACTGAACCTATGCCCATTTGCTGCACAAATAACATCAGCAGGCCAGTGCCGGGTTCTAAACCTTTCACCAGTACTTCTAATAAGCCTACGGTTAAAAATATCGCCATAGGATCGTTGGTCGCACTTTCAATTTCCAGCGTGGCTTTCAGGCGGGGATTAATGTGAATACCTGCATTACGCAGCAATGAAAACACTGCAGCAGCGTCGGTGGAACCTACTATGGCACCGATCAGCAAACCATAAAATAAAGACAGATCCAGAATATAAGCAGCAGCTACACCGGTAATAATGGCAGTAACTAATACACCAAAAGTGGCCAATACAGAAGCGGGTTTCCATACCTGCCGGACAGAGATCATTGGCGTTTGCAAGCCACCATCAAACAAAATAATGGCTAAAGCCAAAGACCCGAGCGCATGTGCTATTTCGGCATTATCAAACACAATACCGCCAGGGCCATCTTCCCCCGCCAGCATGCCCACCATAAGAAACAATACCAGCACAGGTAATCCCAGTCTGGCTGACAACTTACTGGAAACAATGCCGAAAATAATTAAAATCGCGGCTAATAAAATAATTTGGTCAATCACAAACATGAATAGCTTTCTCACTCCTAAAGCTGCAGTCAACGCATGCAGCGGAACTTAATTTCGCAGCCCGATGCAACAAAAACAAGGCGATAAAACTGAAGGACCTCCTTAAGACCCCACGTCTGACTGCGATTTGACTATACCAGCAATTGTCTTAAAACAAATCAGAATATCCTTGTACCAGACACAGGCCAGCATTGATCTCGTGGTGTTAATCGCATATTTAAGACCGCCTCTTGTTCTTTGTTGCTTTTTTGTGCTGTGATGCAAAACAACATCTCCTCAGTACAAAATAAAAAGGATTTCAGAATGCGCCTGCTTCCCCTCGCCTGCCTGGTCAGTTCAGCTTTAATCAGCACCAGCAACTTTGCTGTGCCAAAAGACTTAGCCGCCACTATTAACAGCGATTACCAACAGCATCTTGAACCGTTGTTTAAGCACTTTCATCAAAACCCTGAACTGTCTTTTATGGAGTTCAAAACGGCCGAACGTTTAGCCAAAGAGCTAAAAGCTGCAGGTTTTGAAGTCACTACTGGTGTCGGAAAAACAGGGGTGGTCGCCATTTTGAAAAATGGTAAAGGCCCGCTGGTGATGATGCGCGCTGATATGGACGCTTTGCCGGTCGAAGAAAAAAGTGGTTTGCCTTATGCGTCTAAAGTAAAAAGCAAAGACTGGAACGGCAACCAAGTCTCAGTAATGCACGCTTGTGGTCACGATATGCATATCACCAGCTTAGTGGGCACAGCACGGCAGATGGTGAACATTAAAGATCAATGGCAAGGCACTTTGATGCTGATTGGCCAGCCTGCTGAAGAATATGTAGGTGGCGCTCAGAGCATGCGCGACGACAACATCTGGCAGCGCTTTGGCACACCGGATTACGCTATGGCTTTGCATGTATCCAGTGAAATTGAAGCAGGAAAGATTGTCGCAGTTGAAGGCTCGCCCTACTCTGGCGTGGATTCGGTTGATATTCATATTCACGGTGTAGGTGCTCATGGTGCCAGCCCACACCGCGGCAAAGACCCTATAGTTTTAGGGTCCCAAATAGTACTGGCGCTGCAAAACATTGTCAGCCGCGAAATAGCGCCCAAAGAGCCCAGTGTGATTACAGTGGGTTCTTTTCATGCAGGTTCAAAACACAACATTATTCCAGACTCCGCCCATTTGCAGCTGACGGTACGGAACGACACCTTAGAAACCCGTGAGCAACTGATCAGCGCTATTAAAAGAGTGGCAACCAATATGGGTCGGGTTGCAGGTTTACCTGAAGATAAACTGCCGGAAGTCACAGTAGACCCACAAACCACACCTCCTACAGTCAATGATATTCCGCTGACACAAAGGTTAAAGCAGCGCTGGGTGAGTCACTTTGGCAGCGATATTCTGGATCAGAATTACAAACGCCTGGGCATGGGTGCTGAAGATTATCCGTTTTTAATAATGAACCCCACTATTCAGAGTGTGTATTTCCAGATAGGCGGCACACCTAAGCAAGACTTTGAACGCGAAAAACAAGGAGGTGCTCCGGTGCCAAGCCATCACAGCCCATTATTTAAAATTGCACCTGAGCCCGCTATAAAAACAGGTGTGGAAGCCACAGTAGTCGCCTTGCTGGACCTGATGCCTAAGCAATAAATAAGTCAGTAACTCATCCATACCGGCTTGCCTCTGGCAGGTCTTTTTGTAAGATAAACTTACAATTGAGTTTCGACTCTGGCGGTAAATCAGGTTAGTCTGGAAAGGCTGTCATCAGCTTTTTAATCAGGCCTGATGATGCCCATAATTAATAACTAAAAGGAAAACGCAAAGTGCGCCATTCATTATTAGCTCTTAGCATTGCCGCATTACTGGCAGGCTGCAGTCCGGCCCAGGACACATCAACCACCACATCGACCACAGCAGAAGCAACCACTGCAGCAGAAACTCAGGCGCTTGTATCTGAATCAGAACGCCTGAATCAATGGTTTGAAACCAAATACGAAGAACAGCTGCAAATGAGCCCGCTGAGCATGACGTTTTTAGGCCGCAAGGATAAAAACGACCAGATTGATGACATGACAGAAGCAGCAGAAAAAGAACAACTGGCATGGCAGGCTGCCACAGTGGACGCATTAAAAACTCAGTTTGATTACAGCAAATTAGACACTGAAGCCAAAACATCGTACGACTTATGGATTTATCAATACGAACAAGCCCGCGATGCTGCCGCCTTTAACGCCAATGCCTATGTGTTTAATCAGATGCAGGGCCTGCATTCGTTTTTACCTCAGGTCATGATGAACTTCCATAAAGTAGAAGAAGTGGCTGATATGGAAGCTTATGTGAAGCGTATTGGTGGCATAGCCAAGGCTATCGCAGACTTGCAGCAACGCGCTGCCAGTTATGCTGAAGCTGGTGTACGTCCACCACGTTTTGCCTATGAAGGCGTAATAGAACAGGTCAATAATCTGCTAAACGGTGCGCCTTTTAAAGAAAGCGATAAAGACGCCCCTTTATGGGCAGATGCAAAATCCAAAGTAGAAGCACTGAAAAAAGCCGACAAACTGGATGATAAAAAAGCAGAACAGTTGCTGGCCGATGCTAAATCTGCTTTAACCACGCAATTTCAGCCGTCCTATCAGGCTTTATTAGCCTTTTTAACCAGCGAGCTGGATAAAACTCAGCAGAATGTGACTGGTGTCTCTACTCAGCCAAATGGTGTGGCGTACTACAACCACAAGTTGGCTCAGTCAACAACAACGGATTTAACCGCAGATGAAATTCACCAGATAGGCTTAACTGAAGTAGACCGCCTCACTAAAGAAATGATTGCGATCAAAGACAAAGTGGGTTTTAAAGGTTCACTTAAAGAGTTCTTCACCTTTATTAAAACGGACTCCCAGTTCTTTTATCCGGATACAGACGAAGGCCGTCAGGGTTACATTACAGACTCTGAAGCCTACCTGGCTTTTATCGAGAAAAAACTGCCTGAATACTTTGGTATTCTGCCCAAAGCGCCTTTAGTGGTAAAACGGGTGGAAGCCTTCCGTGAACAACCTGGCGCAGCTCAGCATTATTTCCCCGGCACCCCGGACGGCAAACGCCCTGGGATCTACTACGCGCATTTGTCTGATATGAAACAAATGCCAAAAAATGAAATGGAAGCTATTGCTTACCATGAAGGCAGCCCGGGCCACCATATGCAGTTATCTATTGCACAGGAATTGACCTCAGTCCCTACTTTCCGTACTCAGGCACGTTTTACTGCCTATATCGAAGGTTGGGGTTTGTACTCTGAGTTATTGGCCAAAGAAATGGGGGCCTACCAGAATGATTACTCAGACTTTGGGCGTTTAATCACAGAAATGTGGCGTGCCGTACGTTTAGTGGTTGATACCGGCTTGCACAGCAAAGGCTGGACTGAACAACAAGCTGTTGAGTACTTTAAAGAGAAAACCCCTGTGGCTGAAGGTGCAGTGGTTTCTGAAGTACGCCGTTATCTGGTGATGCCAGGTCAGGCTACAGCTTATAAAATTGGTATGCTGAAAATTTTAGAAATTCGCGCCAAAGCCAAAGAGCAGTTAGGTGACAAGTTTGATATCCGTGGTTTCCACGACACCATCTTAGGTGGTGGTGCATTGCCTCTGCAGGTACTGGAAAAACGTGTACAGAACTGGGTAGACAGTGTGAAAGCTGCATAACTTTTGGTTTTTTGCTTTGACATGGCCCCTGATGGGGCCATTTTTGTTTCAGATCCAGCTTGCTACAACTTCAGCGTCAGTGTTAACCTTCTGGTCACATTTATCTAAGTTACAGGGATGAAACGATGTACAAATCTTTACTGGTAAGCAGTTTATTGTTTTGCGCTGTGGCACAAGCTGATTTGCTGGACGCCTTAAAATACTATGAAAAAAAAGACTACACCAAAGCTCATGCGGAATTCGCTTCATTAGTGCCTCTTGGCAATGAAACTGCGGCTTTTAATCTGGCGGTTATGTATCAGGAAGGGCAAGGTGTAGCTGTCGATCTGGCAAAAACCCAGGCTTATCTGCAATTGGCTTATAGCCTTGGCGATACAAAATCAGAGCGTCTGGCAAAAGCTTTATTCGATCAGTTGCCCTCCTCAGAACAACAGCGGGCCAATGCCAGCTTTGAGCAGTTAGTCGCTTCTGTGCAGATTAATAATCCGGCCGCGGATGAACAGCCTGAAGCTGATATGCCAGAGCCTATATCCCGCAAAGAACCTATGTATCCGAGATCTGCTGCCCGCCAGGGACTTTTTGGTTTTGCTGAAGCCCGTTTTCTGATCGATGAAAAAGGCAAGGTACAAGGTGTTGAAATCGTCAACGAGTATCCAAAAAGCACCTTTGATACTTCCGCAAAAAAAGCGCTGAGTGAATGGCAATATCAGGCGACAGGACAAAAACATATTGGTCGGGTTTCGCTGAGTTATACTCTTGGTGGTTTGGTGCTGAATAAAAAACGCATCGACAAATTGATCAAAGAACATAAACTGTTTGACTATGCAGTGGCTGGCTCACCAGGCCATCAGTACCTGCTTGGCTCCTTGTTACGACTGGTCAATAGCAACGCCTTTTTACATTTGGAGGAAGATCCAGACCAACCTATAACCTCAGATTTCAACCTGCCACAGGAACTTTTCAGCCAGAACAATCTGGATCCCAGACCTTTAACGGGTTTTAAAGGCAAAGCTAAAGTAACAACGGATGACCAAGGCACAGTCACTGCTGTGCTTGAAAGCAAACCGCTTAGCAAAACAGAAGTGGAGGGCATGCTACTGGGTCAGAAACTGCATGCCAAAGCCAAAGCAGGTCAGTATTCCATCAATACCGTTGCCAAAGAGAATGGTAAGGTTTATGTCAGTAAAGTACTGAAAGTGTCGCCTTATTACAGCAGCGACTACTGGTTACTGACCGCTGCTAAAAACGGTCATCTGGAGGCGCAACGTTTAATGGCAGCTCGTTCTGATGAATGGGAAAACTATATGCTGCAACAAAATGATGCTGTGATACAAACCTGGGCAGGCGTCAGTAGAATACTCAAAGGTGAGCAGGAACAAGGACATGTATTGCTGGACAAAGCCATAGCTCAGCAGTATGAGGTGGCTGAACAGATTAAAGCTGCACTGTGATCTTTGGTTCAGCCAGCTCAAAGCCCACTTCTTGTGGGCTTTTTCTTGCTCAAACCAAACTAGCGAACAGATTTCCGCTCCAAAGCTGCATGCATATCTTCCAGCTGCACTCCTCTGGTATCAATGCCATGGCGATGCAACATCAAGGCAGCGATCATCAAAGCGGCCATAATCACCAAAGCGGATAACGCCATCTGATCAAATAAGCCCATCACGCCAAGCAAGGCCCCTAAAATGCCACCAAATTTTGAACTGGCAGCCACTATGCCAGACCCTGTGCCGCGTAAATGCACCGGATAAATTTCAGCGGCATAAGGGATCAGCATAGCGATCACTCCACTGGCACTGACCAACAGCAGAGCAATAGACACAGAAAGCTGGGTTACCGATCGGCTGTCCAGCCAGTCAAATACACAGAAACTAAACAAAGACAAAGCTGTTAACAGGATAAACAACAGCAGGGTTTTGATACTGTTCCAGCTGTGATACAGCCAGATCACTAAACCTACACCTGGCAAAGCAAAAAAAGCTGATTTGGTAATAATGGCGCTGGCCTGTCCTGCCATGCCCATTTCACCTAAGTTTGTTGGCAGCCATAACATAAAGCCAAAATTCACCAGACCCCAGGCCACACCAGCGGCCACTAAACCCAAGGTAATGCCGGCATAATGCCCTTGTAATAACTGCCTGAACCCAGAATGCTGCACTGCTGGCTCTTCTTCTACTACTATACTGCTTTGATCCTGCGCCTGTACGCCGCTAAAAAGTTGCAACACCAGCCGTGCTTCGCTGGTTAAGCCTTTGCTGGCCAGATAACGTGGTGACTCCGGAATATAACGGTTTAAAAAAATAACTAATAAACCTGTGGGTAAACCAAGCATCCATAACACACGCCAGCTAAACATAGGCTCCAGTATGGCAGCAGAACCTGAAGCCGCCAGATAACCAGCCGCTGTGCCAAAACCACCTAAAGCGACCAATAACCAACCGCGGTGGGTTGCTGGTATAGTTTCGGCCATCAGAGTAAAGGTGATAGGCAATAAGCCCCCTGCTGATAACCCCATCAAAAAGCACATCACCAGATTCCACTCAAAAGATGGCATAGCACCACAAATAGCAGTGCCAATAAACATCAAGGCTGACAATAAAATAGCAGCCCTGCGGCCAAACCAATCTGCCATCATGCCCCACAATACTGAGCCAATAGTAGTGCCTGTTAACGCCACCAACGCCAGTACGCCAGCTTCTTTAGAGCTGATGCCATATTCGGCTTTCATACCCGGCATCACAAAACCTAAAGTGGCGGGTTTCATCACATCCACTATCACAGCAGCCATCAGCACCATGACTAAGGTCCAGTGTTCTTTATTCAGTGGTAACTGGTCAGCCACATGAAAATGTAATCTGCTGCTGTCGTTGCTGCGTAGTTGATCCAGCCGTGGCATCAAACCATAGATGGCCAGCACTAAGCCAAGCGGAATCAACCCCATGCCAATCAGCATGTTGCTGTCCATGGGCATACCCACCATCTGATAATTCATATGAGAGGCATGGATAAACATCGGTATATGAGCCAACCCCCCCAAGGTAATACCTATGCAACCCAGCCAGAAAGCCAGTGGGTGGTAAAAATTCAATCCCTGCGATTTCATCAGATCTGTCTCTGTCAGCGGCCCCTGATGAGGCCCTTTTTATCAGCGCAGAGCATACTGGGCAAATCTGTAGTGCCGCAACAGCTATTTTTCGTAAAAGCCTTTGATTGGAAACCAAAAAATTGCGATGTTTTGATTGGCTAATTCAGCTACCATAAATCTTCACTCTGTCAGCCTTACACAAGACTGTATAAGGCGTTTCCCTACTCCACCTGAGGATTGTATGCGTAGTTTGTCTGTTGCTTTGCTTTGTTTATTCAGTGGTTTTGCTGTGGCTAAACCCGGTGAACTGGTATTTTCCAGCGACTTTGAACAAGACGCTCATCAATGGAATATTCTGGCCGGTTGCCAGCGTAGCTCCGAAATGGCCAGAACTGGTGTCAGCAGCTTATTTTGTCAGGATGGCAGCAGCTCTTTAATCAGCCGTTATCCGGTGTCAGAATTAGGTTTACTGGAGTTTTGGGTCAAACCTCAGTCGGCTTTTACCAGTTACCGCATTAATATTTTAACCTCCTCTTCTGTGGCTTTAGATGCACAGTGGCAACAGGTTGGCCTGGTGGAGGCACCACCTGGCACTGAAAACTATATGGCGCATCGTATATCCATTGATGATCCGGGTCGTAAGTACCTGAGACTGGATATTGAAACCTTGCACGGTGGTGTCGCTTTGGATGATGTAGTGCTGGACCGTATTCTGCTGGATACCGCTTTGCAGAAAAATGAGCAAAAAATTATCACTGGCATTCTGGATAAGCTGCAAACCAATAAAAACTATGAGCTGCAAAGCGAGTCGTTCCGCACTATAGGTAAAAACTATGCGGCGCAGTTGGAAAGTCAGCGACAGTATCTGGAGTACGCCAACGCTATTTATTCAACCATTACTTTTGCGCTGGCCAGTTCTGAGCGCAATAAAATGTCGAATCCTATGGCCTATTCGTCATTCCGCACTATTTTAGCTGACACCAAAAGAGTGGCCTCCCCTCTGCAACAAGCCAGGTTAAATTCGATGGTGAAACCTTTTGGTGATTTAACTACGGCCACTTTAACTGTGGTCAGCGGCGGTTTATATGCCGCTTTTGCTGAACCTTTTAAGTCCTTTCTGGCCACAGCTTTTGATAAGTCCAATTACGAAAACGCCGATTTAAACCGTAAAGACCGCAAGTTTGCCGAAGAAAACGGTTTAAAAATTTACGAACAGGCTGAGAAATTTTTAACCGAGCTGGAACGTGAACTGGTGCAGGTGTCTGCGCTGGAAAACGATTTGCAGCATATGCTGAAAATGGTAGAACTGTTCCGTAAAGATTTAGACAAACACCTGCGTAACTATATACAGCATGCAGGCCTTGCCCGCACTCAGGAAAACTACAGTCGGGTGATGAGTAAAGAAGAATCTATTCGTGCTCTGGTGATCAGCGAGGTCGGCGAAAACGTCACTAATAAAGCTCAGGGGTATCTGGCTGCCAATAACAATACCCAGCTTATTCAGTACATGCTGAAAACTTCAGAGCAGCTTGAAGGCATGCAGGAGTTTAAAGAGCGCTTTAACCAAATTACCTCGTCAGCTATTACCTTCTACGACAAATTTGAGCGCTCCGTAGCACCGGATCAAAACCCCTTTACTAACGCCAAAGATAAAGCTGCATGGGAGCAACATGCACAAAAAGCCCGTACCTATATCAGGCAGTCAAAAGAGGCGTTTGCCAAGGCTTATATGTAAGTGGGAGAACCAGTCAAAACACAACGGCTTTGACTGGTTTGAGAACAGAAGATTATTTAGCGGTACGAGGCTTGGCTTTAGGTTTGGCTTTAGGCTTCACTTTATTGGCGCTGTCCAGAGCAATTTGGGTTTCACTGGCCTTGTTTGAACGGCCTGACAATACTTTGCGTGAAATACTTTTTAACAGAGATTGGCGGTTACTTACTTCAAAACCTGGGGTAACTACACGTTGGATAGTGCTGCCGATCAGCTTTTGAATACGCTCTAAAGTTTGCTCTTCTTCACGGCTGACAAATGAAATGGCCTGGCCTTCAGCACCTGCACGGCCGGTACGGCCTATACGATGGACATAATCTTCCGGCAGATACGGCAGGTTGAAATTCACTACATAATCAAGGCCTTGAATATCCAGACCACGGGCAGCAACTTCAGTAGCGATTAACACCTGCAACTTAGCGGATTTAAAATCTGCGATAGCGCGACGTCTTGCGCCCTGACTTTTATCGCCATGGCAAACTGCCGCTTCAATTTTACGCTGCTGCAGTCCTGCTAATAAACGATCGGCTTGTTCTTTGGTACTGGTAAAGACCAACACCTGGAACCAGTTTTTCTCTGCCAGTAATTGCTCAAATAATTCAATTTTCCGGCTTTCTTCTACCGGATAAACCACATGGTGAACTGTATCCGCTGTACTGTTGGTTTTAGCCACACGGATTTGCTGGTGATTTTTCAGGATTTTATGCGACAGTTCATTCACAGCTGGTGAAGTGGTTGCCGAAAACAACATGGTTTGGCGGTTCTGTGAAGTCATTTGCATCAGCTTGGTCACGTCTGTAACAAAACCCATATCCAGCATACGGTCGGCTTCATCCAACACGACAAATTCAACATCACTTAAGATCACATTGCCAAGGGCCATATGCTCTATCAAACGGCCTGGCGTACTGATCAGAATATCTACACCAGCTTTTAATTTATTAGCCTGACCACCCATTTTTACGCCACCATAAAGTGCAGTCACGCTGATAGCGACGAACTTCGCATAAGCAGCCACAGATTCGGCTATTTGTTCAGCCAATTCGCGGGTAGGTGTCAGAAACAAAGCGCGTGGGCGCTGTGCTGCTGTGTCTTTTGGCTTATCCAGCATACGTTGCAATACCGGAATGGCAAAGGCTGCGGTTTTACCTGTGCCTGTTTGCGCTGTAACTTGTAAATCTTTACCGCGGCGCGCAGGCACTATGGCCTGTTCTTGCACCGGGGTCATATCACTGTAGCCACATTCTACAAGGGCGCGGAGTAAATCCGGGGCTAAATCTAAAGATGAAAATTGCATAAGAGTTCCTCTGTAGAATAGCTACAGTAAAAAAATGAGCGCAGAATATACAGTATTTTAGCGGTAGAAGAGACAATTCTTTGTGATTGAATGAATTTTACGCAGTACTGCTGTTATTTGTGATGCCAGGGTAAGGGCTACTTTCTGTTAAAAAGTGAAATGCTTATCTGCTGCGACAAGCATCCTTCGTATTAACCTTCGTCAGCTTCGTCGATGTCAAAGCCAGGTTCACGTGGCTTATGTTTACAGGCACGGGCAAGAATTTCTACATAGAAGCTCTCCAGCTCTTGCGCCACAGCAGCATCGATATGTTTATTGATTTCAGAAGTAAAAATCTTTTCTGCAACATCCACTGACGCACCAAAGCGACAATCGAAAGTCCAGTAGTCCATACCTGCAGGCAGAGTTTTGCGACGCTCTCTGTTCAGATACTTTTTAATGTCATATTTAATGGAGTCCACCAAACGGGCAGGTTGCAGTTTAGGGTGGGTTAACGCTATTGTCTTTTTCATCAAAATTCCTACAGGTCCACACAAGTAAAAGCTGAATAAGCTTTTGGCTGCACATTCTACATGGATGAGTGGAAGACTGCTATTTTCTGGCAAAATTTAACTGTCAAAACACCGGGGCGGATGAAAACCCACCCCACTATCAATCTAAGCTAAAAGCATTGTCCTGATAACAGCGCATAGATAAATCTTAGCATCACTAGAATGTTGCTTAGGTTTGCACGACCAATGCGCTCTCGCCGCAGATCGGTATCCAAACATTGTGTTGCTCTGAGGGTTCTTAATTTAAGGTAATCCAATACCAACAAAATGACTTTAAACAAGAATTCAACTTCAAGACCATACATAATTAACAGCTCCCACTAAATGAGTGAAGCACATTGCTCAACTCCTCTTATAGTGCGGGTTAATTAATATTAATAAATATCAAATACTTAAGATTTAAACCCCTACTTCCAGTATTCAATAATTTTGGTCACTTTATCTTGCCGAAACTCAAATACCGCCAGATGATTTTTCACCACACCTTTGTGCTTCTCCTGCCGCTCTACAGCAATAGCGTTGTACCCTGGTATCTGGCTGATAATACGATAACGGGGTTCTGTTTTATCGTACTTCCCCATAGCTAACAGCCGCAGTGTATTGCTATAAAGCTCATCCTTGCTGTAGTGACCACCATAAACATCATGGCGATAAACAAAATCATCTGTATAGAATGCAAAAAGGTTGTCGACATCAGCAGGAACAGAACCTTTTAACATCACCTTATTTTGCAGAGTGTTAATTTCAATGATTCTGGCTTTTAGCTCATCAGCAGATAGTACTTTCAGCTCTGACGCAGCACCATTTGTTGTCAGTAAAAACAATAAAGCATTAACCCATAATTTTTTCATACAGCCTCCTTGTTATTCAGCACATTACAACCTGATACAGCTACTTATACTTCAGTGGTGGGGCCAGAGGAGGTAGATCGGGGACAAAAAAGTGCCCTGTGCCAACAAAAGACAAGACTAACTTCATAAAAAAATAGCTGCATCAGCAGGTTATCTTTTAACGCAATGCGTAACTCTTAAACCAGAACAGGTAATTTTTACCTCTGGCTTGTTCAGGCAACTCAGATAGGGCACGGCTTATCTACTGCCTTTATTGCATAAGCACTGAAATTAATTCAAGCGGCCAAAAATACCTAAGCCAGGGGATCCGTGATCGCAGTCTGCTCCGTGATTAACGCTATGATCAACAAAGCTGCAAAAATCGGAAAACCCTCAATACAATTGGCATGAGCTCGTGTCAGCCTCACCTTCCAGGACCTACATAAAGTTTCCGCCTTTAAAAAGCAGCAACCCGTAATGCCTTTTTTCCCGTTGGCTTCAAGACTCTGTTTTAAAATATCTTGTCTATCACCACATCAGCGATCATCAGCACTATGCCAACACCTGAGCGCATAGGCTATGCCTATAGGAATAACCTGTAAGGTGAGTGATGACAGGAAAAGGCCACGGCAAAACCCACTACGGCTGTAGCTAAGCATGACCGGTGTTTCACAGAGAAGCCTTTGATTGAGATACTTTTAGACTGTATAAGGATTAAAACAGCTTACTTCATTGTGACAACATCGTAGGCCAGCAATTGCGGCACACGTTGCTGTAACTGGGTTTCAATCTGATCAAGCTCAGTCAGGCGCTGACAAAACAATACAGATTTTTGCTCCAGCTCGTCAGCTTTTAACTCCAGCCCTGAGTTAATTTTTGCCAGTAATTCATCGGCGGGTTGCCAGTTTTGGCTTTCAGTGCGTTCAAAGTTGTCTTCACTCTGGCGCAGTGCATCACGTAGCGCATCCCAGACTGCGCCTACAGTGTGTTTGGCGAGATCTTTGAGCTGAGTCTTTAATTCGCCATGTAAAAAGGCATCCAGTTCATTCAGGCTTTGGGGTGCCAGATAAAAGTGGTCGCCACTCCGGACAAAACGTGAAGTCAACTGATAGGTTGTTTCGCGGATTAAAGCCTGCCATTCCTGCTGCTGCGAGCTGTTGCCAATACCTGCCAGCATATTCTCAATAGCAGTTAAACCCAGCTCCACACTATCTACAGCTATGCTGACCAGCTCTGGTACAAATTTACGCAGGCCCTGAGCGTACTGACGCACCAGTTCTTGCTCTGCAGGGTTTAGGGTGATCCACTCCCCCCGGATAAATAAGTCCTGATCATGATTAATCTGAAACACAGTGCGGTTGCTGGTCTGAATACGAATTTGCTCCGGTGAAATCAGAATACCGTGACGGAATGCCATATTGCACTCGTTGGAAAAACCCGGCCAACTGCAGAACATAAGTAACAGGATCAGAATAAAACGCAAGGTATCAACTCTCATTCGGGACAATGCTCAAGGCAAGTGAGGCTAGCTTAGGTGAAAAGTACCGGCAGATCATCAGGAAGTAACGCATTAGGGTGGTCTTTCATCGAAAAGACCACCCGACAAAACCCTCTATTCGTCGCTGAAACGCACTAAACGTACGTACAAACGGGTTATTTTTTCCTTGGTGTTATTTTTTCCACTGTACATAGCAATGGCCCATGCCCGCTCTGGCTGAGTGGTCATAGTGGTACTGGTCCAGATATTTTCACTATTGCTGGCAGGAAATGCCGTCAGATTAATAGCAGGGTCGACACAGCTGCGTTCAATCAGGGT
The DNA here is from genome assembly GCA_018825965.1 of Gammaproteobacteria bacterium. Lineage (GTDB taxonomy): Bacteria > Pseudomonadota > Gammaproteobacteria > Enterobacterales > Alteromonadaceae > Pararheinheimera. The sequence goes on from JAHKAA010000010.1 coordinate 94,772, forward strand.
CAGTACTTCCTTGGCATTAGGTAAACGCCAGGTGCCGTAACCTGCCAGAGTACTGCGCTGTGCATCCAGCAAGGCTTCAGACCAATCCAACTGCTGTGCTGTGCCAGTACAGCTGCCGCTGGAACTGTCCCAGCTTTGACCCACAAGGCAACGTGACCACATCAGCTTAGTGGTGGTATCCAGCACAGTCCCGTCTGTGTTCAGTTGAAAACTACTCAAAGCTTTGGTGGTTTCAATAGTGCTAAAACACACCTGAGCGGCCTGAACAGGCAAGGCCGTCATCAGTACTAACATTAGATATTTAGACATAAAGATCCCTTATGGCGAACGTACCAAACGCACAAAACCTAACTGAGTTTGTTGCTTTGGCAAAGTATTGTCATTGCCATTGCTGATATCAAAGACCCAAGCACTGATACCACCACCGCCTTCAGCGCTGGTTTGTCTGGTCCAGTAGAATAAATTATTCTGGATAGCTAAGTCGGGTTCAAAACGGAAAAACGCAGGGTCCAGCAAATGCGCCTCCCCAAGACGGCCAAAATCCGCAATAGACATCAACTCTTCAGTGGTTGGCAAACGCCAGTTGGCACCGCCGCAGTACACTGTTGCGTTCACCTCTTCAATATAAGCACCTAAACCACAATCTGTTGCACTGGGGCAGCTACTTAAGGCAGGTGCAGCTTCACCGCTTTCACCACCATTGCCCGTGTCTGCATTCACAAAACTATATCTGTTATTGGCCGCACGCAGCGTGCTTGCAGGCGGAGCTGATATCACCGGTTCTTTCAGCTCCCAGATAAGGCCTGTCACATTATCTCTGATGCAGGAGAATTCATTTGAGGAGTCTGCTACTTCGTCACCAAATTGATCCAGCTTGGTAAAATCAAAGGCCTTTTCACCTTTGCCAATTTTGCGCAGGTACTGCACTACACTGTCTCTGCCGCCATCAGCGTCCTGACGTGGAAATGCATCACTGCCACAAGGGATCACGCCGGAGTTGTCGTAACAGTCAATTACTCCTGTATCAGGTAAATCCCCCAAAACCGCATTACTGACGGTCACCAGTACAGTGTCGGTCGCATTCTGATTGTTGCTGTCTGTCACTGTCAGTTGTAGTTCGAGTTGGCTGGTGCCGGAAATATCAGGCGCAATAAAAGAGGCCTGACACGAGTCCGGATTTTTCAGCACCAAAGTCTGGCCTTTTAACTGACTCCAGCGGCAGCTGAATTCTCCGCCGACAGTACGAGAACCACTGCCATCTAAAAACACTTCAGCGAACTCCCGAACCTGCTGATCCGGGCCTGCATCGGCAATAATTTGTTGTGTGCTGGCACGGACAGGCACTTTGATACTGCCCTGCCCTGTAGCACCTTCATCATCGGTAATAGTCAGCGCCAACTCTATGTCCTGTTGAGTCGCAACCAGTGGCGCTACAAAACTGACATTCAGGGTATTACTCCCTGTCAACACCACTTGTGGACCAGAAGTTTGAGTCCAGGCGTAGCTGACAATGCTGCCATCGGCATCTAAATCATAAGAGGATGCGGCACTCACTGTCGCAGTTAAGCCCTGAGCAACAGGCAGTATGGAGGGTTGGGTAATTTGCAGCACAGCAACTGGAGCTTGATTTTTCGCAAGCACCTGCACCTGAGTTTCATCTGTTAAGTTTTGCCCTGCAGGCGTCGTATAAGTTACCTGAAACACCAAAACACTGTCGGCTTTGACCGCTGGTGCGGTTAAAGTTACTGAAGCTGTGTCTGCTGGCATACCAGTGATGCTGGTACCTGACAACTGGCGCCAGGCGAAAGTACCGCCTGCTGGATCTCCCAAAGCATTCAGCGTAAAACTGTTTGTCTCATCAACGCTTTGATCAATACCTGCATTGACACTGGCGGCAGAACCTCCCGTATCAGAATCGCCTCCCCCGCCGCCACATCCGTGCAAAGCTGTGCTTAGCAAAATTAAAATAAACCATCGTTGTGTTTGGGTCATTGCCTTTATCCCACCAGATGCTGCGATGACACTGCCAGTCAGCGCCCGTCGCAACAAAAAATTGACGTCAGAAGTAATTCAGGGAAAACGAAGCAAAAGACAGGCCAGTTTTGCAGGACAACGCAACTGACCAGGCAGGAGCATGAGCTGTTACAGAGGTTCGACGACCACACCTTGTTCAGATAAACGAATACGGGAAGCTCCGTACTCCTTTTTGGTTTTTAACACTTCATTGCCAAAACTGCTTTCCACTCCGGCAAAAAGTTGATGTGTCACTTCAATGCATACCGACAACAATAACTGCCTTCTTTGTTCTTCCAGCTGTTTAATGTCGGCAATAAAAGCCGAAGCTATACTGCGGTGCTCTTCAAATTCCTCCACCATAGCAGCCATTTGTTCTTGCACTGCCGCGGATTTTTCCATTTGCTTGAGCTGGTCTACATGTTGTTTCACCAATTCCATTTCAGCTTTTAAGCCAACTAAACTGGCGCGTAACACATTTTGTTTTTCAATCAAGGGGTCCATCTGCTTGTTCAGCGTAATTTGCAACAAACTACCAGAGGGAGCGCCAAGATTGCCACAACGTAAACCATTGCCAAGGTAATAACGGCCACCGACAATTTTGCCATTGGCTTTTTCTTCAGTGCCAGCCAATACCGAATCGGCTTCAACCTGGCAATGCAGCAATTGTTTTGCCACAGTAAGACGGTGTTCGCATTTGATGCTGGCGTATTGCGCCAAAGTGCACTGCACATTGCCTTTAGCGCGAACCACAGTACTGAGCACTGTATCTTCACCGACTTCGCTGACCTGATGACCAATAATGGCACCACCTATGGTGATATCACCACCAGATTCGATCAGCTCCCCTTCAAAGATACCTTTGACAAACACATTGCCGCCCGCTATGACTTTCATCGCCTCGGCCACATCGCCGTTAATAACCACGGCGCCTTTAAAAATAATATGGCCAGAGCCAGCATCCACTTTATTAATGACAAATACTTCGTCCACTGCAACAGCAGCTTCTAATAAACGTGGCATACCATCACGGCTGGCAACTAACAGATCAGCATTATCAGCGGACACAGCAGAACCTTCAGCTGAACCCCAGGGTAATTGCTGGCCATCCAGTGCGGACAAACGGGTTCCTGTCACTGTCATGCCTTCTTTGCCTTTGGTTGGCGGCAGACGACGCATCAGAGCTTCGCCGGCTTTTACCGAGGCAATGGTACCAAAGTCACGTAAATCAACCTTGCCTTCAGAACGGGCAACAGGCTGTTTATTACGATTAGACATATCACGGATCAGCAGCTCAAATACAGAATCACGACCCGGAGTCGGCAGCTTGCCTGCGGCTATCTCTGCACTGATTTTGCTACCTGGTCCAGCCCTGCTGGCCTGTGCTACTAACTGCAGAATTTGTTCTTTTTTAAAACCAAAAACTATCCCGGCTTCTTGTCCGGCTTTCACCGCTTCGTTGGCTGAGATGGGGTTGCCACCATAAGCAGCCGTGATTTCGGCGACCGCCAGCATGGCGTCACTGCTGATTTCAACTTTTAATTGGGCGTGAATACGTTCAGCGACTTTGTATTTTAATACATGGCCTTCGGCCTGCAGCTTTTGTTTGATTTTTTGCTGAATTTGCTGGTACTCCAGCAACAGATTTTTGACCTGATCCGGCAACAACAAACAACGGCCATAGCCTGCTTGTTGCAATTGATCTTTTAACAGATCAGCAGTCAGATTCGTCTGAGTAACGGGCATGTGAATAAAGACTAAATCGTCTTTGAGGCTGAACTGACACGCTAACACATTTACTGTCACAAGCAATTACCACTTTTAAAGCAAGCTGCCACTAAAACAAATTCATCAGGCAAAAGGACTGTATTTGCCCGGGAGCAGGATTTGTGCCTAATAACTCATTAAATATAGTTCTCTTGGTGGATACGGATAAATAAATCTGTTCCCACTTTACTGTAATCTACTTTGTACTCTTTGTTGTTGAGTGCCTGTACAAATAACAAGGTCTTGTTTTCGCTGAAGACGTCTGAACTGGCGATATCCACCAACTCCAGATAACGAGCCTTGGCATCTACTTTGCTGGAAGGAACTTCTTCGGTAAATATTTTGACACCATGGCGCGTTGCCACGACCACCGGATCACCAGTATCATTAACAATAACTAAATCCACTTTTTTCTGTTTGTGGATCAAGGTGTTACGTCCACTGACTAAAAATGCTTTTTCGTAATTATTCATAACTGTAATACCGTTTTTAATTTTATTTTATAGCGTCATTATGATACAGACGCACATCAGGTGTCTAGGTGACTGTATTGTTTAAACATTGTAACCGGATTTGATTCACTTTGCGGCAAAAATCAGCAGGTTCTGTGCCTATAGAACTTATTGGAATAAAGAGATCAAAACCAGTTAGTTGCCGCAATAATTGCATGCGGCGGGCAAACATTGCAATAGCGCCTTTGTAGCTGCGTGTTTCAGTCCTGAATTTTCCCACTTCAATCAGCAGATCAGAAGGGCAAGCCCCGGTCGGACAATTGCGGCCTAAGGCAGCGACAAGCAGGTGACGTTGCTCCACCATCAGATTAACGGCTAAGCGGGGCTGAAGTTGTAGCAAGAACTCATCGTAGCTCCGCAGTTTAACGCCTATGTAAGCTAATTCTTCACCCGCAACTTCAGGAATGGAGATAAAAGAGAAGCCTTGCCAGGGAATAAACCAGCGGCCTTTATGGTGCACATAAGCAAAACCTTGCTGATCCAGCTCTATCACATACAAAGGTTCCGTGAGTTTGGCATAACCAGTAAACAACCCGAGCAAACAACATATCAGCAATAACACCCAGGCTGTGCTGTGCAACACTCCGGGGATCAGCAGCAATAACAACAGCCACAACAGCAGGGCTATACTGCTGAGCAACAGGGTTTTGACGCCCCCCCGGGCTGTAGCTGCTCTGTACTGCAATTTATCCATTAGTCCATATACCAGAAGTAAAAAGCAATCATCAGTACCACCCAGACCATGTAAAAACGCATATTGTGGCAAAACTCACACTTATGTTCCGACATTCACTACTCCGATACGACCAACACCTGAGTCATTGCGATAACCAGTACACTGTATAGGCTAATATTCCCTACAATAAAGCCCATTATTCAAAGAGTACCAGACTGGAGTTACCGTGACGCAAAAAAATTCGCGCCTGATATGGGTTTTATTGATAGGAATGTCGGCATTTGTTGTCTACCTTTTTCTTCAAAATCAAGCACCTGAAGAAGAACAAAAGGCGAGAAGTTCAGCCACCTTAGTCAATACCCAAATTGTCAGTCCTTCTTCTTTAGTGCGTCAGGTGACCAGCCTTGGTACTGCTCTTGCGAATGAGTCAGTACAAATTGTGACAAATAACAGTGATTACCTGACAGCATTGCATATTAACGAAGGTCAGCGGGTTGAAAAGGGTCAACTGATTGCACAGTTAAACGATGTGGAAGAACGTGCCCGTGTTGCAGAATTGTCGGCATCGCTTCTTGATCAAAAACGCCAGTTAAGCAGGGTAAAAAACCTGGCTAAAACTCAGGCCACAGCTCAATCTTTATTGGATGAGCAACAAACCAGAGTGAACACCACTCAAGCTCAGCTCGATGCGGTAAAAGCCCGTTTAAATGAAATGACAATCCGTGCCCCTTTTAGTGGTGTACTGGGTTTACGCCAGGTCAGTGAAGGAGCCTACTTAACCTCTGGCACTGTGCTGACCACGCTGGACGATCTAAATCTGATCCGTCTGGAATTCAGTATTGCCGAATATTACCTGGCCCAGTTAAAACCAGGCATGAAGGTCAACTCCAGCAGTGTGGCTTATCCCGGTAAAGTATTTGCCGGTCAGATCAAGGCTATTGATACCCGTTTAGACCCTGTTACCCGCTCTGTGAAAGTGCATGCTTTAGTGCCTAACGAGCAACTGGAGTTGCGCCCCGGTATGTTGCTGAATGTCAGTGTAACCCTGGATGAACTGCAGGCGCTGCAAATCTCTGAAAAGGCCATAGTGCCATTACAAAACAAACATTATGTCTTTGTCGTAAACAAAGACAACAGCGTGACACAAACCGAAGTTCAGTTAGGCCAGCGTATGCCTGGTTTGGTGGAGATAGTCTCTGGTCTGAATGCCGACGATGAAATAGTGATTGAAGGCACCACCAAAATCCGTTCAGGTTCACTGATCACTAAAATGGGGCAATAAGCATGTGGCTTTCAGATGTTTCGGTCAAAAGACCGGTTTTTGCCACTGTAGTGAATCTGATTTTACTGATCTTTGGTATTGTTTGTTTCACTATGCTGCCACTGCGTGAATTCCCGGATATTGATGCGCCTATAGTCACAGTCAGTACCGACTACCCTGGAGCTTCCGCAGAGATTGTTGAGACCAAAATCACTCAGCCCATTGAAGACAGGATCTCGGGTATTGAGGGCATCAAAAACATTAACTCTAACAGCCGTGATGGCCGCTCTAATGTCACCATCGAATTTAATGTAGACCGTGACATAGACGCAGCAGCCAACGATGTGCGTGAACGGGTATCCCGTATTCTGGACAATCTGCCGGATCAGGCTTTCCCGCCTGAAGTATTTAAAGCAGACGGCGATGACGACACTATTGCCTGGTTTGTGCTGAACAGCGAAACCATGACCAACCTTGAATTATCGGACTACGCTGACCGCTATATAGTTGAGCGTTTTTCGGTGGTCGATGGTGTGGCACGTATTCAAATTGGTGGCGAACGCCGCTACGCCATGCGTTTATGGCTGGATAAAGATGCCATGGCCGCCCGAGGTGTCACAGTACAGGATATTGAAACTGTGCTGCGGGCTGAAAACGTCGAACTGCCTGCAGGTAATATTAAATCTGAAGAGCGTAATTTTACGGTCCGGGTCGTACGAACTTATAAAACCCAGCAGGATTTTAACCGTTTAGCCATTAAACGCGGCGAAGACAACTATCTGGTTCGGTTAGGCGAGGTTGCACAAGTAACCTTAAGCTCGGAAGATGAAGAAAACGAATTCCGTGGTGACGGTAAAAACCTGTTGGGTATCGGCATTATCAAGCAGTCCAAAGCCAATACGCTGGATGTAGTGAAAAATGCCAGGGCTGAAATGGAAAAAATAAAAGCCGTTTTACCTGCAGGCACTACGATCGAACCCGGCTACGATTCGTCCTTATTTATCGCTGAATCAATCAAAGAGGTATACAACACCTTAGGCATTGCCATGGGTATGGTGGTTCTGGTGATTTTCCTGTTTCTTGGGAATTTACGTGCCACTTTTATTCCGGCTGTGACTGTGCCTGTGGCCTTAGTAGCAGCTGTTACTGTGCTTTACGCGCTCGATTTTTCTATCAACTTATTAACCTTGCTGGCTATGGTGCTGGCCATAGGTTTAGTGGTGGATGACTCTATAGTGGTGCTGGAAAACATCTACCGCCGCATTGAAGAAGGTGAGCATCCGCTTTTAGCTTCGTACCGTGGCGCCCGTGAAGTAGGTTTTGCAGTCGTAGCCACCACATTGGTGCTGATTTCAGTTTTTGTACCTCTGGTGTTTATGCAGGGTGAGCTGGGCAAGCTTTTTACTGAGTTTGCCTTAGCAGTAGCTGCTGCTGTGGTTTTCTCAGGTATTACTGCCCTGACGCTTTCTCCTATGCTGGCCAGTAAATTACTGACACACAAAAAACGTGAATCCCGATTCAGCGCTGCGATGCACAAAGGCTTTGCGAAGCTGGAAACCGGGTATCGTAATCAGCTTAATGGCGTGATGAATTATCGCTGGCCTACGCTTGCCGTGTTAGTACTGAGTTTTGTGGCAACTCTGATGCTGCTGAAACTTATTCCTTCTGAACTGGCACCACAAGAAGACAGAGGGACCTTTTTTGTCAATATGAGTGGCGCAGAAGGCGCGAGTTATGGCAACAACAGCCGTAATATGCGTCTGATTGAAGATTTATTGATGCCCTACTATGAAGAAGGTGAATTCAATCGTTTACTGATCCGTGTACCGGGCTGGGGCAATTCAGGTGGTATAGCTATTGTTGGCACTGAAAACTGGACCAACGGCAAAAGACGGACCTCAGAATTGATGCAGGAAGTCAGTGGTAAGCTAAACGCATTGCCTGATGTCAGAGCTTTTACCTTTATGCGTAGCGGTTTAGGTGGAGGCCGTGGTGGTGGTCGTCCGGTGCAGTTTGTCATTCAGGGCAATACCTATCAGGAACTTGTAGAGTGGCGCGACATAGTGCTGGCGAAAGCGGCGCAAAACCCCAATTTGCAAATGCTGGATCATGACTACAAAGAAACAGTACCTCAGGTTCTGGTCGAAATTAACAGCGAGCGGGCTGCGGATTTAGGTATATCAGTGGGCGCTGTAGGTCAGGCGCTGGAAGCTATGCTGGGCGGCCGCAGAGTGACTACTTTCCTCGACAGAGGTAAAGAATACGATGTGATACTGGAAGGCGAAGACAAAGACTTCGCGCAACCAGGCAGCATCAGCAATGTCTATGTGCGCTCTGCTCAATCGGGCCAACTGGTTCCATTGGATAACTTAGTCACCTTAAAAGAAGCGGCGACTACGTCCAGCCTGAACCGTTACAACAGAATGCGTAGTATCACTATCACGGCCAACCTGGCACCAGGTTACAGCTTAGGTGAAGCTTTAGAGTTTTTAGAAACCACAGTCAAAGACAATATCGAAGGCACTGTAGGCATAGACTATAAAGGCGAATCCCTGCTGTTTCAGGAAAGTGGCCAATCGACACTACTTGTTTTTGCCCTGGCACTGCTGATCACCTATCTGGTCCTGGCCGCTCAGTTTGAAAGTTTTATCCATCCTTTTGTCATTATGTTGACCGTCCCTCTGGGTTTAGTGGGTGCTTTATCCGGTTTGTATTTAGCAGGCATGACGCTGAATATTTACAGCCAGATAGGCTTAGTCATGCTGATAGGCCTGGTGGCGAAAAATGGTATTTTAATAGTCGAATTTGCCAACCAGTTGCGTGACGCCGGAGTGGAGTTTGAAGAGGCGATTAAACGCGCTTCCGCTTTACGTTTACGCCCTATTGTGATGACAGCTTTTACCACTGTATTCAGTGCTATTCCGCTGATAGTTACTACAGGTCCTGGCTCGGAAAGCCGGATGGTCATAGGCATGGTGATTTTCGCAGGCGTGGGTGTAGCCACCTTGCTGACAATTTATGTGGTGCCTGTGGCTTATATGGTGTTGGCCCGTCATACAGGTTCACCACAAACCATCAGTAAGGAATTGGAGCAACTGGACTCGGAAGCACCAGCTAAGTCAGAACAACCGCACTAATCCCCTTCACTACAGCCTCTGCACTCTTTACAGTGCTGCAGAGGCTGTGATTTATCTATGCGGCCTCTATAGCCGCATCTATAGCTGAGGGGTTGGTGATTGCAGCTACTGTATTGTGGGTGTTTGGCGTTTTATTGCCTGCTGTGATGCTGTTGCCCCTTACAACTTAGCAGAAGGAGTCAGCAGCTCTGCATTTTTTGCCTGATACCGCTGCACCACTTTTGTGATGTCGCCTCTGTCATATAACCTCTGCCAGGCGCTCTCCAGCTTCACTAACATAGTTTTGGATAAGGTGTTTTTGCTGAAACCAAAATAAACCGGGCTTTGGTACACCAGCACTAAAGGCTGGTATTTGTCGGCATTGGGAAACTTATGGCTTTGCCAGTAGTGCAGTACAGAGTCATCTTCTAATATCGCATTCACCCTGCCCGCCTCAAGTAACGCCAGCTTGTCCTGAATACTGCTGATACTGACCAATTGCCTGGCAAAAAAAGGATTTTGTTTGAGCAGAGCAAATTCTTCACCGTAATAAGCGCCATTGAGTTCAGCGATGCGGCCCAGATCCACATCATGGGTTAAGTCTTTTAAGTTTGATACTTCAGGTAGTTGAGCCGGATCACCTATAAGCCAGACAGATTCAATATGATGGGGGCCGATAAAAGCAAAGTCGGTTTGCCTGTCTTTGCTGTAAGACAAGTGGCTAACCAAATCCAGTTCGCCGGATTTAATTTGTGCCAAAGAACGTAACCAGGGGCTATTGATAAACTGCAGTTCACAATCCACTTCTTTTGCCAACAATTGCAGCAGTTCAATGCTCTGCCCCTGCCAGTGTTGATCTTTGAAAATCAAGTGAGGCGGAAAGTCAGTTTCCACCGCCATACGCAGCACACAGGCATGGCTGAAGCCAGAGTACAACAGCAGCACAGGCACAACAGCGGACAATAGGTGTTTCAGCATTGACTATCCCATGGCTCAGATCAGACAACTCTACTATTGCACGGCCGAAACCGCTTTACCAGAATCGATGCTAAGGCGTTGATGAATTTGTTCAGGCTCTGCTTGTTTGTGTCTTGTATTCGTTTTATTGTCAGTGATGTAAATAGTTGGTTTTATTCGTTAAGTTAAAGATAGGAAATCATAGTCGTGAATAAAAAATTACTGCTGTTATCTGTTGGATTTTGTTGCTCTGTTTTTTGTGGTTCAGCTCTGGCTGCCGAAAAAGGAAAAATGGGCCTGGCGCTGGATATTGCTGTCGAAGGTGGCTTTTTTAATCCCACCCTGGCCAGTGCTAAAGTGAAAGGTGTTGCTGCAGGTGGTGCGGCGGAAAAAGCCGGGGTGCTGGTTGGTGATCAGATCCTGAAGATCGCTGACTGCAGCATTCCAGGCTGCCCTGCGGATGATGCCAAAGCCCTGATGAAAAAGCGCCGGGGTGAGTCCGTCACTTTGTTGATCAAACAAGCCAATGGTACTGAACTGGTAAAAACTGTGGTTGCAGAATAGCTTTTTCGGCTCTGTTTACTTCATTTAAGCCTTCCAGACAGCCAGACATTTCTGCTGACGTTTGGCGTCCAGCTCTGCTACACTGCGCTGGTTTTGTTGAAGGTGTTCTGCAAAAGCTATTGGCTAATGCAATGAACCGAAGAGGGAAACAGGTGTAAACCCTGTACTGTACCCGCAACTGTGAACCACTCTGACCTGTTCAGGGCTCGGTAAGTCAGATGTCCTGCCTTAACAAACCTCAGGCGCTGCAACGTTTTGCAGCACACAGTGCGGGCTTACACTGTGCCGGAATTTTGCAGTTTTTTTAGCTGCCTTTCCTGGTCCCTGCCCGTTTTATCATGGAGCTTTTCAGTGGACCAAACCCCGGTCATCGAATTTCAGCAGGTGCAGTTGCACATTGATCAGCAGCAGATTTTAATGGCGCTGACTTTTGCTATTCAAGCAGGCCAATTTGTTGGTTTATTGGGCCCTAATGGCGCAGGTAAAACCAGCTTACTCAGATTGTTGCAAAAAGAATATCAACCTTCTTCAGGCCAGATTAAATTTCAGGGTCACCCCCTTAGCCGTTTTGGCCAATCAGAGCTTGCAGCCAAAGTGGCGCTGGTCAGCCAGCTGTCCGGCCCCCTGTTTGATTTAACAGTGGCTGATGTGGTGCTGATGGGGCTTATTCCCCATAAAGCTTTATGGCACACCAACACAGAACAGGATCTGCAGCAACTAAAACAGAGCCTGGAACTGGTGGGGCTGGCTGATAAAGAACGTCACTCTTTCGCTCATTTATCAGGCGGCGAACAACAAAGGGTGTTATTGGCGCGCGCCGTGATGCAAAAACCTCTGTTGTTATTGTTAGACGAGCCCACCAACCATCTGGATTTGTATTATCAGCATCAGGTGCTGCGTATTGCCAGGGCGCTGAAGATCACCGTCATCGCCAGCATTCACGATTTAAATCTGGCATCACGTTACTGCGACCGTTTATTGCTGCTAAGCAAAGGGGAGCTCGTGGCCGACGGCACGGCAGAACAAGTACTGACTGAACAGCTGCTGACAGAAGTGTTCCGAATTCCTTGTCTGATCGATCAAAACCCATTTGGTGATTGCCCACGCGTCAGCTTTGGCTATAAGGACAACTGATGAGCAAAGCTTTATTAGCCGCTTTACCTCTGCCTTTGCGCCTGTTGCTTGCACTCGTGCTGTTGCTGCTGCTGTGCCTTTGTGCATTAAGCACAGGCTCAGTCCCTATTGCTATCAGCGGATTATTAGGCCTTGCACCACTGAATGAAATGCAAGAGACAGTGCTGTGGCAACTGCGGTTTCCCCGGTTAGTGCTGTCTTTACTGGCTGGAGCAGGTTTAGCCCTTTGTGGTGCCTTACTGCAAAACGCCAGCCGGAACCCGCTGGCTGATCCTTATTTATTTGGCATAGTGTCTGGGGCAGCCTTAGGCGCAACAATAGCCACTATAGTGCTGCCACAATGGCAACTGCTCACCCCACTCTTCGCATTTTTTGGAGCTTTGCTGGCGGTATTTCTGGTGTTGCTTATTGGCGCCAGCAGTCGCTGGCAACGATTGGAAAGCTTGTTGCTTTGTGGTGTCGCTGTCAGTTTTATGCTGAGCGCAATCACGACAACCTTGTTGTATTTATCTGAACCTTTTGCGGCCAACCGCGTGATGTTCTGGCTGATGGGCAGTTTAAGTCAGGCCAGTCTGACTCATGTGGCTTTGATCAGCCCTCTGGTGTTTATCACTTTGTTGCTGGGTTTATTGTATCGCCGCCAACTGGACGCTTTGGTATTAACAGACGAAAGCGCCCGCAGCTTAGGGGTCAATGTACGGCCTTTGCGTTTAGTGATCTTGCTGCTTTGTGCCGCTGTCAGCGCTGCCATTGTGGCTTTTTGTGGTGGTATAGCTTTTGTTGGTTTGATGATCCCCCATCTGGTGCGCTCTTTATTTGGTTTATCCAGCGTGGCCTTATTACTGGGTTCAGTCTGGCTGGGAGCAGTGTTTTTAACTGGAGTGGATACTTTGTCACGCAGTTTATTGCCCGATCAGGAGTTGCCTATTGGCGTCCTTACGTCAGCCATCGGCAGCCTGTTCTTTTTATCCATGTTATTTAAATACCGTCGCGGCTAATGGCCGATTGAAATGGAGTACAGCCAGTGATGAGTTTCGTGATCCCAGCTTTAGATAAAACGGCAACGCCGGCGATACAGCAGCGTATCAATTTAAAAACCAAACCAGCAGGTGCTTTAGGTCTGCTGGAGACTTTGGCGTTGCAGCTTGCGCTGATCCAAAGCAAAAGCCGCTTATCGCTGAATAAACCCGTGCTGCTGATTTTCGCCGCCGATCATGGCATCAATAACCATGGGCTTAGCATAGCGCCAAGCGAAGTCACCCAGCAGATGGTGTCGAATTTTTTGGCAGGTGGCGCTGCAGCCAACTGTTTTTGCCGCACTAATGGCATTGAGCTTTTTGTGGTGGATGCCGGAATGTTAAAGCAGCTACCGGATGCTGCAGCTTTAATTCAGCAGTCTTTGGGCTGCGGCACTGCCGATTTTAGTCAAGGCCCTGCCATGACTATGGCTCAGGTGGAAGCAGGTTTAGCTTCAGGTCGTCATATCGCACACCAACACATTATGGCGGGCTGCGACTTATTACTCTTGGGTGAAATGGGTATCGCCAATACCAGCAGTGCCGCTGCTTTATTAGCAGCTGCCACTGATTTGCCGGTTGAAACCTGTGTCGGCCGTGGCACTGGTATCAGCGACAAGCAATTTGAATTAAAACTGGCCTTGATAAAACAAGCTCTGCAGCGGCCTTATGCCAAAGATCCTCAGTCGATGCTCGCTGAATTTGGTGGCTTCGAAATAGTCCAGCTCTGTGGCGCTATTTTAGGCGCTGCCGCGCTGCAAAAACCTGTGCTGATTGATGGCTTTATTGTTTCGGTGGCGGCTTTATTGGCTTGTCAGATGGCTCCGGATTGCCGTGATTATTTAATTTTTGCTCATAAGGGTGCTGAAGCAGGCCATAAGGCGGTGCTCAAAGCTTTGGATGCCACTGTATTGCTGGATTTAGGTTTACGTTTAGGCGAAGGCACTGGCGCAGCTCTGGCTGTGCCACTAGTAAAAGCTGCCATCAGTTTTTACAACGATATGGCAAGTTTTGCTGATGCAGGCGTGATTCAAGTGGTCGGCACCGGAGTGAGCCAGTGATCAGGCAGATGCTGCAGTGGCTAGTGCGACAATGGCAGTTATTTTGTCTGGCTTTGTCATTTTTCAGCCGCATTCCGGTGCCCAAATCCACGCCATACAGCCCAGAGCTGTTGAATCAAAGCAGCCGTTATTTAAGTCTGGTGGGATTAGTACTTGGTGCCCTGCAAGCTTTAGTACTGGCTGCTACTGCCCAGTTGCTGCCTTTTTCCATAGCCATATTAGTGACCTTAATGGCCGGATTGGTGCTGACTGGTGCTTTCCACGAAGATGGTCTGGCCGATACGGCTGATGGCTTAGGCGGTGGTTTAACTTTCGAGCGTAAGCTTGAGATTATGAAAGACAGCAGAGTGGGCACTTATGGTCTGGTCGCGCTGTTATCGGTTTTTCTCATCAAGTGGCAAAGTCTTTTGGCTTTAGGCACAGAAGCCATCTGGGCTTTAGTGCTGGTGGCCGGATTATCGCGCGCAACAGCAGTCAGCCTGACTTTTGTTTTGCCATATCAGCAGCTGGATGCGGTTAGTAAAACCAAACCTATAGCGACGTCGCTGCAAAAACGAGCTTTATTTTGGATCTGGCTTTTTGTATTACCGCTTTTGTATTTTATTCCCTGGTCTTTGGCCTTGTCTCTTGTCGCTACCCTGCTGCTCTGTTTTAGCTTGCTGTTTTTTTATTACCGTAGTCAGTTACAAGGCTATACAGGTGATTTATTAGGGGCTGCTCAGCAAGTGACTGAACTCAGTTTGTATCTGGTGTGGTTGATCTGGTGGAGGCAGCACTGATGAAAAAAATACTGATTTTAGGTGGCGCCCGCAGCGGCAAATCCGGTCTGGCAGAGACCCTTGCAAGCACGGCAGAATCTGTGACTTATATAGCCACAGCCACTGCTTTTGATGTAGAAATGACCGAACGGATAAAACAACACCAGCAGCAAAGGCCCCAAGATTGGTCAGTGCTCGAATGCCCCTTATTACTCGCTGAAGCTTTGCAGCAGCTCTCTGGTTCCGGCCAGACGGTGTTAGTCGATTGCTTAACACTCTGGCTGAATAATCAGTTGTATCACTACCCAGAACAGGATTTCGCTTTAATACGGCATCAACTCGCTGATGCCGTCCATCAGTTTCAAGGCGAACTGATCCTGGTCAGCAATGAAGTGGGTATGGGACTGGTGCCCATCGGCGAGCTGAATCGTATTTTTGTTGATCAGCAAGGCTGGCTGAATCAGCAACTAGCAAAAGTCTGTGATGAGGTGATTTTTGTTGCAGCCGGCTTACCACTTTATTTAAAAGGAAGCGCTGATGCAGCAGATTGATTTAGTTCGCCATGGTCCTGTCGCCGGCCCTGCGGCTTTATATGGCTGGACTGATGCCAAGCTGAAGGAATCATCCCCCGCCTGCCTGTCGTGGCTTTCTACTAAGTCTTATCAACATATCCTGACGTCGCCTTTAGAACGCTGTCGTAAAAGCGCAGAACAGCAGGCAAAACGTTTGCAGCTGGAATTTCAGCTTGAGCCCGATTTAAAAGAGATGAACTTTGGGCTTTGGGATGGCGTGCCTTTTGACGAGCAAAGCCCGGACTGGCCAGAACAACAACAATTCTGGTTACAGCCTTTTGCCATAACGCCGCCTGAAGGCGAATCTTTAAATGAATTTCAGCAGCGTGTTCTGCTGGCTTTTGAGCGCCATAGCAAGGATAAAAACGAACAGGCGTTATGGCTGCTGCATGGCGGCGTGATCCGCGTGCTGCTCGCCTCCTTATTAGCTATTGATTTACAACAAAGCCTGTGGCTGCAGCACTTGTCTATTTCCTATGGCAGTGTCAGCCGCATCAGCCGTTATAACGAGCAAAGCCCATGGCAGGTGCAGTGTATTGGCAGCACAGGCTTTTAACTTTTCCGATGAGAACTTATATGACTGAACAAAAAACAGATGTAAAACAGCAAAACCATAAAAAACGCCAGCAAAAACTGAAAGAACAGGTCGATAGCCGGATCGCCGCAGCCAGTACTGACAAAGCGTTGCTTTTAGTGATCACAGGCAATGGCAAAGGCAAATCTACAGCTGGTTTTGGCACTGTGGCCCGCGCTGTGGGTCATGGCTTAAAAGCTGCGGTAGCGCAGTTTATTAAAGGCACATGGGATTGTGGCGAGCGCAACTTATTGCAACAACACGACGTTGAGTTTGCCGTGATGAACACAGGTTTTACCTGGGATACCCAGGACAGAGCCGCAGATATTGCTGCCGCTGAATTGGTCTGGGCTAAAGCCGAGCAGTTTTTACAGGACGAGACGATTCAATTGGTATTGCTCGATGAGCTGACCTATATGATCAGTTACCATTACATTGACTTAGACAGAATAGTCACTGCACTAAACAACAGACCTTCAACCCAACATGTGGTGATCACAGGCCGGGCCGCACACCGTACTTTAATTGATATGGCCGATACCGTCAGCGAAGTACAGTCGATCAAACATGCCTTTGACGCCGGTATCCAGGTGCAAAAAGGAGTAGATTGGTAATGTATGTGCGACGTATTGTGTTGTGCTGTTGCGTGTTATTTGCAGTAAAGGCACAAGCCGCTCCTGCCCAACGTATTATTGCGCTCTCCCCTCATCTGGTAGAGCAGCTTTTCAGCATTGGTGTAGGTGACAACATAGTCGGCACTACAGATCATGCTGACTATCCGCAGCAGGCGAAAAACATCCCCCGGGTGGGCAATTACAACCAATTGCAGGTGGAGAAAATTCTGGCGTTAAAACCTGATCTGATTTTAGCCTGGACAGACGGCAATCCACCCGCCGATCTGAATAAATTGCGCCAGCTTGGTTTAAATGTGGTGGACTCCAACCCCTTGCTACTGACCGATATTGCCAAAGAACTGCGTCTGTTAGGCCAGCATACAGGTGCAGTGGATGAGGCAGAACAACAAGCTGTATTGATGGAACAAGGCCTTGCAGAGCTGCGCCAAAGCTACAGTTCAAAGGCTAAAGTGGTGGTATTTTATGAGTTATGGCAACAGCCTCTGTCTACAGTGGCACAAAATGCCTGGCCTCAACAACAACTGGAACTTTGTGGTGCAACCAATCCTTTTGCCAACGCCGTAGGAGATTATCCGCAAGTCAATTTAGAGCATGTGGTCGCCAGCCAACCTCAACTTATTATTCAGCCAGTCTCAGTGAATGAGCCACGGGCTTTACTCGACTGGAGCCGCTGGCCTGCTATTCCTGCTGTTAAATATCAACAATTTAGCCAGCCAGACTCCGACTTAGTGCACAGAACCAGCAGCAGGATGCTGCAAGGTGTGCGGCAACTTTGCGCCGACATACACAAGACGCGGCAATTTTTTGCCAAAAAGTCCTAAAGTTATTTAAGCACAGGCCGATAGCATAAATAGTCAGAACTATACTGAACCTCATTAACGCCCAAAGGGAGTGTGTTATGTCATCTGTTAACGGTGTCGGCTCGTCAAATGCTCAGGCTGCGGCCAGCAAAGCTGCAGAAAGCAGCGAAACCACTGAAGAGAAAAAACTGTCAGGCTACGAATCGTCACGCATGAATAAGCAAAAGCTGAATGCCACCATTATGGAAAACCAGTTGAAGCTCAGCACAGGTGACGACGATAACTCGATGAAGTTATTGTACAAAACGGCGCTTGAAGGCATTAACAGTGAATTAGAAGCTGAATTTGGCCCTAATGCGGCTGAAAAAATTAAAAACAGTGGTGTGGATACCTCACCACAGGCAACGGCAGATCGCATCGTTGGTTTTGCGACCGCCTTTTACCAAAAATTTTCTGAACAAAACCCGGATATGCCAGAAGAAGAACGTCTGGATAAATTTCTCGCTTTAGTGGGTGGTGGTGTAGATAAAGGCTTTGAAGATGCCCGCGGCATTCTGGACGGTTTGGGCGTACTGCAAGGAAAAGTTGCTGACGACATCGACAGTACTTATTCACTGATCCAGGACGGTTTTGCCAAATTTCGCGAAATGATCTTAAACCCGGATAAAACCACTGAAGATCAAGAGATCACTGAATCAGTTGCCGCCAATACCGGCAGCGAACTGCGCTTTTCTGTGAAGGTGTAGCTTTCCCCCAACAGATAACCTCTCCTGATAAGCTGGTTTCATCTAAGCCGTGGATCCAGCCGTTTATACACTGGTCTTGAGTAATTAAGACCAGTTTTTTTATTTTTTCCACCCAACAAACAACTCGTCGAAATTTGCCGTTCAATCATCGGAACTATGACTCTGGATTCTGACATTTGTCATGAGCTTAAGGTGACAAAACACAGTGGTCTGCAACTGTTCTCTCAGAAATAATAAGTCTGTTGATCATCTTATTTAAGGCAAACTCTATGTTCTTCCGTTCATCAAAATTTATCCCTGTCGCACTGCTGGCTAGTCTGTTGCTGATACTGAGTCAGTTGCCACAGTTGATTACCGCTGTCAGGCCGCTGTCTCATCAGGGACAAGTGCAAACTCAGCTGTATTTACCTGCAACTGCAAGTCCCGGCAATCCGGCTCCTTTACTGGTGTTTTTAGGCGGATCAGAGGGAGGAATGTCTATGACCAACTCACGCAGCACTCAGGAAAGGCAACAGTATCTGGATGCAGGTTTCGCTTTATTGGTCATTGGCTATTTTGGCTTACCTGGTACGCCAACCGGGCTTGACCGGATAGAACTGAGCGGCATTATAGAAGCCATCAACAACACAACAAAAAAACCTGCAATCAAGGCAGAAAAACTGGCGGTGATCGGAGTATCCAAAGGTGCTGAATTGGCTTTAGTGCTGGCCAGTCAATTTCATCAATTCAGCACAGTTATTAGTGTTGTTGGCAGTGACGTAGTATTTGGCAGCCCTGAATGGTACAGCACCAGTTCTTCCTGGAGCTGGCAGCAACAGCCCTTAGCGTTTGTTCCTTTTACGATGAAATCGGCGGCAGCCTTAATGCAAGGGGATTATCGCCGTGGTCATGAGATAGCTATGCAAGATCAAGAGCGCTATCAGCAGGCGAAGATCCCGGTTGAACAGATGAAAGCTGATGTGCTTTTTATCAGTGGGACCGCAGATGAATTGTGGCCTTCCAGTGAGATGTCTGATCGAATGATGTCCAGATTGCAGCAACATCACTACAAATTTCGCAGCCAGCACTTGAAAGTCAGTGGCGCGGGACATGGTGGATTGGGCAGAATATACCAGCAGGACATCATCACATTTATACAGCAGTCTCACTGAGCAGCCATAAAGCGCCCTGCTGATACAGCAAAGCTTCAAAGTCCGGCCCCTGTTGACTGGCTTTTAATTTGCCTTGGTAGGGTCAACTGATTTTTAAAGTCGCTGGCAGATAAAGTTGTGTTCACAAACGCCAGCCCGGCGGCCTTTGTCCTGCAAAACAGAGGTTAACGGCAGCAATACAAGGCCAGCGCTTTTTGTACTTCTAAAATAGAACCATCCTTACTAAAGGTTTTAGTGACGGCTGTATCTGTGCTACTCAACCAGATATGTAAATCGGATTCCAAATCAAAATGGCCTTTGGTTTCGGCGCTGAACCGTACTATGGAACGATAGGGGATCGACATAAACTCTTTTTTAGAGCCGGTGATGCCTTGTTTATCCACCAAAATTAAACGTCTGTCCGTAAAGACAATAAGATCGCGTATCACTTTATAAGCTTGCTGCAGTTTTTCATCCGGCAATAATATCTTGCTGAATTCCTCTTCAATATCGGCTAAATCAATTTGACCTGCATTGCCTAATAAACCACTAAAAAGCCCCATGATCCTTCCTTCTGCTATGAGTTCTGTAACTCGACTTATCTGAGCTTATCCTTGCCTTACGCCAACAGCAAGAACTAAAAACTCAGAATCTTGCCATCCCAGTTCAACAGCAAACCGCTTTGCTCCGGAGCCAGCTGCAATGCAACCTCAGCAAGGTATAGTGCCGTCTGAGACGGAGCTTTCAGCTGGCCCGGAGGCAAATTACGCTGAAAAGGCGCAGATAAAAGTGAGTCTGTAGTGCCAGGATGCAAGGTAACCAGAGCTGCGGTTTTATTGCTGCGTTTAAGTTCTATGCTTGCTGTTTTAATCCATTGATTTAATGCAGCTTTTGCAGAGCGGTAACTGTACCAGCCTCCCAGTTGGTTATCACTGATACTGCCCACTTTAGCGCTTAATTGCAGATACCTGATCCCTGTTGTTTTGGTTAGATAAGGCCAAAGCCCCTGAAGATAAAACACTGGCAGTTCCAGATTCAGCAACAAAGTTTTACGCAATAACAGCGCTGAGCTTTGGCTTAAGCTTTTTTCTGGTAAGAGTGTGGGGGCAGCTTGCTGATGCAACCAACCAATACAGTTAAAAATAAGACGTACCTGATGCTGCTGTAGTGTGTTGATCACTGAACTAAAAAAATCCTGATGCAAGGTCCATTCCTCTTGTCCGTTGAAATCAGGAGCCTGGAGGCAACAAAGCTTTGGGTCGGTAAAATCTGCGGCATAGCGGGATAACCAAATCACCTGCACGCCTTGTTGCAGATAGTGTTGCGCTAAAGCAGAACCTATAGCACTGCTGGCGCCGATGATCAGCACTGCACTCATACAGTCTCCTGCTGCAGTTTGTAGTTGTGAGTAACAGCCTGAGCCAGAGCTAAGCCGGCCAGATAGGCATTTTCTACCCGACCGCCATAACTCCAGTCTCCGCCCAGCCAAAGTTGCTGCTCCGGCAGAGCAATACAGCCTGGCACAGCGGTTTGATCGTTTTGACTGGCATAAAGCCATCGATGCGCCACTATGGGTTCAATGGCCTGTTTTATATTCAGCTCATCACGCAAAACAGCAGTGGCTTCGGCAAACCAAAAGTCGGCTGGCTGCTGCAGATGATCGGCACTAAAAGCAGCATTAAAATGCAGGATATAACAGGAGTTTCGCCCGCTTTTGTACTGCTGATGACTGATAAACCTTAATTTCGGATGCTGACAAAAAATAGCA
Source organism: Gammaproteobacteria bacterium (assembly GCA_018825965.1). GTDB lineage: Bacteria > Pseudomonadota > Gammaproteobacteria > Enterobacterales > Alteromonadaceae > Pararheinheimera. The sequence goes on from JAHKAA010000010.1 coordinate 115,832, forward strand.
TCGCCAGCTGGCGAAGCTTCAGCTTGCATAGCCACTGCCCAGCAGGGTTCAAGCAAATTGGCTGCTGTAGTAAAAACTTCTGGTAGCGAACTTTGCGCCATGAGCTGCTGCGCCTGAACCGGTGGCAGGGTTAAAAGCACAGCATCAAAGCCGGCATAACTAATGCCATTATCACCCGATAAAATCCAGCTCTGCTGCCTGTAGTCGAGCTTATCAATTCTACAGCCCCTGATCAGGGGGATGCCCTGTAATAAGGCGTTTACCGGGCTGTGCATCGAAGGCACGCCAATAAAACGCTTTTGCCCATCCTTTGAGCTTTTCAGTGATACCACGCCATCCTCATTGCACAAAAGTGCTGTAGTACAAGGCCAGACGTCCGCCAGGCCCGCATCAAGCCATAACTGTACTTGCTGCAAAAAGGTATCACTGCGGGCGGTAAAATACTGAGCGCCCATATCCAGATACCCCTGCTCTGTTCTTTTGCTGCTCATACGGCCACCTGCGCCGCGGCTTTTATCAAAAACAGTGACCTGATATCCCTGCTGCATAAGCTTTGCTGCCGCTGTTGCGCCCGTCAGGCCAGCGCCTAAAACTGCTATTTTTTTCATCGTTGTTTTTTCTTTTGAACTGGTCACAGATTTACGCTGTATCATAAGCTTAAGATCAATAATGGAGCATCCCCCTATGAGTCAAACTGAAATAGCCACTTTTGGCGCAGGTTGTTTTTGGTGTATTGAATCGGCCTTTAATCAATTACAAGGGGTAAAAAAGGCGCTTAGCGGCTATATGGGTGGTCAAACATTAAACCCGGACTATCGTCAGGTGTGCACAGGCACCAGTGGTCATGCCGAAGTAGTGCAGCTGGAGTTCGACCCCACTCTGGTTAGTTTTGAGCAGCTGTTACAGGTGTTGTGGTTTTTACACGACCCCACTCAGTTAAACCGTCAGGGCAACGACATAGGTACTCAGTACCGCTCAGCTGTGTTTTATCATTCAGAACACCAAAAGCAGCTGACAGTCGCATCCATTCAGACGGCGCAAGCGTTATTTGACTCGCCCATAGTGACAGAGGTAAGCCCGGCCAGTACCTTTTACCCGGCTGAGGACTACCATCAGGGTTATTATCTGCAGAATACCAGTCAGCCTTATTGTCAGTATTTAATCACACCCAAACTGGCAAAATTCCGCCAGACTTTTGTGAATTTGTTGAAGGCTTAATAAGATCAGAGCCAAGGCCCTGACCTTATCGCAGAACAAGCTGATTAAAAATCAGGGGTCCAGTTTAAACGCAGCGACCATTCAGCACCTGCAGTGGCATAACCTGGTAAGTACAAATACTCTTTATTGGTCAGATTATCCGCTTTGGCTGCAATTTGCAGCTCATTGCTTAACTCATAGCTGACACCAGCCCCCCACAGGGTATAGCCCCCCAGTTTCGGAGTTGTAAAGTCACCCGTCATGAAATCGCTCTGATAATCAGAGGTGACAAATACCCGCCAATCCTGCCACTGGTAAGCGCCCTGCCAATGCACTGTGTGCTTAGAGCGTTTAATAAGCGGTGCATCTGTGGTTTTGTCTTTGGCGTCTGTGTAGCTGTAAGCCAGTTGCTGCTGCAGTTGTTGCCAGTTATGACTGATACTGAGCTCAGCCCCTTTGACTTTTGCTTCACCGACGTTTTGTGGCACCCAATTGCCATCAGGCATTGGCGCCCACTGGATCAGGTTGTTGACGTTTTGCTGATAAACAGAGCTTTCAATTTGTAAATCACCGGAGCGATAACGTAAACCCAGTTCATCGGAAGTCGCAGTTTCAGGCACCAAATCAGCATTGCCACCTGAGGGGTAATACAAATCGTTAAAGCTTGGTGCCTTAAAAGCACTGCTACGACTGGCACGAACTAACCACTGGTTTGTCAGTTGATAGCCTAAGCCCAGCTCGTAGGTGTTGGAATGACCATATTGGCTTTGTTTATCATGACGGCCTGTGACATCAGCCAGCCACTGACCCGACTGATAACTGACACCGGCAAAAATTGCTTTATTAATACGTGAATCCAGGTCATACACTAAATCGCTTCCCGATACATCTTCCTGATACCAATTCACACCGGCCAATGCAGAAAAATCCTGCGTCAGTTGGCGGCCATATTGGTAATCCAGTTCCAGCCGCTCTGTTTCAAACAGGCTGGTGGGACTGTCTTCCCCCCAGTTTAAGTCTTCGGTCTGGTTGTGGGACAAACTCAGTTTCTGGTTAGATTTACCCCCATCCAAAGCCCAGCCCAAACGGCTTTGACTGGTTTGGGTTTCCACCTGATCTGAACCTGGTCCCCATGCAGGATCAAAGTCATACTGACCACGGCTTCTGAGCACATGGTGATCCGCTGACCATAGCCCATAAGTTGTATCGTATTGTGCGCCCAATTTCCCGTAACGCTGATCAAAACCGTCTTTGTCCGCCTGGGTACCGGGCCTGACGTCAAACCCTTCACTGTCCGACCAGCCTAAATTACTGCGAACCGTTAAAGCACCATAAGTCTGACTGGTGGCGATGTCCGCTTCATGGCTTTGATAACGACCGGTTTTTAATTGTATCGAGGTATTGTCCGCTTTACGGGTGCTAATGGCTATCACACCAGCTAAAGCGTCGGAGCCGTACAGGGCCGCTTTTGGCCCTTTAATCACCTCAATTTTTTCAATTTGTTGCAACGATAATTCAGCCAGAGAGGCATAACCCAAAGTCGCAGAACCGGCCCGAACCCCATCAATCAGCACCAGCGTATGACCTGCAGCGCCACCCCGTAAAAATAGGGTATTGGTCTGGCCTTTACCACCAGAACGGCTAATTTGCACACCGGCCACCTGACGCAGTAAAGCAGGCAGATCAGACACCTGGGCTTGCTCTATTTGCTCGCGGTCTAATACAGTGACTGAGGATAAAATCTGATGCACAGGCTGAGCCTGGCGGGTGGCATAGACACTGATATGTTCCAGTGGATCGTTCGGGCTTGCGGCAAAATCGGCGGCAAAAACAAAAGCAGGCAGACCAGCGACTAGTGTCGCCAGCAAAGATTTTTTAAACATGATGTCTCCCAAAGACGCCCACCGCGTCCTGAATAGTGAATGGACTTTTCAGGCCGGTCTCCGGGCTGACAACAGGCTATATAGAAGTTTTAATCCCTTCCCATCCCAAGACAGTGGTTTGATTAAAGCCAGAGCAAAGCTCTCTGTTGTTTTACCGTTGCGGGGGCAGCTCTGGGTTTTCACCAGATTCCCGTTTCACCCTGTGATAGTTAAAATATCCTCCGGGCACCTGAAAAACGCGCCTCAGTGTAGCGGCGGCAATCATAAAGTCAACAGAAATCCAGACGTCTCCTTTCGTCGATAAGGGCAACACATCAAAAGCCCCTGACATTCTTTAAAACAGCCCGCATTTTGCCAACAGCCTGTAATTCGCTGCAGATGGGTTCGCTCCTTGAATTCTTTAGCTTATAATGCCCCAATACATTTCAATGGAAAAAAGAGAGAGCCATGCCTTCATTTGATATCGTTTCTGAAATTGATATGAATCAAGCAAAAAACGCGGTTGAAAACGCGAAACGCGAACTTGAAACCCGTTTCGATTTTCGTGGAGTTGATGCCAAAATTGAGCTGAATAAAGATCACATTGAACTTACTGCAGAAGCTGATCAGCAAGTCATGCAGCTGTTCGATATTTTTGCTATTAAAGCAAGCAAGCTTCAGTTGGATGTCAGTAGTTTTAAAATAGAAAAAGAAGATCGTCACGGAAAATACATCACGCGTCATCTGACCATCAAGCAAGGCATTGATAAAGAGATAGCCAAAAAAGTCATTAAGCTGATCAAAGAAAGTAGTATTAAAGTACAGGTGGCTATTCAGGGAGAAGAGCTGCGTGTCACAGGTAAAAAGCGGGACGACCTGCAAGCCGTCATGCAGTTGGTCAGAACAAGTGACTTGGGTCAGCCCTTCCAGTTTAAAAATTTCAGAGATTAATTTCGTTCTCTGTAGATCCGGGCAGCACCCTGGCAGAAGACACCAAACCACAAAAACGGTAATTTCTCCCGGGGTGCAAAAGCCTCAAATGCTTTTAGATGAATGTTTGACAGAGCTCTGGAGTTCTTGTCAAAGAAGCACAAGCTTCAGCAGTCAGACGGGCTTGTCTGACTGTGCATTCACAGCAGGCCAATTCAGGCCTGGGATGATCTTCCTTGTTCAGCACATCTGATGGATCACTTTTCGACCCCCTACCGAATGCGGACATAAAACAGCGCCCTTGTTTCAGGCTGGAGATTGTAAGCGTAAAACTGATACAATCCGGGCAGGTCTTTTAAAGAAGAGAATTTTGTGAAACGTCATCTTTACCATGCGATTTGCTTACTGGTGTTTATTGCAGCCACTTTTGGTTTTTTAACCGAAGTCAAAAGTAGTGGTCTGAATTTAAACAACTACGACAAGCATCTGCATTTTTTGATTTTTTTCTGCCTTACCGCTCTGTTGCAATGGAGCTATAAACCTAAACTATGGCAAGCCGTCATCATTATGGCCGGTTATGGAGTCGCAATAGAGTTCTTGCAAAATTATCTCACCAGTTATCGCAGAGCTGAACTATTAGATTGGGTGGCCGATCTGGTTGGCGTTGCGGTATTTTATCTCTGTTATTCTGCCGTTAAAAAATGGCGCAACCGTACTCAGTAGTTTTGCCACTCTGGACTGTCGTTGGAGAAGGTGCCATTGGCCTTCTGTCGGCAGCCCGATTGCACAGGGCTGGTTATCCGGTGCAACTGCATCGTCGTATCAAGGGCCCTTTTCAATTTATTTTCCAGTCTGCCGGGGCTTCGCAACAGATCCATCTGTCAAATCAGACTCAAGCGCCTTATTCCTATGTGCTTCTGCCCGTCAAGGCTTATGCTGTCATAGATGCCCTGCAGCAGTTGATGCCATTACTGGCTGATGATGCTCAACTGGTGCTGAGCCATAATGGTATGGGTACCATAGAACAGGTGCTGCCACTGCTGAAACCCAGTCAGGGCTTGTGGTTTTTAAGCACCAGCCATGGCGCTTTTAAATCGGATGATACAACAGTGATCCACAGCGGCATGGGACAGTCGGTGTCCGGCGCGCTAAATCAGGCGGCTTTTGCACAACAAGCCGTCATTGAACAGGCTATGCACGCCGCTTTAGGTCCGCTCACAGTGTTGGATAATATCTGGCCAGCGCTGTGGCAAAAACTGGCTGTCAATGCAGTGATTAATCCGCTGACCGCATTACATCAGTGTAAAAATGGCGAACTTGGCGAAACAAAATATGCCGAAGCTATCCGGCTATTGATTGAAGAGTTTGTGCTGGTCGCAAAATCGTCAAACCAGAACTTCAGCCTTGAGGCTATAGCACAAAGAGTAGCTATGGTGATTAAGCAAACGGCAGATAACTATTCGTCGATGCAACAGGATTTCGCTAAAGGCCGCAGCTCAGAACTGGAGTACATTACAGGATATTTGCTCAGGCAGGCCAAACTACATCAATTGGACCTGCCCGCACATCAGGCGATTTATCAGCTGTTGCTTCAAAAGTCGCCGCGATAAACACCTACATTCTCATGGCCCTGTTCCGTCAGCAATAATGCCTGCAGGCGGCTCATCACGCCACGTTCACAGTACAAATAATACTGCTGAGTTTGATCCAACTGACTAAACTGACTGGCCAATTTATAAAAAGGTAAGTGCTGCACCTGATGACTGACACCTGTTAAAGGCTTCAGATCCACTTCATCCGGTGCGCGGATATCCAGAATAACAGCGTCAGCGGCCATCGCATTTTCATCCAGCACTGTGCTGATTTGCTGATCTGCCTGAAACTCAACAGTGCGGATGTCCAGCACATGAGCATCCAGCGCAAGCTGCTCAAGCGCGGCCAGATCCAATTGCTGTTCAGCCTGTAGCACCTTGTTTAAATCGGCATTAATAGTAGGTTTATTGGAAATCACACCACAGTATTCAGGCATGGTTTTGGCCATATCTTCGGCGCCGATTTTGCGGGCTAAATCGATGATCTCTTGTTTGTCCTGATAAATCAGCGGGCGCAACACCAGGGTATCAGTGGCTTTATCTATCACACTTAAATTGGCAATAGTCTGACTGGCGACCTGACCCACACTTTCCCCTGTCACTATAGCCTGAATGCCTAAACGTTCAGCCACAATAGCAGCAGCGCGCATCATCTGGCGTTTGAGTATGACGCCCATCAGGCCGTTGTCGACTTTCTCCAGTATTTCTGTCACGACTGGAGCAAAATCAACACTAATAAATTTTACTTTGTGCGACAAGCTGAATTTTTGCCATAAATAAAATGCCATCTGCCGCACTCCGGTTTCATGGGCTGCACCACCTAAATTAAAAAACAGGTAATGAGTACGTAAACCTTTGCGGATCATCAGATAGCTGGCCACAGCTGAGTCAAAACCACCGGAGATCAGAGACAATACATCACTCTGGCTTGGCAAAGGAAAACCGCCCATGCCGTCAAACACCTGCCGCACCAGTATCAACTGGTCACGTTTAATTTCAATCCGAACCACTTCGTCAGGGTTCTTCAGTTGCACTCGGGCCGAAGGTATATGCTGGTTTAAGCCGCCACCTATATAACGCTCAGCTTCGAGGGAGCTGAATTCATGCTCTCCTGTGCGTTTCACCCGCACACAAAAGCTTTTACCCTCAAGCACCGGAGTGAACACAGCCAGCACTTGTTCAAAAATGTCGTGCAATGAGCTGTAAGTCCCGGACTGCATTTCCATAAACTGCACTATGCCGGGAATACAGGCCAAATGGTCAATCATCTGCTGGCGCAATTTAGGACTGTCGGACGCCGTTTGCACCAGTAAATGATCGTAATTATTTTTAACGGTAACGGATGGGTCTAACCGCAACAAAATGGTCTTCAGATTTTGCTCTAAAAGCATGGTCTGACGTTTCCGGACCGATTTACTTTTAATCGATATTTCCGGGTGCAGTTTGACTAAAAATTCCATCAATAAACTCGCTACAAAAAATAAAGGCGCGGATTATACCGCGCCTTGCATCAACAGTTTAGTTTTTATTGACCAGGCCTTTATTGATTAGGTGTGCCTTGAGCCGCAGGTTCGAGGCTAATAGGTTCAGACTCTTTTGGTTTACCCTGCATAATAGAAATTTCCACCCGGCGGTTTCGTCTTTTGTTACTTTCACTGTCGTTGGGGACCAAAGGCCGGGTTTCCGCATGCCCCATCACCACCAGACGATTTTTATCAAAACCAGGCGCTTTAATCATTTCAGACGCCACAGACACAGCACGCTGAGCCGACAAATCCCAGTTGTTGCTATGCAATTCATCGGACACCTGCTCTGCATCCGTGTGACCTGAGACTGTGATTTCACCAGGCACATCTTTTAATAAAGCACCAATATTCTGAATAATAGGTTTAAACCTCGGCTGTAAAAACGACGATCCTGATGGGAAAGAGCCATTCTCACGAATACGGATAATGATTTGCTGGCCTAAAGATTCCAGCTCTATAGCACCATCCATAATTTGTTTTTCCAGTTGCTCGGCAATTTTTTTCAGCAGTTCGTTGGTTTGTTCCTGCAGTTCAACGGCTTCACTTGGAACTGGTTCATCTTCAGTGCTGGTTGACTGACCACCTGTTTTATCTTCCCGCTGTTCTTGCCTGCCCCCCGCCTCATCTTCTTTGCCGGCCTGGAAATTCAGCATTTGCTGAGTCATTTCGACCGTCTGTTGCTGAATGGTATCAATAGGAGTTGGATCAGGACGACCAGGCCTGAACTCCATCGCAATCACACTGGTGCCTTTGGGAATGTCTTTGACTTCAATTTTATTTTGCACACCAAAAGCAAACTGCATTGAACCTGCAATTTGCTTAAATTTCAGCACGTCCATTTCAGAAAATGACAACAATAAAACGAAAAAGCACATCAACAGCGCCATCAAATCAGCAAAGGTTCCCATATAGGCTGGTAAACCCGGTGGCGGACACTTTGGACACTTTGCCATACAAACTCCTACTCTGCAGCCGGAGCAGCTGGCTCACGTTTTTTAGCGGCAAGGTAATTACGTAATATGCCTTCAATAACCTTAGGATTCTGGCCATCCTGTATGCCCATAATGGCATCGAGAATCAGCTCATTATTGGTTTTTTCTTCTTCATTACGTACTGCCATTTTTTCGGACAGCGGCAGGAAGATACAGTTAGCCTGAATAGCACCATACATGGTTGTTAATAAAGCAACCGCCATAGCGGGTCCAATCGCCTTTGGATCGGACATATTAGATAACATCGCCACTAAACCAATCAGAGTACCTATCATGCCCATGGCCGGACCTAAGTCCCCTAACTGTTTAAATACATTGATAGCGTTGTTGTGACGGGAATAGGTTAATTCGATGTCTTTTTCTAAAGTGCCCCGAACCACATCGGCATCATGGCCATCCACCAGCATATTGATGCCTTTTTGCATAAAGGCATTGGGGATTTCCGCTTCTTCTAATGCCAGAAAACCACCTTTACGGGCCGCATCCGCCAATTGCACAGCTTTTTCAATCAGCTCTTCTGCCGATTCAATTTTAAACATAAAGGCTTTACCAATGGCTTTCATTGCGTCAGCCAACTGGGTGAAAGTGAATTTAATCACCACAGCAGTCAGGCTGCCACCAAACACTATCACGATAGAAACAAAATCGTAAAACATGCCTATGTTGCCGCTGGAGCTTAAAAACATCGCCCAGCCCATCATGCCCATGACCGCGACTAATCCTATGACGGTTGCTAAATCCACTGCGTATCTCCCGAAAAACTGAATGCAAATATTTGGTTTTGTACCGGCCTTGAGCTGGTTTTATCTTAGCTTATAGTGAGTTATCGGCAAAAGTATGGGATAGTTAACTATAAATTCTGGCCTCAAACAAATTTATCCTTTCCTAATGCGGTCCTGATTGCTCATAATAGCGCGCTGGGCTTGGTCAGACATCCATTATCAGGCAAAAATATGACAAAAAAGAAAACAGATTTCAGCCATTTTGAGCAGAGTATTGCTGAGCTGGAACAGATAGTACAGCAACTGGAACAAGGCGACTTAAGCCTTGATCAAGCCTTGCAACAATTTGAACGTGGTATCGAACTCTCCCGTACCAGTCAGCAGCAACTGCAGGCTGCACAACAAAAAGTCCAGTTATTAGTCCAGGATGCAGGTCAGGACCAGCTGGAGCCTTTTGTGACAACTGAAGGTGAATGATTTGACGTTAGTTTCTTTAACCTCGTACCAGCAACGGCTGGAACAGGTGCTGCAACAGCAATTAGAAAAAAAATCGCTGACCGACCCACGCCTGCATCAGGCCATGGCCTACAGTTTGTTGCTGGGGGGCAAACGCATGAGGCCCTTTTTAGTCTACAGTTGTGGTCAGATGTTGGGGGCCTCTTTAGCCGATTTAGACGGCCCGGCCAGCGCTATTGAAGCTTTACATACCTATTCTTTAATCCATGACGATTTACCCGCCATGGATAATGACGATTTACGCCGTGGTAAAGCCACTTGTCACAAAGCTTTTGATGAAGCCACTGCTATTTTGGCTGGAGATGCGCTGCAGTCCTTCGCTTTTGAACTGTTAAGTAGCCATAACTACCAACAGGTTCCGGCGCAACGTATTCTTGCGATGGTGCAACAACTGGCTTTGCATGCCGGCTACAACGGTATGTGCGGAGGTCAGGCTATTGATTTGGCTCATACCAATCAAAAAATGTCAGTGGAAGCTTTGGAACAGATGCATCAACTCAAAACCGGCGCTCTAATTGAATGTTCGGTGCGTTTTGCCTATCTGGCCAGTCCAGTGGATAATGTAGCTCATTTAGATGCTCTGGTGCGCTACAGCAGAGCCATAGGTTTAGCCTTCCAGGTGCAGGACGACATTCTGGATATTGAAGGCGACACGCAAGTACTGGGCAAAACCGCTGGCTCCGATCAAAAAGCCAATAAAGCCACTTATCCGGCCTTATTAGGCCTGGAACAAGCCAGACAAAAAGCACAATTATTAGTTGAAGAGGCTCTGGCCGCTTTACGTGAACTCCCTTATGCAACAGACGAACTGGTGGCGTTGGCCCGGTACGTTATTGCCCGACAGTTTTAATACAGGCATTCTCATGACACTAGCTAGTCACGATTTCCCTCTGCTGCAAAAAGCCAATTGGCCCGCAGAACTACGCCAGTTACCGCAGGACCAACTGCCAGCGTTGAGCGACGAATTAAGAGCATTTTTATTAAAAACCGTCAGCCAAAGCAGTGGCCATTTTGCCTCAGGCCTTGGCACTATTGAACTGACTGTTGCTTTGCATTATGTCTATAACACCCCTTTTGACCGTTTGATTTGGGATGTGGGTCATCAGGCTTATCCACATAAAATTCTGACTGGTCGCCGCGATCAGATGCACAGCATCCGACAGAAAGATGGCTTGCACCCTTTTCCATGGCGGGAAGAAAGTGAATACGACACCTTAAGTGTGGGCCATTCCAGCACCTCCATCAGTGCCGCTTTAGGCATGGCGATAGCGGCCCGTGCTGAACAGAAAAACCGTAAAGTTGTGGCTGTGATTGGCGATGGCGCTATTACCGCTGGTATGGCCTTTGAAGCGCTGAACCATGCAGGTGAAGTCAAACCCGATATGCTGGTGATTTTAAACGATAACGAAATGTCAATTTCTGAAAATGTCGGAGCGCTGAATCGTTATTTTGCCCGCATTTTATCCGGTAATTTTTATACCAGCCTGCGTGAAGGCGGTAAAAAGATTTTAAGTGGTGTTCCGCCTTTGCACCAGTTAGCCAGTCGCGCTGAAGAACATTTTAAAGGCATGGTCACACCTGGTACTTTTTTTGAAGAACTGGGCTTTAACTACATAGGTCCTATTGATGGCCATGACGTCACAGGTCTGGCGGATACCATTCGTAATATGCGCAATCTCAAAGGGCCACAATTACTGCATGTAGTGACCAAAAAGGGCAAAGGCTATTTACCGGCAGAGCAAGACCCTATTGGTTATCATGCGGTCAGTAAATTTGACCCTGCAGCCCAGTGTCAGCCTGCGAAAAAAGCTGGCAAAGCCACGTTTTCCAATATTTTTGGTCAGTGGATTTGCGATATGGCAGCTGTAGATCCAAAACTGCAGGGCATTACGCCAGCCATGCGCGAAGGCTCAGATTTAGTGCAGTTTTCAAAAAGTTATCCCGATCGCTATTTTGATGTGGCTATTGCTGAACAACATGCGGTGACTTTAGCCGCGGGTATGGCGATTGAAGGATTAAAACCTGTAGTGGCTATCTATTCCAGCTTTCTGCAGCGTGGTTATGACCAGCTTATTCACGATATTGCCATCCAGAACCTGGATGTATTATTTGCGATAGACCGCGCTGGCGTAGTGGGCGCCGACGGCCCTACTCACCAGGGTTCGTTCGATTTAAGTTTTATGCGCTGCATTCCCAATATGCTGATTATGGTGCCTTCGGATGAAAACGAATGCCGCCAGATGTTGTATACAGGCTATCAGCACAAAGGGCCTGCGGCAGTGCGTTATCCTCGTGGCAGTGGCACTGGTGAAGCTCCGGAAGCCGTTATGAGCGAATTGGCTTTAGGTAAGGGTGTCATTCGCCGTCAGGGTGAAAAAGTTGCCTTACTGGCGTTTGGCCCTTTATTACAGGCTTGTCATTCAGTAGCTGAGCAGTTAAACGCAACTTTGGTGGATATGCGTTTTGTTAAACCTCTGGATCAAGAGTTGCTGACAGAGCTGAGTCAAAGCCACAGCCATTTTGTGACCATTGAAGACAATGCGCTGATGGGTGGTGCAGGTTCTGCAGTCAATGAATTTTGCATTGCAGAGCAGTTGCCTGTGAAACTTCTGAATATCGGCCTGCCTGATCTCTTTATCAAACACGGTACTCAGGAACAGATCTACGCTGAACTGGGTTTAGACTGTGTCGGTATCCAGGCCAAAGTAGCAGCTTTTCTTAGTCGTTAATCCTGCCCTGCCGTACGGGCGCGGTTTACCCGCGCCCTTTTCAAATCCCAATTCAATTCAGCAGGCAACAACGCTGTGGCTTCAAGGACAACGGCTAAGGGCGGTAGCTTTTTACTTCAAACCACGCCAGGCCATCCGCCAATAGTTTTTCAATCTGCATATCGATTAGCCCTGAATCCTCAAACTCAAAGGCATCGACCTGCGGATCAAAACCTACAGTAGCACAACCATTACGACCTGATTCCTTCACTTTGCTCAGTGCGATTTCAGCCAGTTGCAAAGAGATTTCCCATGAAATCAGTTGCCCGCCTAACAGCTCCAGCGGAAAACAGCTGTAACCAATGGAGCAGGTCAAAGACACGGTTCGCCCATCCGGGATTTGAAAATTAGCTTGTGCAACCAATTGATTCAACTGCAATGCAAAATCACGCACTGTGGCAAATTCGACGTCCCGCAGCACCAGGACAAACTGCTCACCGGCAAAACGCACCACATAGTCAGCTCCCCGGCTTTCACGTAACAACAGACCACTGATTTGCTGTAATACGCTGTCTCCTGCGCTATTGCCGTACAAATCATTGATGGATTTAAAGTTATCCATATCCAGTTGCAACAAGGCTATACATTTGCCCTGTTGCAGCATGGCGTCTCTGTTGTGCTGATACTGCTCTACGTCTTTGGGCAACTGTTCAAACAAAAAACGGCGGTTTCTAAGGCCAGTTAAAGTGTCTTTATGCGTCAGCTGCGACAACTGTTCATTCAACTCACTCAAACGCGAGTTGCTGTTTTCCAGCTCTGCTGTACGTTGGCGCACCAGTTTACTCAACTCCTGCTGCTGCATGACCGCATTACGGCGCCACAACCAGGCCAAACCGTACAAAGCCAGCACCAGCAATAAAGCCCATAAACCTTTGTACACTATAGTTTCAGTAAATAATCGGGGGACCACCAGATCCAGCTTTAATTGCTGCTGATCTGTCCAGCCCTGACTGGCATAACGGGCCTGCACTACAAACTGATAACTGCCGGGTGGCAAATTGGTATAAATAGCCTCGCGTCTCTGACCCACGTGCTGCCATTCCTGATCAAAACCACTCAATTGATAGCGAAATTCAATGGCATTGGCTTTAATAAACTCAAGCGCGCTATAACGGATACTGATATTACGATCTGAGGTTTCCAGTACCAATTGTTGCTGCTCTGGCAATAAAGCATAAGGCTTTTGCCCTGTGACATCCTGAAGTAAAGGCTGTAAGGGCCTGTCCGGTGCCATGGTCAATTGCAAAGGCACAGCCACCAGACCTTTTAAACTGGGAAACCATAGCTGGTCCTGCCATTTAGCCACTTTGCTGTGACCGGCACCATTACAACAACGACCGGGAGCAGTGCCTAATTGGCGATCGTAGGGCGATAAGACCAGCTCGAAATGAAGTACCTTGCCACTGTCTTTTGCCGCCGGAGGTCTGAACCTGAATACCCCTTTTAAGCTGCTTGCCCACAGATAATCCGAGTCTCTGTCATACCATAAACTAATCACCGGATCCAAAGGCAAACCGTTACTGCTGTCGTACTGCTGCCACTGCCCTTGCAAAGTTTTGATAAACAAACCATCGTCCAGCGTAGCCACCAGCATTTGTTGATCCGCTAAGGTTAAAACGCTGGTGATGTAAGCGCCAAATAAAGGCGTGCCTAACCCTACCCTGTTGAGTTTTTCCTGCTGATACCAATACAAACCGCTGGTCGTGCCGACCAGTAAATCCTGGCCCTGATCTTCAATGACGGTGACAAAAGCCGATTCGAGGTCCGCATTAAAGGGCGCGGCTTTCAGTGTTTCACCATCATAGTGATACAAACCATTAGCACCACCAAACCATAAGCCTGTCTCTGCGTGAGGTTGCACCACACGAATAGAGGCTGTAGCTAACTCTTTAAAGGGCCGGCTGACTTTACGGTCGTCAAAGTTGTACAACAATAAACCATGGTCAGTGCCCAGCCACAGCTGATTGCTCCTGTCATAAAAATCATAAACTGTACTTTGACCCAGCGACTGATGATCCACCAGCTCTACAAAATGCTGATCGGCTTTTAACAAGCCGACATTGGTTTGGGTTGCCACCAGAAGGCTATTTAAACGCGCTGAATAGCGCACACTGCGCACCACAACATCCTGCTGGCCAACACCGACCACACGGCGCATTTTGCCAGGGGAAGCACGGTAAAGGCCTTCGCTGAAACTCGCCAACCAAATGTTATGGTCTCTGTCTTCAAAAATATCACTGAACCAGGGCGAGCTGCCCAATTCTTCAGCACTGATATGTTGCCACTCTTGTCCGGCATGGCGGTGATACAACTTGTTGTAACCAGAGATCCAGTCGTTGCCTGAGCTGTCTTTAAACAACTTATAAATAGCTGAATTATCCACGCCGTGAATATCACAACGAACCACCTGCTGCTTTTTATCCAGATGGAAATAACCAGACTCACTGGCGAAATGCAAGGTATCGTTAAACCAGCTTAAATCGTACAACGGATGTTGTTGCAGTTCGTCAGGTAAGAGGATTTTTTGAATTTCGCCCTCCGGGCTTAATTTATATAAAAATTTAGTGGTGCTGATTAATACCGAGTCGCCTGCCATTTCAATCTGTACTACAGATTCTTTGATGCTTTGCACCCGGCTGACTTTACCTTGTTTTACCTTAAATAAATTTTCGGCTGCCACCCATATTTCATCCGGCGCTACCTGCACTATAGAGGTGACTTCAGCCAAAATAGGGTAACGGTCGAACTTCAGAGTTTGGGGGTCAAAACCAGAAAGGCCGGCTTTGGTGCCGACCCACATATAACCTTGTTGATCCAACAAGAGTTTATTGATGGAGTTGCTGGCCAACTGGCGGCTGGTTTTGGTACTGAACTGGGTGAAATGATAGCCGTCAAAACGATTTAAACCATATAAAGTGCCAACCCAGACATAACCCAATGGGTCCTGACTGACAGCCCGGACGGAATTTGATGACAAACCATCAGCACTGTTCCAGTGCTTAATATCAAAATCATAAATGGAACCCGTCTGGCCCTCAGAGGATACAGCAACAGAAAAAAAGGCTAAAAAAACCAAGAGCGGAAAACGCACACAGATCACCAGGTTGCAGGGAAAAATTTATATTAACTAAAAGCTTGCCACTGCACCAGCGCGAAGAGGATCAGCCAGCTAAAGAATCCAGCCAGCATGTCGTCAATCATAATGCCAAAACCACCGTGGATTGTTTTATCCAGTAAGCGAATGGGCCAGGGTTTAACGATATCAAAAAAACGGAAGAGTAAAAAACCAATCAACAGATACTGCCATTCGAACGGAATACACCACATGGCCAGGCTATAACCCGCCACTTCATCCCAGACGATAGCGCCATGATCATGCTCACCTATGTCTTTGGCTGTTTGTCCACAGACATAACAACCCAGTACAAAAGCAAACAAAATCCAAGCCATGGCCCATTGAGGACTTAATAAGGACTGCAGAAAAATCAGGGGCAGTGCCGCAAGGGTACCAAAAGTACCAGGCGCTTTAGGGGCCAGACCTGAACCAAAACCCAAAGCAAGAAAATGAGTCCATTTTCTCAAGTCAAATTCAGGGGTGGTTTTTTGTGTGGATGCCATTAAAAGTGCTCAAAACCCTGGTGCTGATACACAAAGGGCAATTCGCCCTGCTTAAAGTCCAGCTTACCCACAGCACCTGTAATACGACCTATGCAAGTGACAGGTACACCATAAGGAGAAAGTAATACTTCTAATGAGCCCCGGCGATTCTCCGGCACAGTGAACACAAGTTCGTAATCCTCACCACCGGACAAGGCATAGTTCAAGGCTTGTTCTGCACTACAGCTGTCTTTTAAGGCTTGCGACATCGGCAGCTTGTTAACATCCACCACAGCCCCTACTTTGGAACGACGTAAAATATGAGGTAAATCACCGGCAAGGCCATCAGAGATATCCATAGCTGAACTTGCGATGTTCCGCAGCGCCTGACCTAAAGCGACACGGGCCGTTGGATAGTGAAAACGTTGCAATATATGAGCCCGGTGTTTTTTGCTGATTTCGACTTTGTTTTGCACCAGTTGTAAACCCAAAGCGGCATCACCTAAAGTGCCTGTCACATACAGATAGTCACCGTTCTGAGCTCCTGCACGGGTAATAGCTTTTCCCTTAGGCACTAAACCTTTGGCAATCATGGTTAAACTCAAAGGCCCACGGGTGGTATCACCGCCAATCAGCTGGCAATTGTAATAATCCGCTGTTTCACTTAAACCTTCGGCAAAAGCAAGCAACCAGTCTTCATCCACTTTAGGTAAAGTTAAAGCTAAAGATAACCAGCAGGGTTCTGCACCCATAGCGGCTAAATCGCTGACATTGACTGCCACCAATTTATGCCCAAGCGAGCGCGGATCGACGTCCGGAAAAAAATGGATGCCTTCGACCATGCTGTCGGTGGTGATCACCAGATCACAACCTTCACGTACCTGCAACACAGCTCCGTCGTCGCCAATACCAATGGCAACGTCCGTGCGTTTACGGCCCGCTTCAGCAAAACAACGTTGAATTAACTCAAATTCACCCATAAAAAAGCCGACTTACGCCGGCTCTCCATTTTTTATTCGGCTCGCAGGCGTTTAACGGCTTTATCAAGTATGCCGTTGACAAACTTGTGGCTGTCATCGGCCGCAAAGGCTTTTGCCAGTTCGATGGCTTCGTTAATCACCACCTTGTAAGGCACATCCAGCCGGTATTTCAGCTCGTAAGCTGAGACCCGTAGTATGGCTTTTTCGACCAGATCAATTTCTTCAAAAGGACGGTCTAAAAACGGCTTTACGGCTTCATCCAATACCGGATGATTTACGGCCACACCACGCAAAATATCCTGGAAATAGCCCACGTCCAGATGTTTGGTGTTTTGTTCCAGCAATAACTGCTGTTCAATATCACCAATAGGGTTTTTGCTGACCTGCCAGCTATAAACTCCCTGAACGGCCAAAGAACGGGCCAAACGACGTGCATTAGGTTTCATCAACAAATCCTACAACTGAGAGAGAACGTTTACCATTTCCAGCGAGGACATCGCTGCTTCTGCGCCTTTATTGCCCATTTTTGTACCGGCACGCTCAACAGCCTGCTCAATACTGTCGACAGTCAATACGCCAAAAGCAACTGGAATACTGTGCTGCATCATGACCTGAGCCAGGCCCTTGGTGCATTCGCCTGCTACATATTCAAAATGAGGTGTACCACCACGGATCACCGCACCTAAGGCGATGATCGCGTCGTATTTACCACTGGCCGCTACTTTTTGTACCGCTAATGGCATTTCAAAAGCGCCTGGAATGCGAACCACAGTGATATCCTGATCAGCGATGTCACCTACACGTTTTAAGGTATCTACAGCGCCGTCTAATAAACTTTCGACAATAAAGCTGTTGAATCTGGCCACAACGATGGCAAACTTTTTACCTTTAGCGGTTAAACCTGCTTCAATCACCTGCATTGGAGGTCCTTATTGCAATTGAGCTGCAAAAAAATGGTTTTAAAAACCAGAATTCAAAAAAACGGGCGCCATGATAACACAAGATAACCCGTCCCCTGCTACTGTTTCTGCACCAGTTGTTACAGAGTCTTATTCAGACACATAGTCCACTACTTCCAGACCAAAGCCTGAGAGTGCGTGGTATTTTTTCGGCGCGCTTAATAAACGCATTTTTTTCACGCCTAAACTGGCCAGAATTTGTGAACCTACCCCCACATTACGTGAGGTGCCTTTCCATAATTCGGTCTTCGCTTTTTCGCCTTTATCTTCGGCTTCAAAGTTTTGCACCATCTGCACCAGTTCATCACTGCTTTCATTTTTACCTAACAGCACCAGCACACCACCTTCATCGGCAATACGTTTCATCGCACAGTGCAAAGAAAAACTGCGATTGGCGCCACGGTCGGATAACAACAAATCACTGAAGGTATTGTGTAAATGCACCCGCACTAAGGTGGCTTGTTCGGCTTCAATTTCGCCTTTTACCAAAGCAAAATGAATTTGATTGTCGATGGTGTCACGAAAGGTCACCAGATTAAATTCGCCAAACTCAGTAGGTAACTGACAACTCGCCACTTGCTCTATCGTGGTTTCATGCAGGTTACGGTATTCAATTAAATCGGCAATGGTGCCAATTTTAATGCCGTGTTTTTTACCAAAAATTTCTAAATCCGGACGACGCGCCATGGTACCGTCTTCATTTAAAATTTCAACAATCACTGCAGCTGGCTCTAAACCCGCCATCCGCGCTAAGTCACAACCCGCTTCGGTGTGACCAGCGCGCACCAAGACACCGCCGTCTTGTGCCATCAAAGGAAAAATATGCCCCGGATACACAATATCTGTCGGCTTAGCGTCGCGTGCTACTGCAGCTTTTACTGTGCGGGCACGATCGGCCGCTGAAATACCTGTAGTGACACCTTCAGCAGCTTCAATGGATAAGGTAAAAGCAGTAGAAAATGGCGATAAGTTTTTATCCACCATCAAAGGCAGTTTTAACTGTTCACAGCGCTTTTTAGTCAGTGTTAAACAAATTAAACCACGGCCATGAGTGGCCATAAAATTCACTGCATCAGGTGTGACGTATTCGGCCGCCATTACTAAATCGCCTTCGTTTTCGCGGTCTTCGTCATCCATCAGAATAACCATTTTACCCTGACGAATATCTTCAATAATTTCTGCTGGTGTATTCAGTTGCATACTTTACCTCAGGCCCCGGGCCTTACTGCGTTATAAAAAACCACGTTGTTGCAATAAATCCATAGTCACGCCTTTACTGCCCGCCCCTTCACGGCCTTGCAGCAAACGTTCTAAATAACGCGCTATTAAATCCACTTCCAGATGCACCTGACTGCCCGCTTTGAGACTCATCAAGGTGGTTTCCCGTGCCGTATGAGGCACTATAGTTAAACGAAAAGCACTGGAACTTATTTCATTGACGGTCAGGCTAATGCCATCCACCGTAATAGAACCTTTTTCAGCGATGTAATACGCTAAGTCTTTTGGCATTTTTATCCAGACTTGCCAGGCTTCGCCAAATTTCTCAATTTTTTCAACGCTGCTGATGCCATCGACATGACCGCTGACCAAATGTCCGCCTAAGCGTCCTGTCGCCAGCAAGGCCTTTTCCAGATTCAGTAACTGCCCGGCTTTGTACTTTCCAAATAAAGTACGCTTGACGGTTTCGCCTGAAACATCTGCATCAAAACTATTGCCATGCAGAGCTGTGACAGTCAGGCAAACGCCATTACTGGCAATACTGTCGCCAAGTTTGACATCAGAAAAATCCAGACTGTCAGATCCAATGGTCAGCTTTAAATCCACACCACTGGCTTTGATAGCGCTGATTTTACCTGTCGCTTCTATTATTCCGGTAAACATGGCTCTAACCTTGCTGTTAACTTTAAATCAGGCCCCAGTGTCTGCACTGAAGTCCATACAAAATGCTGAGCGTCACAAAGCTCACTGTAATTTGGTAATTGCAACATGGCTTTGGCTTTGTCACCTAACAGCACGGGAGCCTGATAGACAATCAATTCATCCACCAACCCTGCCTGCCATAAAGAACCAGCCAGTACAGCGCCGGCTTCCACCCATAAGTCGTTGATATGTTCTGCGGCTAACACAGACATTAACTCGTTTAAATCCAAGCCTGATTCATCAGAATCCAGCGCAATAAAGCGGACATGCGGATGCTCAAATGCAGGTTTGAATTGCTTGTCATGCACCAGCACTATGGGGCCATTTTGTGAAAACAAAAGCTCCTGGCCTGTTAATTTAAGGCAACGGTCTAAAACAATCCGGACGGGTTGACGTACAGAGCCATCTTCTAAAGCCGTGATAGTAAGGCCTTCAGCGCGCACTGTTAAACGGGCGTTGTCAGCAAGCACAGTAGTTGCAGTCGACAAAATGGCATGAGCCTGAGCTCGCATCAGCTGCACGTCAGATCGGGATTCAGACGAGCTTATCCACTGGCTTTTGCCGTTGGCAAGCGCAATACGCCCATCCAGACTGGTGGCAAGTTTAAGCCGGACATAAGGTTTTTGCCGCTCCATCCGGCTTAAAAAGCCAGGATTTAAAGCTCTGGCTTTGTGTTCTAACAGACCCACCTGCACTTCAATGCCTGCATCTTTCAGAATTTGAATGCCGCGACCAGCGACTAAAGGATTAGGATCCAGCATAGCCACTATCACTTTTTTGACACCAGCATTGACCAGAGCCAAAGCACAAGGCCCAGTGCGGCCATAATGACTGCAAGGTTCTAAGGTGACATAGCAGGTAGCACCTGAAGCAAGATGCTCTGCCTGACGTAAAGCAAACACCTCAGCATGAGGTCCGCCGGCCTGACGATGATAACCTTCCCCTACTATCCCGCCATCCCGGACTATCACGGAGCCAACATTAGGATTAGGTGCTGTGGTAAAACGGCCTTTAGAGGCGAGCTCTATAGCGCGCGCCATATAGTGCTGATCGAGTTCAGTAAAACTCACTTAATTATCTCCAAGCCGGGCAATTTCTTCGCCAAACTCGCGGATATCTTTAAAGGAGCGGTAGACTGATGCAAAACGCACGTAAGCCACTTTATCCAGTTTCACCAGCTCATCCATAATCAGAGTGCCCAGTAATTGGCTTGGTACTTCACGCTCGCCTGTGGCACGTAATAAGCTTTCTACTTTGCTGATCAAAGATTCAATTTGTTCTGTGGGTACAGGACGTTTTTCCAGTGAACGCATTACGCCACTGCGTAACTTGGCCTCGTTAAAAGGCTCGCGGGAACCGTCCCGTTTCACAATACGGGGCATCACCAGTTCGGCAGCTTCAAAGGTGGTAAAACGTTCGTGGCAAGCACCACATTCACGTCTTCTTTTTACCTGAGACCCCTCAGCCACTAAGCGGGAGTCTATAACTTTGGTATCGTCGGCACGACAAAAAGGACAAAACACGGAATTTCTCCGAAAAAAATGGCCGCATCAGGCGGCCATCATAACACTCTATCTTTGTTCAGTCATAGCTGGCAATCAGGCATAAACCGGCAGACGGCCACAGACTTCAGACACCTGGGCACGAACTTTGTCGATCACACCAGCATCACCGCGGCTGTCCAGCACGTCGCAAATCAGGCTTGCGACTAAACGGGCTTCTGCTTCTTTAAAACCACGACGGGTAATAGCAGGAGTACCGATACGTAAACCACTTGTGACAAATGGAGAGCGTGGATCATTGGGCACTGAATTTTTATTGACAGTGATATGAGCCAGACCTAACCATGCATCTGCTTCTTTACCCGTGATGTTTTTGTCGATTAAATCCATCAGGAATAAATGGTTTTGTGTGCCACCAGATACAATTTTGTAGCCACGTTTGATCATTTCATCACACATAGCCACAGCGTTTTTCAACACTTGTTGCTGATAGACTTTAAATTCTGGTTGCAGCGCTTCTTTAAATGCAACAGCTTTTGCTGCGATGACATGCATCAAAGGACCACCCTGACCACCAGGGAAAACAGCAGAGTTCAGTTTCTTTTCGATCTCTTCGTTTTTACGGGCCAGAATTAAACCGCCACGAGGGCCAGCTAAAGTTTTGTGCGTGGTAGTGGTTACAACATCGGCCACAGGCACTGGGTTTGGATACAAACCCGCAGCCACTAAACCAGCGACGTGTGCCATATCTACCATCAGGTAAGCGCCCACTTTGTCGGCGATTTCACGGAATTTCTGCCAGTCGATAATGCCTGAATAGGCTGAGAAGCCCGCAATGATCAATTTTGGCTTGTGTTCCAAAGCTAAAGCTTCAGCCTGGGCGTAGTCAATCACACCTGTTTCTGGATGCAGGCCATATTGCACAGCTTTGTACAACTTACCTGAAGAGCTGACTGAAGCACCGTGCGTTAAGTGACCACCGTGGGCCAGACTCATACCTAAAATAGTATCGCCTGCATTCAATAAAGCTAAAAATACCGCTGAGTTGGCCTGAGAGCCTGAGTGCGGTTGCACGTTTGCGTAATCTGCACCAAACAACTCTTTAGCACGCGCGATAGCTAAATCTTCAGCTACATCCACGTACTCACAACCACCGTAATAACGTTTATGTGGGTAACCTTCAGCGTATTTGTTGGTTAACTGAGAACCCTGAGCCTGCAATACACGTGGGCTGGCATAGTTTTCAGAAGCGATCAGCTCAATGTGATCTTCCTGACGTTGGGTTTCGTTGGTAATGGATTGCCATAATTCCGGATCAAAATCGGCAATGTTCATTTCGCGCTTTAACATGCTTGCTCCCAGGTGGCCAAGAGGGCCAGGCTATTTAAAAAAACTGCGCGCATTCTACATGGAATCCGCTAAAGATGCAGCTATAAAGTAGCCATCTAAACTTCCAAAATTAACTTTCAGACGGGTGGTCGGTGGAGTCATAGTATTAGCTGTAAATAAAACCAGTATCTGGCTTTACAAAAAGCCAAAACTGGTCAATCATACAACTGTATAAACCAACAGTGCTTTGTAAATGAAAAAAATCATTCATATCGACATGGACTGTTTTTTCGCTGCGGTAGAAATGCGGGACAGGCCAGATTGGCGCAATATTCCTTTAGCTATAGGCGGCAGTCGTACTGAACGAGGTGTGATCAGCACCTGCAACTACCCTGCCCGTGTGTATGGTGTACGTTCTGCCATGCCCACAGGACAAGCCTTAAAGCTCTGCCCTCATCTGTTGTTATTACCCGGCAATATGGAAAAATACAAAGCAGCCAGTTTGCAAATTCAGGCCATTTTTCATCGGTATACCGACAAAGTAGAGCCTTTATCATTGGATGAAGCTTATCTGGATGTTAGTGACAGCACCTTATTCTCTGGCAGTGCCACCCGTATTGCCGAAGAAATTCGCCGGGTCATTTTTGCTGAAACTGGTTTAACAGCTTCAGCTGGTGTAGCCCCGAATAAATTTCTGGCTAAAATTGCCAGTGATGAAAATAAGCCAGATGGTTTATTTGTGTTACCACCTGACAAAGTCAGTGATTTCGTCAAATTCCTGCCTTTACATAAAATCCCGGGAGTAGGCAAAAAAACTGCTGAGCGACTGGCAACCTTAGGTTTCTATAAATGCGTCGATATTCAAAATGCCCCTTTGCATACGCTGGTGAAACACTTCGGCAGTTTTGCTGACACTTTGATAGAGCGCAGTTTTGGTCGCGACTGCCGTGATGTACAAAACGATTATCCACGTAAATCTGTAGCTGTTGAACACACCTATACTGAAGATTTACCGGATCTGGATGCAGGTCAACAAAGTCTGTCAGAGCTTTTACCTAAACTTCGGCGCCGTATTGAACGCTGTGAAGCCAGTGCTCATATTCAGAAAATTGGCATTAAACTGAAATTTGCCGATTTCCAGCAAACCACAATAGAGAAACAACAACCCGAATTAGATATGGCCAGTTTAAAACAATTGCTGGAACAAGCCTGGCACAGAGGGCAAGGCAAAAAAGTGCGGCTGGTAGGTATTCATGTGGGATTAAAAGCGCAGGAAGCTCAGGCTCAGTTATCGTTAGAGCTTTAAGTATTGCTTAATAACAAAATAAAAATTACTAATTAAAAACAATCAGTTAGATTTGAACCTTACTGAATTTCAGGTATAAAAAAAGCCAACTTAAAGTTGGCTCTTTTTCAGAAAACTATTAACCGGTAACAGTTACGTTCTCAGCCTGAGGACCTTTCTGGCCTTCAGTAACTTCGAAAGTTACACGTTGACCTTCAACTAAAGTTCTGCGGCCTGTGCCATTGATAGCGCGGAAATGTACGAATACGTCTTTGCCGCCTTCACGCTCGATGAAACCAAAACCTTTATCTTCGTTGAACCACTTAACGGTACCGGAAATTAATTGTGACATAACATTCTCTTACTTTAACTAAATTTGCCAATTGTTTGGCGACTTAAATATTACCGGCCGTATTCGAGCTAGTACATATTACGACCCCATTATCAGTGAACCTGACAAAGTGGTCAATAGCTATTACTAATCCAACAGAAAAATAGTTTTTCTGATTTTGGCCGTTCCAGTTACTCTAAATAATTCTTCAGCCAAAACAATTGCTTGCAATAAAAACTGTCGAACAAATCTACAAAGTAACGACTTGAGTGTAGCACTATTCTCCGAATAAAAAACATACTACTGTAAATTATTTGATCTTTTTCTTCACTGGTGTCATGCCATCATCGCCTGCCTGATAAAAATTAGGTTTAGGCGCGACCTTGACTGTCGACGTGGTATCCGTTGATTTTGGTTTAGCTTTTCTCACCACTGGCTTGGTTTTTTTCACTGCTTTTACCGGTGCATGCAGATCCACGCCTTTAAATTTAGCAGGTAACGATTCAACCTGTTGCATAGGTAAAGGACGGCGCAAAAAGCTTTCAATGGCACAAAAGGCAACCCAGTCTTTTGGACCCACTAAAGAGATAGCTATACCTTTGGCACCAGCTCTGCCGGTGCGACCTATACGGTGCACGTATTCTTCCGCGTGTTTGGGCAAATCAAAATTCAGTACATGACTGACCTGCAACAAATCCAGTCCGCGGGACGCGACATCTGTGGTGACCAGCACCTGATGTTTATTGGCGGAAAAGCCCTGCATCACTGCGTTACGCTGACCTTGAGTTAACTTGCCACTTAAACCTACAGCCGGATAACCTAAAGAGTCACATAGTTTGGCCAGACGATCGGTATCTTCACGGGTCGCGGTAAAAATAATGAGCTGACTTATTTGTTCCTGCTTTAACAAATAAGCCAATAAGGCTTCTTTGTGCGACAAATGATCGGCAAAATAACACCGCTGTTCTATATCTTCATGCTGTTGATAAGAAGCACCG
This sequence comes from Gammaproteobacteria bacterium, assembly GCA_018825965.1. Classification (GTDB taxonomy): domain Bacteria; phylum Pseudomonadota; class Gammaproteobacteria; order Enterobacterales; family Alteromonadaceae; genus Pararheinheimera. Next base: position 140,838 of record JAHKAA010000010.1, read on the forward strand.
ACAGAAACTCTGTGTGGCGATTTTAATAACGACATCGCCAGTTCATTCACTTCGGCGTGATCTAAAGTGGCTGAGAACATTAAAGTCTGACGCAAACGGTGATCAGCAGCCTTATTGATTTCATTAAGTTGTGGCATAAAACCTAAATCCAGCATCCGATCTGCTTCATCTAAAATCAGCATTTCCAGACCCTGAATAAAAAAGGTTTTGTGTTGCAGGTGATCAATAAAACGACCAGGTGTGGCCACTATAATAGTGGGCTGCCGCTTCAGGATTTTTTCCTGCTCGTTGAAGTTTTCACCACCGACAATCAAAGCGCTGGTTAAAGGCGTATTAGCGACAAATAAACGTAATTTGGCATAGACCTGATGCGCCAGTTCACGGGTTGGCACCAGGATTAAAGCCCGGGCATCTTGTTTGGATAAGGGTCTGCTGCGTAATAAGCGCTGCATCATCGGCAGTAAATACGCCAGAGTTTTTCCTGAACCGGTTTGCGATGAAACCATTAAGTCTTTGCCTGTCATAGCGGCAGGCACAGCTTCCTGCTGAATTGGCGTTGGTTGGGCAAAGCCAAGGTGCTGGATAGAACGGACTAAACGAGGGTCTAACGCAAGATCGTGAAATAACAAGATAAGGTCCCGGACAAATTCAATAAAAGTGCCTTATCATAACGCATTTTTGGTATAGGCGGTTAGTCTGGCCTTCAGCTCTTTGCAGCGTGGCCGGAACATGAAACAATAGCGCTATCAGATTGACAGGACTTTTTTATGAGTAAATCACTGCAGGAACAATTGCTCAAAGCCGGTTTAGGTAATGAGAAAAAATTAAAAGCCATTAAAAAAGAAAAGCATAAAGAGCGGGTGCAAGCCGGAAAAAATGGCTCAGTCGTCAATGAAGCCTCAGTGCTCGCCGAACAAAGCCGTCAGCAACAACTGCAACGCGATCAGGAATTAAACCGCCAACGTAAAGCAGAACAGGATAAAAAAGCACTGGCAGCTCAGGTTAAACAGCTGGTTGAGCTCAATATCATAGTGCATAAAGGTGAAACCGCCTTTAACTTTACCGATGGCAGCCTGGTCAAACGTTTGTACGTCAGCAACCGTATCCATGCAGAACTGACCAAAGGCCAGGCAGCAATAGCAAAACTTGCAGACCAGTATTATGTGATCCCGGTGAAAGTCGCGGAAAAAATCCAGCAACGTTTGGCTGAAACTATCGTAGTGCTACATAACACAGGACAAAGTGCCGAAGTGCAGGCTGAAGATGATCCGTACGCCGCCTATCAAATTCCGGACGATTTAATGTGGTAACTTTAGTTCAGATCAAAGCGGGTCTTGAGCTTGATCTGGATGAACTGGAATTCAGTTTTGTCCGGGCTCAGGGCAGCGGCGGTCAGCATGTCAATAAAGTATCTACAGCGGTGCAACTGCGTTTTGATATAGAGCGCAGCAGTTTGCCGGACGAGTTTAAGCAAAAACTGCTGCAGTATCCGGATGACAGGATCAGTAAAAGTGGCGTCATAGTGATTAAAGCTCAGGCGCATCGTAGTCAGGATATGAACAAAGATGATGCAGTGGCTAAATTAATGCAGCTGCTGCAAAGTGCCAGTTTTGAAGCAAAAAAGCGCCGTGCAACCAAACCCACTTATGGTGCCCGCATGGACAGGCTGAAGCAAAAAACTCAGCACAAAGAACGCAAAAAACTACGGGGCAAAGTAGGCTCTTTTGATTAGTCAGATGTTTTACACCAGAGGTTTTGTGCAGTGACCCGTATTTTTCTCTTCTTTACCCTAGTGCTGCTGAGCAGCACTGTAATAGCCGATGGCGTCTGGAAAGTCAGCAAAGGCAAACAGCTTTTTTATCTTGCCGGCTCCGTTCATATGCTAAGTAGCCAGGACTATCCGTTGCCACCTGAATACCTGCTGGCACTGCAGCTGAGTGAGACTTTAGTGCTGGAAACAGATTTAGAGCAGTTATCAAGTCCCTCTGGCATACAACAAATGATCGCTTTAAACTCTTATCCTTCAGGTGAAAACTTGTTGCAACATCTCTCTTCGCCCCTGGCAAAACAACTCGCTGACTACTGCAGGGTGCATAAGATCCCACTGGAGCAGATCACCCGCTTTAAACCTGCGTTTGCAGCCATTATGCTGACCACAACGCAACTGCAAGCTCAGGGAGCCACAGCTCCGGGAGTCGACGCCTTTTTACAGGATGAAGCCAAAAAGTCCGGCAAAAAAATAGCAGGCCTTGAAACTATGCAACAGCATCTGGACGTGATTACAGAGCTGAACAACAGCGGCGCTGAAACCTTAATAAAAAGCACCATGGATGATTTAAAAAACAGCAGCGAAGACTTCGATGCAATGAGAAAAGCCTGGCGTAGCGGTGATCTGACGCAGTTAGACCACTTATACCTGGACGATTTAAAAAACTACCCTGCTATTTATCAGTCGCTTATTGTTAAAAGAAACAATGCATGGGTAAAACTGCTGGTCGCTGAACCACAAACTAAGCCGGTTTTTGTTGTGGTTGGCGCTTTGCATCTGGCCGGGGATCAGGGCTTAATTGAACAATTGACTCAACAGGGATACCAGATCACGCCGCTGAAGGACAAGTTATGAAGCATGCTCCCTATCAGTTAAGCCCGATCACACCTGAGCAATCCGCTTATCTGCATAACTGGTTTGAATCACAACAAAGTCTGGATCAGTGGGGTGGTGAAGGCTTTCAGTTTCCCATCAGAGCCTTACAATTTCTACAGCAGCTGTATTTACCTGGCACGCAAAGTTACTGGCTGTATCAGCACAGACAACGTGTTGCCTTTGGTCAGCTTTGTGATCGTTTTGACTGCAATCATCTGGCCCGTTTACTGGTGCATCCGGATAGCAGAGGCAGGGGCCATAGCAAAACGCTGATCAAAGGCTTGATTGCACAAGGTTTACAACAGCAACCACAACGGGATTTTTCGTTATTTGTTTACCAGAACAACCAGATTGCGGTGCAGTGTTACAGGCAATTAGGTTTTGTTGAAGCCGAACAACCTGGTATTGCCGACCCGCTGCTGTTTTTTATGAAATTAAGCCACAAACAAGCCAGACAACTATTAAAGGATCATCAGGATGCCAATCTGGGTTGATGCAGACTCCTGCCCCAAAGTACTCAAAGACATTTTATTTAAAGCAGCAGAACGCCGACAGACCCTGCTCTATCTGGTTGCGAATCACAGCTTTCAAATACCGCGCAGCCCTTACATCAGAGCAGTGCAGGTTGAAGCTGGTTTTGATGTGGCAGACCGTTACATTGAAGAACGAATAGCAGCAGGTGATTTGCTGATCAGTAATGATATTCCACTGGCCGCTGCCGTTGTTGCTAAAGGAGCGCTTTGTATTACCAGCAAAGGCAGGTTACTGACGCCAGACAATATCAGTGACAGACTCACCATGCGTAACTTGCAGGAAGAACTACGCAACAGTGGCGTACAGCTTTCAGGCCCTGCCCCTTTAGGAGCGCAGGATAAACAACAGTTTGCCAATCAATTGGATCAATGGCTGCAAAAACAGCCAAAAACACCCTAATCCTGATTGACCTCTTGCCTGGCACTGATGCCTTTTACTGCGGCTTGAAAAGCTGGCGCTCTTTGCCATTTTGGCCGTATCGGAGTTAAAGGCAGTACCCTTTTACGTGCAACCAATACATAAGAGGCGCCAAAATACCCCAGATAAGTTTCACACCACCTCTGCCAGCGGCTATCAGGTTTGTGCTGCCCAAGTAAACTGGACCAGAAAAAGCGTTGCTCATACATCACTTCAAAACCTAATAAATGCAACCAGTCTTTCACGCGGGATGGCGTAAAAAAACGACCAGCCCATGGCAATTGCTGTTTAACCCCGGGCCAGAGTTTCAGTAATCCGGCACTGCTTAACGGATTGTAACCACTTAACAATAAGTAGCCGTCTGGCATAAGCACCCGATGAGCTTCACGTACTATATGGTGAGGATCCGGGTAAAACTCCAGACAATGCGCCAGTAATACAGCGTCTATTGATTGTTCCAGAAAAGGCAAAGCATCCGGGTCGGCGACTACAGAAGCCTGTTCAAGGTGCTCGTTTAAACAAATTTGGTGTTTGATGTTGCAAGCAGATGTATCCAGAGCACTGCTTAAACTGCCCACTTTGAGCAGATGATAACCAAAAATTTTTGGCCACCACTGACTTAGCTGCTTTTCCAAAGCGTTAGCCATCAGCTCGCCCTGCGGCAATTGCTGCCACTGTCGGGGTACTGTTGTACTGTGGTAACTTAACGCAGGTTTCATCAGGTACACTTCACTTTATCAGACCATCAGCTATGGAAATTATTTATGCCAGAGATCACTGCCCTAACCGCTTTTAAGGATAACTACATTTGGTGCCTGCGCCAAGCAGAGTTGGCTTTGATTGTCGATCCGGGTGATGCCGCCGTAGTGCAGCACCACCTGCAACAACAGCAGTTGCAATTAGCTGTGATCCTGATCACCCACCATCATCCGGATCATACAGGGGGCATCAATGAACTCAAACAACTCTGGCCTGATGCAGTAGTTTATGCTCCGGCTTTAGAACAGCAAAAAATCCCCTATGCGGATATCTGGTTACAGGACAATGATCAGATTGAGCTACCCGATTTCGGCTTAACTTTTCAGGTGATGCAACTTCCAGGTCATACTCTGGGTCATATAGCCTACTATTGTGCACCTGTTCTGTTTTGTGGTGATACCTTGTTTAACGCTGGTTGTGGTCGTTTGTTTGAAGGGTCAGCGGCGCAGATGTGGCAGAGTTTGTCACGTATTCTGACTTTGCCGGATCAAACATTAGTGTACGCCACCCACGAATATACCCTGGCTAATCTGGAATTTGCCCGCTGGGCTGATCCGGACAATACAGAACTTGCAGATTATCAACACTGGTGTCAACAACAAAGGGAACAACAGCAAGCCACCTTGCCCACCCCCTTAGCTGTACAGCGGCAAATTAACCCTTTTTTAAGGGCTGAAGATGCTGCGTTACAACACCGCTGGCAACAACACAATGCTGTGGATCTGTTCACTGCGTTACGATCCGCCAAAGATCGATTTTGATCGCCAGCCTTGCTTTTGAAGGCTGAGCAGGTAACATAAGGCGGATTTTGATTTTGGGAAAAGCGAATGCTGAAACAATTATCTGTCGCTGTAGCGGCTGCACTGCTGGCCAGTTGTGCCGTTCCAACCTCACAGGATAAAACAGCAGACTCTGCTGAGGATCAATACCAGACATCAGCCTCTGATGCTCCTATTCATGACAAAGCTGCCACTGCAGAGCAAGTTGCCAATGCTTTATTCAAGCATAATTTATTATTAAAACCTGACGCAAAATTAGCAAGATACGATAATTTGTGGCAGCGTATCGCCGATCAGATGAGCTTAGATATACCTGAGCACAAAGATATTGAAACCCAAAAGAGGTTTTTCCTTCGCAATCAAAAGTTGTTAAAAATAGCCTCGGACAATGCAGAGCCCTTCTTGTATCACATAGTCACAGAGCTTGAACGGCGTAAAATGCCACTTGAACTGGCGCTGCTCCCTATAGTTGAAAGTACCTATAATCCCAAAGCTGGTTCATTTTCCAGTGTATTAGGCATATGGCAATTTAGCGCAGGCACAGGTCGTAACTTTGGCTTAAAGCAAAATGCCTGGTACGACGGCCGCCGTGATGTGATTGAATCCAGCCGCGCTGCTATGGACTACTTGCAGTATCTGTATAGTAATGTTGATCAAGACTGGTTAAGCGCAGTTGCCGCTTTTAATGCGGGTGAAGGCCGGGTGTTCAGGGCGATCAAACGCAATAGAAACAGTGGCAAACCTGTAGATTTCTGGTCTTTAAATTTACCTAAAGAAACCACATCCTATATTCCCAAACTACTGGCGTTGGCTGAGCTGCTCAAAAACGCAGAAAAATACGCTATTCCTATGCCGTTGATGGCGAATAAAGCACAAACCAAAATCATTCAAATCAACAGAGGTCTGGATTTGGCCAAAGCGGCTGAGGTATTAAATCTTAGTGTCGCTGAACTTAGACGGTTAAATCCGGGTTTTAAAACCACCACAGTCCCCAGCTCCAGTTATCAGTTAGTGGTCCCTTTTCGCAGTGCTGATGATATAGAACAACAGCTGGCCGCTTTGCCTAAAGTGAAAGTAGCCCCTATTGCTTCCACTGGCCGCTACAAGGTCAAATCCGGCGATAGTTTAAGTAAGATTGCAGCGACTCACAAAACCTCTGTAAAGGCCTTACAGCGCGCCAATAATTTAAGTTCCAGTCAGCTAAAGATTGGGCAGATGTTGACCATCCCTGGCTTAGCACAACCTGACGAACCCGATGTCAGCGCTCGTTCGGCTAAAAAATCCGGTACAAGCGCTTCAGGGGTTGAAACTTATACCGTCAAAAGTGGCGATAGCTTATGGGAGATAGGCAAAAAGCTAAATGTCAGTACTGAGCAACTGAGCAACTGGAATAAATTGGGCACCAAAGCTCAATTGAAGCCAGGCCAAAAGCTGGCCTACTACACTGAGTCAAAACCACAAACAACAGCTGCGGCAAAAAGCATGACCTATAAAGTCAGGCCTGGTGACTCCTTAGCCAGCATAGCTCAGCGTTTTAAGGTAAAAGTTGCTGATATCCTGAAATGGAATAATATTAAAACAAATAAGTACTTACAGCCTGGTCAAGAACTTACTTTGTATCTGACAAGCTAACTGACAGAAGTCTCACATGGAGTTTGAGGTGTTGTATGGTTAAAACGAGCCTGATGTTGCTCTTTTTACTATGGGTTCCAACAACATGGGCCTATTTTACTGTGCCAGGACAAGGCCATCTGACCTTGCTGGACGGAACAAAACAAAGCCTGCAGTTTGGTTTTTCCTTTAAACAGCAAAATGGTGCTGAAGTATTTCAGGCTGGTATTCAGGTGGTTGAAGTGGCTGAATTGCCATCCAAATATACCTTAGCCCTGGTTTTACATCAGGATGAACAGATCTGGGTCACGGATTGGAGCAACAAACCTTTGCAAGGATTTGACTGGTCTGTCGGAAAACACAGTTTTAAACTCAGTAAAAACACCGATCCTAAATATCAGGATAAAGCCCGTGGTGGTTATGTACTGATGTTTGATAATACGCCGTACTTTTTTCACAAAAATATGGCGCAAATCAAATTTCACTTTGATAAAGACGGAGTCAGTGAAGTGCGTATTGAAGGTATGTTTACGCCGGGACGCTAGCTCACTATGGCTGCCTGTTCTGCTGTTCTTTTTGCAATTGCAGTCTCGGGATCAGGCCCCATAACAAACAAAGCGTAGGTGCCAGCCAATGAAACCACCAGTGCCATTCCATGGTGCGCCCCTGAGTCAATAAGTAAAAACTAACCAGCACCTGAGTCAACAATCCTAAAGTTCCAACATAAAACAGCACCGCATTAACAGGTTTTTTTGGCAGTTTCATTTCGCGTTACTCTCTTACCACTTCATACCACTAGCGTAGCAAATGCTCTGGCATGAAGCGATCTAAACAGCATCAGCCTGGTGCTCCGGAGCTGCTTTTTGAAAGGCCTCCAGTGTATTGCAGCGCTGATATATAGCATTGATTAAAGGATACTCCGCCATATCCAGTTGAAAGCGTAAAGCGTTATACACCTGAGGCACTAAACACAGATCGGCCAAAGTCACAGTATCACCGAAACAGTAAAGCCCGTCCCTTTCCTGTAAACGTTTTTCAAGCGCAGCAAAACCCACTGCCAGCCAGTGTTTAATCCACTGCATTTTTTGTGATTCGGATAACGCCAGAGGCCCCGTCAGGTACTGCAGCACCCGCAGGTTATTCAAAGGGTGAATGTCACAGGCAATATCTAACGCAAAAGCCATCACAGCAGCTTTCTGTGCTGGATCTTGTGGATATAAAGGGGCTTGCGGATAACAATCTTCCAGATACTGAATAATAGCCAGCGACTGATTCAGGCTCAGCCCGCCATCTTCCAGAGTTGGCACCAGTTGTGCCGGATTTAACAGCTGGTAACCTGCACTATGCTGCTCACCCCCATTATTAATCAGATGTACAGGACAATGTTCAACCTGCAGACCTTTCAGATTCAGCGCAATACGTACCCTGTAGGCGGCGCTGGAGCGCCAGTAACCATGTAATTTCATTGGATAAATTTCCTGTAAAGCAGAGACAAAAAAGCCAGTCGCCCCCTGACAGAGAAATCGACTGGCTTGATGTATTCACGTCAATTAAACGCCGTATTTCACTACTTTTTGTTCAATGGCACCAAACACAGACTGGCCTTTAGCATCCAGCATTTCCAGACGGATGCTGTCACCAAACTTCATAAAGGAAGTTTTAGGCGCGCCATCACGAATGGTTTCAATCATACGAATTTCAGCGATACAGCTGTAGCCTAAACCACCCTCATCAATCGAAGTACCGTAATCCGTGCCCTGTTTGTTTGACACAGTACCAGACCCAATGACAGCGCCGGCACCTAGGTTACGGGTTTTCGCTGCATGAGCCACCAATTGACCAAAATCAAAGGTCATATCCACACCAGCGTTTGGTTTACCAAACAGCTTGCCATTTAAATGCGACACTAAAGGCAGATGCAGTTTTGCATCTAACCAGTCGCTGCCTAACTCATCCGGAGTCACAGCTACAGGGCTAAAGGCTGATGCAGGTTTTGATTGAAAGAAACCAAAACCCTTCGCCAGTTCATTTGGAATTAAACCACGCAGAGACACATCGTTCACCAGCATCACCAGACGGATTTTATGACGGGCTTCTTCAGCACTGATGGCCATAGGCACGTCATCGGTGATCACTGCCACTTCGCCTTCAAAATCGATGCCATAGTCTTCGCTGACCACTTCAATCTGATCGCGTGGACCAATGAAATCATCTGAACCGCCCTGATACATCAGAGGATCAGTCCAGAAGCTTGGCGGCATTTCTGAATTGCGGGCGCGGCGCACCAGCTCTACATGATTGACATAAGCACTGCCATCCGCCCACTGATAAGCCCGGGGTAACGGCGATTCACACTGCGCCTGATCAAAGCTTTGTTCACCCTGCACAGAGCCACTGTTTAGCGCCTGATAGACTTCAGAAAGTTGTGGTGCGGCCACAGACCAATGGTCCAGCGCCTGTTGCATGGTAGCGGCAATATGGGAGACCGCTATACAACGGGATAAATCACGGCTCACGACCACTAACTGACCATCACGCTGGCCATTTTTTAAACTTGCTAACTTCATTTTTGATCCTTACAGAGTGGCCGGTTTGATTTTCCAGCTATTCACATAGTCCGGGTTTTCAGTGGCTAAAGCCGCATCACCGACAAAAAGTGCATCACGGGTATCCAGCATGACAGCCACTTCATCGGTAAATTTCTTTTTGTACTCAAGACCAGCCTGAAAAGCTTTAGGATGAGGGCCATGAGTGAAACCTGCAGGGTGAAAAGTCACCATGCCACGTTCAATATTATCGCGGCTGAAAAAATCACCTGCATGGTAAAACAGTACTTCGTCGTAATCGTCGTTGTTGTGATAAAACGGCACTTTTAATGCACCAGGATCACTTTCAATAGGACGAGGCACAAAAGTACAGACCACAAAACGCTGCGCGACAAAAGTCGTGTGTGCTGAAGGTGGTAAGTGGTATCTGTGGCTCATTAAAGGCCGGATATCCCGCCAGTTAATACGCATCACTGCCAAATCGCCATGCCAACCAATCGCATCCAGTGGATTGTATGGATAAGTAATAACCGACACCTGATCGTGACGTTTTACCTGAACCTGTGATTGCTGTTCGCTGTACTGGGCTTTAAAGGCATCATCAATTTTTGGTGTGTCTATCATCGCTGCATCAAAAATAGCATGATTACCGACTAAACCTTTTTCTGGTAACTGAAAAGAGTCATTGGTGGCTTCAATCAGCAACAAAAACAGCGGCTCTGTCACCTCTAAACGCCACATGGTGGAACGTGGGATCACCACATAATCACCATCCCTTAAGGTTAAATGACCATAGTCGCAATACAGTTCAGCAGCACCTTCATGCACAAACAACAGCTCGTCACCGTCAGCATTACGCACCAGATAATCCATCGACTCTGTTAAACGCCAGGTACGCATTTTACAATGTGCATTATGCAACAAAGTGGGCACTTGCCAGGGTGAAACGTTTTGATTACCCGCTATATCATTAAAGTTATACAAACGTGGTTTTAATGGCCCTTCCCAGTCACTCCAGCCTGTTGGGGCATGAGTGTGATGGAAATGGGTGGCAGGACCAAAAAAGCCACTGCGGCCCACTTCACGCTCATAAATAGCTCTGTCTGGAAAATCAGCATGAGCCTGACGGGAAATTTCGCCTTCTTTTACCGGAAAAGACGCCCACTTACGCATAGTTACAGTACTCCGCGACGGATTTGATCTTCTTCAATGGATTCAAACAAGGCTTTAAAGTTGCCTTCGCCAAAACCTTCATTGCCTTTACGCTGAATAATTTCAAAGAATACAGGGCCAATCACAGTTTTGGTAAAGATCTGCAATAAAATACCGTCTTTCATCGGCGCGCCATCAATCAGTACACGCAGCTCTTTTAACTGCTCCAGATCTTCAGTATGGCCTTCAACACGGGCGTTTACACGTTCGTAATAAGTATCTGGCGTCGGCATAAAATCCATACCACGTTGACGCAGTGTACGCACTGTCTGATAAATATCGTCCGTGGTCATGGCGATATGCTGAATACCTTCACCTTTGTATTCACGGATAAACTCTTCAATCTGAGATTTATCATCAGACGACTCGTTGATTGGAATACGGATTTTGCCACAAGGCGCAGTCATGGCTTTAGACACCAGACCTGTCAGCTTGCCTTCAATATCAAAATAACGGATTTCGCGGAAGTTACCTATACGCTCATAAAAACCAGCCCACAGCGCCATATTGCCACGACGTACATTGTGAGTCAGATGGTCAACCACCTCTAAACCCACCTGGTTTTTCGCCATTTCAGCTTGCCAGTTGTCATAAAACTTAAAATCAACGTCATACACAGAATTCTGACCATAACGGTCAACAAAATACAACAGACTGCTGCCAATACCGTACACAGCCGGGATATTCAGCTCCATAGGGCCAACCTGATTCTGGTAGGCCTTAGCACCGTTGGCTACAGCGTGTTGTAAGGCTTCGGCTGCATCTTTCACCCGGAACGCCATAGCACAGACGCTTGGGCCATGTTCAGCTGCAAACTGTTCAGCCTGAGAATTTGGCTGACCGTTCACAATAAAATTCACATCCCCTTGTTTGTATAACCAGGCTTCTTTAGAGCGGTGTTTAGCCACTTCAGTAAAACCTAAAGAACTAAAGAGGTGCTTCAAATCCTCAATACCCTGCTCTGTGGCTGCAGTGTATTCAACAAATTCAAAACCATCGGTACCCAAAGGGTTAATAGGGTCAAACATCAGTATCTCCAGAAAAAAATCAGGCTAATTTGTGCTTATCTTGCGCTTGCCCAAAAAAAATGGAAGAGAGGCTCCACGGATGACTGAGCGACGAAAAAAGGGCATTTTTGTACAGAATAGCTGACAAAAATGCCCTTTCGCTTAAATAAGAAACAAAAAGGCCCTAAAACGAACTTTAGGGCCTGGTCTTTGTAGAGCAAATCACACAAAGCGTATTTAAATTTTTACGCTCTTACGGTTAATGCCGTATTCGCGCAATTTATTCGCGACAGCTGTGTGACTTAAACCTAGTTTTTTCGCCAACTGGCGTGAACTTGGATAAGCCGGATAGAGTTTTCGCAGTAAGTCCGCTTCAAAATTCCGTACCGCTTCATCCAGGGTGCCATCAAAATCTTTTTCCAGATACCCAAAGTCACTGGTGTAACTTGGCAGTTGCATATGCTCTTTATCCAGCTCATAACCTTCGAGCAAAGTCACGGCCCGGTATAAGGCATTCTCTAACTGACGCACATTACCGGGCCAGGGGTAATGTTGCAGAAAATGTGCACAGGAGTCGGTCAGTTTGGGAGCCTTACGACCTAAGCGGGCGGCAAAACGCGCGATAAAAAACTCAGCTAAAGGCACAACATCCTGTTTACGCTCACGCAGCGGTGGCAAGTTCAGCGTCAGTACGTTTAAACGGTAAAATAAGTCTTCACGGAATTTGCCCTCCTGCACCATGGCCGGTAAGTCTTTTTGTGTGGTGCAAATCACCCGCACGTCCACTTTGACTTCGTTTTCATCACCAACACGGCGGAAACTGCCATCCTGCAAAAATCGGATAAGCTTGGTTTGCAGCTCACGCGACATCTCGCCTACTTCATCGAGAAACACAGTACCTTTATTGGCTTGCTCAAAAATACCTTTTTTTGCTTCACTTGCTCCGGGAAAGGCGTTTGGACCATGACCAAAAAGTTCAGACTCCGCGACTAAATCCGGCATAGCAGCAACATTGACGGCTAAAAAGGGTTTACCTGTTCTGCTGCTGGCCGCATGGCAAGCCCGCGCAAGAACTTCTTTGCCTGTGCCCGTTTCACCCATAATCAGAATAGGGGCGTCCAACTGAGCCATTTTTTTCGCTTCACGTACGACTTTGCGCATCAAATTACTGTGGGCATGTAAGTTATTAAAGCTTTCCTGATCGCCTTTTTTAAACACTACCATCTGCTCACCCAAACGGCTTTCAGATTTCAGGTTCAGTACGGCCCCAGCCAGAATATCTTTGCCCGCATCACCCGGCACCAACACAGGCAATAAGTCAGCGATAAAGCGTTTGTTCTGAATTTCTACCCTGCGGGTTTGGGCCAGCACGTCATCACTTTCCAGCCAGCGGCTTAAATTAAAACCTTTGACCATAGCGGTCAGCGACTGTCCTTCAATAGCACTACGCTCCATGGATAAAGCTTCAAGCGCAGCTTCATTAATAATGGTGACATTAGCTCGGGTGTCTACTGCAATAATGCCATCCGGCAGAGTGCGTAATAAGGTGGTCAGTTCATTGTGTTCCCGCTCTGACGGCATAAAAGCCGTGGTTTTTACGTCGTCGACTCCGGGAATACGGCGAATTTTCACCATCAACTCCTGGAATTTTTCAAACTCGACTGTCGGGAATGACACATAGATCCGGCCAAGGATCGGATCCACTTCAATACCACGTAAATCCAATTGATAACTGACCAGGATATTTAACACTTCCTGAGTAATACCCAGTCGGTCCTGGCAATGAATTTCTAACCTCATGATAAAAAACCACCTCAAGCTTTTGCTTAGTTTTAATCATACGGTAAAGAGGCTCAGGCAGACCAGTACTATTTGTAAAGAAATATGCACATTCCCTTCGTACGCTATGCGTAGCATGGGGAGTCGCGGCTGGAAGGGATCAAAGTGTGGGGGCCGTGTGTAGCAAAGGAGACGGGATGGGACAAGCCCATCCCCTACAGCTGAAGCTGTTAAGAAACTAACAACTCATCCGTTTTAGCTGCACAGATAAAATCGTTTTTATGCAGGCCTTTGATCGAATGCGACCACCAGGTCACTGTGAGCTTGCCCCACTCCAGCAACAAAGCCGGATGATGACCTTCATCTTCAGCCAGTTGCGCCACTTTCTGATGAAAAGCCCAGGCCAGCTTAAAGTTTTTAAATTTAAACTCACGTTCCAGTTGCAAAATACCATCACGGGCTACCGGGACCCAGTCCGGGATCTGGTGCATCAATTGGGCTAGTTCTTCATCCGATACCTTGGGTGCATCAGCACGGCAGGCTTCACATTTGGCTTGTTTTAATTCAGACATCAGTGTGTTCTCTGTTGTGGGCAGCGTTTAGCTTGCCTTTTTTTCTTTAGGCGGAAATTTAGGTGCATGTAAACCCAAAGCTCTGGCCTGTTGAACCATAGCCATCAAATCGAGCTGGGATACATCAAATAAATCGTTAATCGAATTAATCATAAAATACACAGGCTGCATAATATCGATACGGTAAGGCGTCCGCAGTACGTCGACCACATCAAATACTTTGCGCTCTGGTACTTCAGAGTTGATGGCGTATAAAGTTTCGCCCGGAGAAGACAAAATACCGCCACCATAAATACGTAAACCATCTTTGCTGTTCAATAAGCCAAATTCGATAGTAAACCAGTACAAACGCGCCAGATAGACACGATCTTCTTTGCTGGCCGCTAAGCCCAGTTTGCCGTATGTGTGAGTAAATTCAGCAAAAGCCGGATGGGTTAACATAGCGCAGTGGCCAAATATTTCATGAAATACGTCTGGCTCTTGCAGGTAATCAAACTCTTCCCTGCTGCGGATAAAAGTGGCAACCGGAAATTCTTTGTTGGCTAACAGCTGAAAAAACCGATCAAAACTAATCAAGGCCGGCACTTCAGTCACTTTCCAGCCTGTGCTTGGTTCTAATACCGCATTAATTTCCGCAAGTTGTGGAATACGATCACCAGGCAAGTTCAGCTTCTTCAGACCATCCAGATATTCATCGCAGGCTTTGCCTTCAATACAGGATAACTGACGCTGCATAAGCTCAGACCAGATTTGGTTTTCTTCAGCGGACCAGTGGATAAAACCATGTTCATCCGACTGATGTGATACATATTTGCTTGATTTACTCATAGAACCCTGTTCAACACTCTTATATGGGCAGAACCCTTTAGTTGCGGCAGATACTAGAGGATTGGACAACAGCTGTTAACCCATTGCAGAGTTGACGTGAACGTCAACTCTGCTGTTTTTGTAAAGCTATGGTTACAACGACAAGGGCGTTTTCTGTTGTTTTTGCAGCATCAGACTCAAAGCCTGATCAAGGTCAGCAATAATATCTTCCACATGTTCAAGCCCTACTGAAATCCGGATCAAACCATCGCTGATACCCGCCATCTGCCGCTCTTCCGCTGTGTAAGGACTATGAGTCATCGACGCCGGATGCTGAATAAGTGACTCTGCATCGCCAAGGCTGACGGCAAGGCTCAGCAACTGACACTGATTAATAAAATAACGGCCATCATCCAGACTGCCATTGAGCTCAAAGGCCAGGACACCACCAGCGGCTTTCATTTGCTTGCCGATAAATTTGTAACCCGGATGCGATTTTAAGCCTGGGTAATACACCTGCCCTATGGCCGGGTGCGCTTCGAGATATTCCGCAACTTTTTGTGCATTCTGGCAATGCCGCTCCATCCGCACTGATAAGGTTTTCAGGCCACGGATAATCAGCCAGGCATCGTGGGGGCTGATAGTCGCCCCCATATCTTTTAAGGTCGTCAGTTTAATCTGCGTAATGCGTTCGCTACTTCCCACAATAATACCGGCCACCACATCGCCATGGCCGTTCAGATACTTAGTGGCACTGTGCAAAATCAGGTCTACGCCATAATCAGCTGGTTTTTGCAGCAAAGGCGTCAGGAAGGTGTTATCGATCACTGAGATTAACTGGTGCTTTTTGGCAAACTGGCCAATAAAGTTTAAGTCGAGCACGGTCAGAGTCGGGTTAACAGGCGTTTCGGCAAAAATCATTTTGGTGTTGGCTTTCAGCGCTTGTTTGATGGCGTGATGATCTGTCATATCGACAAAACTAACCTCTATACCATAACGGGCAAACTGATGATTAAACAGCGCAAAACTACAACCATAAATCGCTTTGCTGGCGATCAGGTGATCACCTTGCTGTAAAAAAGCCATAGTGGCAGCGGCTACTGCCCCCATACCAGTGGAGGTGGCTGCGGCATCTTCCATACCTTCAAGTGCTGCAACTTTTAATTCCAGCTCTCTTGTCGTTGGGTTACCCAAACGGGTGTAGATATAACCCGGCTCTTCTCCGGCAAAACGCGCTGCACCTTGTTCGGCACTGTCAAATACAAAAGTGGAGGTCTGATACAAAGGAGTGGCTAAAGCGCCGTGTGGATTTAAACCTGTTTTTCCGGCGTGAATACATACCGTATCAGGATGACTGTACTGCTGCTTACTCATAAAAACACCTGTCATTACTACTGTTTTATTTTTTATGAGTTTTTTATACCGAGCAGGCAGATCAGCGACAAGGCATATAGACATCTGACGGTCTGAAGCAGCACCGTCAGTTTTAACAAAAATAACAACAAATGTAGCGTTAAGTTGACAAAGGAGCCGCTTTGCCCAGCAAACGCCGTACTAAGGCTTTACTTAAATCCAGCAAACTTAGCTTTTGACTTTGTGCCAACGGCAAAGGCCGTAACAACTGCTGCGCTGCTAAACCTAAGCGGGCGACCAGCATACCTGCAATTAAACCTTGTCCTGAGCGCATCGACAATTTGCTGGTCAGCTCAGCGCCTATCAGATCTGAGCCTAAATCCAGCGCCAGCTCTGAACTGGCCGCCCATAATAAAGTGGCAAACAAATGTTTGATCAACAGCAGGCTACGCAACTGCCCCAAAGAGGCACCATAACTTTCTGCCATCTGGCGTAATAATTTACTGGTGCGCCAGAGCACCAACAGCATATCTGCCAGGGCAAAAGGGCTGACAGCTACAGCAATAGCAGTGTCGGCTGAGGCTTGGTGGATCTGCTGACGCACACGGGCATCGGCTTTGCTCAGCACCCTTAATTCAAACAAATCCAGCAGCTCCTGATCACTGTGTTCTGTTTGTTTTTGCGCTTTCCAGTCTGCCACATCCTGTTGTGTTGATTCAGGTAAAACGGCAGCGATATCCAGACAGAGCTGTTCAGCTTCACCATATTGAATAGTGGCATGAATACGTTGATGCGCTTGTTGCCACTTTCTGGTTTTTGCTAAACGCCGCCATAAACGCCATTCACGCAGCAGCAGCAAGCTGCCTAAGGTTAACAAAGCGACACAAAATAAAGCGTCCAGCACAGTACTGATCCCTGGCGTTATAAAAGCCTGCCGGATGGTTGCCACAGCGCTGTACAAAGCCACAGCCACTAACAACAGCAGACTGCTGACGCCAGCCCAGAGTAACGCTGATACAGGCTTGCGTTTTGGTTGTTCCGGCACGGCTTGTGGCTCAACCACAAAATCTGCCTGCTCAAACTGTTGAGCCCTGGCCATAGGCAGTTCTGAAACAGCGTCAGAACCAATAAAGTCGGCCTCTTTAAAACTTTTGGCTTGTTTTAGAGCTGTCATGTCAGTTTATCTCCTAACAGGTATTCCAGCAGATGATCCAGACGGATATGTTGCAGCACCTGCTGTTTAGGCCATGGCAAAGGTGCCAGGGACTGAAACTCAAAATGATGTTCGGTAAACAGCTTGTGATCAGGCCAGTAGCGAGGTACGTCACCGGGATAATAGGTGAGCGCCTCTCCTGTGGTTGCACTGATACCACGCAAACAAGGTTGCTGCTGCCCCTCGTTTTTTACAAAACCTGCTTCGCTGGCTTTGATAGCGGCTATCGCCATCACTTCATACGGGCAAAGCTGAAATTTCACACTTTGCAGATGTTGCAGCAACAGCTGTTGTAATAATAATGTCAGCGCCTGATGCTGATCCGGGGTGACATGATCGGCTTTGCTGACCGCAAATAACACTTTACTGATACGGGGTTTGAAAATACGCCTCAGCCAGTGTTCAGGGCCGTAATCAAAACTTTGTAAAATCAGCAATAAACTTTGTTTCAGCTCTAAAAGCGCAGATTCACCGGCATTCAGTGCGCCCAAAATATCAACCAGCACCACCTGACGGTCTAAACCTGAAAAGTACTGACGGTAAAATGGTTCAATCACTTTACTTTGGTAGCTGGCAAAATGTTTTTGCATCAGATCCACCAAAGCCCCACCTTGTGCCAGCTGTTCAGGTAACAGGGGCAATAAGTGCAGCAAAGGGGTGCCTTCAAATTCACCAGGTACCAATAAACGGCCAGGCTGATTTAAATAAGCACCTGCCACTTCACGGAATTGCTTCAGTAAGGTGCTGTAGTCAGCGCATAACTCCTGCACAAAAAGCACTGAAACATCATTTAAATCAATGGTCTGTAGCCGCTGCTTAAAGGCCTCTGCCGTGGCTGCCCTATGGGATTGAGCAAACAGCAACCAGCTTTGTTCACACCACTGCTGGTAATTCTGCTGCAGCATGGGTAAATCCAGCAACCACTCCCCCGGATAATCCACCAGTACCAGTTCAGTTTCCTGATAATCCTGAAAGCGGGCACGCAAGCTCGATTCGCTCTGATAACGCAGCGCTAAAGTGAGCTGACTCCAGCCAACAGTAGATGGGGGCCAGCAAGCCGGTTGTTGCTGCAGGTAACTTAAGTTTTTTTCAAAGCCAAAACGGGGAAGCTGCGGCAATTGATTGTCATCAATACGAGCGCCCAACCAACGCTTTTGCATTACAGAGAAAAAAGGTAAATGAGACGAATGACTTTGGGTCAGTTGGTGCACCAGTGCGGTTAAGAGTGCAGTTTTTCCTGCACCACTTAAGCCTGTGACTCCCAGTCTGAGCTGACGGTGAAAGGAGCGCTTTGTCAGTTGTTCTGAATGCCAGCGCGCCTTTTTTAACCAATCCATGCAGTGTTCCTATGTGGCGTCTGTGAGCCGACTCACTATAACTTGCTGATTTCTCTGTTCAGTTGAAACTTGGCAGAGGTCACATGAGTTTCCATGTCGCGTAAACGTAATTCCATACTGTTAAATTGATTGACCAGATGATGCACAGCAGATTTTGGCGCCTCACCACGTTGCCATACCCGGGTTTTCACTTCCACAGGACGCTCATCATAAGTAGGTTCAGTGACCCCTTTTTTTGCTTCATGCACTGATTTTTTCTCCAGAATAAACCAGGCGGCCACATACAAAACAGGTAACAAACCACCTAAACCTAATAACACCGAAGTGACCACAATTAACCGGACTAACCAGACTTCCCAGCCAAAGTAGTCTGCAATACCTGCACAAACCCCGGCCAGTTTGCCGTTGCGGTCATCCCGCAACAGCTCTTTGCGTATTTTAGTCATGTTTTTCTCTCCACTTCGGTGACTCCGCATCTAAAATCGCTTCCAGCGTTTTGATGCGGTCCGCCATTTTCTCGGCGCGATGAGATAACTCATTCAGTTGAGCCAGTTCACTGTCCCCCAAACCTTCACCTATTTTGTTTTTGCTTCTGTAGTGCATAAAGACCCACAGCGGCGCGACAAAAATCATGAACAGAATGAACGGTATACCAATGACCTCACTAATTTCCATCTTTAGCTCCTACAACGCCTGAGTATCAGGCGTTATCTTTTTTAGACATTTTAGCTTTTAATTCAGCCAGTTCGTTATCGATTTTGTCAGATGAGGCCAGTTCTGCAAACTCATCTTTTAAGGTTTTTTTGCCTAAATCGTACGATTCAACCTGAGCTTCCAGTGAATCGATTTTTTGCTCATAACGTTCAAACTTGTACATAGCGTCGTTTAAACGGTTGCTGTCCAGGCTGCGTTTTACATCTAAACGGGATGACACCGTTTTCTGACGCATCAGCATGGCTTTCTGACGAGCTTTGGCATCGGCTAACTTGTCCTGCAACTGACTGACTTCGTCCTGCAATTTGCTGACATGTTCATCTAAATGACTGATGTCGGCGGCTACTGCTGCAGCCTGGTCAGCTGATTTCTGACGTTCAATCAGTGCAGCACGGGCTAAGTCTTCACGTTCTTTACTTAAAGCCAGTTCAGCTTTTGCCTGCCAGTCAGCCACTTCAGCTTCTAATTTAGACACTACACGTTGCAGTTCTTTTTTCTCTGCAATGGTTTTAGCTGAAGTAGAGCGTACTTCAACCAGCGTGTCTTCCATTTCCTGAATAATCAGGCGGACCATTTTTTCCGGATCTTCTGCTTTATCTAATAAAGCATTGATATTGGAATTTACGATATCTGAAAAACGAGAGAAGATACCCATACTATTTACCTCTTAATGACGTGTTGGATTCGCTATTACCTATTCAGGTTTCTTGCCAACTTGCCAAACCATTTTAAGCCATTGTTTTATATTGATTTTATTTATATCCGAAAAAAGCTATGCCAAGCCTTCGTTATGAAATACACTACTTATTAGTTAAATTCACCACTTCGTGAGCCCTGATGAGCAGAAGTTTTCAGCAAGACAACTTGATAGGTCAGTCCAACAGTTTTTTAAACGTGTTGGACCAGGTGTCCCAAATTGCACCTTTGCACAAACCTGTGCTGATCATTGGTGAAAGGGGCACAGGCAAAGAGCTGATTGCAGCCCGCTTACATTACCTGTCCCAGCGCTGGGATCAAAATTATTTAACCTTAAACTGTGCAGCGCTGAATGAAAACCTGCTGGAAAGTGAGCTCTTTGGCCATGAAGCCGGTGCTTTTACCGGTGCAGCCAAACGCCATGAAGGCCGGTTTGAGCGGGCCAATGGCGGCACTTTATTTCTGGACGAATTAGCCAATACACCAGCTATGGTGCAGGAAAAATTACTAAGGGTGATTGAATACGGTGAATTTGAACGGGTCGGAGGCAGTCGCTCTGTCAAAGTCGATGTACGTTTAATTTGCGCCACCAATGAAGATTTGCCATCGATGGCGGAACAAGGAGAGTTTCGGGCGGACTTGCTCGACCGGCTGGCCTTTGATGTCATCACGTTGCCGCCGATGCGCGAGCGGCAGGAAGATATTCTGGTTCTTGCCGAACATTTTGCCGTCAACATGGCGCGGGAGCTGGGGTTTGAGTTGTTCAGCGGTTTTAGCGAAAAAGCCAAACGTATTTTGCTGGAGCATGAATGGCCAGGTAATGTGCGGGAGCTGAAAAACGTGGTGGAGCGTAGTGTGTACCGCACCAACAACCCTTATGTACCAGTGCATCATATTCAGTTGGACCCTTTTGAGTCTCCGTTTCGTCCCCGAAACCGTGTCCGGACCCTGGATCGCAGGCCACAAACAGAAAACACAGTGGTAGCTATCAAAGAACAAAGCAGCGATAATCCGCCCGTTGTAGCCAAAGCGGCTTCGTCCTTTGATTTTAATCAGGTGCAGGATTTTAAAGTCTTGTCTGAAAACTTTGAAATGGATCTGATTAAACAAGCACTTGCTGCCAACCAGTTTAATCAGAAGAAAACAGCTGAAGCACTGAATCTGACCTATCATCAGTTACGTGGTTATATGAAAAAGTACAAACTGCTGGACAGCCAACAATGATCAAAGCCTTACTGAGCCTGATGGTCCCCTGTGGCTCTGTGTTGATACTCAGCGCCTGCCAGCCTGATATTCCTGAAACTATTCAGCAAGGTATGGTGTATTGCTCCGAAGGCTCGCCGGAGAGCTTTAACCCACAGCGGGTCACTTCGGGCACCACCATTGATGCCATCAGTCAGCAACTCTACGACCGTCTGCTGGATATAGACCCCGCAAGTGGTGAGCTGTTACCCGCTCTGGCAACCCAATGGCGCTTAAGTGAGGATGGCAAAACCTACTGGTTTACCTTGCGCCCTGATGTGCAGTTTCATCACACCGCTTTCTTTTCGCCAGGCAGAACCTTAAACGCCAAGGATGTCACTTTTACTTTTAATCGTATCACCCGGACGGATCATCCTTACCATGCCGCTGGTGGAGCTATTTATCCTTATTTTCAGAGTGTCGACTGGGGTTCCCTGGTGAAAGCCGTAGTAGCGGAAAACAGCAACACAGTGCGCTTTGAACTCAGCCGCCCTGACAGTTCATTTTTATCCAATCTTGCCACCGACTTTGCCGCTATTTTATCGGCTGAATATGCTGAACAGTTGCTGCAACAAAACCAGCCGGAATTATTGGATCAAAGACCCATAGGCACTGGACCATTTTTCTTTAAAGAGTATAAAAAAAATCAGTTTATCCGTTATTACCGTCATCCTGAATACTGGCGCGGTAAAGTGGAACTGACTCAGCTGGTATTTGACTTAGTGCCGGATAACGCCAAACGTATGGCAAAATTACTGACTCATGAATGTGATGTAGTGGCCTACCCCAGGAATGCGGAGCTGAAGCTTATCGCTGAGCGGCCTGATGTTGAAGTGCAAAGTCAGATCAGCATGAACGTTGGATTCTGGGCTTTTAATACCCAAAAACCACCTTTTGATAATGTACTGGTTCGCAAAGCCTTGGCTTATGCTATCAACAAAGATGCCATTCTGGATGCGGTTTACTTTGGCTATGCCGACAAGGCAAAAACCTTACTTCCCCCTACATCCTGGGCTTTTTACCATGACTTACCTGAACAAGAGTACAATCCGCTCAAAGCCAAAGAGTTGTTGGCTCAAGCCGGTTACCCAAACGGCTTCAGCATGGACATCTGGGCTATGCCTGTACAACGTTTGTATAACCCGAATGCATTAAAAATGGCAGAACTGATGCAAGCCGATCTGGCCAAAATTGGCGTCAAAGCCTCTATTGTTTCTTTTGAATGGAACAGTTTCAGGCGTAAACTTTCCGAGTTTGAGCATGATTCAGTGCTGATAGGCTGGGCGGCTGATAATGCAGATCCGGATAACTTTTTCCGGCCGCTGTTAAGTTGCAGCGCCGCAGAGTCCGGCAGCAACAGAGCCAACTGGTGCGACCCGAATTTTGACACTCTGATTAACCAGGCCCTGCTGACCGCAGATATTAAGCAAAGACGCAGTTTTTATTTAACAGCTCAGCTGTATCTGGATGAGCAAATGCCGCTGGTCAGTATTGCACACTCCAAACGTTTTCAGGCCAAAAGTGTCAAAATTACCGGGGTGACCATTAACCCTTATGGCGGTATCTCTATGGCTGCAGCGAGAAAATCCTTATGATGCTGCACTACTTTTTGCGCCGCACTTTTTTAATAGCTTTTGTTTTTGTTGCCCTGACGGTGCTGGCCTTCAGTTTAAGTTATTTATTCCCCGGCGAAGTGCTGAATAATGTATCAGGCCTGACGACTATTGCTCCTGAGCAGCAGCAAGAGCTTATTCAGTATTACGCTTTGGATCAGTCTGTGCTTATGCAGTATCTGGGCTATGTTCACCGTATTCTGGCTGGTGAATGGGGCCTGTCTTTTTCCAGCCAACAACCTGTTTTAACTGAAATTATTGCTGTGTTTCCAGCCACATTAGAACTGGCTGGTTATGCGCTGATTTTATCTTTTATATTGGGAATTCCCCTGGGTTTATTTGCCGCAGTCAAAGCCGACAGTTTTTTCGGTAAACTGATCTCCGGCATTACGCTGGTCGCTTACTCTATTCCTATTTTCTGGTGGGCATTATTGCTTATCATGCTGTTTTCGCTGACCCTTGGCCTGTTACCTACAGCAGGACGCATCAACGTCTTGTTTGATATACCTACAACAACAGGTTTTATGTTGCCGGATATCTGGCTCTCTGATATCTCCTATAAATCAGAAGCCACACAAGATGCGTTGCGGCACTTGTTGTTACCCGCCATAGTACTGGCCACTTATCCCACTACTGTGATGATCCGCTTTACCCGGGATTCGATGCTGGCGGTGCTGGAACAAAGTTATATTAAAACAGCGCGCGCCAAAGGTTTAAGCCGGGCTCAGGTACTGTATCACCATGGTTTACGGAATGCCTTGTTACCCGTGATCCGTCAGATTGGTTTGCAGTTCAGTACTTTGATTACGCTGGCAATGATTACTGAAATCATTTTTTCCTGGCCTGGTATAGGCCAGTGGCTGCTGGATAGTATTTATCAGCGTAACTACCCCGCTATTCAGGGCGGTTTATTGGTGGTGTCCTGTTTAGTGATAGTGGTGAATATGCTGACTGAAATACTGCATACCTTGTTTAATCCCCTGGCCAGGAAAGCTTAAGATGAAAAAATTCCGGCTGTATTTTGAGGAGCATAACCGCGGACCTTTAACTCAGCTCTGGCAGCAGTTTCAACGCCAGCATGTTGCTGTTTTTGGCCTGGTCATCTTTGTATTCTTTTTACTTTTAACGATTTTTGCGCCACTTCTGTCCCCCCACGACCCCTATTTACAAAATTCTGACTTACTACTGCTACAACCCTCATGGAGTGAGCAAGGTTTAGTTCAGTACCCTTTTGGCACTGATGATTTAGGCCGTGATTTAATGTCCCGCCTGATGAAAGGGGCCACTTATACCTTTGGCATCGCCTTGATCACCGTCATAGGGTCTTTGCTGATGGGTCTGGCTTTAGGCGCTATGGCAGGCATGAGCAAAGGCTTGAAATCCAGTATTTTTAACCATGTGCTGGATTTGGCCCTGACTATCCCTTCTCTGCTGCTGGCCATTATTATAGTGGCCGTATTAGGCCCCGGGCTTTGGAACACCACCTGGGCCATTATGCTGGCGCTGCTGCCACAATTTGTGCACGGCATTCGTAATGCGATACAAGACACCTTAAAACAAGATTATGTCGCAGCCTACCGGCTGGACGGTGCCTCAAACTGGCAGGTATTACGTTATGCTGTCTTACCCAATATCTGGGAACATATTACAGTGATGGCCACTATGGCGTTGTCGACCGCCATCCTTGATGTCGCAGCCCTCGGCTTTTTGGGATTAGGCGCTCAGGCCCCCACTTCTGAATGGGGTGTGATGATCGCTGATGCGCTGGATTTAATTTATCTGGCCCCCTGGGCCATAGCCTTGCCTGGTCTTTTAGTTTTTGCTGCAGTACTGTCGGTGAATCTGGTCGGCGATGGCTTACGCACAGCGATGACAAAGCGGCGGGAAAACTGATGATTTTGCTTGATATTAAAAATATGACGATAGAGCTGGAAACCCCGGAAGGCTTAATTCGTGCTGTCGACAAAGTGAATCTGACCATACGTGAAGGCGAAATTCGTGGTTTAGTGGGCGAATCAGGTTCGGGCAAAAGCTTAATTGCCAAAGCCATAGTAGGTGTACTGAATAAAAGATGGCATATCACAGCAGACAGATTCAGCTGGGCTGGTCAGGATTTATTGCGTTTATCTTATGAAGAACAGCGCAAAATTATTGGCCGCGATATCGCCATGATTTATCAGGAGCCAAGCCGCAGCATGGACCCAACAGCCCCTATTCTGGATCAGTTACTTGAAGCTATTCCGGATTCTGAGCTGACTGGCAGTTGGTGGGGCCGGCCTTTTGAGCGGCGTAAAAAAGCCATAGCCCTGCTGCATAAAGTAGGGATCAGAGATCACCAGGCTATTTTAAACTCTTACCCTTACCAGTTACCTGAAGGGGTCTGTCAGAAAATCATGATCGCTATGGCTATTGCCAAAAAGCCAAAGCTACTGATTGCCGATGAGCCTACGACAGCGTTGGAAAGTACCACTCAGGCCCAGTTGTTTCGCTTATTAGCCAGCTTTAATCAGCTCAAAGGTATGTCGATCTTATTAATCAGCCACGAGCTTGAAACTGTAGCCCGCAATACTCAAACCTTAAGTGTGCTCTATTGTGGTCAGTTGGTTGAAGCGGGTGAAACTGCGGCCATCTTAAAGTCTCCTTTTCACCCTTATACCGATGCGCTGATCAAAAGCGTGCCTGAATTCCAGCCACAACTGGTCAGTAAACAACCTTTGTACGCTTTGCATGGCAGCATACCGACTTTGCAGCATTTGCCTATAGGTTGCCGTTTGGGGCCACGTTGCCCCAATGCCCGTAAAGAATGTGTCAAAACCCCGGTGCCGGAGCGTCTGCAAAATCACTACTTCAGTTGCCATTTTCCATTGCAGGGTAAAAAATCATGACCACTCCCTTACTTGAGATCCGGCAGTTGTCTAAAAGTTACCAGAAGGCTCAGGGGATCTTTGGCCGTAAAACTGTTCAGGCCTTGTCCGATATCAGCTTTAGTTTATATCCGGGCCAGACGCTGGCTATAGTCGGAGAAACAGGCTCAGGTAAAAGCACGCTGGCTAAACTGCTGGTGGGTATAGAAAGCCCGGACAGCGGTGAAATACTGTTGGAAGGTCAGGCCGTTACCATCAGCGATCATAAAAAGTATAACCATGTGATCCGCTATATTTTTCAGGACCCTGCCCGCTCGCTGAATCCCCACCATAAAGTAGGACAGATGCTGGATGATGTGTTGCGCTACAGCACAACACTGGACGAAACACAACGACAGCACAAAATCCACCAAACCCTGCACCAGCTTGGTTTAATGGAAGAACACGCCGCCTACTATCCTCATATGTTCTCAGGGGGCCAATTACAGCGTGTAGCACTTGCCAGAGCCCTTATTATGGATCCGAAGCTGCTTATACTGGATGAAGCTTTAACAGCCTTAGACCCTTCGTTACGGGCTCAGATTGTCAATCTGCTGCTTGAACTGCAACAAACAACTGGCTTATCTTATCTGCTGATCACCAATCATCTGCGTCTGGTCCGTCATATCAGCGACAGCATGTTGGTTTTGCATCAGGGCAAAGCACTGGATTATGGTCCAACCAATCACGTCTTTGAGCAGCCTCAACACGATTACAGCAGAAAATTGATTAACAGCGCACAAAGCTAAGTCTTCGTTTCTTGCCATAAAAAAACCAACCTTGCGGTTGGTTTTTTTATGGCTGGTGAATATGAAGATTATTCGTCAGCAGCAGCTTCAGGTAAAGAACGGGTAATTTGTGCCTTGGCTTTTAATGCCGCCAGCAAAGCACCAAAACTACCTTGTGCCTTTTGATCAGCAAACTGTTGCAACTGTTCAACCGCAGGTTTTTCTGTCACTTGCGAGTCAGTCACTTTAGTCACTGCAACTAAAGCTGCATCACCGCCCGCCAGATTTAACATAGCCACAGTAGCAGGTTGAGCTTCTGTAGGTTTAGCCAATTCAAAAGCTTTGGTACGGATGTCTGAATCGATATCACCACCAAAACGTGTGACAGCAGCTTTAGTTTCCAGAGTTAACTCTGCTGCTGCAGCCACTTCAGACAAAGATTTGCCTGCCTGAACTTCAGCCAGCAAAACTTCAGCTTTGGCTTTGGCTAACTCAGAGCTTTTAGTCGCCACGACAGCGGCCTGAACCTGCTCTTTCACTTCTTCAAGCTTCTTTGTGGTTTCTGGTTGATGTGTGTTCACCCGCACTACCACCACATGTTGTGGAGCCACTTCAATCACGTCACTGTTCACACCAGCACTGATAAAGTCTTCAGAAAACAAGGTGGCCAGAACTTTTGGTGCTGTTAACTCTGCAGGGGCAGTGGAACGGCTAAAGGCTGGTACTGAAACTACTTTAGTGCCTACAGCTTCAGCAGCTTCCTGCAGACTGTCCGCGATTTCAAAGCTTTTTTCGCCTAACAGCTGTTGCAGATCAATAAACTTCTCAGCGGCTTTATCATCTTTCACCGTGGCCAGTATTTGATCTTTGACTTCATCAAAGGTTTTTAACGAACCAGGCTGCACTTCAGTGAGCTGAATAATATGGTAACCAAACTCTGTTTTTACCACAGGGCTGATATCACCGGCTTTAGCCAGCGCATAGGCTGCCTTTTCAAATTCAGCATCCATCACACCTTTTTCGATAAAATCCAAGTCGCCGCCTTTTTCAGCAGAAAAAGTATCAGCAGATTCTTTTTTCGCCAGCTCAGCAAAATCAGCACCTTGCTGCAACTGCAGAGCTAAAGCTTGTGCTTTGGCTTCGATTTCAGCATTGTCGTCAGCAGATTCGAGCAGAATATGCGAAACACGACGGCGCTCTTCAGTCTGATAACGGGCCTGATTAGCTTCGTAATACGCTTGCAAATCAGCATCTGTCACATCCACTGTTGCTGCTATATCGGCAGCAGTGAGCTGCACATAGTCCACTGACACTGTTTCTGGTGATACAAACTGATTGGCGTTGGCTTGATAATAGTCCTGCAACAATTGATCATTGATTTCAACAGCAGCGGCAAAATCTGCAGCTTTTAATACTGCGTACTGAATATCACGGCTTTGCATTTGTAACTTAGACAGTAATTGCATTTCTGATACGGTCGCAAATTCTGAGCCCGCTAAACCAACGACCAGTTGATTCGCTGACATCTGCGCTCGTAAATAATCACGGAACTGATTTGGCTCATAGCCATTCTGACGCAGCAGAGCTATGTAACGGTCGTTGTTGAAAACGCCTTCTACCTGAAACTCTGGCATGCTACGAATGGTGTCACGTAACACCTCGTCACTGACCATTAAATCCAGCTCTGTGACTAATTGACGTTGTAACTGTTCATCAATCAGTTTTTCCAGCACTGAATTACGGAAATTGTTCATATAGTTACTGTCAGCTGACAACATGCCAAACATTTCACCAAACTGCTGTTGCATTCTGGCTCTTTCGTTCTGGTAGGCCGTATCAAACTGAACTTTAGTAATTTCATCACCGTTGACTGTGGCCACTGGCATTTCACTGGTGTTGCCAAGATAACTGCCAACCCCGGCTAAAGCAAAAGTCAGGATCACAAAGCCAAGAATGACCTTGGCGATCATACCCTGCGAACCTTCTCTGATCTTTTCTAACATTGTATCTACGTCTCTTTTGGCAACTTTTGGTTGTCTTAAAAAAAAAGCGCATCTTAACAGATACGCCTTTTTCATAAAAGCTGTGGCAGCGTCAGGCTCAATGCGTTTTGCTTTTCTCCGCCAGTATCAATGAGATTTTGGCAGAACCATCAGCTTCATAAGCCCGGCTATATAAGCCAGGCGTTCAGCTTAGTTCACGCTGTCTTTCAGCGCTTTACCTGGCTTGAATGAAGGAATTTTCGCAGAAGCGATTTGGATAGTTTCACCCGTTTGTGGGTTGCGGCCTGAACGTGCAGCGCGTTCACGAACTGCAAATGTACCAAAACCAACTAAGGCTACTGAATCGCCTTCCTTAAGAGCCTCAGTAACAGCGTCGATGAACGCGTCCAGAGAACGACCTGCTGCCGCTTTAGAAATGTCTGCACCAGCAGCAATTTTGTCGATAAGTTGAGACTTGTTCACAATATCATCCCCTTCAATTGTTATTATTTTCAACAACTACAGTAAATTTGGTTTGTCGTAGAAGCGCGTTTGTTATATCAAGCCTCATGTGGCCTTGCAAGCACAAAACGACACACTACAAAAATTTCTGTTAGGCCACAACCCTTGCTGCACAAGGGCTGCGTCGAAACTGCCCATAACTTAACACAGCCAGAGTAATTGAAAAGCCCCTAAGCCGGATTTTTTTGGATTTTTTTGCTTTTTGCTGGAATTTTTTCCACTTCAAGCACTGACATCCCTGTTGGCGGCTCTTGCAGCGCTAATTCCAACACTTCGTCAATCCATTTTACCGCACGGATCTCAATGTCACCTTTGACGTTATCCGGTATATCTTTTAAGTCCCGCACGTTGTCATGAGGGATTAAAACCCGCTTGATACCACCACGGTGAGCAGCGAGCAGCTTCTCTTTTAAGCCACCTATAGGCAGAACTTCACCCCGTAAGGTGATTTCACCTGTCATGGCCACATCAGCCCGCACCGGATTACCTGTCAGGCTTGAAACTAAAGCCGTCACCATAGCTATACCAGCGCTTGGACCATCTTTAGGAGTGGCGCCTTCAGGGACATGCACATGAATATCACGTTTCTCATAAAAATCTTCGTTGATACGCAGCTTCTCAGCACGGCTACGAACCACAGTCATGGCAGCCTGAATCGACTCTTTCATCACATCGCCCAAAGAGCCTGTGTACGTCAGTTTGCCTTTCCCTACCACAGCAGCAGCTTCAATCGTCAGTAAATCACCACCGACAGAAGTCCAGGCTAAGCCCGTTACCTGGCCAATGCGGTTACTGTCTTCCGCTTTACCATAGTCATGACGTTGTACGCCTAAGAAATCTTCCAGATTGTCCTGATTGATGACAACTTTCTTCAGGTCTTTATCCAGCAGAATGTTTTTCACCGCTTTGCGGCATAACTTAGAGATTTCGCGTTCTAAATTACGCACACCAGCTTCACGGGTGTAGTAACGGATAATGCCGACAATAGCGCTGTCTTCAATTTCGATTTCGTGAGGTTTTAAACCATTGCGTTCAATCTGCTTGTTGATCAGATGCTGTTTGGAAATATTCAGCTTCTCATCTTCGGTGTAACCGGCCAGACGAATCACTTCCATCCGGTCCAATAAAGCCGCTGGAATATTCAGACTGTTCGAGGTGGCAAAAAACATTACGTCAGATAAGTCGTAGTCGACTTCCAGATAGTGATCGCTGAACGCGGTGTTTTGCTCAGGATCTAAGACCTCCAGCAAAGCAGCCGCCGGATCACCACGGAAGTCCGACGCCATTTTGTCAATTTCATCCAGCAGGAATAACGGGTTACGCACCCCAACTTTGGCCATTTTCTGGATGATTTTGCCCGGCATAGAGCCGATGTAAGTGCGTCTGTGACCGCGGATTTCCGCTTCATCACGCACGCCACCTAAGGCCATACGCACATATTTACGGCCTGTTGCTTTGGCAACAGACTGGCCCAGTGAAGTTTTACCTACACCTGGTGGTCCGACTAAACATAAAATCGGGCCTTTTAATTTGTTGACGCGCTGCTGCACCGCCAGATATTCCAGAATGCGTTCTTTCACTTTATCCAGACCATAGTGGTCACAATCCAGAATACGTTCTGCGCCAGCCAGGTCTTTTTTCACCTTGCTGCGTTTTTTCCAGGGCACATTGGTCAGCCAGTCGATATAACTACGCACTACTGTGGCTTCTGCTGACATAGGCGACATCATTTTTAACTTTTGCAGTTCGGCTGTCGCTTTAGTGCGGGCTTCTTCCGGCATCTGGGCCAGTTCGATTTTTTTCGATAAGGCTTCAAATTCATCCGGTGTATCTTCCAGCTCGCCCAGTTCACGCTGAATGGCTTTCATTTGCTCATTCAGGTAATACTCGCGCTGGCTTTTTTCCATCTGCTTTTTCACACGGCTGCGAATACGACGTTCCACCTGCAGAATGTCGATTTCGCTTTCCATCATCGCCATCAGGAACTCTAAACGTTCCGTTACATCAATGATTTCTAAAACTTTTTGCTTGTCGTCCACTTTTAGCGGCATATGAGCTGCCATGGTATCAGCCAGACGTGCGGCATCTTCTATGCCAGAAAGCGCCGTCAGCACTTCAGGTGGGATCTTTTTATTCAGTTTGATATAACCTTCAAACTGATTGACGGCAGAGCGCAAAATCACTTCCTGCTCGCGGCTGTCCATTTCCGGTGTCGGAATTAAATCAACATAGGCTGCGAAGGTGTCTTCCGTATCGGTAAACTCAACCAGTTGAGCACGCTTGCCCCCTTCGACCAGCACTTTGACTGTGCCATCAGGAAGCTTGAGCAACTGCAGAATAGTGGCGACAGTACCCACCTGATACAGATCAGAATCTTTAGGGTCATCCAGCGTGGCGTCTTTTTGCGCGACTAAAAAGATTTGTTTCTCTTTTTCCATCGCGGCATCCAGGCATTTAATGGATTTAGCCCGGCCAACAAACAGCGGGATCACCATATGCGGATAAACGACCACGTCTCTTAATGCCAATACAGGCATATGCAAACGTTCAGTCTTTGCTACTGTCATGAAATCTCTCTCGAATTATTTACTGCAGGTGACATGATTCAACAGTATATGGGGGCTGTTTATGTCACTTCAATGAATTAGCAAAAAATTTGGACTTGTAAAAACGGAGTCTGGAAAATCGAGTCAGATCACATTATTTTCTCATAATGTGATCTGCCCCCTTTTTTATCGGCCAGACCCTTTGCTACTTACTGCGAAGCAGCAGCTTCTACTGTCTCATAAATCAATATGGGTTGAGACTCACCACGGATCACTGTCTCGTCAATCACTACTTTGCTGACATGTTCCATGGACGGTAAATCGTACATAGTATCGAGCAAAACGTTTTCGACTATAGAACGTAAACCACGGGCACCGGTTTTACGTTCCATGGCTTTTTGCGCTATAGCTTTGAGTGCATCTTCACGGAATTCCAGTTCTACATCTTCCATCTGGAACAAGGCACCAAACTGTTTGACCAGCGCGTTTTTCGGTTCACTTAAGATTTGCATTAATGCCGCTAAATCCAGTTCAGTTAAAGTCGCCACCACAGGCAAACGACCAATAAACTCCGGAATTAAACCGTATTTAACTAAATCTTCAGGTTCCACATCTTTAAAGCTTTCAGTCAGAGTGCGGCTTTGTGAAGTGGCACGCACTTGTGCACCAAAACCTATACCTGAACCTTTGGCACAACGTTGTTCAATGACTTTATCCAGACCCGCAAAAGCGCCACCACAGATAAACAGGATCTTCGAAGTATCGACCTGTAAGAACTCCTGCTGTGGATGCTTACGTCCCCCCTGAGGCGGAACTGAGGCCACAGTGCCTTCGATCAGCTTTAACAGCGCTTGTTGTACACCTTCACCTGAGACGTCGCGGGTAATCGAAGGGTTGTCAGACTTACGCGAAATTTTGTCGATTTCATCAATGTAAACAATACCACGCTGGGCTTTTTCTACATCGTAATCGCATTTCTGCAGTAATTTCTGGATGATATTTTCAACGTCTTCACCCACATAACCCGCTTCAGTTAAAGTGGTAGCGTCAGCCATAGTAAATGGCACATCCAGCAAACGGGCCAAGGTTTCGGCCAACAAAGTTTTACCGCTACCTGTAGGGCCTATCAACAGAATATTACTTTTGCTCAGCTCAACATCCTGTTTGTGCTGCATGCTGCGTAACCGTTTGTAGTGGTTGTAGACCGCCACCGCCAGAACTTTTTTCGCATGCTCCTGGCCTATCACATAGTCATCCAGGTGAGCACGGATCTCTTTTGGCACAGGCAATTTATTGCTGTCGCGTTTTGGCGAAATATCTTTAATTTCTTCGCGAATAATATCGTTGCACAAGTCAACACATTCATCACAGATATAGACCTGTGGGCCTGCAATCAGTTTGCGCACTTCATGTTGTGATTTGCCGCAAAAAGAGCAATACAACAACTTGCTGCTTTTCTCGCCATCAGAGCGATGATCAGACATGTAACTTCCTCTTCCACTACATAGGGATGGCCGGCTTCACGCCCTTCACCACCCCTGAATTAAACTTACTTCGCATCCCTTTGAGTTAATATGGCATCGATTAGGCCATATTCCAAGGCTTGCTGTGCACTTAAGAAGTTATCACGCTCCGTATCTTTACACACCTGTTCATAAGTTTTGCCACAATGTTCGGCCATCAGACGGTTTAATTTCTCTTTGATAGACAGAATTTCGCGGGCATGGATCTCAAAATCTGTCGCCTGGCCCTGAAAACCACCTAAAGGCTGATGGATCATCACACGGGCATTGGGTAAGCAGTAACGCTTGCCTTTGGTACCACCAGATAACAAAAATGCACCCATGCTGCAGGCCTGGCCTACGCACACTGTGGCAATGTTTGGTTTGATGTACTTCATGGTGTCGTAAATCGACATACCAGCAGTGACAGAACCACCAGGTGAGTTGATATAGATATAAATATCTTTTTCAGGGTTCTCAGATTCTAAAAATAACAGCTGAGCGACTATCAGATTGGCCATATGGTCTTCGACCTGGCCCGTCAAAAATATCACCCGTTCTTTTAACAGGCGTGAATAAATATCAAAAGAACGCTCGCCCTTAGCTGTTTGCTCAATAACGATAGGAACTAAGGCATTCACTAACTCATTCATTCTTGGCTCAAATGCCATAATGCGACTTCCTTAATTGAAAAGTGGGGGGCCTTAAATAGCCGAAGGCTAAAAATGAAAATGGCCCGAACTATGATGCTCGAGCCATTAAAACTGCCTGACAAACAGATGTCAAATCTTAGTTTGCTGCTTGTGGATTCATGATCTCATCAAACCTGGCTTTTTCTTCTGTTACTTTAGCTTTGGTCAGAACCAGGTCAATGGCCTGCTCTTCTAAAGCGACATTACGCATGCCTTGTAACAATTCTTTGTTGCTGTTGTAGTACTGGATCACTTCTTGTGGATCTTCGTACGCAGAAGCCACAGTTTCAATCAGAGACTGAACACGGGCATCTTCAACCTGCAGGCTGTTTGTTTTGATCACTTCACCTAATAACAGACCCACTTTCACGCGGTCTTTGGCTTGTTCAGTGAACAGAGCAGCTGGTAATTCCGGTAATTGTTTTGGATCCAGGTTGTTGCCAAAACGCTGTAACGCCTGACGACGTAATACATCAATTTCGCTGTCGATCAGAGCTTGTGGCACTTCAATTTCATGAGTGGCTAACAAACCTTTGATCACCTGTTCTTTTACACGGCCTTTGATGCTGTTATTCAGCTCGCGTTCCATGTTCTTTTTCACTTCAACTTTTAACGCATCAACAGTAGCTTCAGCTAAACCGAACAGTTTAGCGAACTCGTCGTTTACTTCTGGTAACTGTTGAGCTTCAACTGCTTTTACAGTGACAGCAAAACTGGCAGCTTTGCCTTTTAAGTTTTCAGCATGGTATTCAGCAGGGAAAGTCACATCAACAGTCACTTCTTCACCGGCTTTTTTGCCGATGATACCGTCTTCAAAACCAGGGATCATACGACCCTGGCCTAATTCTAAGGTGAAGTCAGAGGCTTTGCCGCCTTCAAACTCTTCACCGTCGATAGAACCCACGAAATCGATGATTACGCGATCACCTGAAGCTGCAGCAGCCTCAGTTGTAGCCCATGTTGCATGTTGCTTACGCAAAGTACCTAACATAGTCTCTAAATCATCAGCAGTGATTTCAACCACTGGCTTAGTCACTTCAATTTTGTCCAGAGCGTTCAGCTGAACTTCCGGATACACTTCGAAGGTTGCTGCGAATTCTAAGTCTTTGCCTTCAGCCAGTTGGCCTGGAGCAAAAGTAGGAGCGCCAGCAGGAGTTAACTTGTTTGCGATGATGGCCTGATAAAAATGGTTTTGCATCTGACGTGAAGCCACGTCTTGTAATACAGACAGACCAAACATTTTTTTGATCATTGCAACAGGCGCTTTACCTGGACGGAAACCGTCAACACGGCGATTCTTTGCAATCTTTTTTAATTCTTTGTCAACTTCAGTGCTGATTGCAGCAGCTGGTACAGTAATGGTCAAACGGCGTTCTAAACCCTGTGTGGTTTCAACAGAAACTTGCATCTTGTTACCTCAAAATCAAATCGGGCGTCTGACTACGCCATCTCTTCGCTTGTCCGGGTTCTGCCTTCAACTGCACAATCCAGACCTGTTATATAGGACGCGGCATTATAGCGAGGGTTTTTCGTGGAGTCGAGCTTTTGATACAACATCAGATATGGCGCGGCTTAGAGCCCTAATTTCGCATTAATTTTTTCGTCAGAGCCACAGCTGTAACGCATAAAAACTGCAGATGCTAAGCATCGCTTTTCGTCTGATTTTTAACGTTTTACTCTCGCTTTCCTATCAAAATCTGTGTAGCAATAGACTTCAATCACAAAAACAACAGGATTTTTTATGCCCGATTTCAGCCTTTGGCCTTTGCTTGGTATAGCCGTAGTCATGCTTGGCTTTTTATTAAAATTTAACCCGGTGCTGGTGGTCACAGTCGCAGCTTTTGCTACTGGTATGGCCGTAAAAATGCCGGTACTCACCTGGCTTGAATCCCTGGGCACCGCCTTTTTGAAGACACGAAATTTGCCACTGATTTTGTTATTGCCTTTGGCAGTCATTGGTCTTTTAGAGCGTCATGGCTTGCGCGAAAAGGCCCAGGGCTGGATCCAAAATATCAAAGCCGCTACGACCGGGCGTTTGTTGCTGGTCTATCTGGCATTAAGAGAAAGCACAGCAGCTGCAGGCCTGACCAGTTTGGGTGGTCACCCGCAAATGGTAAGGCCTTTACTCTCGCCGATGGCGGAGGCGGCTTTTGAGCAAAAACATCAAAGCCTGCCGGATAAAATAAAATACAAAATTCGCGCTATGTCGGCGGCAACCGACAATATAGGCCTGTTTTTTGGTGAAGATATTTTTGTCGCTTTTGGTGCCATTATTTTAATGCACACCTTTTTACGTGAATCCGGTATTGAAACCGACCCGTTACACATTGCACTTTGGGGTATTCCAACTGCTATCGCCGCTTTTCTAATTCATGGGACACGTTTATTGCGTTTTGATGCCTATCTGGCTCGTCAGTTCAAGGCACAAGTACCGCAGGAGCAGCACCATGATTAGTATGGCCCTGTTGTATTATGTCGCAGCTGTGCTGTTTTTTGCTGTGGCCTTTTTTAGCGCCAAAGATAAAAGATACAGCAGCGCGCTGTTCTGGTTTAGTTATGGCCTTATTTTCTTATTAGGCGATTTTATGCCACCCGCTTTGGTGGGTGCTTTAGTGGTATTGATGGCTTTAGTGGCAGGTTTTGGTGGTGTCAAAGGGGGTACCTATCCCACTCTGGAGCTGCAGCAACGGCTGGATTCGGTGAAACGCCTTGGTAACAGGTTATTTATCCCGGCTTTGATGATCCCTTTGCTGACGGTATTTTCTGTATTGGTGCTGGTGCATATTCAGGGCGATGGCTGGTCTTTACTGGACCCAAAAAATGCCACTTTATCGGCTTTAGGTTTAGCGGCCTTTTTAGCCATACTGGCGGCTTTACATCTGACCCGGGAAAAACCTACGCAGGCGTTAAAAGAATCCTCACGTTTAATCGAAGCCATAGGCTGGGCTTTTTTATTGCCTCAGCTGCTGGCCACGCTGGGTTTGCTGTTTAATCAGGCCGGTGTTGGCGAAACAGTGTCGCAACTAACCAGTTTGTATTTAAATTTAAACCATCCTTTGCTGGCAGTGGCTTGTTATGCCATTGGCATGGCCTTATTTACTATCATTATGGGCAACGCCTTTGCTGCATTCCCTGTGATCACTGCAGGTATTGGTATTCCGCTTTTGGTGATGCAACACGGTGGTAACCCGGCCATTATGGCGGCTATAGGCATGTTTTGTGGCTACTGTGGCACTTTGCTGACACCTATGGCGGCGAACTTTAATATAGTGCCTGCTGCACTTTTGGAGCTGCCGGATAAAAACGCAGTGATTAAAGCTCAGGCGCCAACAGCCTTGGTGCTGCTTGGCGTCAATATAGTGCTGATGTATCTGTTAATGTTTTAAGCTGGAGAAAAAATGCAGACTATTTTATTGACCGGCTTTGAGCCTTTTGGTGGTGAACAAAAAAATCCATCCTGGCTCGCCGTACAACAGCTGGATGGGTATAGGTTGGACGATGAAGTGCAAATTGTCAGCCGGCAACTTTCTTGTGTATTTGAAAAGAGCCAGCAGGAACTGCAAACCGCCATTAAAGAGTTACAACCTGTGCTGGTGTTGGCTTTGGGCCAGGCAGGTGGGCGCACTGAACTTTGTTTTGAGAAAGTCGCTATTAATTTTATCGACGCCCGTATTGCAGATAATGCCGGACAGCAGCCTATAGACCAGCCGGTCATTACTGATGGCCCAACTGCTTATTTCACCACTTTACCTGTCAAAGCTATGGTTAATAGTCTGAAGCAACAAGGCATCCCCGCTGCAGTGTCTTACACTGCAGGCACTTACGTCTGCAATACTGTGTTTTATGCGTTGATGCACCAGCTTAAAAACAGCCCCAAAGTGCGGGCCGGTTTTTTACATATTCCTTATGCACCGGAGCAAGCTATCGGCAAAGCTGTGGCTTCAATGCCTGTAGAGATGGTGGTTCAGGCATTAAAAATCTGTTTGCCTGTGGCGCTTTTAACCACTGAAGATTTACAAATAGCGGCGGGTACGCTGGACTAAATCTCAGCCCAAAGCTTGCCTTCAGCAGCCTGCATGGTTAAAATTGCGCCGCTTTTCTACTAAGGCCTGTCGGGACGACCCGATAGCGCATCAATACTCCGGGGACGACCCCAACTTCAAAAACTGGAATACCTTATGAACTGGTTATTGCTTGTTGTCGCTGGCTTATTGGAAGTTGGCTGGGCTGTAGGTTTGAAATACACTGAAGGTTTTACAAAGTTCTGGCCATCCGTCTGGACTCTTGGCGCTATGGTGTTAAGCATCACCATGCTGGGGCTTGCGATGCGGGATTTACCTGTAGGTACAGCTTATGCGATCTGGACTGGCATAGGTGCTGTTGGAACTGTGATAGTGGGTATTTACCTGCTCGGCGACCCGGCCACCGCAGGACGCCTCATTAGTATTGCTTTGATTTTGTTAGGTATTATTGGTTTAAAACTAAGTAGTTAAACCCATTGGGCCGCTTCGTGTGGCCCTTCTTCACTAAGCTACAAAGTAATATGCTGACGCACTCGTTCGCCTAAACCCACACCAGCTTCTGACATCGTCAGATAAGTGTGATCAGCGCCAGCGTCTAAAATCGCAGCCGCTTCATCTTTATGCATACTGTGCGAGACTATTAAGCCGCTAAAGCCCGCTTGTCGCAGTTTTTTGGTGGCTATCACTTTGGCTTCAACATCATTTAAGCAAAGTACGACAGCTTTAATACCAACCAGTTTTAAGCCTTGCCAAAACACCTGGTCCTCTGCATCGGCAAAAAGTACGTTATTACCTTTTTCCTGATGTTCCGCCACTTTAGATGGATCCGAATCCAGCGCGACCAAATGGCATTTGTGTTCAAGATATTCATACGCAGCAGACCCTGTGCGGCCCATGCCCATAATCAAGACTTCTGCCTCGCCCAAAGACACAGGTTGCTCATCCGGATGGTGAATATCCCGCTCGTACGGAATAAGCCGGTGTGCCAAACGTTCATACAAAGGGTGTGCGAAGCGGTTCAACGGGGCTGAAACCACAAAAGATAAAGCCACAGTTAAGGCCAATGGGATCAAAAATTGTGGCATCACACTGGCGGCAACAATCAAGGCAAACTCGCTGTAATTACTCAAGGCTAAACCCGATAAAAAAGCACTACGAGCTCTTAATCTGAATAGCACCAGCAAAGCAAAAAACAGCACAGCTTTAAAAGGCAATAACACCGTCATCAAAGCGGCAAATAACCAGGCTTGCTGATCCGGTAAACCACCTAATCCAATTTTCAGGAAAAAGCCGACCAGGAAAAACTCTTTTAAGCCCCACAAAGTTTTAGACAATTCCCCTGCTCTGTTATGGCCTGCCAGCAAAGCACCAAATACCAGAGCTCCTAACTCAGAACTTAAGCCGATGGCATGGAAACCTGAGCCTCCTAATACCACAGCCAACAATACACCAAATAAAATTTGTAAGTCATCATGGCCTGTTAAATCCATCAGCTTGTAAAGCAAGGGTCTTAGCAGAGGCACCAGCAGCACCAGCAATGCAAAAGGGGATGGCGTAATGCCCTGAGTAAAACTCAAAAGCCCCATCGCAATTAAGTCCTGCATCACCAGAATACCTATGGCAACCCGGCCATGAAAAGCCCGGATTTCCCTTTTGCCTTCCAGTACTTTGGCTGCCAGTACTGTGCTTGAGAAGGCCAGAGCGGCCGCCAGCATTAAGGCGTAATACCAGTCGGGTTCAAAGGTCAGAAAAATAATGGGGGTATAAAGCAAAACTGAACTGGCAAAATGCGCCAGACTGCCACCTAACACTTCAGGTTTGCCTAAACTGCGGATATTAAGTTTTAAACCTACGGTAAACAGCAGTAACAACACGCCTAAATGGGCAACATGGGCAATAATGGCATTGCCTTCTTTGGGCAGATCCAAATCTGTCGCAGTTGCTGTGATCATAAAGCCAGCAGCCAGATAACCAATCAGTGGCGGCAAACCAATTAAGCGCACTAACAAACCTAAGCTAAAGGCA
Organism: Gammaproteobacteria bacterium; assembly: GCA_018825965.1. Taxonomy (GTDB): domain Bacteria; phylum Pseudomonadota; class Gammaproteobacteria; order Enterobacterales; family Alteromonadaceae; genus Pararheinheimera. The sequence goes on from JAHKAA010000010.1 coordinate 180,595, forward strand.
AAACCTATCCATACTGCTTCTAACATAACATTCCTGTATTTAGTCTTTATTATTTGCCTTCATCAGGCCCTGAATCCTGGCTTTCGTCCAAATCCTTTGCGGTTTTTCGGGAGATCCAGTCTTTTGTCGTTCTGTGCACACCACGACGCAATGCGGCGCTGGCGTTTTCCAGCGTATCTACTCCGGTCAAAACCCCTACAACCACAACAGACAACCAAATAGCGACCTGATAATGGCCTAAGCCTGTAGCCACACCTATGGCGGCAAGCACCCAAATAGTCGCAGCCGAAGTGACACCCACTACTATACCTTCACGAGTCAGCATCACGCCCGCCCCAAGAAAACCTATACCTGTCACCACCTGGCCTATAATACGGCTGGGATCTGTGACCACTTGCCCAACCAAACGGCTGGAGTCGAGTACTGAATGCCCCAGCGGTAAGGACAAAGCAACGAATAAATAAGTCCCCATCGTAATCAAAATAGAAGTTCGGATCCCTGCGGGTTTGCCACGTAACTGACGTTCCAAACCAACAATACTTCCAGCCAGCAAAGTAACGCCTATGGCTTGCCAGGATAAAGGGCTGATATCAAACCAGGCCGGGTCCAATATCATAGTGCCTCCCCTGTTATTAATTTTGCTGCGTTACGGGCACGGGCAGCTTTCCATTCAGCTTCTGTCATAGGTACGGTTTCCCCCTGACTGCGGGCGACCGATTTACGCTGCTCAATACGAATGGCAATTTGCTGATACTCTTCGGGCGTTTTTTTGCGCCAGTCGACAATTTCATCCATATGGCGGTAACAACCAACACAAATTTTTTCTTCGTTCAGCCTGCAACAGGCGACACAAGGAGATTCCACTTCAACTCCGGCTTTTATTCTAACTTACTCCAGTGTAACCATTTTTTGATGCAGGCCAAAGTTTTACTCCAAACTAAGGTCATCAGTCCGAAAAGTCTGGCTTTTAACCGCAGTTTTGTTGCAGAGACTTTACCCTGCTTTCGCTTTATGGCAGCGTACGAACAACCAACAAGAGGTTCAACGATGAAAAACTATAACTACAGTCTTATTGCCCTGGCTTTATGCTCCACCCTGGTCATAGCAGATGATAAAAAACCAAGCTGGAATGTGGATAAACCCCAGGGGAAATTTACCGACATCACTATTGATGTGCAACAAGGCACCTGGATGAATGTCAGTGTCAGTCCTGATGGCAAAACCATTGCTTTTGATTTATTGGGCGATATTTATACGATGCCTGTTGGCGGTGGTAAAGCCAAAGCTTTAACCTCAGACATTGGCTGGCAAATGCAGCCAGTGTTCAGCCCTGATGGCAAATACATTGCATTTACCAGCGATCAGGGCGGTGGTGATAATATTTGGGTGATGAAAGCCGATGGTTCAGCGCAAAAAGCAGTGACCGAAGAAAGCTTCCGTTTATTAAACAGCCCGGCCTGGAGCCCGGACGGAGAATTTATCGTCGCCCGTAAACACTTTACCGCCAGCCGTTCTTTAGGTGCTGGTGAAGTATGGCAATACCATAAATCAGGTGGCGCTGGTGTGATGTTAACCGCCAAAGCCAATGATCAAAAAGACCTGGGTGAACCCGCCTTTTCACCAGACGGCCAATACATTTATTTCTCTCAGGATGATACGCCAGGAAAAACCTTCCATTACAGCAAAGACTCAGAACAAGGCATTTATGTTATTAAGCGTTTTGAGCGTGAAACCGGAAAAATTGATGTGCTGTTGCAAGGTGCAGGTGGCGCTATCCGCCCAACTCCTTCCCCTGATGGCAAATATCTGGCCTATATACGCCGTGTCGATTTTCAGACCAGCTTATTTTTATACGATTTAGAAAGTGGCGAACATACCCAACTGGACAATCAGCTTGACCGTGATATGCAGGAAACCTGGGCTATTCATGGGGTGTACCCCACCTTAAGCTGGACACCGGATAATAAAAAGCTGGTGTACTGGGCAGGAGGTAAAATCAACAGTCTGGATATTGCCAGCAAAAGAAAAACCATTATTCCGTTTTCTGTCGAGCGCAGCAAAACCATACAAACTGCGGTGAAGTTCAAACAGGATTTAGATAACGATCAGCTGGATGTGAAAGTGCTGGGCAACCTGCATATATCGCCTGATGGTAAAAAAGCTGTGTATTCGGCTTTGGGTCATTTGTATATCAAAGACTTAAAATCAGGTTCAGCCAAACGGCTGACCAACCAGAATAACCATTTTGAGTTTTATCCTCAATTCTCCCGCGATGGCAGCCAACTTGTCTATGTCAGTTGGCATGACACAGAACAAGGCCGGGTCAAGCTGCTGGATTTAGCTTCAGGCCAAAGCCGTGATTTAACGCCTGAACCAGGTAAATACGTCGAACCCACCTTCAGCCCGGACGGCAAGACTGTGGTCTATCGCAAGTCTGGTGCAGGCTCTTTGCTGGATAAAAAATGGTCACTGAATACCGGCCTTTATCTGGTCCATGTCAGTGGAGCAGAACAGCCGAAACTTATCAGCCGCAATGGTTTTGCCCCTATGTTTGGCAAAGACAATAAAAGAGTTTTTGCACAGGATTATGGCGAATCACCCACACTATTGAGCATAGATCTAGCCACAGAGCAGCAGCGCACCTTATACACAGCCAAATACGGCACAGAATTTAAACTCTCGCCTGATGGCAAGTATTTAGCTTTTGTTGACCGCTTTAAAGTGTACGTGACCCCATTCACTGAACGTGGCGCTGTGATAGATATCAGCGGCTCAGACAAACAATTCCCAGTGAAACAACTCTCTGTGAAAGCGGGCACTGATATCAGCTGGACCTCTGACAGCAGCAGCCTGTACTGGCACTTAGGGCCAGAATTGTACCACCACAGCATTGCCGGTTTATTTGACGTCAACAGCAAAGTACAACTGGACGCCAAAAGCGGCAGCAATATTGGCTTTAGCCTGCCTATGGATAAACCCAAAGGTCAAATTGCTTTTGTCGGCGGTCAGGTCATTACGATGGAAGGCGATACAGTACTGCAGGATGCTGTGGTGCTGGTTGAAGGCAATAAAATCAAAGCTGTTGGCACCAGAGATGATGTGGCAGTGCCAGCTGGTGCTGAAATCATCGACATCAGCGGCAAAACTTTATTACCCGGCTTATTTGATGCCCATGCTCACGGCGCCCAGGGGGTCAATCAGCTGATCCCACAACAAAACTACAAGAATTACGCCAGCCTGGCTTTAGGTGTCACTTCTATCCATGACCCATCCAATGATACACAGGAGATATTTACCGCCAGCGAGATGCAAAAAGCCGGTATCACAGTGGGCCCACGGATATTCTCAACCGGTACTATTTTGTATGGCGCTTATGGCGCTGGTTATACCTCGCATATTGACAGCCTGGACGATGCCAAATTCCATCTGGAACGGCTGAAAAAAGTTGGTGCTTTTTCAGTCAAGAGCTACAACCAGCCACGCCGTGATCAGCGTCAGCAAGTGATTGAAGCAGCGCGTGAACTGGAAATGATGGTAGTGCCTGAAGGTGGCTCTTTAATGCAGCACAACCTGAGTATGGTGGTCGACGGTCATACTACGTTGGAGCATTCTTTGGCTGCTGCAGTGCTTTATGATGACGTGAAGCAATTGTGGCAACAAAGCAACACAGCCTATACCCCAACCTTAGTGGTAGCTTACGGCGGTATCTTTGGTGAAAACTACTGGTACGATAAAACCGACGTGTGGAAACATCCCCGTTTAAGCCAGTACGTGCCCGCTGATGAGCTGCGCCCACGCAGTATGCGTCGTCCTAAAGCGCCGGACCATCATTACAACCATTTCTCCATTGCCAAAATGGCAAAAGAATTATCCGATTTGGGAGTAGTGACGAACATTGGCGCTCATGGCCAGCGTGAAAGCCTGGGCGCACACTGGGAGATCTGGATGTTTGCACAAGGCGGTATGAGCCCGCTCGACGCTTTAAAAACAGCAACCATTAACCCGGCGAAAACCTTTGGTATGGACCATCAGCTTGGGTCAATTAAAGCTGGCAAACTGGCTGACTTAATCATCCTGGATGCCGATCCGCTGAAAAATATTCAGGACACAGACAAAGTAAAATACAGCATGGTGAACGGCCGTTTGTATGATGCAGAATCGATGAACCAATTGTACCCTGAGCAAAAACAGCGGGCCCCCTGGTTTTTTAGTCCAAAGAGCAAATAGTGTGTGAAACCATACCTCGAAAATATGGACCGGCCATCGCCAGAGGCAATGGCGTGATATCGGCGAAATGCCAAACTGTTGGCATTTCGAAAGACCGATGTCACCCTGCATTTCCGACGTACCGTACTTCCTGTACATGCGTCGAAAATATGCTCCCTGCATTTCCGACGTACCGTACTTCCTGTACATAAAACCGGCTATGCCGGTTTTTTCTTTTCACAAATTGTCCTCCTGACTTTGCTTCTGCAATTTTGACTGCTAGGCTTTGGGCAGGCATTGGCATTTAAGCCCATTTCCTTGTTTTCCCGAGGCTTTTCCTACTATGCGTCCAACTCTGATTTGGTTTTTGTTGTCTGCTTTGCTGATGCTGTTTCCCTGCTTTTTATTGGCCTCCATGCAATTTTCATCTTTAGCGCAACAACATGCTGACGCCCCTTTAATCAGTTACGACATCAAACAAGACCAGAAAGGTTATATCTGGTTTGCCAGTGAACTGGATGGTCTGCAACGTTTTGATGGGTATGAACTGAGCAGCAGGAACATTCTGACAGACACAGAACTTCAATCTGTTATGGCCAATGTCAACCAATTATTAGTCGACAGCCAGCAGCAACTTTGGGTCAGCACCTGGGGCCAGGGCGTGACCTTGCTGGACCAGCAACTCCGTATCAGCATGCGGTATCACACTAAAGCCAGTCCGGCCCAACAACTGCCCTCAGACAGGGTACAGAGTTTTTTTGAAGACCAGCAACAACGAATATGGATAGGCACAGTGGAAGGGCTACGTTATGTACATACAGCAGACCCCTCCAGGCTGCATCAGGTTCAACTCCTGCCGGATATCAGAGTGTGGCAAGTGACCCAATCTGACAACGGAACCCTTTGGCTGGCCACCTCAAGGGGTTTGTATAGCTTGTCAGCTGATTTGCAACATTTAGAACACAAGCCGCAGCCTGCACTCAGAGACGAAGATGTCAGCCTGAATCCGGCCGAGATCCGTACCCTGCTGTTGGTGGAACAAGGGATTTGGCTTGGTACTCAGCTTGGTTTATTTTTCTTTAGCTTTGAGCTTGGGCAAATTACCTCACGTTATCCGGCAGAACTTGGCGTGATCAACACCTTATTTCAACCAGAAAAGGATCAGCTCTGGGTCGGCAGCGGCGCAGGTTTATTCAGAATAAACACCGGGTCGACTCAACCTCAGAGTCCGGAACATTTTTTACAAACTGCAGACATCCGTAAGTTTTTTAAAGACCAGACCGGGGTCATTTGGGTAGCAAGCCGCAACAGGGGGGTCTTTAAAATGAACCCATTGCCTGAAAATTTCAAAGCTGTGCCGCTGCCCCAGAAACCCGGTATGGCAGAAAAAACCCTGAGACGAATTTACAGTCAGACCATTATCGATGACAGGATCTGGCTGGGAGTGGATCACGATCTGGTCAGTTATGATCTCTTGCAACAACGCTGGCATACACACAGCTTACCCACCCGTCGCCCTCACAATCAAATTCAGGCGATAACCCGGGATCCTTATGGCCAGTATTGGGTCGGCACAGATCTGGGGTTGTTTGTATCTGCTGCAGCGGACAAAGAGTTCAGTCAACAACACTTACCCGAAACTATCAGGCAATTGGCTGGGATCACTGCAGTGGCAGCGGACCCGGATGGTTCATTGTGGCTAGGCATATGGGAAAAAGGCCTGGTGAAGTGGCCACAACAAAACCCGCAAGGACAACTTGAACACTACAGTATCACCTCACAACCCGGTGACGCCGTGATCAGCATGATCAACGATAACTCAGACAGTATCTGGATGGTCAGTCGCTTCAGTGGTTTGTACCAACTTGAGCGGAGTACGGGATTAATCACCCGTTATCATAGTGGTTCAGATAGTTTAATTCGATTACCAAGCGAGGTTCTGCTCTGCCTGGAGAAGGTGAATGAATACCAGTTCTGGGTCTGTACTAATCAAGGGTTGTTTTTCATGGATTTAAAACAAAACCAGAGTGAACTTTATCAGGTAGCTCAAGGACTGCCGGACAACAGAGTGGTCGCCATCAATGCCCGGGAGCCAGGTTCAGTTTGGGTCAGTACCAAAAGAGGCCTGGCTGAACTGAATTTAACCAGTAAAACCTTCAGACTTTTTGCTGAGAAAGCCAATATCAATGCGTTGTTACTGGAGACCAGAGCGCTGAACCGCACAGATTCAGGCCAATTCTGGTTAGGAACTGCCGCAGGTTTGTATGAATTTACTCCACGTCTGATGCAGGATTACACATTTAACGCCCATATGGTGATCAGCAAACTCAAAGCCGATCAAAAACAGTGGCTGGATCCGCAAAGCACAGCAGAAGACCCGCTGGAAGTTCCGGCTCAAACCAAAGAAATCAGTATCAACTTCAGTTTTCTGGAGTATTTTTTCACCGATGGCCATCAGTATCAGTACAGATTCTCAGGCTCTGACCGCGAATGGCATTACATAGGCCATCAGCATCAGGTCAGCTTCAACAGACTACCACCTGGCCATTACAGTTTTGAGGTACGAAATAGTCTGGAGCATTCGGAACACAGCACGGCCAGACTGTACTTTGTGATCCCTACCCCCTGGTGGCAGGACAAAAGGCTCTGGTTATTTGTTTGTCTGGTTGGATTGTTAATGCTCTGGCTGATGTGGCAAAGCCGCACCCGCAATCTGCATCAACAAAACTCTAAACTCAACGAGCTTGTACGCCAGCGTACTGCTGATCTGGAACAGGCCAACCTGGCGCTGAACCAACAAGCCCGCACCGACTTTCTGACCAAACTGCCTAACCGGCTGGCGTTTTCTGAACAGTTTGAATTATTGCAACGTCAGGCAATACGGCAAAAGTCGTCTTTTACCCTGGTGTTGCTGGATATAGACCACTTTAAAGCCATTAATGATAGCTATGGTCATGATGCTGGTGACGTGGTTCTGGCAAAAGTAGCACAAAGTTTAAGCCAGCGCCTGCGTCAGCAAGATGTGCTGGCGCGCTGGGGCGGCGAAGAGTTTATTTTATTATTACCTGACACTTCAGTGCAGGGTGCTTTGGTGGTGTGCGAAGTACTACGCCAATGCCTGATGCAGATGGATATAATCTATGACGACCAGCAAATTTTAGTCACAGCCACTTTTGGCGTAGCTCAGCTGAACGATTTGCAACTGGATCTGGTCCGCTGGCAATCCGCTGCTGATATAGCCTTGTACCAGGGCAAAAAAACCGGACGCAACAAAGTCGTAGTTTATCAGGAAGATACTGCAGACAGTGCTGAATAACAGAAGGCTTGTTCAGCGCTGCTCTGTGCCTGGGCATATGGAGTATGGAGTAAAAAGCAGCGGTTTTACTTGAGGTAACGCTTCTTCTGCTGTTGCAGATCGCTGATCGCCTGCGACAAGTCAGCGCCGGTCAGATGATGCTGCCGCATCAACAGCTGCATGGCTTCAGACAATTCAGCACTGCTGTGCTCTGTCGCCGGAATTTTTGCCTGACGGTAATAAGTAGTACCAAAATCCATCAAAGCACAAAGCAGATACACCAGCAGAAAAACAGCAGGATACTTTATTTTTTGTACCATGTTTTCAGCTCCTGTTCCCATTGGGCCCGCTCATCTGGCCATAATTTTTTGGTGGTTGCCTCATCAAACTTATAGCGCTTATTGGCTTTAAGTTTTAATAACACAGCACCGGGTAAGGTTTCCAGATCAGCATATTCCAGTTCACCCGCTTTTAATACTTTGGCGTATCCCAGAATTTTAGCGGTGAATTCTTTAGTCAAAGGCGTTGGTGCCATCAATTTAACCTGACACAAGGTATTGCGGCATTCACTGGCCAAAATACGCAACTCGTTATTAGTGGTGGTGACAGCTAAGTGGGCTAACAGGTATTCGGTGGCCTCTGCCCAGCTTTCATCTCTGTCCTGCTCGTCCCAGCTTGCATGGTGTTCCAACAGGACTTTTTCCCTGGCGATAAAAGCACGGACGCCTAAATAGGCGTGCAGCACCACAGAGGCTTCAGGATTTTTTGCCTCAAATTCATTGGCTTGATTTAACTGAGATTGAGTCATAGGTTCAGGCAACAATACAAATGCCAGCCAGGGTTTGGCCTGATAAGCAAAAATAGCAGCACCAGCCAACAGCAGGCAGATCAGAGTCTGTGCCAAGGCTGATTGTAAATTGAGCTGAAACTTTAACGCCATACGAACTCCAATCAAAAGGCGGCAAAGTTTAACAGAGCCTGGATCAGTACTAAAGCGGCTTGTTTAAATGGCACGGGAAAACAGCAAGGGCTCAACCTCGTCAAGCAAAGACAATGGTGTTTTACCTTCCAGGCTAAAACCTAGTTTGGTCGCAACCTGTTTAGAACCTTCATTATCCGGATGGATCACTGCCACTAAGCGGCTCAGTCCTAAAGCCTGAGCAAACTCAATCACGGCAGAACCTGCTTCTGTCGCTAGACCCTGGCCCCAGAATTCTGGTAAAAAACGATAACCAAGCTCAGTTTCCTGAATTTCCTCAAGATACTTAATGCCACTAAAACCTATCACCTGCCCCGTAGCTTTCCAGACACAGGCAAAACGGCCATACCCATAAACCTGATAATCCCGCAGCGGATGTTGTTGCAGATAATCCAGCACATCCTGTTTCGATTGCGCTGGTTTATTGCCAACATAACGTATCACTTGCGGCACAGTCGCCAATGAATACATAGCATCCACATCATCCAGCGTAAAAGCACGCAAGATTAAACGTGGGGTTTCAAGTACAGCATCCATTGCCATAAGTCTTACCCTTTGCCTTTTTTGCTAAAAGATGGTTTGCCGGACGAGCGTTTGATTTTCTCCACAGCTTTAGCCGCAGGGTTAACACCAGTGTGACGGGTTAAGGCCACCTGACCTGGCTTTTTACCTGGTACTTTGATAGTACGCAGGAACAGATCTTCTTTGCCCTCTTCCGGCACCAGACAACCTTTGCTTCTGCCGATCAGGTGTTTTAAGCCCATTTTGACTAAAGCTTCACGGATCATAGGCCAGCCTTTTGGATCGTGGTACCGCAGCAAGGCTTTGTGTAAGCGGCGCTGACGTTCACCTTTAGGCACAGGCACCACTTCGGTATTGCCTTTGATATTTTTCAGCGAGTTCATCTCTGTGTGATAGATGGTGGTCGCGTTTGCCATAGGGCTTGGGTAGAAGTTCTGCACCTGATCCAGTTTGAAATCACGCTCTTTCAGCCAAAGCGCTAAATTCACCATGTCTTTGTCTGTGGTACCAGGGTGCGCTGAAATAAAATACGGGATCAAATACTGCTCTTTGCCCGCTTCACGGCTGAAGCGGTCGAACATTTCCTTAAACTTGTCATAGGCGCCCATGCCGGGTTTCATCATCTTCGACAAAGGCCCGTTTTCGGTATGCTCCGGGGCTATTTTTAAATAACCACCCACATGGTGCTGCACCAACTCTTTGACGTAGTTTGGATCTTCAACAGCTAAGTCGTAACGCACACCGGATGCCACCAGAATTTTCTTAATACCATCCACTTTGCGGGCTGCACGGTATAAATCCACGGTCGGGCTTTGGTCTGTGTCCATATGCTCACAAATGGTTGGATACACACAAGAAGGCCGGCGACAGGTTTGTTCAGCTTTTGGATTTTTACAACGTAAGCGATACATATTGGCGGTTGGGCCACCTAAATCCGAGATCACGCCGGTAAAACCCGGAACTTTGTCACGAATTTGTTTAATTTCATTTAAAATCGATTCCTGCGAACGGCTTTGGATCACACGGCCTTCGTGTTCGGTAATAGAACAAAAGGAACAACCACCAAAACAGCCACGCATAATATTGACCGAAGTTTTGATCATCTCATAAGCAGGAATTTTTGCTTTGCCATACACAGGATGTGGCACACGTTGATAAGGCAAGCCAAAAACGCCATCCATTTCTTCAGTGGTCAGAGGGAAAGCTGGCGGATTCACCCATAAATGCCGGTCGCCGTGGCGCTGGTAAATAGCGCGGGCACAACCCGGATTCGTTTCCTGATGCAAAATACGCGAAGCATGGGCATACAACGACTTATTCACACTGACCTGCTCAAAAGCCGGCAGTTTGACATAGGTTTTTTCCCACGGCTTTTGCCGTGGTGGCTGCACTAGTATAGGTTTGGCTTCCACTTCAGGCGCTTTACTTAAGTCTATGCCTTGCTGAGCAAACTCAGAAAAAGTGCCACAACCTACATCATCTGCGCCATAAGGATTAGGTACAGGGTCAATTTTTCCTACCTTATCAATAGCGGTGGAATCGACACCACGCCAGCCCGGCAAAGGCTCTTTGCGAATAACTGCAGTGCCACGAATATCATGCAGCGTATTGATATCTTCGCCATTGGCAATACGATGCGCCACTTCAATCAGCGGACGTTCGGCGTTGCCGTAGATCAACATCTCAGCTTTGGCATCAAAAATAATAGAGCGACGGACTTTTTCCTGCCAGTAGTCATAATGGGCTATACGGCGCAGGCTGGCCTCAATACCACCTATGATCACAGGCACGTCTTTATAGGCTTCTTTGCAACGCTGTGAATACACCAGCACAGCGCGGTCAGGCCTTTTGCCGCCTTCATTGCCTGGCGTGTAGGCATCGTCGTGACGTAATTTTTTATCCGCTGTGTAGCGGTTAATCATTGAATCCATATTGCCGGCAGAGACGCCAAAAAACAGATTAGGTTTGCCAAGCGTCATAAAAGCATCTTTGGACGACCAGTCAGGCTGAGCAATCATCCCCACCCTAAAACCCTGGCTTTCCAGCATACGGCCTACAACAGCCATACCAAAACTGGGGTGATCGACATAAGCGTCACCCACCACCAGAATAATATCACAGCTGTCCCAGCCCAGTTGTTTCATCTCGGCCCGGCTCATTGGCAAAAATGGTGCAGTACCAAAGGACTCAGCCCAGTATTTAGGATAAGAAAATAAGCCACGCTCAGCAGACATGCGGTCCACTGCTGCGGATTTTCTTAAAGGGACCTGATTCATTTGCATCTGTTGTTTCACTCGGTTTTGCCTGCCAAAAATGGCCGCGCATTATACTTGACCCAGTCTGGAATTACTAACATTAAGGCAGAGTTAAATTGTTCACAAATTAAACAGCAAAAAATCTCAGCTCAGCTTTAGGTTTCAGCAAAGCTTTACCACCAGATTTTCGTTAAAAACTAAGTCTGGCGATCCAGTGGAAGCATGCAGAGTTAAACTAATACATCAGAATAGCCAGCACACCCAGCAGCATAAAGATGGCACAAGCCACCCGGCGCGCCCAGTCTAATGAAATACGTTCCAGCAACCAGCTGCCGGCATAAACTACAGGCACATTGGCCGCCAGCATGCCGATGGTGGTGCCTAAAATCACCTGCCAGGTTTGTGGGTAAGTGGCGGCCAGCAGTACAGTAGCCACCTGAGTTTTATCACCAATTTCTGCGAGGAAAAACAAAATACAGCTGGCAAAAAAGGCACCGTATTTTAAAACACTGACTTCTTCGCTCTCGTCTTTATCAGGAATAAGTAACCAAAGCGCCACGGCAATAAAAGAGCCACCTAATAGCCAGGCATGCCAACCTTCAGGAATAAACTGCGCCACCCAGGCGCCAAACCAGGCCGATGCGGCATGATTTAATAAGGTTGCCACCAGAATACCGGCAATAATAGCGCCACGGGAGCGAAAGCGGGCTGCGAGGAACAAAGACAAAAGCTGGGTTTTATCGCCTATCTCTGCAACAGCAACAGAAGCGAAAGAAGCAACAAAGGCATCAAAAAACATAAACTGCACCTGGCGGGAAAACTAAACATAAGACAATAAACCAACTCCCGCCTGGGGTTAGTGCATTGTCTTAGGTCTCATTAGTACCTGATCAGTGATGATCAAACGGGACGTTGTTGCCATGTACAGTGAGGTACAAGTATGTTGACAACAACACAAAACCTGGCGGTTTTGTAAATTACTCCCCTAAGCGCGGACGGAAGTATAACCGCGCCATCAAAGTGCAGGCAACCAGAAAATCACAGCAGTTGTTCTCTCTAACCTTTTAAGTGCCTTGCATGAAAACGCAGATGTTCTTCAATAAAGCTGCTGATAAAAAAGTAGCTGTGATCATAACCCGGTTGCAGGCGAATTTGTGCTCCGCTTTGGCTGCGCGTATTGGCTTCGATTAAAGATTCAGTACGCAGCTGTAAAGGGTAAAACTGGTCAGCCTCGCCCTGATCGATCAGCATTGGCAAACTGTTTTGTTTTTGCGCCAGTAAAAAACTGGCGTCGTACTGCAACCACTGGCTTTGATCGCTGCCCAGATAAGCAGTAAAAGCTTTTTTGCCCCAGTCACATTCTGAAGGCTGACAAATAGGTGAAAAAGCCGAAACAGAACGGTAAGCCCCCACTTCACGTAAAGCAATAACCAAAGCACCATGGCCGCCCATCGAATGACCGCTGATAGCTTTGGCGGAGGTGACAGGTAAATGCGCTTCCACTAAAGATGGCAGTTCACGGCTGATATAGTGGTACATCTGATAATGTGTTGCCCATGGCTCTTGGGTCGCATTGACATAAAAACCAGCGCCCTGACCTAAATCGTAAGCGGCATCGTCTGCGACCTGCTCACCTCTAGGGCTGGTGTCGGGGATCACTAAAGCGATGCCCAGCTCTGCGGCAACACGCTGCGCTCCGGCTTTGACCGAAAAATTCTCATCTGTGCAGGTTAAACCTGACAACCAATACAACACAGGCACTTTTTGTTTTTCAGCCGCTGGTGGTAAATAAACGGAAAAGTGCATCACACCTTTAATGGAGTCTGAGTGATGCTGATATTTAATCTGGCGGCCAGCAAACAACTTATGTTCGGATAACTGAATTAAGGTCATTACTTTATCCTTGTGCTAAGCCCGGCGAACCGGGCTTTTAATAAAATTAAAAGTGAATAACAGTCCGGATGGATTTACCTTCATGCATCAAATCAAAGGCTTCGTTGATTTGCTCCAGTGGCATGGTATGGGTGATAAAGGTATCGAGTTCAAACTCACCTTTTAAATAACGCTCGACGTAATCCGGTAATTCAGTGCGGCCTTTAACGCCACCAAAAGCAGTACCACGCCATACCCGGCCTGTGACTAACTGAAATGGTCGGGTAGAAATTTCAGCACCGGCAGGCGCCACACCAATAATCACCGACTCGCCCCAGCCTTTATGACAGCACTCTAAAGCCGAACGCATCACGTTGACATTACCAATACATTCAAAAGAGAAATCAACGCCGCCGTCCGTCATTTCAACAATCACATCCTGAATAGGCTTGTCGAAATTCTTTGGATTGATCACATCAGTAGCACCCAACTGAAGGGCTATATCAAACTTAGATTCGTTGATATCTATCGCAATAATACGGCTGGCTTTGGCCATCACAGCACCAATTACCGCAGATAAACCTATGCCGCCTAAACCAAAGACAGCAACAGTATCGCCTTCTTTCACTTTGGCGGTATTCATTACGGCGCCCATGCCGGTGGTGACACCACAACCCAATAAACAGACCTTTTCCAAAGGCGCAGCTTTATTAATTTTGGCTAATGAAATTTCCGGCAGCACAGTGTATTCAGAAAAAGTAGAAGTGCCCATATAGTGATAAATAGGCTGACCATCTTTGGAGAAACGAGTGGTGCCGTCCGGCATTAAGCCCTGCCCCTGGGTGGCACGAATGGCCTGACACAGGTTAGTTTTGCCGGATAAACAGAATTTACATTTGCCGCATTCCGGTGTGTATAAAGGGATCACATGATCGCCAACTGCCACGCTGGTGACGCCCTCGCCTATGGCTTCAACCACACCGCCGCCTTCATGGCCCAGAATACATGGGAATTTACCCTCAGAATCCTGACCCGACAAAGTGTAAGCGTCGGTATGGCAGACACCTGTTGCGACAATACGCACCAGCACTTCGCCCTTTTGCGGCGGCATTAAATCCACTTCTTCAATTTTTAACGCTTGACCCGGACCCCAGGCTACAGCTGCACGCGTTTTGATCATTTTCATTCTTGTTCTCCAAACCAAAGTAGTAGTTACTATAGCTTATTGTAATTTTTTCTTAATCGATGATAATCCCTACAAATAACAAATGAGTTTTGCATAAATGAAAGAATGGCAAGGCATCAGCGAATTTGTGGCCGTGGCAGAACTTGGCAGTTTTTCTAAAGCGGCCAAAGTCTTAGGCATTTCGGTGGCTCAGGTCAGCCGCACTGTGCTGCAATTAGAGCAACGGCTGAACTGCAAACTGGTACTTCGCACCACCCGTCAGGTGCGTTTAACAGAACAAGGTACTTTGTATTACCAGCATTGCCGCGCTTTGGTTAATGGCTTGCATCAGGCCAATCAGCAGCTTACCAGCTTACAACACGAACCTTCAGGCGCGATAAAAATTACTGCGCCTGTCTATTACGGCGAGCAATTTATTGCGCCTTTGCTGCATGAATTTTTAGTACGTTACCCCAAAGTGCAGCTGGATTTACAGCTCACCAACGATCAACTGGATTTAGTGCAAGGTGGTTTTGACTGCGCCATTCGTTTAGGAACTCTTACCGATTCCAGTTTACAGGCCAAAGCCTTAGGCAAACGCACCTTGTATTTATGCGCCAGCCCAGACTACCTGCAAAAATTCGGCACCCCAGAAACAGTGGCCGAACTGCATCAGCACCGCTCTTTAGTGGGCTCTGTTGATTTCTGGCGTTTTGAACAACAAGGCCAAAAGCTACAATTTAAACCCCAGCCTTATTTGCGCTGCAATAGCGGCGTGGCGTTAACAGATGCCGTACTTAAAGGTTTAGGTGTGACCCAACTACCGGATTATTACTTGCAGCCTTATTTAGAGGATGGTCGTTTAGTGGCTTTACTGCCAGAACAACAACCCTCCGACGAAGGGATCTGGGCTTTGTATCCACTGAACCGGCATTTACCGGTGAAGGTACGGTTATTGCTCGATTGGTTGCAGCAGGGATTGGAAAGCCTTCCAAAGCTGGCAGGCTAGATCTGTATTTGTCGTGCTTTTATTTGTCGTGCCGGGGGTTAAAAGTTACTATGATTGACAGAACAGATGCAGCAAACAAGTGATTATGTTGAACTTTCCTCTTATTGTTAAATTATTGCAGCAACGCTTGCCAGATCTTATGGCTGTGTACGCTTTTGGCAGTCAGGTCGAAGGCACTGCTAATGAGAATAGTGATTTGGATTTAGCCGTACTGGTACCAGGTTATGCCGATGTGATTGATTTATGGGATATCAGTAGCGATCTGGCGGAGCTGCTGCACTGTGAAGTGGATTTACTGGATTTTCGTGCCGCATCTACTGTGATGCAATACCAAATTTTGACCAAAGGACAGCGGCTTTACGCCGTCGATCAACAAGTTGGCAGTTATGAAGCCACGCTGCTGTCAGCAATGACCACACTCAACGAAGCCCGCGCCGGACTTTTAGCTGATATTCAAAAGGATGGGTCTGTTTATGGCCGTTGATCACAACCCGCTCCCAGATGATGTGCTGCTGAATAAAGCGGCCACTATTGAGCGTTGCATCCTTCGCGCCCTGGAAGAATACAATAAAAACCCTGCCACTTTTGCCAGCGATTTTACCCGTCAGGATGCGGCTATTCTGAATATTCATCGCGCTTGTGAAGCGGCACTTGATATGGGTCAGCATCTGATCCGCCTGCATAAGCTTGGGGTGCCACAAAGCTCGCGTGATGTGTTTAGCCTGTTAGCTACAGCTGATTTTATTCCGGCTGAACTTGCCGACAACCTGAAAAAAATGATTGGTTTCAGAAACATCGCTGTGCACGAGTATCAACGCTTGCAACTGGCAGTGACCGAACATGTGATTTTGCATCGTTTACAGGATTTTCAGCAGTTATGCCGGATTTTGCTTGGGGGAAAATAGGTTTGAACGTCTGACCGTGAATTCATATCAAACTTAGCAATCGGAGTAAAATTTGAGGGGCAGAAACAAAATCTGACGCCGAATTTCATCATCTAAATGACCTCCTCATAAATCAGTAAACGTCAATCTATACTCACTTTCAGAAACGCCAGCCAGTCTAATAATGACGTGGCTAAGTTCAGAGTCTTGCTTAATCAGGTTAGTGATCTTTTCCAAGAATTCTTTTCCTGCATTAGCACCAATAATCACCTCTTTTAAGACATCGCACGGAAATTTAAAAAGATGAACGGATGGAGATACTGAATCGAATACAACATCTGCATCAGTTAAAGATGAGCACATTCTCCACTCCTGCTCGTAGTCCCACACATCAGACTTCAACAAAAGTAAGTCAGTGCCATCCATATCCATCATTGATTTAGATGGTCTTCGACTTAAATAGACAACCTTTCTTAAATGGTAAAACTCGTCTTTTCCTGAACGCTTTTGGTTAAAAAAAGGATGGTTAGAATCGAAACCAATACAGAATCCGCGATGTGAATCAGCATAATGTGACCACATCAATAGATTGTCTTTTTTTTCAGTTAAGCTGAGCACTCCAATCATCTCGTTGGATTTAACCGAAAAGACAGTTGACACTTCCTTTGCTGATTTCTTTAGTAAGTCTGTAAACAGTGCGCTGTTATCTGCAAATTGATTCTGAATTAAATCTTTTAGCTGTTGTTTGTTGACAACTGCCCTGTATGACGGTGGTAATTTCAACAGCTGTTCATCCGCAATACTTTCGAGGTGTTCCTCTAAATACGCCTGGAAAAACTCACCCGAAACTATATCCGATATCACAGACTTAAATTCAAAGGGATCATTAAATGCCAATGGTTAGAGCGTGTTGATCTTTGTTGTACATAATTCAATCAACCCACATTGGTAACCACATCATGCTAAAGGCAAGAGCGAGCATCGCATGATAGTTCCTTGCTAACTTGTCATATCGTGTTGAAATTGAACGGTATTTTTTCACTTTCAAAAACGCATTCTCAACCAGATGGCGATAGCGATAAAGGCACCAATCCATATCCTTATTGCCTACTTTGCTGTTTTCTCGCCTTGGAATGACGGGCTCTCCACCTAAATTCCGGATGAAATCACGGAAAGGGTCGCTGTCATAACCTTTGTCTGCAACTATCTTTTTCGCGTCCGGTACGCCTGAAACAAGTGACTGCCCATACACTATGTCGTTGACCTGACCGCCAGATAATTCAAAGTAAACGGGCAAACCGCCGCTATCTACAGCTAAGTGAATTTTTGTGGATTTCCCACCACGACTGCTTCCTACCGCTTCGTTTTTACTATCTCGAATATTTGTGCAATCTTGATGAGCTTTGATGATGCTACCATCAATGAATATCCAATCTGGATCATTTAAGGCACTGAGAAATTTAAAGATTTCTGACATTACGCCTTTTTTCGACCACAGATTAAAGCGCCGAAAGATCTTATTCCAACACCCAAATTCTTTCGGTATATCCCGCCAGGGAATGCCAGTCCTCATACGATACAAAATCCCTTCAAGAGTCATTCTGTGCTCAGGCTTGTTGTAAATCCGACCGGTTAAGTACATGGCCCGTGATAGTAATTTCCAGGCTTTATCTGATAACATTTGTCTTGGCATTTGAGTGCTTTGTTTTGTTTTTTGGCGAAACCATTATAACGCACTCATTTGCCGCCTATTTTTCATACCGTAAAGATCAACACGCTCTAAAACGCAGCACCTTTAAATTATGGCGTAAACGCACAACAGGTCGCACTACTAAACATTTAAAGCTAAGATCGCCTGAAATTAATCGCGCTTATTGCCCCAGCCAGTACAAGAGATAAATCAACACCATGACCTTATTACCCTGGACTCAAATGAGCGCCGAAATTAATACTGATTTGAGTCAGCGCATAGTGCACCCCCCTGAGCAGGCACTCTGGTATGAGTCTCCAGCCAAAGATATTCACAGGAGGCCTTTGGACAGAATAGGCGCAGAAGTCGCCAAAGCCACCAGCATAGTGCGTTATTTGCCCGGCAGTCAGTTTGCTTTACACCAACACGGCGGTGGTGAAGAAATCCTGGTGCTTGAAGGTACTTTTTCTGATGAACATGGCGATTACCCTCCAGGTACTTACTTACGTAACCCACCCGGTACTTCACACGCCCCTTTTTCCAATGAGGGTTGTTTACTGTTGGTCAAACTATGGCAATTTAGCCAGGGCGACACAGAACAACTTTGCCTCCGACCAGAACAACAGCATTGGCAGCCAGGTTTAGTGCCTGGCTTACAAGTACTGCCGCTGCATCAGTATGATGGCATCAACACAGCCTTAGTGCGCTGGGCGCCGAACACCAGATTTCAACCTCATGTGCATGCAGGAGGTGAAGAAATTTATGTACTCGAAGGTGTGTTTCAGGACGAGTTTGGCAGTTATCCCAAAGGCAGTTGGTTACGCAGCCCGCGCTGGAGCAAACACCAGCCTTTTACCGGGGCTGAAGGCGCACTGATTTATGTCAAAGTAGGGCATTTGGGTGCTGAATTGTTGGGATTTATTAACAAATAAACCTGATAAGGGAAATATTATGAAAAATGAATGTATTACATAAATATTATATTGACCAACTTCAAACTATATCGTAATTTCCGTTAGCGCTTGTGGGCGCAATAAATTATAAAAATACGGAGATTCTATGAAATTAACTTTGGTTGCTGCAACTTCTGCTGTGTTGTTGTCTTTAGTTACATCCCCATCAGTCCAGGCTCAGTCTGGAGCCATTAATCCATGGCAACATTGTGGTATCGGCGCCATGATTTTTGATAACAACGGTGCAGCTGCTGCCATTTCAAACATTATTTGGGACTTAGGTACTACAGCGGTTTCATCTAACATTACATCTGATGAATCCTGTAAAGGTAGTCGTGTTGCTGCTGCTCAGTTTATCAATGACACTATAGTAGCTATTGAAGAAGAAACTGTAACTGGTCGTGGTGACCACCTGACTGCTGCATTAAATATGATGGGTTGTGAAGTGGAAGCTCATTCAGCCATTATTGAACAGGTTCGTACTGATCTTGATCTGGACATTAAAGGCAACTCAGCAAAAGCAGAAGCTTTTTACCTACAGCTCGACGCTAAAGTATCAGGTGACTTTGCTGCTCAATGTAAGTTGATTTAACTGACTATTTGATATCAACAAACCCGCTTCGCTGCGGGTTTTTATTTTTGTGACTCTGTATGTATATATTTTCAATATATTCTTTTGTTGTATTCTTGTTTATGTTTCCGCTTATTGCTCAGGCCAACCTTCTCTGGCCAACACCAGCCAAATTAGCTGAATTGAGCCAAGCCCCTTATTGGCTGGCTTTATTACATATGAGGGACACTACCTCAGGCAGTGAAATAGTAGATCCAGAGTTTTTTCTTGCGACAAAAGGCTCACTGGATGCAAAAGCTGAACTTGAAACAACTCTGCACAGTTTTTTTTTGGCAACAGAGAGCGACATAAATACACATAGTCAATGCCGTTTTCCGGCACGTTTTAACTGGTTAAAACAGCAATTACCAGAACTGCTTTCACAGACACCACAAATCCAATGTCCTTTACTGAGTGAATGGACGGATAAAGATCAAATTAGTTCTGTCAGCGCCATTTTTGCCAGCGGTTATCTTGGCAACCCAGCTTCGTTTTATGGTCATGTACTATTGAAATTTAACAGTTCCTCTGGGGCGAAAAATATTCTGCAACAACAAAGCCTTAACTTTGGTGCTGCGGTACCTGAGAAAGAAAATCCTTTGGTATACATCACCAAAGGTATATTTGGTGGCTACGACGCGATGTTTTCACATGGCCTGTTTTATCTGAATGTACAAAGTTATGGTGAGGCAGAATTACGGGATCTGTGGGAATACAAATTGGACCTGCAGCCAGAACAAGTGAAGAGTCTTAATTTACATGCGTGGGAGCTGATAGGCCGCAACTATCAGTATTTTTTCTTCAAACAAAACTGTGCCTTTCGTATGGCTGAATTACTGGAGCTTGTGGTCGATGCTGAGCTGATCAACAAAAATCAGCCCTGGGCTCTGCCTGTGTCAATTTTCCATAATATGGCGATGTTACAGCAGCAAGGAAACCCTTTGGTCAAAGAGGTGGTGCAACACCCTTCACGACAACAAAGATTTCATCAGGCTTATCTTGATTTGCCAGAGCCAATAAAAGAGTTGATTGCAGTGATGGTGCAACAAGGATTCACCACAGAGCTGGCAGACTATCAACAGCTGCCTGTTGCACAAAAGGTAAAGGTGTTGCAGTTGTTGTTTGATTATCTTGAGTTCTTGCGTATCAACAAACACGAATTGTACTCAGAACAAGCCAAGAGAAAACTATTAAAAGCACGGCTGATTTTGCCTGCGGCTGCAGAAAACCCAGTATATAAAACTGCCGCAGCTCCTCATCAAAGCACTTTACCCTCACTACTGCAGCTCAGTGCAATCAGCCAGAAGCAGCGGTCAGCTTTGCAACTCAGATTCAGAGCAACCTACCATGATATGTTGACCAGCGATGCAGCCCGTGTCCCCTACTCTGCGCTATCGATGTTTGATCTGAAATTACGTTGGCAAGATGGCAAAGCTGACTTGTATAGCTTTGATCTGCTGAACATAGAAAACATGAATCTATCGGTGACAGGACTGCCAGCAGACGGCGGTTATGCCTGGAAAATGAATATTGCCTACAAACCACAAGACTTAAGCTGCTGGCATTGTCAGAGCCTGCAATTTAATGCGGGTTTAGGCAAAGCAACTCAATGGCAGGCTAGCCTCTGGTATCTAATGCTTGATGGCCGTTTACACCAGGATCGTTTTGAAACGGGTGTCACTTCAGCAGAACCAAGAGTTGGTGTAGTGACAGACATCACCCCTTGGTGGCGCAGCCAACTGGAACTAGGTTACAGATATTACTTTTTTGGTGATCAACAAAAATTTGTCAGCAGCAAGTGGTTAAACCGTTTTGGCCAGCAAAAAAACTGGGATCTGCGTTTTAGTGTAGAAAAACAAAAAGAAACCGAAGTAGCTCTCTCTTTTGGATATTATTGGTAACACCCACAACTTTTTACTTAACCTGAACTCGGGATAATGAGTGTCGAATATTTTTAATTTCATGATATAAATCATACGCATACACGAATTCATTTAAGTTACTTAAGTTTTTGCTGACTGAATGTGCAGATTTTTGTGTCTATCAAGGCGCTTTGTCGTACGCCATAGCGCGCTATGGTTAGACAAAGCAACGCAGAGAGGCCCGAAAAGATGCCCGTTCAGTGGCGCTGCTTATCCCGAGTTCAGGTTACTTAATTCACCACAGCCACTAAATCTGAGCGAATGAAATCAGCTAACACAGCCTGATGTTGTTGCGCCCACAGGCTCATAGCACGACCATCTCCTGTGGTGACTTGCTCGATAAAGGCACTGGATAAGGCCTGTGTGGCGGCTTTGATCACTTGTTGTTGTGGCGCAGTATCTGAGTTTCGGCGCCAGCCTGAGAAAATATTGTGGCTGCCTGAGCTGAACACTGCCAGTACTTTGTAACTGCTGGCCATCGCATAATACAGCTCAAATCGGTCTGATGGGGATGAGTAATACCCAGGCACCTTAATTTCATCTTCAGTGGTGGTGATATGCAAAGTGGGGATAGTCACCGCTGCCAGCACCTGATCCAGAGGTTGATCGTTATAAAAAGGCGGGGCTGAAATTAAAATGGCCGCTTTAATCCTGTTGTCTTTCAGGCTGACTAATTCGCCGTTTTGCTCCACCTGTGCACCACTTAACAACATAGAGGTGTTAGCGCCGTAAGAATGACCTGCCATCACAATATTCTGCTGATCAAAATCTGCGGCGTATTCAGAGGCCAGAATCTTATCCAAAGCAAACTTCACATCCTGTACCCTTGCTAAAGCTTCAGTTTCGTCAGCGGCATCCATTAAACGAAAGGGCAACAGCAATCTATTACCACGCCATACCTTGCGGTCACTGCCGTCATGTTGCACATGCAAACTGGCATACCCCTGACTGGCCCAGTACTGCCCCAGATAAGCATAACGCTCTTTCGAGCCACCTAAACCGTGAGAAAATACGATTAAGGCTTTGGCTTTTTTCTGATGAGCTGGTTTAAATAACAAAGCTGGCACAACCCGCTCCCTGCTTTGATCCAGCCAATCAAAACTGATCTCGTCGACATTCAGCGATAAGCCTTGAGCAACTTCAGTGGAATGCAGCACAGAAGGTAAATTTAATTGCTGCTGCCAGACCACAGAAGTTAAGGCCTGTTTTTGCGAACAGCCACTTAAAGACATCAACAGAAGTCCTGTTAATGCAGCTAAGCCTAAAGCTTTTATCCCAGTCGCAGTTCGCATATACATCCTCTTTACTGATAATCTGACAGCACTTGCCAGCCTGACTGAATACGGACAGAACTAAAAAAAGATCTGTCTGATACAGTCAATGCATGGCGCAAGTATCGGCCTTGCTTGCTCAATTAAAAAGCAATAAAAATTGATAAGGCTGTTCAATAAATTCGAACAGAGTTTTTAGGTGTAGAAATTTTATTGAATTTATCAGTTCGAGCGTTGCATCTGCCATCCGGCCAGCTAAGGTTAGATCAGGTGCTTTCTGCTTGAGCTGTTATGACCTTCCGCCAAAACCCTTTGTTCCACACTTTGTTTTTTCTGGCCTTATGTGCAGTGCTGCTCATCGTATTGCTGCTGGTCCATCTGATGCCACAGCAGATGTTAAAACCACTCAATCCACTGCATTATTTTCCTGTAACTGCACAAAGTTCAGAATTACAGCAGGTGCTGCTCCAGCCAACAGCTCAATGGCAACTCTTACCAGGCTCAAGCGCCAGTCTGGGTTATCAGCAAAGTTCCTACTGGTATAAAGCCCGTCTGAACGCCAGCAGCACAGAAACAGCTTTGTCGGTGCAGGCCCCCTTTTTAGATCAGGTTGAACTTTATGTACTGGATCAGCAATTAAAGCTGCTACACAGCTACCAGCTTGGAGACAGGCAAGCCTATAAACTGCGACCTTTACCCACGCTGAATTTTGTTATTCCGCTGCCAGCCAGTACAGAAGATTTGTGGCTGTTTGCCAAAGTGACCAATCAGGGAGCCAATATGTTGCCGCTGCAACGCAGCAGCACCCGGGAAATGGAGCAGCAGGAACATCAGGCTGTGTTTATCCAAAGCCTGTTCAGCGGTATTTTTTCATGCCTGATTGCACTTTCCGTCGGGCTTTATCTGATTTATCGCCATGGTTATTTTTTGGCTTTTTCCGGCATGTTTTTTACAGTGGTATTAATACAACTGGAAATTAACGGTTTATTGTTTGCTTATGTCTGGCCAAACTCACCTGACTTCAATCTGGTGATTGAATATGGGGCTGTGCTGGGTTCTTTATTTGCATCTGCTTTTATGCTGTCATTTTTTCGCACCACCGACAGCCCCAACTGGTTAATGTGGCCTTTTCAGTTGATCCGGATTTTTGCTGTGTTATTACTGTTTGCCAGCCCTTGGTTGGGTGGTTATTGGCTGAAGAAAACCGGAGTAGAATTAACGGCTTTGACGGGTTGCCTGATGTTGCTTGCCAGTTTCTGGTTACTGCATAAACGCCATGCTCATGCGTTGTTTCTGTCGATGGCATTATTAACCATGCTGACTGGTGTGGCCGTGATGATACTGCGTAGTAAAGGTTACCTGCCTGAAGTAGTGCTGACCAATTCAGCTATGGAAATAGGCAACGCCTTAGCTGCATTGTTTTTTGTGTTTGCCATGTTGCAAAACTTATATCTGGAAAAAAATAAAAAAATTGCCTTTCAGCAGCAAATTCTTGATCAGCAACAGCATATTCAAAACATTCAGCAAAAAGCTCTGGATCTGGCGCTGAAAGAACATGTTTCTGATTTACCGAATAAACAAGCGCTGCTCAACAGACTGGAACAACTGGATCAACAACAAAACAGTGATTTTTATCTGGTGATGATAGAACATCAACGATTTCGGCAGATTGAACGGGCTTTAGGGGTGGAGGAAGCCAATCACACCATTATAGGTTTTAGCAAACTACTCAAACGCTGGGGCGAACAACAACGCCAAACCGAAGCACAGTACCCCAGTTTGTTTGCGCTGGAACGGGATAGTTATGCGGTGCTGATTGCCCCAACGGATTTTCGCTCACAGTTTGAACAGCTAAGGCACCAACTGGACGCTTTATTAAAAGTAGACAATCTGCAACTGGATTTAGGCACTGTGTACAGCTCTGTGCATTATCCGGCTGATTGCGCCAAAGCTGTTGATACGCTGGACTTAGCTTTAGCCACCATAGAACATGCCGACAGAGCTGGCGACTACCTGCCTTATGAGCCTTTGTATCTGGAACACAATCTGGAACATATCCACTTATTGTCTGAGCTGAATATTGCACTGCAGGACGACTTACTGGAGCTCTATGTGCAGCCTATTCTGGATATGAAACAACAAAAAATTCATGCTGCTGAGTTACTGATCCGCTGGTATCACCCCAAAATGGGCCAGATAGCACCTGATGACTTTATTCCATTGGCCGAACAAACCGGCATGATCAGCCAGGTCACCGAATGGGTGCTGGACAAAACCTTGCTGCTGCAAAAACAGCTGAGTGATGCCGGCGCTCACCTGCGTTTGTCGATGAATATCTCGCCGCTGGATTTGCGTAACACAGCTTTAATTTCAAGGGTTATAGAAGCGGTCAAAAGCACCAGCTACTCTAGTGTACCGCTGCAACTGGAACTGACCGAAACCGCTTTTGTTGATTTAGTTAAAGACTCAGAACAAGCGCTCAAATTATTGGAGCGTTCTAATATTCGGATCTCTTTGGACGATTTTGGTGTGGGGCAATCTTCTTTAGCCCGCTTACAGGGTTTACCTTTAGGTGAACTTAAAATTGACCGGGATTTGTTATGTCAGGCAGTACGGTTAAATGACGATACAGTATTGAGATACGCCGTGATGTTAGGCAAGTCTTTGCAGCTTTATACGGTAATAGAAGGGGTTGAAACCTTAAAAGAACTGGAATTTGCCCGGCGTTTAGGCGCTGATGCAGTGCAGGGTTATTTATTGGCTAAACCTATGCCTTTTGCCACTTTTAGCCAATGGCTGCTTGATTTTGACCTGCAAGGTTTCAGGTTAAGTTGACCCCTGACCAGCTAACCAGCGCAAAGTCAGGGGATAAAACAACATCAGCTGGTTTTGCTTTTTACCAGCAGCAGTCCAACCATAGCGGAACTGATCACTACTCTTTGTCCTGGCTCGATAAGCTGGGCTACATCGTCCGGATCTAACCTGACCCGCCATTCCAAACCACAAAACTGAATATGACTGTCACTGTCTTTATTTGCTTGCTCAGTCAACACCAGTTCTGTACCAACAAAATCAGAGATAGCGCTGTCTTCCTGCAAACGTATGCCGGTTTTTTGTAGTTTACGCAAAGGCTTCCACAACAACACAGCAGATAAAGCCGTTAACATAGCTAAACTAAGCAAAACCAAACTGATGTCATCCGGCAACCAGCCAAACCACATCAGGGCGGCGCTGATAAAGGCGGCAATAGCCAAAGACAGTAAGACTTCCAATACACCTGGAATAGCAAAAGGCAATAAAGCCAGACACAACAAAGCCAGAAGTAATAAGCCGGATAACAGATTCAGTTCCATAGATAGTCCTTAAGATAAAACCCCGGATTTTTGAATAGCAGCCACCACACCCAAAGCTTCAGCTACTGTGTTGCCGGCTGAAGATTTATCGTTATCCATCAGCACTACTGTAGATTCACGGGCTATGGCTTTTTTCGCAGCAATGGCCTCTGTGGCTAAATCCAGCAACACGGCGGCCTGACCTTCAGTAGTAGCTGCTGCCTGACCTATCATGGTTAATGCTCTGGCTTTTGCTTCTGCCACTAAGGTAATAGAACGAGCCTCACCTTCAGCTTTTAATACCTGCTGCTCCCGCTCCGCTTCAGCGGACAGTACTGTAGCTTGTTTAGCACCCTCAGCTATATTGATGGCGGCCTGACGCTTACCTTCAGAATCCAGAATAGAAGCGCGTTTTTCCCGCTCAGCGCGCATTTGTTTTTCCATGGCATCCAAAACAGAAGCCGGAGGGTTAATATCTTTAATTTCATAACGCATCACCTGCACGCCCCAGGCCGCAGAAGCCTGATTAATGGCATGAATAATTTTGACGTTCAGGCTGTCACGTTCTTCAAAAGTTTTGTCTAAATCCAGTTTACCTATTTCAGAACGCATGGATGTTTGTGCCAGTTGGATCACCGCATACACATAGTTATCAATACCATAAGATGCTTTGTAAGGTTCCATCACCTTGATATACAACACACCGTCTATCGTCAGACTGATATTGTCTTTGGTAATAGCGGACTGGCTTGGAATATCAATGGCGCTTTCTTTTAATGAAACCTTGTAGGCAATACGATCAATAAAAGGAATAACAAACTGCAAACCTGCCGTTTGAGTTTCATAATACTTGCCTAAACGTTCAATAATGTAAGCCATATTTTGTGGCAAAATCACCACAGTTTTGCCAATCAGTATCAACACAGCCAGCACCAGAGCTGCTGTGACTATTAAATTTGTTTCGAGCATAACTTGTCCTTAAGAATGAACTCATTAAATATGACTTATAGCTTAACGGATTTTTACGGCCTTCAAAGAATAATATTCAATTTATTAACAATTAAATTGTGTATCAGGCTAAAACGCCAGCCAATAAAACTAGTCCTTTGTGGTGCGGGCATTTACACTTAGCGCTGTGGATGCCCTGAGGTTTTGTTATGAAGTTGTTTTTATTGACGCTTGTCTGCACATTTATATGCTGTTTTGACACTCAGGCCGGCAGCCCGGAAACAGCGAAGCAGGTATTGATCCCCAAACCCCGTTCAGAATTTGATATCAATCATCAGTACTACACCAGCTTATTAAAAAAAGCGCTAAGCAAAGCTGCGGCCGGGCGCACAGTACCCGAACTCAAAACCACTTTTGTGATGGAACAGGGCCGTGCTTTGCGCGAGCTGGAGAAAGGTGAATTTCTGGATGTGTTTTGGGTAGGCACAGATTTGACCAAAGAACAGGAATTCCGTGCTATCCGTATTCCGTTAGAACGTGGCTTAATGGGCTTTCGCAAATTTATTCTGCACAAAGACTCAGTCGCAAAATTTAATACCATCCGCAGCCTGCAACAGCTGCAGCAATTCACCGCTTGTCAGGGTGCTTTCTGGCCTGATGTCGACATTATGCGAAACTCTGGCCTCAAAGTGGAAGAAGCTCCTGTCTACGAAAATATCTTTAAACAGATGGTAGCTAAACGTTGTGATTATTTCCCACGCGGTGTGCATGAAGGGGTGATTGAACTGGAACAACGCCGTACTTTATACCCTGAGCTGGTACGTTACGACCCCCTGATTTTGCACTACCCTTTTACCATTTATTTTTTTACCCATAAAAATAATGAAGCTTTGGCTTTATGGATTGAACAAGGGCTGGAGCAAATGATTGATGATGGCGAACTGCTTCAGCATATGCAGCAGCAGGAGCTGACGCGCCATGTATTTCCATTGCAGCATAAGACAACAGAGCAGTGGATCAGTATTCCAAACCCATTGTTAAGCCCTGATACGCCGGTGAATAACAGCAGATATTGGTTTCAGCCCGGAGATTTTAAGGTTTTGAGAAAGTGAGACCCGGATTCTGAATCACCCTATCAGACCTGCCCCTCAGGTCATTCACCCCAGTCTGCACAGCCCTCACTCAGCAGTGAGTCTGATGCTCCGGCAATCCGCAGCCGCACGGCACAATGTCAATAACCCGGCTTTGCTACTCAAGCCCAGCCAAGTCAGTTTGCTGATATCCGCCGAGGCGATGCCATTGATTTGCAGCACTTCATCCCCTACTTTCAACCACGCTTGCAACGCAGGATTGAGGTTGTCGCGCACGATAAACCGACCACTCTGCAGCTTGCGAAGCTCAAGGCCTGTCAGATTAAACCGCGCCTGAAACGGCTGTTGTGGCAGTGGCTGCAGTAACCAGCGTTGTGAAAGATAGTCGAGCACCAACCTGTGCTGCATCAGCACACCACTACCTACCAGCCACCAGTCATCTTCATCATCGGCTGGCAGAATATTGACAGGTACCCGCGCCATGGTTTGAGCGCCGAGCTGTAATTCATTGATTTTTCCGCGCAGATTGGGGTGGCGGCCGCTCATGCCAAAATCAGCGCCTTCCCGCAGTTTTCCATCCAGTTGGATGTTTTGATTATTGAGATAGGCCTGATTGATTTTCAGATAATGCCGGCTACCGGTATCGAGCAGCAGTTCTTTGTCTATGCGGGTTTGACTGTTGAGCTGCAACGAACTTTGCACCACCACTTTACGCCAGGAAATAGTAAAAGGTTGCATTTGTTCGTTTTTGGCCGCCTGATAAGGCTGCGGCGACAAGCTAATTTGCCCGGAGCTGCGATCAAACACCCAGCTAAAATGCCGCAGCAGATCATGACCAATCACGCCATCATAAGTGGCTTCCTCAGGCGTTAAAAAGTATCCGGTGTTGGCCATTTGGATCATCGCCACCTGTACTTTTTCAAACAAGGCCGGTCCCACTGCAACCGATGCCAGTTCAGTCTGGAAGGCTGCAGAGTCTCGCTGCTGACCAAAACCACCGACTTCAAGCGGATAACCTTGCTGCAGCTGCAATTGCCGCACTGGCGCGGAGTCCCACAACAATGAGAAACTGGCTCCGGTATCGAGCAGAAGTTTCAGTTCAGTTGTGCCATTGACCAAAACCCGGATGTAAGGTTTGTAGCCGTTAAATTCAGCTGTGAGTTGTGCTGTAGCCTCGCTGCTGTTCCACTGTGGTAGCAGATCATCATTGGCTTGTCGCAAGCGTAAATTATTGGCGATGCCACAGCCGGTCACACACAACAACAGGAATAACACCAGTGTCTGCCGGATAAACATCAAAGTCTTTGCCGGGATAGGCAGTTGAAAAAAATCCATCAATTTGTCCTTATTGCTGTGGCTGTTGCATCTGTTGCTGATTTTTGATCTGTTGGGTTAAGCGCAACAACGAGACACTTTGTGCCCACTCGCCAGCCATGGCGCCAACCAACGCCATCGTCACAACCAAATTACGTTGTAATGGACCATCTGCCAGTTGTCTTTCGATTTGGCTCTGCGCGGCAGCAAGTCCCTGGCTCTGATGTGTTTGCAGCAATTGCATGGTGCGCTCTTCCGCACTGGCGAGTCGTGGCAATGGTTCCACCTCCAAAGCCCGCACTGTCGCTTCAGCCAGCTGCCACACCGACCAGGGGTTTTGACCGGTGATAAGTTGCCCATCAATCACCAGATTGGGCAAATAACGTGGGCCTTCAGCAAATAACGCGCCTTGTTGTTCAAGTTTGCTTTGTAGTAAAAATGAAAAGCGTTTGTCTGCGTCGCTCATCAGCGTTAATTCTTCAGCATTAGTAAAGCCGGTGACTTTTTTCCCGGATAGCCAGGGCGTACCGTCGCTATTGGTCAGCAAAGCCAAAGCGGCCGGGCCATGACAGACGGCCAGCACCAGCTTTTTCTGCTCCACCATAGCCTTTACCAGCCTTGCAATCTGTGGATCCTGCGGGAAGTCATACATGGCGCCTTTGCCACCGACAAAATAAATCGCTTGATAATCTGAGGGGTTCACGTCTGTGAGTTTGATGGTATTGCGGGCTTTTTGCATCGCTGTTGTATCGTTTAAAAAAGCGTAATCAAACTCCGCCATATCGTCGTCATCCAGCACCCTTGGCGCGTCGCCGCCTTGCGGACTGGCAATATCTACGGCAAAACCATTGGCCTGTAACACCCAATAAAACCGGGATAATTCCGTCAGCTCATAGCCGGTTTTTTTGGTTTTTCCGTCCACCACTGCAGGCGGATAAAACGCGGTACTGGTGACCACGGCTACTACTTTGCCGCGGGGCTTCATATCGGCTTGCGCCGCCAGCGACTGGCGTAAATACGCAATCTGCCCGGCTTTACTGGTGCGAACATCGGTTGCCGCCTGACTGGTGTCGATTAAACTCCAGAGCCAGGCTGCGGCGGCAACAATCAACAACACCACAACTCCCAATCCGGCTAAAATTTTCTTCCACATGATTGACCTCTATTTTTGTAGAGCGCAGTTATTGAATTCCGGCACGGTAACCCAGTAGGTGGCTGCTGCAATTGAAGGCCAAGTCTGCCAGTTCAAATGTGAAAGTTATGTCAAATTTTGTCGAACACAGTGATTAAGCAGCCTTGCTGAGAAAAAACTGAAGAAATCTATCACTCAAATAGCATGGCAAGAGGCAATAGCCCATCCAGAAAAATAGTTTCCCCACCATTCGCCTCAACCAGCCATTGATATCTGGTCGGATTTCAGTTATTTCTGAACTAAGGTACTTCAGGAAATGTGGTTATGCTGCAAGCTACAGAAATAGCTGATCTTATTTTAAAAGGCTTTCGCCGCCATTTTAACTTGTTTCAAAAAATTACCGCTTTGGCCCAGCAAAGTTATGCCCAAAAAAACTGGCTGGAATTGCAAGGTATCAGCTCAGAGCGTATTTCTTATTACGATTTACGGGTCAGCGAAACTCTGGCCTTACTTCAGCAAAAGCTGACAGGCACAGAATTAAATGATTGTTTGTGGCAACAGGTGAAGCAGCAGTACCAACAGTATTTATTATTTCATCCGCAAGCTGAACTGGCTGAAACCTTTTATAACTCGGTATTTTGCCGCTTGTACGAGCGCAAGTATTTTCATAATCAGAATATTTTTGTTGAGTCCACCTTAAGCAAACAACGTTTACCAGCTCCGGTAGCTTCGGTGTATGAAAGTTATTTTCCGGCTCAATATGGCTTAAAACAAAGTATCAGAGCTATTGTCGCCAGCTTTCATTTGCAAGCCCCTTTTGTGAATTTAGAGCGGGATATCCGTTTATTAGTCCGCACTTTTATCGGGCAGTCCAGCCACGGTCATTTCCCTGTGCACCTGGTGCGCTTTGATGTTTTAAAGTCGCTGTTTTTCCGCAATAAAGCTGCCTATATTGTCGGGCGGGTGGTGACACCAGACGGTCAGCAACCTTTTATTATTCCGCTGCTGCACGATGAAGATCAGGGGATTTATGTGGATACCTTACTGACAGATCCACAACAAATGACCATTATTTTTGGTTTCTCCCGTGCTTATTTTATGGTGGAAATGACAGTGCCTTCGGCTTTGGTGCATTTTCTGAAAGAGCTGCTGCCACATAAAACTCTGGCCGAACTCTATTCATCCGTTGGCCTGCATAAGCAAGGCAAAACCGAGTTTTACCGCGAACTGCTGACGCATCTGGATAAATCCAACGATCAGTTTGTTGCAGCGCCAGGCATACGCGGCATGGTGATGATGGTGTTTACCCTGCCCTCTTTCCCTTATGTGTTTAAAGTGATCCGCGACAAATTTGCCCCAACCAAAGAATTTGGCCGCGACACAGTCAAAGCCCGTTATCTGCTGGTGAAAAAACACGACAGGGTGGGCCGAATGGCCGATACCATGGAATATTCAGATGTGGCCCTGCCACTCAGCAGATTCAGCCCTGAATTGCTGGAAGAGCTGCAACAAAGTATTGCCGGTTCTATGCAAGTCGAAGATGACAGGGTGATTATCAAGCACTTGTATATTGAGAGGCGCATGCTGCCGCTGAATTTGTATTTAGAGCAGGCAAGCTATGAGCAAAAAGCCAGAATGATGGCGGATTATGGCCAGGCGCTGAAAGATATGATTGCTGCTAATATTTTTCCCGGTGACATGCTGCTGAAAAACTTTGGTGTTACCCGTCATGGTCGTGTGATTTTTTATGATTACGACGAAGTGCAGTACCTGCTGGATGTGAATTTCCGCTTTATTCCAAAAACCGATAACTACGATGATATGTTAAGCAATGAGCCCTGGTATTCGGTGGGCCCTGGTGACGTATTCCCTGAGCAAATCACCACTTATGTCACAGCACAAAATGATATACGTCAGATGTTAATTCAAAGCCATCCTGAACTGATGGATGCCAGCTACTGGCAGGAGAAACAACAGCGTATTCGTGATGGCATAGTGGAAGATGTATTTCCTTATCCACAAAGCCAGCGCTTTAAAGCTTTGTATGAAGCAGAGTATGCAAAAGACTAAGGCTTAAGTACAATGCCGCCGCCCGTTTGGCATGGTGTCTGGCGGTAACAAAGGATCAGGTGTGTCTCATATCAATTCAGTGATGGCGCTTAGAGAGCGCGAATTACAAAAAACGGTCAGGGTATTTAATGCCCGTGGTAGCCGGGTTATTCGCTGCCCTTTGTGTTTATTGCCTGTCCCTGACTGTATTTGCGCTGCCAAACCTACAGCATCCAGCCGCAGCGCCTTTTGTTTTGTTATGTACAAAGGCGAAGCCTATAAACCCACCAATACAGGGCGTTTAATTGCAGATATAGCGCCGGAAAACTTTGCTTTTGTCTGGGACAGAACCCAACCGGATCCAGAGCTTCTGGCTTTGCTAAAAAATCCCCGTTACGCCCCTATAGTGGTATTCCCACAGCAATATGCTGCGCCAGAGCGATGCATAAATCAGGTTGAGACTGGTGATAAAATTCCGCTTTTTGTCATGCTGGACGGCACCTGGCGCGAAGCCAAAAAGATGTTCAGCAAAAGCCCTTATTTAGATGGTTTTCCTGTGCTTGGCATTCAACCAGAAAAAAGCTCGTTGTATCAGTTGCGCGAAGCCGCTCATGAGCATCAGCTTTGTACTGCTGAAGTAGGTATTGCTGTATTGGAGTTGGCTGGTGATGGGAAAGCAGCAGAGGAGCTGGCAGCCTACTTTGCAATCTTTCGTAAAAACTACATAGCGGGAAAACCACATCTGACTTTTAAATGACACTAAACCAAAACATTTAATTAAAGTAAGCTTACAAAAATAACAACTAAAAATAAACTCCTCGCTACAGCAGTAGCGTCTGTTGACAGAGCCACAATTAAAGACATTCCCAGATCATTTCCACTGCCCGGAGCTCTATTGAAATTGAATACTTATCTGAATAAAACGCTGAGCTCAGCTGCTGTTACTCACCTTATTTTGTATTTTCCTTTTTACCTCTGGGCGATATTTTTGTGGAATGGCCTCAGCTTTTATTGGGAAATTGTGGGTGGCGCTTTAGAAACTATAGTAGTGATACTACTGAGTTCCCTTTGTTTTTTTGTAGGGCTAAAACGCAAAGAAGCAAAGTTCAAACACAAGGTCACAAGGTTTATCTTTATGAGTCTGCTTTATTATTGGCTTGGCCCAACAGCTAAACCCAACTCTGTCATTGCCTATCAACCCTTTGATGGAGCTATGTATTTTGTCGACACCAACAACATGGCCGGAGCAACATCAGGAACAACCAGTACTTTGTACCGCGCCCAAGGCAGTTTTGTACTGGTTACTGACTTTTGGAAGCAGTTTTATGACCACGACATCGCGGCCTTTGTAGTGCAGGACAACAAACTTTATCTTGCGCTCTCAAAAAGTTACATAGGTGATTTAAAAGAGGTCTGTGTAGAAATTGACAAAACTCAGCTAACGGATTTGCCTTGTACAGTACTTCAGCCTCATGTTGACTTTCTGCAGCGCTAAGGCGCTGCAATATGAGCCTGCCAGCCTTGTTTTTCGGCCTGAGCCAATGCTGGCTTTATCTGTTTTATCTTCAAACTCAAGATCAATAGTGACTATTCCTCATCCTTAGGTGGAGCAAACAGGGCAGATTGAAAACAGCATGGCAATAAACTAACAGAAGCTGTATCCCTGACTTTAAACCAGCTCAAACCATTTACGTGCTCATTATATTCAGAGTACAAAAACTAACTTGTATATGAAGTTAACACCGCAATTCAGATTCATGACCAAATGCCAGATGAGCAATCAGCTGCTCTATCAGCCAACCTGTCGCATCCAGAGGCAAGTCATGACCAGCAGCAGGATGCGTCAGTAAAGGCGCTTGCAGTTGATTGGCTAAAGCTACGCTGCAAAGTGGTGACACCAGTTGATCCGCCAGACCAGACACAATAAACACCGGACATAGCGGCCTGAGTTCAGCGCGAAAACGGCTGGCGGCCCAAAGCTGGCGCAAAGCATTGATCCGGCTGACAGGGTGCTCTATAGCCCACTGCTGCCATTGTTTTAACACCTCAGGCTGCAGTGCTGAACTGACTGTCATTTGCCAGATCAGTTCTTCGCGTTGTATCGGGCCTGCCAGCACAGATAACAACACTTTGAAGTAATTTCGCATTTGCAATCTGTGCCAAAACGGACTTAAGCCCGCACTGCTGCTGTTTATCAGTACCAGAGACTTTACCTGCCGTGGTGCATCAAGCGCCCAGTCCAGCGCCAGCATACCGCCCATGGATATAGCCACCAGATGAAGCTGCTGCCCCTGATACTGTGGGTAGCGTTTTGCCCATTGGTGTTGCAACTGTTGCCGTAAAGCAGGCACTGAAGTGGCAGATCTCTGTTGATTTAACATTCCGCAACCAGGTAAATCCAGCGTCAACACTGGCCGTTTAAGTTTTTCACTTAACAAGGCAGGAAAGTCCAGCCAATGCCTGCTTTCGCGTAATAAACCACGCAGCAGCAACACCGGTGTCTGATCTGTCGTTAATTCCATCTGGTCAGTACCATCATAGTCAGTACCATAGCTCTAATGCTTCTTGCCTGAGCATGCGTGGATGCATCACCCGCCGCCACTGCTGGTGTGACGCTGTGGCTGCTATTAAAAAATGAAACAAGGTTAAATGAGTACGCAACACCCGTTTTACCCTGTGCGGTTTCACTGGATGAAACAAACCCAAACTGGATAACAACTGAAAGGGATTTTTCCGCACCCAGTTCCATGACCCCATTTCCAGAGTTAAAGGTAAAAACAAAGTGTCGTGCTGCAACGACTCATCGTACAAATAATCCCATAAATCGCCATGACATAAATAATGCAGCGATTGGGGTTCAAACTGATAAGCCTGATGCGGATAGCTGTCAAACAACAGCTGACGTAAGCGGTAAAGTTCAGCTAAATGCGGTAAAGGTTGACGGCTTTTAGCATAAGGAAACCAGATCCTATCAACCTGACCAAAACCAGAGTGACAATCCAGCACCATGCTAAAAGAGCTTTGAAATAACTTTTGCCGCACCAGCTCAAACAACACCTGATTTTCAGCTTCAGGTTGTTCCGGGTTGCCTCTGAACCAGGGCAAACGAGCTGAATACTGCTGCCCGCCCACTAAAAACGCTGCTTTATCTTCACACTGCACTGGCGCGTTACGCATTAAATCCACACCATTGCCATTGCTGCGTCTGTGAGTCGCCATACCTACAGGGTTCACCATAGGTAAAAATAAAACATTTAACTGGCTTAACTGATGCTGTAAACCATGATCCCATTCCAGTCGTTGCAGTAAACTTTCCAGAAAGGCAATCAGCACTGCAGAGCCAATACGCTCCAGTCCATGCACACCACCCGTTAGCAACAGCGTAGGTTTAGTCGCATCAAAAGTGGCCAATTCAATTAGATAACTTGGGTATGAATGCAGGCCGGCTTGAAAGCAGGCCAGTTCTGTGGCTTTTACAGTGGCAGGTAAAGTGTCGATCAGCGCCTCCAGCCGGATCAGTTCAGGTAACAGAGAACGTTGTCTTTTGTTTTGCACAGTCAAAGCCAATGAATTGAATTATCAACAGAATAAAAGGTTGTAAGGCTGAGGTATTAGTTTTTTTGATGAACTTTTAATGACAGCCATGGCCTTAGAGCGCGGGGACAAAACTCTGGTAATCAGGCGTCGCTCAATGCATACTTTTATCAACTTATTGAAACGGAGACTCTTTATGCGTTTTGCCATATTGCTGCTGGTTCTGTTGCAAAGTGCCTGTTCATACAGTCCCAGGAACTCAGATGAATGGTGGTATGAAAAAATGCAACGGGATCATCGTTCTCAGTGCAATCTGCTTCCGGCTCAGGTTAAAGCTCAATGCCTGGAACGTCAGGGCGGAACTTATGAAGAGTATTTAAAACAACAAAATCAGCAACAGCCCCCTACAACACCAGCTTCTGAGTCAAAAAATCAATAAAACAACGTACTCTGGGGTTTGCCTCCCCTTCGCTGTAATAGACAGCATAAACAGGCATCAGTACCTGCTCACGTAAATGCTCCAACACTGGTACTAAGCGCCCCGCCCTGATGTCTTCCTGCGTCATAAAACCGGACAAGCAAGCGATACCGTTGCCACACAACGCCAGTTGCCGGATAGTTTCACCGCTGTCTGCTGAGACATGAGGGGTGATTTTATACCAGTCTCCGTCTTTGTCCCGAATGGGCCAGCGGTTTAAATTCTCAGCAGAACTAAAGCCTATACAACGGTGTGTGGCTAAGTCAGCTAAAGTGTCTGGGGTGCCAAAACTGGCCAGATACTCCGGAGCAGCTAATAAACGCCTGAAGCCTGAACCTAATTTACGTGCCTTTAAACTGGAGTCTGTCAGTTCACCAAAACGTATCGCCACGTCCACCCGTTTTTCAATCAGATGGATAAAAGATTCTGAGGAATCCAGCGTCAATTCAATTTCAGGGTACAGCGCCAGAAACTCTGAAACCAAAGGCACCAGTTGATGCAAAATAAAAGGAGTCGCCGAATCAATGCGTAATTTGCCAGCAGGTTTGTGGCTTCGGTCCATTAAAAAATGATCAGCCTGACTCAGTTGGCGCAAAATGCTGCAAGCCTGCTGATAATACCATTCGCCTTCAGAAGTCAGTCGTAAGCTGCGGGTGGTGCGTAGTAACAAAGCAACACCGAGACGTTGTTCCAGTTGTTTCACTCTGCGACTCACCACAGAAGTGGCTTGCCCCAGTTGTTCTGCTGCCGCAGTAAAACTGCCGGTTTTTACCACAGTGACAAAAGTATCTAACTGTTCAGTCTGCCCTGCCATTGTTGCTCTCTTCGCAATAGATATTTGCCATTACTTCTATTTTTCACAATAACAAAATCCAGCACACTGCCGCCACTTTAAATTTGCGGAGAAATTATATGCCACTCGCTTTATGGGCCTTAACCTTAAGCGCCTTTGCCATAGGCACCACTGAATTTGTCATAGTGGGCTTATTACCTGTGATTGCTGCCGACCTGGCCGTGTCTTTACCTTCAGCTGGCTTGCTGGTCAGTTTATATGCTTTAGGTGTTGCTATAGGCGCGCCGGTATTAACGGCACTGAGCAGTAAAATGCCCCGCAAAGCTTTATTAATTGGACTGATGGCGCTTTTTACTCTGGGTAATCTGCTGGGGGCTATGGCACCGGATTATTACTCCCTGATGCTTGCCCGTGTGCTGACAGGTATGGCACATGGCGTATTTTTCTCCATAGGTTCTACTATAGCCACCAGTCTGGTACCAAAAGAAAAAGCAGCCAGCGCTATAGCTTTAATGTTTACTGGTTTAACCGTTGCTTTAGTCACAGGTGTGCCTCTGGGTACTTTTGTTGGTCAGTATCTGGGCTGGCAGGCCGTGTTCTATGCAGTGGCTGTTTTAGGTTTTATTGCGATGATAGGTTCAGCCATTCTGGTGCCAAACAACTTAGCACAACAAAAATCTGCTACTTTTTCTGAGCAATTACAGGTACTGACAGAACCCCGTTTACTGATGGTTTATGCCACAACAGCTTTAGGTTATGGCGGCAGTTTTATTGCCTTTACTTACCTTGCGGCCATATTGCAAGAGGTGTCGGGTTTTGGCACAGACCATATTGCCTTACTGATGCTGCTTTATGGTGTCTCTGTGGCCGCAGGAAATATTTGGGGTGGCCAGCTCGCTGATCAAAAAGGTCCTATAGCAGCCCTGAAAGTAATTTTTTCAGGTCTGGCTGGCGTGTTATTGCTGTTAAGTCTTACCGCATCTCAGCCAATTCTGGCCGCTTTCACTGTCTTGTTATGGGGCGCTGTGGCTTTTGGTAATGTGCCGGGCTTGCAGTTGTATGTAGTGCGTCAGGCCGAAATTTACGCTCCTAAAGCCGTAGATGTTGCCAGTGGTCTGAATATAGCCGCTTTTAATCTGGGCATCGCCTTTGGCGCCTGGGCCGGAGGTATAGTGGTCAGTCAGTTTGGCTTAATGTACACCCCATGGATAGGAGCTTTGATTGTGTTGTTAGCTTATGCTTTAACTCATATCAGCGGCAAGCTGGATCAGAAACTGAGTGCTCAGACAGCCTGATCTCTGAAAACAGCCTGACTTTTAAAGATCAGGCTTTTTCGTCAAATGAATACGGTAAAAATCAACCATTTCATTTTTATCCGGCACCAGCACCTGACCATCCTGCTCAAAACCAAGCTTCAGCAACAAAGCCTTAGAGGCCTGATTGTCCTGCGATACTATGGCAACCAGTGTTTTTAAACCGCTGTGCCCTGCAGCATAAGCCAATACAGCCTTTGCGGCTTCATACGCATAACCCAAACCAAAAAACTCTGGCAGATAGGCATAACCTAAATCTGTTTCAGCTAAAAAGTCGCGTTTAATCAAGCCACATAAACCTATGGCCTGGCCCTGCTGATTTTCAACCAGCCACATGCCATAACCATGCCGGGCATAACTGGCGATCGCACCCTGTTGCAAATTCTGTTCTGCATCTTCAAGAGTACGAACACCTTTATCGCCTATATGCTGTAAGAAGCTGGGATCGTTATAGAGGCGTAAGGCAAATTCAGCATCACTGAGCTGAAGTTCACGCAAAGTTAAACGCCCGGTTTTACAAATCAACATAAATTCCTTCTTATAAAAAAGGAGCCATATGCGGCTCCTTACTAGCGTAAATCAGTTTTTATTTCTGCTCTTTCTGTTGTTGTTCCAGCCGTTTTTCCCAGAAAGTGGCGTTTTTAATGCCTAATTTCACAGGATCAAAAGTAACAGGGCCACCGCTCTTTTTCTGCTCTTCATAATCACGTAAGCAGCGCATGGTCGGCTTGTACATAAAAAATATAACCAGAATACCAACCACGTTGACCCAGGCCATAATACCCACACCCAAATCACCAATATTCCAGATGTAACCTGCACTGTTGACTGTGCCGTAAGCCACCATAAACATCAATATCAACTTAAATACCAGATTCGGCAATTTGTTGTTTAATATACGATTTAAGTAAGCCACGTTGGTTTCTGTAATGTAGTAATAGGCCAGAATAGTAGTAAAAGCGAAGAAGAAAATAGCAAGGCCTGCAAACACCTGACCAAACTGTCCAAACACACTATGCAAAGCCATTTGGGTAAAGGCTGGTGAAGCAACCACAGTGGAGGCGTCAATATTCTGCAGTATCATAGTGCCAGCACCTGTGACCGCATTAAAATCTTCAGTTTGTATGTTGTATTGCCCTGTGATCAGAATCATTAAAGCAGTTGCTGTACAAACAAATAAAGTGTCTACATAAACAGAGAAGGCCTGCACTAAACCTTGCTGAGCCGGGTGATCCACTTCTGCGGCTGCAGCAGCATGAGGACCAGTGCCCTGACCTGCTTCATTGGAGTAAATACCCCGTTTTACGCCCCAGCCTATAGCAGCACCAAAACCAGCCTGAGCGGTAAAAGCATCACTAAAGATTAAACCAAAAATTGCCGGCACTCTGTCCAGATTCAGGAACACCACAATAAGCGCCAGAATGATGTAACCCAAAGCCATAAAAGGCACCACAATTTGGGTAAAGTTAGCGATACGTTTGATACCACCGAAGATAATAAAAGCCAGAATAATCAGAATAAAAGCAAGACCAATCAGTTTGTTACTTCCAACTTCACCAAAGCTGGTCACCACAGCCGTGCCTTCACCAAAAACCTGAGTAATAGCGTTGCCTACCGCATTCGCCTGTACACCGGGTAAGAAGATACCGCAGCCAATAATAGCGGAGATAGCAAACAAGATGCCCAGCCAGCGCCAACCCAGACAGCGTTCAAAATAATAAGCCGGACCACCACGGTACTGGCCATTTTCTTCTACTTTATAAAGCTGGCCTAAGGTGGATTCGACATAAGCAGTACTGGCACCTAAAAACGCCACTATCCACATCCAGAACACAGCACCTGGTCCACCAAAACCTATAGCTGCAGCAACACCTGCTATGTTACCTACCCCAACCCGACCGGACAAAGACACGGCCAGAGCCTGAAAGGATGAAATCCCTTTGTCGGATTCATTGTTATTCAGCATCAGTTTGCACATTTCTTTGAAATGACGCACCTGAGCAAAACGAGTGAGAATTGAGTAAAACAAACCTGCACCAAGGCAGAGGTAAATCAGCGCGGGGCTCCAGACAATGCTGTTCAGCGTACTAATAAAGCCTTCCATTTCCCTTCCTTATAATTATTCTGAGTTTAACTTTTAAAACGCCGCATAATTTGCCACAGCAAAAGCGCAATTGCCAGACGGCAGGCGGATTGACCAGAGTTCTGCGTTAATCCGCTGCTTTGGTCATTTTGATCAGCATCTTTACTTAACTGCAACAAGATACCGCAACTTCACTGCAACAAGATACCGCAGCCAAAAGCGCAGGACCATTGTTATTTTGCCGGACAAGGCTGAATGACGATCAAGGCTGCAGAGGTACAACCAGACAAACCCCGCTGGTCACAACTTTAAGTCCGGTGAACCACTGCATTTGTCGATTTCATCAAAGCTTTGGTTATACTGGCTACATCAACCACTGCGGGAGCAAGCCAGTGTTTAGTCTTCAAATCAAGCCTTTACTGCGCTACCACTGCCTGTTTTGGTTTATTATTTTTGCACTCAGTGTTTTTAGCTGGACGCTGGATTTTTTGATTTGGCGAAAACCTGACACCCTGCATTATCTGGGGGTCAGTTTTATCAGCGAAGCAGCAACCATGTTAGTGACAGGCGCTTTGCTGGTCTGGTCGCAATATAAAATTAACCAGCATAATTTTGCTATATGGCATTTAGTGCTGGCCGCTTTGTTGCTGACTTGTATTTATATTCCGCTGGAGAATGCGCTCTGGCTGATGTCTATGAAAAATGAACGTTTTGATCTTCGTTTTTTAATCAGTAACCTCGACAGTCACACCTTAGCATTTTTTGTCTGGACAGCACTGTATCTGGCCTACATTCTGAATCAGCAACGGCATTTCCGCATCGCAGAGTCAGCCCGTTTAAGTCAGAAAATACAACAACTTGAATTGCAGGCTTTGCGGCATCAACTGAACCCGCATTTTACCTTT
This sequence comes from Gammaproteobacteria bacterium, assembly GCA_018825965.1. GTDB lineage: Bacteria > Pseudomonadota > Gammaproteobacteria > Enterobacterales > Alteromonadaceae > Pararheinheimera. Next base: position 222,200 of record JAHKAA010000010.1, read on the forward strand.
AATGCACTGAACTCAGTCTGCGCTTTAATAGAAGCAGAACGTTTTGAGGATGCCGAACTGATGTCTGAGCAACTGGCGTCTTTTTTACGTTATTCCTTAAGCAGCTCACCAGACAGCCTGGTGCAACTGGCAGATGAACTGTCCGCTGTAGAGGCTTATCTTGCGCTGCAGAAAACCCGCTTTGGCAATAAACTCAAAGTCGACTGGAAAATTGATCAGAATATTCGCCAACTCCTGATCCCGGCTTTGTTACTGCAACCTTTGGTAGAAAATGCCATTAAATATGCCGTAGCCACCCAGCAACAAGGTGCCACTATTACTATTGCCGGACAGCAACAGAATGGTCAGCTTTGCCTGCAAGTTGAAGACGACGGTCCGGGCGAACATGCCATCACCCAAGTGGGACAAAGCTCAGGCGTAGGTTTAACCAATATAAAAAACCGCCTGAATCAACATTTTGGTGCAGCAGCCAGTTTAGTAGTACAAGCAAAGCAACGGGGTTTTCTGGTGTCTATTCAGTTGCCGTTGCAAGGGGCCTCGGCATGAGTTCAATGGCAAAGTTTGAGGTCGACAAAGAAAGATTCTGGTACTGGCATTTACTATTCTGGTTAAGTTATCTGCTGATCAAGTTTATCCATTTAGCGGTTCTGGTTCCGTTGGAAAATCGCACCGTATTTCCTTATCTGATGATTTACGCTTTGATTAGCCTGGTGAATTTTGTAGTGACAGGTTATCTGGGACAAAAAGAGCTGGCTCTGAATATCAGCATTCAACAGCAGGCACTACGACTGGCATACTGGCTTATTCCACTTTGGCTGCTCCTGACGCCAATACGTCAGCACCTGATGCTGACTTACGCTTTAATGCAATTAGAGACGGAGTCTGTGCTGCGTTACGCTTTGGCTTTTAATCTGGTGTTATTGCCGATCGCAGGCTGGTTTGCGTTGTTTTTAGTCTACAAAGCCAACCTGTTAAACAGAGCTCAGTTCAGACAACAACAGGAATTAGCCCGTCAGGCACGTATTGCCCGCTTAAAAGTATTACGTTATCAGCTGAATCCGCATTTTATGTTTAACACTTTAAATGCGCTGAACTCACTGATAGTGCAACACAAAGGACTGGATGCCGAAAACCTGATCCTGCAGCTCTCTACTTTCTTACGGCATTCACTGAAAAATCATACTGAACATTTGATCCCACTCAAAGAAGAACTGGACGCTCTGGCCTCTTATCTGGCTATTCAACAGGTTCGTTTTGGCGAGCGGCTGCAAGTAAACTGGCAATTGGATGAACAGGCTTTGCAGCAAAAAGTTCCACCTTTGCTGCTGCAACCTTTAGCGGAAAATGCCATCAAGTATGCAGTGTCAGAATTGAAAGGCCATGCCTGTATTGATGTTGAAGTAAGCCAACAGTCTTCAGTTTTAGTGCTAAAGCTGTCTGACAATGGCCCTGGAACTCAGTTGGCGGCTGGCTGGCCACAACAAGCCAGTTTTGGCAGCCTGCATAATCTGGCGGAACGTCTGAGTTTGCTGTTTCACGGCAAAGCCAGCTTAAGCTTTAGTCAGCAACAAAATAAATTCACCGGACAAATCTCCCTACCTTTGGAGTTACTGCATGCAGCAGATTAGAACTGTAATAGCCGATGATGAGCCACTGGCCATCAGCAATTTAAAAGCCAAACTGGCGACTTACCCCAATATACAGATAGACGCCTGCTTTGATAATGGTGATGAAGTATTAGCTTATTTACACAGCAATGCTGTGGATCTGGTATTTTTAGACATCCAAATGCCTGGGATCAAAGGTATCGAAGTCTTAAAGCAACTGAATAAATCTTCCGCCATGGCAGCGCCTTTAATTATTCTGGTGACAGCCTACGACAACTATGCCTTTTCGGCTTATGAGCATTTTGCTTTTGATTATTTACTCAAACCTGTATCGCGTCAGCGTTTAGCACAGACTCTGCTGGACGCCAAAACCGCTTTGGATAAACAACAGGACATGCCACCAGCCATCACTCAAAATAAACTGACCTTTAAAACCGGCGCCTCCACCTTGCTGCTTGATGATATAGATATTCTGATGATTGAAGCAGCAGGAAATTATATGTGTGTCTACACCCTAAGCGAAAACCTGATTATCCGCGAAACCATTAAGGAGTTGATGCAACGCTTACCGGCTCAGTTTGCTCAGGTGCACCGCTCCACTATAGTGAATTTGCATCATGTGCATAAGGTGCAACCTCATAATAACGACTACCAGCTGTGGCTCTCCAATGGTCAGACAGTCGCTGCATCCAGGCGTTTTAAAGCAGATTGGTCAGCACAATTATTGCCGACGAAATAGGAAAATACTGAAGGTAAAAAGCCCGGGAAAGTCAAAAATTCCCGGGCTTTTTTTGTATCTTTTTCACGCAAGAAGTAACAAAAAGTACCCCATCACCTCCGGTCACTTCTGCTATTCCTTTGGTCACAGAAGGCAGGAAAACCAAGGCTTGGAACGCCAGAATACAGTTATGGCAAAAGCCATAACCCAACTCAGAGGATAGCACCATGAAAGCACCATTATTTTTCGCCGCTGCCGTACTGACCCTATCAGCCACCGCCAGCGCTGAGCATTCTTTTACTCCACATATTTACAATGTTCTGGTCGAAACCTGCAGCCATGCTCAGGATGATGATCGAATCGCCTTAAACAAAAGCCTGAAAGCAAACCGGCTCTCCAAACAAAAAGCGGTCGACAAAGTCGTTTGTAATGGCCAGCCTTTAGTGACTTTTGCCCGCAACGCAAATGCAGTAAAAGTAGTCTCTATGCTGGAACCTTATGAAAACCGCTCGAAAGGCAAAGTGTCAATTTCTGACGTAGTGGCTCCGTAACCACTACAACTCAGGAGATTAACCTTTGGTTTTGAACATCGACACTGTAGTGTTTAATTGGCCAGCCAGTTCAGTCATAGACTGGGCAGCCTGGCCAATTTGCGTATTGCCTGAGAGCACCTGATCCCCTAACTGCCTGAACTGCTGCACTTGTTGCCGTATTTGTGCAACATCCTTTTGTGCATCACTGGCTATACTGGCCGATTGCTGACTCACATCCGCCAATTGCAAAATGACGGTACGGCTTTTTTGCAAGGTGTCGACTAAGGCCAATGACAGCTGCACAGACTCTGCAGCCTGTTGCTGATTAGACCCCATAGTGGTCACAGCCGACTGGATCGATTGCACTATAGTTTCCAGCATGCGGTTAATTTCTACTGTGGATTGATGGGTTCGTGTCGCCAGTGTCCGCACTTCATCTGCGACTACCGCAAAACCACGACCAGACTCGCCAGCCCTGGCCGCCTCAATAGCTGCGTTTAATGCCAGTAAGTTCGTTTGCGCCGCTATATCGGCTATGGTTTTAACCACAGTGGACACCTGATCACCAGCAACCCGCAAAGTCAGCAACATAGAAGCCGTTGTTTCAATGTCATTAGCCAGATTATGGATACTGTCACTGCTGTGTTTCACTTCCTGCTGAGCCTGTGCCAATTGCTGTGCGCCTTGTTGGGCATGTGCTGAGGCTGAAGCGGAATACTCCACACTTTGCGACATTTGCTGCTCAAGCTGCTGCATTAAATCAACCAGGCGAACAATGTCACGCTGTAAATGTTGCACCGAATGAGCCGATAAATCCGTGCTTTGGCCGAGCTCAGATACAGCTTTCCCTATATGAACTATGGCACTGCGAACATCTTTCATGCCAGAACTGAACACCTGCAGCAAAGTGGTCAGGCTATCAGACATTAGCCCCAGCTCTCCTTGCTGTTGCTGATCAAAAATCACCGTCAGGTCACGTTGCTGTGCCAATCGGGTAATTTGACCGGACAAATCCTGAATGGGGCTTGCGATCTGACGTTGGGCCATGACAAAAGCCCCTACAGCCACCAATACCAGCGCAGAAATAAGACACAAGATCACGATAAAACTAACAGACAGTTGCTCTACTATAGCTATGGATCCGGCATTTGCTTCCGTCGCTACTTCAGCTCTTAACTGATCCAGCCGCACAGCAAGTGAGGCTGCGTTTTGCGTCAGAGTGGCAAGATGCTCGCGTGCTTTATCCCAATCCACCGATGCTTTTGCCATTTCAGCGGATAACAACTCTAAAGACTGATGCACAGCCCCCAATTCAGTATCCAAAGACAACTTCAACTGTTGTCGTAAATTCTGATTGGCCTGTTGCAGCTGCAATTCCAGCTGTTGTTGTCTGGATTTAAATCCCTCTGTATCCAGTGTTGTGCCATACAGAGAGTATCCGGCCAGCACCAAATCTTTACTGGTCGAAAGCAACTGATCAAGTTGCGCCAGCACAGGCAATGTAGTACCGGTAAAATTATCGACCCGCTGCCGGATCTGCTGGTTATTACTGATCAGCACTACAGCACAAAGCACTGTCACCAGTAATACAGCGGCATAACCTGCAATAATTTTACTGCGTATAGAGTGAAGCATCAGGGCCATAGGCTCCTCCGATAAGGCTGGGTGCAACAAAAAAACCACTTTAACAGTGGCAGACGTACAGCAATAGACCAGCGACCTGTTGAATAACTTTCTTTGTACAAGGAAATTATTTTAAGTCTAGGTAAGCCAGATCAAGCTGTGGATCCAGATAAATAGAAAGAGTAGTACAGCAGTTAAAGTAAGCCGTCATCCGGACTGAAATTTAACTGCGTGATCTTGATTTAGCAGAAAGACTTTTTATAACTGATCTATTTTTTTTGCGTAATACCAGGCAAGGCCCACTAAAAACACAGCACCAATGACCAGCGGAAGCAGAGCTGGGGACTGCCATAAGCTTTGGTCTGGATCAAAGGTAGTTCCGAGCATTACGCCAAAAGCCGTACCAAACAACACCCCCAACACCGTAAAGCCAAGCATCACAACTTTTAAACTGCTTTTCAAAGCATTACGTTTTGCCTGTTGCACCGCACTTATCATAATAAATCTCCCTCAGACTGAAATTGAGCATCCATTAAGTACCACATAGTCAGGCGGTAAATTGTCAGAATCAGGCAATAAAGGCAAGACGAAATCTTTAGCGCAGAGAAAATGTGAATATCGAGTAGGAGGCGGGATCACTCCCGCCGTCCTCTCACACCACCGTACATGCGGTTCCGCATACGGCGGTTCCTGTCTGTATTGAACGTATTCAATACATGAGTCTGTTTCGTGCATCGTGTCGCCGGTTAACGTTTAGAACACCGCAAACACCGCCCAGGTTTCCGACCCTTCTTGTTTATTTGTCGGCACAATGATTATTCATTGCCTTGTGTTCCGATAACTCGAGAGCACGCGTGACTTGCCGCTCGTGACAGGTTCAGCCCTTCATGATGCCGGTTTTACATCACTACTACGGCCTCTGCTGACTTCTGTTGCCCCATCCCGACACTTCACAGCGCCAGTAGCTCTTGGCAGGGCTACAGATCTCCCAGGGTAATTCGCGCGACCTTCCTGCTTATGCCTGTCGACTTTACGTTGTAGCATTCCGTGCAAGTATTGGGCTTTAGTGATATGCGCCACCTCACCCTGCC
>JAHKAA010000011.1 GCA_018825965.1 Gammaproteobacteria bacterium
CGTCCTGGCTTAGTTTTCTATCAGCTTTTCATTCGCATCATACTTTTTCGTATTCATTTGTTCTCCCTGATCATCATAATCAGCCGTCATGCGAAAGTAGCCATAGGCTGGGTCTATTACCTTCTCCCCTTTTTTATTGAACGAGGAGATCATCGTTGCTTCTTCCCAGGCATTGTGGATATATCGAACCTCATGAACACCAGAATTATTGTTAACGGCTTGTCCTTTGGCATCGTAATATCGTTCAATAAATCCATGAACAGTACCTAATTCCTGATCGCGCCAGTCCATTTCGTATGCCCACCTGGCATAGCCATGGCCGCCTATATCATAAAAAGGTTTTCGGTTAACCAACTTACCTTGGGTGTCAAGAAACCACCACCCTAACTCATTGCCATACTGATCAAAATCAAATACCACTTCGGCGTACCCAGCTGCTTTATGCAGCTCCTTTTTATGAGTTTCAGGATGAATATGGGTAATGCTGTACAACAAACCTAAGCTATCGAGCTTGACCAAAGTGGTTTCAAAAGGAAAATACTCAGTCAATATCTGACGTTCCCCATTCCTCTTAAATTGTTGTTGAATAAATGACGATTTATCAATTTTTTCAAAGGCAAACTCGTAAGTGCCTAATCCGGTTTCAATGCGCTTATTGGCGCTGTCATAAAGAAATAATTTTGTGTTATTGCCCTGACTGTCTAACTGAAATTCCTCTTTGTGGATCTGGCCCCCCTTATAATAATGACGCTGCAGCACACTTTTTTCGCCCTTTGTGTCGAAGTAGGTTCGCACTAATTTCTCAGGTGAATAGTTGTACTTCACTTTGTGGGTACCAAAATATGCATTGTTACTTGGGTTGGGCCCCCGGAAAAATGAAATCTCTACAATACGCTGCTGCTCATCATAAGCCACTGTGTAATGTGGCATTCCTGAAGCCTTTTCCGCCGAAATAGGGCCCATCGGCATATACTCGATGTACGGCGATATAATGCCGGGCAACTTAGCGAAAGTTGCTATAGAATTTTGCTGCTGCACTGGCTGCAATAAGACCGGATTATCCGCATAACAGATGGCCGCAGACAAAGCTGCCACGATAACCAATACTGCTATAAATATATTTTTTATATGCAAAAACATTTAATCGTCCCCCTTAATTCTCTGTGGCAGCCAAGGTAAACCAGGCTGACTACTTTTAATATGCGATCTTGTGTGACCTTGCCTGGTTGTGACTAAAGGAACCTTCTTTGGGACTAACGTGGCGAACCTTCGCTGGCAACTACAGCTTTTTTCCGTCAGTGCCAAACTTATTGATGCCAGTTCTCTGCCCCTTTTGATCATAATCAAATCGAATGACCGCCGCTTTGTCGTTTTGGCTCATCACGGGTTGACCGGCAAGATCCAGGAAATGCAGTTCGGTCAGGAAACCACCAGCATCGTAAAAATAGCGAATTTGGCTATAACCATCAGGGTGCAAAGTGGGTGCTCCTGCTTGGTCGACAAAGGACTGAGAGGTTAAACTTAAACCTTGTTTATCCCACACATAAACAATCTTGGCGTACTTCGAGTTGCCATTGATTGGTTTTTTTTCGGAATCGTATAACGAGAACTCAATGATATTGCCGTATACATCGTTTTTAATTTCCATCTGTGCAGAACCTGACCAATGCATCGCAGGGCCGCCGGCTTTATCAAAAAATGAGATTTTTTTCGCCCCGCCAGGCAGATTTTCCTGAATTTCACCGGCCGTATTGGATGGACCTATCGCCGGTAGTCCCTTGTCGTCATAAATTTCCCAATGGGAAAATAGTCCCTCAGCATTATAAAAATAGGCGTATTGCGATGCGCCGGATTTGGAAGCCAACAGTTTTAGAGCGGCATCAAGATTTTGCATCAGTCGCAAATGGCCTTCACTGTCATATACCAACCGGATGCGCTGAAATTCAAAACCGGGTCGATGGACTTTTAACTCACCGGTTTGAGAAAAGCGTTCTTCAATAACACTGCCGTCGAATTGATGTTGCCAGCGGTAATAGGCTACTCCCCAACTATTCTCAACGGGTTTTCCGGTACGGTCGAGAAATTCCATTTTTAGATAACGACCTCGATGGTCTTTATGATAAATTTTTTGCCACACCTGGCCCCAACCCGTCACCTGATTGCCGGATTGATTGTAAAACTCATGGATTTCCCTTTGGTCCTGATACCGTATTTGGGTGTGCACTGCATGCACGTACATTGCATCAAAGAAGTGGCCTAAGGTCTTAAATTTGGTGCCTTGTCGCGTTTGAATATCGACTACCCGATTTTGTTTATCATATCCAACCTCTATATGAATACGCTTTAGCGCATCGTCTTTGGTCAGCGGTGTAGCAAATTTATAGGGTTGAATAGGTGACTCCCAAAACGGAAACTCTGCAAAATAAGCGGTACGATAAACGTCACTCCGGGCATGTAAAGAAAAGAGCATTAAAAAAAGCAGTAAAAAACGCATAAGGAATTACCCCATCTACTATTGGTTTAAATGACAGCTGCTGTTACGCGATCAGACGACTGAAATGGCAACGGGAAGCGACAACAATACGGATTCAAAAGGGGGAGAACGTCCTAAAACGTCATTTTGTACGTCCATTTACACGATATTGGACTCGCCCACACCTAAGTCTGACTTGAATTCTTCACCAGTGATGGAATAGTCTTCATACCATAATGTAGATACACCAGGCCTGGTGCTAGATTTCTTAATTCGCTCGGGTCAACAACAGAACATCAAACCAAATGCAGCTCATCATTCCCGGCTTACAAGCCATGATTGCCTTCCAATGTATGCTTTTCGCGCTGTACCTGATCCATGATCGGAAGCTGGCGGTCACGGCAAACCGAATCAACCTTGCGCTGCTGTTGGTATTGGCCACACATATGGTATTCAACCTGGTGAATCAGCAACTGATGCCAGGACGGTTGCCGGAGTTAACATTTGGCTTTGGTATGTTTTACGGCCCCTTGATTTTTTTATATGTGCGCTCACTTATTTATAAAGACTTTGCCTGGAACGCTTTGCACTGGGCGCATTTCCTGCCAGGGATCATGTTATGGTTGGTGCCGTTTTGGCAGCAGCCATCCACTCTGTTTTGTGCATCTTTGATTTTTTCGACTATGGGCTTTTATCTGGCTCTTTCGTATTTAAGCCTTTGGCGTTTCCAGCGCGTGGTGCTCCACACGCAATCTGCAACAGAAAGCATAGCGATGAAATGGGTCAGTAAAGTCTTGTTACTCAATGCGTCATGCCTGCTGTTTAATATTGTTAGCTTAAACCGGAATGCCATAACAAATGTGGGACACTATTCAATCGGAAGTAGTGATATGTTAGGTGAGTGGGCTGAGATAAGTATATTTTTGACCCTGCTGATCATGGTTAACGCCTTCATATTTAAAGGCTTGTTACAACCTACACTGTTTGCAGGAATTACACCGGAAGATGAAGCTATCACCCAACAGATCATTAGTGTGCAGCCAATCGCTGAAATTGACAGCGAACGTCAACAGCAAATCAAGCAGGCGTTATTGTCCCATATGAGGCTGAATAAGCCCTTTCTGGAACCATTGTTTAGCCTACAAAGTCTGGGCAGACAATTAGGTGAACCACCCCGTTATATATCGCAAGTGATTAACGGGCATTTGCAGATGAACTTTTCCGATTTTGTGAATAGTTACCGCATCAACGAAGTGAAACATCACCTGCAGGACCCACTCGAGCGCAGAACTATTCTGGATATTATTTATGCGTGTGGCTTTAGCACAAAATCGAATTTTAATCGTGCCTTTAAACTACATGAAGGGATCACACCCAGTGAATATCGTCGCTCAAAGCATCAGATAGGTGACGTAGCAGACTAACGCAAGCTTAGCTTGCCAATTTAAATACACTGGAACTAGCAACAAAAAATGCCGGTTTTTCTTTCGCAATGGTTAATTTGTTAACAAATATTACTCCCACGGATCACGCTTTTTATCACATGCTTGCTGCAAATGTATGGCCAGTGTTGCGACACTCCACTGTGAAAAGCAGCCCCCAATGACATTGGATCTGGCGATATAAAGCTATTTTAACTCTGGAGTACATCACTATGCGTTCAACGAAATTAACAAAACTGGCTGTTGCTGTTCTATTGCTGGCAGGTGCTGGCGCTATGGGTACGGTGAGTGCCGCAACGTCTGCGGATCTCGCCATCAGCGGTGTCAATGATGTGAGTTTTGGACCTGACAATACAATCGACCATTTAGGCAATGGTTTTGTGGTGCAATATAAGGGACGCTATTTTGGTGTCACCGCCAAACATGTGCTGCTGATGACCAAAAACACCGGCGCCAAGGGCACAGAACTGCCGCCTCAGACCCAATGGGTACTTCGCAACAAAGCGGCGCCAGCGTTGACCCAAACTTTTGGTAAAGCTCTCAATGGCAGTGCCAATGAAGCGCTGGATATGAAGGTGTTGGAAACAGACACCCTGGTGTTTGCTTTAGACAGCGCGCCAAAAGACTTTGCCGTGTTGCAACTGGCCAGCAAAGAGGTGGCCGTTGGTGATGAGCTGACCGCTATTGGCTGCAGTTACAATGCACCAGCCGATTGCCATGGTGAAAAACTTAAAGGCAAAGTGGTTGAACTCAAAGCCCCCCATCTGATGGTAGATATAGGTAAAACCGATGGGCGTGGATTTTATGGCATGTCGGGCGCGCCTGTACTTAACGCAAGTGGTGAGCTGGTGGGCATTGTGTCGCAATCGCTGCCAGACAGCAAAGGTGTCGAACGTATGGCCCATTTTGGGGTGAGTTATCTGCATCAGTTACTGGAACAAGCTGTGAAACAATCTTAAGTATCTTCCGGCCAGCTTGGGCATCACTTGCTGGCTTTTTTGGCTTGATCAGTCGATGGCTGACCACCTTTGCAGGGCATCTTATGAAAAAATCAATCCACAGCGGCTGGCTGTCTGCTGCTTTTGCCACAGTGTTGTGTTTGCTAACACCTTTAGCGGCCATGGCAAACAACGACGCGACAGCAGCATCAGCGCCAGAAACTGTTGAATATTACCGGCATTTGGTATTTCGGGAGTCACCGCTGGAAGATATCCGCGGCATTTACCCACTGACAGCGGCAGAGCGTCACAAAACGCTGCATTTTAAGTTTGTCCGGGACGGGCAAGGACGTCTGACTGAGGTGTCCCAAAATTTGGGTGAGCAACCCGTTGACAGTCACGGCAGCTGGCAGGGATTTTTCTGGTTCTCGCCAGTGCTCAAAATCAGTTATGCACCTAATAAAGAAACCCGCACTTTTTATAACAAAACGGGTGAACAGGTTGCCGCCCATGGCAAGGTGTACCGGGCTGAATTTAGCCTCGATGCAGCCGGGAAGCGCCAGTCACTGCAGTTTTTTGATCAAAACAATCAGCCGGTCAATAGTGAATGGGGCATTGCCAGTTATCAGTGGCAGCATGTTAAGCCTGGTACTGTGATAGAGCAAAGATTTAATCTGGCAGGTGAACCTGTGACCATGCGACCAAATCTTTTATTCCAGCAGATCCGGATGGAGTTTGGCCACGATGATTTGCTGGATTTTGTCTACAATATCGACGCCGATGGCCAGCTGGTGAACAATGCAACTGGTGCTGCGGTTGATCGGATTGTCTATGATCTCAACGGCAATTTTGTGCGCTGGCTGGTGTTTGATAAAGACTTAAAACCGGTCAATGGCAATGATCCAAAGGTAGCAATAGGCGAACATCTGTATGACGCCGTGGGTAATAAAATCGGGCTACGTGGTTTTAGTACCGATGGCTCAGATAAAGCGATGCAAGATAGCCCAGCCCTATCCACCAATCATTATGATCAGTATGGCAATATTGAATTTGTCCGGGAGTTTGACCACTTGCAGCAACTCACGGCAGAAATCCGTTTTAGTTATTCCAGTGATGGTCAGCGCCGGGAATGGATCCGTTTTTATGATGGTAAAGGCAGCTTATCCGGCCGCAATGGTAATGGACCTGCCGCTGTGCAATTTGTGTATGATACGCAGGGGCGTCGAACCGGCCAAACGCTGTTTGATGCCAATATGCAGCAAATAAAGGCACCTGCCGCACCATAAAAATGCAAGGTTGAGCCTCGGTGATGTGAGAATGGCGAAAGTTGATTTGTTGGTAAAATTGCTCAAAACTGTGGTTCTTTGCAGCCTGGTGTGGGCATTGATCTGTGTATTGGCTGCGATGGCCGGTTATAGCGACATTCTCAAACGCGAAATTGAAGTGCGGTATCTGCAGGTCTGGTGGAGCTGGTTTTTTGCCTGCCTGCCTTACCAGGCGCTGAGTATCCTGCTGTATCTGGCGATTGATTTAAAGCAACTGCCGATGCTGACGGCAAAGCGGGTGATCTGGTTATACATCTGGGTATTGCTTAGCTATTACCCGCTGCAGTTAGTGTTCTCCGCTTGGTTGGCCTTGCATCACAGGCAGCAGCCATTCAGCTGGCAGGGGATTGTTGATCAGCTGCAGGACGGATCGAAGTTTAACTGGTTTATGGACTTTACCATCACCAGTGCGACTTATGTGGCTGTGGTCGCTGTGCATTTTTGGCTACAAAATCAGGCACAGGGCCAGGCCATGCAAAAGGCCATTACCGATAACCTCAATCTGCGGTTGGAGTTAGAACAGCAAAAACTTAATTCGTTACGCGCGCAATTAGAGCCACATTTTTTGTTTAATGCGCTCAATGCTATTAGTGCTTTGGTGCGCTCTGATGACAAAAAAGTAGCGATCAGCGCCCTGAACCGCTTAAGTTATTTGTTACGTTATGCTTTAACGGCCAGCAGTAAAGATTGGGTGCGGATCCAGGACGAACTTGGTTTTGTCAGCGATTATCTGGCACTACAACAACTTCGTTATGGCGACCGTTTGCAATGGACAATGCATGGACTGAATGATCAGATCCGGGTTGGTGATTGTCCGCCCTTATTGTTGCAACCTTTAGTGGAAAACGCGATACGACATGATTTAGATGGCCATAATGGCGTCAGCGATATTCTGATCCACTGGCAGCTGCAAGGGGAAAAATTGCAAATCTGTCTGAGCAATCCAATTAACGACGCGCAACCAACCAATCCGGGTCTTGGGCTGGGATTAGCCAATACCGCAGCCAGATTGGCCTTGCTCTATAACGATCAGGCCAGTTTGCGTACTGAGCGGGTGAATGGCCGTTTTGTGGTGCAACTGGACATGCCGTTATATGTGCCGGAGTAAGCTATCCTGGTTCCGCTTATCGCCAATGGTTCAGCAGCAGTCAGCTAATCAAGGGGCGCGTATTGACTAATCAACAAGGGGGTTTTGTTCGCGCTATGATTGTGGATGACGAAGCACCGGCCCGGATCAATTTAGGTTTCGCACTGGCTGAACATCCAGACTGGCAAGTGGTGGCTTGTTGCGATAGCGCCGCAGAGGCCAGAGAGTTTTTGCAACAACAGACTGTTGATGTACTGTTTCTGGACGTGCAAATGCCAGGCGAAACAGGCTTGGCATTTGCACGCCAGCTCTGCCAGCAACCACAACCACCTTTGATTGTTTTTGTCACTGCTTACAACAACTTTGCTGTTGAAGCCTTTGAAGTGCATGCGCTGGATTATTTGCTGAAGCCATTTGACGATCAAAGGCTTGCTGGTACATTGCAGCGGGCTCTGGCGTTACTTGAACATCGACAGCAGGCAAATTACGGTGAAGCCGTGCGCAATTATGTTGATCAGCTTCAAGAGAATGTACAGTCTTATCTGCAAAGTGTCAGTGTGCGCTCTGTCGGGAAAATTGAATCTGTCCGGCTTTCTGAAGTGCAATGGATGCAGTCTGCAGGCAACTATGTGGAACTTCATCTGCCTCAGCGGATGATCCTGCATCGCACACCCATCAGTCAGTTTGAAAGCCAACTTGATCCACAAAAATTTATCCGGGTGCACCGCAGTGTCATTGTGAGCGTCGCACAAATTTGTGTATTAAAAGTGGTTGGCGACGGTTTATATCAACTGCAACTTAAAAACGGGGTTATAGTCCCTGTTAGTGAAAGGTATGTCACAAAACTAAGAGCTTTGTTATAAGGATTAGACCAACCAAAAATGGTCGCGGCTGACAATGGCTATCACCTCATCACTTTGTTGTTGATACAGCAAATGCCCATCGGCTATTGTAGCCTCTCTTTCAGATGGTCTTTAATACTGCGCTGAGTTCATTAATTTAGCTCCGGGTTTTACTGGTTCGGGTTGTTACAAACCGAGTCAGCTGATCAGAGGTGTTTTGCTTGTTCAGGTAAGGCTTTCATTCCTTGGCTAGCCACACCTTTGCACATTTCCTTTTAAATTTCTCTTTCACCACTACACTGTTATAACTAAAATACCTTGTTTCTTCTACAGGCCTATTCTGTTATGCATTTTTACTCTCTTGATTTTATTAAAGAAATGCCAAAGTCCGATCTGCATTTGCATTTAGACGGCAGCTTACGTTTAGACAGCCTGATTGAGATGGCAGCGAAAGCCGGGGTGAAACTGCCGAGTCAGACGGTGGAAGGTTTAAAAGAGCTGGTGTTTAAAGACAGCTATCAAAACCTTGGTGAATACCTGCATTGTTTCAAGTACACCTGTGCTGTGCTGCGCGACATGGATAATCTGGAGCGCGCTGCGTATGAACTGGCGATCGACAACCAGCTGGAAGGCGTGAATTACATCGAAGTGCGTTTTGCTCCTCAGTTATTAATCGACCTGCCAACAGGCATAGATTTTGACCGTGTTATGCATGCGGTTAACAATGGTCTGAAAAGAGCGCAGCAGGAATACAACAGTCAGGCTGCTATTCTGAGCGGCGACAAACCGCCTTTTGCCTATGGCATTATCAACTGTGCTATGCGGATGTTTGGCGACAAAGGTTTTTCTCCTTATTACACCAACTTATTCCAGTTGATGCGGGATTTTAGCCCTATTGAGGTCATTAAGCTGGCTGCTATGGAATTAGTGCGTGCCAGTGTGCGGCTGCGTGATGAAGCTGGCATTCCCATAGTGGCTTTGGATTTAGCAGGGCAGGAGTCTGGTTATCCGGCCAGCAAATTTAAAGAAGTTTATGAGTTTGCTCATCAGCACTTTTTACTGAAAACCCTGCATGCCGGTGAAGCTTATGGCGCTGAAAGTGTGTTTGAGGCTATTACCGAATGTTACGCCGACCGTATAGGCCATGGTTATTCGTTGTTTGTGCCGGAGATGATCCAGGATCCGGCCATCAAAGATAAACAAAAGTACATCCGCGAACTGGCGTCTTACATCGCCGACAAACGTATTGCTATTGAAGTCTGTTTAACCAGTAACCTGCAAACCAACCCAGGCATCAGCGACATTAAGGCGCATAAGTTGGGTGACATGCTGGATCACCGTATTGTCACTGTGATTTGCACCGACAACAGGCTGGTGTCGAACACTACTGTCAGCCGCGAATACAAACTGGCGCTGGATAACTTTGATATTCCGCTGAAGCGTTTAAAAGACATGGTGGCCTACGGCTTTAAGAAAAGCTTTTTTCCGGGCAGCTATGTAGAAAAACGCCAGTACGCTAAGCAATGTTTAGAGTACTTTGATAAAGTCGCGCAAAAATACGGCTTTATTAACTAAGCTGCTTCATTCGGGTCAGAGTAAAATTAAATCTTTACTCTGACCCGAATCAGGCACTCCCCGCGCTCGACTCCCTCTCTGCCTTAGATACTGCATTTTGGTGCTTGTTAAGTTATTGAAATTTAATAGAATTATCACTTTTTAATAAATCAGGACAAAACTGTCGCAAAAAGCATACAGGTTAAGTTATTGAAATGTATGAATATTATTTTAAGTCCTGTTTTGCTGTTGCTAATTAGCGACAGATCTTTTGGGGTTTCTGTTCAGTTTCAGAAAAAAACGAAATTGGTTGTATTTAAGTTATTGATTTTTAATGGTTAAAAATTAATTTCAAACCTTGGCACGATGTCTGCATTTATTAGTTCGTAACGGTAAATTAGGTAAGAGGTACGCAGTTGTTACTCTTACCTAATTTACCGGCAGGCTCAGCACAAGGCTGAAATGAACAGTAGTACAGACGGGGTGAATTATGGACTTATTTTTAATCGCAGCTATCGCATTCTTTATGGTTAACGCTTTTGTATTCGTAACCTACATGCGCAAAATTGATTTAAACGGCAATGCAGTTTTGGAATTAGAGCGTGTTCAGGCCGCTGATGCTTATGCCCGTACTGCAGCTAAAGCAGGCACTTCAGTTGTACTGGAACAAGCAACCAGCTAATTCGTTGCTATCGACGCATAAAAAAACCGGTCTCTGACCGGTTTTTTTATGCTCTGCAATCCTGCAGAGCACCCCAAGGGACCAACGCGTTGCGTTGTTAAAAATCGTTCCTGACGATTTTTTATTCGCCGCCATCCGTGGCGCTCACCCTTACGGGCCAGCTAAAGCTGTTAAAAATCGTTCCTGACGATTTTTTATTCGCTGCCATCCTTGGCGCTCACCCTTACGGGCCAGCTAAAGCTGTTAAAAATCGTTCCTGACGATTTTTTTACGTCCCTGTGTAAATCCGTTATGATAAGCGCCTGATTTTTCGTGGAACCTTGTTCTGATGCGAATGCCTGTTCAGCCTGCTTCCTTGCGGCAGTTTGTTTTACTCAGCTTTTTTATGGCATTAATCCCACTTGGGGTTTTGTTGTGGCAAAGTCATAGCGCCTTATCTGATGTGAGCCGTTATGCCATAGCTGAAGCCGAAAGTTCAGTTACTAATGTGCGCCGGGCAGAAAATATGCAAAAGTTGGTGAACGATATTGAACGTTCAGTTTTGCAATTCAGCATTTTAAAAACCGATGCTTTATCTCAACTGGCCGCCACTCATTTAAATAACTATCAACAAAACCTGGGTTCAGTTTGCCTGAATCTGAATCAGCCTGAGCTCTGTGCAAAGCAACAGCAACAGCTTGAACTGTTATTTAATAGCTATCTGCATGAAAGCAATGAAGAGCTGAGCCCGATTTTGCAAAAGATCCGCCAGCAGCAGGTGCAACTGACGCAAGTGATCTGGGCATTGCTGGAACAACGATTACAGCAGCAGCAAGTTTATGCTGAAGAAGCTCAAGGCCATTTAGCCTGGCAAACTGTAGCTTTGGTGGTGTTAACTTTGTTACTGGTGCTTTGGGCTTCTGCCCGCATTACTGCACCTGTGAAGATGCTTGATACCATGATCCGTTCTATAGGTCAGGCCAGCCATCATTTCCCGCACGACAAAGTAGATGGACCCCGTGAACTGACCGAACTGGGTGAGCAGTTGCGTTGGCTGGCTTCTCGTTTGCAGCAATTGGAAGCCTTACGACTGATTTTATTACGTCATGCTTCTCATGAATTAAAAACACCTTTGTCCAGCATCAGAGAAGGCTGTGCGCTGTTAAGTGAACAATTGGTCGGGCCTTTAAATCCGCAACAAATGGAAGTGGTTAGTTTACTCAATGGCAGTGCAGATCGTTTAAGTGTGCTGACAGAGCAGTTACTGGATTACAACAAGTTATTGCAACAAGCCAAACCCGAGTTTGACTGGCACGACAGCGAAACCCTGCTGCAAAATTGTTTTAATGACCATGCCTTGTCTTTGCAGCAGCGGGAGCAAAAAATAGTACTGGATTGTCAGTTACCCCGCCTTTATACCGATTCTATGTTGTTCAGACGTATTCTGGATAATTTAATCAATAATGCACAGGCTTATGGTGCTGAAGGCAGTAATGTCTGGGTCAATTTACGTCAGCATGATAAATTTATGCTGTTAGATGTGGCGAATAATGGCACTCCTATCCCGGCTGAGCTGCGGGCTAAATTGTTTGAGCCTTTCCAACGGGGTAAAGCGCCTCGTTTTGATTCGATACAAGGTTCTGGTTTAGGTTTATCTATTGTCGCCGACTGCGCCCGTTTATTAGGCGGTCTGGCAGAAATTATCGATGTCAGTTACGCCGATGTCTGTATTCAGGTGCGTTTGCCTTTAGTTGAGGATGTGGTATGAAAATTTGGTTAAGTCTTGGCCTTTGTCTGGTATTAACAGCCTGTCAGGCTGTGAAACCTGTGACTCCTGTGGTCAATAAAACCATACCCAAAGTCGAACCAGCACAAACTCAGTTGGTGCAAGCTCCTAAGCCGGTTAAAGCTGAATTGGCTATTGCGGATGACGTTTTAACCTTGCAGGCCTGGCGTGATTTCCGCGCTCAATTATTGCTGATGCCTGTAGCTGAACGGGATTTATTACTGAAAAGCTTTAAAACCAGCCCTGTAACGACCTTACAAACTTTATTGATCAAACTGCATCCGGATAGCCCTTATGCAGTGCGGTTCGCCGCTCAAACCCAACTGAATGATAAGTTAACCGCTTTGCCCAGAGGATTGGCTGATTTATTGCGTTGGGATTTAGCCTACAACCAAAAACTATTAGAAAGTGAATCCGCAGTTACTGCATTATCCCGCCTGAATGCTCAGCAGCAAGAGCAGTTAGACAAGCTGCGTAAACAAAGCAAAGACTTACAAAAGAAAATTGATGCGCTGACTCAAATTGAAGCCAAACTCAACCAGACAGGAAACTAAATCATGAGCAATGGCGCCCGGTTATTGCTGGTGGATGATGATCCCAGCTTATTGCGTTTACTGACGTTACGGCTTGAAGGCGAAGGTTATCAGGTGATCAGTGCAGATTGCGCTGAAACAGCCTTGGTCTTGCTTGGCAAAAATAAAGTGGATGTGGTGCTGAGTGACTTGCGTATGCCGGGCTTAGATGGCATGGCTTTATTTGATGAAATTGCTAAACGCCATGCCGGTTTACCTGTGGTATTGATGACAGCACATGGCTCAATTCCTGAAGCTGTGGCCGCTACTCAGCGTGGTGTCTTTGGTTTCTTAACTAAGCCGCTCAACAACAACGATTTACGCGATATTTTAGCTCAGGCTGTGCATCAGTCTCATGTACCCAGCAAAGACGAATGGCGCACTGACATTATTACCCGCAGCAAAGTGATGGAGCAGGTGCTGGATCAGGCGTATCGTGTGGCGCAACGGGATGTCAGCGTATTAATCACTGGAGCCAGCGGCACAGGGAAAGAAATGCTGGCCAAAGCTATTCATAAAGCCAGCCCTCGGGCCAAAGGCCACTTTGTCGCTATTAACTGTGGTGCTTTACCTGAACATTTGCTGGAATCCGAGCTGTTTGGTCATACCAAAGGTGCTTTTACCGGTGCCGTCACTGAGCATTTAGGTTTATTCCGTGAAGCGGACGGCGGTACTTTATTCCTTGATGAAATTGGTGATATGCCAATGCCATTGCAGGTGAAGTTATTGCGGGCTTTGCAGGAGCGACAAATCCGTCCTGTAGGCAGCACTAAAACTATAGCCATAGATGTGCGGGTACTGTCGGCCACTCACCGTGATTTAAAACAGGCAATGCAGGAGCAGAGCTTCCGCGAAGATTTGTATTACCGCTTAAATGTAGTGAATTTACAGTTGCCTACCTTAAGAGAGCGGGCTGAAGATATTCCCTTGTTGGCCCGTCATGTGCTGCAACAAAATGCTGAACGTCATGCTGTGCAGGTGAACCGTTTTTCTGAAGATGCAATGCAGGCGCTGGTGACAGCTCAATGGCCTGGTAATGTGCGTCAACTGGTGAATGTGGTGGAACAATGTGTGGCTTTAACTCAAAGCCCGGTGCTGAGCGTGGCTTTAGTGGAGCAGGCGTTGTCGCAAAACCGCAGCTTTTGGCCGACGTTAAGCGAAGCCCGTGACCAGTTTGAACGCCAGTATTTAATTCGTGTATTAAAAATGGCTGAAGGCAACGTCACCCGGGCTGCAGAGCTGGCTGGACGCAACAGAACCGACTTTCACAAATTGCTGAAAAAACATGAACTCAGCGCTGCTCAGGTGTCAGAGCAAAGCGATGAATTAGAATAGCAAAGCGACGAACTTGAATAATGAAGAGATTGATTGATGCACGAAAATTTTGAAGTAGAACCCGATGTACTGAAAGCTAAAATCATCAGTGAAACCGCCCGGATCAACTGGCTGGAGTTGCAAAAGTTTTATGCAGCTGGCTCTGTTGTTCAGGTTTCTGCAGAGCTGGATTTAGTGGATGTGGCTTTTGCTTTTAGTCAGGATGATAAAGCCGCAGTGCAGCACTGGTTGCAGACTGGTCTGGTGGACAGAGTGAATGACACCCAGGCTCAGCTCTGGGTAGAGCAACAGGCCGAGCTTTGGGCTGTAGTGATTTCGCCCTGGATTTTGGTGCAGGATAAAGCCGCTCAGGCTACTCATTAACCAGGCAGGTCATAGCTTATGTTCGCAGAAAATTTCCAGTTAGACTCCTACCTGAAACGTATTGGTTATACAGGGTCTTTAGAGCAAAACGCCGAAACGTTAAAACAACTGATGCGCGCCCAGCTTTTTAACATAGCCTTTGAAAACCTCGATGTGCAGGCCGGAAAAATAGTTTCTTTAGTGCCTGAACAGATAGTTGAGAAAATAGTGGGGCAAGGCCGTGGTGGTTATTGTTATGAGGTCAATGGCCTTTTCGCAATGGCACTGCAGGCTTTAGGGTTCAGCTACAAGTTTGTCGCTTGTCGGCCTATGTTTTACCCGGTACGCCGGCCTAAAACTCATATGGTGTTGTTGGTTGCAGCCGATGGCGATGAATGGATCTGCGATTTAGGTTTTGGCAGCTACGGTATTCGTGCCCCTATCGCTTTGTCCTCGTTAGAACAAGTGCAGCAGCAGGACTTTGACCAGTTCCGTTTAACCACAGAAGACAGCGGTGCTTATGTGGTGCAGGCGATGGTGGATGGCCAGTGGTTAAGTCAGTTTGGTTTTGAGCCTTATGCCAGCGAATGGGTAGACTTTATGCCAGCCAACTACCTGAACTCCACCCATCCGGACACTATTTTTGTGCAGAAGTTACTGGTGATTAAACACCACGAGCAAGGCCGCGATATTTTGCTGGGCGATCAGCTAAAACAAATACGCGCTGATGGCACAGTGGTGCAGCAGCTCAGCCCTGAACAGCGGGAAGACATACTAAAGCTGCTGTTGAAGTAAAATTGGAGTTGCAACGAAGCGCAACGGGCGGGTCTTGTACCCGCCCGTCTTATGATACCGCCGATCCCAATTTAAAAAGTTAATAGCCTGCAGCCTGACCGTCTTTACGGGACTC
Organism: Gammaproteobacteria bacterium; assembly: GCA_018825965.1. Lineage (GTDB taxonomy): Bacteria > Pseudomonadota > Gammaproteobacteria > Enterobacterales > Alteromonadaceae > Pararheinheimera. The sequence continues at coordinate 15,268 of JAHKAA010000011.1, forward strand.
TGAAGCGCCGTAATAAACTCCGGTTTTGGGGTCTTTCATAATGGCCTGATAGCCGCCAAATTCCCCCAAAGCGTATCGCACATCATGGCCTTTTTTCATCAGCTCGCGGGCTGTTTCATAAGGCACACCTTTTTCCAGTTGCACATAACCACCATTGGTTAAATAAGTAGCCTGAGCGTCTGTAGGCTCAGTGCTGCCCAGATGTTGCCAGCGTGCAGCATCTCCCGCTTCCTGCAGATTCATACCGTAATCAATCATATTCACCACAATCTGCACATGACCCTGAGGCTGCATAGCACCACCCATCACACCAAAACTGGTCAGTGGTTTGCCGTCTTTACTGATAAAGGCAGGAATGATCGTCTGGAAAGGTCTTTTACCCGGCTCATAGGCATTGGCGTGTTTTTTATCCATAGAAAACATCTGGCCTCTGTCCTGGAACACAAAACCTGTGCCAGGCGCAACCACACCTGAACCCATACCCCTGTAGTTACTTTGAATAAGCGAAACCATAGTGCCGTCTTTATCGGCCGTGGTCATATAAATGGTGTCCCCTTCGTAAGCAGCCGGATTACCCGCATCTACACGCAAAGCTGCTTTGGCACCAATTAACTTAGCGCGCTCTTTACCATAAGCTTCAGAAATCAGGCCTTTGATGGGCAGCTTGTTAAAGTCGGTATCCGCATAAAATTTGGCTCTGTCTTCAAAGGCCAGTTTTTTTGCTTCCACTAAGGTATGAATACTTTCAACACTGTTGTAACCCATAGCTTTTAAGTCGAAGTTTTTCAGAATTTGCAGCATCTGCAAAGCGGCTATGCCCTGGCCATTAGGTGGCAACTCCCAGACATCATAACCACGGTAATTCACTGATACAGGTTCCACCCAGTCTGAGCTGTGGTTGGCGAAATCTTCATAACGCAGGTAACCACCATTGGCTTTCATAAAACCATCGATACTTTTGGCGATGTCGCCTTTATAAAAGGCATCACGGCCGCCTGTGGCTATAGCTTTATAAGTGGCCGCTAAGTCAGGGTTTTTAAACATCTCGCCTTTGGCTGGTGCTTTGCCATTGATGGTAAAAGTACCGACAAAATCACCTGGCTGATCTTTTAAACGGGGGACGGATCTGTCCCAGTAATAAGCAATCAGCTCGCTGACAGGGAAACCTTGTTCGGCGTAGGTAATAGCGGGCTGCAGAATTTGGGTCATAGGTAATTTGCCAAACTTCTGGTGCATTTCAAACCAGCCGTCTATAGCACCAGGTACGCTGATGGGCAGCATGCCGTAAGGGGGTAAATCTTCACGGCCGAGTTTTTTCAGCTCTTTAGACAGTTGTTTATGGCTTAAACCTTTAGGTGAACGGCCTGAAGCATTTAAGCCATAAATTTTATTGGTTTTACCGTCCCAGATAATAGCGTACAAGTCGCCGCCTATGCCGTTGCCTGTAGGTTCCATTAAACCTAAAGCCGCGTTCGCTGCTATAGCTGCATCTACAGCAGTGCCACCTTGTTTCATAATATCCAGAGCAATTTGGGTGGCTAATGGCTGACTGGTGGCCGCCATAGCATGAGGCGCTATCACTTCAGAGCGGCTGGCAAAATCAGCGCCGGTAATGCGGTCATAGGCCATCAGTTGAGGAGATAAAGCAATCAGGCTGCAGAGTAATAGTTTTTTCATTGTGGTTGTGTCTCTGAAATACAGGAGCACACAACCTAGTCAGAGAATGCTGAAATTACCAGCAGCACGCGACCAAAAGCCAGATTAGCTGGCTAAGTGTTCATTCAACGCTGCTTTTTGTACATAGTGTAGGGTAGGTTCGCCGCAGGCAGTCCGCCAAAGGTGATGGGGAAATAACCAGCGATTGATAGTTTATGGCGCAATGCCGCTTCGCGTCGATTGACACCCTACATCAAGATCAGGTGTAAATAATTTGAAAATAGGATCACGAGCCCCTTCAAACCACGCCGTTAGCACTGTATTGTTGATATGACTCAAAGCATCCGTTTCATTAAAGCGGGGCTTTATAATTTCTTTAAACATAACAATAACCTAAAAACTATGACTGATTTTATTGAAGTATACGATGATGTATTACCCGCCGGATTTTGTCAGCAACTGATCTCTTTATTTGAGCAAAGCCCTTTTACCACTGCGGGTCGTACAGGCGGTGGGGTCGATACCAGCAAAAAGCTCAGCACTGACTTGTATTTAAATCAGTATCCGGAGTATCACCCGGCTTTGGCTGAGATTATCCGCCACACTACCACTTATGTAGCTGATTACTTTCGCAAGTACCATTTTGCCTTGATTGGCCCTGTCAGCATGACTGTGCCTCATCCGGCTGAAAACCGTATGGTGACCATTACTGCCGATAACTACCCGCAATTAGGCGCACCTCAGGCCGATCACTTTATGCGGACTTTGTACCGGCTTGGTCCTATTCAGATGCAAAAATATCAGCAGGGTAGAGGGAATTATGGCTATTGGCACTCAGAGGTTTATCCGCAGTTACCGCACAATGAGCCACTGCACCGCACTTTGTTATTTATGTTTTATTTAAACGATGTGGCAGAGGGTGGGCAGACAGAATTTTATTATCAGAATAAAGCTATTCAACCCAAAGCCGGGCGTATGGTCATAGCTCCGGCTTACTTTACCCATACCCACAGAGGTTGTGTGCCTGTGTCTGATGATAAATATATTCTGACCAGCTGGGTGCTGTTTAATCGCGCAGAACAGCTATACGGGCAGGCCCCAGAAAGCTGACTCACTGCCCTTGTGTAGCTGTTGAATAACTACAGAGCCGGGGCTCCTGAAGCGGTTGCTGGTCGTGCCATTTCCAGATGTGGAATGTCATCTTCCAGATAAGGTTCGCTGCAAGATATAAAACCAAAAGACTCGTAAAAACGTTGCAGATAACACTGAGCTGAAATGCGGATGTCCAAATCAGGCCAGCAACTGCTGGCTACATCCAGAGCTTTATCCATTAAACCCCGGCCTAAGGCCAGACGGCGAGCCGTTTGTGATACGCAGATACGACCTAAAGCCGGGCTGTTTTCATAGCTGACCCCCGGCGCCAGAACCCGGGCATAAGCTAAAATTTTATCGCCTTTTTTTAGCAGAATATGTCGGGTTTGCGGGTGCAAATCTTTGTTATCCAGCTCTGGATAAGGGCAGTTTTGTTCCACTACAAACACGTCCACCCTTAATTGCAACATGGCGTATACCGTGTACGAATCGAGCTGATTAAAGCCTGCAACTTGCCATTCCATCTGTCTGTCCTGTTTTTTCTCTACTGATTCTGGCTTTACTATATCAAAGTCGTCACATTCTTGTCTGATTGCAATGTGAGCAGAAAAAACCAATAAAATAATCAGCATAGTGGCCAAACTTGGCGCACACTTATCAGACTCGTTCGACAGGGCAAAAGGAGTTGGAATGTGGTTAAGCCAGATAGTCCAAAAGAAACGCCATTGGCAGCAGTTGCTCAGTGTAGTGGTGTTACTGCTGGTCAATATCAGCTTTTATAGTATTGGCCAGTTACAGCTGCAGCACCGCCAGCAGCAATGGCAACAATGGCTTGTGTTGCAGCCGTTACAGCAACAGTCATGGCTGATCAGTGAACAAAACCAGCTCAAACTTTTGTCCAGTCCACCTTCGGCTGCCGCTGATTTTGTGGCTTTGGATGGGTCTAACCCTGTATTGCATCTGGCGCCGGAGCTGGTGAAAAGCTGGTCTGTTCCGGATTACCTGCTATTAAATTTGCCTTTTGTGATCTGGCTGCTCTGGCTGTTGTGGATCCGGCCTTATCAGCAACAATTCAGACAGGAATTACAACAACTGGAACAGCAAACCCGGTTACTGCTCAATCATTTAGACTTACCATTTCATACCGGAACTAACCCTGCCACCCAATTGCAGCGGGTGTTGTTAAAGCTACAAAACTGGCAAAAACGCGATAGTGAAATCCGTCAATTGGTGCGGGTGCAAGGCCTGGTGGATCACGAGCTGGCGATAGGCAACAGAGTGTTTTTTGAAAGCCGTTTAAATCATTATTTAACTGAAAGTGGTGAGGCTGGCAGTGGTGCTGTGTTTTTGGTGCAGCTATCGCATCCTGAACCTAATTTGTCCACTCTGAGCAAATTACAGCGTTTAAAGGGCTGTGTTGAGTTGATTGCTGAATTAACATCTGGCTGGCCTGAAGCTGTGATGGCGAGGTTGGCTGATAACGACCTGTCGTTGCTGATCCCGGGGTTAACCGGGAGAGAAGCTGAACAATTGGGTGATCGTATGGCACAGGTGTTAAGTCAGGCCAGTTTTTTTGATCAATGCCAGGATTTTGATCTGATCCACATAGGTTTTGTGTTGTATCAGCAAGGGCAAAGCTCGTATCAGCTGATGGCTGAAGCAGATATGGCATTAAAAACGGCGCAATTACAGGGGCCTAATGCGGCTTATGGCTTTAATGATCCACAAAAACCAAAAATCAAAGGTTCAGTCTGGTGGCGAACTGAATTGCATAATGCGTTAAAAGAAAACAGATTTTTGCTGAGTTTCCAGCCGGTTTTTTCCTGGCTGGACAATGATGTATTGCAACATGAAGTCCTGGTGCGCCTGGCCAGCAGTGATGGTGACAAACTGGCTGCCGCCTTATTTTTACCTATGGCGGCGAACTGTGGTCTGGTCAGCGCTATAGACCAGTATGTACTGTTGAAGGTTGCTAAGCTGGGCGAAACAGAAGTGCTGGAACATTGCAGGTGCAGTGTGAATTTAAATACCCAATCTCTGTTAGATGAAGCCTGGTGGCATTGGCTGCAACAGCAGGTCAATAGCGGAACTATAGTGGCCCCGGATCTGGCGCTGGAATTTCATGAGCATCATTTAATTAAGCACTATAAAAACCTGAAACCTAAATTGCTGCAGCTGCAGCAGTGGGGTTTTGAATTGATAGTTGATCATGTAGGTTTAAGTCTGGATGCCACTCCTTATACCGATGAGCTGCCGATTCGGATGCTAAAAATCCATCCGGCTGTGGTGCGGGGCATTGACCATCAACTGGAACAACAGCTGTTTATCCGCGGCTTATTGGCCTCTTGTGCTGGCAAAGATATTAAAGTGATAGCCACAGGGGTAGAGCAGGACCCTGAATGGCAATGCCTGAAAAAGCTGGGGGTTGTAGGGGCTCAGGGCTACTATTTCAGTCAGCCACTGGCGCGACTTATTGCCCAGAACCAGTTGTCAGACTAAAAAGCCAGCGACCCCTTTTTATTGCACTGAGTCAGCGTCAGGAATAAGGCCTCTGTAGGCAAGCCCCTTTAATCCTTGTAATCCGCCTGTGTGAAAAAAGCTCAGGCGACTGCCTTTTGGGATCTTTCCGGCTTTCATCAACTCAAACACAGAATACAAAGCCTTGCCGGTGTATACAGGCTCAAGCTGCACATCCTGCTCTGCAAAAGACAGACAAAACTGCCATAACTGCTTGTCAAAGCGACCGTATCTGGGCTGATGCAGGGCCTGAATAAGCTGCCACTCAGGCCAGTGGCGATCTGCTGGTAAAAAGGCTTTGATTTTTTCTGGCAGACTTTGATCCTGCACTACTGCAATACCTAACACAGGCGTGTTTTTTGAGCCACGGATTAAACCTGCCACAGTGCCACCGCTGCCAACAGCACAAATGAGCATAGAGGCCGGGCCAGCAGGTGTAGTGCACATATCCAGTTCACTGACGCCCCGAACCGCGGCCTCACAAGTGCCTCCTTCAGGGATCTGCAGTAAACCCGGGAATTGATCTCTGAGTTGTTGCAATACCTCCTGCTGATGGCGGCCCCGGTAAAACTCTCTGCTGACCCGGATCAGTTGCATGCCATAAAAGCGACATAAGGCCAGGCTGGGGTTATCTAAATCCACTTCTTCACCACGCACTATGCCGACAGATTTCAGCTTATTTTCGGCAGCCGCAGCCGCTGTTGCGACCAAATGATTGGAAAATGCGCCACCAAAGGTCAGCAAGCCCTGATATTTTTGTTGCAGTGCCTGTTCTAACTGGTATTTTAGCTTCAGGATTTTGTTTCCGGATATATCCGGATTATTGCCTGGAGCATAACGCAGCCAGAGTTCTGTCTGATGTTCATGCAAAAGAGGGTGGTGCAGCTTTTTCCACTGCACATAAGAAGTTAGAATCATTGTATCTTGTCATTAAAGAACGAAATTTTTATCATTTTTATCGTTTTTGTGATAATTTACAGTTAATAAAATTAAGAAAGCACAGTAGGTAGTATTTGCCGTTATGTTAACAAAGCTATTGGCGCAATTAAAATTCACCAGAAAATCAGGCAATTCGTTTGCTGGCGTTCATCTGTCTGCCAATAGTTTAAAGGTTGTGCTGGTCACTCAGCAATCCACAACAGAACAAAAGGTAGAACAAGTATTCCAGGAGCAGTTCAGCTCTGCGGCACAATTGTCTGCGGCTTTTAAAGCATTGGCGGCAAAATTACCCCCTGATTGTCAGTGTACCTTAGTGATACCTCCTGAACGTTATATGGTGCTGCAGATCGATAAGCCTGCTGTACCTGATGAAGAAATTTCATTGGCTTTACCCTGGACTATCAAAGATTTAGTTACTTTGCCCGATGAGGATATGGTGCTGGACTACCTGGATTTGCCACTGCAAAACCAGTTGCAGGGTATCAAAGTGAATGTAGTGGTCAGCTCAAAAAGCTGGCTGGCCGATTTAGTGGCCTTATTTGTACAAAACAAATTGCAATTAGCAGGAATTCAGCCGGAAGAATGGTTAGCCCGTAACCTGTTGCCAGCTAAACATCAGGCACTGATGCTGGTATCACATCAGCCGGGTCAGGATTTGGCAGTGCAAATTCTGCAGCAGGGTAATTTATGTTTTTCCCGTCGTCTACGTGGCTTTAACCGGCTGGATCAATACAGTCTGGATGAGTTACAACAGGGCGTTTTTGATAATTTACTGCTGGAACTTCAGCGTTCCATTGATTACTTTGAAGGCCAACTGAAACAGGCTCCTGTCAAAGAAATTGCGTTGTTATTGGCCAATTCGAATCAGGCCGGAGTGGTGCAATTGTTTGTACAAAATGGCTTTTCTCAGGTGTTTGCATTGTCAGCCAAAGAGGCTGGAGTAGAGATGTCTGCTGAACAGTTCAGTTCATATTGGTTGGCTCTTGCCGGTGCCCTTGAACCTTTATGTGCTCAAAAGGAGGTGAACCTTGAAGCTGCGGGTTAACCTTTATGTTCAGGCCTTGCAGCCTGTTAAAGAAAAGATCAGTTTAAAATTAGTGGTTGGCAGTACCATAGGCCTCTCTGCTGTATTGTTAGCTGCAGGTTTGCTCATTAATCTGCACACCGATGCAAAAAAAGCTGAATTAACAGTGTTGCAGCAGCAAGTAAAAACGCAGGAACAACAACTGGCTCAGTTGCAAAAAAGTGTGGGCAATCGTCAGCCCTCTGCTGTTCTGGTGAAGCAGCATACTGAACTGACCCAAATCATTGCACAAAAACAAAAGTTGCTGAACTTTGTGCAAGGTGAACAGCTGAAAACCTCAGTGCAGTACTCTCCGGTATTTCAGTACCTTGCCAGCATAGATCCACAGGGCTTGTGGTTAGATGGTTTTAGTTTAAATGCAGGTTCCAGTCAGTTTAGTGGTTATGTCACAGCACCTGAGTTGTTGCCACAATGGTTAACCCAGCTCAGCGGTACAGCCTTTTTCAAAGGCCATACTTTCTCTCACTTTGAAATCAAACAAGCTGAAAAGACCGAAGCTTTGGCCTTTAAAGTCACTTCTTCTGCAGCAGATCCAGCCGCAGAAGCGGAGGCTACACCATGAGTGCATGGCAACAGCTGTCTGATCGCTTCAGAGCGTTAAAGGAAAGGGAGAAATACACAGCTCTTATTGGCGCTTTGCTGTTGTGTCTGTGGCTTTTTATGCTGCAGTTTTTAATGCCCGCTTTTGAAGAGCTGAGGAAAGTGGAGCTGCAAATGAAAAGCGCCGCTATGACAACACAGCAACACAGCAACACTTTAACTGCTTTACAGCAACAAGCGGGTACAGACGTAGACGCCAGCTACAGGCAGGAAGTTGAGAAACTGCAACGTCAGGAACAGGGGTTGCAGCAACAGATTTCTCAGCTCACCAGTTACTTTGTCGGTTCGGAGCGCATGGCGCTGGTACTGCAAGATGTGTTAAAAAGTAGCAATAATGTAAAATTGAAATCGATCATTGCCAATCCGCCCGTACCTTTAACTTTTGCTGATCAAGGTTCTGACAACAAAGCTGTTATTTATCAACACTCGACTGTTGTTGTGTTAACGGGGGATTATTTTTCATTAACTGCTGTATTAGAACGGCTGGATAAGTTGTCCTGGTCTCTGGGCTGGCAAAGCCTTGATTACAAGGTCACTGAATACCCTGATGCAGAGCTTACTTTGCAATTACTGACAGTGAGTGACAATGAAAGTTATATTAAGTTGTAGCCTGAGTTTAGTTCTGAGTGCGGCTGTTGTGGCTGCATCAGATCCAACCAAACCTGATATGGTGGTGGCGGTCGCTGTCAGTGCAACTGAAGCAACTACTGTGATGGCCGATCAGAGCGCCAGGTTTAAACTGGGTTTGATCAAAAATGTGCAAGGCCAACATATGGCATTGATCAACGGTCAGTCGGTAAAACAAGGCGACGAAATTGAAGGCTATAGAGTGATGAGCATTAACCGGCAGCAGGTTGTACTACAGCAGGCGAATGAACGTTTAACTTTAAATTTGTTTAAAGCGATGAAAACTCAATGAATTATTTTAAGAAAAACTATTTCACATTCGCTTTCATCAGCCTGGGTTTAGCTGGCTGTCAGGGTATGCAGGAGACAAAAATTCCCCATGATGCTCAGGCTGCTTTAGCTGAACAACAAAAACAGGCACAAGCTGCAGTGCCGGCAATACCTGACAGCGTGACTCAGGATTTATTGGCTTTGACCAGTCCTATACAGCAAGCTCAGCCTATGCAGCAACGTTTTAATGTGGCCGCAGCTAATGTGGATGTAGCTGACTTTTTTACTTCATTGGTGGCAGATACAGAGTACAGCGTTGCTATTCATCCGGCTGTTTCGGGCCAGATCACGCTGGATTTAAAACAAGTCACGTTAAACGAAGCCTTTGCTGTGATAGAACAGTTGTATGGTTACCATATTAAGCAGGTTGGTTCTATTTATAAGGTGATGCCTGGTGGCTTACGCACTGAAACTATTGCCGTCAATTATTTGCTGATGCAACGTTCCGGCAGTTCTTCTATTTCTGTGACTGCCGGTGGTATTTCGTCATCTCAGGGCGGTAACAGTGGCGGTAATTCAGGGGGGAATAACCAAAACAGCAATCAGAGCAATAACCAGAATAACAGCAACCAGAATGGTAACCAGAACAGCCAGGGCGGCTCAGGCAATGGCAGTTCAGTGCAAAGTTCCAGCCAGACCGATTTCTGGAAAGATTTAAAAGAAGCCATTACAGGAGTGATGGGATCTGGCCCTGATCGTGCTGTAGTCATTAGTCCGCAGGCTGGTTTAGTCACAGTGCGGGGCTTGCCTTCAGAAATAGAGGCTGTTCGTGCTTATTTAGGTCAGACTGAAGAAAGCTTGCAGCGCCAGGTGATACTGGAAGTGAAAATTATTGAAGTGACCTTAAATGATGATTACCAGCAAGGGATCAACTGGAGTCAGATCGCCAGCACCATTGGTTCAACAGATATCAGCTTCAGCAATAATACCTTCAGTTTGGGTAATAATATTACCGCTCAGGTGGGTGGCTTAGGCCGTATAGGTTTTGAAGGCGACGATTTTAGTGGCGTGATCAACCTGCTGGAAACTCAGGGTAATGCACAAGTGTTATCCAGCCCCCGTGTGACAGCTATTAATAATCAAAAAGCTGTGATTAAAGTGGGTTCTGACGAATATTATGTCACAGGGGTCAGCAGCAGTTCTAATGTCACTGATACCACAGGTACAGGCACTGGTGTTTCCCGTGATGTACCTATTCCTGAGCTGGAACCCTTTTTCTCAGGTATAGCTTTGGATGTCACGCCGCAGATCAATATAGATGGCGACGTGATTTTACATGTACATCCTTCGGTTTCCGAAACCACAGAACTGAGCAAATCCATTAATCTGGGCGGAAACACCTCGTTCAGCTTGCCTTCTGCCCAAACCAATATCCGTGAGTCCGATACTATAATTAAAGCCCGTAACGGTGAGATTGTGGTGATTGGTGGTTTGATGCAGTCCACCATCAGCGACAACGAATCCAAAGTCCCGGTGCTTGGTTCTGTGCCTTTATTTGGCAAGTTGTTTACTAATATCAGCAAGGTAGAGCGGAAAAAAGAACTGATTATTTTGATAAAACCTACAGTGTCGACCAGCAGTGCTATGAAGCAACAGATAAAGCAGTCTGCTGATTTGATTGATCAATGGTATCCGAAGAACTGACTATGTTGTATTTACGCCATTTTGGTTTACAGCAAACCCCTTTTAGTTTGACTCCAAACACGGCGTTTTATGTTGATTTGCCCCAGCATCATGAAGCCTTAGAGGTGTTAACCACAGCGTTGAATGTCGGCGAAGGTTTTATCAAAGTGACAGGCGAAGTGGGCACTGGCAAAACCATGTTATGCCGTAAGCTGATGAACGAAGCACCGGAAGACTGGGTCATCGCCTATATTCCGGACCCTTATTTGTCACCTGTTGAATTACGCTGGGCTTTTGCCACCGAATTGGGCTTAAAACAATCAGACACCATAGACAACCAACAGCTGGTGCAGTTGTTACAGCATTGTCTGGTGGCGCTTGCAGCCGAAGGCAAAAGAGTAGTGCTGATTATCGATGAAGCCCAGGCTTTGCCTGACGATACGCTGGAAGCTTTGCGGCTGTTAACTAACCTTGAAACTGAACAGCGTAAATTATTGCAGGTGGTGTTGTTTGGTCAGCCAGAGCTGGATAAAAGACTAGCCAGCTATAAGTTCCGCCAGTTACGGCAGCGCGTCAGTTTCTCCTATTTTTTGCGTGGCATGTCTTATTACGAAGTGCAGGCTTATATCAGCGCCCGTGTTGATATAGCCGGCGTCCGGCAACCATTGTTTTCACCCGGCGCGTTAAAAGCGATTTGGAAATACAGCAGAGGGATCCCACGTTTAGTGAATGTATTAAGTCATAAAGGCCTGATGCTGGCTTTTGGTGAAAACAAGCTGCAGGTGGATACCCGGCATGTGCGTTATGCCGCAAAAGATACTGAAGATGTCAGATATTCTAACGCAGGCCTGAACCCTGTATGGCTGGGAGTTTTAGTGTCGTCCCTGATGATTGCAGCTGCGGCCGCCTGGCATTTCAGGGGGGTGTGGTTATGAGTGTCATTAATAAAATGTTGCGTGATTTAGACAAGCAACAAGAGCAGCAACACCACAGAGGTTTCGTCAGCTTCAAACCAAAACCTAAGTCACACTGGCTGCTGTGGGGAGCTGTGCCTTTAGCTTTATTGGCAGGCTGGTGTGGTCAGGCCTGGTATATGGAGCGCTTTTCTATCAAAACAGATCAGGCCGCTACTGTATCCGAAGTGCAACAAGGCCAGGTGCATCCATTGGCTGCTGTAACGAAACTGGTTCCGGAAGTACAGCATCTGGCTGAGATAACAAAACCAACACCAGGCACAACAGAACAAGTGGTGAGCCTGCAGGATGTGGTGGCAAGCCGTATATCTCCGGAGCTGGCTGCTGAACTTGGAAAATCAAAGGCGGCCAAAACTGTGGCTGAGGTTGAACCTAAGCTCAAACCTTTTGCCAGTCAGCCGGTTGCAGCAGAACGGGTGGTGCAGGTGCAAATGCGTCAGCCAGAAGAAAGCCTGGAGAGTGTTGAGCCTGTAGCTGAGCTTTTTGCCAGTACTGAAGTTCAGGTCAGCGAATTTGATCAGGCGGCTGAGTTTGTGCCTGAGCAGGAAAGCCTTGCAGAAACCAACTGGAATGACAGCACGGCTGAAGTCAGCAAACCCCGTTCTCTGGCCATTGAAAAAGTACAACTGAGCCCGCAGCAGCAAAAAGATTTATTGATGCACAAAGCCAAAAAGGCCGAATCAGGCGGCAATCTGGATCAGGCTGTCAGTCACTGGCAACAAATCAGGCAACTGGAACCTGCATCCAGTCAGGCTTATTTAGAGTTATCCCGTTTGGCACAAATTCAGCGTAATGATGCAGGTGCAGTACAGATACTGGAGCAGGCCAGCGCTGCTGGTGTGCAGGATCCTAAAGTCTCGATGGCATTGGCCGCTTTGGCTGTTAAACAACAGGATTGGAGCAAAGCCCTGAGTTATTTAGAATACGAGCCTGATATCTTAAATTACACAGACTTTTACGCATTAAAAGCTGCGGCTTTGCAAAAAACCAATCAGCATGCAGAGTCAGTACAGGTGTTTCAACAACTGGCAAGGCAGCAGCCAGAACAGGCACGTTGGTGGTTAGGTATGGCATTAAGTTATGATGCTATGCAACAACAGGATCAGGCACTGCTGGCCTACCGTCAGGTGGCGGTCAACGGTTTTGGCTTATCAGCGGCCAGCCTGGACTATGTAAAAAAACGTATCACGGCCTTAGAGTGATTTTATGTTAAAACCCAGACTAAAAATGCGGCTTGGCGACCTGTTGGTGCATGAACACATCATCAGTGAACAACAACTGCAGCAAGCCTTAGCTCAACAGCAAAAAACTGGCCGTAAGCTGGGAAGCAGCCTGATTGATATGCAGTTTTTAACTGAAGATCAGTTACTGCAGTTTTTGTCGCAACAGCTTAACGTTGATTTACTGGATATCAGCCAACAACAAATTGATCCTAAAGCTGTGGCTTTGTTACCTGAAGTGCATGCCCGTCGTTTCCGTGCTTTAGTACTGGAAGACAGAGGTGGTTCTGTACTACTTGGCATGAGTGATCCGGCTGACTTGTCAGTGCTGGATCAAATAGCGCCTATGCTGGCACCAAAAGACATTTCTATTGCGATAGTGCGGGAAAGCCAGCTGATCAGTGCTTTTGACCGCTTGTACCGTCGCACTAAACAAATCGAAAGTTTTGCCACCCAGCTGAAAGAAGAATACGCCGAAACCGATATTCTGGATTTTGGTGCGCTCAATGACGCCACTGACAAAGACAATACCATTGTTAAACTGTTGCAATCTATTTTTGAAGATGCAGTACAGGTACGGGCTTCGGATATTCATATAGAACCTGATGAAAAGCTGCTGCGTATACGTCAGCGCGTCGACGGTGTGTTACAGGAAAACGTATTAAAAGAAGTCAGTATAGTGCCGGCTTTGGTGTTGAGGTTAAAGCTGATGGCACAGCTGGATATATCGGAAAAACGTTTGCCGCAGGATGGCCGTTTTCAGATCAAAATTAAAGGCCGTACCATAGATGTGCGGATGTCGACTATGCCTGTGCAATATGGCGAGTCTGTGGTGATGCGTTTACTGGACCAGTCGGCAGGCTTGCTGACGATGGAACAAACAGGTATGCCGGATGCGCTGCTCAAACGTTTACGCCGTATTTTAAAAACGCCCCATGGCATGATTCTGGTGACTGGCCCTACAGGTTCAGGTAAAACCACCAGTTTGTATGGCATGCTGAGCGAGCTGAATAAAGAAGGTAATAAAATTATTACCGTTGAAGACCCGGTGGAATACCGTTTACCCCGCATTAATCAGGTGCAGGTGAACCATAAAATTGGCCTGACCTTCAGTAGCGTGTTAAGAACCAGCTTACGTCAGGATCCGGATATCATCATGGTGGGTGAGATGCGGGACCAGGAAACCGCAGAAATTGGTTTACGTGGCGCTTTAACGGGTCACTTAGTGTTATCCACTTTACACACCAACGACGCCATCAGCAGTACCTTGCGTTTAATAGATATGGGAGCAGCTGAGTATTTAGTGGCCAGCGCATTACGCGCTATTCTGGCGCAGCGACTGATCAGGCGTTTATGCGCTCATTGCAAAACAACCTATATACCGGACCCGTCAGAAACCAGTTGGTTACAACATAAAGATATAGCGCTCACTCAGCAGTTCTGGCGCAGCGAAGGCTGTCAGAACTGCAATAACACAGGTTATTCAGGCCGTATAGGTGTCTTTGAATTATTGGTGATGAACCGCGAACTGGCCGATGCCTTACGCCGTGGTGATGCCGAAGGTTTTGCCATAGCGGCCCGCAACAATGAAGGGTTCCGGCCTTTGGGCGATATGGCGCTGGATTACGCCATGCAGGGCCTGACCAGTATCGAAGAAGTGATTAAGGTGTCTGAATATCTGGAACTGGAAGAACCAGTTCAGAGCAGCGCAGTGAATGGTACTACAGCTGGTGCTGCAGAGCAGGAAACTGACTAATGGCAACCTTCAGCTACACAGCAAGAGACAGACAAGGCCAGTCTGTCAGCGGTAGCATGGAAGCAGGTAGTGAAGCTGCAGTAGCAGATATGTTGCTGCAACGCAGCCAAACCCCTATTAAAATTAAGCTGCAGGAAGAAAAACAAGCCAGCGCAGCCATTGTCTGGCCATGGCAGCGCGTCAATATGACAGAGCTGATCATTTTCGCCCGTCAGATGTACTCGCTGATGAAAGCCGGCATTCCTATCATCAGAGCTATAGTGGGTTTAGCAGAAAGCACCAGTTCTGCAGCATTAAACACAGTGCTGCTGGATTTAGCTGACCAGCTGGAAAAAGGCCGCACCTTATCGGCAGCTATGGCACAGCATCCGCAAGTATTCAGCCGTTTAGTGGTTTCCATAGTGCATGTAGGTGAAAACACCGGTCGTCTGGATGAATCCTTTTTACAACTTTCCGGCTATTTTGAGCAGGAAATGGAAACCAAAAAGCAAATTAAACAAGCCACCCGTTACCCTACTTTTGTGCTGGTTGCTATCACCATAGCTATGGTGATTATGAATATTCTGGTGATACCGCAGTTTGCTACCATGTTTGCCAAATTTAATACAGAGTTGCCCTGGGCCACTAAAGTACTGCTAGCCAGCTCCAGCCTTTTTGTGAATTATTGGCAATGGATGGCTGGGGCTGTGGTTGGGCTGTTATGGGCGTTAAAGCTGTATTTACAAACAGACCAGGGCCGCTATCAATGGAGTTACTGGAAACTGAAAATGCCACTGATGGGCACTATTTTAGTGCGCGCCAGTTTAGGGCGTTTCAGCCGCAGCTTTGCCATGATGCTCAGAGCAGGTGTGCCTTTAACTTCAGCTTTAACACTAGTGGCTGAGGCGGTCGACAACGATTTTATGGCGGAAAAAATCCGTGACATGCGGAAAAACATCGAAAGGGGCGAAAGTTTACTGCGCGTTTCGGTACAAAGTGAATTATTTACACCTTTAGTACTCCAAATGTTAGCTGTAGGCGAAGAAACAGGCCAGGTTGACGAAATGTTGACGGAAGTTGCCTCATTTTATGAGAGAGAAGTGGCATACGACTTGAAAGGACTTACAGCAAAGATAGAACCTATTTTGATTTCAGTAGTGTCTGGAATGGTGCTTATTTTAGCTTTAGGTATCTTCACACCTATGTGGGATATGTTGAATGCCTATAAAGGTGGTTAGTAAATAATCGGTAAAAATGAAAAAAACAGAAGACAAGCTGGTAATAGTGGGTAAAATAAGCGCTATTAGCGATAAACTAACAAAAAAAGATGTGGAGTTAACAAGATGAGAAGACAGAGTGGTTTCACTATTATCGAAATTATCATAGTAGTGATAATTTTAGGCTTGCTGGCCGCTACTGCTTTGCCGCGCTTCCTGGATGTGGTGGATGACGCTGAAGACGCTTCACTGGAAGGAGTCACTGGTGGTTTTGCGACAGCTGTAGGTTTAGTGCGTGGACAGTGGGAAGTGGCTGGTCGTCCAAGTGGTTCTGTAGCCAGTGGAAGCACTGGTGCACTCCAGGCCAACCTGACCTTTGTCACTGTTGATAACCGCCGAATTGGTGTGGATGCCAGTACTGCCCAGGTTTTAGGTGGTTTTACCCGTGGTTATCCGACTGCTGGCGTAACTACTGCAGCCACTGCAGCAGTAGTGAGCGGCACCGCAAACAACACACAAGTGGCGAACATGACAGAAGCCCGTTGTCTGGAAGTGTTTAACCTGTTATTACAAAACCCACCTGCAGCCATTGTTGGCACTGGTGCTACAGCCGCTACTTTAGCGCAAAATAAATTTGTTGTTGTGGAAGGCACGAATACAGCTGCTAACATCTGTTTCTATTTCCAGACGGCGGGTATGGCTGCAGTGCCAGCGGCTTCAGCTGCAGCAACAAACAATGTTCCTGCAGCTGTAACTGGTCTTAACTATTTTTGGTACAATCCTGCGACTGGCGTTGTAAACGCTGTGCGTAACAAGGCGTAAAAAATTTTTTTAACGAGGTGAAGTATGAAGACATTAAATAAACAACAAGGTTTTACCTTAGTAGAACTGATTATAGTCATAGTAATTTTAGGTATTTTAGCTGTAACAGCAGCGCCACGGTTTTTGAATTTCCAGGGCGATGCAAAAGCTTCAGTATTAGCAGGTGTTGAAGGCAGTTTGAGAGCGGCCATAAGCCTTGTAAATGGCAAAGCGTTAATTGCTGGTCAGAATACTGCGGCTTTAGCCTGTTTTGAAGCTAATAACGTACGTGCTGCGCTTCAAACTGAAATTGATGCGACTCCAGCAGCTCCTGCAAATACAAATTGTGCTTCAGGGGTTGATGTAGCTTTCGGTGCGCCTGATTCTGATGTTACTTCTTTACAAGCAGTAGCTGACTTCCCAAATAATTTCGTATTACATGATACTGAGTCTGCTACAGCTTTGAATTTGACTCCAGCTTTAGTGGTAGCTGCTGGCAATGTAGATATGGCTGCAAATCTGGCTGACTTAACTGCAGGTAACTGTATCGTTCGCTACACTGCTGCAACTGCAACAACTGCAGCAACAGTAGAATTAGTTAATGAAGATGAATGTGAATAATAGTTAAAGTCTGAGGTGAGCAGTGCGAAAGACATCAACAGGCTTTACTCTTGTTGAACTTATTATTGTCATAGTACTGCTGGGTATAGTATCTGCTACAGCATTACCTAAGCTTTTTGGTAATGCTGGCACCGACGAAATTACGGCGCAGGACCAGATGATTTCTGTTCTGCGCCGTATGCAAATTCAGGCCATGCAGCAGACTAATACTGCTACATTTTGCCATCAGCTTATTCTGACTCAGACCCAACTGGGTTTTCCGAATGTTTTGCCCTGTGACCCCACCGAAACTAATACTCAATTAACAGCTGCGGCTAATCAAAACTCTGGTCTGCAGTTTATGCGTCCGGCCAATAGCTCCCTAGGTTTAAGCTTGTTTAATACTGCGTTACCTGCGGGTGGAACTAGTCAAACCTTACCTTTCCTGTTTAGATTTAATTCTTTGGGTCAGCCTGTTACTAATGCTGGTGCAGTGATCTCAAGCGGCTTGCGTATTGAAATCACTGATGTGGTGACGTACCGCATTTGTATTGAACGAGAAGGTTATATCCATCCATGTTAAAACCTTCAGATGTTGCCTCACTAAGACAACAAGCTGGTTTTACTTTGGTAGAGCTAGTGATTGGCATGGTAGTGTTGGCGATCGCTTTAACAGTAATTACAGGGGTTTTAGGCCCTTTGTATCAGCGCAGCACAGATCCATGGCATCAGGTACGGGCGGCAGAGTTAGGCCATAGTTTTATGAATGAAATTATGGCGCGTTCTTTTGATGAACAATCTGATCGTGCTGATGGTTCTTACCGCTGTGATGCACTAACAGAGCCTACACCTGTTACTCCATGGCCTTGTACTGAAGTAAACAATTTTGGTCCGGACGCTGGCGAAACCCGCATTTCATTTAATGATGTGGATGATTTTCATAATTTCTCTGCCAGCGGGGATGCTATTACCAATATTCTGGCGAACCCTCTGACAGGTTTGTACAACAATTATCAGGTTGCGGTTAATGTTGCCTATGATGGAAACTTTAATGGTGTAATGAACGAGGTTGATCCTGCTGAGCGTTTAGCGAAACGTATTCTTGTCTCTGTAACTACTCCATCCGGTGAGGTGATCCAGTTTGCTGCCTACAGGAGCAATTGGTAATGTGGTATCGCAACTCGGGTTTTACTCTGGTGGAAATGATTCTGGTGATTGTGGTTATGGGGATCCTGGCTACAGTAACCACCAGTTATCTCGGATTAGGCGCTCGTATGTATGCCGAAAGCAGTGACAGAGACAAACTATTAAGCCAAAGCCGTTTTGCTGTAGAGCGTATGGTCAGAGAGCTGAGGAATGTGGTCCCAAACAGTGTCAGAGTGGATACCAGCGGTAATTGTATTGAGTTTATGCCTCTGCTCAATGCCGGGCGTTATGTTTCTATTCCTGTAACCCCTGTGACAGGTACTTCTATCAATATTTTTAGTAATTCACCTGCTGCCGAATGGAATGTGCTGGCTCAGGATTACCTTGCTATTTATCCTACCGAACCCACTCACATTTATGATCCGGCATTAGGTAGAACAGTACGTTTAACCGGAGCAACCAATACCAACCCAATTCAATTTACTTTTCCTTCCACAAGTTTTCCTGTCAGTTCTCCAAGTAACAGGTTGTATATATTCCGTTCTCCGGTTTCTTATTGTGTGCAGGGTAACCAGTTATTCCGTTATGGTAATTATGCGTTGCAAGCCTTACAACCTGTTCCTGGAAGTGGTTTGGCAAACGGTGTGCTGATGGCTGAAGGTTTAAATAATCCAGGCAGCATCCCCTACTTTGTGTTTGACCAGGCAGTGCTGAGCAGGAATTCAGTAGTCCATTTATTCATATCGTTTGGTTCTGGTTTTAACGACAACCTGTTTTTTAATCAAGAGGTTCATATTCCTAATGTGCCTTAATCAGAGCAGCTCTTTTGTCAGTAAACAGCGTGGCAGTGCGTTAGTAGTGGCTGTCTTTATTATCATTGTGATGGTATTGCTGATCGGGTCTTTATCACAACAGCTTACCAGCAGCAGTGAAAGCGTGTCTTATGAAGTATTAGGCACCAGAGCTTTTCTGGCGGCTCAATCTGGTATGGAGCGCGGCTTGCAAATTTTATATGGGCTTGATGCCACCATTCAAACCAGTTGTGCCAACCCGTTGTTTTCGCAGAATTTTGAACTCTCCGCTATAGACGGTTTAAGGCAATGTCAGGTTCAGGTCAGTTGCACCGCTGCGCCCAACACTCTGGATCCAGTGATTACACATTTTTATCTCACCAGCACCGGAACTTGCGGCGATCCGGCATCTGTTCAAAGCTCCCGCACTATAGAAATGGAAGTCTGGCAGTAGTGGGTGCTATAACTAACAAACAGTTATTGATTGATTTAATGCACTTGCCCCCTGGCAAAAGCGGAGTTGTGGTATGAAGAAGTTTTTGCTGCTGATGCTGGTTGTTTGTAGCTTGTGGGCTGAAGCAGCAACTTATAATTTGCCAGCCAATCCCCCCCCTGGCTGTAATAGTAACGGCCAAACTGTCACTTGTAACGGTAATTTAAATTTAGGCTGGAATGATGTCATTACTGTGACTGATACTGTCATTTTAAATATCGGTAACAACGCTAACTTTGAAAATGCAAAAATCAATCAAAATGGCCTGCCTTCAGCCCTGACTATTAATATTGATGGCAATCTGGGCAGCAACAGTGATTTCAGAGCTAAAGCAAACTTTAATATCGATGGTAATGCTAATTTTGGCTACGCCAATATTATCAATGGCAATGTTAGTGCCGACGATATTAATACTTCCAGTGAAAGCATTTTTATTGGCAATCTGACTGCTGAAAGTGAAATGAATACCGGTTCATCTAATACCATCACAGGTACTTTGCAAGCGGAAGAAATTGTCACCGGCAGCAGCAATACTATTAACGGCAACCTGATAGCCGAGTATGTAGAAACTGGTTCTGCCAACACTATTCAGGGCAATATAAGTGCAGACGAAATCAATATCAGGTCCAGTGGTACTCAGGTTACTGGCGATCTGAATGCAGATGAAGATATCTTTATCGGTAGTCAGGCGGTGATCAATGGCAATGTCACCAGCGGCGATGATATCAATACCAATAGCCCTGTCACTATCAATGGTGCTGTTTCAGCTGCAGATCAGTTTACTCTGGCCAGTGGCAGTTCAGTCACAGGCCCAGTCACTGCAACTGATGTCACTATGCAACCTTCAAACGCCCAGATTAACGGCAATATTACAGTCTCAGACACCTTAACAGTAGGCAGTGGGGGCGTGGTTATTGGTTCTGTAGTTGCAGAAAATGTGGTTCTGGAGAACGGTAATGGACGTATTGAAGGCGATGTTGACGCGGAAGAGGATGTTGAAGTTGGCTATGGCGCTCAGATTATAGGTAATGTTACAGCAGAAAATGTAGCAAATAATGGCACTATTCAGGGCGATGTCGAAGCAGAGAACACAGTGGATAACGGCAGTAGTGGTCAGATTACTGGCGATGTAACTGCACCTCATATAGATAACGACGGTAACATTTCAGGTGGCACAAGTTGTGACAGCTCCTCAGGTGGTAACGCTGTAGAGTGTGATGCCGCAGGAAGCACAGATAATTTATGGTGGCGGTTTAATGAAGCCAGTTGGAACGGAACAGCAGGCGAAGTTATAGATTCTGGTACTTTGGCATTACATGGCCGGGCCCGCAATTCAGCCACTGTGTTTGATGCCAGTCCTGCTATTTCAGGCAATCCTGGCACTTGTGGTTATGGCGAGTTTGTTGGCCAGGCTTCGGGAAGTTCATCGCAGTATGTTGAAATTCCAAATACAACAGTGATCAACAACGCAAATACTTTTTCAGTCTCCTTCTGGATGAATGTTAATGCAGCCAGCCAGCCAGCCAGTAGTTTTCAGACTTTACTGGCTTATGGTGATACTACTTTAAATAACACTGGCCGCTTTGAGCTGTACCGAAATACTGCAGGTAATCTGGTGTTTGAACTGCGTATGCAAAGTAATACGGTGCACAATATTTCTACAGCAGGTGCTGCGGTGTTTGATGGCTCCTGGCAGTATATTACAGCCACTTACAACAGAGACAGCCGGACCATGCGTCTTTATGTGAATGGTACCCAAATGGCTATCAGGGACAGCAGTAATATTGGCAATGCGACAGATGCAAAAACACCACGTACAGTCACCGGAGCTATGGCTATTGGTGCTATACCGGGTGGAGCCAACGGTATTACGGGTAAAATTGATGAAGTCAGATTCCATGCCCGTGAACTGACACCGGCAGAAATAGCGGTTTTAAGAAACACCACAAACGCCTGTACCAACTCCAGTACTGTATTAAGCTGGGATTTAAATCAGGGCGGCTGGTCGGGCGCTGCTAATGAAGTTCTGGATTTCTCTGGCAATAACCTGCATGGCCGCACTTTTAATGGCGTTTTAGCTTCATCTGTAAGCCCGGCATTAAGTGGTGATCCTGGTACTTGTGCTTTTGCTCAGTTTAATGGTTCAAACAGGTATATTGAAACTGCAGACAATAACCTGCTGGATATCAGCACTAACTTAACCATAGGTGTTTGGGTCAGGCCGGGCAGCAGGCCTTCATCCGGTAATTTTAGGGCTATTTTGTCCAAAGATGGCAACTATGAAATCATGCAAAGATCGGATGGTAGGATCTTATGGCGCTGGACTGAAAGTGGAGGTACAAGCCGCACTTTACTGTCTGACAACGCTATAGCTAACAATACCTGGACTCATGTGCTGATCCGATACACTTCCGGTAGTCAGCGTATTTATCTAAATGGGGTGGAAAACTCCAGCAGTACCCGCAATGCGAACATTCAAACCAACTCCAGTACTTTGCAATTAGGCCAGGACCACGGCGCTGCCAATAGTTTTTTTGCCGGTGATTTAGATGAACTGCGTATCTATGCCAGAGCTTTAACCAACAGCCAGATAGCGGCTGTTATGGCCGAACGTAAAGCTTGTACTCAGTGTTTTACTGAGAACTTTTATTCTACGGAAAACTGGTATGCCTCAGCCTATTTAGGCAGTGAAACTCCAACAGTCGAAACGAATCCTCAGCGACTGCGCCTAACCAGAAACATTACCAATCAGGCTACTTCAATGACCTTGCGTAAGTTGTTTCCGGGCAGAGGTAATCAAGTCAAAGTTGAGTTCAATCTCTATGCATGGCGACCCAGTTCAGCGGAAGGGGCTGATGGCATAGCTGTCACTTTATCAGATGCAAACTCAGTGCCTGCTCCCGGTAGTTTTGGTGGCTCTTTAGGTTACGCCCAGCGTGACAATGGTGATCCTGGTTTTGCCGGAGGTTGGTTAGGTATAGGTATCGATGCTTATGGTAACTTTTCTGCATCCAGTGAAGGCCGTATAGGTGGTTTTAATGGCACAAACCGTCGTCAGCAATCCTTAGCCATACGAGGTTCATCACCCAATTACCGTTATCTGGCAGGTGCTGCATTATCACCTAATGTAGACAATGCGAATACCAATACTCCGGGGCCCGGGCATCGTTACAGGATTTCAGTGGACGCCCGCAATAACAATGAAGCTCTGGTTACGGTAGAACGAGATACCACTGGTTCTGGCAACAATTACAGCACTGTTATTTCATCTTTTAATGCAGCAACCGCACTGAATCAAAGTACGGTACCTGATAACTTCTATTTGTCCTTTACTGCCGCAACCGGGGGCAGTGTGAACTATCATGAACTTGCCACTATTGAGGTCTGTACTGTGCAAAATGCACCTGATGTAGTGATAGGTGCTCCATTACATCATTACGAAATAAGCTATGGTGCGCAGGGGCTGACCTGTA
Source organism: Gammaproteobacteria bacterium (assembly GCA_018825965.1). Taxonomy (GTDB): domain Bacteria; phylum Pseudomonadota; class Gammaproteobacteria; order Enterobacterales; family Alteromonadaceae; genus Pararheinheimera. The sequence continues at coordinate 38,186 of JAHKAA010000011.1, forward strand.
GTCCAACGGAAGCCACCATCAGAGCCTGTGCCAACACTGATTGCTCTCAGCTTTACGCCGGACCTGTGACTTTAACACTGGCGGCAACTGATGGCGCCAATTGGGTTGGCGGTGGTACTGTAACCTTTACAGGCAGTACTACCCGATCTTTACAAAAAACCGGCGTTGGTAATACCACTTTAAGTGTGACTAATCCAAGTGTGGCTGCCAGCAATGCGCTGCAGTGCAGGCAGAATGGTGTGGCTGACGATTGTGTGCTGAATTTTGCCGACAGTGGTTTTGTCTTTGATGTTGCGGATATGGTTGCCAATGAATCACAAAATGTGGTGATTAGTGCGGTACGTAAAGACAACGTCAGTCAACAATGTGTGCCTGGTTTTGCCGATGTGACAAAAGCGGTAAAGTTGTGGTCTGATTATATTGACCCTGGAGCTACCGCCCGTCCGGAAAGCAGATCTGTGCTGATTAACACACAACCTATTGCTCAAACTGAGATTAGCGCTCAGGTCCGAAATCTGGTCTTTAATGCAAACGGTCAGGCGACAGTTGCTTTGAATTATATAGATGCAGGTCAGATGCAACTGAATGCCAGTTATGAAGGCACTGGTTCGGAATTAGGGCTGCTGATGACTGGTTCCGACCAATTTGTCTCTCGTCCTGCCGGGTTATGTGTGCAGGAAGGTAATGGCAGTGTTGCTCCTGTTAGTTGTGTTTTGCCTTATTCAAACTGTGGAGCCTATAAAAAGGCAGGGGAAGTTTTCCCTTTGTCTGTTATTGCAAAAGCTTCTGATAACTCGGGTAATGCCAATCTTTGTGCGAATCTGCACAGTACACCAAGCTTCAGATTGAATGATATTGCATTAACTCATTCACTGGTGGCACCTCTGGCTACGGAAGGTGCCAGTCCGGGGGATTTAGGAGTGGAATCGTATAGCCATATTCAGTCTGCCGGTGGCGTCGTCACTACTAATCAGGCTGTATCTGAGGTTGGGGTATTTAGCTTTACTGCAACTCCGGCGGCCAATAGCTACTTTGGTTACACTATCCCTGCTGCGACCAGTGCTCCTGTGGGCCGTTTTATCCCAGCTTATTTTACGGCTTCAGTGAATACTCCAGTGCTGGAAGCTGCTTGTAATGCAGCCAGTCTAGACCCGTCACTGACAAAATTTGCTTATCTGGGGCAGGCTGTGGGTTATCAGGTTTTTCCTCAGGCTACGTTAACCGCAAAAAATGTGCAGGGAGCAACAACTACAAACTATGGCCTGAGTTTTTTTAAAGCTCAGTCTATGACAGCAACTACAGTGGGACAAATGAATGATGCAACAGCTTATTCTACGTTAAGTACTGTAGCCACAGCTGAAATTACAGGTCGGGGCAAAATAGAACCGGAAGGAGGAGATACTTTTGGTGGTGAATTTGAACTGACCATGAGTAATCTGAATGTTTCGACACCAGAAAACCTCAGGTTTGCCCGCACTTTGCCTTACAGCGCTCCTGTTTTAACTGATATTTTGGGCTTGACGCTGGATTTGACCGACAGCTTTGTCAGAGACAGTGATGGGGTTTGTGTCAAAACAGCAGATAATGGCAGTTGTTTACCTGTTACTTTTAGCACTATTACAGCTCCTGAGTTGCGATATGGGCGTCTGGTTGTAAAACCTGCAGTAGGACCTGAAAATGAACGGCTTCGTATTGATGTAGAAGCCCAATACTGGGATGGCACTAAGTTTGTTCTTAATACTGATGATAACTGCACCCTCTTTAATCCTGTGGATTGCACTGCTGACTCGACAACGGGTGGAGCTGCTTTGACATTGGAAAATAGTCTGGGTGGTGCAGCTACGGCTCAAACCTTAAGTGCAGGTAAATTGCCTGCAGTAAACCCCATGTTTTTGGATTCTGACGGTGACAGAGGCTCGTGGCTACTGGAATGTTCTATTGCTGACGGGGACGAAGGATTGCCATGGTTGCTGCCTGACGATGAATCCGAGCCAAACTCGGAATTTGTCTTTGGCCTGCGCGCTGGCAATAAACGCCAAATCTTCTGGCAGGAACGGCTGAATTGATGAAATGCCGGAGCCTGATGGATTGGCACCTCATTTGACAGGGGCGGGGCGATCCCGCTTGAGATTGGATTGTAATTTGATACGGGCGGGGTGTAGGGGCCGTGGCTTGTCCCGGCCCTTTACCCGCCCCTACTATTTTATATTCTCAATACCGCTAAACTTAAGTTCATTTGCCTTGTCTGACAACGAAACATTTGGCTTTTCAATGGCTTTGGTTTAATTTGGTAAAAACTAAAGATAAAGCTATTTTCTTGGCGTTTTGTTACTTAAAATAAGCGACATTATCTTCGACACCTTGTGTCACCACCTCTTAAGTTAAAAGGATTAGTCTGTTCCATGTTCAATAAACTGCGTGGTCTGTTTTCAAATGATCTGTCGATCGACCTGGGGACAGCCAATACACTCATCTATGTAAAAGATCAGGGCATAGTCCTGAACGAGCCTTCAGTAGTTGCTATTCGTCAGGAAAGAACTGGCGGACCTAAGAGTGTTGCGGCCGTTGGCCACGCTGCCAAGCGCATGCTTGGTCGTACTCCTGGCAATATTAAAGCCATTCGTCCCATGAAAGACGGTGTTATTGCCGACTTCTATGTGACTGAAAAAATGCTGCAGCACTTTATCAAACAAGCACACAGCAACAGCTTCCTGCGTCCAAGCCCTCGTGTACTGGTTTGTGTGCCTTGTGGTTCTACTCAGGTGGAACGCCGCGCTATCCGTGAATCTGCTCAGGGGGCTGGTGCCCGTGAAGTGTATTTAATAGACGAGCCTATGGCCGCTGCTATTGGTGCAGGTTTACCTGTGTCTGAAGCCACAGGTTCTATGGTGGTTGACATAGGTGGTGGTACTACTGAAGTTGCTATTATCTCTCTGAACGGTGTGGTGTATTCCTCATCAGTTCGTATTGGTGGTGACAAGTTTGACGACGCCATCATCAACTACATCCGTCGTAACTACGGTATTTTGATTGGTGAAGCCACTGCAGAACGTATCAAAACAGAAATTGGTTCTGCTTACCCAAGCGACGAAATTCTGGAAATTGAAGTCCGTGGCCGTAACCTTGCTGAAGGTGTGCCCCGCAGCTTTACTATGACCAGCAACGAAATTTTAGAAGCCTTACAAGAGCCATTGGCTGGTATAGTTTCTGCAGTTATGGTTGCTTTAGAACAATCTCCACCAGAGCTGGCTTCAGATATTTCTGAACGCGGTATGGTATTAACAGGTGGTGGCGCTTTATTGCGTGATTTAGACCGTCTGTTAATGGAAGAAACCGGTATTCCTGTAGTGGTAGCTGATGACCCGCTAACCTGCGTAGCCCGTGGTGGTGGTAAGGCGTTAGAAATGATCGATATGCATGGTGGTGATGTGTTTAGTTACGACTAACAAGTCAGTCCTGAATGAAACCTATCTTTGAGCGTGGCCCATCTCTGCCGCTAAGATTGTTTTTTGCAATCTTATGCAGCATTGGGCTCATGACGCTGGACAGATTCACCGACAGTTCCACACAGTTGCGTAGTTATTTAACCGCAACTGTAAGTCCTTTGTATTATCTGGCCAATTTGCCCCAGGCCATGCTGTCTGATGCGTCCGAACAATTTATGTCTCACCAGCGGTTACTGCAGCAAAACCAGAAGCTGCGTGAAACCTTGTTGCGGCAAAATACCCAAATGCAGCGCCTGCAATTTTTACAGCAGGAAAACGATAAATTACGCTCCCTGTTAGGTTCAGTACCAGTAGCTGAAAGTAAGCGGCTGGTGGCTGAAGTGCTGGCTGTGTACAGCCACCCATTCAGTAACCAGATTGTGATTAACAAAGGCAGTAACGACGGTGTTGTGGCACAACAGCCTTTGATTGATGATTTAGGGGTATTAGGTCAGATTGTCAGTGTGGGGCCTACCAGCAGCCGGGCTTTACTTATTTCCGATACCACTCATGCCATTTCAATGCGGGTTGAACGTAACGGTGATCATGTAGTGGCTGAAGGTTTAGGCCAGGCTGACGAAGTGCGGCTGATGCATATTCCGCACAGTGCTGATATTCAGCAGGGCGATAAACTCATTACCTCTGGTTTGGATGGCGTTTTTCCTGAAGGTTACCCTGTCGCTGAAGTGGTGCGTATTAGTCGTAATGCACAACAGCCGTTTTTACAGGTGTACGCCAAACCTTATGCCCAGTTGGATCGCATTCGTTATGTGTTATTGGTCTGGCCTAAAGCTAAACCGGAAATTGATGAACAAATAGCGCCGCCTGATGCCGAAGCTGCTGCTGTAGCGGGAGATTTCTGATGGAAAAGTCGCATCGTTTATTTCTGGTGTATTTGTCTTTGATGTTTGCGTTGGTGCTGGCTGTAGTGCCACTGCCAGCTATAGTAAAGTTATTCCGGCCTGACTGGCCTTTGCTGGTGTTGTTTTACTGGGCTTTGGCTTTGCCATTCCGCGTCAGTATAGGCACAGCTTTTATCACAGGTTTTTTATTGGATGTATTGGTCGGCACTGTGCTTGGTGTGAATGCACTGGCCTATTCGGTGATTATTTATTTCTGCTCAGTGCACCATTTAAAAATCCGTAACTTCTCTATTTTGCAGCAAAGCTTAGTCATAGCCCTGTTTTTAGCCTTTTATCATTATTTTATCTTTTGGTTGAGTCACTTCTTAACAGGTGTTGTTTTTACCATGGCGTATTTGTGGCCTGTAGTTACAGGTGCTGCGGTTTGGCCATGGATCTTTTGGTTACTTCGTCGTATCCGTCGCCAGTTTAAAATTCATTGAGTACCGCTATGATAGCCCTTGCCTCAGCTTCACCCCGTCGCCGTGAATTATTAACTCAGTTGCAGCAGGATTTTATACTGGTCAAAGGCGATATTGATGAAAGCCTGCTTGAAGGCGAAACTGCCGATCAGTATGTACTGCGTTTGGCAGAACAAAAAGCAAAAGCAGGCTACGCTAGTCAAAACTCTCCGCTGCCTACTCTGGGTGCCGATACCATAGTGCAGGTGGATGATTTAGTTTTAGGTAAACCTGTAGATCTGGCCGATTTTAAGCGCATGATGGGCTTATTGTCGGGCCGCAGTCATTGGGTAAAAACAGCGGTGGCTATAGCCACAGCACAGGGTATAAAAAGTACCACTGTCGCAACTAAAGTCTGGTTTAAAGCCCTGTCCGAACAGGAAATTTTTTGGTACTGGAATACCGGCGAGCCGGCTGATAAAGCCGGTGGTTATGGTATTCAGGGGCTGGCAGGTCAGTTTGTACAGCGTATAGATGGCAGTTATTTTGCTGTGGTAGGTTTGCCTTTGTATGAAACCGCACAGCTGTTACAGACTCTGAAGGACAGGCAATGAGCGCAGAATTACTGATCAACGTCACGCCAAGTGAAACCCGGGTGGCTTTGATTGAAAACGGTGTATTGCAGGAAGTGCATATTGAGCGACAGGCCAAACATGGGCTGGTTGGCAATATTTATATGGGCAAAATCAGCCGTGTCTTGCCTGGCATGCAGGCTGCTTTTGTTGATATAGGCTTAGACAAAGCCGCTTTTTTACATGCGTCCGATATAGTCACAGCAGGCTTAAACATAGCGGACCCTGAACTTAAAGCAGGGCCTGTGAAAGACATTCGCCTGCTGGTGCATGAAGGTCAGTTTTTGCTGGTGCAGGTGGTCAAAGACCCGCTGGGTACCAAAGGTGCCCGCTTAACCACAGATATCACCTTGCCAAGCCGTCATCTGGTGTTTATGCCAGGCTCTGCTCATGTGGGTGTATCACAACGTATTGAAAGTGATCGCGAGCGTCAGCGTTTAAAAGATATTGTCAGCACTTGTCTGGATGAAAGTGGTGGTTACATAGTTCGTACAGCGGCCGAAGGTGCGGGTGAAGACGAGCTGCTGCACGATGGTAAGTTTTTGCAGAAGCTGTGGGCTAAGATCCAAAAACGTAAAAAAAATGCCCGCAAAGAAACTATGTTGTACGAAGAGCTCACGCTGGCGTATCGCATTTTACGTGACTTTGTCGGTTCTGATTTAGAAAGAGTCCGCATCGACAGCAAACTGACCTATCAGCAATTGCATGCCTTTACCGAAGAATTTGTGCCTGAAATGACAGCACGGCTGGAGTATTATCCGGGCGAACGGCCAGTCTTTGATTTGTTTGATGTTGAAAATGAAATTCAGCGTGCGCTGGAGCGGCGCGTTATGCTGAAAAGTGGTGGTTATCTGATGATTGACCAAACCGAAGCCATGACCACTATAGACGTCAATACAGGTGCTTTTGTTGGTCATCGCAATTTAGAAGAAACCATTTTTAATACCAATACAGAAGCCACTCAGGCGATAGCCCGTCAGTTGCGGCTGCGGAATCTGGGCGGCATTATTATTATCGACTTTATCGATATGCAAAGCGAAGAGCACCAAAAGCGCGTATTGCATAGCTTAGAACTCGCATTAGGCCGGGATAAAACCAAAACCAATATTCATGGTTTTTCTGCTTTGGGTTTGGTTGAAATGACCCGCAAACGCACTCGTGAAAGTCTGGAACATGTGCTTTGTGGTGAATGTCCGGTGTGCGCTGGCCGCGGCAGTTTAAAAACAGTAGAAACGGTTTGTTTTGAAATTTTGCGTGAAATAGTGCGGGTAAACCGTGCTTATGTGGCAGATAAATTTGTGGTTTATGCGTCACCTGCGGTAAAAGATGCCTTAATTAATGATGAATTTCACAGCATGGCTGAACTCGAAGTTTTTATTGGTAAACAAATCAGTGTCGTGATCGAACCTCAGTACGGTCAGGAACAATTTGATGTGGTGATGATGTAGTGCGGACTGTAAAACAGGCCTGGTTTTATTGCTTACACAAAATTTGGATCTTCTTTGCTATCTTCGTGGTGTTGATGGCAACACTAGTCTCGGCTTTACGTTTTGGCCTGCCTTACGCCCCGGGTTATAAAACCGACATCGAACACTGGATCAAAGCAGAATACGGTACTGAAGTACGAATTGGCGCTTTGTCCGCAGGCTGGCAGGGCACTGGTCCGGCTTTGGTATTGCAGCAACTGCAAGTACTGGACAGCAATTTTCAGCCGCAATTAACCATAGAGGAAACCGGCATCCGGCTGGATTTCTGGCGATCATTACGCACTATGAAACTCAGCGCTGCTCATTTTGAACTGACAGGTTTAACCTACAGAGTGGATGCACAGCGTTGGTTAGATACTGGTGTAGCTACTCCTTCGGATAACCAGCCGTTATTTGATGCTCTGCAGGATTTGTTTTTTAAGCAGCTGCAGCATTTTTCTGTACTCGACAGCCAACTGGTGTTTAACAACACAGAGGATGAAGACATACGGCTGGATATTAAAGCGCTGAACTGGCGAAACGAAGGTGAACGCCATCAGGGCTGGGGCGAATTGTCTGTCGCTGATGTTACTGCCAATACCTTGTCTTTTATTATCGATTTAACAGGCGAGCCGTCCAAAGCCAATGGTCAGTTGTATCTGGCCAGTCAGCAGCTGGATTTATTGCCCTGGTTCCAACAGTTACTGCCGCAAACCCGCAAGCTAAACAGCGCTAAACTCAACTTTGCCGCCTGGGGCGATATTAAAGCCGGTAAGTTGCAAAAAATTGATGTGGCTTTGTCGGACAACAATGTTGGCTGGTTAAAAGATGGCGTCTGGAACAAAGTGGCCTTGTCTGATGGCTATTTACGCTGGTTGCCTATGGCCAAAGGCTGGAGTTTAAGTTCAAGCCCTATGACATTGAGTAACAGCGATCAAAGCTGGCCTGGTTTGCAATTACAAATGAGTCAGAATGAACTGGGTTATCAGGCATCTCTGCAAAACCTGCAACTGGGCATAGCGAGGCCTTTGCTGGAGTTATTCTCTGATGGTTCTGAACAAGTGCAGTCGCTGTTGGCTTACCAACTGGACGGCAAGATAGACAGGCTGGATCTACTTACAGAAAACGACCAGTGGTATTTGTCTGGGCAGTTTAATGAATTGTCTTCTGCGCCAGTTGCCGATGTGCCTGGAGTAAAAGGCTTTCACGGCAGTTTTGTGGCTTCGCCGCATTTTGGCTGGCTGGGCTTAAAAGCCAAAGAAGGCGCCTTGCAATGGGGCCAGGCTTTTAGCCGTGACTGGAACTACAAAGGTGCTGAATTAGAGCTGGCCTGGCGTAAACGTGCCGGCAACTGGCAAATTCTGGTGCCTTACCTGAGTTTATGGCAGGACGCTTTTAGTCTGGAAGCTGAACTGGTGCTGGAGCTGGACGATAAACCCAGTATGGATTTGGTTGCAGAGCTGCATGGGGTGCCAGTGCAGAATGCGGAGCAGTTTTTCCCTAAGTTTTATATGCCTGAATCTGTCATTAATTACCTCAAACCTGCGTTGCTGTCTGGTGAGATAAGCTCAGGCAAAGTGCTGTGGTCCGGCGGTTTTTCCTCTTATCCTTATGCAGAAAAAGACGGTGTATTTCAGGCCTTGGCACAAGTCAACAATGCCGAGTTTTTATTTGATGAAAGCTGGCCAAGCATTACCGAGTTATCAGCAGAATTGTTGTTTGAAAATGCCTCTATGCTGATCAGCAGCAAATCGGGTTATCTGGTGGATGCTCCTGTGGAACAAGGTGTACAAGTGGCTATTCCGGATTTGTACAACGCCGACAACTTAATTATTGATATTAAACAACAACTGCTGGCAGAGCAGGTAACTACCCTGATGCAGGCTTCACCTTTGCATGACTCAGTAGGCGAAACTCTGGCTTACTTAGGTGTCACAGGGCCGGTGAAAGGTGATGTGCGCCTGACCATAGGTTTGGAAGAGCCAGGAGTCGATGTAAAAGGGGCCATCGACTTTGAACGCAATGGCTTATCTTTGTCTGCACCTGTTTTAGTGGGCGACAACCTGACTGGCCGTCTGGAGTTTCATAATGACAAACTGACCGCCGATGATTTACAGCTTTTTATCAGTAATATTCCGCTGCAGTTTGGCTTTCGTGGTGAACAACAGCAAGACAACTACAAAGTCTCTTTGTTAAGTCAGGGCTTACAAAACAGCCAGGAACTGTTGCTGAATTTAGCGCCACAACTGGTGCAGTTTATCAGCGGCCCTTTAAACTGGCAGTTTAAGCTCGACTTGCTGCTGGCCGGAGAAGGTTATACCTATCAGGCCGATTTAGCGCTGGATTTAACAGACACAGAATTAATCTTGCCTCTGCCGCTGGCGAAAAAACCGGGTCAGGCGGGTACTGTATTCTGGTCTTCCAGTGGCAGTCAGGACAACTCAGTGATAGCTCTGAGTTATCAGGACCTGGTGTTTTTTGATGCAAGTTATGCACATGCTCAGGGCCAGATAGGCCGTGCTCATTTAAGTTTAGGCGCCAAAGACAATGCAGCTTTTGCCGATGGTTTCACCATCAGTGCTCAACTGGATAAAACGGATTTTATGCCCTGGTTTGAGCTGGTTCATCAACAAATCAACCAGCAATCCGCTGAAGCTGGCTTACTTCCGCCTTTAACCTCGGTCAAAGCCAGCATAAATACACTGACTCTGACAGAGGGCATTCAGTTTGATCAGGTGCAGCTGCAGATCAAACCAGAAGCTGATTATTGGCTGGCAGATGTAGCTGCTACTCAAACCAAAGGCCAGTTAAAGTTACAAAAAGACTTAATGGCTCAGGGCATTGAGGCCAATCTGGAGTTTTTGAAATTATTCCCCTTTGACCCTCAGCAAGTTGAAGCTGAAGCTTTAGTGGCGGAAGAAGCCATGGCCAAACTGACGAAAGAGCAACAAATTGCCAAAGCTCTCTCTGAAGTAGTGAAACCTGAACCTATGCCATGGCTGGCCGATTTGCCGCCGTTAACACTGGACTGTAAAAGTTGTGTATTTGGGCCTTTTGATTTAGGCCAGCTGAGTATGAAAACTGAATCTGACGGTGAGCGTTTAACGATCCACAGCTTTGAATCGCGCTATAAAAATCATCTGTTAAGTATGAAAGGACAATGGCAAAAAGATGCAGAAGCTGGTGTTACCAGTTTATCTGCTAAATTAAGCAGCCCTGACTTTGGCCAGTTAATGAAAGACTATCATCTTAGCTCTGCTATAGCGGGCAGTCCGGCCGAAGTGCAGATAGAGAACTTAAGCTGGGCTGGTGGCCCCACTCAGTTTAACTACGCGACTTTAGGTGGCAAGCTGAACTGGACCTTAGGGGAAGGTTCTTTGTCAGAAGTCAGCGACAAAGGCGCGCGCTTATTGTCTGTGTTCAGTTTGGGTTCCCTGGTACGTAAGCTGAAACTGGATTTCAGGGATATTTTCTCTAAAGGTTTTTTCTACACCGAAATGAGAGGCGATTTGCAGCTGGATAAAGGTGTGGTTCATACCAACAATACCCTGGTGGATGGGGCTGCAGGCAAAATTGAAATTCAGGGTTATGCTGATTTAGTCACACGTCAGTTGGATTATCAGATGGCATTTTTGCCAAAAATTACCTCCAGTTTACCTGTGCTGGTGGCTTTGCTGCAGTTTAATCCGGCCACGGGTTTAGCGGCTTTGGCGCTGGATGAAATTGTCGAATCTGCTGAAGTAGTCTCCAAGGTGAACTTTGTGGTCACAGGCAATTTTGATCAACCCCAAGTGCTGGAAGTGGCGCGTCATACCACAGAAATTGAAGTGCCCCGTTCTGAGTTGTTAAAAGCTGAGCAGGAAAAACGTATTCGTTTGCAGCAGGAGCAGGAAGCAGAAAAAAATCCTGCCAAACCATCGGCCAGCAGAGCACGCAAGGAAAAAGCCAATGGCTGAGTTCTGGCGTTTGTCTGCTGTGCAGTTGACCAGTGGCCCTGACCCTGCTGTTAATCTGGCTAAAGTAGATCAGCTGCTGGCGCAGTTGCCTAAAGCGGAGCGACACCTGGCTGTATTACCTGAAGGAGTGGCAGTATTTGCCGGTCCTGAAGGGTTAAATCTGCAATTGGCTGAAGCTTTAGGGGCTGGCCCGTTACAAACAGCTTATGCCGCTTTAGCGAAAAAACATCAGTTGTATTTATTGGTGGGCACTTTACCTACACAAACTGTTGATCCAACACGTTTCGCCGCCAGTAGTCTGTTGTATAGTCCTGCTGGTGAATTAATTGGTGATTATCAGAAAATCCATTTATTTGATGCCTTAGTCAACGATAGCAGTAAGCAGTATCTGGAATCTGCCACTACTATGCCGGGTGAGCAATTAAGTCTGGTACAGCTTGATAAGCTAAAACTTGGCATGCTGATTTGTTACGATATGCGTTTTCCGGGGTTAAGCCAGGCTCTGGCAGCTCAGGGCATGAATGTGCTGGCTGCTCCTTCGGCTTTTACTACAGTGACAGGGGAGGCGCATTGGCATACCTTGTTAAGAGCCAGGGCTATAGAAACTCAGAGTTTTGTCGTAGCGCCTGCTCAGGTGGGCACTCATAGTAATGGCCGTCAAACCTATGGCCATAGTTTAATTATCGACCCATGGGGCCGCATTCTGGCCGAAGCCGATGGCAGCAACGAAATGGTGCTGAGTGTCGAAACAGATTTAGATCTTTGCCAGCAGCTGGCAGAGAAAATGCCGGTAAGGCACCACAACAGATTTCAAAGTGAGTTAAAGCATGAGTAATGTCGAACACAACCTGTTAAGCGCCAGTGACTTAAGCGCCAGTGATTTACAGCAAAGCCTTGGCTTTTTATTTGCACACAAGCTGGATTATGCCGATCTGTATTTTCAATCCAGCGTGCATGAATCCTGGGGCCTGGAAGATGGTTTAGTCAAAGACGGCTCTTTTAATATCGAACGTGGTGTAGGTGTTCGCGCTATCAGCGGTGAAAAAACCGGTTTTGCTTATGCTGATTCGATCTCCGCCACTGCCTTAAAACAGGCCGCTGAAGCGGCCCGTGGTATAGCAGCTGTAGGCAAACAAGGTTCGGTACAGGTATTTAAACAACAAACTCAACCACAAATTTATTTGCCTTGTGAGCCACTGCAAAGTTTAGATAACACCGCTAAAGTTGAGCTGCTTAAGCAGATGGAAGTTTATATCCGCAGCCTCGATAGCCGTGCTGAGCAAGTGGCTGTTAGCTTATCCGGTGTGTACGAAGAAGTGCTGGTGGCTGCATCAGACGGCACTTTTGCGACAGATATCCGTCCTCTGGTGCGGTTAAACTGTTCAGTGCTGCTGCAGCACAATGGCCGCCGTGAACGCGGTGGTAGTGGTGGTGGTGCCCGTACTGACTATCAGTATTTCTTTGAAGACGTCAATGGCTCACCCCGCTGGCAGGGTTATGCCCGTGAAGCTGTGCGTATGGCTCAGGTGAATTTAACTGCGGTGGACGCACCTGCCGGCACTATGCCTGTGGTCCTGGGCTCGGGCTGGCCTGGCGTGTTATTACACGAAGCTGTAGGTCATGGTCTGGAAGGCGACTTTAACCGCAAAGGCTCCTCTACTTTTGCCGGTCGGGTTGGCGAGCAAGTCGCGTCAAAACACTGCACTATTGTTGATGACGGTACTCTGGCCCATCGCCGTGGTTCGCTGAATATCGACGACGAGGGCACAGCCAGTCAATACAACGTATTGATCGAAAACGGTATTCTCAAAGGTTATATTCAGGACAAACACAATGCGATGCTGATGAATGTGGCCCCAACAGGCAACGGTCGTCGTGAGTCTTTTGCTCATTTGCCTATGCCCCGCATGACCAATACCTACATGCTGGCTGGTGACTATGACCCGCAGGAAATTATCGGCAGCGTGAAAAAAGGTATTTATGCCCCGAATTTTGGTGGTGGCCAGGTGGATATCACCTCAGGAAAATTTGTGTTTTCTGCTTCTGAAGCTTATCTGATTGAAGATGGCAAAATTACCACACCAATTAAAGGCGCAACCCTGATTGGCAATGGCCCTGAAGCTATGCAGCAGGTGTCTATGGTAGGTAACGATTTAGCGCTGGATGCCGGTGTTGGGGTTTGTGGTAAACAAGGTCAAAGCCTGCCTGTAGGTGTAGGTCAGCCGACATTAAAACTGGATGCCATGACGGTAGGTGGTACAGCGTAAGCCGGTTCAGAACGAAAAACACTAGGACTTTGTGCCGTTTTACGGCAAGATCCAGTCCATTAAAATTAAGTGCTGACTGAGAATTTCGCCTGTTATGTTGCAAACTTTGTTAAACAGACGTCGTCTGGCTAAATTGCCAAAAACAGATCTGGTGGCTGAAACCGTTTCTGTGTTGTGGTCGGCCGCACAATACAAAAGCACAGTGCTGGATCTGATCCAGCGCGCTCAGCATCGTATTGTGATCACTGCTTTGTATCTGCAGGCTGATGAAGCAGGTGAACAAATTCTGCGGGCTTTATTTGCGGCTAAACAGCAAAAACCACAATTGCAGGTGACAGTCTATGTTGATTTTCACCGTGCCCGCCGTGGCCTTATTGGTCAGGAAGGTGCAAGAACCAACAACGATTTTTATCGTGAAATTGCCAAAGACTACGAACACCCTATTCAAATCATAGGTGTGCCGGTTAAAAAGCGTGAACTTTTTGGTGTTCTGCATTTAAAGGGTTTTGTTTTTGATCAAACCCTGTTGTACAGCGGTGCTTCACTGAATAATGTTTATCTGGCCGAGCAAAACCGCTACCGTGCTGACCGCTATTTAGTACTGCAAAATAAGGTGATGACAGATGCCATAGTGCAGGCGCATCAGCAGTTGTTTGGTGATGAAGAACAAACGCCAGAATTGTTGGATGACGAGGCTTATGTCAGTCTGGCCGTCAAACGTCAGTCACGTTTATGGTTAAAACACGCCAAAGCCACCCGTTATCAATATGCAGATAAAAACGACTCTGCGTTACGTGCTTCACTGCTGATAGGCTTAGGCCGTCGTAACAACGAGCTGAACAGTACAGTGTTGGCTTTGCTTGCTGTAGCTCAGCAGGATGTACTGATTTATACCCCTTACTTTAATCCCCCCATAGCTTTAGCCCGCGCTTTGCGTAAGTGTTTAAAACGGGGTGTGCCTGTGACTATAGTGGTGGGTGATAAAACCGCCAACGACTTTTATATTCCGCCAGGGCAGCGTTTTAGCAAAATTGGTGGCTTGCCTTATTTCTACGAAACTATTTTACGCAAGTTTGTAAGGGCAAATCAGAAGTTTATCGACTCAGGTTTGCTGCATGTCAAACTGTGGAAACACGAAGACAACAGCTATCACCTTAAAGGCTTAAGTGTGGATGGCGTCAAGCACCTGTTTACCGGTCATAACCTGAACCCACGGGCTTTTGCTCTCGATTTTGAAAACGGCATTTATGTCGAAGACGATTTGCAGCAGTTGAAAAATTTGCTGGAGCAGGAAAAGCAGGTGATCACAGCTCATAGCAGTGAAATTGTGCATTATTCAGAAATTGAAACCCTGCGGGATTATCCGGAAGTAGTGCAAAAATTATTAGGCCAGTTACGGCGTGTAGGTGCGGATTTAGTGGTGAAACGCCTGATATAAAAATGGGGTCAAATCTGACCCCATTTTTTAGTCTTCTAAAATAAATGGCTTGATCAGCTGGAACAGTTCGCGGAAAGCCTTAGGTGGCAGGTCCTTTTCCTGTTCTCTTTGTGCATTACGAATCAGTGCACGTAACTGCTGTACATCCACTTCCGGGAAAGCCGCAACAAATTCAGTTAATGCATCCGGATTGGCAATCAGTTTATCGCGCCAGGTTTCCACTAAATGGAATTTACGGGTCGCCGCCTGATTGGTGTTTCTAAGCACAGCTAAAGCACGTTCAATTGGCTCCAGATCACGGGTACGCATTAAACGACCAATAAACTGAATATGACGACGCAGCGCTTCGTGTTTTTTCGACAGCTTATCAGCCAAAGCTAAAGCGTCTTTTAATTCATCATCTAAATCTAACTTAGCACGGGCTGCAGGGCTTAACGCTACCAGGTCTTCCCCCAGTTTCTGCAACGCTGTCATTTCTTTTTTGACTTGTGTTTTACTTTTACCATGCTCAACATCCCAGTCGTCGCCATGGGTAAAGTCGGTCATATCGGCCATAGAGTTCTCTTACCATCTTGTTTAATGTGCATAGTATACCCGATAGCCTGCGCTCTGTCGTGTTTCGGATTGGCGGCTAGACGGGCGACCATAAAGGTCGCCCCTACGTCCATATTTTTTAGATCTATGGTAAGCTGCGGCTACATTCTGGCAGTTAAAACAGAACAACTCTGACAGGTAAAGCAATGAGTCAAACCGAAGTTACAATCTGGCAAGAAATCGCCGAAGTAAAAGATGCAGTCAGCCAGGTGCTGGCGCATGCAAAACAATTAGGGGCCAGCAGCGCCGAAGCATCTATGAACCGCACCCGTGGTTTAAGTGTGGAAACCCGTCACGGTGAAGTAGAAACCGTGGAGTTTAATCAGGACGGTGGTTTAGGTATCAGCATTTATGTTGGTCAGCGTAAAGGGTCTGCTTCTACTGCTGATTTAAGCCCTGCCGCATTAAAACGCACTGTCGAAGCTGCTATTGATATAGCCCGTTATACCTCTGAAGATCCACATGCGGGTTTAGCCGACGCTTCCTGGCTGGAATTATCGCCACCGGATCTGGATTTATTCCACCCGGCTTCTGTCTCTACAGAACAAGCTATTGAATGGTGTAAAGCCTCAGAAGAAGCAGCTTTTGCTTATGATGCCCGTATCACTAACTCTGAAGGCGCATCCTTTTCCTCACATCAGGGCTTAAAAGTCTATGGCAACAGCCATGGTCAACTGGTCGGTTACCCAAGTAGCCGCCACAGTTTAAGCTGTGTGGTGATTGGCGAAGACGGCGACGATATGCAGCGCGATTACAGCTACACAGTAGCCCGTGAATTAGGTGCTTTGCTCGACCCGGCTCAGATTGGTCGTGAAGCTGCTTTGGAAACTGTGCAACGTTTAAATGGCCGTAAACTCGGCACGCAAAAAGTGCCGGTGATTTTCCGTGCTGATATTGCCAGCAGTATTTTTGGTCATCTGGTGTCTGCGATCAGTGGAGGCAGTATTTACCGTAAATCCAGTTTCCTTCTGGATAAAGTCGGCCAGCCGGTGATGTCCGACAAAGTCACAATTCTTGAGCGCCCGCATTTAAAACAAGCTTTAGCCTCCAGTCCTTTTGATGGCGAAGGTGTGAAAACCCGCGATTTAACAGTGCTGGATAAAGGCGTATTAAATACCTACCTGACCACCAGCTATTCAGGCCGCAAGTTAGGTTTGCCAAGTACGGGTCATGCCGGTGGTATTCATAACTGGTTAGTGCAACATGGTGATGCTGATTTAGCTCAGTTGTGTCGTGATATGGGCACTGGCTTGTTAGTGACAGAACTGATGGGGCAGGGCGTCAATACAGTCACAGGTGACTACTCCCGTGGTGCAGCTGGATTCTGGATTGAAAACGGTCAGATCCAGTTCCCTGTGTCCGAAATCACCATAGCCGGCACTTTGCAGCAAATGTTTATGGATATTCAGGCCATAGGCAAAGACGTGGACCCTCGTGGTGGCGTGCTGACAGGTTCAGTATTGATAGGTCAGATGCAAATCGCTGGTCATTAAAAATAAAAAGGGTGGCTCACCTTGTTAGCAAGGTGAGCCACCCTTTTTTAGTTGTTAGTTAATACCGGTCTTTAAACCACGACGTATTAACAGTGCATCTGTAGTAGGTTCCTGACCACGGAAGGCTTTGTAGGCTTCCATTGGGTCTTTGCTGTTACCAATAGACAGAATGTTTTTACGGAAGTTAATACCGTTTTCCAGCGTCAGACCCCCCTGATTTTGCACATGGGCATAAGCGTCAGCTGCCAGAATTTCACTCCACATATAAGCGTAGTAACTGGCTGAATAACCACCTGAGAACACATGGGCAAAGTAGGTTGATTTGTAACGTGGTGGTACAGCAACCAGGTCAACACCATGTTTTTTCAGTGCTTCTGCTTCAAACTTCTGTACGTCCTGCAGTGGAGCATCGGCTGGCAGGGCGTGCCATTCCATATCTAACAGCGCAGAAGACATGTATTCCAGCGTATCAAAACCCTGGTTGAAGCTGCGTGACTTCATGATTTTTGCCAGCAGTTCAGCCGGAATGGCTTCGCCTGTTTTATAGTGTTTTGCATAGTTGCCAATCACATCAGGGTGAGCTGCCCAATCTTCCTGGAAGGTAGACGGGAATTCAACGAAGTCACGGGATACTGCAGTACCAGCTAAAGTCGGGTAGGTCACATCAGAGAATAAACCATGCACAGCATGACCAAACTCGTGGAACATAGTGGTTACGTTGTCATAACTCACTAATGTAGGTTCACCGGCCGGGCCTTTCGGAATATTCATCACGTTTACGACAACAGGCTTCTGATTTAACAGCTTGCTTTGTGCCACAAAAGAACTCATCCAGGCTCCACCACGTTTGCCGTCGCGGGCAAAGTAATCAGCATAGAAAATAGCAATGCTGCTGCCGTCAGCGTCAAAGACTTCATAAGCTTTTACATCCGGGTGATACACAGGTAAATCCGGACGCTCTTTCATCGTAATGCCAAACAGTTTGTTCATGGTGTAGAACATCCCGTCTGTTAATACGCGCTCAAACTCGAAGTATTCACGTACCTGGGCTTCGTCTAAATCGTATTTGGCTTTACGTACTTTCTCAGCGTAGAACTCCCAGTCCCATGGTTGTAATTCAAAATCACCGCCAGTTTCTTTGATCATCGCCTGAATAGCTTCAGCTTCTTTGTTGGTGTTTTCGACCACTGCCGGTACCATTGAAGCGAACATATCCATCACAGCTTTTGGAGTTTTAGCCATAGTAGGTTCTAACTGGTAAGTGGCCCAGTTGTTATAACCTAACAAAGCTGCACGTTCAGCACGTAACTGAGCCAGACGGGCAACTATAGGCTGGTTGTCTGTTTCGCCTGATGTACCCCGGTTTGCTGAGGCTTCCCATACTTTTTTACGTAATTCGCGGTTTTCCAGTGAAGCTAAAGCCGGCTGACGGGTGGTGTTGGTAATTTCAATCAGGAATTTACCTTCTTTGCCTTTGGCTTTAGCCCCTTCAGCTGCAGCCGTAATTTCTGCTTCAGATAAACCTGCCAATTCTTCTTTGGTATCCACATAAACCGCGATCTGATCTTTCATCGCCATCAGGTTTTGCTGGTACTTGTTCGTCAGCGTGGATTGCTCTTCATTTAAAGCGCGGATCTTCGTTTTTTGTTCTTCCGTTAAGTTAGCGCCGGCACGAACAAAATTCTCATAATAATCTTCCACTAAACGAGTGGCTTCAGCGTCTAAACCTAAAGTGGCACGGGTGTCATATAAAGATTTTACACGGGCAAATAATTGTGGGTTCAGGTTGATATTGTCTGAATGTGCAGCAAGTTTAGGTGCCATTTCAGACTGAATTTGCTGAATAGTTGGGTTGCTGATGGTGCCAGTCATATTGTAAAACACGCTTGAGGCACGGCCCAACAACCCACCACTTTTTTCCATAGCCACTATAGTATTGTCAAAAGTGGCTGGCTCAGTGTTACCTGCTATGGCAAGGATCTCAGCCATCTGCTGCTTGATACCTTCTTCCAGCGCTGGTTGGTAATGCTCAACTTTAATTTTATCGAATTCAGGCGCTTCGTACTGCAGAGTGCTTTTTACTAATAATGGATTACTCATGGCACTTTGCTCCGCTGCCGGTACTGCAGTTTGAGTTTGTTCTACTGCGGCTGTAGTGTTAGCTTCTTCTGCTGGCTTGGAGCAGGCGCTTAAAGCGACTGCTGCGCCAATAGCGCTGGCGATTAAGGTCTTGCGCATGGATCTTTTCCTCTGGCTGTCTTGGTTGCTTTTTTGTTATGAAATCACAGTAAAAATCATCAACTGTTAACCGGTCGAGTATGCCAAAAGCGGGGCACAAAAAACAGGTTTTGCAGTAAGTGGCCTGATTAGCGGGATAAGTGGTCATACTTTGTGGTCTGGTAGCAGGACAGTGGAGAACCCTGCTGCAGATTTAACAGCAGCAGGGGACGTCAGATTATTTTAATTTATGCCCTTTGATGGCATAAAACAAAATCATGCCGTAACAAGGCAACAGCAGCCAGTACGCGTTTTGATTGCCTTGTTGTTGTGCTAAATAACCATAAGCCAAAGGAATAAGGGCGCCGCCTGCAATGCCCATAATCAGTAAAGCCGAAGCTGTGGCCGTTAGTTTGCCTAAACCTTGCAGCGCCAGCGGCCAGACGGCAGGCCACACCAGCGCATTGGCTAAACCTAACAACGCCAGATACAACACAGGATCCGGCACTGCCGGAACGGCCAGCCAGCCCAGTAAAAACTCAGACAACATAAAAGACTGCAGATCACTGCTTAATACGCCCGCTGTAAACGCAATACCAGCCACAGCTGAGGCCAGTAAGGCTTGTTGTTGACTCAGCCAGTTGGGGATAAGCGTTATGCCCAGCAGATAACCTAACACCATAAAAGCCATAGTGTAGGAGGTTAAACTGCCAAAATGTGCCAGCCCTAAACCCTGACCAAACAAACCTATGGTATCGCCTGCTATCACTTCGACCCCTACATAACAAAACAACGTCAGGGTACCTAAAAGTACTTGCGGGTATTTCAGAACAGAGCGCCACTCAGTATTTTTATCAGCAGCATCGTCCAGTTGTAGTTCTGGCAAAGGGGAAAAATGCACAAAAGCCATCAGGCCAATTAATACCACAGCCATCAACAGATAAGGCTGCACCAGACGGCCTGATAATTCGGCCAGCAGCGTGGTTTTTTCGTCTGGGCTTAGCAGGGCTAAAGCTGAATCACTAAAAGCATCCATACCAGTTAAAATCCAGGCACTGAATAACAGTGGCACTACAAAACCTGCGCCTTTATTCACTATGCCCATCAGGCTGATACGCATGGCGGCACTTTCGCGTGGACCAATACACACAATGTAAGGATTAGTAGCGGTTTGCAGAATAGTCAGGCCTGTGCCGAGCACAAACAAGGCCAATAAAAACAATTCAAAAGTGGCACTAAAAGCCGCAGGAATAAATAACAAAGCCCCTGCAGCCATCACGGCTAAACCTATAATCATGCCCTGTTTATAGCCAAAACGGGTCAGTAAGCCCGAGGTGGGCAAAGCCATCACAAAGTAGGCGATATAAAATACAAAAGTCACCAGCAACGCCTGAAACTCATTGAGTTGACAGGCAATTTTCAGAAAAGGGATCAAGGCCCCATTCAGCCAGGTGACAAAACCAAACACAAAAAACAGTATGCCTATCAGAATCATAGGCAATAGGCTGCTATGCCGCGTCTGTGACGCAGCGCTAGAGTTATTCATAAATTTCCCCGTTGTTATGGATAGTTTTATTGTTATATGCCGGTCAGGCTGTGCTGCCTGCTATCCAGCTTTGTTGGATTTGATACTTGTTATTCATCCAGATTAAGTCGGCCTTGGCCCCCACCTGAATACTGCCTCTGACTCCGCTTTGACCAATAAAATCAGCAGCTGTGGCTGTTGCCATTTGAATGGCTGTGGTCAAATCCAGTTGCAGTTGTTCTTTGGCATAACGTACCGCACTGGCCATATCCAGCACTGAACCTGCTAAAGAGCCTTCGGCATTGGTCAGTTTTAAACCCTGACGTGTGACTTTGCCGTCAAAAAACTCAAACTCTTTTTGATCTGTGCCTACAGGCGACATGGCATCTGTCACCAATACTAAACGTTCTGCACCTTTGGCCTGATAAGCCAGCCGTGCTGATAAAGGATGTACATGTTCGCCATCCAGAATAATGCCGCAAAAGGTGCGTGGATCAGCAAGGGCTGTGCCCACCATACCCGGCTCACGGGATGTTAAGCCCGACATACCGTTGTACAAATGCGTAAAGCCTGTAGCCCCTGCATCCAAAGCGGCCAGTACTGTGTCGCTGTCAGCATTGGAATGACCTAAACAGACAATAACGCCAGCATCACTAAGGCGGCGAATCTGCTCCGGGCTGACAGCTTCAGGTGCTATGGTCAGCATACGCACACCTAAATCTGTGCGCTGATACAACTCCAGCTCAGCCGCAGATAAAGAGCGCAAATGTTGGGTTGGGTGACAGCCTCTCTTCGCCAAAGACAAGTGGGGCCCTTCAAAGTGAATGCCTATAATGCCAGGTTCGTTACGGGCTAAAGCTGCTGCTACTGCATCTGCGGCTTGTTGCATGGTGTTGATATTGTCGGTGATCACAGTGGGCAACATAGCTGTGGTGCCAAAAGCACGGTGCGCTGCCATCATCAGGCGCAAAGCTTCAACTGTAGGTTGCTGGTTAAACAAAATGCCACCACCGCCATTGACCTGGGTATCTATAAAACCTGGTAATAACATACCGTCCGGCAACTCCAGCACAGTCACACCAGCTTCAGCAGTGCTGCTGATTTGTTGGATCACACCATCGGCAATCAGCAGGTACTGCTGTTGTTGCCAGCGGCCCTCAATCAAAGCGCTGTGGGCGTGCAGATAAAAAGGCTCAGACTTCATAGCTTTGTCCTTCGGTTAAAGCTTTGCCTAACAAAGCAGCGCCACGTACACCACTGGCGGCGCCCCACTGAGCTTTTTTAAACTCTGGCACCGCAGCTCCGGCAAATAAATGTGCAGCTGTCGCTTTAGGTAAAGCGGCAATAATTTCGGGGATATCGGATAAGCCACCACCCAGCACAATCAGATCCGGGTTTAAGCTCAGTACCTGATTGGCCATCACAGAACCTAAAGCACTGATATAAGCCTCGAAGGTACGAATGGCTGCGGGTTTTTCGGCACGGTAATCGGCTAACCACTGGTAAGTGTCAGTGTTCTGGCCGCTAAAATACTGATACAAACGGGCTAAACCTGTGCCTGAGATATAGGGTTCGTTACAACCGGTTAAGCCGCAACCACAGTTGAATAAAGGCAAATTAAACTGCTGTACTACTGAAGCGGCCAGTCCCTGATGGCCATATTCGCCTGCAAGTTTAGAAGCGCCCTGATAGAGTTTGCCGTTCAGGCAAAAACCACCACCAGCACCAGTGCCTAAAATAAAACCCAGCACTTTAGTGTGTTGTTGGCCTGCACCCAGCACAGCTTCGGATAAGGCAAAGCAGCGGCAGTCGTTGCCTATAGCCACAGGGCGCTGCAGCGCTGTGGTTAAGTCTTTAGCCACTGTTTTGTTGGTTAAACAAGGCACATTACTGGATAAGACGGTACCATCGCTTCGGATCACGCCGGGCAAAGCTATACCTAAAGTACCAGTGCTTTGGCACAAAACATCGGCCTTTTGAATTTGCTGCAGTACAGTCTGCAAAAACTCATCGTAGCTGTGTTGAGGCGTAGGCACCCGCCAGCTGTGTTGTAGCTCAAACTGTGCATCCAACACAGCCAGTTCTATTTTAGTGCCGCCTATATCCAGTCCGTACCACATGGCTTAGCCTTTCAAAGGATATAAAGTGACACCCTGCACCACACGATTCACCTGACCGCCAGGGCAAGGATTATCAGGGGATACTTTTAATTGCAGCGCTTTGTAAAAAGCCAGAGCCTGGCACCAGACAATAAAAGGCAAAGTCAGCCAGACATCAGGCAAGCTGTTGTCACCGCCAAGCTGAGCTTCGGACAATACTGCACTGTCGAGCGCCAGATTATCCTTTTGCAGTTCGGCCAGCAGATCCTGATCGTACAAACTGCTGTACGGATCAGAGCTTTGCAGTACCAGGATCTGGGTGTCGCTGTTAATCAATGATTTAGGGCCATGGCGAAACCCCAGCGGGCTTTCAAAACTGCTGATCACCTGGCCTGCAGTGAGTTCCAGATACTTCAGCGCGGCTTCCTGAGCTATAGCTTTCAGCGGGCCACTGCCTAAAAACACCATACGCTGGCAAGGTTGTTCTGCCTGAGCTTTAATCTCCGGCAATTTATGCTGCAGTACGTGATCGGCCAGTGTGCAGGCTTGCTCAAATGCGCTGGTCTCTGCTGCAAAGGTCAGCAAAGTCGCCAGGTACATAGAGCTGAAACTGCTGGTCATAGCAAAACTCTGATCATGACTCTGTTCAGGCAATTGATACACTGCACTGCGCTCAGGATGGTGTTTGGCGTATGAGGCCAGTTTGCCATCTGCATTGCAGGTGATCATCAGATGCTGCACTGTTGGCACTAACTGATCGGCCAACTCTACCGCAGCCACACTTTCAGGGCTATTGCCGGAACGGCCATAAGACACCAGTAAAGTCGGCAGGCGGGCATCTAAATACAGAGATGGATGACTGACTAAATCTGTGGTGCTGATGGCTTCTACTTTTTGTGTGGCAAAAGGCAGTTGTTGCTGCAAAAAGGCCGCCAAAGCTGCGCCTATATAAGCTGAAGTTCCTGCTCCTGTTAAAATAATACGCAAATCAGTTTTGGCCAGCAAGGGCTGTAAAAACTGCTGTAAAGCTGGTTGTTTTTGCTGGTGCTCCAGTTGCACTTGCCGCCATAAATCCGGTTGCTGCTGAATTTCACGGGCAGTCCAGTAGCCACCGGCTTGTTCCAGCTCTGTGCTGCCAAGCTGTAAAAATATATTCTGCATTGACATTAAATACTCCTGATTGTCGCAGCTAAAGCACAGGCGTTGGCGTAGTTGGCCAGTACCTGATCAATATGGTGGATCACTAAATCTTCCACCTTGTTGGCTACTGTGCCTCTTAATACAGCCTGATAAGAGGCAGGTAAAAACTGGCTGAGCAGTGGCAAAGGCAAGGGGGCAGATAAATTACTGAACAAGGTGTCCGTGGCCTGCTGTAGTTCAGCTTCAGGCCAATAATAACGAATACGGTCACTGAAACTGTACAGCAGCTGCCATTGCTGCTCTGAGTTTGTGTAGAACTTTTGCCAGTATCCGGTATTGTTTTGCATCAGAGTTTTGCAACGGCTTCGCAGCTGTGAGCTTTGTTCCGGAGTTACTAATTCATCTTCAATCAAACTCAGAGCAAATAAGGCTTCCCGCAAAGCGAAGGTTAGACCAGGCCCTACTTTTAAAATCGCAAAGTGGCCTTGCACTAAAGCGTTTAACTGTTCGGGCAACTGGTAATCAGTGGAATGGGCTTCATACACCAGGCCAGCCTGGGTCTGAATATAAGCACTTAAGGCCTGACTGGCAGGGACATCAAATAAATGCACTTTGCTGTTATCAAATTCCACGCCGGGTTGTACCACTAAAGCTATAACTTTTTGCCAGACATCATCACCTAAGCCCGCCGCAGTAAAAGCCGCTTTATGCGTATTCAGCGTATGTTGCACCGCCTGAACCGGGGTTGGGGCTAATTCATGTTCCAGTTCAGTCACGCCACCTGGTGCCGGTACTTCAGTGCCTATCACATAACAGAGCGATTGGTCCGGCCCACGGTGCTGTTCTGCTACTTTGCATAACCTTGCGGCCCGTGCCGCTATCACTTCATCGGATAAAGCAGCCGGGTCGTCAGCACAGGCCATGCTGGTGTCTAAATGAATTTTGCTAAAACCCGCTTCTACAAAAACGGCAATCAGCTGTTCGGCTTTTAACATGGCCTGTTCTGCCGGTTCTTTACACCAGACCACAGGGCCTAAATGATCACCACCAAAAATCAGCTGCTGTTGTCGCACCCCTTCGGTTTCAGCCAGTTGCCTGACATAGGCAATAAAATCAGCGGGCAACATACCGGTGTAACCACCAAACTGATTGACCTGATTGGCGGTAGCTTCAATCAAGAGTACAGAATTGTCGGCTTTGGCGCGGCGCAAGGCCGCTGTTAAGACCAGAGGCTGGGCTGAACAGACCGAATAAATGCCAGTGCCCAATCCCTGTTTATTCTGCTGTAAAATCTGCGATAAGGCGCTCATGCTTAGCTTTTCCCTACAATGCCAAGTGGTGTACCGTTTTGCCAGGCTCCACGGGTAAAGTCAGGGAAGTCTTTGGAGTTACTGCGATCGGACACCGAAGCCACAGACAAAGGCAATACAGCTGACCAGGCGGCACCGTCGTATACATCCTGATCCAGAGCTTCACCGTTACGCAGGCAATAAATCATGCGCCAGCACATTAAGAAGTCCATGCCGCCATGGCCGCCATTACGTTCAGCTTCCTGGCCCATACGAACCCACAAAGGGTGATCGTATTTGTCATACCAGGGCTCCATGTTCATATCCCACTGATGGAAATTGCCACTGCCGCCATTTTCTAATGCAATGCGGTTAGGGAAACCGGCAAAGACACCGTTAGTGCCCTGAATAAGATTATGGCGGGAGTAAGGCCGTGGTGTCGTAGTGTCATGCTGGATCATAATGCTCCGGCCTTTGACTGTTTTAATCACACTGGTATTCATATCGCCATGCACGTATTTCAGTTGGTTACGTGGGTGATCGGCCGGAAATTCACGTTTGGCATAAGCGGCGCGACCTAAAGCCGGTGAGCTGACCGAACTTAAATAATCAAACCTGTCGCCTCTGTTGATATTCATATATTGAGCCACAGGGCCTAAACCATGAGTGGGGTACATATTGCCGTTCAGCTGGGTATGGTACAAAGTGCGCCATGAGCCGGTTTTACGGTCCATTTCTTTCATCTGCCAGCGCAATTCGTGAATATAAGCCGCTTCAGCATGCAGCAAGTCGCCAAACAAACCCTGACGGACCATATTCAGCACCATCAGTTCATCACGGCCATAGTTGACGTTTTCCATCATCATGCAGTTCAGCTGAGTGGCTTCAGCTGTGTCGACCAGATCCCACATTTCTTCTAAAGTTAAAGCCATAGGCACTTCAACAAAAGCATGTTTACCGGCCAGCATGGCTTCTTTGGCCATAGGGTGGTGCCATTTCCATGGGGTGGCAATCACCACTATATCCAGGTCCTGGCGGTTTAAAAGTTCACGGTAGGCATAATCACCATTGCCATAATAGGCTGCTGTTGTATTGCCATAGTCCGCCATTTTTTTGCGGGCACGGTCCAGTACTAAAGAGTCGGGATCACAGATCGCAGTAATACGGGCGCCTTCAATTTTATTGAAGTGGTCCACATAACCAGTGCCACGTTCACCCACACCAATTAAGCCAACCCGTACTTCATTCATTTTTGGTACCACCAAACCCATCACCGATTTGCCTTTTGGCTTGGTGGTGATACCCGTGCTGCTGCCAGCCTGAGCGCAAGAGGCCAAAGCGCCTAAAGCTGCTGTTGCCATAGAGGCTTTTAAAAATGAACGACGATTAAATCCAGACATACTCTTTCCTTCCCCGTGTTTAATTTTGCTACAAGTTTGTTTTATCTATGATGTGTAGGTGCACACCTTGTTTTGTTAAATGTTCTGCATACTGCTCTGGTATTCCGCTGTCGGTCACCAGGCTGTGAATTTGGCTGCTTCCACAAATCACATGAAAAGCGCGTTGATCAAATTTGGACGAATCCGTCACCACAATAATTTCGTTGGCTATGTCACACATCAGCCGGTTTAAGCTGGCTTCTTTTTCAAAGTGGGTGGTTAAACCTGCTTTTAAATCAAAACCATCCACCCCTAAAATCAGCTTGTTGAAGTTGTAATCCCGCAAGCTTTTTTCCGCCACGTTGCCGTAAAACGACATCGACTTTTTGCGTAATAAACCGCCTGTTAACATCACTTCAACTTCTTCTTTTTGCGCCAGCTCCATCGCAATGTTTAAGCCGTTGGTCATCACAATCAGATCTTTATGATCGGCCAAATGTGCTGCCACCTGCTGTGTGGTGGTGCCTGAATCTAAAATCACTCTGTCGCCGTCACGGATCAAGCCAGCCGCCGCTGCTCCCAGTTGTTGTTTTAACGCCGAATAACAGTGGCGCTTTTCTTTTAACGACAACTCACGGCTCAGCTCGCTGTTAATCAAAGCTCCGCCACGGGAACGTACCAGTAACTTTTTCTGATCCAGCACCGCCAAATCACTGCGTATGGTCACTTCAGATACTGCAAAACGATCCGCCAGCTCTCTGACTGCCACTTTGCCCAGTTGCTGTGTCAGCCGGACTATCTCTTGCTGCCGCTCAATCGTATTTAAGTTGTCCATTTATTTTCCTGTTCATGCACTTTTTGTTGCGCTGAACATAACATGCCGTTTTTAGTTTCGAAAGCTTCCGAAAGTCCCGGTGTTTGCACCCGCTTTAGCGAAAGACCTTGATTTATCTGGCCTTCTGGCGGGTTTCAGGCCGCTTTGGCTGCTTTCAGTTGAATCTAGCATGGCATGAAAAGAAAATAAATAAAAGTTTTTTTATGCTTCGATGTTGATTGTTGATGTTTTTTAGCGCTATAAGTAAATAATCGCAAGTTAAATAAATCTTCGTTGGCTTGTGAATTAACGAAAACGATAAAAATTACCAGAGCGGGGAATACATGAACAGGATCACAACAAAACCAGCCATGCTTAGTCTGGCTATCAGTGTCGCCTTAGCTGGATTCAGCTGGCAGCTTGCCGCAGAGCAAGCTGAAACCAAAACAGCAGAAACTGCAGCAGTGCAGGCAGACAAAAATGCGAAAGACATTGAAGTCATTCAGGTGTCTGGTATTCGCAGCAGTATTAAAGAGTCTTTGTTTCAGAAACAAAATGCCACCAGCGTAGTAGATTTGGTTGTATCGGATGACATAGGTAAGTTTCCGGATGAAAACTTAGCTGAAGCCTTGCAGCGCATTCCGGGTATTACCATTACCCGTAATGGCGGTGAAGGGCAGAATATTCTGGTGCGTGGTTTAGGTGGTGGTTACAACATTACTACTTTAAATGGCCGCAAGCTGGCCTCTGAATATGCTGGCCGTGATTTTAACTTCGACACCATAGCTTCAGAGCTGGTCAGTGTGCTGCGGGTGTATAAATCCCCTGAAGCCCAGTTGCCCGAAGGTGGCATTGGTGCTGTGATTGATATTGAAACCCGCAAGCCACTGGATATGGATGGCACTACTATTTCGGCATCGGCCAAAGGTATTTACGAATCACGCACTCAAGACACACATCCACATGCGTCTTTTATTTATGGCCAGAAAAACGAAGACGACAGTTTCGGTGCCTTGTTTTCAGCTGTCTATTCAAAGAAAACCTTACGGGCTGATACCTATTCAGCCTCAGGTTTTTTTGATGAAGACGAAGGCTGGGGTGTCGACAGTGCAGGGGTGCCTGTGGATACCAACAACAACGGTATGATAGATGCAGATGAAACTTATGCTTCTAAGATCCCAAGTTATATGTATTTTGCTAATGCTCAGGATGTGCGTGAACGTTTAGGTGCAACTTTGGCTTTGCAGTGGCGACCTACAGATCAGTTGGATATTAACTTCGACAGCCTTTTCTCCCGCTACAACACAGACGGCAACAGGTATCAGATTGGTTTTGTAAACTATGATGAAACCCACACGCCAGGTACACCGCTTTTTAGTGATGCTACCTTTGATGAGATGGACAGAGTCATCAAAATGCGCCAGACCGGCGAAAACACCATGGTCGAACTGCTGAATATCAGCTCTCCCCGTAAAACTGACACTTATCAGCTGGGTTTGAATACAAAATACCAGTACAACGAACAATGGTCTTTTACTTTGGATGCGGCTTATTCAGAAGCCAAAGATCAGAATGCAGGCGACAACCGCTTTATTGTGGCCCGTGGTTTTGTCGATTCAATCGACATTGATTACAGTTCAGGCAACAAATTACCAGACGTGGTGATAAGCCCAGGCCTGACTGCAGATCAGGATTATGGCGCACACTACAGTTATAACTCAGGTACTGGTGTGACCGATAAAATCGGTGACTTCAAGCTGCTGAGCACTTATACCCCACAGGATGGGTTAATCACTAAAGTGGATGCAGGCCTTACTTATATCAACCAAAGCAAAGGTCAGAATCAGTATGCTTCAGCCAATGCCAGCCAATTCAGCCGGGGTGGCTTCTATTTAACCCGTGACGGTTATGCCTTTGACGACAGTACCGTATTTCAGAAGGGGGAATTTGAGTTATTCCGTATTCCGGCTGATGTCTTTGTCCCTGCTAATTTTGATAACTTCCTTGAAGGTGAAACCAGCTTGTCTCCTTCGCCATGGCCAAGTTTTGATTATGACAAACTGCTGGCTTATTACCGGGGTATCAATGCTGAAGCCGCAGATAAAAGCATAGTGGCGGTACAAAACAGGGCGGGTAGCTATGAAGTGGAAGAAGCTGTCACTACGGCCTTTGTTCAATTGACGATGGAACCGGAAATTTTTGGTTTAACTTCGATGTTGAACCTGGGGTTAAGGGGCAGTAAAACCGATGTGACCTCTTCTGGTTTTGGTTATGACCTGAGTAAAGTGCAACTGGACAGCTCAGGGCAACCTGTGAATAACGATTGGCGTCAGGTGTTGCCTGTCAGTTATGACGACAGCTACAACAGTATTTTGCCGAGTCTGAACTTTAAACTGAATTTAACTGATGAACTTTTGCTGCGCTTCTCGGCTGCTGAAGTGTTAAGTCGTCCTTCTTTATATTATCTGCGCTCCTGGGCTGCGCCGAGCTTCACCACCAGAGAGCAGAACCTGCCCACTCTGGCTATGGGCAACCCCGGCGTAAAACCTGAAGAAGCCAATCAGGCGGATCTGACCCTGGAGTGGTATTACGGTGAAAGCAGTGCCTTAAGTGGCGGAGTCTTTATCAAAGACATTAAATCATTTATTGCCGAAGAGAAATTTGCCGCCAATGTTCAGGGCACAGACTATCTGGTGACTTCTGCTGTTAATGGTGACTATGGCGCTAAAGTTGAAGGCTATGAAATGGCATGGCAACAGTCGCTGCAGGAATGGTTACCAGAACCTTTTAACGGTTTAGGTTTCCAGCTGAATTACACCTATGTCGACAGTAACTACGAGGATCCTGCGCTAAAAGCCAAAGCTCTGCCGTTTCAGGGCATGTCGAAAAACTCCTACAATGCTGTGGTTTATTATGAACAATATGGCGTACAGGCCCGTTTAGCTTACAACTGGCGCTCTAAATTTGTGACTAATCCGGAAGATTGGGGTGGTGCCTCCTGGATAGCGGATTACGGTCAGTTGGATGCCAGTATCAGTTATGACTTTATGCACGGCCTGACGGTTTTTGCTGAAGCCAGTAACTTAAGCAACAGCCGCTACTGGGGTTATGTCAAACGTGAAGATCAGGTCAACTACCTCGAACGTTTTGGTACCCAGTTAGCAGTGGGTGTCAGGGGCAGTTTCTGATTCTGGCCTGTTGAGGTATCAGATTGGATGGCGACTTGAGACGGGAATCGTAGGGGCCGTGGCTTGTCCCGGCCCGTCAATGGGCACCGCGGTATCATAAGACGGGAGGGGGCAAGCCCCTCCCCTACAAAGCCGGATAACAGTCAAGGATAAACCTATGATGCGATATTTAATGGCCCTGCTGGGCTTGAGTTTTTTAACAGCCTGTGGTGGCAGTTCTGCTGAGCAAGCTGCTGTTTCTGCGAAGCCTGTGCAACAGCAAGCTTTGCCTTACCAGTTAAGTCTGGCAGCCAATAGCTGGGTGGAAGGAGACGCCCAGGCGACGGGCGCTATAGTGACAGATCAGGGAATAGCGAACTGGCAACATGCCGATGATGTGCTGGCTGTGTATTTGTATCTGCCACAAACAGGAGAGCTGGATTTAGCTTTAACAGGGCAGGTGGCCCAAGGCGAATCTAAACTGGAAGTTAGTTTAAATGAGCAGCGCCAGGCTGTGACTTTAAAGGGGACCAGCAGCAAACAACATGCCGTTGGCCGTTTTCAGGTGACTCAAGCTGGTTATCAGAAAATTCTGCTGCGCGGCGTCAGCAGCAGCGGTCAGACTTTTGCTGAATTAACACAACTGAATTTTGGTGGTTCAGCTGCAGCAAACGCCAGTTATATAAAAGATGAGGTGTATTGGGGGCGACGTGGTCCTTCGGTGCATTTAACCTATCAATTGCCTGAAAACAGCACAACACGCTGGTTTTACAGTGAAATGGAAATTCCGTCTGGCAGCGATACTTTAGGCAGCTACTTTATGGCTAACGGTTTTGCCGATGGTTATTTTGGTATTCAGGTGAATTCTGCCACAGAGCGGCGTGTGTTGTTTTCGGTCTGGAGCCCTTATGAGACAGATGACCCAAGCAGTATTCCGGAAGAATTTCAGGTGAAATTACTGCGTAAGGGCGCGCAAGTACAAACCGGGGAGTTTGGTAACGAAGGTTCAGGCGGCCAGAGTTTCCTGCGTTATCTGTGGCAAACCGACACCCGCTATGGTTTTCTGCTCAAAGCAGAACCGCAAAACGACAACCATACCCATTACAGCGCCTGGTTTTATCCGCCAGAGTCTGGTCAATGGCAGTTGATCGCCAGTTTTAGCCGGCCTGATACGCAGCGTAATATAGAGCGACCCCATTCCTTTTTAGAAAACTTTATCCCTGAAACCGGAGATACAGGCCGTAAAGTGTATTTCCCGAGCCAATGGTTTGCAGATGCAGCAGGCAACTGGACACAAAACCGCAATGCCAGTTTTACTGTTGACGGTACAGGTGGCAGCGGCAACCGGCTGGATTTTAAAGGCGGTGTCACAGAGCAGGGCTTTATGCTACAAAACTGTGGTTTCTTTAGCGACACCACAGCAGTGGGTACTGCATGGCAATTGCCAGTCAGTCACGCAGTACCACAAATTGATTTTGCTGCTTTGCCTTGATCCGGTGCGACACCATTCAAAGCTGTCCTGGCTTTGAGTTTTGTTGCCAAATGGGATAGGGTGTCAGCAGTTCACTTTTTTTCATGCCAACAAGACGGAGGTTCTTTTGTTCAAAACAGCAATAAAATCGCCGTCTTATCACGCCGCTTATTTTACCGTCTTCCATTCTTAAGCCGACTCCGTTTGACGGAGTCGGCTGTTCGTTACGCTCTCTGATGTTGACTATTTAAATTCCGGAGTCTGGAATGACAATCTTTATTAAAAAAACATCGGCTAAAGCCGGTGTTCCGGCGCTATTTTTTATGGCCAGTTCGGCTATTCACCCCTTACCACCCTGGCAATTGCAGCAGCTGTTGTTGCAACTGGAGTCTGTTGCCAAACAAAAACGTAAACCACTGAGCGAAAGCGGCATGCTGCCTGGTTGTTCAGTGCGGTTGCTGGATTTGTCTGATCAGACGGAATCCTGGATCACTCTGGTGTACCCGCAGCAAGCAAAACCAGAACAAGGTTTTATTTCGGTGTTGTCGCCTTTAGGCGCGGCTTTATTGGGGAAAAATGTCGGGCAGGTGGCTGAAGTTCAGCTGTTTCGTCGTACTTTGCGTTTTATGTTGTGTGATCTGATGTCAGTCAAACAACCCCCGGCTTTTACTTTTACCCCTTTTGTACAGGAGCAACTCATGAACCACACTTTACCTGACCCCGCTTTACCTGATTTGCTGTTATCCAGTCTGGATCTGGACAGGTTAGATGCGCTGCTAAGCCGATTGCCAGCGACAGATCCAGCCCGTTTACTACTGGAGCAAGAACTGGAACGAGGTGCTGTGGTTGAACCCGAAGAAATGCCAAAGGATGTGGTGACTATGAATTCCACAGTGAGGCTAGGTTTACTGAAAACAGGCGAAGAAGCTTGCCTGACATTGGTGTATCCAAAAGATCTGGATGCGGCAGGCGATCAAGTCTCAGTGCTGGCTCCTGTAGGTTCAGCTTTGCTTGGCTTACGTGAAGGCGATCTAATTCACTGGCCTATGCCTGATGGCGACATTCAACCTATACAAGTATTGCAGTTGATCTATCAACCTGAGAGAGCAGGGCAATTGCACAGATAAAGGCAGGCAAGCCAAAACTCTTCAGCAGCAAATCATAGCTTGAGCTGCTGAAGGGCTATGGGCTATGATGCGTGCAGTTCTTATCGGGTGCTTTATGCCAAAACCTATGCTCCGCTTGCTTGTGCTGCTGCTGATTATGCTGAATCACGCCGTTTCGGCCTGTGAGAGCATTGTTATGCATTTGCCAGAGGAGAATCACCCCTTTTCTTTATTCGATAACTCCAGTCACAGTGAACATCAGCATTGCGCTGTGCACGAAAGCGCAGAAGATGCTGCAGGACAGGAAGCCGAACACAACGACAACCATCATCCCACTCATGCTCATGTTGCCTGCTATATAGCCGAACTTTATTCTGTATCTGCAGACCCTGTGGTGCACAAAGCATCAGGCTTAGCTCAATATGCGATGATCACCACCAGCTATACCCCTTTAGTACCTCCACCCAACGCTTAAAGTCTTCAGTTAAACATCCGTTTTTTACTTTTATTTAAATGATCTGGTGGAGCATAGTTATGACTATGAATTCCGGCCATGCGGCTTCTGTGCTGCTGGCCTTAGTGTTGCTGTGGGCTGTGCCTGCCCAGGCGACAAGACTTACTATTGAAGAAGCGTTAAAACGCACTTTAGTGCAAAGCCCTGGCTTGCAATTGTACCCCTATCAGCAGCGTATCCATGATGCCGCAGCTATCAGTGCCGGACAACGGCCTAACCCTGAACTGAACCTGGAGCTGGCCGATGTACTTGGCACGGGCGACAGCACTGGCTTTAAAAATGCCGAACTGACCTTAAGCCTGAGTCAGTTGATTGAACTGGGTGATAAACGCCGGAAGCGGCTTGAGCTAACCCAATGGCAAAGCAAATTAACAGAGCAGCAATACCAACTGGATAAAGTGGATGCGCTGGCGGCCACTATGCGCTCTTTTTTGCAGCTGTTGCATCAGCAGGCTTTGTTGCAGTGGACAGAGCAAAAAATGGCGACTGAACAGCACATGCTAGACCTGGCTAAACAGCGCGCCAAAGCGGGCAATGTGGCAGATGCTGATGTCACCCGACTGGAACTGAAAGTGCTGCAAAGCCGGATGGAGCATAAAAGTCTGTTGGCTGAAAAGCGGGTTAACCTGCGTCTGTTAGCCAGTCATTGGGCAAGTCAGCCTGATTTTAATGCGGTATCAGGTGATTTAAGCTTGCTTCCCACTTTGCCTGTTTTAGCTGATGTACTGACGCAACTGCAACAAGCACCAGAGCTGCAGTGGTGGCTGACGCAAAGCAGGGTGCAGGATAGCCAGTTGCAGTTAGCCAAAGCTTTAGGCCAGGCTGATTTAACTTTGGGGGCTGGCATTCGCCGCAATGAACAAAGCAACGATAACGCCTTTGTGTTGCAAGTCAGTATGCCGCTTACCCTGGAAAACCCCAATAGGGGTGCTGTGCTGGCAGGTGAAGCTTTGGCTGAGCAAACCAAACTGCAGCAGCAACAGAGGAGGCAGCAGCTGCAATTACAAACAGAGCGCACTTATCTGCAACTGACTCAACTGAGCGAGCAAATCCTTGATTACCAAAAAGCAGTGATCCCGCTGGCGCAACAACTACTGGAGCAGATGTCGGCCGGTTATCAGCAAGGCGTCTTTGATATGACCGACATGCTCTCGGCGCAGCAGGAAATTTTGTTAGCCAAACGCAACGTCATTGACCTGCAATACGCTTTGCATCTGCAACTTTTAGAGCTGGAACGCCTGACCGGTTTACCTATGGTGGTAAAGGGTCCACAAGCCCTCACTCAGCAGCGCAACAGCTTCAATCTCCCTTTACAACAGGAGCTTTCTCAATGAATTTTTTCCGCTTTTTAACCATTTTATTGCTAAGTGTTTCCTTAAGTTTTACGGCTTTGGTTGCTGCTCACGGTGATGACCCTAGTGAAGATCACGACGACCATGGCTCTGAGCAGGAGCATGTTGAAGTCGCCAAAGGTCCACAGGGCGGGCGTTTACTGACCCAGGATGACTTTGCTGTAGAAGTGATCATTTATGAAACTGAAGTTGAGCCCGAGCTGCGTTTATATCTTTATCAAAACGGCAAAGCCATAAAAGCCACAGAGCTAAAACTACAGGTCACTTTACAGCGTTTAGGCGAGCCAGCGGAACTGATCAACTTTAGCCCTGAGCTGAATTATTGGCTTGGCGATACAGTCATTCGTGAGCCTCATTCCTTTACAGTAGAAATAAAGGCCAGTTACCAGGGCAAAAACTATCAATGGCATTATGACTCCTTTGAAGGCCGTCTTCAGTTGTCAGAGCGTTCTGTACAAAAAGCTGGTATAGAGCTGGAGCAAACAAAAGCCGGCCAAATTCGTACCCAACAGCATTTATTCGGAGTAGTGGCAGCTATACCAGAGCAGCAGGTGCAAGTCGGTGCTGCTTATGCTGGCTTAGTGCAGCAACTGACGGTGAAAGTCGGCGATAAAGTGACGAAAGGCCAGCTCGTGGCGACAGTGCAAAACCCGGCCAGCTTAAAAAGTTACTCTGTTTATGCGCCGATTTCAGGTGAAGTGACAGCCAAATACCTCAGTGTTGGCAGCAAGGTATCTGAACAGCCGCTGTTGGAAATCAGTGATTTGTCTTCTGTTTATATCGAAATGTCCGCTTTTCCCTCTGATACAGAAATGCTCAAAGTGGGGGATGGCTTTTTGGTAAAAGACTTACATGGTCATCAATCTGCACTCAGTCACATCAGTTATATAGCGCCACAAATGACGGGTGGCCATATAGCCCGCGCCCGCGGTGTAATAGCAAACCCGGACGGCCACTGGCGGCCAGGTATGCATGTCAAAACCGACGTCACTGTCGCCACTATAGATGCGCCTCTAGTGATCAACAAAGCTGCTTTGCAACAGTGGAATGGCAAAACCGTAATTTTTATCCGCCATGGCGACAACTTTGAAATTCGTATGCCGCAATTAGGCCGCGCTGACGATACACAAGTGGAAGTGTTATCCGGTGTGCCACTGGGTGTGCAGTACGCCACAACCCATAGTTTTATCCTCAAAGCCGACCTGATGAAGTCTGGCGCCAGCCATGATCATTAGGAGTATATGATGATAAACACTGTGTTAAAAACAGCATTGGCAAAGCCAGTGCTCGTCATGCTGCTGACGCTGTTATTGGCCGCAGCAGGGCTTTGGCAAGCATCGCGTTTACCTGTAGATGCAGTGCCTGATATCACCAATGTGCAGGTGCAAATTAATACAGCTGCAGAAGGTTTTTCACCACTGGAAACCGAGCAGCGTATTACTTACCCCATAGAAACAGCTATGGCAGGTTTGCCGCAGCTGGAATATACCCGCTCTTTGTCGCGTTATGGTTTATCACAAGTCACAGTAGTCTTTACTGAAGGCACTGATATTTATTGGGCCAGACAACAAGTGTCGGAGCGGCTGCAAAATGTCAGAAACGAACTGCCTGCCGGTATAGATCCGGAAATGGGGCCTATAGTCTCAGGCCTTGGCGAAATCTTCTCTTACACAGTTAAAGTGGTACCTGATGCGAAAAAAGCCGATGGTTCCGCCTATAACCCGGAAGATTTACGCACTATTCAGGACTGGGTGATCCGGCCTCAGCTACTCAAAGTGCCAGGTGTCACCGAAATAAATACCATTGGCGGTTATGTCCGCGAATATCAGGTGGCGCCTGATCTGATCAAACTGCTGGCCTTTAAACTGACGTTGGATGATTTGGCGCAAGCTTTGGAGCAAAACAACAGCAATGTGGGGGCTGGTTATATAGAACGTAATGGCGAGCAGTGGTTGATCCGATCGCCAGGCCAGTTGAAATCCTTGGAGGATATCAGCCAGTTGGTTATCGCCAAACGAGACGACGGCCCAGTGCGGGTGAAAGATGTGGCCGAAGTGGCTATTGGCAAACAACTTCGTACCGGCGCTGCCACTCAGGATGGCAACGAAGTAGTACTGGGCACAGTGATGATGCTGATAGGGCAAAACAGCCGCACTGTTTCGCAGCAAGTGGCGAGCCGTCTTGAAGAGATCAACTTACGTTTGCCCGAAGGTGTGTTAGCCGAAGCGAATTACAACAGAACTACCTTAGTGGATAAAACCATTCAAACAGTGGAAACCAACCTGCTGGAAGGTGCAGTACTGGTGGTGGTGATCCTGTTTTTGTTTTTAGGCAATGTCAGGGCTGCGCTGCTAACAGCGCTTGTGATCCCACTGAGTATGTTGTTTGCCATCAGCGGTATGGCGGCCAATAAAATGAGTGGCAACCTGATGAGCTTAGGGGCTATTGATTTTGGTCTGATAGTTGACGGCTCTGTGATAGTGGTAGAAAACTGCTTACGCCAGTTGGGGTTAGCTCAGCATCGACAGGGCCGATTACTGAACTTAAAAGAACGGTCCGCTGTGGTATTAGCTGCCACCAAAGAAGTGATGACACCCGCTATGTTTGGGGTTTTTATTATTATGCTGGTGTATCTGCCGATTTTTGCCTTAAGTGGTGTCGAAGGCAAAATGTTCCAGCCTATGGCTTTTACTGTGATAGCGGCTTTATTGGGCGCTTTAATTCTGGCCATTACTTTTATTCCGGCCTCTATTGCCTTGTTTGTCAGGGGCAACATTTCGGAAAAAGAAAATGCCTTAATGCTGGCGTTACGCAAGGCGTATCAACCTTTGCTGCTGCTGTCTATCCGAACGCCGCTGTTGGTGTCTGTGGCTGCTGTGCTTCTGATGTCGGCAGCGCTTTGGCAAGCCAGTAAAATGGGCTCGGAGTTTTTGCCTCAACTGGATGAAGGCGATATCGCCATGCATGCTTTACGTATTCCTGGCACCAGTTTAACCCAGTCGGTGTTGATGCAAATGCAACTGGAAGCAGAGATTGCCACTTTGCCCGAAGTAGATAAAGTGTTCTCCAAAATTGGCACGCCGGAAGTGGCCACAGATCCTATGCCACCTAATGTAGCCGACACTTTTATCATTCTGAAAAACCAGCAGGACTGGCCGAACCCGGATAAAAGCAAAGCTCAGTTTGAAGAAGAACTGAGGCAATTAGCAGAGCAAATCCCGGGCAATAAATACGAATTTACCCAGCCGATAGAAATGCGTTTTAACGAACTGATCGCTGGTGTTCGTACCGATGTGGCCGTCAGGGTGTATGGTGATGATCTGGATATGTTGGCCGAAGTGGGTGAGCAGGTCGCTGCAGTGCTTGCTGCAGTGCTTGGTGCTGAAGATGCACGGATGGAGCAGGCGGCTGGTTTGCCTTTGCTGTCAATAGAACCTCAGCGTGACCATTTAGCTTTAGTCGGCATGGATGTGGCGCAAATGCAGCAGTTGATCCAAACCGCTATTGGGGGCCGTCAGGTTGGGCTGATGTACGAAGGTGACAAGCGCTTTAAGTTGTTGCTCAGGTTGCCTGAGGAATTACGGCAAGACCCTGCAGCTTTGGCCCGTATTCCGGTCACTTTGCCTGTTGATGACTCGCCTGAGTTGCGTTATGTGCCGCTGGGTGAAATTGCCACTATTCAAGAAATCACAGGCCCAAACCAAATTAACAGGGAAAGTGGTAAACGTAATGTGGTGGTGACAGCCAATGTGACAGGCAGAGACTTAGGCAGTTTTATTGCTGAAGTGCAGCAACGTATGAATGCTTTGCAATTGCCCGATGGCTATTGGCTGGATTACGGCGGTACTTTTAAGCAACTGCAATCGGCCACAGAGCGTTTAAGCATAGTGGTACCTTTAACCTTACTGCTGATCATTGGTCTTTTGTATGGCGCTTTAAACTCAGTACGGGATACTTTAGTGGTATTCAGTGGTGTGCCGCTGGCACTGACAGGCGGCGTATTTGCCTTATTGTTGCGTGATATGCCCTTGTCTATCTCTGCAGCTGTAGGTTTTATTGCCTTATCAGGTATAGCTGTGCTGAATGGTATAGTGCTGGTTAGTTTTATCCGTCAGTTACGTGAGCAGGGCGTGGAGCTTTTGGCCGCGCTGGAGCAAGGCGCTCTATCGAGGTTAAGGCCAGTGTTGATGACTGCACTTGTAGCCAGCCTGGGTTTTGTGCCTATGGCCTTTAACACAGGCACGGGCGCAGAAATTCAGCGACCTTTGGCCACTGTAGTGATAGGCGGCATTATCACTTCCACTTTACTGACCTTGCTGGTGTTGCCTGCTTTATACCGGTTGGTGAGTTTCAGAAAAGTATAAACAGAGTATCAACATTAAAGCAGGGACTGCTGAATTCAGTCCCTGCTTTTTTATCGCCTGGTTTCAATAAACTACAGCTTAGTCACGTCTGTTTTGCTGACATTGCAGCTGGCGCTGTTCCAGTATTCTTTATCTTTTACAGATTTGCCCTGACCTTTTTTTACCCCAGTGTAGTGTTCACAAACGGGTGGCTTACCTGCTTTGTAATCTTTAATTTTCAGATTACGAATAGTCGCCACGTCTTTGTAGTTACTGTTGACACCAGCAATGCTGCCAATTTTCCCATTCACAGTCACACCTGAAATAGTCAGATAACGTGGACCACCATTGTCTGTGCAATCGCCACAAGAACGCCATAATTTGCCGTGTTCGCCGGTCAGGGTGAAGTTACCTGTCAGCACAGTGGTGCTGTTTTTTGAGTTGTGCTGAAATATCTTATCGGGTTTACCACCTGGGCCATTGGCACTGTTAAAGGCTAAACCACCTTTGACAGTCATCGTCTTACCATTGTTTGTGGCTGCATCTTCACAAATATCTTCCCAGACGACGTTTTCAATAGTGCAGTTGCCACTGCTGCAATGAATGCCATCGGCACCACCACTGGCTGAAATACGCAGGTTTTTCACACTGGCATTTTTCAGTGTGATTACCGGTTTTTGGCCTTCGTTATCGCTGGCACAACTGCTGCCCACAGTGACACCAGCACAGTCTACTGTTTCGTTGGTAAAGGTCGCTCCTGCTTTGCAGCGGTTGGCATTGGCTATACTGGCAAAGGGCTGATAGCTTAACGCAGGTACTGTGGCAGATAAGTTAGACAGATGTTCCTTACCATCAGCGTCAATTACTTTTAGCCAATACCAATAGTCCTGATGTGAGTCAAAGTTGCTGTCTTCCGCCACTTGTTGATAAGGATCTAATACCAAAATACGTTCAGCCTGTTCATGCAGGCTGCTGGTACTGCGGTAAATTTCCTGCCGTGCTATAGCAGGAACTTCGGTTGACCAGCTTAGGTAGGTTTTGTCGGTTTTTTTGGTCAGCATTAGTGTGGTGTTGAGCTCAGTTTGCCCAACAACAGACAGCGACAAAGGCAATAACAGAGCGTAAGACAGTACTTTGATGGAACGATGTAGTAAGTTCATAGAACCTCCGGTTGTTGTATTCCGGTCACAGTACGGCATTAATTAACAATAAATAAATCTATATTTAACCTAAATTCAAATGTTTCCAATAGTGAAACTTTTGGTGGGAGAGAGTCGCTGTATTCAGGCGTTAAGTTCTGCAACTGAGCGCACTTTATTATCTAAATCAGCAATTTATCGTTAAGATGCGTGGAAGATAGCCAACAGCACCATATCAACCGGCAGGCCGCTTTACAGTCGATCCAGCGATCTGATCAGACAGGACCTTTTATGCAGCAGTGGTTTAATGCGTCTTTACAGCGAAAAATCAGTGGTTTACTGGTGGTTCTGTTGTCCTTTTTATTTGTTGTTATTCTCTACTCCATTTTCAAACTTAAACTTATCAGTGCGGAAATGCATGAGGTGGCAGAAGTTGATGTACCTTTGACTGCAATGCTCAGCGAGCTGGAAATGATGCAATTAAAGCAGCATTTATTCATTGAGCAATTTCGTTTAAATGCTAAAGAAGTCAGAGTTGAGTTAAAGCCAGAACAGGTTTTTGCCGCGCAACGTGAGGCATTAAAAGCTCTGCTGGATAAAACTGAGCTGGTGTTGAACAAAAGTTTGCAGCACCATCAGGTTCGTTTTGCTGCGGCTGAGCATCAGCAAATTCTGGTCAGTATCCAACAGTTTCATCAGCAAAGTGACAGCTTTGAGCAGCAGCTTATGTTGGCCTTACAACAAGGGCATACCACAGAGCAGCAGTGGCTAAAGTTTGAAGACGAAGCAGCTCTTCTGGACCAAAGCATGATGTCGATTTTGCGGCATATGGAAAAATTAACGCTCGAAGCCAGCCGTTATACCGACAAACATCAAAATGAATTTATGCTGGTGAATACAGGCCTTGGTTTTTGCGCTTTTGTGATTGGCTTGTATCTGACTTTTTATATACTGCAAATTTTTCGTCGTCGTATCGGCCGTATTCAGGCCGAAATTAAAAGCGTGCAACAGTCCATAGAGCTGGGCGAACCTATCAGCAGCCCGGTATTTCATCAGCCAGATCATCAGGACGAGCTGACAGAACTGGAACATGATTTAAAAATGATGGTGCAGCGCCTTTCTTTGGAAATCAGTAACAGGCAGGAAATAGAACAACAATTGCTGGTGCTGGCGACACGGGATAAATTAACAGGTGCCTTTAACCGCCATAAATGGGATGAACAACTGCGTATGGAGCTGAGCCTTGCCGAACGTGGCGGCCTGTTCAGTATTGCCATGCTGGACGTGGACCTCTTTAAGAAGGTGAACGATCAGTTTGGCCATCACGCAGGTGACAAAGTATTGCAGTCTTTAACAGAGCATATCAGCCGTCGCTTACGTAAAACAGACTCGTTGTTTCGCTTGGGTGGAGAAGAGTTTGTTATTTTACTGCCGCAACAAAAAGCTGAAGCCGCCTGTCAACTCGCTGAAATGTTAAGACAGCATATTGCCAGTCTTG
Organism: Gammaproteobacteria bacterium; assembly: GCA_018825965.1. Classification (GTDB taxonomy): domain Bacteria; phylum Pseudomonadota; class Gammaproteobacteria; order Enterobacterales; family Alteromonadaceae; genus Pararheinheimera. Next base: position 79,873 of record JAHKAA010000011.1, read on the forward strand.
CCGAGCCAGACTTGCCCCAATTCACCATCAGTTTTGGTGTGACTGAATACCATCAGGGTGATGATAAAGACTCAGTGCTAAAAAGAGCCGATCAGGCCTTGTATCAGGCCAAAGCTCTGGGGCGAAACAAAGTACAGTTGGGCTAAAAGTCATAAGGGCAGGCCCGGCGTTCATTCGAGCCAGTGTGATGATCGCAGACCAGGCACTACAATAGCCCTAATGTGGCGATGGTCATCAAATAAAGTAGTAAAGCCATGCCAGATGACCGCAGCGCCTGCACTCTTTTTGCCGATAACTTTATATAGGTTTTAACTGTTGTTCATGACGCAGTAGATTTCATACCTTTTAGCAGCTGCAAAATTTCTGCTGAAACCAGCTCTGGATAGTCCTGATGTATGAAATGTCCGCTATCAGGAACCACTATTAGCTTACCTTGCCTGAACTTTTTGGCTTGTAGTTGTTGCTGCTCAATCCAAACCCGCATAAAAGTATCATCAGATAAAGGAGGAGGATTTGTGGCTGAAAACAGCACTACCGGGATGTCCGGAAAATTTTGATAGTTCTGGTGTTGTTGATAGGTTTGTTCTAAACCATCAATCTCAGCTGCAACCCAGGGAGCCAGCGTTAGCTTTAGCAGCGCTGGTACATCACAGAGTCTGCCTTTGGCTTGTTCGCAAGCCTGAGTAAAGCCGGCAGGTCTGCCATCCACTAAAACCACAGCCGCTGTTTGAGTCGGGAATTCTGTAGCAAAACTCAATGCAAAAGGTCCACCAATGGAATGCCCTACCAGAATATAAGGTGGCTGCAGGCCTTGTTCCTGTAACTTTTGCTGTAACTGATGTGCAATCTCTTTACCGGTGCGGGCTTTGAGTGACAGACTTTGTTGTCTGTCATAACTGACGACAGTGGCATGAGGTGCCAGAGCTTCACTGAGTTCATGCCAGGAGCTGGTGTTATCTCCGGCTCCTGTTTCAAAGACAATAGTTGGACTGCCTTTGCCTTTTACAATGAACTGTTCACCAAGCAATGCTGCGGGATCTGTAGCACAGCTGTTCAGAACAAAGATGGCAAGCAGCGATATCAGAATGTTTTTCATGGTAAAAGCTCCTTAATTTTTTGGAGCAGCTTAGCAAAGTATTCTGACTAAAATATGAACAGAGGTCTCCAGGTATCCGCTATTTGAGCTTAACGCTGTAAGCCTGCACTGAATTGCCAAAAAAGGTCGGGATATACAAAGTCTTCGTTGTTGCATCCCAGCCAATATCTGCGGTGTTCAATTTGGCGGCTCTGGTATCCAGCAGCTCTTGAATGCGGCCATCGGCATAAACGTAATACACCAGACCTGCCCAGCAACTGACAATAAAATCGCCATTGCCCACAGCTTCCACGCCGTCGGCTCTTGCGGCAAAACCAATAGCAACTTGAACAGGAGTTTTGTTGTTTGCTGTTAAATCAGTTTTCAGCAACTTATCACCGGCACCAATATAGAGCTGGTCAGCCACTAGTGTTAAGCCATTCGCCGCTTCTACATTGTCCAGAAAAACGCTGATCTTATCTTGTTCCAGCTTATAAATACGGTTGATGCGGGTATCAGAAATATAAACCACACCTTTGCTGTCTACGGCCACGTCATTCAAAAACACTGAATCTGGCGCTTTGATTTTATTCAGTATTTTAGCTGATGCTATATCCACTATCACTACTTCGGTTAAGTCAGCAATGTAAAGTTTGCCTTGATACACAGCTAAACCTTTAGGTGCATTCAGGCCTCGCAACCAGTCTTTGTTGCGAATGCTACCGTCGGTATTTAACAGGGCTATACCACCTACAGCATCGGCTTCATTGCTTTTACCATCAATTTCCGAGACAAATAACAGGTTGTCTGTTTTGCCATTGTTTTGCTGCTGAACCCAAAGCACAGACTCGGGTACACGCAGGCCATCGGTTTGCCATAAAGCTTCTAAGGCAGGTTTAGCGGTTGCAGTTTCTGCAGCAACCACCAGAGGGCTGACCAGCATTGGCAGTGTGAGACTTAACATAAAGGGCAACAAAGTTTTCATTGATCATTTCCTGTCATTATAAATTTGCTTCTACCTTACCCAGAGCCTGGGAAAAAAGCGAATCGGCTATGGGGCAAGAGGTAGGTAATTTGCTGTTGTTTTGGAGCCTGGCTGTAAGGCAGGTATGCAAAAGCTGCTGGATTCGGTCCATGCTTTTTATGGTGAAGGGGTTGAGTCTGAAGCTGATGCTGCATCAGTCCAACCAGAGACAATGCAGGATCTGCAAGCGCTGTTGCAAAAAGTGTTGTCGGATATAAAACCCTGAGGTCTTGATGCTTTAAAAACAACAATGCCAGTCATTTGACTGGCATTGTTGTTTTTGAGCTAAAGCAAAAAAGCTGAGGCTTATTCTGCAATCAACCCATAATCGCGGCCCAACACCTCAATAATTTCAGCTTTAGGGTTAGCGGCTAATTCGATTTTACGGCCTGTGACTTTTTCCGCTATGCCAAGGTAAGTGCGGGAAATATCCATCATCACTTCTGTTGGTAAAGCGTTGTCGCGGGCGAGTGCTGCGCGCTCTGGCATACGGTCTTTATTCAGTAAAATATCCGGATCCGGGAAGTTACTCAAAAGCCACTGGCGGAAGCCTTCTTTGGATTGCTCGACAATGCTGCCATTGCGCCAGCTGGCGCCATCCCAAATACGTGAGCTGTCTGGTGTGCCCACTTCGTCCATATAAATCAGTTTGCTGTTGCCATTGGTGTCCTTGACATAACCAAATTCAAATTTGGTATCAACAAACATCTGATCCAGCGCAGCTAAAGCGTCGCTTATCACGCCAAAACCTTGTTTTAACAGAGTTTCGTACAAGCTGATATCAGATAATTGTTCAAAACCAAAAGCAGCGCTATGGCGTTCAATATCGGCACGGGAAATGTTTACATCGTCGGCTTCAGGCACACCGGCTAAGCCAGTCAGAATACCTTTGGTGGACGGAGTAATTAAAATCTCTGGCAGTTTTTGATCTTTTTGCAGGCCTTCAGGCAAGGTAATGCCACAGAATTCACGTTCGCCTTTGCTGTAAGCACGCCACATAGAGCCGGTAATGTACTGGCGGGCTATAGCTTCAATTTTCAGCGGACGGGCTTTTTGCACTATCCACACCAGCGGGTGCGGAATATCCAGAATATGACTGTCGGCCAGGCCATGTTGTTTAAACAAGGCAAACCAGTGATTGGAAATAGCGTTTAAGGCTGCGCCTTTGCCTGGCACACCATTTAAGCCATTTTCGCCATGCCAGATGCAGTCAAAAGCTGAGATGCGGTCGCTGATCACCATAATGGCCAGCGGCGTGTCTGGTGCTACAGGGTAATTTTTTTCCCGGATCAACCGCTCGCTGTCAGCGGCAGTCAGCCAGTACACACTACGAACTTTACCTGAATGAACAGGTAAATCTGTACGAATAGGCAAGTCGTCATTGACCGCCAGGACCTGAGTTGCAAGAGTCATCTTCACTTCTTCTGTGGCTGAAAAAAGGCGGGGCAGAGTTTAACAGAAACTCAAGGTGAACTGAATCTGTCTGGCGCATAGCTTTGCGGTAAAAATGGCGGTTGTGAATGAACTAGAGTTCAAAGAAATGCTTCATGGGTTCCATCTGTTGATGCAGTATTCTGATCACAAAAATGTCTTTTTCACGTTTTCGGTAAAAAATGGCGTGCCGCTGGTGATCATGCCGACGTACCCCAAAAGCTATTTCCGGGCAGTCATGGCCCATAAGTGGAGAGCTATAAAGAAGATGAAAGGTGTTTTCCAGTTGGCTAGTGTAAGTGTCTGCCTGACGAACATCAAAATTAAGCAATGTATATTCATAGATGGCCATGAAGTCTTCCACAGCTAGCTTAGACAGTTTATACATTGTGTTTCCGTTTTAGCTCAGCTGCTATGTCATGCAGACTCAGATCACTTTCTCCGCTTTTCTCACCAGCTTCAACTGCATTTCTTAGGGCTGTTGTCTGGTTTTCTTGCTGTTCCAGCAAGCGTAAGGCTGAACGAACTACTTCACTGGTTGAACCATATCGCCCGGATTCGATCAGTTTTCCTACAAACTCATCCAGTTGAGAACCTATAGTAATGCTGGTTGTTCTGGCCATAAATAATTACCATTGTGTTAATAGATAACACTAGCCTAGCACTGCCAGGGGGTTGCTTCAAGTGGAGAGCTTTATTCCTGAATATGTTTACGGTACGGTCGCCAAATAACTGCGTACGTGGTTATTACGCTGTTTTTTGTTGGAGTAGATAGCAAACTTATACGAACGCATAAATTCTCTGAATTCAGTTTCAGCTCTTGGCTTTGTTCTAAAGCTTTGTAATAGTGGGCCTATTCTGGCTTCAGCCATACACAAGGATCGCAGCTTAGGCATGAGCAGTAACATCGATATTTACCATCAGGTGGCTGAAGGTTTTTCCAGCCAGTACAATGCGTTAAAACCTGAAGATGTGCATCAAAGCTGGCGCAGTTTCTGGCCGGCAGCCGATGCTTTAGTGCTGGATATTGGCGCTGGCAGTGGCCGTGATGCGCTCTGGCTGGCACAACAAGGCTGCGAAGTTTTTGCAGTGGAACCAGCCAAAGCTTTGCGTGAATTAGGGCAACAACTCACCTCAAGCCTGCAAGAATCTTCGCAAAATACAGAAAGCAAAGCAGTGCATTGGTTGGACGACCGCTTGCCTGAGCTAAAAACTGTGCTGCAACTTGGTGTGAAGTTTGATCTGATTTTAGTCAGCGCTGTCTGGATGCATCTGACTCCAGCCGAACAAGAACGCAGTTTTCGCAAATTATCCAACTTATTAAAAGCTGGTGGACGCTTAGTGATAAGCCTGCGCCATGGAAGTTTTAACGATGGCCGCACTGCCTATCCCGTTAGTGTTCACAGCATAGAGCAGTTGTGCGTACAGCATGCGCTTGAACTGAGTTTTCAGCAGCAAGGCGCTGATGCCATGGGCCGCGAAAACGTTCAATGGCAAACAGTAGTCTGCACTTTGCCGGACGATGGCAGCGGTAGCTTAAGCCAGGTGCGGCACATCATTTTGAATTCATCCAAATCTTCTACTTATAAACTGGCGTTGCTGCGTACCTTAGTGCGTATTGCCGATGCTCATCCGGGTGCAGTGCTCGACAGCAGCAGCCAGCAAGTTATTTTGCCTGTGGGTTTAGTGGTGCTGTATTGGATCCGACAATTTAAGCGCTTGTTGGATGGTTATAACCTGCAACAAAACTCAGATCCGGCCAAACGTTTAGGTTTTCAAAAGGCCGATGGCTGGGATTTACTGACGCATTTAACAGCAGACGATTTTGCCATAGGTGCTTTATTTACTGGCCCTGATGCAAAGGCACTGCAAAAGTTATTTAGCCATTGCATCGACACCATTCAACAAGGCCCTGTTACTTTTATCTACCAAAAAACACCGGATAACCCGCTGTTTGCGATAGAGAAAAAGCGGCGGGTACTCACTGATTCTGTATTAATAGACCGCGAATTTCTGGCCAGCTTTGGACATTTTATTATCCATCAGGACAAACTCTGGCATTGTCTGCGCCACTACGGCTGCTGGATTGAGCCTCTATTAACCCGGCAATGGGTGGATGAAATGGCCAAATATCAGCTGAATAAAGCAAGGGCGCTGCCACTGGAAACCTACCATTTAAGCTTGCAGTGGCTGGAACAAAAACGTGAAACCGCCGCAGTGCGGAATAAAGTGCTGCAGTTGCAACAACAAGGCGAACAAGTGTTGTCGGTATGGAGCGGCAGCAGGTTAAAGCAGTTTGATATAGACCACTGCCTGCCGTTCTCCTATTGGCCCAATAACGATCAGTGGAATTTATTGCCCTGCACTGCGACAGAGAACCGCACTAAAAGCGACCGCCTGCCAGGCCGTGATTTACTGCAACACAGCCGTGGCCGCATCAACAACTGGTGGCAACAATCCAACCAGGCTGAAGCTGAACAACGCCGCTTTTTCACCGAAGCTAACTTGTCTTTGCCTGGCTTAGCAAATCAAAACAACGACTTTGAACAGGTATTCGAAGCCCTGCAGTTTTTGGTCTTTGGTGTAAAACAGAGGTTGCAGGTGGGGGAGTGGAAGTTTGGGTAGAGTTAGGGATTGAAATTTCTTTGTTTCTGCTATAGGTTCGCTTTAAGTCATTGAAGTAGTGGTTAATCAGGATGATTGTAAAAGACAAATTGCAAAAGGCCGCTGTGGGTGTGCGTAAGCAGGCTGGAGATCAGCAAGAACAGGATGTAGCTTTTTACCTGCGTCGTGCCTTTAAAGATGAAGACAGGGTGAGAGTCTTTCATGACCTGCAGCTGTGTTACGACGGCGAGTTCGCCCAGATAGATCACCTTATTGTCTATACCTTCGGTTTTATTGTGATTGAATCCAAAAGCATTAAAGGCGAAGTGCGGGTCAATGCTCAGGCGGAATGGTCGCGTAGCTATCGCCAACAATGGCAGGGGATGCCATCTCCTGTGAAACAAGCACAATTGCAGCTTAAAGTACTCAGAGATGTGCTTACCAATAATCATGAAAAAATGCTTGGGCGTTTGCTTGGCTTAATTCAATTAGGTTTAGGTGGTCGTTGTTACGATGTACTTTGTGCTATCTCCAGCGACGCTATTATTGACCGTAGCAAAACGCCAAAAGACGTAGCTGCCAAACTGGTGAAAACCGAGTTTATTGCTGATGCGCTAAAAGACCTGATGCGCTTACCCAAACTTTTGCCTGTAGCTCTACGTGTGTTTGATACCAGGCCCGCTTTTAACGCTGAAGAACTGAAATCCATCTGCCACTTTCTTTTGACTGAGCATCTGAAATTAAGGCCGGAAGAGCAGGATGTTGTACAAGCAATCAAACCTTCGCCCGTCAAGGATCGAAAAGTTGTTGATACTCAGACTGTGAGTGTGTGGCAAGTCGCTGAAAAACCACTACCTGCGACAAATCAAGCGGTAAAGGCAGCCGCAACTAACACAGCTCAATTGGTAAACGGTTTATGTAAACATTGCCAGACCTGGGATCAGCTTTCAGTACATGCAGGCCGTTATGGTTACTATCTAAAATGCCATATGTGTCAGAAAAATACAGCGCTAAAGCAACCCTGTACTCAATGCCATAGCCCATATACCAAAGTGCGGAAAGATGCGGAAAAGTATCTGGTGGACTGCGGGGGCTGCGGTTATGTCTGGCGGGTGTTGTAGGAGGGCTTTGTGCTAATAGTGGATTTTGGTTGTACATGTGGGCGAATACACAGTGTTATTTGCTTTAACCATAAAAAAGCTTGCTTTGAGCAAATCAACAGGCACATTTATTTGTTGCTGAAGAAGGCATAACACTTTAATTTAGAAACTTAGCGTGGACCAACCTAAAAATAACGGGCCAGAGAAAAGTAATAATGTGTCAGCACGCTTTTGGCAAGAGTTAGCAGTAGTTGTTTGGAGTTAATTGTTTTTATCAATAAGTTAACACCGGTTTGTCATCTGGTAAAACCAGAGAAAGCGTGCCAGGACAAAATACAAATGTTATGTGTAAAAATGATTTATATGGTTCGTTTGCCTCAATTCAGAACATTTATCATTTTTTTGTCAGTACTTTTAGCTTTGATTTCTTCTGTGGATCTGAGCATCAACTTAATCAAAGCTGAGCTTGGTTGGCCGACTGTAAAAAGTGCTATGACATTAATGCTATCAATTCTGATGTATTTATTTATCACTAAACCTGCGTTATTTAAACGGTGATTTTTATGAAGTCTGTTGTTGCACATAACAAGTGCCATCAAAGTGTTGCTTCGCGGTTTGACTCGCAACTAGCTGCTCGCGTTTGTGGCGGGTGTTAGCCATGCCCAGGCCAAAGACGAAAATTTCTTCCTCTGAACTTACTAATGTCGCTGTAGCAGGCTTGGTGCTTCTTATTTTCTTGATTGGAATGGGCTATTACGCGATCTACTGGAAGCCAAATCACGAAGTGAACCTGGATAAGAACCTTGTACTCTGGGAGCAGTCGAAGCCGGATTCTTACTCCTATGAGATAAGTGTGTTTTGCTTCTGTCCTGAAAAGTTCCCGTATACGATTCTAGTGTCAGGTGATGTTGAAGTTGCCGTTCCTTCCGAAGGGCGGGAACCAGAGTATTATGAAGGCCTTAGATTGCCGGATGAGCCGATTACTATAGGGGCACTATTTCAAAAGATTCAGATGTACTCCAGAACCGCAGCAAGCATCAAGATTGAATACGACAATGTGCTTGGCTATCCGAAGCTGATTAGAGTAGATCCTAATTTTGCAACACATGACGATGAAGTTTCTTATGTAATCTCGAACTTCAAGGTGTTTAGTGAGAATTAATAGAACTTTAGGTGTCAAGTCTTGCCCTTTGTGTCGTGAGGTCTACAAGTTATTACCTTTTGGGTTATATATTGTTGACCTATTGATTGCTCATTCTGCATCTAAGGTCTACAATTGATTACATTATTGGTTATAAATTGTAGACTCAAGTGACAAAAACTGAAAAGTTAATTGCCTGTTTTGCCAGTGCTGTGAAGGCCGGTGGTGGTGTTCATACCTCTGCTGAATTGGCTTATATGCTGGGTGAGCAAGTCAGTGTTGCCTTCACCAAATTTCTCGCTGACTGCGTTAAAAAAGGCGTAGTGCGGCGGGTTGCCCATGGTATTTTTGAAAGCACTATTACACCACCAGAGACGTCGACTGCTATTTATAAGGTTGTTAAAAAGCTACGCAGTGGCGTGCTGAATTACATTAGTCTTGAAAGCCAACTTAGTCATACAGGCGATATTTCTCAGGTGGTGATGGACAGGCTCACTGTGGTGACAAAAGGCCGCAGTGGTAGCTTTTCAACCCCTTATGGTGTGATTGAATTTACCCATACCAAGAAGTCAGTCGCTAAAATTGCGCCTAATCTTTATCTTGATCACGACATTGCTATGTACAGAGCAAAGACGGAGCAGGCTATAGCCGATTTAACAGACTGCAACAGAAACCTTCATATGCTGGAGCGCTGAAATGTTAAAACAATATATACAGCAGATAGTGGCTTCGAACCCTGAATATGCTGGCATTATTCCGGCGATAGAAAAGGAGATCCTGCATCACGACATTATAGATGTGATGATAAAACAGGGGGCTATGCAGTCTTTAACTTTCATCGGCGGAACATCTTTGCGTTTGTGCTACAACAGTTCACGTTTGTCCGAGGATCTGGATTTCAACGGCGGTTTTAACTTTAAACCAGCGGATTTTGACGGGCTGGATGCGGAGATCCAAAAGTACATTCAAAACAAGTATGAAACAGAAGTCTGGGTGAACAAGCCCAGTGCAGATAATCAGGGCGATACCTCGTCCTGGAAAATCAGCATTGTTAAAGAGGCAAACAGGCCCGACTTACCCAGGCAAAAAATGCATATAGATGTGTGTGCCATTCCGTCTTTTGATGTGGAAAAAAGAGCATTAATCAATCACTACACTATTCTGGTGCCTACTGAAGGTTTGTTGATCCCTGTTCAGTCATTAAATGAAGCGCTGGCCGATAAGTTTATTGCCCTTGCTTATCGTGCCAGACGAATAAAGCCACGGGATCTCTGGGATATCCTCTGGCTTAAACAGCGCGGAACCGGCATTTCGCAAGTTCTTGTTGATCAAAAGCTGGAAGCGAGAGGCAAAACCAAAGACGACTTTGTTGAAGCTTTGGCTATTCAACTGGGCAAGCTACTACAGGATGATGAAGTCCGCAGCGACTTTAATACAGAGATGAGCCGCTTTATACCGAAACAGCTGAAAGAGCGAACCATAGACGATCCAGACTATTGGGCTTATGTTCAATCTCAAATCAAAAGTATGTCAGAGTCGTTGATGGGTAAGGGCCAGGCAAAACCTAAGTTTGATATGGGTTTGTAAGGGGCAGCATCTTTAGCTTGAAACCTTTGGTGAAAGCTCTGCCACAAAGCAGCGATTGAACTGCTGGTGGAAATAGTGATACAGCAGAGTTCAACCATTACACCCTGATTGGTTTGCTGCTTTAGAATGTGAATCAAATTCGGGACCCTTTTGAGCAGTCGTTTTTTATGCTGGTGCATCTGCCGTATCTAAGAACCAAGATTAATATTTTGATATTTAAGCTATTTATTTGTGGAGTGGGTTTACATATTGCAATAAATACAGTTGAATGTTGTGGTGGGTCATTGCGGCCAGGGCCTGCCTTAGAACAGGCCCTGATTGAAAAATTAATTGCATCTATGCATCTGAAAACTATAGTTTCCGGCTAAGTTATCCGTAACGATCCAGATTGAGTCAGTAAGCCATCCAACAGGATGGCAGATTAAAAAATTTGCCTGAGTTCCATTGCAAAGGTAGAGATAGGGTAGACAGAAGATATAGCTTGTAACAAGCTGTTCAATAAAAATGCAATCTGAAAGGACTTGAACATGGTAGACAACAGGTGGTTTTGTATCCCTCGTCCAGTGAGACAACCAAAACTACGACTATTTTGCTTTCCTTATGCAGGTGGCAGTGCAACAACCTATTATCCGTGGGCAGCTCTGCTTGATCCGGAAGTAGAGCTGGTTGCCATACAACCACCCGGACGCTCCGGCAGAATAAACGAGACGGCCTATAGCAATATGCAGCCACTGGTCGATAGCTTGATTGAAAACATTGTGCCTATGTTGAATGTGCCTTTTATCTTTTTTGGCCATAGCTTGGGAAGCCGGGTTGCTTTTGAATTGGCCACCCGATTAAAAGCGCGCCAACTGCCTGCGCCGACACATTTTTTTGCTTCTGGCAGCCGTGCCCCTCATATCACAGTGGAAGAAAAACAGCTGTATAAGTTACCAGATGAGGAGTTTATCAGTGAATTACAACGATTGAACGGAACACCGGAAGCGGTGCTGCAAAATCAGGAGCTGATGCAGTTGTTTTTACCTTTATTAAGAGCAGACTTTCAGATTGCCGATACCTATGTATCAGACAAGGTCGTTTTGAGTTGCCCTATTAGTATTCTGGCTGGGACTGAAGATGTCGACATTAAGCCAGCCCAGTTAGAGAGCTGGAAAGAACTCACATCCTGTGCTGGTGAGGTTCATTATGTTCCTGGCGATCATTTTTTTATTGAAAAAAATAAGCAGCTGGTTTTTAAGCTCTTGTCTGAAAAAATAGAGTCAGCTCTGACAAAAAATGTGGCAGGAATGTTGGCTGGCTCTTTAGCGAACCAGTCGAAGTTGGCTATGAATCATTAAAAAATGTTATTTGTGACTGGTAGACAAGAGTTCTCAGAACAAAGTGGGAGTAGCTGACAGCCATGGCTTTTTTTACCCGATCAGAATCTCTTGTTGTCCCTGATGGTGCAGAGCGTTTTTTGTTATCTGTTGGCATGGAGGTCTTGGGGCAGAACTTTTATCTGGTGTATTGCCAATTTACCCCTGAAGGGTTCAGGCCTGAATTGCATCAGTATCTGGGGGTGGCTGCAGAGCCTGGCTTAAACAAGGCGGTGCAGAAACGCCGGTCTGAATTTCTGGCCGGGCGTTATGTTGCACGCCTTGCATTAGAGTATCTGAATATCCGGTCTTTTGAGCTTGGTATCGGCCAACACCGTGAGCCTCTGTGGCCTGCGGGGGTGGCAGGAAGTATTTCTCATACCAATACCATGGCTTTGTGTGTGGTTTCGCCTTCACTTTGTTATCTGGGTATTGATAGTGAATTGCAGCTGGCACCTGAGCAGGCAAGGGAGATTTCTGCCAGTATTGCCACTATGGAGGAATATCAAAAAATCACTGAAAAGGGGATGGAGTTTAGCCTCGCGGTGAGTCTGCTGTTTTCTGCAAAGGAGAGCTTGTTTAAGGCGATTTTCCCCCGCGCTGGCCGTTATCTGGACTTTTCTACCTCAACACTGGTTGATGTTGACACAGAAAAAAAACGGCTCAGATTAAGATTGCAACAAGATTTACAGCAAGAAACTGGTTTTTATCATGATTTTGACTGCCATTACCTTGTCGGAGCTGCTGATGTGTTGACAATGGTGTATGGGCCAGACTGATGTAAGAAACCCGTGATGAATAAGCAGTTTTTAAGTGGTGCATTCAAAGCCTGCTATTTTTGCAGGTTAAATTCTGAATATTCCGGCTGTCCTGTCAAAGGAAGAACAGGGGCAGGAATGTTATGGAACCCTTGCCTGGATGGGCTTTCGGTGCTATAAGACCATTTTAGTTTTTAGATGGTATCATCCCTTGCAGTCAATACCTTTAGAGCTACAGCTATCTGCAGCGTTAAACACCGATGAATTTGACGGTTTGCTGATTGATCAGCCATACGACTATAAATCTATCTTTATTAGTAAAATATTGCCTGATGAAAGCAATCCTCGGTTTTTTCCCAGTGTCATTATCTCCGATTTGCATGCGTACCAGTTGCTAACCAGAAAGTTGTCTAAAGCACAGCTTGTTGCTTTATACGATGCAAAAGACAAAGTGGCCATTGGTAAGTCTTGTCTTGTGAACTGTTTTACTCAGGGCACTCAAGAATGGAAAAAAGCGAATCATAGCGTTGAGTCTATACTGGATCTGGCCCGCAATGTCGCTGTATCTGAGATCATACAGGTGCCCACTATTTATCCTGAACATAATGGTACTTACAGAGTGCTGACTGGTCATCGTAGGTTTTTTGCTATGGTGTACGCTAATGGCATTAATGGTGCAGCCTACTTTAAGGTGTATAACGAAAAACCTATATTGCCGAAAACAAAGCAATTTCAGGAAAACGCCAGCCGGGAAGATTTACCTCAATACGGAAAATTACAAGCTTTTCAGGATGCTATGCAGGAAGTAGAGACGCTGTCTACCAGCAGAATACGTTTAGGTAAAAAACAACTGACGGTCAGGGAAACTGCCAACATGTTGGGCGTGTCTATGGGGGCTTATGACAACTACAATGTGTTAGTTCGTTATCCAGCAGTGATGGAAGCCTATAATAATGGCAACACATTGCCATTTCTGAAGATGAAAAATATCGTTCTTACTACTGAGGCGAATTACAAAAAAAACAACGGGCTGGCACAGCTGTCAAACCTTCACAAAAGAGCAATTAATGCCGAAATCAAGTCGTTGTTGCAAGGTGACAAACCTGCGAAAAACGCTGAGGTAAAACCTTACAAAATTGGTGCTATTAAATCGCCGCAGGTTCTCAAACAGTTACTGTCAACAAATGTGACACAGCTGGATACAGGGGTGGACTGGGAGTCACTGGATTGGGGATCAGCTTCTGATGTGAATCAGGCTTTGAGTCTGGTTCTGGGTTATTTGGAAAGTCAGGCAGAATAAGTGATACTGAGTGGCACAATTTAGAAGAGGATGTCGCCTGATAAAAAAACAGTGTTTTTAAACTGATGCCTGCTGTAGTAGCCGACCAAAACAGGCAGAACTTTAACTCTGGCGAGCAGAAAGGTTTTGGCGAAGCTCTGATGGCTCTGTGAGCATTTGCTCACAGAGGTTCTGCAGATAAAGAACCTCTAATGCAAAGATTGTTCATCATCGGCAAGCATGCTTTGCGTTAAGTTTAAACTTGCCTCTTTTGCTTTGATGAGTTGCTCAAGTGCAAAGTATGGGCATAAATACAGGCCATCACAGCCATCTTTGTGACCTTGAGTGTATGCATCTGCAAATATCTCTTTTAGCTCATCTGTTAACATTTTCATTTCATTGGCATTGTTTTATTTCCATATTTACCCATAATATATATTCGGCACCTGAAAGCAAGTTAATTTTTTTGCCAGATTCAAAAACCTTTGCAAGCTATACCGAAACGAAGACCTGTTGTTGTTCATATATGTCCAACAGGTTGAGCTTTTTTTCATTTAATTTCTTTTAATACAATTGCTTAGATCGGTTTCTGTTTGTCTCATGCGTGAGATAATAACGACAGAGTCAAAAGTGTAACAGTTCATTCTAAAGCGCTCTTCCAGCTCTCACCCTGTGCATTCATCTGGATTCCTGAATTTCACATGGGAATGATCATAGCGAAAAGCCTTAAACACTGGGTTAACATTTTACTGAGTTCTGGAATGTCTCAGGCCAGAGTGCTTCCTGTTTTGTAAGGGCGTTTCAGTTTTTGCAAGCGGCGCCGGCTCTGGAAAAGCCTAAAGCCCGATAGTCGGAAAAAAGGTCTATTCTTTCTTGCAGAACCGGAGCTAAGCAAAGTGGGTGCCTTTCAGCGCCTGATAGCCTGGGCAATATGAAGCTGCATTACATCAGATCAAGGTACTGCTCAGCCAGCTTTTCACCCATCTGATTAGCGGGACAAGGCAGTGGTGGTTAAGTCCTTTACTCTGCTATACATGTCGCAGCCCTAATGCGTAAAATACGAGGTCAAACAATGGAAGGCTGTCATTCGGTGTGTTTCAATCAACTGCTCTGTCAGTACCTTTTCGTTGATACTTTAGGTATCCAATGCTAAATTCAGCGGTACATGATTGGCCAGTTCCATTTGCCCCACCATTCTGACCAGGAGCGAATCAGTTTGTGGATAGCGTTTGAAATTTGAGCTGCTTCAGTTGACGAGGGGCGGGTGTGGTGTTAGCCTGCCAAAGTAGATAGTCGCATATACAGCAGCAATTCGTTTGTTCTGAGGAATGGTGAGCGGTGCTTGTATACGATCTTTCTCAGCTATTGAACCTAGGCCGTGCATTAATATTAAATAGTGGCTGGAAGTTGACATGAAAAGTTGTTTGCAGCATTTTAAATTTATTTCTTAAATTTTATTTGACATCCACTTATGTGTGCACTAATTTCGTAAACTCAATTAATTAATCTTGTGTACTATGGGGTCGATTTAGTGTTTCATTGTATGGCAGGGAAGTACAGTTATGAATGTTAGTGATTTTTTCGTAGTGTTGGGAAATCTCTGTAGAGAAGTATTTTTTTATGTCTTGTTTGTAACAAGTGCATCGAATACTATGCTGTTTTTGCCAAGGTGTTTTAAAGTCAAATTTCTGCTCTTGCACACATCTAAGTATTCTCTGAAACGTCTAATAAAAACTTACACAACAAATGAACATTGTTTTCATCCCTTATAAATACACAAAGATACATCTCCTCTGGTCATTATAGAGTTGTTTCAATACGAGTTTGATTGAAGATATAAAGTTTGTCTCGTAATAATATTGTCATGAATATCATTTTTAATGTGTTCAACTCGTGAGATACCTAATTTTATTTCTGAAATCTAAAAATAATCCACTGGTCACTAAAATAATTAGAAATTAAAATGATTAAGCCAAAAGAATTAAAATCGACCCTTAGCCACGATGGAATACCGTTAACTTATATGCATAACGAAATACATCCAGATAAAAAATGGATAGTATTTATCCTACCATTTGGTTTGCATGTGAACGTAGCCGATGCTTTCTTTTCTTCCTTTGAAGACAATTATAATATTGTGACGTGGGAGGCTCGAACTATACTGGCTGAGGCTGATCAAACATTCGAACAAAAAGACTTATCTGTCGATAATCATGTTGCTGATCTATTGACGATTTTAGATACATTGTCAATCCATAAGTCTATATTGGTCGGTTATTGCTCAGGTGCTGGTGTCGCTTTAGCTGCAGCTAGTAATCATAGTGACAGGTTTAGTGATCTGATTTTGGTTAATGGTGAATATGTACAACTGAAGGACGCCGGGTGCTCAACTCAATACGGTCGCGATATCGACAGCTTACTGCCCATAGCCTCTTCTGGTGAAAAAGCAGCACAGTTTATTCTTGAAAGAATGAACAATAACACCCAAAGTAGTTTGCCACCAGGCTTTCATATTCCCTTCTCCAAGGCTCACTTTCTATACCGTTATGCGGTCAACTATGTGGCATATCGAACCGTAGATTTCGCTGCATTGGCAAGAACTATAGAGCATAAAACATTGCTCATTACAGGTGGCAAAGATAAGCAAGCCAATGTCAATAGCTCCTTAAAAATTCAAAAGCTTATTGATAATGCCCAAATTTTTATTGATTCAGAAGGTGATCACTATGAGGTTGTAAGGCCGGAGTCAAGCACCTTAGCTAAAATAAGTCTCTACTTAAGTGAGCTATAAAATTATGGAAAAAAATTCTAAAACAAATGAACTTCAGGTCCATAGGTTGTTTGAAAGGCAAGCGGCTCTGCATCCAAATGCGACAGCTCTGCAATACATTGATCAGAAGATCACATATACGCAGCTCAATGGACACGCCAACCATTTAGCTCGTCAACTGTTAAAGCGAGGGTGCAAACAAGGTGACACCATAGCTATATTGATGGATCGTACACCTCAAATGTTCATCACCATCTTAGCGATTTTAAAAGCTGGTTGTGCGTATTTACCACTTGATTCAACTAATCCATTGCAAAGAAATCTCCATCATATCAATGAGGCTAACGTATCTATTGTCGTTACGGATAACGACAGTCTCGGGTTAGAACAGCATGAAGTGAGGATTATTAGTACTCATGAAAGCTCTTTGTTTAGCTCTATTGACAAGGATAATTTGGCTGAAAATGGGACTATGGATGATAAGTGCTATATTATGTATACATCTGGTTCCACAGGTAATCCAAAAGGGGTGGTTGTACCTCACCGTTCTGTTGTTCGATTAGTGATCGATACCAACTATATCCAGATCAAATCAAGCGACGTTATTCTGCAACTTGCCCCACTGTCGTTTGATGCTTCAACTTTTGAAATTTGGGGCGCGTTATTAAATGCTGGAACATTGGTTCTTTATTCAGGAAAGAGTTTAGACCCAAATTTATTTGCTCGTGAAGTCAAAGATAATAATGTCACTATATTGTGGCTAACTGCAGCACTGTTTCATATGATAGCCAGCCGATACCTCGATTCACTCAGCACTGTCAACACTCTGCTTGCTGGGGGAGATGTCTTATATCCAAAAATCATTAATAACGTTTTCGATGTCTATCCAAATATCACCATTATCAACGGTTATGGTCCAACAGAAAATACTACATTTACATGTTGTCATAAAATGGATATATACAACCGTCCTGCACATACAGTCCCTATTGGAACAGCGATCTCGGGGACTAGAATACACATTCTAGATGAAAGCCGTAATCCTGTTGCTCCGGGAAAAGAAGGTGAATTGTTTGTTTCCGGACTTGGTGTTGCCTTGGGTTACGTAGATCAAACAAAAAATGATAGATTTTTTTACGATCGAAGTATCGGAGACGGGCTTATCTACGCTACGGGAGATCGCGTTTCTGAGAATGCACAAGGTGAAATAGAGTTTCTGGGGCGTATTGACAACTTAGTCAAAGTTCGTGGTTATAGAGTGTGTTTAGAAGAAATTCAAAATAGTATTCTCAAACTCGATAACATAAATGAAGCAGTTGTAATTTTGAACAAATTTGAAACCGGAGACCAGCAATTGGTCGCCTTCCTTCAAACTAAGAAAGATCGTGAGATCACATCGGGTGAAGTGAAAAAGATGCTGGCAGAAGTATTACCAAAATATATGATACCAGATTTAGTCCATGTAAACCGAGAGTTGCCAATCTGCAAAAATGGCAAAATAGATAAAAGGCAAACATCTATAGTCGCGATGATGGACACTGAATAAAATGTAAGAAACAAATATTAAACTGAGTATAACAAGGAGATTGCTATGTCAAGTAACGAAGTGCGAAAAATTATAATCGAAATATTCAACAGTAAAGAAATTTTGAAAGATATTGAGTCTTGCCAAGATTTTTTTGAAGTGGGTGCATCATCTCTAACTGTTGTTGATTTACAGATTCAGATTGAAAAAGCACTGAATAAAGAAGTGGAAACCAGTAAATTGATGGCGAATCCGACTATTGATAGTTGGGTAAACGTTTATGCCGAAAGATAAAAAAAACATATTTAAATAACGTAGTAGTTACAAATAAAAGGAACACAGAAGTGAACAAAAAATATTCTTTAACAGAACAAGAGCTGGCGGACTTTAGGGCGAATGGTTATGCTGGCCCATTTGATCTTTATGAAAAGGACGAAATTCTAGCCAAGTATAAGCGTATCCGAGCTGATTTATTTGATCGTTCCCATGCAGCTTATGAGCTGGATAACAAAAGTGTTATAGCTGGTTACGATCGTCATTTGGATGTAAATGATTTGACTGATCATGTAATGAAGAGACAGATCGTTGACAAAATAGAAAGTATTTTAGGTCCTGATCTGATTATGTGGAGATCTGAGTTGTTTCCTAAATATCCTGGAGACGAAGGTACAGACTGGCATCAGGCAGATACCTTCGCTCACGCCTCTGGCGCTCCTCAGGTCGTTTGGCCTGACACTGATTTTGGCGGAGCCATTACAGTATGGACTGCATTGACGGACGTGACTGAAGAAAATGGCTGCTTACGCTTTATTCCTGGTACACATGAAGAAATGTTTTATGATGAAACCAAAGAAATGAAGTATCAACCTGAAGTTGTAAACAAGTTAGAGAAAGATGGAGTCAAACGTGGTTTCTTTGGGTATGACTATCGTAACCTCCAAAAAGATCCAAATTTTGTTCCTGATGAATCAAAAGCTGTTTCTATGACTATGAAAGCAGGTCAGTTTGTAATTTTTTGGTCTACTTTAATGCATTCGTCATTACCAAATATTACAAAAAATGATACACGAATGGCTGTTACCGCTCGATATGTTCCTTCATCGGTTAAGATATATCCTGATTCGAATGAGGTTGTCGAATACGGAAGTACTATGTCTCTTGAGAAATACGGCGTAGTCAAGGTAAGCGGTGATGAGAATTATCAGCATAATCGTGTGGTGACAGAGAATTTACGTGGTAAAAAATTTGAAGCTAGTTATTAATCTGTAATTAATAGCCTCGTTCGAATAATGGCTGAATTTTCATTCTTCTTTGTTAGTCGATGACAAAGCTCTTGTTCTTTCAGCCACTAAAGTATCAGAATAATCGACAAAATAATCGACAAAATAATCGGCTTCGTTGTTTAATAACCAAGTCTTGCACATGGTATTTTTATTAAATGCTATTTATTCTACTTGTAAAGAAAGCTCGAATAACTTTGGCGCAATATAACATTGCGTTGTTCATTGAAGTGATAAGATAAAAATATTTTGGGGTTCCGGTTGTTCTTTACTCCACATTGATTAATGTTATCTGTTTTTTGTGAGTGTGTTTCTTGCCCTGATCTAAGAGTGAATAGTTTTTTTATTAAGTGTGAAATAATAAGGAGGAACAATTGGAAGCCATTTTTTTTGTCAAATTACTTGTATATTTTTTCTTGTGGACATTGTACTCGTATACTATCCATGTAATTGCTCATTTAAATTTCAGATTTAATTTTTTGAAATACATACATGTGAAACACCACTCCTATAAGTATACTGGCTTAAAATGGCCACCTTTGAGCGACTACTTTTTCTGGTTTGGAGGTTTGAGGGCGTCCTTAGATGTATGGATAACATTTACTCTTCCGTTGCTTTTACTTCTATTCATCGAATTTGACGTAGCTTTAACATTGCTTGTATTTCACTACTTTTATGAAGTTTTTTTATCCAGAGATATATTGGATCACAACCCAAACATAACAGGTAAAATTACCAGATTTATACCGATCGGTTCGTTTCATATGAAACATCATAAATACTATAAGTGTAACTATTCTTTATTTATTACTTTTTGGGATTATTTGTTCAGAACAACAGATAGTTGTTTGGATGCCAGAAATAAAAAAATACGCGAAGCACGACATGCGCATACTTCAAAAGCAGAAAATGTCTGAAGATTAAGGATTGAAATGTGTTTTTAAATCGAATATATGCGAAATACACGTTATTGTGCTGGTTTGTCGGATTTATTGTTTTACCTGTAGCAGTTGGACTTTTTTATGGCTACTCCGTACTTTCTACCAGTCTTCCTCAATCCAGGGGGGTGGTACAGTCGGAGCATGTAACAGTTCCAGTTAAACTATCGAGAAGTCAACAAGGTGTAGTCGATATAAAAGCATCAACTGACCGGGATGCTTTTTTTGCGATGGGCTACGCTCATGCTCAGGATAGATTGTGGCAACTTGAAATACAGCGCAGAATGGCAAGTGGACAGTTAAGTGAGATATTTGGCAAATCGGCGCTTCAATTTGACATTTTCATTCGAACTTTGGGGATTTATAAAGCTGCAGAGTCTTCCTGGAATGTGCAGAGTGACGAGGCTCAAGACTCGCTGAGGGCCTACTCGGAGGGTGTGAATGCATGGTTGGCTTCTGTGCCAACGTTACCTAGTGAATTCATTATTTTGAATGTATCTCCTCAGCCATGGAAACCCGTTGATTCGCTTGCCTGGATCAAGCTGTTTGCACTGAACATGGGGTCAAATTTCCAAGCCGAGTTGGACAATTACCTCTTGGCTGGCATATTAACTCCAGAACAGCTGAAATCATTCAATGTTTTATTAGACGCAAATCCGGAAACAGAAGCTGACCCGCAGGATGTACATCTTAATAGCTTGGCGTTGTTATCTGAATTTGGTGCTGCGTTGCAGCAGGAATGGAAAATTGGTGGCAGTGTTGTAGGAAGTAATGCCTGGGTGGTTTCAGGAGCACATACCGATAACCAAAAAGCAATGCTTGCAAATGATCCGCATCTGGCTCTCGATTTACCTTCTTTGTGGTATCCAGTAAAAATCAAAGGGGAAAAACTGGACGTATCCGGCATGAGCCTGGTTGGATTACCTTTAGTCTTGTTAGGCAGGAATCAAAACATTGCCTGGGGAGCTACCAATATGATGGCAGATACTCAGGATTTGTTTTTTGAGCGCCTGAGTACCAATGATCCCGAACTCTACCAGCAGGCAGGTCAGTGGAAAAAGATGACGATTTCTGAAGAGTATATTCAGGTAAAAGCTGATTTTCCTGCTTTGTTAAGAGAGCCATTGGCACCAGTAAAAGTAACAATCCGACGCACGGAGAATGGTCCTGTTATCACAGATCTTTTTGGTGAAATTGAGTATCCAATGTCTTTACGTTGGGTAGGTAACAGCGATGTAGATACTTCCTATGATGCTTTTCTGGCTCTGAACTATGCCCACGATTGGCACACCTTTAAGCAGGCAATGGCAGGACTGAACGCTCCGGCGATGAATATGCTCTATATAGATGCTGATAATAATATAGGGCATCTGGCTGCCGGTAAGGTGCCTGTAAGGCAAGAGGGAGAGGGCTTGTTTCCATTGAATGGGTGGCTGGAGAGCAGCCAATGGCAAGGGTTTATACCAACTGAAGAAATGCCCCAGGAATTCAATCCTGAAAGAGGGTATTTTATCAATGCGAATAACAAGATTACATCCGCCGATTCCCCTCATTTTATTTCACATTCGTGGGCAGAACCTGCGAGGTCTGAACGGATCAATCAGTTGATCAGTGAGAAGCTGGCTTCAGGTGAGAAACTATCAGTAGCTGACAGTATGGTTATCCAATTGGATTTGGTTGATCGGCAGGCACTTAAGCTGTTACCTCACTTAGCCAATCTCAAGAGTACTGAACCACATTTAGTGAAAATGTTGGAGGAAATACGTCAATGGGATGGTCGGGCCGATAAAGATAGTTCTGCAGCCGTTGTTTTCTACACTTGGGTTCACTATATGCGTACTCAATTATTTGCTGATAAGTTGTCCAGTGGATGGAACAAGAAAAATTTGAACTCAAGACTTGGGTACATAGTAAAGAATACCTCAATGAGCCAGGTTCTTAATGCGCTTGAAAGTAAGTCTGTTGATTGGTGTGATAATACTAAAACCCCAGTAGTCGAAGACTGTGAACAAATAAAACTGAATGCGCTCAGGACATCTTTTGAAGATATCAGCCAGCTGTTAGGGGAAAACGCAGAAGATTGGCGTTGGTCTGATGTTCATCATGTATTGTTCGACCATCAGCCATTTAGCAATATCAAAGGACTAGACTTTCTTTATGAGAGAAGAGTTCCTCATGTTGGTTCACCAAACAGCATCAATTTGTCCAATGCCAGCTTTGACCGTAAACAAGGTTTTACCCAGTCCTACGGAGCTGGATTTCGACAAATTATGCAGGTTGGGACAACTGCTCCAGTTCATATGTATATAAACTCGACGGGGCAGTCAGGAAATGCCCTCAGTCGGTATTATGACGACATGGTTGAACCTTATATAAACGGAGAGTACTTCAGGATGTCTGATGACATTAGTGACAATAAACACGAGTTAGAACTGTTGCCCGAAGCAACGAGGGAAAACAAATAATGTCATTGTTCTCAATTTTAATAAAAACATCAGCCCGGAGAGTCCTGCTTTCGTTACTTACAGGGCTTCTTGCAGGTATTCTTTATACATTGTTGATTCCATTGGTAACTAATAGCTATGTAAATAATGAAGGGTTTGAAGTTCTAAACCCACAAGTTAATACATTCTTTGGAATGACAGTAAGTAATTACAAATTAGCAGCGTTGTTTTTGTTTTCTTGTCTGTGTATTTATTTATCAAGAACGATATCTCAAACTATGTTGATTTGGGTTGTGATCGATGCTACTTCAAATCTAAGACGTACTTACTTTGAGCGAATTATCAGATCGCCATTGGCGAAATTAGAGCAGGTTGGTTCAGCACGTTTGATTGCTTCAATCACCACAGATGTGCGCAGTATTTTAGATGGTGCACAACGTATCCCTGATATTCTGATTAGTTCGGTCAGTATTCTAGGGATGATGTTGTTTATTCTTTATCTCAATACTGATGTTTTCTATTTTATATTTGGTGCTGTTGCTTTTGGAATTGTATCATTTTTTCTGCCAGTTATTCTGGGTAACAAATTTTTCCGTAAAGCCAGGGAAAGTGTAGATCATCTACATGAGGCAATCAAAGGTAACATATATGGTATTAAAGAATTAAAGTTGTGTGCAGAGAAAAGAAAAAATTACTTAGAAAACGTGCTATTTAAAGTTGAAGGCGAGGTAAGGTCAGCTAATAAAAAAGGCTCTGGCATCCTAAGTGTCGCAGTCAATTATGGAGAGATGATTAGCTTTTTCGTCATAGGGTATATTACTTATATATTTATTAACTACCACGCTATCAGTGTAGAAGAAATCATGGCTGTGGTTATGGTGCTGCTTTATTTGACTGGGCCTATATCCATTATTATGCAGGCTGTCCCAGAATTGATGGTTGCTAATGTATCTTTGCGTAAACTGGAAAATTTATTTTCTGAACTTTCAGAAGAGAAACTCGATGAGACTGTTAAAACTATCGCTGATTGGGACCGCCTTACCTTTTCAAATATTAACTACAGCTACGAGAGTAAAATAGAAAAATTTTCAGAGAAAATGGGAGCTGCCGCTATAGTGCAGGACAACGAAATATTTACAGTAGGTCCACTGAACTTTGAAATGAAACGTGGAGAGGTGACTTTTATTGTAGGCGGCAATGGTTCGGGCAAATCCACATTGGCGAAGCTGTTGACTGGGCATTACATTTCTCAGGAGGGAGGTATTCACTTGGGAGATACAAAAATAGATAGTGATACGCTCATTAGTTACAGGCACCAAGTTTCAGCTATATTTACCGATTATTATTTGTTTGATCAACTTTTGGGGAATGTCAGTGATCCGGAGCAAGTGGCGGATTATATGCGTTTACTGAAGATTGATGAAAAAGTCAGTATTGTGAACGGCAAGTTTTCAACGTTGTCACTATCTGACGGGCAGCGTAAACGTTTAGCGTTGTTAATATCTTTCCTGGAAGATAAAGATATTTATTTATTTGATGAATGGGCGGCTGACCAAGACCCTATTTTTAAAGATGTATTCTACCAAACTATTTTACAGAGCCTTAGAGATAAAAATAAACTTATTATAGTTATTAGTCATGATGACCGTTATTTCTATGTCGCTGACCAGATCTTGACGATGGAGCGGGGGAAATTAATTGATGTCTGGAAAAAGCCAGCCACCCTACTCAATGAATCATTAGTCGAAGAACTAACCTGAATAGTATGTTTATGACTCTCAACCTTTGTAGACTTCAAGAGTAACTACAGGACGTTTATTTATGCGACCCAAGTGCGTGTTTGATTTAACTTTAACTCAAAAAGATATTTATCTTGATCAGCTCTCTAATCCGAAAAGCCCCTTGTATAATGTTGGGGGATATATCCAGATGAGCAATATTCTTGTGCAGCCCTTAATGGCAGCACACCAGAAATTGGTGGAAGGGGACGATATTTTTGGTTTGCGGATTCTGGCGAGTAATCAGAAGCAATATATTAGTAGCCAGAGAAGCACAGAGTTACCGCTTATAGATTTTAGTGCTGAAACCGTCCCAAAGCAGGTCGCCTTAGAGTGGCTGTGCGAGTTATTTGAAACTCCACTTGAGTTTAGCGATTGTGAACTGTTTAAGGCCGCATTGCTTAAAATTGACGATGATACTTTCTGGTATGTAGGGTTTGCCCATCATCTGATGATGGACGGGTGGGGGTTTTCAAATTGGGCGCGTCGTCTGGGTCAGTTGTATAACGGAGAGGCAACATATCAACCACAAGCTGATGAATGGCAGGATGTGGTAAGCAAGGATCTGGATTATCTGATCAGCAAAAAGTATCAGGATAGTCGTCAGTACTGGTTGGAGCAAAAGGGGCTTAAAACAGAAAAATTCCTGACGCCTTACAACCGTTTTAAATCTAAACATGGTGCAGTTTCGGTGAGCAGGCGAGAGATCTATCCGTTGACTAAATTGCAGTCTTTGAAAGCGGCTGAATTTGCAAAACAAAGTTCTGTCGGTGTTGCTCAGGTTTTTCTGGGGCTGATAAGCAGTTATTTTTCAAATACGTATGACCGTACTGAATTGGTGTTTGGTTTGCCAGCGCACAACCGTCAAAACGCACAACAAAAAAGTATGCTCGGAGTATTTACCAGTGTAAGTCCAACGGTTGTCAATATACCGGCCGATATCAACTTCCTGCAATTAGTACGTCAAATATATCAGCAACAACGTCGAGACTTGAGGCACCAGCGTTATCCAATTGGTCATATGGTCAATGATTTAGAGCAAACGGCGGGGCATAAGTCGCTTTATGAAGTTGGCTACAACTACCTAAAGCTAGATAGTCAGTTGCTATTTGAGGGCAAGTCGGCTGAGCTGGTTTATTTGAGTCATAACCATGAAGTAACCCCGCTCATGATTACTGTATGGGAGTATGGTGAAACTCAGCAGATTGAACTTAAAATGGATTATAACGATGCTTATTTTAATCAATATGAGGTACAACTGCTGGGTAAGCGACTTTCCTTTTTATTAGACCGTTTACTCAATGAACCTGAGAAGGCAATTTCTGATATTGGTGTGCTACCTGAAGAAGAACATCAGGAAGTAGTTGAAAATAAGGGAACGCAAGTTGATTTTGGTCATGATCGTTTGATGCATGAGTTGTTTATCGAGCAGGCGAAAGGTACACCAGACCAGCTCGCAGTGATATTTGAATCTCAAACTCACGGCTTGCAACAACTAACCTATAAAGCGATTGATGAGCAAAGTAATCAGTTAGCTCATTATCTTCGGGAGCAAGGGGTATCCTGCAATTCGTTAGTGGGTATTGCTATGGAACGCTCTGTAGAAATGGTCGTATCTATCATGGCGATCCTGAAAGCAGGTGGTGCTTATGTTCCAATTGATACAAGCTATCCACAAAAGCGTATAGACTACATTCTTGAAGACAGCCAAATCAGGTTATTACTAACCCAATCTCATTTAGCAGCGCAATTTCCTCAAGCCGATATACAGTGCATTGTACTTGACACAATGGTGCAAACTCTCGCCGGATATTCGATTGTTACTCCAGACAAACTCTCCCAATCTTCTTCTGACCTGGCGTATGTTATTTATACATCTGGTTCTACTGGGCAGCCCAAAGGAGTATTGGTTGAACATAGGGCATTGCTTAATCGCATTGACTGGATGCAGAAAAGTTACAGTCTGGATTCTCGGGATCGTGTCTTGCAAAAAACTCCCTATAGCTTCGATGTATCTGTCTGGGAATTTGTATGGACGTTAGGCTATGGAGCAACGCTGGTTGTAGCTAAGCCGGACGGTCATAAAGATCCTCAGTATCTGGCCGCATTAATTGACCGGCATAAGGTATCTCGCCTGCATTTTGTACCGTCAATGTTGAATGCTTATCTGGAAACTCAGACGTTTGGCTCAAGCGTCCGGCAAGTGTACTGTAGCGGTGAGCAGTTAGGCAGCCACATTGCCAAAACACTGCAAAAAAAAGCCGCACACGTGCAAATACACAACCTCTATGGGCCTACGGAAGCTGCTATTGATGTCAGTTATTTCGATTGCCGGTATATGGATGAACACGCTGAAGTGCCAATCGGAAAACCCATACAAAACATCAAATTGCTTATACTTAATAAACACCTGAAACCTTGTCCTATAGGTGTACCAGGGGAGTTACATATTGGCGGCATAGGTTTAGCCAGAGGCTATTTGAATAAACCGGAACTAACCGCTCAAACATTTGTTGCTGATCCGTTCAGTGACGATCCATTGGCTCGTTTATACAAAACGGGTGACTTGGCCCGGATGCTACCAGACAAAAATCTGATGTTCTTAAGCCGCTTAGATTCTCAGGTTAAAATAAATGGCATTCGTATTGAAGTTGGCGAAATTGAAGTTGCTCTGGCGAAACTGAAAGGGATCTCACAAGCTGTTGTACTGAAAGTGGAAGATCGCTTAGTTGCTTACCTTGCCAGTTCTGAACTGACAGCACCAAAACCGACTCAACTACGTGAGCAACTGATTAAATATGTACCTGTTTCCTGGTTTCCTCAGGCATTTATTATGCTTCCTGAAATTCCACTGACATCAAATGGTAAGGTTGATCAACGTGCTTTGCGGGCGATCCCCGTAGTGTCAAATATGGAACATAGACATATTACTCCTGCAACAACCGACAGTGAGAAAACCCTGACAAGAATATGGGGTGAAGTATTAAAACTAGACGAAGTCGGAATACAAGAGAATTTTTTTGAACTGGGGGGCGATTCTATGATGGCTGTGAGAGTTGTCGCATTTGCCGCCCAGTCAGGTATGGTTTTGTCCGTTGCTGATATCTTTGATTTCCCAACCGTTGAGTCTCTGGCTAAAACACTGCAAGTGAGTACTAAGGGAAGAGAAGAGACCATCAAAATGGAAGAGTCTGCCTTTGATATGTTGTCCGAGGATGACTTGTCTTTGTTATTTGCATCAGAGTAATTGAGCGTGGTGATTGAGTTGTTAACTTTGGAGATGTCTCGTGAGTCATAAAAATAAATTAGACATCGTTGATGCCTACCCTTTGAGCAAATTACAAAACGGCATGTACTTTCACTACAATAGTGAAGTGGAGGAGGTACTCTATCACGATGTATTCAGCCTCAGGATCAGAACCTGCTGGGACGAACAAAAGTTCAGGCAGGCTATAGCTGCATTGTTATCCGACCACCCAGTGTTAAGAACCTCGTTTGAGTTCACCCGCTTTAGTCAACCTATGCAACTGGTGCATAGAACCGGAGAAGTACGCTTCTCATACCTGGATCCAGAATTATCTGATGAAGAAGAATTAAGGTTGTTTATCAAACGGAAAATGGCCGCTTTGGAACAGCAGCCTTTTGATTTGCAGCAAAAAACTCAGATTCGCTTCACAGTGATTAAACTCGATGATAGTCAGTTCCAATTGCTTGTCGATGCCCATCATATGATCTTCGATGGATGGAGTATGGCCACATCATTGACGGCATTGTTCAGATATTACTTATCGAACATGGGGTACCTCGGAGCATTTGATGTAACACGATACGATACATCTTTTAAGGATTTTGTTAAGTCAGAAATCAAAGAGCTGGAATCAGGAGAGTCTTCACAGTTCTGGAAGGATTATCTGAAAAATCATCTGTACCAGCCCCTGACGATGAACGAACCAAGACAGGAATATGGTGTAAAGGCCCTGAAGATTTCTATCACTCCTTACATACATCATTTGAATGAACTGGCCCACAGTGAGAAAGTGAGTCTTAAGGATATATTGCTGGCAGTTCATTTGAGGGTTTGTGGGTTTATTCAAGGGAAGGCATATGGCAGCAGTGCTGTGGTTGCAAATGGAAGACTTGAAGTTCCGGGAAGTGACGAACTAGTCGGTTTGTTTGTCAACATGTTGCCGTTGTGTCTGCCGTTAAAATCACAAAGTTGGAGCGAGCTGATAAGTGCAGTCAGGCAAGAACAACAAAAGGTCATGCGCTACCGACGTTTTCCATTTCCTGAAATGGTTCGGGAGCATGGAACCCCTATCTGTGACATCAGCTTTAATTATGTTCATTTTCATGTTTATGAAAAAATCCAAGGACTTGATTTTTTTCAGGTGCTGGACGGTGAGGTTAGTGAGAAGTCCAACTTTGTTCTGGCAACCACATTCCATAAGGGAATTTCCGATACGCTTGATTTGATGCTGCAATATGACACTTCCATTATATCTGACCAGGACGCCCAACGTTTTGTTCGCTACTATCAAAACGCATTGGTACAGCTCACTGAAGATGTAAAGGCTGACATCCTAATCCAATCTTTACTGTCCTATGAGGAACTGGCGCAGTTGGAGAACTTTAGTTGTCCCTCAATGGTTCAGACCTCAGGTAATGAACGTGTTCACAGATTATTTGAAGCCAAAGCTGCTCAGTGTGGTGAGAATGTTGCGCTGGTGTTTGAACAAAGGGAAATGACCTACCGACAACTGGAGGAGGCTTCAAATAGTCTGGCACATTATTTACGCAAAAAAGGTGTTGGCGCAGGTTCGACTGTAGGAATATGTCTGGAGCGATCTCCAGAAATGATCATCGCTGTTCTGGCCGTAATGAAGGCAGGAGCTGGCTATGTGCCAATGGATAATACTCATCCAGCACAAAGACTTGCATATATTGCTCACGACAGTCGAATGACTTATTTGCTAAGGGATGTCATGAGTCCGTCTTTTGCAATAGCTGATGATATTGTTGTAATGGATATCAATGATATTTGTGCTGAGCAGGAAATGACCCCTTCGCCACCTCCACTACCTCTTGGGGTGGATGCCAATAGTGTATGTTATGTCGTTTATACTTCTGGTTCGACCGGTACTCCAAAAGGAGTGTCAATGCCACACAGGGTATTGACCAATATGATCAATGCAATGCCGTTACAGTGTTCCCGGTTAGGCGAACCTTTGTCTATGTTGCAGTTTTCCTCTTTTGGCTTCGATATGTGCTTTACCGATATTTTTATGACGTTGTTCAGTGGAGGCTGCATGCGGTTAATAGATCGTGATATGCAGCGGAATTTGCCGGAATTATGTCAATTGATTTCTAATGAAAACATCGAACGCCTCTACCTTCCATATGCAGTAGTACAATTATTTGCAGTGACCTGCCAGCAGCATTCATTCTCACTTCCATCACTCAAAGTAGTGATAAGTACAGCTGAGCAACTTCGGATTACACCTGAAATAAGACAGTTCTTTATTGATCATCCTGATTGCCAATTAGTGAATCAATACGGGCCTTCAGAAACCAATGTCGTGACTGGTATGCAAATTGAAGGTGCAGTTTCTGAATGGCCAGATGTTCCTTCTATAGGCCGTTTTTTGGATAATGTTCAGGGGCTCGTGCTTGATCAAAATCAACAACTGGTACCTGTTGGAGTTGTTGGGGAGCTCTTTATCAAAGAGTTTGCTATTGCTGATGGATACTTGAATCGTCCCGATTTAACCGCAGAGCGTTTCATCAAAGACCCATTTAATGATGCCGGCAACACACGTCTGTATCGGACAGGAGATTATGTTCGTTACTTACCTGACGGTAATCTGACATACATCGGTCGTATTGATGAACAAATTAAAATCCGTGGTTTACGTATAGAACTAGGGGAAATAGAGCATATTTTAGCCAAACAGGATAGGGTCATTGGCTCTGCTGTGATTGTTAGAGAAAACAAATCAGGAGAACGTCAGCTAATTGCTTATGTGGTCGCCAAAGAACAATTACAAGATATGGATATAGCTGAATGGGTTGAAGCGGTAAAACAGGAATTACGGCTAGAGTTACCGAATTATATGGTTCCTGAACATTTTGTTTTGATGTCAGCATTGCCACTAACTGTCAATGGAAAGGTTGACCGCAAGGCATTGCTGGCACTATCTGGTCCCGATACTCAGCAGGTGTATTTAGCACCTGAAACGGGTTTGGAGCGAGCTGTTGCAGATATTTGGTCACAGGTTTTACGAGTACCTGTGGAAGATATTGGCCAATACAGTAATTTCTTTGAACTTGGAGGTCACTCAATGCTGGTGACTCAAGTTGTTAGTTTGGTACGCCATAAATTGAGTCAGGAAGTGTCTATGCGCGCTTTATTTGATGCGCCCACGGTAAAGTCGTTCGCCCTGCGTATTGAGCAGGCCGACAGTGCTGCATTGATGCAAAATGTGATCGTTGCCCAAGTGGAAAATGAAATCGAGTATGAAGAAGGTGAAATGTAATGCTAAGTAAATTCTTATTGGAGCTTAAGCAGCAAGGTATAAAGTTATATTTAAAAGAAGATAATTTATTATTTAAAGCAGCTAAAAACAGCCTGACTGAAGAACTAAAAAGTACAATAAAAAGTCAGAAAAAACAGATAGTTAATCTCCTGAAAACATTAAATACCGATTCGTACAGTATCCGGCTTCCATCTTATGCACAGCAGCGCTTATGGTTTATTGATCAACTGGAGCAGGGGGGGAACCAATACAATTTGCCTGGCGCGTTTCGAATAGCCGGACTATTCGATAAAGATGCTTTTGAGACTGCGATAAGGGAAATAATAAATCGCCATGAAGTGCTTAGGACGAATATCCTGTCAGACTGCGGACAACCTATCCAGGTCGTTTACGAACACTTTGATTTACCCATTTGTTATACTGACCTGTCTTTGCTTGACACAGAGCAACAGGCCGCTGAAATTAGAAAGCTGGAAGCTAAAAATGCTCAGCAGGCTTTTGATATCAGTAAAGATCTGATGTTGAGAATTCATGTTCTCAAATTGCAGACTGATATACATCATATGATATTTAACATGCACCATATCGCATCAGACGGCTGGTCTATGGGTGTATTAATTAATGAGTTTACAGCGTTGTATAGCGCATTTAGCAAAAGAGAAAAAAGCCCTCTTGCGCCACTGGCTTTACAATATTCAGATTATGCCCAATGGCAACGAGAGTTGTTAACAAAATCATTAGTTTCACAAGAACTGGAGTACTGGCAGAAAAAGCTGGCAGGAATCCCCGAGGTGCACAGTTTGCCTCTGTCTAAGGTGCGCCCTGTCAAACAATCACTTAAAGGCTATATAGTTACTCACTCACTGAGTTCTGAGTTACGGGCACAACTTAGAGCTATGTGCAATAAAGAAAGTACAACGTTGTTTATGTTGTTACACACTATGTTTGCATTGATGATTAGCCGCTATAGCAATGAAAAAGATGTTGTGACAGGAACCGTTGTATCTGGTCGCATGCACAAAGATATTGAGGATTTGATTGGTTTTTTTGTAAATACGTTGGTATTACGTACCGAAATAGATAATAGAGCCAAATTTACTGAATTATTACAGCAAAATAAGCAGTGGATACTTGACGCTTTTGAGCATCAAAAGCTGCCATTCGAAATGCTGGTGGAGGATTTTAAATCAACACGTGCTCTTAGTCACAGCCCCCTTGTACAGGTAATGTTTGCATTGGAATCTGAATCGCTGCAGCCACAGTCTGGGGTCCAGATCATGGCTGACGAAACAAAGCATACCAGCAGTAAATTTGATCTCGTTCTTCGAGTCATAGATGAAGGAGATAAGTTAAGAACTGAGTGGACATATGCCACGGATTTATTCGAAAACTCTCTTATCGAAAGTATGGCTGCTGGTTATGAGGCAATGCTTGAACAGCTTATTGCTGTACCCGCATCTTTGGTGGCTGATTTACAGCCGATCTCTGTCGTTGATAGAAACATATTGGCGCAATGGCAGAATGTGGGTCTTGAAGCAGTTTATGTACCTGAAATGTTTTATGGTCAGGTCTGCCACGGAATTGTAGTTGACTCAGAGCAACGTCTTGTGCCGATTGGTGTGCAAGGACAGCTTTTCCTCGTGGGCGAGAATATTACCAGTGCGTACTTGAGTTGCATTGACGAGCAACAAAAACATTTTGTTGTTGACCCTACCAACCCACAACAGTGGATGTATGACACTAATCAGCGGGTTCGTTACTCCGAAAACGGAGTACTTCATTATTGCGGTCCTGCTAACTCATTGGTCAAGGTGAAGGGAGTCCAGATCAACCTGTTAGAGGTGTGTGAGATAATAGCAGCCAATGAGTACATTCATAGTGCGAATGTGACTGTGGATCAGTCTCAGCCCGAAGCAGCATTGGTCGTCCTGGTTGCCCCTGTGTCAAAGCCAGACGATAACATGTTGTTTTTGAAAACATTACATAGTTGGTTGAAAACGAAATTACCTAACTACATGCTTCCAAACGGGTTTGTTTTGGTTGAACCTGGGGTTATGACTGAGCAAGCTGACTTGTCGTTATTACCAGAAGCAATTTGGTTAGAAGAGAACTTATACGAAGAACCTGAATCGGAAACGGAGCGGAAGCTGGCAACACTTTGGGAAGAGTTGCTTGCTGTTGACAAGGTTGGACTAAATGACAATTTCTTCGTACTAGGGGGGAACTCTTTGAGCGCGGTACGACTGGAGTTCTCTATTCAGGAAGCCTTTAGTATTAGTGTTTCTGTGCGGGATATTTTTGAAAACTCAACGCTTGCTAGCTTAGCCCGACTGATTGAGAACTGTACACAAGGTCGTGAGGAGGTTATTCCGGTTGCATTAACAACAGAAAATCTACAATTGTCTTTTGCACAGCGCCGTTTATGGTTTATCGATCAATTAGCAGGTAACAATAGCCATCACTACAATATTCCCATTGCATTAAAGCTGACCGGCAGGCTTGATAAAATTGCCATGCACAGCGCGATCTCTCAGGTCATTGATCGCCATCATATATTACATACAGTTTATGTGACTGGAGAACAGGGAGAGGTGTATCAGGCTAAACTCAATTCATATGACTTTGAACTCTTAGAAACTGATTTAAGTTGTATGGCAGATGAGAAGCGTACTGCACTGGCTGATCAGCTGATCTCGGAACAAGCTCAAAATCTTTTTGATTTGACGTCTGATTTGATGTTGAAGGCACACCTGTTGACTCTGTCAGAGCAAAACTATGTGCTGTTGCTAACTATACATCACATAGCAGCTGATGGTTGGTCAATGGGGGTAATTGTTAAAGAAATTACTGAGGGGTATCGTGCTAAGCTAAATAGTTCTGAGCCACAACTAGCTCCTTTATCGATCCAATATTCAGATTTTTCCGCCTGGCAATGCGGGAAGATAAGTAACAACGAACTTGATAGCCAACTCGCATACTGGGACAGGCAGTTGCAAGGCTTGCCTGTTTTACATGAACTTCCTTTAGATAAAACCAGACCTCTGCAGCCAACAAATGCTGGACAGTTATTACGGGTTCCCATTGAAATTTCAACATTAAATAAACTCAAACTATTGGCTAATGACTCAGGTAGCAGTTTATTTATGGTGTTACAGACTGCATATGTAGCCTTGCTGAGCCGCTGGAGTGGACAATATGATATTTCTATTGGCACTCCTGTATCGGGGCGTACTCACCGACAGTTAGCGCCAATGATTGGCTGTTTTGTTAATACTCTGGTACTGCGTCATCAGATGTCAGCAGATGTCAATTTTGTTGAGTTACTGGAGCAGGTTAAACATACTTCTCTTATGGCATTTGAACATCAGGATGTTCCTTTTGAAATGCTGGTTGAGAAGCTTGGTGTTGAACGTAGTATCAATTATTCTCCATTGTTTCAGTTATTCTTTACGCTGCAAAACAATGATATTCCAGATATGGAGTTGCCTGGCGTCAATGTATCGGCGATGATAACTGAAAACCACACCTCAAAGTTTGATGTGTCATTGCAAGTTAGTGAGGAAGAATCCGGTTGTTTCTCTTTGTGGGAATTTAATACTGACCTGTTTTGTGAAGAGACGATTAACAGCATGGCGCAATATTACCTGCTACTGCTGGACGCAATAGCAGACAATCCATATTGTCGCATTCTACAAATGCCATTATTGAATAATGATGATAAAAATTTTTATCAACAACAGCAGTTAGATTTCATTCAAGAAAAACAACAGGCTTCGAATGGGCCTCGTTGCTTACATCAAAGGTTTGAGGAGCAAGCTCAACTTTGGCCGGATAATGTCGCGGCCATATTTGAACACGAGCAGATCAGTTACCGCCAGTTAAATGAAAGGGCTAATCGTCTCGCTTCATACTTATGTGCTCATGGGGTACAGACAAAAAGTTTAGTAGGCCTTTACGTCGAGCGTTCTATTGATATGCTGACAGGAATGCTGGCAATTTTAAAAGCTGGTGCGACATACATACCATTAGACCCGTCTTACCCCCAATCCAGATTAGCCTATATGGTTGAAGATGCTAAGTTAACTTTTGTCCTGACTCAACATGAGCTGGAAAAAGACTTTTTTCCAGCTCATGTTGAATTAGTTTGCCTTAATGATACGGCACAACTAGAGGCGATTGAACTCTATAGCCCAACTAATTTAGTATTACCTGAAAATTGTTTAAACTCCGGCAATGGAGCTTATGTTATTTATACGTCAGGTTCTACGGGTAAACCCAAAGGTGTA
Source organism: Gammaproteobacteria bacterium (assembly GCA_018825965.1). Taxonomy (GTDB): domain Bacteria; phylum Pseudomonadota; class Gammaproteobacteria; order Enterobacterales; family Alteromonadaceae; genus Pararheinheimera. The sequence continues at coordinate 114,781 of JAHKAA010000011.1, forward strand.
TTGATTGAACATGGCAACGTACTAAGTCTATTTGAGAGTTGTGCTCAGGTATATGATTTTGATGAAAAAGATTGCTGGACGATGTTTCATTCTTTTTCTTTTGATTTTTCGGTATGGGAAATCTGGGGCGCTTTATTATTCGGTGGTCGGCTAGTTATTGTTTCTTATGATACTAGCCGTTCACCAGTTGAGTTTCATAAATTGCTTCAAGTACATCAAGTGACAGTGTTAAGCCAAACGCCTTCGGCATTTTATCCGTTGATCACCCAGGTTCTGTCAAGTCCGGCGCCATTGGCGCTTCGGTATCTGGTATTTGGTGGTGAGGCACTCGAGCCTGTTAAATTGAAACGATGGATAGACTGGTTTGGAGATCAAAAACCTGCGTTATACAATATGTATGGCATTACTGAGACCACAGTTCACGTTACGATACGTCAAATTTTTGCATCAGACTGCGATGCAGCAAATAGTGTCATAGGCAAGCCATTAAAACACTTGTCAGCCTACGTGTGTAATGCATCTATGGCTTTGCAGCCTATAGGGGTAGTAGGTGAACTTTATATCGGTGGGGCCGGAGTTGCCAGAGAGTACCTTAACCGTGAGGAGCTAACTAACGAAAGATTCATAGTCAATCCTTTTGCTGAACAGCCTCCGGTATTGTATCGAAGCGGTGATTTAGTGCGCTGGGTTAGAGAAGGTGAGCTGGAGTATTTAACCCGTATTGATCATCAGGCAAAATTAAGAGGTTTTCGTATTGAGTTAGGTGAGATAGAACATGAGTTATCCGTAACAGGTTTAGTAAGGGAATCTACAGTACTAATAAAAAATACAGCTACAGGCCATCAGCAAATAATTGCTTACATCATTCCAATCATGTCAGGACAACAAAATATTGTTGAAGAGTTAAGAAAGCGATTGGCTGAGACATTGCCAGCGCACATGATCCCTGCAGCTTTCGTATTGCTTGAACATATACCTTTAACCTCTAACGGTAAAGTCAATAAAGACGTATTGCCAGAGCCCGACATGTCAGAGCAGCATCGTTTCGTATCTCCTGAATCTGACACTGAGCTACGTTTGGCTTATATATGGAAACATTTATTGAAGCTCGATAAAGTCAGTGCTACCGCTTCTTTCTTTGAGTTGGGTGGCCATTCGCTGTTGGTTACTAAGCTGGTCAGTGAGATCAACAGCTGTTTTAGTACCAAATTGTCGATACGGGATCTGTTCGAGCATAGCACCATTCAGACTCAGGCGAACTGTATTGAAACAAAAGAAAGCAGTGAGCTGGAGAGCATTCAGATTGTTGCTCGTGATGGAGCTTTGCCGCTGTCATTTGCTCAACAACGCTTATGGTTTATCGACCGCATGAACGAAGGCCGTCAAAGGTATAACATGCCTGCGACTGTTCAGTTAGATGGTGAGTTAGACAAAAATTCATTAAAACAAGCGCTTAACCAAATTATAGCTCGTCATGAAATACTGAGAACAGTGTATCAGCCTGGAGAGAATGGTGATGGCGTTCAGGTGATCACTGCTCCCCGTCCTTTAGACATTATTGAACATGATTATTCAAAGTGTACTGGTGATCTTGATGAAAAGCAGGCTCTGTTGATTGATATTGTATCCGAACAGCTTTTTGATTTGACCAAGGATTTGATGCTGAGCGTCAATCTAATCAGATACCATGATCGCAAGCATGTTTTATTATTTAATATGCATCATATTGCATCTGACGGTTGGTCAATGGATGTTCTGATTCGGGAGTTTATTACGCTTTATACTTGCTATCAGAAAGGGGGAAACAACGTTTTAGCTGCATTACCTGTGCAGTATGCTGACTTTGCTGTGTGGCAAAGAAATATGCTCCAAGGTGATCTCCTTGTTGAGCAAATGGCCTATTGGCATGCACAGCTGGCTGATTTACCACAGGTTCATTATCTACCAGTGCACAAGCGCAACACTGAACAGCAAGATTATCGTGGTAATACTTTAGTTCGGACATTGAGCAGCGAATTAACGCAGAAGTTAAACAATCTGGCTGGTGATCATGGTGTGACGCTGTTTATGACCATGCATGCTGCGCTGTCTGTACTTATGAGTCGTTGGAGTAATGAAACCGATATTGTTGTTGGTGTACCTGTAGCAGGAAGAACACATGCCCACTTATCTTCACTGATTGGTTTCTTTGTTAATACTTTGATATTCAGAAGTGACTTGTCGACCGTAGTGACGTTTGAGTCGCTACTGAGCCAGTCAAAGCAAACCGCATTAAACGCCTATGAGAACCAGGATGTACCTTTTGAGCGGCTCGTTGATGAATTAAAAGCGGATCGGTCTTTAGGTCAGTCACCGTTATTTCAGGTCATGTTTGCACTGCAAAACAACGACCATATTGAATTTGAATTACCGAAACTTAAGTTAACTCCCATTCTTCAGAAAAGTAAGTTTGCCCGTTTTGAATTGACGTTAATTGTACGTGAAGACAATGGACAACTTACTCTTGCGTGGGAGTATATGACCGCACTGTTCGATGAGCCTACGATAGAAGCTATGGCTAAAGGTTTCGAGGTATTGCTGGCTGCTATCACTGAGGATCCTCGTCAGGAAATCAGTTGTTTACCAGTTCTTGATGATACAGGCATGAGATGCAGGGAAACTGCCCAATGTGCTGTTGTCACTAAATCCCTTTGTCCAAAAGATATAGATGCAGAAGTTGTCACAGCCATAGTCATTGATCGCAACTCACAAGAAGTGCCAGACGGAGTGGAAGGTGAACTGGTCTTGTCCGGATGTGGTGCTTTACCTATCTCTGTCAGCCAATCAGATACAATGTTCTTTTCTCAGAACAATGACCAACAATGGTTTCTAAAGACGAATAAGTCTGCGTACTTCGACGCAAATGGTCAGTTACTCCTCACAGGTGAACTGGATAAATTGGTTAAGTACAAAGGTTATCGGATCCATCTGGATCAATTGGAAACACAGTTGTCTTTGAATCCATATGTCAAGTCTTCAACGGTAAAAATGCTTGAGCAGGATAGTCTGCGCTACCTGGTTGCTTATGTTGAGCTTTCAATTGAGACCGAAGAACCAGTAACAACATTAAAAGCGATCAGGCAGTGGCTCAAAGACTCTGTTCCACAGTATTTGATGCCTGATGCTTATGGTCATGTTCGGGATCCTGAACAGGTGACTACTGAGCTGCACTTCTTTGAAGACACTGTGTATCAGGCTGCGGAAACAGATGAAGAAAAAACTTTGGCCCGTATATGGGAGACATTACTCAATGTTAAAAACGTAGGATTGCAAGATAACTTTTTCGTTCTTGGGGGGAGTTCACTAACAGCTGTACGTCTGGAGTTTTTAATTAACGAAGCTTTTGAGGTCGCAGTTTCTGTCCGGGATATCTTTGAACATCCTACGCTGTCCGAATTGGTGTCGTTGATCACCACAAAAGAGGTTGGTGCTCTCGAGTCTATTCCTCAGGCATTTAGAAGTCCGGCAATGGAGTTGTCAGCTGCACAGCAACGGCTATGGTTCATAGACGAACTGGAAGGGGGCAGTATACATTACAATATGCCTACAACCCTGAAGCTAAATGGCCAACTGAACAAGCAGGCTTTGCAACAGGCCCTTGATACTATTATCGCCCGGCACGAAATTTTACGTACTACATATGGTACACAAAACGGCCGGGGTTATCAGACTATACACCAGGCACAAAGCCTCACTATCGCTGAGATAGACATCAGTCATTTACCACATGATGAGCAACTGGAAAGAGCTCGCCTGTTAGCCCATACAGATGCTAAACGGCCTTTTGATCTGACCCGGGCCCCTATGCTGCGAGTCACTTTGATCAGGCTTGCTGCCGACTTACACATAGTTGTTTTTAATATGCATCATATTGCTTCTGATGGTTGGTCCGTTGGAGTACTCATAAATGAATTCAGTTTACTTTATCAGGCATATTACTCTGACCAGGCCCACCCATTACCTGATCTAAAGGTGCAATATGCTGATTATGCAGAATGGCAAAATGACTGGTTGCAGGGAGAATCCCTGCCGGGATACCTGTCTTTCTGGCGCAATGAGCTTGATGGGGCCCCTACATTACATAGTTTGCCTCTGGACAGAGCTCGACCTGCCGTTATGGGGGTAAGTAATAGCTATTTCCATACTAACCTTGAGTTGCCACTTTCAGATGGTCTCGAGAAGTTGGCAGCAGCACATGGCGCGACGTTATTTATGGTACTCAATGCTGCATTTTCCTGCTTGTTAGGACGTATGTCTGGCGAACAGGATATTGTACTTGGTACTCCCATTGCTAATCGGGATAATCCGGCTCTGGCCCCTTTATTGGGGTGCTTTGTCAATACCCTGGTTCTGCGAACTGAGCTTTCTAAAGAATACAGTTTTTCGCAGTTGCTAAGCCTTACTAAAACGCGGGTTCTGAAAGCCTATGAGCATCAGAAAATGCCGTTTGATATGTTAGTTTCTGAACTGCAATCAGATCGTAGCTTTAGCCACCATCCATTATTTCAGATTATGTTGATATTGCAGAATAACCAAAAAGCAGAGATCTCTTTACCGGGGCTTGATGTAGAGCTGATAGCAGAAAATGATGTTGGAACCGAGTTTGATGTCACGCTATCAATATCGCAAAACGATAGTGGTTTGGAAATGACATGGGCTTATTCCGGCGATTTGTTCGATGCTACTACCATCGAAAATATGGCAGGGTATTTTTCAGTGTTACTTCAGGGGATTGTCGATGCTCCTGAACAAAATATTTACAAATTACCTTTGATCAATCCGCAGCATGCAAAGGCATTGTTGCAACAACGTCAGAAGTTGGGTGTTGAGTACGACAAGTCTGTATGTGTTCACCAGTTCTTTGAGCGCCAGGTAGCACAAAGGCCAGACGACATTGCGTTGGTTATGGGCTCAAAAACACTAACATACAGCCAACTCAATGATCGGGCTAATTGTGTTGCTCATCATCTGATTGACAGCGGTGTTGGTCCGGACAAACTTGTTGCTCTGTATATGGATCGTTCATTTGAATTGATCATTGGTGTGCTAGGCATACTTAAAGCTGGTGGAGCATACTTGCCCTTAGATCCACTTTATCCGGATAGCCGTATTCAATATATGTTGGAGGATAGCCAGGTTAGTTGGTTAATAACACAAGAATCTTTAGTGAACAATGTGCCTGTTGAAATAGCACATGTTGTGGTTCTTGGGGAGGATAAACCACTCTCCGGTCAATCTACGGCTAACCCGAGTAAAGAGTCGCTTGGACTTAACAGCAGTCATCTGGCTTATGTCATTTACACATCCGGTTCTACTGGCGGACCCAAGGGAGTTATGGTCAGCCACCAAAACGTCAGTGCTTATCTAACGGCCTCAAATGCTATATATAATGTTCAGCCTGATGATACTGTGCTGCAGTTTTCTTCTCCTTCTTTTGACATTTTTGTCGAGGAGCTTGCAACTGCTCTGTTTTGTGGCGCTAAATTGGTATTGCGCAATGAAGAGATTCTGGCTGGAGGTGAGACTTTCTGGAGTTTCATTCGGGAACAGAACATTTCTATTTTGTCTTTCACTGCAGAATTCTGGCATTCCTTATGTCGTCAGATGACAGGGCAAAAGATTGATACAGGATGTTTGCGTCTGTTGACTGTCGGTGGTGAGGCTATGTCGCCGACATTGTTACAAACCTGGCGCCAATGCATTGATCCGCAAGTGACTCTTTATAATGTATATGGACCTACTGAAGGTACGGCGGTGGCGACCTTTTATAATACAGCAAAGCATCAGGAAACCGACCATTCGGTATCTATCGGGCTACCTTTTAGTAATCATCAGTTTTATGTTCTTGACGATGGAATGCAAATTTGTCCTCCGGGGGTCAAAGGTGAACTTTATCTTGGTGGACCTTCCATTGCCAGGGGATATTTAAACCTTGAACAGATGACCAACGAACGGTTTATTGTTAATCCGTTCGATGATTGTTCAAGCCATAAATTATATAAAACGGGTGATCTTGTCAGTGTTAGAAAAGATGGCGATATTGAATTTTGTGGCAGAGAAGATGACCAAATTAAACTCCGGGGATATCGGGTCGAACTCAGAGAAATTGAGCGGCAGTTGACTAAGGCTGAAGCGATAAAATCTTCAGTGGTTACCTTGTATGGGGAAGGGGTTGGCCGGTATTTAGCAGCTTATGTTATCCCACAACAGCCTCCGGAAAATGAACTAGCCTTTATTTCTCTGCTTCGAAAAAGCCTGGGTAGGGTATTGCCTTCCTACATGATCCCATCAGCGTTTGTGTTGATTGACTCGATCCCGATGACAGCAAATGGCAAGATAAATAAAGCCGCATTGCCTGTCCCGGATATTTCGGTGCAACACGAGTTTGTTGAGCCGAAAGCTGGAACTGAGCAGAAGCTATCGGATATCTGGCAACAGCTATTATCTATCAGTAAAGTCAGTGCGAGTGCGTCCTTTTTTGAGTTAGGGGGGCACTCGTTGCTGGTTACTAAACTGGCCAGCGAAATAAATGATCAGTTCCAAGTGAAGCTGTCCATCAGAGATCTATTTGAAAATGATACTATTCAGTCACAGGCTAACTGCTTAACTAAGAAAGAAAAAAGTGAAAGAATAGCGATCAGTACTGCAGATCGCTCTCAGCCATTACCGCTATCTTTTGCACAGCAACGGCTGTGGTTTATTGATCGACTAGAGGCTGGTAGCCAAAGGTACAATATGCCAGCCGCCGTAAGACTGGATGGGGACCTTGATAAACAAGCACTTCAAATGGCGTTTGATCAAATTATTATTCGTCACGAAGTTTTGCGAACAGTTTATGGCCAGGGTAAGAATGGTGAGGGGGTTCAGATCATTACCGCTCCCAGAGCATTGGAGATAGCAGAGCATGATTTTACTGCTTGTTCTGATGATCTGGAAGAGCGACAAACACAACTTATCAGGCATGAAGCTGCTAAACCTTTTGATTTGGCTAACGAACTTATGCTCAGAGTGAGCCTTATAAAATACGATAGATGCAAACATGTATTGTTATTCAACATGCATCATATTGCATCCGATGGATGGTCAATGGATGTGTTGATCAAAGAGTTTGTCACATTGTATTCAGATTATTTATTGGGGACAGAAAGCTCGCTAAAAGCATTGCCTATCCAATACGCAGACTTTGCCGTTTGGCAAAGGTGTCTGTTAGAGGGGGAGTACTTGGCGGAACAACTGACGTATTGGAGCGAAAAACTAGCCAATTTACCACAGATCCATTATTTGCCGATTCGCCAGCCTCGAACTGAACAGCAAGACTATAGTGGTATGCGGTTGGTGCGAACGTTGTCCAGTGATTTAAGTTATCGACTTAACCTCATGTCGGCCAAGTATGACGTTACTTTGTTTATGACGATGCATGCTGCATTCGCCGTACTGCTGAGTCGCTGGAGTAATGAAACAGATATCGTAGTCGGTGTACCTGTGGCAGGACGAACACAAGCGCAGCTTTCACCTCTGGTCGGTTTCTTTATCAATACATTAGTATTCAGAAGTGATATGTCAGGTATATCTACGTTTGAATCATTGTTACAGCAATCTAAACAAACGGCTCTGGATGCCTATGTGCATCAGGATGTGCCTTTTGATCAACTTGTCGACGAGTTAAAGGCGGACCGTAGTTTTGGTCAATCGCCTCTGTTTCAGGTCATGCTTGCATTACAAAATAATGAAAGCGCAGAGGTTGAACTACCGGGATTGAAACTATCACCAATCAATCAAGATAATGAGTTTGCCCGATTTGAATTAACTCTCAACATTGATGAAGCGGGTGAGTGTTTAACGCTGAGTTGGGAGTATATGAGTGCCTTGTTCAGCAACAGCACCATAGAAAACTTAGCTGCTGGATTTGAACAGGTGTTGGCCGCTATTGTTGAAAACCCGCATTGCGCTATCAATGAGTTACCTGTCTGGCCAAAGCAAGGCTTTGGCCCATCCCCACAATACGGGCGCTGTGCTGTACCAGGTGAACTTTGTCCGCCTGGTATTGCTGGGAATGTTGTAGGGATGATTGTTGACAGTCATTTACAATCCGTACCTGCATACGTTGAGGCAGAGTTGATTCTTTGTGGTTCCGAAGAGATGCCGGATAATTCATTGGTGTTAAATATTCAGAAATTGCCAGAAAATGATGGTGACCTGGATTGGTATTACCGTACTAATCTGCTGGGTTACTACGATAGCAATAATGTGCTGCACATTACTGGTAAGTTGGATCAGAGGGTTAAATTCGGAGGATATCGCTTAGATCTGGATAATCTGGCCGCTCAGTTGTCTGAGAACCAATACGTTAATGAAGTTTGTGTCAGGTTGGAAAATAACCAACTAGTGGCGTACATTGAACCTCTTACAGAGACGAATGAGCCAGAAGTATTATTGCGCTCAATAAGACAATGGGCAAAAAGTACATTGATGTCATATATGGTGCCGCAAGCTTTCGCTATGGTAACTAGTATGGAGCAGTGGAGGACATCCGGACATGAGCATCTTGGATTGTATATATTTGAAGACATCGAGTACAAAGCACCTCAGACGGAGATCGAGATTCGTTTGTCAGAGATCTGGAAAACACTGTTAGGTGTAGACAAGGTAGGGGTGAATGATAACTTTTTTGTGTTGGGAGGCAATTCATTAACCGCAGTGCGGTTGGAGTTTTCTATCCAGGAAACATTTGATGTTACTATTTCAATACGAGAAATTTTTGAGCTGGCAGAGCTGGGGCGTCTCGCAACTCTAATTGCTCAGAGTTCACAAAATGCACAGGAAAAGATACCCGTACTGTCGAATCAGGAGCTGATACCTCTTTCTTTTTCCCAGCGTCGGCTTTGGTTTATTGATCAGTTAGAAGCTAATGACAGTCATCATTACAACGTGCCAGTGTTTTTGCAGTTGGACGGTGAGCTAAATAAAACTGCGATAAAAAATGCAATTTCAACAATTATTGACAGACATGAAATTTTACACACCGTTTACTCTGTTGGTGATGACGGCGAAGCTTATCAAGTTATTCAGTCCTCATACGATTTTGTATTAAGTGAAACGGACCTACGGTGTTCAGAACCAGTGCAACGTAAGGCACAGGTAGAACAAATCATGGAAGCTGAACTGTCTAAACCATTTGATTTGGCCGCAGACCTGATGCTGAGGGCTCATTTGTTAACATTAGAAGACAATTCTTATATTTTGTCTTTAAATATGCACCATATAGCCTCGGATGGTTGGTCGCTGGGTCTTATGATCAAGGAGATCGTTGCATTATATAGTGCTTACATTACTCAAAAAGAATTACAATTGCCTGCTTTACCTATCAAGTATGCAGATTATGCCGCATGGCAGAGCCACAAAATACAGCAGGGTGAACTTAAGCATCAACTAGATTATTGGAAAAGTAAATTAAGAGGATTACCGGTTTTACATAACTTACCGCTGGATAAACTGAGACCAGCAATTCCATCTTACGCTGGTCAAGTGCACCATGTTTCAGTTAATCAGCCGCTAATAGATAAAATAAACAAGCTGGCTAATGACAATGGTTGTAGCCTATTTATGGTATTGCAAGCCGCTTTCGTTGGTTTTCTTCATCGTTGGAGTGGTGAAGATGACATAGTCTTAGGGACGCCAATCTCTGGGCGAACACACTATCAGTTATCTTCTTTAATTGGATTTTTTGTTAACACGTTAGTACTACGTCACAATTTGTCTGCAGAAGCTACATTTGCTGAGCTCCTGAACGACGTAAAACAAACTACTTTGCGGGCATTTGAAAACCAAGACGTACCATTTGAAATACTGGTTGAGCATATGGGCGTCGAGCGCAGTGTTAATTATTCGCCGCTATTTCAAGTGCTTTTCACTGTTCAAAATAACGATATAGCAGATTTTGAACTGCCTGCAGTGAAAGTATCAGCGATATCTTCACAATCACAAACAGCCAAGTTTGATTTGTCTGTGCAAGTAAGTGAATTGACGCATGGTGCACAGATTACATGGGAGTACAGCACAGATCTGTTTAATCAGGACACTATCGAACAAATGGGGCAGTATTACTTGCTATTGCTTGAAATTATCAGCAATGATGTGAATTGTAATATTTTTAAAATGCCATTGCTAAATGAAATTGATCAACAATTTTATCAGCAGCAACATGCTATTTTTGATAGCAAAAATGAAGTGACTTTGAATGAACGGAATTGTTTGCATAATATATTTGAAATTCAAGCCGAACGTTGGCCAGAAAAAGTTGCAGTGGTATGTGGGCAGCGACAATTAAACTACAGGCTTTTGAATCAACAGGCTAACAGATTAGCTCATTATTTATGTGCACAAGGTGTTAAACCCGATGATTTTATCGGTTTGTATTTAGATCGTTCTATTGATTTGATGGTCGGTATGTTGGCTATATTAAAGGCAGGTGCTGCCTACGTGCCTTTGGATCCCTCATATCCGGAATCTAGATTGCAGTATATGGTCGAAGATGCTGGAATTAAGCGAGTGATCACCCAGCGCAATCTTAATGTTGATTTTTTTCAATCACAGCTAGAGTTTATTCTTCTTGATGATGAGGCTGCACAGGTTGCATCACCATATAACGATGAAAACTCCAACAGTAATACTTCGATGTTGACCAGGAATAATGCGGCTTATGTTATATATACGTCTGGTTCTACAGGAAAACCTAAAGGTGTTGTGATTGAACACGCCAACGTCTTGGCGTTGTTTGAAAGTTGTAAGCAAGATTTTGTTATTGATCAAAATGACTGTTGGACCATGTTTCATTCATTCTCATTTGATTTTTCGGTCTGGGAGATATGGGGAGCATTATTGTTTGGTGGCCGGTTAGTCATTGTGCCTTTCGATGTAAGTCGATCCGCTCCGGACTTTTACCAGTTGCTTGAACAACAGCAAGTTACCGTTTTAAGTCAGACTCCATCAGCGTTCTATCCGTTGATAAACGAAGTACTGGATACACCAAGAAATATTGTCTTGAAATATGTTGTTTTTGGTGGTGAGGCGTTGGAACCTTCCAAATTAAAGCCTTGGGTGGATCACTATGGAGATGATACACCAGTACTATACAATATGTACGGTATTACAGAGACTACAGTACACGTAACGTTACATCGAGTTCTGGCCAAAGATTGTTTAACGAGTAGTCGAGTTATAGGGCAGCCGCTGTCACATTTATATGCATATATTTGTAATCCATATATGGCATTGCAACCGACTGCTGTCGTTGGAGAGCTATACATTGGTGGAGAAGGTGTTGCCAGAGGTTATCTGAATAGACCTGATTTAACAAATGATAGGTTTATCACTAATCCTTTCAACGATCACCCACCTATCTTATATAGAACAGGTGACCTTGCTCGTAGAAACAAAGATGGTCAATTAGAATATATCAGCCGTATTGACCATCAGACTAAACTGCGTGGTTTTCGTATTGAATTGGGAGAAATAGAACATGAACTGGCTGCTACTCAGCTAGTTAAAGAGTCAGTCGTTTTGATTAGAGAATCTGCTGAAAAGCATCAGCAATTGGTTGCATATGTGGTGCCTCTGGCATTAGAACAATCAGATCTTGCTGGTAAACTCAGAGAACATCTAACCAAAGTATTGCCTGACTACATGGTGCCTGCTGCTTTTGTCACCATTGAGCAAATGCCTATTACCAGCAATGGTAAAGTAGATAGAAGAGAATTACTGGCTCAAAATGTGAATGCGGACGTGGCCAGAGCTAAGTACGTTGCACCTAAAAATGACTTACAAAAACTAATTTGCGACATTTGGTCTGATGTTCTTGAAGTTAACGATGTGGGTATTCATGATAACTTCTTTGCGATAGGTGGCGATTCAATACGAGTAGTTAAAATAATTAAGAAAGCACATTCTAAAAATATATTTTTAAAAGTGAAGGATATTTTCATCTATCAGACCGTCGCAGAGGTTGCAGCTTTTTACGACTGTAAAAAGCCTCAGGATCAGGTGGGAGAGTTACCAATTCCAATAAAATTGGTCGAGCAGGAAATGGATGTAAGCGAATACTTCAATGAGAATATAGAAGATTGCTTCCCTGTTACTCCTTTGCAACATCTTATGCTTGACAAACACGCCGACAAGCATCGAGACATGGCGGTTTATCAGCCCATAATGCTATTTGAAATTTCTTATAGCGAATTCTCTGTCAGTGTACTTGAGCAGGTACTGCTGTATCTGCTGGAGAAGCATCCCAACTTACGTTCTACTTTTGCCAGTACACCTCAAGGTCGTTATGTACAACAGGTATTACGTAAGCCAAAACTTGTCTTTGAACAGATTGATTTGATGGGTATTTCTAACAGTAAGCTGGCTAAGAAAATTAATGAAATAGTCAAAGATGATATGGCTTCCGGTTTCAAACCGGGTGAGCCATGTATCCGCTTTAAGCTGTTGAAGGTAAGAGATGATAAATGGGGATTCTATATTTCGACTCACCATGCAATTGAAGACGGTTGGGGATTTGTAGAGGTTATAAATGATCTGTTTCTTTATTACACTGAATTGGAAAAGGGCAACCCACTGCCTATATTAACGAAAGGAAGCAACGTGTTTAAAGAACATGTTGCGTTGAATTTAGAAAGCAGAAAGTCTGACGAATATAGACAGGTTTGGCAGTCTTTGTTACGTGATTTTAAGCCAATGCAGGCCCCGGTCCTGGTAAACAAGAACGCGGACAAAATACGAGAGGTGTTAAACGTCAACTTCAGTGCTGATTTGGTTAAAAGCCTTGAGCATGTTGCTCAGAAATATAATGTTCCATTAAAAACATTATTCCTTCTGGCTTATCAAAGAGCCGTTATGGTGCTTCTGGAAACTGACTACGTAGTTATTGACGTAGTTTCTAGTGGACGCTCGAGCCGGCTAAGTGATCCATTCAAATCTGTTGGATTGTTTTGGAACCTATTACCCATTTGTGGTAATAATGAAAAAGACAATGAACAAGCTATAAAGGGGCTTTCTCGAAAATTATTTGATTCTGATGCCTATGCTCTATATCCGATTGATAAGATTAACGAAATTACTGGTACAGATAGTTGCAGTTACATGGCCTTCAACTATATAAATTTTCATAATCAGGCAAAAGATGGAATGGAGCATGAGAATATCCAGGTTAAATTAATGTATGCGTCAGATTGTTTTCATCATGTTCTCAAGTTGTCTGTAGCTCCAGGCGAAGGGAATGAGATGATAGGAATGCTCGAATACAGCCGGAGTTACTTTAAAGATAAAACAATCAAAAAGCTGTCAAAGTATTTGCTGGAGGCATTGGTCGATTTGTCTGATTAAAGAGCACCAAAAGTATCATAGGTTATAACTAAGTTGCGAGTATCTGGCAGGATGCTCGCTTTTAGTTTTACGCAGCTGTAGTTGTACATTTTCATAAAACCTGAAATAGGGACGAGCAGCACACTAAACTGGTGCGAATTTCGGCTCTCTTTGCGGTGATTAGCCTACTTATTGCTGGCTATGGTGCCCGGGTGTGCGACAAAGCGCCTCCATATCGGGAAATGTTCCGTTGTTTAAACTGTATAACTATCTATCTATTTGATTTAATTAATTAACCTTATAAAGTTTGACACTCGTTATCCCAGGTTCGAGTGATGTAAGGCGTATGTTCAAAGGTGTCAACTAGCTTGAAAAACGGCGCTGAACTCCTTTCAAATACAATTTCTTGTTAGGTTCCTTGACGTTAACCTACGGAGACTTTTGATATTTTACTCATCGGAGCATAAATTCATCAGCTGTCTCTTGAGCTCCTGTTGTGCCGATACTCCGCATATTTTGGGTTGAGTTTTAGTCTGCACTCTGCGTCAGCATCTAACGTATAAGTTTGGTTAAATTCCCTCCATATAAGCATGATTTTATACTTTTCCCCCACAAAGACCGAGGCAATACAGATTTAATATTTGAAATCTTCTATGATGACTATCATTTGTATAGTGCGGAATTATTTGATACGAGCGTAGTTAAATGCATGCAGCAGTGAAGCATATGAAAAACGTGCGGAAATTTAATGTGGAAAATGAATTTTGAATTTTCGGTTTTGTTTTTGAATTTTTTTCTTGCGTGTAATAAAGTGTTATAATTATCGTTCTTCTTGTGTAGCTGGTGTTGATGATTTGATGTCTGTTACAGTATGGATTTTGGCCATTCTATGGCGTCTCGTCGTGGCGAGTCAATAATTAGTTTAAAGTTACTCCAGCGAGTAATTGTAGATAAAGGAGGGAGCATGAAAAATTATTTCTCTACTATAAATAAAAATTTATGGATGACTTTTACATTACTTGGTTTATTCGGTTGTCAAAGTGAAGGTGTTTCTAATTTAATGAATGGGAATAAAAATAGCATTCATGTCTGGGAAGGTGAAGAAAGAAAGTTGACCATTCCTTTTGAATGGTACAACGGGCATATTATTATACCTGTAAGTATAAATGGCGTGGGGGAGCTACGTTTTGCTTTTGATTCAGGGGCTGCAGCGATAGTTTTATTCGAGAATGAAAGGACTCGTTCACTTCAAATCAATGTTGAAAGAAAACTAGAAATTGGAGGGGGAGATAAACTAATTAATGCGAATGTAGTTAATAATAATGATCTAAATATAGCTGGTATAACTCTCAAAGACGTAACGTTACTTCACATCCCATTAGAAGAGTCTCCTCTGTTTTCAAGTGTGGACGAAGTTTATTTTGATGGTGCTATAGGTTATGACCTTCTCAGTCGATTTGTTATCAGGATTAACTATGTCAGGCAAGAGTTAGTATTGTCAGAATCGTCTGCATATAGAATAGAAAAAGGGGAGTGGTCAGAATTCGATCTTGACATCTCCGATAGAGTTCCGTACTTAAAAATTAAAATAAAAAGTCAGAATAACAGAATCGCATCAGCTAATATGATGGTTGATACCGGTGCGCCGTTCAATTTGTACCTTAATCCGGACCTGCATCCAGATATTTCTTTACCAAAGAATTACTATGTCACACAAGGAAATGGGTTTAACGGTAAATATAAACGCCTTACAGGAATTTTGGAAAACATTTCTATTGGAGGGGTTAGCTTTGATCGGGTGGCCACACATTATGACGTAAGTGATTTTCAAGATTTAGACGGAATCGGTTTGATTGGTAACGGGGTGCTGAGTCAATTTGATGTGATATTTGACTATTCAGATGAGAACATTTTTTTGAAAAAAAATAAAGATTTTATGCCTTCTGAAACACAAAAGTTAGATCGGAGCGGTATTGATATAGCTCCACATCAGTCAGGGGGGGTTGTAAAGTACTTGGATGTGCATTCGGGTGCAAGTCTGCTAACCATTAAAGTTGGCGATATAGTTACTCATATCAATCATGTTAAGATCAATTATAATAACTATGACCAGTTAACCGCTCTATTGTACTCGGATAGAAAATTTTTAGACGTTTGCTGGATTTCAAGTGGAAACAGTAAATGTGGCCAACTAAAAATGGCAGAGAGACATTTAGTTCTCACTGATTAGAGTATGTGCTAGAGTTATTATTATTTAATGATAAATGCTCTTTGATTCAGAGATGAAGTGAAACTATATGAAATCTGCTCGCTATATAGCCTGTTTGTGAAATGTTTTACTCACTTTATCTTTCTATCATACTCTCTAAATTTCCGTGCTACTAACTTTGTAGTGCTGGCAGCACGGAAAATTATACTGGAAATAATTAAAACATTACCTGGCTTACAAAATTATTGTTGTCTCAATACCATTGCAGGCTTGCGTCCGGCGACTTGCCAGGCTAATGATGCTACGGTACACCAGCAGATGGCAAAGGTTGCGGCTGCTGCCAACAGATACAGCCATGGACTCTGGTTAATACGTACACTGAATTCGTTAAGCCAGTTGTGTAGTGCCCAAAAGGTTGCCGGTATTGCCAGCAAAGCACTGATGCTCATAAGTTTTATATATTCGCTTGCCAGTAAGTTCACTAAATTAAAGCGGCCGGCCCCCAGCACCTTGCGCATCGCCACTTCGCGTGAACGCTGCTCTGCACTGAATGCCGCCAAACCAAACAAACCAACACAGGTTAAAGCTATGGCCAATGCTGCGAAAATCGCAATTACTTTGCCTTGACGCTGCTGGTTTTGATACAAAGCGTTGTAATCATCATTCAGCCAGCTCAGCTTTAAATCCTGACGCTGTAAGCGATCGCTTAGCATATGCTGTATTTGGGTACGAACGGAAGTAGCCTGTTCTGGCTGAGTACTTACAATCACATTGCCATGAGTCATTGGCGAGCGGCCGCAGATTAACATCACTGGTTCCTGCTGTTTAAAAGCAGAACCTATCTGAATATCTGCAACCACACCTACCACCTGCATACGCAATACAGGATTATCACCAGGAAGCAGCCATTCTTGACCAATAACATCCTGAATTTGGCTGTAGCCCGCTTTGCGTGCCAATGATTCCGTGATGATTACCGCAGCAGTGGCATGATCTTTGTGAATCTGATACCAGTCACTTTGATGAGTATTGCTAAAATCTCTGCCTGCCAATAGAGTCAAACCTGCGGTTTTTACAATGTCAAAACCTGTGCCTATCTGCGAAATAGGTGGTAGTGCAGTGTCTTGAGTTTGACCTGGCAGTTGAATATTCATTGCCTGAGAAATAGTATCGGTCAGCTGTGTATCCAGTATGGAAACTGAATTTACGCCGTCTATCTGATAAAGGCTTTGTATTAAATTTTGACTTTCGACTCCGAACAATTTGCTGTTATCAATACCATTAACCAGCAACCGGGCCTCACGTTTATAGCCGGTTGGCTGATCTTGTAGCAACTGTAACTGTTGCTGCAGCACGACACTTGATACCAGCAAACCTATGGTAATAGCACCCTGCAGTACCAGTAAGCCTTTGCGCAACCAGATTGCAGTATTACCACGTTGAAAATCACCACTGAGTACTTTTTTTGCGTCAAAGGCCGAGATAAATACTGCCGGATACACACCGGCTAACATGCCGACACTTAATACACTGCTGAGCAAAATCAAACCAAAGTTACCAGCATAATCCAGGTAAAGCGTACGATTTACCAACAGATTAAAATGTGGTAATACCAGCTCTACTGTCACGGCCGCCAGTAAACCCGCACTGCAGGCAATGAGTAATGATTCGAGCATAAACTGTACAAAAAGCTGGCTGCGGCTGGCGCCGAGCGCTTTACGCACGCCGACCTCTTTGGCTCTTACCGCCGCGCGTGCAGTGCTCATATTAATAAAGTTAATGGCGGCAATCAGCAACAATAAGGCTGCTAAAAACAGGCAGATATGCACAGTACCAGCGGAACCATTTACTTTGAACTCGTAAGCCAGGCTAGAATAAAGATGAATATCTGTAAGCGCGCGCAGTTGTAATTCAGCAATATTCTGGCCTTCATAGGTCTGCTTGTTTAACTGACTAGTTAACTGCAGCAGCATGGCGGTTTTATCAATGTCAGTTGGCAAAGATATGTAGCTATATACATTATTCACCGCCATGCCGCTGGCTGCTATTTCATCGCTGATTCGGCGCAATGAGCCTGCCTGGAAATGACTTTGCTCAGGCATTCGATACACAGCGCTGATTGTATAACGCTGCTCGCCCAGTTGTAGCTGCTGGCTAAGTACTGAACTAGTACCAAACAACCGCAAGGCTTCCTGTTCAGACAGAGCAATCTGGTTTGGTTGTGATAACGTTGCTACTAAATCACCTTGCAATACATCAATGTGGAAAAAATCCGTGATGTTGGCATCTACAGATTGTGCCTGCTCCAGGGTCAGCTGTTGGCTGGAATCAGCCAGGCGTAGCGCTGGTGCGCCACTGTTAATCCGTGTAACCCGGATCCGCGCGTCATAGTTTTCCAGAACAGCTTTCATTGCTGGGCTTGATACTGGAAAGCGCTGATTTACGGGGACAAAAAACTGCTCCAGCCTGTGACTGTTGCTCGCGTTAGGGTGCATTTTGTCATAGCCAAGCTCATAGCTTGCATAAAGTAAAATCAATAATGCTGACGCCAGACCTATGGTTAACCCCAGAAGATTTAACGCTAAATGTGTTTTATGCCGCAACACAGCACGCAGGCCAGTTGTAAGGTAATTGCCTAACATGGGCAGTGAGTTAAGCATATTTGGCCTCCAACGCGCGTTCTGTAATAATCTGGCCATCCAGCATCTGTACTATGCGGCTGGCGTAGCGTGATTCGTGCTCGGAGTGCGTTACCATCACTACTGTAGTGCCTTCGCGATTGAGCTGGCGCAGCATATTCATGACTTCTTCGCTGTTTTTTGAGTCCAGATTACCTGTTGGTTCGTCGGCCAGAATCAGCGCTGGGTTAATTACCAGTGCCCGCGCAACAGCTACCCTTTGCTGCTGACCGCCTGACAACTGCAGCGGTAAGTGATCTGCACGATGATCAATCTGCATGCGTTTTAATATTGCTTCAACCCTTTGTTTCCGCTCGGCGGTAGCTATCCCCTGATACTGCAAAGGCAACTCGACATTCTGAAATACCGTTAGCTCATCAATAAGGTTAAAGCTCTGAAATACAAAACCCAACTGAGTTTTACGTAGTTGTGCAAGTTGCTTTTCGTTGTAGTGTGCAATGTCGTTACCTTGATACAGATAAGCTCCTGAGCTTGGGCTATCAAGCATTCCAAGAATGCTAAGTAAAGTAGATTTACCGCAGCCAGAAGGCCCCATTATCGCCACGAAATCACCTTGCTCAATATGCAAATCAATTTGGTTCAGAGCAGTGGTTTCGAGCTCTGCAGTACGGAACACTCTGTTTAATTGTTGTAACTGAATCATAGAATTGCCCTTATTTTTGTAGTTGAATAGTATCGGCATTATCGAAATCTCGATAGCCAGAAGTGATTACCAGGTCACCAGCTTTCAGGCCGCTGACAATTTCAATCTGGTCGGCGCTTTGCTTACCCAGGGTGATGCTTTGTTTGCGTGCTGTTGCAGTTGTGCTGTCTAGCACATAAACATACTGACCTGCGCTATCTGTCAGGTAGGCTCCGCGTGGAAGTACAAGAGCGTCTCGCTGCTGTGCTTCAAGTTGTAGAGTCAAATTAACTGACTGGCCGCGTTTAACCTTGTGTTCACCCGGGAGAGTAAATTCGAGCTGGAATTGGTTATTTACTACTCTGCTATCGACGCGGCTCACTGCCAGTTGCAACTGATGTTGATTCAGGCTGGCAATTGCTAGCATCCCGGTACTGACACGACTTAAATAGAATTCATCAACACTAGCTACCAGTTTATAACGCTCAGGTATGTCAATCTGTCCCATACGGCTACCAGGCGCACGGGATTCGCCCGCTTCAACGTTAAACTCACTCAAATAGCCGCTGACCGGAGCCCTTACAAGGAGGTTTTGTACGTTTTGCCTGGCAAATTCGAGGTTCTTTGTCAGCATAGCAACACTTTCACTCAACTGACTTAATTGCTGTTTGCGAATTGTTTCGTCTTGTTGCTGCTGCTGCTGAGTCAGCTCAAGCCGTTGTTGTTGATAAAGTAAATCCTGCTGCAGATTAAGCAGTGTTTCTTTGGCCAGTACCCCTGTTTTTACCAGGGGTTCAGTTTGCTTGAGGTTACGGGTCAGGGTAACTAATTGATGTTTTGTATCCAGAACGTCGCGTTTTAGGTTCAGCCTATTGGTTTCAATGACCATTTGTGTGTTGCGCAGAAAATTCATTTGTTCGGTAACCTGGGCTTCGCGGCTGATGAGATCCAGCTGCAACGCTGTGTTACTGAGCTTTACCAAAGGTTGGCCTTCTTTTACAAACTCGCCCTGTTCGGCCAGCTTTTCTTCTACCCGGCCACCTTCAATAGCATCCAGAAACACTGTTTGCTGCGGTAGCACGTTGGCACGCAACGCTATGCTTTCCTGTAAACTTTGTAGCTTCACTATAGCTGTGCTGACAGAACTAAGTGGCAAAGCTAGCGACATCTGTGCGCTTGCTTGCCAATTGCTGCCAAACCAAGCCACGCATGCAAGTGAGGTGACCACTAGTGCTGGCGCGATTAGGCGACGGCGGGCGGGAGAGTTGATTTTCTTATCCATCTATATACTCTAAAAATCGTAATGCGTGACATGTATCAAGCAATTGTTGTGCCTTTAATTAAATCAATATATATCAATTGCTTAATGTTGTTTTTTGTATGCATGTGTCCACTGGTGATACAGTGAAGTGTCCATTAGTGGACGGTATAGAAGGGTTGTATGTATTGGATTTAAAAGCCAGTTGCACAGACATGTCGTTTTCGGTAGGGTGCAGATATAAACCGTAAGGATGTATTAATGAAGCAGCCATTTAGCGTGCTGGTACTGGATGATAACCACGACATTCTTATCGCCAGCCGTATTTTTCTGAAGCAATATTTTACCTTTGTAGCAACACTTCATGAGCCTGCACAGTTAATTAGTACACTGGAAAGCCAGCGATTTGATCTATTGTTGCTGGATATGAATTTCAGCCGTGACACACAAAGTGGTGAAGAAGGACTGTTTTATTTAAAGCAGGCATTAAAAGCCCAGCCTGATCTTAAAGTTGTCATGATGACAGCCTATGCTGCACTTCCGTTGGCCGTTAGCTCGATGCAAATTGGTGCGGCTAACTTTATTGCTAAACCTTGGCAGAATGAACAATTGTTGCAGGCTCTGCAACAAGCTTTGCAGTACAGTCCGGTAAAGCTTACTGCAAAAGAGCAAAGTATCATCGCCCCGGATTCTATACCACTCTTGGGTGATAGCTCCGCCATGCAGCAGGTTGTGCGGACCATTGAAAAAGTGGGTGCTACTGACGCGAATGTGTTGTTATTGGGGGAAAGCGGTACTGGTAAAGCATTGGTGGCAAGGGCTATTCATCAGGCATCAAAGCGCGCGTTAGCGCCTTTTATCAGCGTTGATATGGGGAGTTTAAGCACCAACCTGCTAGAGAGTGAGCTTTTCGGCCATAAAAAAGGAGCCTTTACTGATGCCAAAAGCGACTATGCAGGCCGTTTTATACAAGCCAGTGGTGGCAGTTTATTGCTGGATGAACTGGCAAATTTAGCCTTACCACAGCAAGCCAAACTTTTAGCGGCGTTGCAAAACCGTACTGTTGTGCCGGTAGGCGCGAGCCAGCCGATTGCAGTAGATATTCGATTAATATGTGCAACGAACGAAAACTTGCACCAGTTGGTGGTACAGGGCAAATTTCGGCAAGATTTACTTTACCGTATTAATACAGTTGAAATTGTGCTCCCTCCACTACGTGAACGTGTAGACGATATTCCTCTGTTACTGGATTGGTATCTGCAATATTATGCCCAGCGTTATCAGCGCGATGGGTTACGTATCAACATCACTGACAAACGCTACCTGCAACAATACGATTGGCCAGGTAATGTCCGTCAGCTTGCTCACGCTGTAGAGCGCGCTGTAGTTCTTGCGGAAGGCAACATACTGGATTTTAGTCAATTGCACACTGAAACGTTAACTACGGCCACTACGGTGGTTCAAAACGCTGATACGGAATATTTCCTCGATTTTGTTGAAAAAAAAACTATTTGCCAGGCCCTGCAGTATTATCAGGGCAATGTCAGTCAGGCAGCTAAAGCCTTGGGTTTAACCCGCGGTGCTTTATATCGGCGGCTGGAAAAGTATGGCCTTTAAGCTACGTTTATTTTTACTGCAGGGCAGTTTCACTCTGGTGCTGATTTTAGCCTACCGGCAGTGGTTAGTTGGGGCATCGGCACTAGCTGTAACACTAACACTGACATCAGTATTGATATTTTGGCTAATCTGGCAGCATTGCCGGTTACAGCAACGCCAAACTGCACTGGTGTTAAAAGCGCTGACCAATCAGGATACTTCACTGATGTTGCACAACAGACAAGAGTTACAGCAGTTACTTGCCAATGTGCAGCAGCAATTGAGTAACAGCCGTCAGCAAGCGGAGGCAAGGGCTCAGTATTTGCAAACGTTGCTTAGTCAGTTGGATATTGCCGTGCTGGAGTTTGCCTCTGATGGGCAGTTATTGCAAATAAACCCCGCTGCACAGCGTTTATTGTCAGCGACACAATATCAAAAGCTGCAACAAGGTCAGTTTGATGAAGCTAACTTAGTACAACTTGCTAATATATTGCACAGTACTAACTCACATCATCAAGGCCTGTTGCAATGGCAACACCTGGGCTATACAGATCGTCTGGCGTTCAGCATAGTATGTACTCTCATTCAGGGAAAGATGCGTAAGCTGGTAACACTTCAAAGTATCCACAAGGCATTGTTGCAACAAGAAATTCAGGCTTATCAGCAACTGACCCGTGTGCTGACACACGAAATTGCTAACTCAGTTACGCCAATGGCCTCATTGGCGGAAAGTTGCCAGTGCATTCTGCCGCCAGCAGACACTTTGCTAAGTAAGGATGATCACGCTGATCTGAGCGAGGCTCTTACAACCATTAACCGGCGCGGCCAACATCTGGCAAATTTTATTCTGTCGTTTAAGCAGTTAAGTCAGCCAGTAAAGCCAGATTTACGGCAAACGGACTTAGTGCTGATCATAAATAATTGTTTGGCATTCATGCGTGACATGCTAGGGCAGCAATGTATTCAACTGGAAACCCATTTGCCGTTACAGGCGATGCTGTGGCTGGATGAAGCGTTGATGGAACAGGTGTTGATTAATCTGCTACAAAATGCATTGGATGCGATGCAACTAACTTTAGAAAAACAGCTGACCTTGAAACTGACGCGTAATGAACTGCAGCAATGGCAACTGGATATAACCGACAGTGGACTGGGTATTGATCGGGATATAGCGCAGCAAATGTTTATTCCATTTTTTACGACGAAACAAACAGGTTCAGGTATAGGTTTAAGTTTATCTTTGGCCCTGCTACAAGTGCAGGACGCAAAGTTGGAATATGTGCCGAATGAGGCGCCTGGCAGTTGTTTCAGCATTCGTTTTATACAGTAATAGTGTTGCGTTCACTAAGTGACAAATATTCTTTATACTTTTCCAAGCTGTTCATGTGGATGTTTATAGTCGTAGCTTGAATACATTTTTTACATGTCGTTTAAATCTGGCAGGGTACAAAAAACACAAAAACCACCATGCGGTGGTTTTCTAATGTTTGGTGCACCCGCCGCGATTCGAACGCGGGACCTTCGCCTCCGGAGGGCGACGCTCTATCCAGCTGAGCTACGGGTGCACAACGGCGGCCATTTTATGGGGCTTTGTTGTTATTGTCCAGCCAGCATTTGGCCTAAATCCGATACTGTGGTTTAACGGCATAAATTTTAACCAATCAACCTAAGGTAGTGTCTAACACCATCATCACTGCAAAGCCCACCATTAAGCCTAAAGTGGCTGCCGTTTGATGGCCGTTGCGGTGGGTTTCGGGGATCACTTCGTGTGACACGACAAAAATCATTGCGCCTGCTGCTAAACCCAAACCTATAGGGTAAGCGATGGCAAAACCACTGGATAAACCTACGCCTATTAAAGCCCCTATAGGTTCTAAAATACCGCTTGCTGCTGCAACAAAAACGGCAAAACCTGGTTTAAAACCTGCGGCTCTTAAGGATAAAGCCACAGCTAAACCTTCGGGAATATCCTGCAGCGCTATGGCGGTGGCCAGTGGTATACCCACCGATAGATCACCATTGGCAAAACTAACACCTACCGCCATACCTTCAGGTAAGTTGTGTAAGGCTATAGCAAATACAAATAACCAGATGCGGTCGCAAGCCTGAAAACCCGGGCCACAAGGGCCGGTTTTGTCGTGTTCGTGTGGCGTAAAAGCGTCAAGTCCCAGCATCAGTAATACGCCTAACGACATGCCAAAAACCACCACTAAAGCGCCTAAGATATCGCTTTGAAATAACTCTGTGCCTGCTTCAATGCCGGGCAGCAACAAAGAGAAAGCACTGGCCGCCAGCATCATGCCTGCGGCTATGCCCAATAAACTGTCTTCCATTGCTTGCGGCAAACTACGCAAAAACAAAGCGGGTAAAGCACCTAAAGTGGTGGCAACAAAACCTGCTGTGCCGCCCAGTAAGGCCATTTGTAAGTTGTCGGACGAAGGGGAGTTGGACAAGTGCACTATGCTTTGAGCCAGCAGCACCAACACGGCGAATAAACCTAAAGCTAAACCCACAGCGGCCAGTTTGTGCTCGCTGGCATGTTGTTTAAGTTCAAAGTACCAGGCTGGGGTTGCTGACAATGGTTGAACCTGATCCGACATAACAGTTCCTTATGGTCCTTGTGGGTCCCTTGGTCAATGTATTGTTGTCAGTAGAACAAGTACAACCGCGAACTGCAATAGTGAAACAGGTCGAACTGCGGCTTTTTATGCCGCAGGTTTGAGCTTATGAAAACCATTGCTGCTTAAGATCAATAAAGCTAAAGGCAGCAGAGTCAGGTAAAAGGCGGTTTGGCCACCTAAAGCGGCAAAACTATGGCCTGTGACTATAGAACCCGTAGTGCCACCTAAAGCGGAGAATACGACGATCAGCCCTGTCATAGCGGCATGTTGCTGTTGCGGCAGGCTGGTTAAAATCGCCGAATTTAACATGGGGTAAATAGGCGCCATAAAAAAGCCAATTAAAGGTAACAAATAAGCAGCCAAAGGCGCAGTCCAGATAGTAACCTTTGGATCCGGCTGGATTTCGTGGGTTAAAGGCAAGGTTAACAACACTAAAGCGGCCATCGCCAGCAAGCAGATGTTGCAGAGGATATGCCAGGGAATAAAACGTAAGATAAAACCTGCAGATAAACGCCCGGCAGCCAAAGAAGCTGCAAAAATACTGGTGATTTGCACACTCAACTGACTGGGTAAATGCAGTACTTCGTTATTAAAGGTCGGCAACCAGCTGCCAATGCCTTGTTCAATCAACACATACAAGAAAGCTGAAATGACAAACACAAAGACCAGAGGTTTGGCGGTTAATTTCAGCATGGCGATAAAGTCTTTTAACCCCGTGCTCTGTGGGTCCAGCTCTAGATCCGGGAACTCGGTAGAGCTGACTAATAACAACGCCAGCAGGCTTAATCCGGCCAGATACCAGTACACATCCAGCCAGCCATGGCCTGAACTTTCTGTCATAAAGGCGGCGAAAAACCAGTAGGCCGTCAATACACCCAGCATAAAAAAGCCTTCAATAAAGTTCAGCACTGAGGCGTGTTCGGCTTTGCTTTTGGTGATTAGACCTAAGGTGGCGTACACCGATACTTTGGTCAGGGCAAAAGCCACACCTACACAGAAAAACAATAACTTACTTGTGTCAAAAGCAGGGAACAACGGCATCAGCACTGAAGCGCCGGCTATCAGCACCAATGCAAGTTGCAGTGCTTTTTTGTAACCCAGTTTGGGCAAAGCAGAAGCCACCAGAAAAGACACTATGGCAATGGGCAGGTCTTTAAAACCTTCCAGCACGCTGGCGGCTTCTTTACTGACCTGAAAATTCTGGATCACTTGCAGTATCACTATACCCACGCTGTTGAGCAGCATAGCGAAAATAAAATAGATCAGCAGCAAGGCTGCTTTGATGCGGATGTTATGCATAGATGCACCTGTTTTAATTTTTTTTGTTGATTTTTTACCCTGCCTGAAAATCATAATACAGCTATTGCAATCGATTGCAATACTTGTATTATTAGAAATAACAGCCCATTCATACGATCAAAGGTAGAACCGTGACTATATCCGCAGTAACCAGCCAAAGGCTAAAGCATGCCCTCGAAATTGATGAGTGGCAGCTGCTCGATCAGCAGTTTGATCCACAAGAGTTGATGTTAAAAGAAACCTTATTCAGCCTGGCTAATGGTTTTATTGGCAGCCGTGGCACCTACGAAGAAGGCTGCAGTGCGGGTGCCAGCTGTGAAGGCAGTTACTTAAACGGTGTCTACAGTTCTGAACCTATAGTTTATGGCGAGTCGGCTTATGGTTTTGCCAAAAACAACGACAAAATGCTGCAGGTGCCGGATGGCAAAAGCCTGCAATTGTCGCTGGACGGTGAATGGCTGGCGGTGTCGGCAGAGCAACCTGGTATGCGTTGCTTAGATTTACGCACTGGTATCTTAAGTCGCGAGCAGTTATTTATCAGCGCTTCTGGCAAGCAGCTGAAATTGCAAAGTCGCCGTTTAGTGAGTTTTCAGCGCCCTGAACTGATGGCGATTGAATGGACCATTACAGCGCTTAATTTCTCTGGTGCTGTGTTATTAAAGTCTTGTCTGAATGGTCAGTACAAATCGGTATTTAAACCAGACGATCCACGAGTGGGGGATATGGCGCTGGAAACCAGCTTAAAGCCTGTGGCGCAGCAGGGCATCAAAGATAAAGCTGATTGCAGCTATCTGCAGCATCAGGTGCATGGCGCCGATTTTCAGCTGCTATCTGCTATTCAGCATCAGTTTGCGGATGATGTACTCCTTATCGAACAGCAAGTGGAAGCCAATCTGTTAGCCCAACTCTTTGAGCTGACGTTACAGCAGGGCCAGGCCGTTACCTTCTGCAAATACATCAGTTATCAGGTGGCCTCCAAACAAGCTGAAACTCCTTTGCCAGCAGCGCAAAGAGTTTTACAGCAAGCGGCCACAGATGGTTTTGCCGTACTTGCAACTGAGCAACAGCAGTATTTAGCGGATTTTTGGTTG
This sequence comes from Gammaproteobacteria bacterium, assembly GCA_018825965.1. Lineage (GTDB taxonomy): Bacteria > Pseudomonadota > Gammaproteobacteria > Enterobacterales > Alteromonadaceae > Pararheinheimera. The sequence goes on from JAHKAA010000011.1 coordinate 141,574, forward strand.
CAGTCGGATATTCAAATCAGTGGCGACCCGGCCTTGCAGCAAGGTTTACGTTTTAATTTGTTTAGTCTGGTGCAGTCGGCAGGGCGTAATGGTGTCAGCAATATAGGTGCTAAAGGACTGACCGGGCCTGGTTACGATGGTCACTATTTTTGGGATACCGAAATTTATGTGATCCCTACTTTAAGTTTTTGTCAGCCAGACACTGCCCGCCAGTTGTTATTGCAGCGTTTTAGTCAGTTGGATCAAGCCAAACACAGAGCACGACAAATGTCGCATGACAAAGGTGCTTTGTATCCATGGCGCACCATCAGTGGTGATGAATGTTCTGCTTATTTCCCGGCAGGCACAGCTCAGTATCATATTAACGCCGCCATAGCTTATGCCATTCGAAGCTACGTACTGGCGACAGACGACTGGGCTTTTATGCAACAAGCCGGTGCTGAAATGCTGGTAGAAACAGTGCGTTTATGGCTGCAACTGGGCTTTTTCAGTAAGCAAAGTGGTCGCTTTGAAATTCACCTGGTAACAGGGCCTGATGAATACACGGCTTTGGTGAATAACAACTTTTACACCAACGCCATGGCGCAGCTGCATTTAAGTTTTACTGCGGAGGTGTTGGCAACACTTGCGATACAACATCCTGAGTTTTATCAGAGTTTTTGCCAGAAGTTGGCTGTGACAGCGGAGGAAATACAAAGCTGGCAACAAGCTGCAGAACTGATGTATTTACCTTATGACGATAAGCTGCAAATAAGTGCTCAGGACGATAGCTTTTTACACAAAAAACCATGGGATTTTGCCGCAACTCCGGCAGACAAATACCCGCTGTTGCTACACTTCCACCCGCTGGTGATTTACCGCCATCAGGTGTTAAAACAAGCCGATTTAGTGCTGGCGATGTATTTGCTCGATCAGCAGTTCCCCCGTGATTTAAAAGCACGCAATCTGGCCTATTACGAGCCTTTAACCACTCATGATTCCAGCTTAAGCAGCTGTATTCATTCAGTAGCTTTTGCTGAAACTGGCCAGACCGAACGTGCTTATCAGTTTTTTGCCAACACAGCGCGGATGGATTTAGATAACTACCATCACAATACCGAATACGGTGTGCATATTGCCTGTATGGCCGGCAGCTGGTTGTCTGTGGTTTGTGGTTTTGCCGGTATGCGAAGCCGCCCTGAAGGTTTGTATTTTGAGCCCAAGTTGCCAGCAGCCTGGCCAGAGCTGAAATTTAAGCTCAACTACAGAGGCAGGGTGCTGCAGGTGCAGGTCAGTCAGACTCAAGCTAGTTATCAGTTGCTAAGTGGCGTTGATTTAACGCTACAGCACCAGGCAGAGTGTTTTCACTTAACAGCAGGCCAAAGCCAGCAGTTTGTATTGTCGGGAGTTTTATCATGATCCAGGCTTTTATTTTTGATTTGGATGGAGTGTTGACCGACACTGCTGAATACCACTTTTTAGCCTGGCAACAACTGGCAACCCAACTCGGCATCGACTTTAGCCGTGAAGACAATGAGCTGCTAAAGGGCGTGGATCGTATGGGGTCGCTGGAGTTAATTCTGAAGCTGGGCAAGCTTCAGCTTAGTCAGGATAAAAAGCTCAAACTGGCGGCGCAAAAAAATGTGGAATATCTAAAGCTGGTGGAAAGCATGTCGCCTGCTGATTTATTTCCCGGAGTTTTACCCCTTTTTAGCAGTTTAAAAGCGGCTGGTATGAAAACAGCTTTGGCTTCGGCCAGTAAAAATGCCGCTTTGGTACTGCAAAAACTGGGTATTCCGGATTTATTTGATTATGTGGCCGACTCGAATTTTATTCAGAACGGCAAACCCGATCCGGAGATCTTTTTAACCTGCGCTCAAGCTTTAGGCATTGCGCCAGAACGTTGCATAGGGGTGGAGGATGCACCTGCAGGTGTGACAGCTATTAAAGCTGCTGGTATGTACGCTTTGGGCATAGGCGAAGCCAGAGCTTTGGCTCAGGCCGACTTAGTGATCCCTGCGGTTTCCGCTATAAATCAGCGCCTGCTGACCAGGCTGCTGACGTTGTGAGGGTTTCAAATCAGCCTCTGGCCGAGCTTTGACGAGTCAGGAGGCGCACGGGCAGCAGTTCAGATTCGGCCTGTTCGCCGTCCATTTGCTGCAATAACTTAGACACCAGTAATTTGCCACCATTGATGGTGTCTTGTTTGACTGTGGTGAGTGCTGGTGAGCAATAAGCCGACATTGCTATGTCATCAAAACCTGCAACGGCCAGCTGTTGTGGTACTTGTACGCCATGCTCTTGCAGGGCTTTCATCGCCCCTAAAGCTATGGCGTCGCTGGCGGCGAAAATACCATCCAGCTCTGGCAACAGCGGGAATAATTGCTGCTGGGTTTTTAAATAACCATCCTGAGCGGTAAAGTCGGTAATGAGTTCGTAATCTGCATTTAAAGCAAGACCGGCTTTTTGCAACGCATCCTGATAACCCAGATAACGTTGCTCAATTTCGTTATGGCGATAATCCCCGAGAAAGGCGATATGTGTGCAGCCCTGAGCGATTAAATGACTGACAGCTGCTTCAGCACCGCTGCGGTTTTGGCTGCCCACTACAGTAAAACTGTCATGACCGGAACTGGCACCCCATACCACAAAAGGCACTTTGCTGTGTGACAGTTGTTCAATGCGCTGGTCGTGTTCGCCCTGGCCTATGATGATTAAACCATCGGCTCTTTTGGCGTCAATGTAATAAGTTTTCCAGTCTTTGTCTTTGGTTTTGCTGGTGCTGAGCAGCATGTCATAGCCTTTATGCGTCAGCTCATCGGCAATTACACCTAAAATTTCCAGTAAAAAGGGGTCAGAAATAGCCTGCTGGCTTTTGGCATCAAATAAAATGATCACAGCTATGGTGTAGCTTTTTTGTGTACGTAAACTGCGGGCTGTAGGGTTTACATTAAACTGATACTGCTGAGCAATTTGCTGCACTTTTAAGCGGGTTTCTTTGTTCACCACAGGATTGTCGCGCAATGCTCTGGAAGCTGTAGATTCAGACACTTCAGCTAAAGCTGCAATGTCGGCCAGCGTCATCATTTTTTTTCCTGAATTCACAACTGATTTTCCATATTCAACCGCAGTAACCCCTGCCAACCTGATTGATTATGACAAAAGCCACTAGCCAGATCGAGTTCAATTTAGGTCTGCTTTACTTAGCGCATAAGAGATGAGGAAACCCTAACACATAATCTTTTTGCAAACGATTGCAAAAGTTGTTGTTTTGTCATTGCAATCGATTGCAGGATGGATTATGTTTATTTAAGCAGCAATAAATACACTAGCGTCATAGCTGCGTAATCCAAGACAACGGGGAGAGATCAGATGAATTTACGGCTCACTAAGCTGGCGTCCGCCATGCTCGTTACCTTACTGCCAGTGACTATGGTGCAGGCTCAGCAGCAAAGCGAAGGCACTCAAAAAGTTGCAGCAGCAAAAAAACCAGCAGAAGAAAGTCAGATTGAACAAATAGTAGTTACAGGCAAAGCCAGTGGTATTTCAGGTTTACGTGTAGATGCCAGCTACGCCATCACCAATGTGTCGGCAGAAAACATTGAACGACTGAATCCAAAAAGCACGGCCGAGTTATTTACCCTGGTGCCGGGTGTTTGGTCTGAAAGTTCAGGTGGTGTGTCAGGGGCTAACGTTTTTGTCCGTGGTTTTCCTGGTGGTGGTGATGCGCCATTTTTAACAGTGCAACTGCAAGGTGTGCCGGTTTTTCCACCGCCAACTTTGTCCTTTTTAGAAAACTCTTCTATGTTCCGTCTGGATGAAACTGTCGACTTTATGGAAGCGCTGCGGGGTGGTTCAACACCTGTTATTTCTAATGGTCAGCCGGGTTTAACCACTAACTTTATTTTAAAAGAAGGCTCAGAAGAAACTGAAGGTTTAGTCAAAGTATCCACCTCAGATTATGGTCTGCAACGTGTGGATGCCTTAATCAGCGGCGAATTGGCTGACGACTTGTATTTTATGATGGGTGGTTATGTCAGCAGCTCACAAGGTATTCGGGATGCGGGTTTTAACTCTGAGGAAGGGCATCAGTTAACGCTGAATATCACTAAAGATTTAGACAACGGCCGTATCAACTTCTATACCCGCCAGACTGATGATCACGGGGTCTGGTATTTGCCAACACCTTTAAATGTCGCTGGTGTGGATAATACCTATACCCAGATTGGTCCGAATAACAGACAAGCCACTATCGAATATGGGCCAAATGGTGAAAGCCGTAGCTTCGATTTTGGTGATGGCCGTGGCTGGAAAGGTTCAGTGTCAGGCGGTAGCGTAGATCTGGACTTAGAAAATGACTGGAAACTCTTGTATCGCTTTAACTATACCCAGGGTGATGCCAATACCTTAGGTTTAGTGCCGGAAGCAGGCGCAGTAACTTTAGGCACAGTGGCGGATAACGGCTTAAACGCCACAGGAGCTACCACTGGCACTTTGTATGATGCTGACACTATGGTGCAGCAAATTGGCCGTTGGGTAGTGGAAAAAGAGCTGGATTCTTTCACCAATGATTTAGCTGTGACTAAAACTGCTGACAGCGCTAAATACACTCTAGGTGTGTATAGCACTGCGTTTTCTGTCAATGACTGGTGGTCTATTGGTAATCAGGCCTGGCATGTGGTGGGATCTGGTGGTGAAGCTTTGACTGGCATCAACTGTAACGATAATGACGACAGCTGCAGCTGGAACTATGACATAGATGCAGCTGGGGATGGCACAACCCGGGCTTTATACGCCGCTGTGGAAGTTGCATTAAACGAACAATGGACAGTGGATCTGGGTTTACGGAATGAAAACCACACTATTGATTACACAGTAGATGAGGGCTTAACAGGCAAGGTCAGCAAAGCTGTCAGTTATGACGAAAGCAAAATTGCCTGGACAGCTGGTGTGAACTGGATGTGGCAAAAAAATATGGGTGTATTTGCCCGAGTGAACAAAGGCAATAAAATGCCATTTTTTGACGATTTCCGTGACAACTACACGGCTTTTACCAGCGGTGAAAAGCTGATTAAAGAAGTGACTCAGTTTGAGTTGGGGTATAAATGGGCTGAACAAAACTACAGCTTCTACGCCACTTCTTTTTATAACCAGGTGGAAGGCGATACTTTTGTCCGTCGCCCTGGCGATCCGGCTGAAGTCATGACCAACAGAGCTTATGGTGTAGAGCTGGATTTTAACTACTTTACCAGCGTAGGTTTTTCACTGAATCTGAACTCAACGCTGCAAAAAACGGAAATCACGGAAAGCCCAACCAACGAAGGCAACCAAGCGCAGCGTCAGCCTAAATGGCAAGTGCGGTTAACCCCAAGTTATGGTTTTGAAGCTTTTGATACTATGTTTGCTTCTGTGTACGGTACTGTATCTGCAGTCTCTGACCGTTACTCAAATAATGAAAATACCGTCACTTTACCTGGCTATACCAAAGTGGATTTGGGTGTGCAACTGGAGTTAACAGAGCAGTTAAAAACTCAGTTATCGGTAGATAACCTGACAGATAAACAAGGTTTAACTGAAGGCGACCCACGTAACCCAACGTCACCGAATGGCCGTTATATTCTGCCGCGTTCAGTGACTTTGAGTATGACTTATCAGTTCTGATTGAGTAGCATTTCTTCCATGGACATAAAAAAAGGCCAGCAATTTGCTGGCCTTTCTTCTCCCCGTCGACGTCTATCGTCCCCTGTTGTTTTTATTCTTTTTGCCGCTAATTTTTATCAGCTCAGGCAAATTATGCATACCCGTAATTTCTATTACTTTGGGTATAAAAAATCAACTGCGTTAGTTATATCTAATTTAAGCGGTAATCGCCACCATCTTTTGCACGAAAGCATGGACTATTTTGTGTGCTGGCTATACAAGGTTGGGCCTGAGCATTGCCACGGATCATGCTGAACCAGCCAGCCTGCTCACCTGTCAGCTGCAGTTGAATGTCTTCAATACCTGCTTTGTCCAAAGCGCCGTGCGCTCCTTTGTGGCAAAACAATAACTCAACATGGCGCTCGCCATCTTTTAATAACAGCGATTGGGGCTGTTCCGGATGACCACCAAAAGCAACAAACTGCGCTGGTGTTTTTAAACCGCTGTTGCTGCCGTCGGCAAAATAGGCCAATAGATGCTGGTAATACACCACATAACTGCAAACATCTTTGTGAGAGCCGCGGTCCAGTGGAAAAACTTTATCAAGGAAGGCTTTGGAGTAATCCATGATCTGACGGACATAACTCTGGTTCAGCCCGGCGATGTAGCTGATCTCTTCCCGGATATCATGGTCCTGGTGTGAGTTTTGGGTGGCTGTCATGTTCATGATGTTTGTCCTGTTGTTTGTTGCTTGTAATAAGTTCTTAAGGCTGTAGGGCCAGTAAAGCAGCATTGATGTTGCTTGATATTTAGTCTATGTTAGTTTTCTGAATAATTTCACAATAAAAACTTCACAGTGTGAATTTTACAAAATGACAGCCAATAAAAGTTTACTCAGAAAGTCGCATTTCCTTGGTACTAAGATCAGAAACCTTAGAAAGCGCAATAACTTAACAATGGAAGACTTGTCGACCCGTTGCATCAGAGTGAACTCTGAGTACGCACCGTCAGTGTCTTATTTGTCGATGATTGAACGCGGAAAGCGGGTCCCCAGCCTGGATATGCTGCAGGTCATTGCTGAAGTATTTCAAAAAGACGTTGAATGGTTTCTGGATGGCGAAGAGCAGCAACTGGATATCACACCACAAAAAGGCAGCAGGGGCGGAGTATCTGGTATGGCGCTGGAACCGGGCTTCTTGTTTTCCAATGACATCCTACAAATTGCGATACCGGAGATGTTGTCACAAACCGGCATCAGTGGCCGTCAGTTTGCCCAGCTGTTGATCCGGGCGCATCAGGAGCATCATCAGAACCATTTCCCTGAGTTGGAACGGGCTGCCGAAGAAGTAGGGCTGAAGCGTATGCCTCTGTCGGTAGAGGATTTAATGCAGATAGTACAACAGCTTGGTCTAAAGGTTTGCTGGTTTGAGCAAACACCCAAAGAAGTGTTGGACGAGCTGGGCGTGTTGTCGAAAAACGTACCGACGTCCTATTTTTTACCGCCAGCCACTTTGCATTTAAATAAGCTGCTGCAACAGTGGCCCACCCGGCTGAAATACGAGCTGGCTGTGCATATTGGTCATGCGGTGCTGCATAACAAAGATGGCGTCAAAAGCGGCATGATGGTGGGGGGGGCTTTTGAATCTGTGCCAACGGACGATAGCGCAGTAGCACCACAGGATATTTTGCATGCCTGGCGTGACTTTGAATCCAGCTTTTTTGCCGGTGCTTTATTGTGTCCTAAGATGCCGTTTCGCCAGTTATTAGACAAACAAGGCTATGAAATCAGCTCGCACCACTTAGCCGGTGTGTCGGCTTCTGTGGCTATGCGGCGTATGACGGCTGTATCGCCATACAGTCACTGGCATTATTTTGATGCCTATACGCCGGGTAAATTGAAGGCGGTGTATCGCGGCAATGGTATTCCGCTGCCCTGGGGCAATATGCGACAGGTGGAAGACCCATGTCAGCACTGGGCTGTCTTTCGTATGTTTGAAGCGGCTGAATCGGCCCATTCAGCGCAGTTGTCTATTTTAGATGTGCAGGGGCAGCCACGGATTTATTGTTGTGAGTCAACCAAAGTGTCTGATTTAGCGGGCAATGCCCATGTGCTTTGTGCTGGTATAGATTTAAATCCTGCTATTGAAGCTCAGGGCATGGATGTGGACACTATGGCGCAGGAGTTAAAACAATTGTGCCGCACTCAGGGTGGCTCTGCAGTAGTGCCTAAAGCTATCCGGTCTACTTTAACTACAGTGTCGAATATTCTGAATATCAACTGGGTGGCCCGCAGTTTAGATAAACCAGCCCAGCTGATTTGCTCACGCGGCAATCAGTGCCCACGCGAACCTGGCTGTTATCAGCGCTGCTCCGCTCAGTAGTAAGCACAAAAAAGGGGCCAACCCCGGCCCCTTGATCAGCTTATAAAGCTTGCTTCAACTGCCAGCTTAATTGCTGTTCGGCGAAAAACGGCACTATAGGGCTGCCATCAGGTAAGGTGATTTCAGCCGGTACTGTCCAGTCTTGTTTCACTAAAGTGATGGTGCCGCTGTTGCGGGGCAGGTTGTAGAAGTCCGGGCCATAGTGACTGGCGAAACCTTCTAATTTGTCTAAACAACCCAAGTCTTCAAACACCTGAGCGTACAACTCAATGGCACTCCAGGCGCTGTAACAACCGGCACAACCACAAGCGGCTTCTTTACGGTGTTTGGCGTGTGGGGCAGAGTCTGTGCCTAAGAAAAACTTTTTATTACCGCTGGCTACCACAGCACGCAAGGCTTCCTGGTGGGTACGGCGTTTTAATACCGGCAGACAGTAGTTATGCGGGCGTACGCCTCCAACCAGCATATCGTTGCGGTTCAGTAATAAATGCTGAGGTGTGATAGTGGCGGCCACACGCTCTGGTGCGGCTTTGACAAATTCTACAGCGTCCGCTGTGGTGATATGTTCAAACACCACTTTTAAGTCTGGAATAGTGTTTATCAGCTGAGTTAAATGCTGATCGATAAAAACTTTTTCGCGGTCAAAAATATCGATATGGCTGTCGGTCACTTCACCGTGCACCAGCAGCAGCATCTGTTGTTCAGCCATCACTTCCAATACAGGATAAAGTTTGCTTAAGCTGCTGACACCAGAGTGAGAGTTTGTGGTAGCGCCTGCCGGATACAATTTAGCGGCGACAACACCTGCGGCTTTGGCGGCTTTGATCTCTTCTGCTGTGGTTTTGTCTGTTAAATACAACACCATCAGAGGTTCAAAGCTGCTGCCTGCCGGGCGGGCGGCCAGAATACGTTCTTTATAGGCTAAAGCTTCAGAAGCATTAGTAACTGGAGGAACAAGATTGGGCATCACAATAGCGCGCTTAAAACAGCGGGCAGTGGCTGCCACAGTTTCTTTGAGCATATCGCCATCGCGAAAATGTAAGTGCCAGTCGTCCGGGGTTTGCAGAATTAATTCAGTCACAGCGCTCTCCTCTACTGATGCAGTGTCATGCCGTCAGGGCGTCGCAGTTTAACACGGCTGGGCGGGATACTCAGTAAGCGGATCAATTTTTATTCTGTTGCACTCTGTGATGGGGCATAGAGTAATAGCTGCTGTATAGGTTATAGTCAGAGGCGATACCATAAGATGTTCAACAGGTTACGAACCATGGAACAGAGCAATGCGTTAAACCAACAATCTCACTGGCTGTTGCCCTGGCAATGGTTAGTCCCACTGTTTTGTTTATGTTGTGCCGCCATTATTACCGAGTATCAGGCCAGGCAACTGGTGGAGCAACGGCAGAATCAGGCGTTACAGCAGTTAGTTGGCTTATCCGGTCAGTTGCGTTCTTTTGTCGAATCCGAATTAAATACCTCTTTGTATATGAGCCTGGGGCTGGCGTCTCATCTGCGCGCCAGTGACGGCAAGCTGGCCGATAAAGAAATGTTGTTTTTGCTAAAAAATTTGCTGGAACAAGGCAAGCATATCCGCAACATAGGTCTGGCACCGGACAATGTGTTAACGCTGATGTATCCGGTGCAGGGCAATGAAAAGGCTTTGGGCCTGAACTACCAGAATGTGCCACAACAATGGCCTGACATAAAACAACTGATAGATGACAAAGAACCCAGGTTAGTTGGCCCTGTTGCCCTTGTTCAGGGCGGGGAGGGTTATGTGTACCGGTTGCCGTTGTTTCTGAACGATGGCCGTTACTGGGGCATTGTCAGCACAGTACTGGATTTAACTACTTTTAATCAGATGCTGTTGCAACAAGCCAACAGTTATCAGGTGCAGGTCGGGATCAGGGAAAAAGGCGCAGGCTCTGGCCGGGCCTTGTTTGGTTATTCGCATTTATTCAATGACGATGCCTTGATCCTGGATTTAAATATCAAAGGCGCAGACTGGCAAATTGCTGTGCGTTTTATGGAGGAAGCCACGGGCTGGGGCTTGTGGCATTGGCGTTTAGCCGGAGCATCTTTGTCTGTTGTGTTTTGTCTGATGCTGGCCTGGCTGCTTTATTCGTACCGGCGCAGCGCCTTATTTGCCGACGCCTTGCAAGACAATGAGATCTACTCACGCCGCATTATGGACAGTGTGCTGGATGTGATAGTCACCACAGATCCACATGGCACTATAGAGCGGGTGAACAGCGCCGTCAGCACTGTATTTGGTTACTTGCCGGCTCAGTTAGCGGGGCGGCCTTTTAGTATACTTTTGGCTTCGGGGCAGGCGGATCTGTTGGCCACTGTGGATCCGGGGGACGGCACTGCAATAGAATTGCTGGGGGCGCGCCATACAGGTGAAGTTTTTGCGATGGATTTATCACGCAACAGCACAGAGCATCAAGGCCGGGCGCGCCATGTCTGGCTTATTCGTGATATCTCAGAGCGGAAAAAAGTAGAGCAGTTAAAAAATGATTTTGTTTCTACTGTCAGTCACGAGCTGCGTACACCCCTTACTGCGATTAGCGGCGCTTTAGGTTTGGCTTTGGGTGGTGCTCTGGGTGAACTGAACGATAAGCAGCAGCATATGTTGATGCTGGCGCAGCAAAACAGTCAGAGGTTGGGTAAACTGATCAACGATTTACTGGATATAGAAAAGCTGGCTGTGAATAAAATGCAGTTTAAGTTAAGGCTCTGGCCTTTGGCTGAATTGCTCAGACAAGCGATAGACTTAAACCAGCCCTTAGCCTTACAGCGTCAGGTGACGCTTGAATTGTCATCAGCTGAACAGGATGATTTATGGGTGGAAGTAGACGAAGTCAGAGTGCAGCAAGTGATGGCCAACTTATTGGCGAATGCGATACGGCATTCACCTGTGGGGGCTTCGGTGCAGGTGACTATGGAGTTATACGCCAAAACGGTCAGGGTCTCTGTGATTGATCAGGGCCAGGGTGTGTCGGAAAGCTTCGTACCCAGATTGTTTGAGAAGTTTTCTCAGGCCGATTCATCAGATCGCAGGCAAGTGGCTGGCACAGGATTAGGCCTGGCCATTTGCAAAGATCTGATCAAGGCGATGCGTGGAGAAATTGGTTATCAGCGCTCCGACTCAGGTGGCGCTTGTTTTTATTTTTGGTTGCCTTTGGCAACTGAACTCTCTCTGGAATAAGGCTTCTTATGCTGACTTTGCTTGATTTAATAGCTGTAATTTGGTTTTTGTCGCTTTGGATCGGATACACAGTAGTGGCCAAACGCAAAGCGAAAATCTTGAGCTGTTTATCCTTTGAACTGCGCCGTAAGCGCAATGACTGGATGAAACAAATGCTGAACCGCGACAACAAAATGGCTGATGTGGCGCTGATTTCAACGCTGGAGCGTAATGTCTCATTTTTTGCGTCCAGCACCTTGCTGATTTTGGCGGGTTTGTTAACGGCTTTGGCCTCAAGTGGCAGTATCAGCGAAGTGTTAAGTTATCTGACACCATGGACAGCACAAAATAAAGAAACTGTGCAGATGAAAATCTTATTTCTGGCAGTCATCTACGTTTTTGCGTTTTTCCAGTTTACCTGGTCATTACGCCAGTATGGTTTTGGTGGTGTGCTGATAGGTGCAGCACCAGATGGCCGTGAAATGACATCTGAAGAGCAGGCCTTGTATGCCAACAGAACAGCGAAAGTGATCGATCAGGCGGGGCATTCATTTAACTATGGTTTGCGGTCAATTTACTTCTCGTTAGCCACTTTATCCTGGTTTCTTGACCCCAGATTATTTATGGCCACTTCTGTTTTAGTATTACTGATTATGAAACACCGTGAATTTCATTCAAAAGTGCTCAAAGCTTTGCAGGAATGCTGAAAGGTCAGAGCCGAAGCTCTGACCTGATATCTAATTAGTTCTTATATTCAAAGGCTTTAATGACCCGGGCTACACCATCGACATTCCGGGCCAGGTTGACGGCTCTGTCCGCTTCTTGCTGACTGACTAAACCCATTAAAAATACTTCGCCGTTTTCCGTCACTACTTTGATATTTAAGCCACTGACGTTTTTATCGGCCAGAAATTTGCCTTTAATACGGGTGGTGAGCCAACTGTCTTTGCTGCCAGTGCCAAAACTGATTTCACTGCCCACACGCAGCTGATTGTGCACATCTTTTACGCCATCTACTCTGGATAGTTCAGCGGCCACTTCACGCACACGTTCATTGGGCACCTGACCTGTTAACAGCACTATGCCGTTGTAACTGGTCATATTGATATTGCCTTTGTCCTTGGTTTCCGGATTTTCGCTCAGTAAGCGGCTTACTTTAATTTGAATACTTTTATCGTCAATCTGACTGCCCAGGGTGCGCGGGTCGCCCGCTGATTTAACGGCTGTAGCTCCGCCTGCCAGTACAGCTGCGGCGCAACCTTGTAATAGCCAACTGGTCAGTAACACCAGCATTATTTTTTTCAACATCAGAGATCTCCTTGTTGCGGAAACAGAGTTATGTCGATGAGTTCACATAACGCATGCAGTAAAAAGGTATAACACTCAAATACCCGGGCCGGTCTGTGCGCTGGCACCTTTAATTCAGTATCCTGATTGCCCAGTAAACCAGACAATTCACCACTGTTATCTACAGTGAAAGCCACCACTGTCATATCTTTGGTTAAAGCCGCTTCAACAGCTTTAATCAGATTATGTTCTTCGCCTGTCATCGAAATAGCCACCAGCACATCGCCGGTCTGACCTAAAGCCCGAACCTGACGGGCCAGATGATCCGGGTTCACCTGATTGCCTGGTTGTAAGCTGGAGTTGTTGGTTGATAAGGCAAAAGCCGGTAAACAAGGCCGTTCTGCTTCAAATTGATCCAATAACAGCTGAGCAAAATGCGTGGCCAAAGCAGCAGATGCGCCTTCACCACAACAAATGACCTTACCGCCATTGATCAGGCAGTTCACCAGACTGACGGCGGCGTTTTCGATAGGGGCAGACAAAGCTTCGCCTGTCGCTATCATGGTTTGAATATTTTCGGTAAAAAGTTGCCTGATATGATCTTGCATTAGTTAACTGTTCCTGCAAAAGCGTTTTTAATCCAGCAAATATCTGCCGGCTGTTCGGTAATGGCCACTACATCAAAGCGACAATGCTGCTGGCCATTACTTTGTAAATAACATAAAGCGGTGCGGCTTAACTTTTGCTGTTTGGCTGAAGTAACGGCTGCAGCAGCACCACCAAAGTTGTTACTGCGTCTGAATTTTACTTCAACAAAAACAAGAGTTTGTTGCTCGCGCATCACTAAATCAATTTCACCAAAACGACAACTGTAGTTTTGCTGCACCAGTTGTAAGCCTTGTTGCTGTAAAAACACTAAGGCTTGTTGTTCATAAAACTGCCCTGTGCTTTTACTCATTTATGGGGTCCGTGGTGTCAGCAAAGCATCCTTACTGTATTTGGCCCAGGTTAACTGCCGCTGAACCTGTCCGCCAGTGGACAACGCCAGATTGCCCGTTAAACCCTGATAACGCAGAGCCGGAAATTGTTGCTGCTGCTTTAAACGGTACACTAAGTGATAGGCGTCGTAACCCATGGCAAATAAACGTTGCAGAGTTTCGTCCTGCTGCGGAAACAGCTGTTCAAACTGCTTACGGAATTCTTGTTGCTGACCTGTGCTGAGCATCCAGGGCATTTCGGTAAAAGTTAAACCCAGTAAGTCGCGCCTGTCGGTAAACTCAGTGGCTTTTTGATGGCTTCGTGAACTGGCATAAACTGGCACTGTTGTTTTAGTCGGAGCGACAGACACATCAATGTAAGGTTTCAGTAACCGGGTTTGTGCAGGGTCGGCCAGCAAATAAATGGCATCTATATCCTGACGACTATGAGGTTCAGCTTTGACACTTTCCCCTGCCAGTGTGCTGATATCACGAATACGTTGTTCGCTGGCTGCTGTTTCCAGTAACTGCTTAATGGTGCTTTCCATGCCGGCTTGATCGGCAAACCAATAAGTTTCAGGTTCTTTACCTGCTATTTGTTTCCAGTCACGGCTGAATTGTTCGGCCATACGCTGACTTAAGGGATTACGTGATGCCATCAGTACAGGCTGTTTATAGTTTTTCTGTTTAAACAGCATCGCCATTTGATGAGCTTCATCTTCCACACTTAAGGAGAAATAAAACTTATCGGCAGCTTGTTGCACCAAATCGGTTTTACCATTTAAAAACAGCGTAGGGATGGTCCAGTCGGCTTGCTGTGAAATGGCATCCACTTGTTCTCTGAGCAAAGGCCCAATCACAAAATCCACTTGTTCAGCGGCCAGTTGTTGCTGTAATGCTGCAGTGTCTGTCTGGCTGTCGATAAAAATCAAACGGGCCTGCTGGTTGGCGGATGCGGCCAGAATACCTTGTTGAATAGCTTCAGCGTGCTGACGGAAGTTGCTGCTAAATGGCAACAGGACAGCAATAGTTTGAGGTGAAAAGGCATCTACTGCACTTAATTGCTGAATTTCATCAGGTAATTTCTGGAACGACGGCAGCTGCGCGTACTGTTGCTGCCAGTTGTTCAGCGCCTGAGTTAAAGCCGCTCTGTTGCCCAAATGCTGTTGGTGCAACTGCAGTAATTGAGCCCAGCCTTGAGTGGTGTTATCACTGCTTTGGCTCAGGTTTTGTAATTGATCCGGCGTCAGCATGCCCAACTGTTGCCACAATGCACTTTGATACGCACTGTGTTCTGGTTGCAGAGCCAACAACTGCAAATAGGTTTTAACGGCTTTGTCCGACTCTCTTCTGCTGCTCTGATACTGCGCCAGGCTTTGTAAATAAGGCGTTTTGTCTTCAGCTCTGAATGAGCTTAACAAATACTGACTGCTGAATTTCTGAATATCTTCATGATTATCAGCTGCGATCAGTCCCTGAAAAAAAGGCAATAAATTAGCTTGCTGCACTTCAGCAGAGGCTTGTTGTGCCAGCACCCTGCTGATCGCTAAGGCCTGTTCAATTTCGCCTTGTTGCAAATGTGCTTTGGCCGCTTCCAGTAACTGCCATTGCTGCTCTGTACCTTGTTGCTGGCCAGCCTGTTCAATAAAGTCGGCGCCGGACAAAGGCCTTTCGATTTTCACTATTTCCACTTCAGGCTCAGCCTGCACTGCAGGTTTCGGCACTGGTGCGCGCTGAACCTGAGCTGCTTGCTCTGGTGTGGAAGAACAACTGGCTAACGCTATGGCGCTGCCCAAAAGAATTAGTGGCTTCAGTTTGCTGGATTTCACAATGCACAGGTACAATGAAGGAAAGATGCAGGTATCTTACTCAGTGCCGTGCCTAAGCTCAATGAATTAGAGAAATATGACCATACAAAGCGGAAATTTATACATAGTAGCCACGCCTATCGGCAACTTAGACGACATCAGTCAACGCGCTGTTAAAACCTTAAGCTCTGTGGCCTGGGTGGCGGCAGAAGATACAAGACACAGCGGTAAGTTACTCAGTCACTTAGGTATTTCAGCCAAAATGCTGGCACTGCATGATCACAATGAAAAGCAACGTGCTGCCACTTTATTGCAAAAATTGCAGGCCGGTGAAGATGTTGCTTTGATTTCAGATGCAGGCACACCGCTGATTAGCGACCCGGGTTACAGCCTGGTGCGTTTATGCCGGGATGCTGGTGTGCGCGTTGTACCTATCCCTGGCCCTTGTGCTTTGATCAGTGCTTTATGTTGTGCTGGATTACCTACAGACAAATTCCATTTTATTGGTTTTTTACCAGCCAAAAGCCAGCAACGTCAGAATGTGCTAAGCGCCATTCCGCAAGGGGTGGGTACTTTAATTTGTTATGAAACCGCCCGTCGTATCAAAGACTGCTTAGAAGATGTGGTAAAGGTTTTTGGTGCCGAACGTGAGCTGGTGCTGGCGAAAGAACTGACAAAAACTTTTGAAAATTTTGTGTATGGTACAGCAGCAGACATCACAGCCTGGCTGGACGAAGATCCGGCTCGTTGTCAGGGCGAAATGGTGCTGATGATAGCGCCCACTTTGGCCGCTGAAGAAGAGATTAATCCTGCCGCTCAGCAAACTTTAAAGTTGCTGATGAGCGAATTACCACTGAAAAAAGCCGCAGCTTTAACCGCAGAAATCCATGGCGAAAAGAAAAACGCCTTGTATAAACTGGGGTTAAGTTGGGGCGAGATGTAGGGGCGCGGGCTTGTCCCCGCCCGTAACTGTTATCAATATTCATACAGTATAGAAAGAGCGCAGCCAACAACCTTGCAGCTTCGGGGAAGAAGGGTATAATGCGCGCCGTGAGTTGGCCCAGACAATCGCTGCCTGCGTAAGCAGGGGGAGGAAAGTCCGGGCTCCATAGGGCAGGGTGCCAGGTAACGCCTGGGGGGCGCGAGCCTACGACTAGTGCAACAGAGAGCAAACCGCCGATGGCCTGAGCGCAAGTTCAGGATCAGGTAAGGGTGAAAGGGTGCGGTAAGAGCGCACCGCGCGGCTGGTAACAGTTCGTGGCACGGTAAACTCCACCCGGAGCAAGACCAAATAGGCCCCCATTGGCGCGGCCCGCGTTGGGGGCGGGTAGGTTGCTTGAGGCGTGCGGTGACGTACGTCCTAGAGGAATGATTGTCCACGACAGAACCCGGCTTAACGGGCTAACTCACACCTTCTTTATATCAAGCGCTTCTTACCGGTTAAAGATCGGCAAGAAGCTGTTTGTCCCTTCTCTCTTTTTAATGTTTTATTTATGTTGATATCTTGTGTTTTATTTGTTTGAATCCGAGCCTGTGTAAAACAGGGATAAACAAATGAATTCAAGGACATTAAGAGTTGTCGTTTCAACTGATTTTTTCTCAAATTTTCAGCATGCAGTTTGTAGTGATGTCTTTTCTGCAGGCAAAGCTCAATGAAAACCCATTATGTATTAATGATTTCCGGTCAATTTCAGTATGGTGTGGCCAGTAATTTTTTGCAGGAGCTGGCCATTGAACTGGGTCAACTGAACTACGAAGTTGTGTGGTTTCCTTTATCTGCAGAGCAAAGCCATGAACAGCATTTACTGCACTTGTATAACCTTATCGCAAATAAAAATATAAAGTTTATATTCAGTATCAATGGTTTAGGTGTGGATTATGTGAGTTGTCTTGATGCACTGAACCAGTTGCCTTGTTTTAGCTGGTTGTTGGATCATCCGGTGCATCACTATCAGCGTTTTGCCGCACATAAAACCTGGCTCAAACTCTTATCTGTCGACCAAAGTCATGTGAACTGGCTAACCCGGCTTGGTTTTGACGCTGAACTGTTTCTGCATGCGACCAAAGTCCCTTGCCTGGCCCCCAGGCCATCGACAGATGTTGGGATTTTATTTCCCGCCAGCTACTTTGATGAAACTGCACAGATTTCAGCTTTGCATGCAGCGCACCCCAAATTACTTGAATTGCTGATGGACCCTGCTATCGACAGTTTGCCGACCTTGTTATCTGTACTTCGTTTTGGTGAAAAGGGGGGGGTATTAGAAGCGGACGCCAATACCCTGAATTTTTTGCGGCTGGCCGATCTGTTTTTACGTGGCCGAAACCGGAATCAGCTGGTGCAGGACTTTGCAGAAGCGGGCATTCAACTGGCCATTGCAGGGCGCGGCTGGAATGAGGTTGGTGCAAGCTCTCATTTGATATTACGTAGTATGACCTGGCAAGAGTTAAAGCAATTGTTTCGCCGTAGTCAGTTTGTTTTGCATGATCACCCAGGTTTCAGCGCCGGATTGCATGAGCGGGTGTTGGCGTCACTGGCTGCAGGCACTGCGGTATTAACGCGGCACAATAGCTTTCTTGGGCAGCAATTCAGCCCTGCTGATGGCGTATACGGTTTTCATCAGGCTTCAGAGTTATTGCAACTGGGATTGGATGAACATAACTCTGAACACATAGCTCAGTCCGGAGCTTTGCTGCGTCATAGCTGGTCCTGCAGGGCAAACCAATTACTGCAAAGGGTTGGAAAGCAGCATTCTGACGTTGCTGAGCTGGTGATGGGGTAAGTTGCAGGCAGACATTGTGTTGGTATTCACTCAGGCAAGGTAGCAAGCTTCAGCTGAATTTTGTTAACCTCCTCCTTTCATGTCCTTGCAATGAGCTGTTATGACGCCCACAGAGCCATCACCATCGATCAGTATCCCCTTCTGGCAAGCCTTCTGGTTTTGGTTGAAGCTGGGCTGTATCAGCTTTGGTGGGCCCGCCGGGCAAATTGCCCTGATGCATAACGAGCTGGTGGAAAAACGCCGTTGGATCAGTGAAGGCCGCTTTTTGCATGCGCTGAATTATTGCATGCTGTTACCCGGGCCTGAGGCGCAGCAGTTGGCTACTTATTTAGGCTGGCTGATGCACCGCACTGTGGGTGGGATCATAGCGGGTTTGTTATTTATTCTGCCGTCTTTGCTGTTGTTGGTGCTGCTGTCCTGGGGATATCTGGTGTATGGCGAACATCCCTGGGTGGCGGCTTTGTTTTATGGCATTAAACCTGCCATAGCCGCCATAGTCTTGCATGCCGCCTGGCGTATAGGCGGGCGGGTGATGAAACATCCGCTGCTGTGGGCCATAGCCGTCGCTGCTTTTGTGGCTATTTTTGCCTTTAAACTGCCTTTTCCGCTTATTGTCTTGTTTGCCGCCCTGATTGGTTTTATTGGCAGTAAAATGGCACCTGCAATATTTTCTCAGGACAGTCATAGCGCAACACAAAAAAGTTATGGTCCGGCTCTGATTGACGATACAACGCCTACTCCTGCCCATGCCTTATTTCGCTGGAGCCGCTTTGTAGTTGTGGTGAGTTGCGGTCTGCTGCTGTGGGCAGTGCCTGTGCTGTTGCTGGTCTTTACTTTTGGCTGGCAGCATCAACTGACCCAAATGAGCTGGTTTTTCACCAAAGCAGCCTTATTAACCTTTGGCGGAGCTTATGCCGTGTTGCCTTATGTTTATCAGGGCGCTGTGGATAAATTTGGCTGGCTGACGCCGGGGCAAATGATGGATGGCCTGGCTTTGGGTGAAACCACACCCGGGCCGCTCATTATGGTGGTAGTTTTTGTCGCTTTTGTAGGGGCTTATGTTCAGGCCAGTTTTGGGCCTGATTTAATGGGTGCGGCAGGAGTGACAGCTGCGCTTTTGGTCAGTTGGTTTACCTTTTTACCTTCCTTTATTTTTACCCTTGCAGGCGGCCCTTTGGTGGAGTCTACCCAAGGCAAGTTGCAACTAACAGCACCTTTAACAGCAATAAGTGCTGCGGTGGTGGGGGTTATTGTTAATCTGGCGCTGTTTTTTGCTTACCATGTGTTATGGCCAACAGGTTTTGCCGGTGTCATCG
The DNA here is from genome assembly GCA_018825965.1 of Gammaproteobacteria bacterium. Lineage (GTDB taxonomy): Bacteria > Pseudomonadota > Gammaproteobacteria > Enterobacterales > Alteromonadaceae > Pararheinheimera. Next base: position 160,929 of record JAHKAA010000011.1, read on the forward strand.
ACTGGCAAGCCGTGTTTATTTCCATACTGGCTGCGCTGGCCTTGTTTGTAGCCAGGCAGGGCTTAATACGGGTGATAGCGGGAGCTGCAGTGTTGGGCTTCAGCTTGTCTTTTTGGAGTCCTTATTAATGTGGATTGATTTACAGCAGTTGGACCCTTCAGCTGCTTATAAGCTGTTAACCAGCACTATTACCCCTCGTCCTATTGCCTGGGTATCGAGCTTGTCTGCTGATGGGGTGCTGAATTTAGCGCCTTTTAGCTTTTTTCAGATGGTGACGGATCAGCCGCCTACTTTGATGATCTCTACCCAGCATAAAGCCGATGGCAGCAGAAAAGACACCAGCTTAAATATTGAAGCTACGCATGACTTTGTGGTGAATCTGGTGCCTTATGCACTGGCGAATGAAATGAATATCAGTGCGGCCGCTGTACCTGCTGATCAAAGTGAATTTGAACTGGCTGAGCTGGAGCAGGCCGCATCAAGCCAAATCAAAGTGCCGCGGGTGGCTTTGGCTCCTGTAGCTTTGGAATGCCGGTTGGCAAAGTTGCAACCTTACCCACCTGAAAATCCAAGCTGCGAAGTGATTTTTGCCCAAGTGCTGGCGATTTATATCAATCCTTCGTTATTGGATGCCAATGGCATGCCTGATCCTCAGAAAATGGATTTAATCAGTCGTATCGGTGGTTCAGGGTACAGCAGGGTTGCTGCTGAACTATTTCAGTTAGCCCGACCTGCTTCGGCAGTGCGTCGCTGATTTCCCTGTTTTATGCACTGCAACTTTAATGAATGCCAGGGCTTTTTTATCTCCGTTGTGAGCGCTTGCTTACTCGGGGTTCCTTTGTTTTGTTGGGTTTTTCTCCTGGTTCACCGCGTTTTATTCTGCTTTTTTTGTCTTGATCCGAAAGCATGAAGCTTTTGCAGTTATTATCGTTTATAGCCAGCTCTTTTAGAGCCCTTTGGTAGGTTTTTAGTTTTTATCAAATAAAATCATAAGGTTATTGAGATATTCCGCCCCGAATAAGTGCTGTTATTAGTTTGGTAACAGCACTCTGGTCGCATACGGCTGGCCTTTAGTCTGAACTCTCAGGTTATGCGTAACTATATAAAAAATTTCAAAGTATTTTGCAGTTTTTTTATTCCACTTTTTCCCACAGAAATCAGGATCTTCGCGCTAAGCCTTGTTTTTACTGGATCTGACATGATCAAACAAAGGGGTTTTCACCTTGACAAGCTTTCTTCTGCGGCCCTAAACTGTACGGCAGTGGGAAATTGTGGGTATTTGTGGATCAAATATCAGGATCAAACAACAATGAAGTGGGATTAACATGTTCCGTGGGTCGTTTTCTTTAACATTGGATGATAAGGGTCGGTTAGCGCTTCCAACGCGTTACCGCGATACCTTATTTGCTGATGCTGAAGGAGCCATGGTTTGTACTATTCACACCAAAGATCCTTGTTTACTGCTGTATCCACTGCCTGAATGGGAAGAGGTTGCAGAACAATTGCAGCGTTTATCCAACCAGAACCCACAAGAGTTGCGCTTTAAACGTTTATTGATAGGCCACGCGTCGGATTGTGACATGGATAAAAGCGGCCGCATTCTATTACCTGCGCCACTAAGAAGCCATGCCAGCCTGACAAAAAACATCCGCTTAGTCGGACAACTTAACAAATTCGAGATCTGGGACGAAGAGACGTGGAATAAACGTGTTGCCGAAGATATGGCAATTGAACGTGATATGTCCGTCGACGCCGAGATCTCAGAGCGGCTGCAGGATTTTGTACTCTAATGGATCAAAGCGCCCATATCTCTGTCTTATTGGCTGAGACCATAGACGGATTAGCCATCAAACCCGACGGGATTTATCTCGACGGTACCTTTGGCCGCGGTGGTCACAGCAGAGTGATCTTGTCCAAACTTGGTGAACAAGGCCGTTTATACGGTATTGATCGCGATCCTGCTGCTATTGCTGCAGCTGCGCCTTTATTAGCCGACCCACGTTTTTCTATTATCCACAGCCCTTTTGCTGCTTTAGCCCAAATTGCTGAAGACCACGGCATTACCGGTAAAGTAGACGGTATATTGCTGGATTTAGGCGTGTCTTCACCACAACTGGATGACGCTGAGCGGGGTTTCAGCTTTATGCGGGATGGCCCGCTGGATATGCGGATGGATCCAACTTCTGGTATTTCAGCAGCCGACTGGCTGGCCAAAGCAGATGTCGAAGACATTACTTTTGTGTTACGTGAATACGGCGAAGAAAAATCGGCATGGCGTATTGCTAACGCCATAGTGGACAGCCGCAGTGAGCAACCACTGACCCGTACTTCTCAGTTGGCCAGCTTAATCAGCACTGTAGTACCCAAAAGCCACAAAGAGAAAAAACATCCTGCGACCCGCAGCTTTCAGGGCATTCGTATTTATATCAACAGCGAATTGGATCAGATCAAAACAGCGCTGGACGCCGCTGTACATGTATTAAAACCTGGTGGTCGTTTAACTGTGATCAGCTTCCACTCGCTGGAAGATCGGATGGTGAAGCAGTTTATGCGTTTAAAAAGCAAAGGTGCCGCCATTCCTAAAGGTTTGCCCCTGACACAAGACCAACTGAATCTGTACACCCCGTTAAAACTGATTGGCAAAGCGATAATGCCGTCGGATGCAGAGCTGGAAAACAACGTCAGAGCCCGCAGCGCTGTATTACGCATAGCGGAGAAAACCGCATGAGCGCCATCAAACTGAACCGTCTGATCATCAGCGATATCTGGCAGCATAAATTTTTGCTGGTGCTGATGTTGTGTTGTTTAGGTTCAGCCCTGGCTGTGGTGGAGTTCACTCATATGAACCGCCAACTGACGATGTTCGAAGATAAAATACTACAACATCGCGACACCCTGGAAATGGAGTGGCGCAACTTGTTGCTGGAGCAAAGGGCTTTGTCCGAGCACAGCAGGGTGGAAGAGCTGGCATCAAACAAACTCAATATGGTCAGGCCCAGTGGCCCACAAGATGTGGTGGTGCAGCAGCCATGATAAAGAAACCGGCAGCACCTAAAAAGCAGGCGAAAAAGAATCAACAGCCGACTGTCATCAGTTGGCGTTTTGCTTTTGTAATAGTGTCTTTGTTTGCGGTATTCAGTGCTTTGATTGTCCGTGCGGCGTATTTACAGGTGCTGGAGCCTGAAATGCTGCTGGAACAAGGTGATATGCGCTCACTCAGGGTCAAATCTGATACTGCGATGCGTGGCATGATTTTAGACCGTAACGGCGAAGAGCTGGCCGTCAGTGTGCCGGTCAAATCGATTTGGGCCGATCCCCAACTGGTGCTGCGTAACAGACATAAAATTGAAGAACGTCGCTGGCATGCGCTGGCGGATATGCTGCAAATCAGCCCGCAGCAGTTGTCGGACAAAATTGGTGCCGACGATTCCAAACGTTTTGTCTATCTGCAACGTCAGGCCAGTCCTGCTACTGTGGATTACATCAAGCAATTAAAAATCCCGGGCATAGCCTTTCAACAGGAGTCGCGTCGTTATTATCCGGCAGGTGAAGTAACTGCCCATATTCTGGGTTTTACCAATGTGGATGATCAGGGTATGGAAGGTATTGAACGTCAGTTTAATGACCTTTTAACCGGCAAACCTGGGTTAAAAACCATTCGCAAAGATGCCAAAGGCCGTGAAGTTGAAGTCTTGTCACAAACTGAAGGTCAGGCATCAAACAATATTCAGTTGAGTATCGATCAGCGTATTCAGGCTGTGGCTTACCGTGAGCTGAAAAAAGCCGTGATGCAGTATGGTGCTACTTCAGGTTCTGTAGTGGTGGTTGACGTACACAACGGTGAAGTACTGGCTCTGGCCAACGCACCTTCGTATAACCCAAACAACAGAAAAAACAGCGACAGCAACAGATACCGGAATAGGGCTATCACAGACACCTTTGAACCAGGTTCCACTATTAAACCTTTGCCTGTTTTAGCAGCTCTGGAAAATGGCACTGCCACTATGGATACCGTGATTTCCACAGGTTATGGCCCTGTACGTATTGGTGGACGCCTGGTGCGCGATGTCAATGGCTATGGTGATCTGGACCTGACCGGCATTATGCGTAAGTCCAGTAACATAGGTGTCACCCGTTTAGCCTTAGCTATGCCAACCGACAAGTTTCTTGATATGTATTACAGGATGGGCGTGGGTTCAGAAACAGGTTTAGGCCTGACTGGTGAAACCCCTGGTGTGTTGCGTGAACAACGCCGTTGGGGCGAACACGCTTTAGCTACAGTGTCTTTTGGTTATAGCTTTACTGTGAATGCAGTGCAGCTGGCCCGTATTTACGCCACCATCGCCAATGGTGGTGTGGCTTACCCACTCTCTATTTTTAAAACCACAAAAAAACCTTTAGGTGAGCGGGTGATCAGCGAAGAACATGCCGACAATATGGTCGCTATGTTAGAAGCTGTGGTTGGCCCCGGTGGCAGCGCGAAAAAAGCGGCAGTGCCGGGTTATCGTGTAGGGGGTAAAACCGGTACTGCGAAAAAAGCCGGTATCCGTGGTTATAGCGATGACTATATTGGCTCTTTTGCTGGTATAGCTCCTATTTCTGACCCTCGTATTGCAGTGGTGGTTATTATCAACGAGCCCAGCGGCGATTATTATTACGGCGGCGAAGTCGCTGCTCCTGTGTTTTCTGCTGTCTCGGGCGCTGCTATGCAGTTACTGAATATTGCGCCTGACGCCAATGACAGCCGTATCAGCAAAATCAGTGAGGTGCCCAATGCAGGCTAACTCACTTCAGTTATGGCTGACACCTTTTGCAATTGAACTGCCCACTGCTGTGGCGGCTTTGCCGTTACAGAATTTACGCATCAATAGTCTGGAAGTACAAAGCGGCGATGTGTTTTTAGCTTTGCCTGGCACTAAAACTCATGGCAATCAGTTTATTGAAAAAGCCTTAGCCGCTGGTGCTGTGTTGGTATTAACCGATACTCAGCCAGCTTTGAATGATCAGCGCATTGTGGTTGTACCTAAGCTCATTGAACTGCTGAGCGCTTTAGCTGCTGCTTTTTATCCGCATCAGGCGCAGCAACTGCTTGGTGTGACCGGCACTAACGGTAAATCCAGCACTGCAATTTTTGTGAATCAACTGGCTGTATTGTTAAAGCAACAGGCTGCTGTGATTGGTACTTTAGGCTATGGCGATTACCGCAATCTGACGCCATTAAATAACACTACGCCTCATCTGGTGGATATTCACCGCATTTTGTCGACTGAAGCCGCTAAAGGCGCAGAGTTGGTGGCGATGGAAGTGTCCTCTCATGCTTTAGTGCAACAACGAGTGGCGGGTTTGCAGTTTGAAGTGGCGGTATTTACCAATTTAACCCGCGATCATCTGGACTACCACGGCACTATGCAGGCTTATGGTGACGCCAAGGCCTTGTTGTTTAAACCAGATTTAGCCAACAAAGCTGTGATTAATGTCTCTGATGACTTTGGTCGTCAGTTGGCTGCTGACTGTGTTCTGCCTGTATTGGCTTATGGTCAGTTAACAGACTGTGTGGGTTATAGCGACTATTTAGCCTACGACCAATTAGAAATTACTCCTTTAGGGTATCAATTCCGCTTAAGCAGTCATTTAGGCCAACAGCAGCTGCAACTGAAAGTGCTGGGTGAATTTAATATTCAAAACGTGTTGGCGGCCATGGGCGCGATGCTGCAGCTGGGTCATAGCTTTGAGGCTTTAGTCCTGGCTGTTCAGCAGCTATGCAGCGTGCCTGGTCGCATAGAACAGTTTTATCAAGCAAGCCGTAAGGTCATGGCTGTGGTGGATTATGCCCACACGCCTGATGCGCTGGAGCAAACTTTAATAGCAGTTCGCAATCATTGTCAGGGCCAGCTTTGGCTGGTGTTTGGTTGTGGTGGCGACCGTGATAAAGGCAAACGGCCTTTAATGGGCGCTATTGCAGAGCGTTTAGCGGATCAACTGATTATTACCGCAGATAATCCACGCACTGAAGATGTGATGGCGATTTGTCTGGATATAGCAGCAGGTTGTACTGCAGGTCAGTACCAACTGATCAGCGACCGTAAAACGGCAATACGCAGCGCTTTAGAACAAGCCCAGGCTGGTGATCTGGTGTTGATCGCCGGTAAAGGCCACGAAGATTATCAAATCATTGGCCATGAAGTTCTGCCTTATGACGAACGCGCTTTTGTTCGACAACTGGTCACGGAGACTGCTTTATGATCCCTTTACAAACAAAAGAAATAGCACAGTTAGTGCAGGGACAGCTGGTTGGCGCTGATATTCAGATCCATAGCGTCAGCACAGACAGCCGAAATATCACTCAAGGTGATTTGTTTATTGCCTTAAAAGGTCCGAATTTTGACGGTCATCAGTTTGCTTCCGATGTGGTCAGAAATGGCGCAGTCGCTTTGATTGTAGAGCAACAGCTGGATGTGACAGTGCCGCAAATTATTGTCGCCGACACCCGTTTAGCTTTGGGTGCTTTGGGTGCAGCGGTCAAACAAAAGGTCAATCCTAAGTCTGTGGCTGTGACAGGCAGTGTGGGTAAAACCACAGTCAAAGAAATGATGGCGGCTATTTTAGACCGTATAGGTAATGTGCTGGCGACTGCCGGTAACTTTAATAACGATATAGGCGCGCCTTTAACTTTGTTACGTTTAACAGATCAGCATCAGTATGCTGTGATGGAATTGGGTGCCAATCATTTAGGTGAAATTGCTTACACCTCGTCTTTAGTGAAGCCTGAAGTTTCTATGATCACCAATGTGGCTGCAGCTCATCTGGAAGGTTTTGGCGACTTGTTTGGTGTAGCCCGTGCCAAAGGTGAAATTTATGGCTCTTTAGATTCGGACGGCACCGCCATAGTGCCGTTGGACAGTGAATTTTCTGAGTACTGGTTAAAACGTTTACAGAATAAAAGGGTGTTGACCTTTAGCAGCACTCAGGCCGCTGATTTTACTGCTGAACATATAGTGCTGAACGAACAAGGCTGTGCCAGTTTTGATTTAGTTTGCCCACAAGGCCGTATTTTTATTCAGCTTGTGTTGCCAGGCAAACATAACGTGGCGAATGCCTTGGCTGCTGCGGCTGCTACTTTAGCCTTAGGCGCCAGCCTGACCGATGTGCAATTAGGCTTAGCGGCGATGAAGCCGGTCAAAGGCCGGATTAATGTCACGCAGGCCAGCGACAAATTACGTCTGATTGACGATACCTACAACGCGAACTCTGAATCCACTAAGGCGGCTATCGATTTGTTAGCAACTTATCCTGGTTTCAGAGTGCTGGTGTTTGGCGATATGGGAGAGTTGGGCGCAGATGCCCGTTTGTACCATGAAGAAGTAGGTTTATACGCCAAACAAAAGGGAATTAATCTGTTATTCACCCTGGGTGTGTTATCACAGAGCGCCAGTGATTTATTTAACGGCCAAGGGGCCCATTTTAGTTCCCGTCAGCAACTGATCCAAAAGTTAAGCCCGATCCTTGATGAACAGTCCGATGTGACTGTGCTGGTCAAAGGTTCGCGCAGCGCCAAAATGGAATTGGTGGTGCAGGACTTGCTAGAAAGATGTCAGCAGGAGATCAGCTCATGTTAGTGTGGTTAGCCGAGTATTTAACTCAATATATCAATGCCTTTAACGTATTCAGTTACCTGACCTTCAGGTCTATTCTGGGTATTTTAACGGCTTTAATGCTGAGTCTGTATTTTGGCCCTAAATTGATCGCCAGACTACAACAACTGCAAATTGGTCAGACGGTACGGGACGATGGCCCACAAAGTCACTTCTCGAAAAAAGGCACCCCTACCATGGGGGGCTTGCTGATCTTAGGGTCAGTGCTGGCCAGTATTCTGCTGTGGGCTGACCTTGGCAATAAATACGTCTGGGTGGTGATTTTTACCCTGATAAGTTTTGGCTGGATTGGTTTTATTGACGACTACCGCAAAGTGGTGCGTAAAGATCCAAAAGGTTTAATCGCCAAATGGAAATACTTCTGGCAATCCTTATTTGCCATTGCTATCGCTTTTTTCCTCTATGCCACAGCTGAGCGCCCGGTTGAAACCAGTTTAGTGCTGCCCTTTATTAAAGATGTACTGCCACAGCTGGGTTTTATCTACATTGCTTTGTGTTACTTCGTGCTGGTTGGTACCAGCAACGCAGTGAACTTAACCGACGGTTTAGACGGCTTAGCCATAGTGCCAACCATTATGGTGGCTTTTGCTTTTGCCATTATTGCCTACGCCAGTGGTAACGTAAACTTTGCTAACTACCTGAATATTCCGTATTTGCCTCATGCCAGTGAATTAGTGGTGGTTTGTGCTGCTTTGGTTGGCGCAGGCCTGGGTTTCCTTTGGTTTAATACCTATCCGGCTCAGGTGTTTATGGGCGATGTAGGTTCTTTAGCTTTAGGCGCTGTATTGGGCGTGATTGCCATTTTAGTCCGTCAGGAAATAGTGCTCTTTATTATGGGCGGTGTTTTTGTGATGGAAACTGTGTCGGTAATTTTGCAGGTGGGTTCTTACAAATTGCGTGGTCAGCGTATTTTCCGCATGGCACCTATTCACCACCATTACGAATTAAAAGGCTGGCCTGAACCCCGCGTTATTGTGCGGTTCTGGATTTTGTCAGTCATTTTTGTACTGATTGGTTTAGCTACTTTAAAACTGAGATAAAAGATGAACGCTAAGTTGTTCCAGGGAAAACGTGTTGCTGTGATAGGACTAGGCCTTTCAGGTCTGGCCACAGTACGTTTTTTGCTGAAACAAGGCGTCAAACCAGTACTGATGGATACCCGCTTAAAAGTGTCAGGACTGGATCAAATACCGGCAGACAAAGTAGACGGTATTTATTTAGGTGAACTGGACGCCAATCGTTTAGCTCATATGGATGTGTTAGTAGTCAGCCCTGGTTTAGATCCTAAACATCCGGCTATACGTTTTGCGTTAGCTCAGGGCGCTCTGCTGATTGGTGATGTAGAGCTGTTTGCGCTGCAAAATCAGAAGCCTGTACTGGCCATTACCGGTGCCAATGGCAAGTCGACTGTCACCAGTTTAACAGCCCATATGCTGCAATGCTCCGGCATGCGTGCTGTAGCTGCCGGTAATATTGGTTTGCCTATTCTGGACGCGCTGCAAAGCGAAGCTGAAGTTTTTGTACTGGAGCTGTCGAGCTTCCAGTTGGACACCACCCATTCCTTAAAAAGTAAAGCCGCCTGTATTTTAAATGTGACTGAAGATCATATGGACAGATACGGCACTATGGCCGCTTATGCGGCATCCAAACAAAGGGTGTATCAGGGCACTGAACTGGCTGTCTACAATAAAGCCGATGCCTTAACCACGCCAAAAACTTCGGTGCCTGCTCTGGCTTTAGATTTAGCAGGTTCTGACTATGGTGTGGTTCAACATCAGGGCGAAAGCTGGTTGCTGGTTGCTGGCGAGCCTTTAATGCCTGTACGCGATATGGCCATAGTCGGTTTGCATAACCAGTTTAATGCCTTGGCCAGTTCTGCTTTAGCTCTAGCCGCCGGAGCAAGCCGCGCTGGTTTAATTGAAGCATTAAAAACCTTCGTCTCATTACCACACCGTTGCCAGTTAGTGCTGGATCAAAAAGGCGTGCGCTGGGTCAATGATTCCAAAGCCACTAATGTGGGCGCGACTCTGGCTGCTATTGCAGGTTTACGATCTGAAGTGAAAGGTCAACTGATTTTAATAGCAGGTGGGGATGGCAAAGGCGCTGATTTCAGTGAGCTGGCCACAGTGCTGAATACTGATGTGGATCACCTCATCACTTTAGGTCAGGACGGGCCCGCTATTGCTGCGCTCAAAGCAGGTAGCTTTGAAGTCAAAGATTTAATGGCCGCAGTAAAAACTGCTGCTCAACTGGCCACAGCAGATGACTTGGTGTTGTTATCACCTGCCTGTGCCAGCATGGATATGTTTAAAAACTACGAAGACCGTGGTCAGCAATTTGCTGCCGCTGTGCAGAAGGTGTGGTTATGAAGCAAATGCTGATGAACCTTATGCCTTCACCCAGCGAAGCCATAGCTTTGTGGTGGCAACGCGACGAAGCCAACAGCTACGACAAATTGTTTCTGGTGTTGCTGGCGCTGGTGATTTGCGTTGGCATTATTATGGTGACCAGCGCTTCAGTGCCAGTGGCTGAGCGTTTATTTGGTAACCCTTTGCATTTTACTATCCGGCATTTGGTGTACCTGGTGATTGGTTTAGGGGCCTCTTATGTGGTGCTGAATGTGCCTGTCTCCTGGTGGCACAACACTAATATTTTATTACTGATGCTGGCGCTGGCATTGCTGATCGCTGTGTTGTTGTTTGGTCGCAACGTCAATGGTTCAACCCGCTGGCTGGCGTTGGGTCCTTTTAATATTCAGGCGGCTGAGCCCGCTAAATTGTTCTTTTTTGTTTACCTGGCCAGTTATCTGGTGCGTCGCCATGAAGAAGTACGGGAAAACATCAAGGGCTTTATCAAGCCACTGATTGTTTTGTTTGTGCTGGCGGTATTGCTGTTGATGCAACCTGACCTGGGCACAGTGATAGTGATGTTTGCTACAGCTGTGGTGTTGCTGTTTTTGGCCGGTGCTAAGTTATGGCAGTTTTTCTGTTTAATTTTCACAGGTTTAGCCGCTATTGGTGTGTTGATTGTGTACAGCGAATACCGTTGGCGTCGTGTGACCTCCTTTTTAGATCCATGGGCTGATCCTTTTGGTAACGGCTACCAGTTGACACAATCGCTGATGGCTTTTGGCCGTGGTAGCTGGTTTGGGCAGGGCCTGGGCAACAGCGTACAAAAGCTGGAGTACTTACCGGAAGCTCATACCGACTTTATTTTTGCTGTGATCGCAGAAGAAACCGGGCTGGTTGGCGTTTTTGTTATTTTAAGTCTGCTGTTTTTACTGGTCAGCCGCGCTTTATGGATTGGTAACAAAGCTTTGTTTAAGGGCATGAGTTTTCATGGCTTTTTAGCTTATGCACTGGCGATTTGGATAGGTTTTCAAACCTGCGTTAATGTAGGCGTCGCCAGCGGTGTTTTGCCAACCAAAGGTTTAACTTTGCCTTTTATCAGTTCGGGCGGCAGTAGCTTAATCATTATGTTAGTCGCTGCAGCTTTGTTATTACGTATTGATTTTGAAGTGCGACTGAAAGGCCGTCACGCCATCAGCGGAGGTCCTCATGCCTGAGCTGATTCAGACTGCTGACCAAAAGCAAAAAACAGCGCTGATTATGGCAGGTGGCACTGGTGGTCATATTTTTCCTGCTAAAGCTGTGGCTGAACTTCTGAAGCAACAAGGTTGGACCATTCATTGGTTGGGTACAGCGGATCGAATGGAAGCGACTTTAGTGCCGCAGTTTGGTTTTCCGTTTCATAGCATTGCTGTGGCCGGTTTACGGGGTAAAGGCTTTAAAAGCTTACTGAAAGCGCCGCTGATGTTATGGCGTTCTGTCAGTCAGGCCCGAGCTTTGGTCAGGCAACTTAAGCCTGATCTGGTGTTAGGTTTTGGTGGTTATGCCAGTGGCCCTGGTGGTTTAGCGGCATGGCTGGCAGGTAAACCTTTGATAGTGCATGAACAAAATGCAGTGGCTGGCACCACCAACAGGTTATTAGCCCGTATTGCTGACAAAGTCTTAGTGGCCTTTCCGCAAGCTTTTGCCGATCGCAAAGACAGGTTGGTTGTAGGTAATCCGGTGCGTGCTGAAGTACTGGCTGTGTCGACACAAAAGCAACTGCAGGCGAAAAATGACAGCTTAAACGTATTAGTGGTAGGTGGCAGTTTAGGGGCTCAGGTGTTTAACCAACAGTTACCTGGCATTTTTGCTCAGGCAGCCAACACTGGTGCGCTGGAAATACGACATCAAACCGGTAAAACGATGGAGCTTCAGGTGCAGCAGGCTTATGCCGCTTTACCTGAATTATCAGCCAGTGCCAGTGCTTTTATTGAAGACATGGCGGCTGCTTATACCTGGGCTGACTTAGTGATTTGTCGTGCCGGCGCCTTAACAGTGTCTGAAGTGGCTTGTGCCGGAGTGGCGGCAGTTTTTGTGCCTTTGCCATCCGCTATTGATGATCATCAGACGGCTAATGCCAGCTGGTTAGTGCAAAAACAAGGGGCAGTTTTATTGCCACAAAATGAATTCAGCAAAGGTGCTTTGTTGCCTTTGCTTCAGTCCTGGTTACAGGACAAAAGTGCGCTGCGTCATTTGGCAAATAATGCCCGCAGAACAGCAATAGATGATGCCGCAGAACAAGTCGTAAGAGTCTGTGGTGAAGTAACAGGTAAGGCTAAATGAGCAACCAACAAAACAAAAATGCAATGCGCAGAGTAGAGCGGATCCACTTCGTGGGGATCGGCGGCGCTGGTATGGGTGGTATTGCCGAAGTATTAGTCAACGAAGGTTACAAAGTTTCAGGTTCGGACATAGCGCCAAACCCTGTGGTTGACCGCTTAGCTGCCTTAGGTGCTTGTATTGTGATTGGTCATAAGGCCGAAAACATTGCAGGTGCCAGTGTGGTAGTGGTGTCCAGTGCGATAAAAACCGATAACCCAGAAGTAGCTGCAGCGATAGAACACCGTATTCCGGTAGTGCGCCGCGCTGAAATGCTGGCCGAATTAATGCGTTTCCGTCATGGTATTGCTATTGCCGGTACCCATGGCAAAACCACCACCACCAGTTTAATAGCTTCTATTTTTGCGGAAGCGGGCACTGATCCTACTTTTGTTATTGGTGGTTTACTGAATTCTGCAGGTACCAATGCCCGTTTAGGTGCGGGTCGTTATTTAATAGCTGAAGCGGATGAAAGCGACGCTTCTTTCCTGCATTTGCAGCCTATGGCGTCTGTGATCACTAATATCGAAGCTGATCATATGGAAACTTATCAGGGTGACTTTGAAAAAATGAAAGCCACCTATCTGGAGTTTTGCCATAACCTGCCATTTTATGGTGTCGCTGTGATGTGTATCGACGATGCTGTAGTGCGCGAGCTGATCCCACAAATTGGCCGTTTTGTCATTACCTATGGTTTTAGCGAAGATGCGGATTATGTGATCAGCGACTTCGGACAGACAGGTACCCAGAGCCATTTTGTTATTACCGATAAAGAAGGTGTGGCCAGCCAAATTGAGTTGAATTTAGCTGGTCGTCACAATGCATTAAACGCGACCGCAGCTTTTGCTGTAGCAAAAGATGAAGGTATAGCCACGGATTCTATTTTGGCTGCGCTGCAAAAATTCGAAGGTATAGGCCGTCGTTTTGAACAGTATGGCGAGTTTGAAACAGGCCGGGGTAAAGTGCTGCTGGTGGATGACTATGGCCACCATCCAAGTGAAGTTGCTGCCACTCTGGCTGCAGCGCGCAACGCCTGGCCAGAACGCCGCATCGTGATGGCCTATCAGCCACACAGGTACACCAGAACCCGTGATTTATACGAAGACTTCGCCAAAGTGCTGTCGTCTGTCGATTTATTGTTATTGCTTGAAGTCTATGCCGCAGGCGAAGCCGCTATTCCTGGTGCAGATAGCCGCAGTTTATGCCGCTCTATCCGCGCTCGTGGTCAGTTGGACCCTATTTATGTGGCGACTCCTGCCGACTTGCCTGCAGCTTTAGCTGATGTGTTGCAGGACGGTGATGTACTGCTGACTCAGGGCGCTGGCAATATAGGCGCGCTGGCCAAACAACTGGCGGCGACTAAATTAGCAATTTCTGCATTAAAACCAAACGAGGGAGCTTGAAGTATGAGCAGCAAATTTGGCAAAGTGGCGGTGATGCTGGGTGGAACCTCGGCAGAACGTGAAGTGTCGCTGCGTTCTGGTGCCGCAGTGTTAGCTGCTCTGCAAAAGCAAGGTGTAGACGCCCATGCTTTTGACCCTAAAGATCAGCCCTTAAGTGCTTTGACTGCAGCTGGTTTTGACCGCGTATTTATAGTGCTGCATGGCCGTGGCGGTGAAGACGGTACTATGCAGGGCGCTTTGCAGCTGATGGGTTTGCCTTATACCGGCAGTCGTGTTTTGGGGTCAGCTTTGGCGATGGATAAAATCCGCTGCAAATGGCTGTTTCAGGCACAAGGCTTGCCTACGGCTGAGTTCTTAGTGGCTGAAGCTGGGAAGCAACTGAATTATCAGGATATTTTGCAGCAATTAGCTGGTAAAGTGATGGTGAAACCAGCCAATGAAGGGTCCAGTATCGGCATGAGTGCGGCAAGCACGGCACAAGAGCTGGAACAGGCATTGGCTGTGGCATCTAAGTACGATGCGGATGTGTTGGTGGAACAGTGGATCCAGGGCCGCGAATTTACCGTGACTGTGCTTAATGGTCAGGCGCTGCCCGTCGTTGAAATGCGTACTCCCCGCTCTTTTTATGATTACGAAGCCAAGTATCAGTCCAATAGCACTGAGTACCTTTGTCCTGCGCCTTTAACAGCTGAGCAGACGGCGTTTTTACAGCAAGCCGCGGTTGCAGCTTTTACTGCTGTGGGGGCTTCAGGTTGGGGTCGTGTTGATGCGATGCTGGATGAGTTGGGAAATTTCTATTTGCTGGAAGTGAACACTGTGCCGGGCATGACAGAAAAGTCCTTGGTGCCTATGGCCGCCAAAGCAGCGGGTTTGAGTTTTGAGCAGTTAGTTCTGCAGATTTTAGAACAGACGGTATGACAAAAAACGGCAAGACAGTGAGCGCACCTATTAACAAAGCCTTTTGGGCTGGTGTGGTGTTTTTCTGTTTTTCCGTCTGGTTTGTTTGTTGGTTAGGTTATCAGATCTGGCTCTGGAGCCAGGATCAGCAAAGTGCACCTATCCAGCAAGTGAAGGTCTATGGCGATTTTTCTCAGATTGAAGCGGCAGGGTTAAACCAAAAGCTGCAACAACAGTATCTGGGTAACTTTTTTAATTTGAACGTGGATCAGGTGCAGCTGTTCCTGCAGCAACAACCCTGGGTCGCTCAGGCAGCCGTGCGCAAACAATGGCCTGATACGCTCGTGGTGGTGGTGACTGAACATAAGCCAGTGGCGATATGGAATGACCAATATTTACTCAATCAACAAGGTCAACTTTTTGTCGCTCCTGTGGCTGAACTCAAACAGTCATTGCCAAAGTTACAAGGTCCGGACGGGGCCGAGCAGGATGCACTGACCATGTTCAATCAATTGAATCAGATGCTGACCGTCCATCAGCATACGGCAACAGGACTCACAGTGTCAGCCCGTCAGGCCTGGCAACTGAATTTAGCAGAGGGCATTCAATTGACTCTGGGCCGTGAAGATACGGCAAAGCGGGTGCAGCGGTTTATCGATTTGTACCCTGTGATTAGTAAACATAAAACTCAGGCAGTTGCCGAAGTTGATTTGCGTTATGACACAGGCGTCGCTGTACGTTGGGTCGAAGCGCCAGAACAAAGAGAAGAAGATGACAAAGTCGACAGAACGTGATCTTATCGTTGGCTTAGATATAGGCACAGCACAGGTGAAAGCCTTAGTGGGCGAAATTACCGCTGACAATCAGTTAAGTATTGTTGGTGTAGGTACTCATGTAGCCCGTGGTATGGACAAAGGTGGTGTCAACGACCTGAATCTGGTGGTGCAGTCTGTGCGCCGTGCTGTGGAAGAAGCCGAACTGATGGCCGATTGCCGCGTGTCTTCTGTGTATTTAGGCATTACCGGTAAGCATATTCGTTGTCAGAACGAAAGTGGCATGGTGCCTATTAATGACGCCGAAGTGACAGCTGAAGATGTGATTAACGTCATTCATGCCGCCAAGTCAGTGCCTATTTCTGCTGAGCGTCGCATGTTGCATGTATTGCCGCAGGAATTTTCAGTCGACATGCAGGAAGGCATTAAAAGCCCTATTGGCATGTCGGGAGTGCGGATGGAAGCCAAGGCTCACATCATTACATGCGCCAATGATATGGCAAAAAATATCGAAAAATGTGCTGAGCGCTGCGAACTGCATGTCGATCAGCTGATTTTTTCTTCATTAGCCTCCAGCTATGCAGTGCTGACGGATGATGAAAAAGAGCTGGGTGTCTGCGTGGTCGATATGGGCGGCGGCACTATAGACATCTCGGTCTTTACCAATGGTGCTTTACGCCATACCGCAGTGATCCCTGTGGCTGGTAATCAGGTCACCAGCGATATTGCCAAAATCTTCCGCACGCCTTTAGGCCACGCCGAAGATATTAAAGTGCAATACGCCTGTGCACTGCGCAGCATGGTAGGTAAAGAAGAAAACATTGAAGTGCCAAGCGTGGGTGGTCGTCCTGCCCGTAGCATGTCACGCCATACCCTGGCCGAAGTGGTAGAACCCCGCTACCAGGAATTGTTTGAATTGGTGCTGGAAGAAATTCGCAGCAGTGGCCTTGAAGAGCAAATTGCCGCAGGCATAGTGCTGACCGGTGGTACCGCCAAAATGGAAGGTGCCATTGAGTTTGCCGAAGATATTTTTCAGATGCCGGTGCGTTTAGGTTATCCGATTGGTATCAGCGGTTTAAAAGAATATGTACAGGACCCGGCCTACGCCAGCGTAGTGGGGTTATTGATTTATGGAAAAGACATGCGGACCCAGCAAAAAAAAGCTGTTGCTGCCCGCGAGTCAGTCGGTGGCATGGTGAAACGACTCACCAGCTGGTTTAAAGGCGAATTTTAACTTTTTGAGTAAGCGTACTAAAACGGAGAGAGCTATGTTTGAGTTAATGGAAAGCCACAGCGAAGAAGCTGTCATTAAAGTAATAGGTGTAGGTGGTGGTGGCGGTAACGCTGTTGAGTATATGGTTGCAAGCAACATTGAAGGTGTTGAGTTTATTGCTGCCAATACGGACGCGCAGGCGCTGCGTAACTCTTCTGCCCATATGACCCTGCAGCTGGGTGCTGGCGTGACTAAAGGTTTAGGCGCTGGCGCTAACCCTGAAGTGGGTCGTCGTTCTGCAGAAGAAGACCGTGAAACCATTAAGAAAACGCTGCAAGGCGCAGATATGATCTTTATCGCAGCCGGTATGGGCGGTGGTACTGGTACTGGTGCTGCTCCTATCGTTGCAGAAGTTGCCCGTGAAATGGGTATTTTGACAGTGGCTGTTGTGACTAAGCCATTCCCGTTCGAAGGCAAAAAGCGTTTAGCTTATGCGGACGAAGGTATTGCTGAGCTGGCAAAACATGTGGATTCACTGATCACTATTCCTAACGACAAGTTATTAAAAGTCTTAGGCAAAGGCACCAGCCTGCTGGATGCGTTTAAAGCGGCGAACAATGTATTGTTAGGTGCAGTGCAGGGTATTGCAGAGCTGATCACCCGTCCAGGTCTGATTAACGTTGACTTCGCTGACGTGCGTACTGTGATGTCAGAAATGGGTACTGCGATGATGGGTACTGGCCGTGCTTCTGGTCCTGACCGTGCTGAAGAAGCTGCTGAACAAGCGATTTCCAGCCCGTTACTGGAAGATATCGATTTATCCGGTGCTAAAGGTATTCTGGTGAATATCACGGCTGGCCTGGATATCAGCATTGAAGAGTTTGAAACTGTAGGTAATGCGGTGAAAGCTTTTGCTTCAGAAAATGCGACTGTGGTCGTAGGTGCTGTGATTGACCCTGATATGTCGGATGAGCTGCGTGTCACCGTGGTTGCCACTGGTATAGGTGCAGAGCGTAAACCTGATATCAGCCTGGTACCAAATCACCGTCATGAACCAGTTCGTTCAGCGCACGTTTATGGCAACGCTGGTACAAGCTATGCTCACCATCAGGGGAATGCCGCCCGTGATATGTCACAAGCGCCATTAGAAGTACCGAATATGCAAAATAAACCTGTAGCGGAAAAACAAGCGAACATCGATATTTTTGATATTCCGGCGTTTTTACGTAAACAAGCTGACTGATTTTTAGTCAGCTTGTAAAAGGCTCAAAGGTTGGCATAGCTGGTCAGCTATGTTATGCTTCGCCGCCATTTTGGATTTGTTCAATATTTGAACAGGAAAAAATATGATTAAACAACGTACCATTGCAAAATCAATCAGCTCGATCGGGGTAGGTTTACACAAGGGAGAAAAGGTTACGCTTACTCTCCGGCCTGCTCCTGATAATACCGGTATCGTCTTCCGGCGTGTCGATCTGAACCCGATCGTTGATTTTAAAGTCAGCCCTGAGTTAGTGGGCGACACTGTGATGTGTACTTGTTTGATCAACGACGAAGGCGTACGGCTGTCCACCACTGAGCATTTAATGGCTGCAGTGGCTGGCTTAGGCATAGATAACCTGGTTATCGAAGTCGATTCTGCTGAAATTCCAATTATGGACGGCAGTGCCAACCCTTTTGTTTATCTGTTGCTGGAAGCCGGTGTCAGCGAGCAGAAAAAAGCCAAAAAGTTTATCCGTATTAAGCAAAAAGTACGGGTTGAAGACGGTGATAAGTGGGCTGAGTTTGTGCCACACCACGGTTTCCGTATGGATTTTGCCATCGACTTTGATCACCCTGTGATTTCTGAAACCAAACAGCGTTTGAAGCTGGATTTCTCAGCTGCCTCTTTTATTAAAGACATCAGCCGTGCCCGTACTTTTGGTTTCCTGCAGGACATTGAATATTTACGCGCCAATAATCTGGCGTTAGGCGGCAGTTTTGATAACGCCGTAGTGCTGGATGAGTTCAGGGTGTTAAACCAGGACGGTCTGCGTTACGAAGACGAATTTATCAAACACAAAATTCTGGATGCAATCGGTGATTTATATATGGCCGGTTACAGTATTCTGGGCGAGTTCCGTTCTTATAAAACGGGTCACGCTTTAAACAACCAGTTATTGTCTGCAGTACTTGCTGAACAGGCGAACTGGGAGTTCGTCAGCTTCGAAAAAGAAGCGCAAATGCCAATATCGTACTTAGCACCACAATTAGCCTAAGTTTTGGGGGCAGAGTCAGGTTTTTGAGCCAGCTCTGCCAGCCTTTGTAGTTTCTGCTTTAACTCACCTTCACTGTTTTGTGCTAAAGCCAGTAAATACACCGCCGCTTGTTCAGAGATTTTAGGTCCTTCAGTTTTGATTTCTTCCGCTTTGACATACTGCAACTGGGTATTAGGTGACACCTCAATGTCGATACCTGCTAAATCCGGCAAGATTTTCTGGCGGAAATTGTCTAGAATGGCCTCTCTTTGCATTTTCAGCCGGGTTGCCCAGGCGGGTGATTGACATAAAATAACTAAGCGACCCGCTTTTATGGTACTAATTTTGCAAAAACCGGATGGATCCAGTTGCAGAAACTGCGCTAATTCGGTATTAAGTTGGCGCAACAGATCGGCGTGCTGCATGGTAGACAACAAAGAGCTTTGTTGCAGCAACTGACTTAGATCCACTGGTTTCTGAGAATAGCGCGCCATCTTAACTTATGAATTTATACTGAGGTTGCATGAGTGTAACAGTTTTCTATCGTGGCCGACATCGCCACTTCAGCTTTGGCAGTACGCCATCGCAACTGACAGTCACGGCCGTCTTACTTTTTTGTATTGCGTCTGGTGCAGGAGCTGCTTTTGCGAATCTGTTTCAGCAAGGCAATGCCGAACTTGAAAAAGTTCAGCTGAGCCGTGCCGCTGAAACTGAAGAAATAGCGGATATTCGCCGTCGCGCTGAAAATCAGCTGGCTGCGTTGACGTCCAAAGTGGCAACACTGCAGGCTCAGGTGAACCGACTGAATATGGTCGGTGAACGCTTAATTGACGCCGCTAATTTATCGACTGAAGAGTTTAATCTGCATCAGGATCCTGCCATGGGTGGACCTGCACAAACCTCTACTGAAATCAGTCTGGCTGAACTGAACGCCGTATTGTTACAGCTCAATGAGTTAGAACAAAACCTGCAATCAGAACAAACCCGTTTTGCCATGCTTGAATCTCTTGATCTCAATCACCATATAGGAAAAAGCGTTCAGTTATCGGGCCGCCCTGTATTAAGTGGTTACTTGTCGTCGAGTTTTGGTGTTCGCAGCGACCCTTTTAGTGGTGAGCCCGCAGTGCACCGTGGGGTAGATTTTGCCGGTAAAGAAGGCGATGCTATTTTTGCGACAGCAGGTGGCATAGTGACCTGGGCTGGAGAACGTTTTGGTTACGGTAAAATGGTTGAAATTGAGCATAGTGATGGCTATCGCACCCGGTATGCTCATGCCAAAGAGACCACTGTTCAGGTTGGGCAGATGGTGACCAAAGGGCAAGAGGTTGCCATTATGGGCAGCACAGGCCGTTCAACAGGTCCACATGTGCATTACGAAGTACTAAAAAATGGTCAACAAATTGACCCTATGATGTTTGTTAATCGCCGTATCCAATAATATGAACTCACTTTCCTGAAGCAGGAGTTTTAGGGATGTGGGTAAAAAAGGCTCAGGCCGGACTCGGAGTGAGTCTCAACCAAGAAGTGGTATTTATAAAATGTTTGGAAAATTTTTCGCCAAATTAATCGGTAGTCGTAATGATCGTTATTTAAAAAAGCTGAAAAAAACGGTTGATCTGATTAATAGCCTGGAACCTTCTTTTGTTGCCCTGACCGACGAACAACTCAAATTAAAAACCGCTGAATTTAAACAGCGCGTTGCAGATGGCGCCACACTGGACGATTTATTACCAGAGGCTTTCGCCACAGTACGTGAAGCCAGTAAACGTATCTTCAAGATGCGTCATTTTGATGTGCAGCTGATTGGCGGTATAGTTTTGCATCAGGGCAAAATCTCTGAGATGCGTACAGGCGAAGGTAAAACTTTAACTGCGACTTTGCCAGCTTACTTAAATGCTTTAAGTGGCCAGTCTGTGCATGTGATTACTGTCAACGATTACCTGGCTCGTCGTGATGCACAAACCAACGCGCCTTTATTTGATTTCTTAGGTTTGACTGTAGGTGTGAACGTGCCTGGTATGGGCCATACCGATAAACAAGCCGCCTACAACGCGGATATCACTTATGGCACGAACAACGAATTTGGTTTTGATTACCTGCGCGACAACATGGCATTTTCTGCTGTAGAGCGGGTTCAGCGTCATTTAGCTTATGCGATTATCGATGAAGTAGATTCTATTTTAATAGACGAAGCCCGTACTCCACTGATTATTTCAGGTCAGGCGGAAGACAGCTCTGAGTTGTACCGTGTGATCAACACTGTAGTACCTCAGTTGCAGCAGCAGGAAAAAGAAGATGAAGAAGGCGCTATGGGTGATGGTCACTTCACCATAGATGAAAAAGCCAAACAAATTTATCTGACGGAGCTGGGTCAAATTCGTGTCGAAGAAATTCTGCAGGAATTGGGTTTAATCCAGCCTGGCGACTCGCTGTTCTCTGCGGCTAATATCACTTTGTTGCACCATACCTATGCCGCCTTACGCGCACACAACCTGTTTAAGAAAGACGTAGACTATGTGATCAAAGATAACGAGATTGTTATTGTTGATGAACATACAGGCCGTACTATGGAAGGCCGTCGCTGGTCTGAAGGTTTACACCAGGCCATTGAAGCCAAAGAAGGGGTTCGTATTAACCACGAAAACCAGACTTTAGCTTCTATCACTTTCCAGAACCTGTTCCGTTTGTACGACAAACTGGCTGGTATGACAGGTACAGCAGACACTGAAGCTTTTGAATTCCAGTCTATTTACGGCTTAGAAACCATAGTAGTTCCAACCAACAGACCTATGGTGCGTAACGATATGCCTGATTTGGTCTATCTGACGGTTGAAGAAAAGTATCAGGCCATTATCAAAGACATCGAAGAGAACCGTGCGCTGAAGCGTCCTATTCTGGTGGGTACTGCTTCTATCGAAAGTTCTGAGTATTTGTCGAAACTACTGCATGAAGCCAAAATTCCGCATCAGGTATTAAACGCTAAGTTCCACGCCAACGAAGCCCAAATTATTGCCCAGGCCGGTCAGCCAGGCACTGTCACTATAGCCACCAACATGGCGGGTCGCGGTACAGATATAGTTCTGGGTGGTAATTTACAAGCTGAACTGGCTGCTTTAGGTGATGTCAGCGCAGAACAGATTGAACAAGTGAAACAAGAATGGCAGAAACGCCATGACGCTGTGATTGAGTCTGGTGGTTTACATATCATCGGTACTGAACGTCATGAATCCCGTCGTATCGACAACCAGTTACGTGGCCGTTCAGGTCGTCAGGGTGATCCGGGTTCTTCACGTTTTTACCTGTCGTTAGATGATGCATTAATGCGTATTTTTGCTTCAGACCGTATGGCAGGCATGATGCGTAAACTGGGTATGGAACCTGGTGAAGCCATTGAGCACCCTTGGGTCAGCCGCGCTATTGAAAATGCCCAACGTAAAGTAGAAGCCCGTAACTTTGATATCCGTAAGCAATTACTGGAATTTGACGATGTAGCCAACGACCAGCGTAAAGTGGTGTATGAGCAACGTAATGAGCTGATGGATACGACTGATATCTCTGAAACTATCAATGCCATTCGTCACGACGTAGTAGCCTCTGTGCTGGATCAATACATTCCGCCTCAGTCATTGGACGAGATGTGGGATATTCCGGGCTTAGAAGCGCGTTTCCGCTCCGATTTTGCCATCGACATGCCTATTGCCAAATGGTTAGCGGACGACAAAAAACTCTTTGAAGAGAAGCTGCGTGAGCAAATCCACGAAGTGGTGGATAAATCTTACGAGCTGAAAGAGCATATGGTTGGTCCTTCAGTGCTGCGTCAGTTTGAAAAATCCGTGATGCTGCAAAGCTTAGACACACACTGGAAAGAACACCTGGCGGCAATGGACCATTTACGTCAGGGCATTAACTTACGTGGTTATGCACAGAAGAACCCGAAACAAGAATACAAGCGTGAAGCTTTTGAGTTGTTCTCCACTATGTTGGACAACCTGAAACTGGATGTGATTGGTGTGTTATCGCGGGTTCAGATCCGTGCAGCTGAAGACGTCGATGCGGTAGAAGAGCAACGCCGTAAAGCAGAAAGCACAGATATGCAATTCCAGCACGAAGAAATGGAACAAGTCGCGACTGAAGTGCCGCAAAGCAGCGCTTCTGCAGTGTTTCGTGATGCTGAAAAAGTAGGACGTAACGATCCTTGTCCTTGTGGCTCAGGTAAAAAGTACAAACAGTGCCACGGTAAATTGGTTTAATCATGACGCTGAAAGTGGTTCATGTGGCTGTTGGTGTAATTTTAAAGGATCAGCAAGTGCTGTTAGCGCTGCGTCCGGATAAATTGCACCAGGGCGGCCGCTGGGAGTTTCCCGGTGGCAAAGTGGAAGCGGGTGAAACCACAGGTCAGGCATTGGCGCGTGAACTGAAAGAAGAAGTGGATCTGGAGATATTCGGTTCCACGGCCTGGTTTGAACTGCAATACGCTTATCCTGAAAAAACAGTGTTGCTGGATATTCATCTGGTGCAAGATTTTACAGGGGAAGCAAAGGGGCTGGAAGGCCAGCCAGTGCGCTGGGTACCTTTGTCGGAGCTCAATCAATATCAGTTTCCTGATGCCAACCAGCCGATACTCGACAAGCTTCTGAAAGAATTCGGACGGCCGTAATGGCCGTTTTGGATCTGTTTTAACGGGTAGAGGGGCGACCATAAAGGTCGCCCCTACCAGTGTTTATTTAAAAAATTCGTTATCCTGCTCTATCAAATCATTTTCTAACTGCTCTAATTGCTGCTCAGACAGTGGTAAATCGGCACGGCCTTTATCTGGTATTTTATGTTCCTCATTGGCCCATGCGCCTAAATCTATTAAACGACAACGATCAGAACAAAAAGGCCGGAAAGCAGAACCAGGACCCCAGACGACTTCTTTCTGGCAGGTCGGGCATTTAACTATAGTGGCCATAAGGCAGACTCCAACAGCATCTTCAAAAGTGCGCTAGTGTACCGCAGACTGTGGATTTCAGGTAGGGGCCGGGCTTGTCCCCGCCCGTCTTCAATTACAAACTGATGCTGATTGGCTTAACAACAAGCCAATTTGAAGGGGATAGCTTTATCCATAGTGGTGCGTCCAACACTGTTGCAAAGCTGCATAAAACGTATGGCATAGCGGTATCTGTTACCGCTGATGGTCGGGTAACTTTGGTATTCCATAGAGTAGTCGATACGCAGTAGTTCAAACTGTTCGGTATTGCTCTGGAAAAAACCGTTTTCAGCAATAAGCTCTTTAAATTGTCCACGTTCCCGGATAAAAGTCAGCACATAAGAGATGGCAGTTTCAACCAGAGAGAGTTGGTCCAGCCAGTCCTGTGCTGCTTTTGTACGTTGGGCTAAAGGCTGCGAGAACCAGTACTGCAACTGAGGTAAATCGAAATAGCAGGTGCCACCCGGGATAAAAAAACGCTGGCGCAACGGGGCCAGAAATTTATCTTCTTTTAAACTGCTGGCAAATTTTCCGCAGCGTAACAAATCACTTTGTAACCGCACTGCTTTTTGCAGCATGCTTTGTAACATCTCATCTGAAATGGCAGGGTGGCGGGACCAGTTCACCAGAGCTGATTCACAGCGCTCTACATCTTTGATCAGATCAGGCCGTACATCATTACGTTCCAATACTTCAATCAACGAAAATAACGAGCTAAAAAAGCCTTGCTGTTGCCATTCTGTTTCCAGTGGTAGCAGCTTGGTGACTTGCTGAAACAAGTACTCAACGCGCAAATAGGTGCGTACTTTTTCGTTCAGCGGATGTTCGTAGATGATTGAAGTCATGACTGAAACATTTGTTAACAATGTTCATTACCATAAACCTAAGTAGAGCTTTTTGCTAGTTTTTCCTTGGCAAACTGCTGATAACGCTGGTTCAGGTGCAGTATTTGAGCCTGAAGTTGTGAAAGTGGCACTGTATTGAGTAAAACATCATCGGCCAGTTGCAAACGTTCAGACCTTGTTATCTGACTATTCAGAATACTCTGCACCTGCTCTGCCGGCACCTGATCTCTTTGCATAGTGCGGCTTAGCTGAAGCTCTTGTGGCACGTCCACCACCAGAACCCGGTCAGTATAAGTTTGTAGTTTGTTTTCCAGCAGCAAAGGGGCAATCAGCAAGGCATAATCCGAGGTACAGGCCGCTAATTGCTGCAGCAAACGTTGGCGGATCAGCGGATGCAATAACTGATTCAGCCACTGCTTTTCTGTTTCATCGGCAAAAATCCGTGCTCTGAGCGCAGCGCGATCCAATTGACCATCTTGCTGCAGAATGCTCTGTCCAAAGTGTTCGGTGATAGCAATCAGAGCCGCCTCTCCCGGCATCACCACATCGCGTGCCACTAAATCGGCATCCACGCTTTGTACAGCTAACTCATGAAACAGGTTGGCGACTGTGGTTTTACCGCTGCCTATGCCGCCGGTCAGGCCTACTATATATCCAGACATGTTAAAGACCCATTCTTTACAGGCCCATGGTGCCAAGATACCAGGCGGTAATATCTTTACCCCATAAAATAGCTATCCAGCCTGCAGCTGCTATATAAGGGCCAAATGGAATAGGGGTGGCTTTGCCTTTGCCCTGAATAAGCAGCATCAATGAGCCCAAAACAGCACCTACTACAGAGGACAACAAAATAATCAGTGGCAATAATTGCCAGCCAAGCAGGGCACCAAAAATGGCCAGCAGTTTAAAATCACCATAACCCATGCCTTCTTTACCTGTGACCAGCTTAAATAACCAGAACACAGACCATAAACTTAAGTAGCCGGCAGCAGCACCAATCAGCGAGTCTGTAGGGGATACGGTAAATCCTGTGACGCTGAGCAATAAAGCAAACCAAAGAAGGGGTTGAGTAAGTTGATCCGGCAACAGCATTTTGTCGATGTCGATAAAAGACAAGGCGATCAGCAACCAGGTCACCAGTAAATAAATCAGAGTCTGTTCTGTCACACCAAAATGCATAGCAACCAGCAAAGACAACAGGCCTGTGAAAGCTTCAATCGCCGGATAACGGGCGCTGATAGGGGCTTTGCAGTAACGGCATTTGGCTTTGAGTACCAGCCAGCTCAACAGCGGGATGTTGTCCAAAGCGGACAGCTGATGCTGACATTTAGGGCAATGCGAATGCGGCAAAGCCAGATTAAACCGGGTTGGTGTTTGCTCTGCGTTTTGATTGAAATACTGTTGGTAGTCCTGTTGCCAGGCCAGTTCCATCATTTTTGGTAAACGATAAATCACCACATTCAGAAAACTGCCTACAGCCAGACTAAACAACACTACAACACCATAAAAGGTCACAGCTGATTGTTCAAACACCTGCACCAAAGGAGAAAAAAAATCCATTACACAATACTGCCCAGTTGGAAGATCGGAAGATACATCGCGATAATAAGTCCGCCTATTAAGACACCTAACACAGCCATAATCAAGGGTTCAAGCAAGGCAGTTAAACCATCGACTGCATCGTCTACTTCCTGCTCATAAATTGAAGCAACTTTAGCCAACATACTGTCCAGAGCGCCAGACTCTTCACCTATCGACACCATTTGATTCACCATCTCAGGAAAACAGCCGGTATTTTTCATCGCCAGATGCATCTGATTACCAGCTGCTACTTCTTCCCGAACCGACAAAATAGCTGCCCTGTATTTCTCGTTGCCCGCAGCGCCAGCGGCGGACTCCAAAGCTTCAATCAAAGGCACCCCAGCGGCAAAAGTGGTGGATAAAGTCCGGGCGTACCGTGCCACTGCCGCCTTGTTTAAAATCATGCCCATAATAGGCATCTTTAGAATGGCATGGTCGGCTGCTACTTTAAAACTCTGGCTGGTTTTATAGGATTTGGAAAAGATAAAAACAGCGCCCACTATAGCGCCCAGCACTATGTACCAGTAACTTTGCATAAACTCCGAAATACCTAAAACAAACAAGGTAAAGGCTGGTAATTCGGCCCCCATATTGCCAAAAATTTCTGCAAACTGCGGCACGACAAAAATTAATAAAATAGAAGTTACTATGCCTGCCACAATAACAACAGCTATAGGATAAAACATGGCTTTTTTAATCTTGGATTTCAGTGCTTCGGCTTTTTCTTTGTAAATGGCGATACGGTCAAAAATTCTGTCTAAAGCACCGGATTGTTCGCCGGATTTGACTAAATCGCAGTACAGCTCATCAAAATGATTTTTGTGTTCACGCAGCACTTCAGATAAAGGCGTGCCCCCTTGTACTTTGACGGAAATTTTTGCCATCAACTGACGCAAGGTTTCATTGCTGGCGCCGCTGGCAATCAGGTCAATACTTTGCACCAAAGGCACACCAGCACCTAACATAGTGGCAATTTGCCGGGTCACCACCGAAATATCAGAAGACTTGATGCCGGGCTGAGCAAAAGACAGGGGTTTGCTTTTTTTCTTCACTGACGAAGGAGTAAAACCTTGCTGACGTAATAAAGCTTTGGCTTCAGCCACAGAGCCGGCTCTGATTTCACCATTGCTGGTTTTTCCTCTTCTGTTGATGCCTTTCCACAAAAAGATATCCAGCTGTTTTACTTTTACTTCGGCCATGATTCTAATCCTTGTTTGCACTCTGATCTGTGGCGTTGGTCACCCTATTCACTTCAGCCAGGCTGGTGAACCCTGCTGCTGCCTTTTTTAGCGCTGACTGACGTAAGTTTGGAAAGCCCTCAGTTTGAGCCTGGGCTGCAATATCCAGCGAATTAGCGCCTGCCATAATTTTAGCGGCAATTTGACCTGTAATAGGCATCACTTCATAAATACCCAAACGACCTTTGTATCCGCCTGTGCAATGGTCACAACCCACAGGTTTAAACAGCTTTAAGTTGCTGAGCTGAGTGGCCGAAAAGCCTTGTTTTAACGCCTCCTGCTCCGGGATTTGTTCAGCGGCTTTACAGTGATTGCATAAACGTCGGGCAAGCCGCTGGGCAATAATCAGCGTGACTGAACTGGCAACGTTATAAGCTGGCACCCCCATATTCAGTAAACGGGTTAAGGTTTCAGGTGCAGAATTGGTGTGTAAGGTGCTAAGCACCAAATGGCCGGTTTGGGCTGCTTTAATGGCTATTTCGGCCGTTTCTAAATCACGGATTTCGCCGACCATAATCACATCAGGGTCCTGACGTAAAAAAGCCTTGAGCGCTGAAGGAAAGGTCAGGCCTGCTCTGGGATTGACCTGCACCTGATTTATGCCGGGCAAGTTAATTTCGACCGGATCTTCAGCTGTGGAAATATTCGTTTCTTCGGTATTGAGAATATTTAAGCCTGTATACAAAGAGACGGTTTTACCTGAACCTGTAGGGCCTGTGACTAAAATCATGCCTTGTGGTTGAGACAAGGCATCCAGATACAGCTGTTTTTGCTCAGCTTCATACCCCAAAATATCAATACCCAGCATGGCACTGTCGGAGTCCAGGATCCGCATTACTACTTTTTCACCCCACAAGGTAGGCAAAGTACTGACCCGAAAGTCGATCGACTTTTTCTGCGACAGTTTAAGTTTTATCCGGCCATCCTGAGGCACTCGTTTTTCCGCTATATCCAGCCGTGACATTACTTTTAAGCGGGCTGACAAACGCGTTGACAGCGCCACAGGGGGCGATGCCACTTCATGTAAAATGCCGTCGATCCGAAAGCGGATACGGTAGCTTTTTTCATAAGGTTCAAAATGCAGATCGGAAGCACCTTTACGAATAGCGTCGTGCAACATTTTATTGATAAAAGAAATAATGGGCTGATCTTCACTGTCAGAGCCCACTGTTTTGGTGTCTTCTTCTTCACCCCCAGCCAAGCCCATTTTGGCTAAATCCCATTGGGTGTCAGTAAAACTGTCAGTGGCAGTGGTATCAAATAACTTGTCGATGGCTTTGTGCAGTTTATCGAACTCGACCACTATCATTTCGGCATTCAGGCCAGTATTAAATTCAAAGTCTTCCACTGATGTCATATCAGTAGGGTCTACTACGGCCAGAAATAAGGTTTTGTGTCTTTTACTCAGTGGCAAAATATGGTGCTTACGGATCAGCTTTTCGTTACGTAATAGTTCCGGAATGGCATTGATATCAAAAAAATCTAAATCCAAAGCGCTGTGCAGAGTAAAAGCAGCGGCTGCTTCAGCCAGCGCTTTCGACTGGATCAGTTTTTCGCCAATCAACAAGTCAGCAATAGTCTGATACTGATGACTTTTTTCCTGCAGCAGTTTAGAGGTATGCTGCGGGTCAACTAAATTCGCTTGCTGTAAACGTTTTAATAAAATCGAGTTTGGGTTTAATGCCATACAGATCCCCAATGATGAAGCTGGCCCTGTCTGGTTATGGTTTCAGCGGGGAAAAAACGGCCCCCAAGAGCCGTTTTCAGTGCAGACAATAAGAGTTAAATACCACAACCTTTAATTGGCACTGCGCCATCACCTGTTAAGGCGCAGGCCCAGGTAATATTCAAACCTGAGCCTGCTGCTGGTGCAGTTGGGGTCATAGTGGCGGTGATACCACCATAAGTTCTTGCAAGCACCCCAGCACCTGTACAGTCTGGAATAGCTATGTTTGCTGAGTCAGTACAACCTAAAGCTCCACCAGTAGCATAAGCTTCAGCGACTTTAATTTTCTGACCACCTAATGAAGCGACGGCATTGGAGCCATTAGCTTTGGCTGTGTAGTCCTGGTAAGCAGGTAAAGCGATGGCCGCTAATATACCGATGATCGCAACAACTATCATTAATTCAATAAGGGTAAAACCTTGATTACGTTTCATGGAACTTCTCCTGATTGGTTTGCCCACTGTTGGGGCTACTTAATTCTGGTTAATATTTGTCATTAAGCAAGCTTTGCTCTGATGTTTAATTTCAGTTGCAAACAGAGCGGATATAAAAAGTGAAATATTGGTTAAATAGTTGATTTTTAAAGACTGTTTATTTTTACCTTGCTGCAGCTATAAGCTGTATTGTTCAGAACAACGCTACTTTGTGTAAAAACTCTGTGCCTGATTCAGACAATAGCCAAAGTAAAAAACAACTATTGCCATAAATAACAAAACGAAATTCTCGCTGAAAAGGCGCCTTATGTACTTTATGGTGCAAATGCTTTTGTGCCAGCCAGGCACCGGGCCAGCCACCAATTAAACTAAACATTTGTAAACTTTCTTCAGGCAAACGGCTTTGTTGTCCGCTGCTCGCCAGCTTTTTATCGATTTGATAAAGCCAGTAGGTAAACAAACTGGCTTCGAGATAAAACAGCGGCACGGTAAAAGCAAAAGATCCGGCCAATAAAGACAAGAGTAACAACACAAAAAACAAGTAGCGGAAACACCAGGCCTGATGCTGGATCTGATGCATCACAGGCCCTTTAGGACTGATGATTTTTGTGGATGGGGTAAGCAATCTGGTGTTGGCTGTCGCCAGTTGCAAAGCCAGGGCATAAGGACGATTTTGTTTATCCAGCCCCAATTGAAAACAAAGCAGATCGCCTCGTTGTGGCCTGTGTTGGGGGGCTGTTGCAAAATCACGGATATGAAAAAACAGCCGTTCACCTGAGTCTGTGGCGATAAAACCAAAACCTTTGTCGTCACGCCAGTAACAGACAGTGCCTTGCAATAATTGACCAGGATTCATAAGGATCACAGCTTTGCGGGAACACTGCTTAAAGTGTATCAGCCTTTTATTACTTTGCTGTTTGCTGCGACGAATGGCAGGGACTGCGCTTTAGGGCACAGCCCACCATCAGTAGATCAGATACTACGTAAACGCATTGACAAATCAATGGCCTGCAGATTTTTGGTTAAAGCACCGCTGGATATATAATCCACGCCAGTGCTGCTTAAAGAACGTAAAGCTTCAGCAGTAATATTACCTGACACTTCGAGTTTGGCCTGGCCTTTATTCATACTGACGGCTTGCTGTATATCGGCAATATGGAAGTTGTCCAGCATCACAATATCGGCCCCGGCTTTAAGGGCTTGCTCAAATTCAATTAAATCTTCCACTTCTACTTCAACAGGTTTTCCCGGGAAGTTTTGCCGCGCTATGCTGACGGCATTGTCGATAGAGCCCGCAGCTGCAATATGATTTTCTTTAATTAAAAACGCATCATATAAACCCAGACGGTGGTTTTTACCACCGCCACATGCCACAGCGTACTTTTGTGCTAAACGCATACCGGGCAAAGTTTTACGGGTATCGAGTAAGCGGGTGGGGCTGCCTTCAAGCAAGGCAACATACAAAGCTGTGGTGGTGGCTGTGCCGCTTAAGCTCTGGATAAAGTTTAAAGCGGTCCGCTCTCCTGTTAATAAAATGCGGGCTGGGCCAGTCAGCTCACATAAGATGGAGTTGGCTGTTACCTGGTCACCGTCAGCGACAAACCATTCAACCTGCACCTCTTTGGATAACTGACGGAATACTTCTGTCAGCCAGGCGCTGCCACAAAACACACAGTCTTCGCGGCTGATAATAGTGGCTTTGGCTTGTTGGGTTGCCGGGATCAGGGAGGCGGTAATATCGCCTTGCTCCAGTGGTAAATGGCCTAAATCCTCAGCCAGAGCCTGACGAACAGTCAGTTCAATATCCCGTTGTAAATCAATAAGGTAAGGGACGTTAATCATCTGTATTTATAATTCCGATAAATAACAGGCTCTGTGGCCCGTTAAAAGTTAGCGTTGGATTAGCTTCAGCTCGTCCTGTTGTTGGCTGAATTCTAATTGTTTTAATGCACTCATGCCTAACAAAATATCGTTGCCATGCAAGCCAGGGGTAATACTGGCTCGTATTTCTGTCAGTACAATATCACCCAGTTGCAGGCTATTCAGTCTGCTGTCGTACGCAGCAGCAGGCCCATTGGCTGTACTGACCTGATAACGCTGGCCTCTGGGCATGCCTAATTTGAGTGCGGCCTGTTCTGACACTGCGACTACTGTAGCGCCTGTATCAAGCATAAATTCCATAGGTACACCATTAAACAAAGCTGTACCGACGTAATGGCCTGCTTTGTTGCGCTTTAAGGTGGTGACTTTTTCACCACTGCTGCCAATCTGACTTTGCAGCTGCTGATTCGGATTTATTTGTAACGAAATCTGATCTTCAAAAAACCAATACAGCAGGGCAAGCAACAGCAGCCAACTGATCCAGCTAAATAACCGACCTAATTTAGTTGTATTGTCAGGTGCTTGCATTCCAAAGTCTCAGGGTTGACAATAAAGGCTCCAGCTTAACCGAGCATGAAGCGTTTTTGCAAAACGGGATTGACACTGTGGCGTTAAATCAACTGCAAGTTCCGCTTGAACCTGAACAGCGTGCCAGTCCACATTGGAACAGGCGACCACAAGAGACTGATATCAGCTTGTTGGTGATCCATTGCATCAGCCTGCCTGCAGGTCAGTTTGGTACCAGTTACATTGACGATTTGTTTATGGGCGTGTTGGATACCAGCGCCGATCAGAGTTTTGCTGATTTAACAGGAGTGCAGGTATCCGCTCATTGTGTTATTTTCAGGAACGGCTTGATCCGGCAGTATGTGCCTTTTCACTACAGAGCCTGGCACGCTGGGGTATCTGAATTTGACGGACGACAAAACTGTAACGATTTTTCGATAGGAATAGAATTAGAAGGCACTGAGCATCAGCCTTATACCGATGCCCAGTACCAAAGTCTGGTGTTATTAACCAGACAACTGATGCAAGACTTTCCTGCTATTAGCCTGGATCGTATTGTGGGACATCAGCAGATTGCACCGGGTCGGAAAACCGATCCCGGCCCGTCTTTTGACTGGAACCGTTATCAATCTGCGTTAAAGGAGAATGGATAAATGACCTTGATCAGTATGCTTATCGCCTTAATTATTGAACGGCTGGCGGTTCGCAGTGAGGCCTGGCAGTTTTCGTTTTATGCCAAAAAGTACCTGTCTCTGAGTCAGAGTTCAGGCTTGTCTGCACTGTTGAATGACAGCAAAGGTCAGTACCTTTGGTTCATCTTACCCGGCATGCTGTATGCCCTACTGCTGTGGTTGATTGGCAGCAGCCTGGTGACTTTAGTGCTGAACACTCTTGTGCTGCTGGTCTGTATTGGCTGCTGGCACTACCGCCAACTCTACAAACAGTATTTAAATGCCAGCGAAAGAGCAGACAACGAAGCTGCTTTTTTAACTATGCAGCAATTAAGCAGCGATGCTGGTTTAACAGACCCTGAGCTGAGTTATGGTCAACGTCTGGTCTGGCTGAACTTCCGTTATTATGCCGCCGTATTATTCTGGTTCGCTCTTTTAGGTGGTGCAGGCGCTATGACTTACGCCTTGTTACGCCAACTGAACGAGCCTGGCAGCTGGGATAAACCAGTGAAACTGGCCGAAGAGGGCGACGAAACCGCTGAATTTGTTGAAACAACCCCTGATATTCCTGCTGCATTCCAGCAAGTGATGTTCTGGGCCGACTGGGTACCAGCCCGTTTATTTGGTGTAGGTTTAGCTTTGGTTGGGCATTTCTCCCGCGCTTCTGCTGCGCTGCTGGCGTTTTTAGGTGATTTCAGTACGCCGTCCACTACTGTGATCACCAGTGTGGCTAAAGCGGCTGAACCTTTGCCTGATGAAGCCTACAACTGCGCTGAAGAAACGGCTTGTATGGTGCAGTTAGCTAAACGTAATGTATTGTTTTTCCTTGCCTTAGTCGCAGTGCTGACCTTGTCAGGCTGGCTGGGTTAAGTTTAATTCGGGTCAGAGTAAAATTAAGCCAGGCTGTTTAATGTTACTCTGACCCAAATTCTTTTATTGGTCAGACCAATTCTCTTATTGCATTTTTTTCCTGTTTTCCTGAGCTTTTACTCTAATTATTTACCCGCTTTGGTCGCATAATTCCGCAGTTTAATTTACAGTTTGACTCCTTTCTGCTAAGTTATGCCACATCAAATTGAATTGGTAAGACCAATTTACAAGTGGTCAACTTAAAATAGCCAAACAATAAGCATAAAATTAAAACCAAGGTGGCAATGTCCAGTCTGAGAATCAAACCTGCCAAATTGTCTGATCAAATAGTCCAGCAACTGGAACATATGCTGCTGGAAGGAACTTTTACACCCGGACAAAAGTTACCACCTGAACGTGAACTTGCGCTGCAGTTTGATGTCTCCCGCCCATCCTTACGTGAAGCTATTCAGAAACTCGAAGCCAAAGGTTTGGTCAATCGCCGTCAGGGCGGTGGTACTTATGTCTGTGAGAATCTGGCGGTTGGACTGACAGATCCGTTGTTTGCTCTGATTGGTCGTCACCCTGAATCGCAATTTGATTTACTGGAGTTTCGTCATGCTCTGGAAGGCATTTGTGCTTATTACGCTGCACTTCGTGGCACACAAGCTGACTACGATTTAATTAAACAACGCTATGAAGAAATTTGTGCTGCCCAGCAGCAACAGGATTTAGACGCTGAAGCGCGGTCAGTTGGCCAGTTTTATTCGGCGGTTGCAGATGCATCACATAATGTGGTGCTTTTGCATTTGGTGCGCGGCTTAACGCCGTTGGTGGAGCAAAACATCAAGTTAAACCTTGAAGTTTTGCAGGAAAAAGAAGGCATAGTGAGCCAGCTGAATTCGCACAGGCATTGTCTGATGCAAGCGGTGATCAATGGCGAGCCGGAGCAAGCCCGGCAAGCCAGCAACAGCCATTTAGCCTTTATCGAAGAGGCATTGCTGGAAGCTGACCGGGAGCGCTCACGCATTGAACGCTCGCTCAGACGTTCACAACAGAGCGAATGAGCGTAAGCATACTTTTTAACTGTTAATGTTCCGCTCTCTGGCGTGGAACTGATTAAGGAAACTTTGATATGTCTGAAGTCAATAAGACTGACATCGACGCGCTCGAAACCAAAGAATGGTTAGAGGCTCTTGAATCTGTAGTTCGCACCGAAGG
Organism: Gammaproteobacteria bacterium; assembly: GCA_018825965.1. Lineage (GTDB taxonomy): Bacteria > Pseudomonadota > Gammaproteobacteria > Enterobacterales > Alteromonadaceae > Pararheinheimera. Next base: position 195,735 of record JAHKAA010000011.1, read on the forward strand.
TGTAGAGCGCGCTCAGTTCCTGTTAGAACAAGTGCTGGAACAGGCTCGTCTGGAAGGCGTGGATATGCCAACAGGCATCACCACCAATTACATCAATACCATTCCGCCACAGCAGGAACCAGCGTATCCCGGTGATGTAAATCTGGAAAAACGTATCCGTTCAGTGATCCGCTGGAACGCTATTATGATCGTTCTGCGCGCTTCGAAAAAAGAACTGGATTTAGGTGGTCACATGGCCTCTTACCAGTCTTCTGCTGCGTTTTACGAAACTTGTTTTAACCACTTTTTCCGCGCTCCCAATGAAAAAGATGGCGGCGATTTAGTCTATTATCAGGGCCATATTTCTCCTGGTATCTACGCCCGTGCTTTTGTGGAAGGTCGTTTAACAGCTGATCAGCTGGACAACTTCCGTCAGGAAGTGGGTGGTGAAGGTTTATCCTCTTACCCACACCCTAAATTAATGCCTGAATTCTGGCAGTTCCCTACTGTTTCTATGGGCTTAGGCCCTATCACTTCTATCTATCAGGCGCGTTTCCTGAAGTATTTAGATGGTCGTGGTATGAAAGACACCAGTGCGCAACGTGTCTACGCCTTCTTAGGTGATGGCGAGATGGATGAGCCGGAAAGCCGTGGATCTTTATCTTTTGCTGCCCGTGAAAAGCTGGATAACCTGTGTTTCCTGGTGAACTGTAACCTTCAACGTTTAGATGGTCCTGTGATGGGCAACGGTAAAATCATCCAGGAACTGGAAGGTTTATTCCGTGGCGCCGGCTGGAACGTGATTAAAGTGGTATGGGGCAGTGGCTGGGACAAGCTGTTGGCTAAAGACACCACAGGCAAGTTACTGCAGTTGATGAACGAAACGGTAGATGGTGACTACCAGACCTACAAAGCCAAAGATGGTGCTTATGTACGTCAGCATTTCTTCGGGCGTTACCCTGAAACTGCAGCTTTAGTGGCTGATATGACAGACGAAGAAATCTTCGCGTTAAAACGGGGTGGTCATGAGCCATCCAAGTTATACGCTGCCTTTAAATCTGCTCAGGAAACCAAAGGTCGCCCCACTGTGATCCTGGCCAAAACCATCAAAGGTTATGGCATGGGTGAAGCGGCTGAAGGTAAAAACATTGCACACCAGGTCAAGAAAATGGATATGACCCATGTGCTGCAAATTCGTAAGCGTTTGAATCTGCAAGATTACATCAGCGAAGATGAAGTACAGAGCCTGCCTTACATTCAGTTGCCTGAAGGCTCAGCTGAGCATCAATACCTGCATGCCCGTCGTAACGCCTTAAATGGTTACACGCCTGTGCGTTTGCCAAACTTCACTAAAGCTTTAACTCTGCCAGAGCTGAATGTGTTTGAGCCTCTTTTGGAAGAGCAAAAACGTGAAATTTCGACCACTATGGCTTTTGTGCGTGCACTGAATGTGCTGTTAAAAGATCAGAACATAGGTAAGCAAATAGTGCCTATTATTGCTGACGAAGCCCGTACTTTTGGTATGGAAGGTTTATTCCGTCAGATTGGTATTTATAACCCGAGCGGCCAGACCTACACGCCTGAAGATCGTGCTGTGGTGTCTTACTACAAAGAAGAAACTTCAGGCCAGGTATTGCAGGAAGGTATCAACGAGCTGGGTGCTATGGCGTCATGGGTCGCAGCTGCGACTTCATACAGCACCAACGATCTGCCGATGATCCCTTTCTATATTTACTACTCAATGTTTGGTTTCCAGCGTGTTGGCGATATGGCCTGGTTGGCTGGTGATCAGCAAGCCCGTGGTTTCCTGTTAGGCGCTACTGCTGGCCGTACTACCTTAAACGGTGAAGGCTTACAACACGAAGATGGTCACAGCCATATTCTGGCAGGCACAGTACCTAACTGTATTTCTTATGACCCAACTTACTCTTATGAGCTGGCGGTGATTATTCAGGATGGTATCCGTCGTATGTACGGTGCTGAACAGGAAAATATTTACTACTACATTACAGTGATGAACGAAAACTACCATCACCCTGCTATGCCAGCAGGTGCTGAAGAAGGTATTCGTCGTGGTATCTATAAACTGGAAAGCCATGTAGGTGAAAAAGCCAAAGTTCAGCTGTTAGGCAGCGGCACTATCATGAACGAAGTGCGTAAAGCAGCTGAAATTTTAAGTGAAGATTATGGCGTGGGTTCAGACGTTTATTCTGTGACTTCATTTAACGAGCTGGCGCGTGACGGTCAGGATTGTGAGCGTTTCAACATGCTGCATCCTATGGCTGAAGATAAAGTGCCTTATATTGCTCAGGTGTTAGGCACAGCTCCTGCTATTGCCGCCACTGACTACATTAAAAACTATGCCGATCAGGTGCGTTCATTTATGCCTTCGGTGTCTTATAAAGTTCTGGGTACAGATGGTTTTGGCCGTTCTGACAGCCGTGAAAACCTGCGTCGTCACTTTGAAGTGAACGCCGGTTACATAGTGCTGGCGTCCTTACGTGAACTGGCTAAACGCGGTGAAATCGATAAGCAGTTAGTGGCAGATGCCATTGCCCGCTTTGGGATCGACACCAATAAAACTAACCCACTGTACGCATAAGAGGATTTGTCATGACGATTGAAATTCATGTGCCGGACATAGGTGCGGATGAAGTGGAAGTCACCGAAGTACTGGTTAAAGTGGGCGACAAAGTTGCACTGGACCAGTCATTGTTATCGGTAGAAGGCGACAAGGCTTCAATGGAAGTACCTGCTGCACAAGCCGGTACTGTGAAAGAAATTAAAGTCAAAGCTGGCGATAAAGTAAAAACCGGCTCGCTGATTATGGTATTTGAAGCTGAAGGTGCTGCTGTTGTTGCGCCAGCCGCTGCAGCTCTTGCTCCTGTTGCTGCTGCTCCGGCCGCTCCTGCTGCTGCAGAGTTAAAAGAAGTTCAGGTGCCTGATATTGGTGGCGACGCCGTTGAAGTGACTGAAGTGATGGTGAAAGTCGGTGACACTGTTGCCGCTGACCAGTCTTTGTTGTCTGTAGAAGGTGATAAAGCCTCAATGGAAGTGCCTGCGCCATTTGCCGGTACTGTCAAAGAAATCAAAGTGAAAGTAGGTGATAAAGTACAAACAGGCTCTTCAGTCTTTGTGTTTGAAGTGGCAGGAAGTGCTCCGGCAGCTGCTGCTCCTGCGGCAGCGGCCTCTGTTGCTGCGCCAGCTCAGGTAGCTGCTCCGGCACCTGTTGCATCAGCTCCGGCTGCAGCACCATCTGCGCCAGCAAGCGAATTTACTGAAAATCAGGCTTATGCCCATGCATCTCCAGTAGTGCGTCGTTTAGCCCGTGAATTTGGTGTGGATTTAAGCAAAGTCACAGGTACAGCCCGTAAAGGCCGTGTGCAGCGCGAAGATGTGCAAAATTATGTGAAAAACATTATTGCTCAGGTGGCCTCCGGTAAAGGCAATGTCACCAGCAGTAGCAACAGTGTGGGTTTTGATTTAATCCCCTGGCCAAAAGTGGATTTCAGCAAGTTTGGCGCTGTGGAAGAAAAACCACTGTCACGTATTCAGAAGTTATCTGGTGCTAATTTACACCGAAACTGGGTACGTATTCCTCATGTCACTCAGTTTGACGAAGCTGATATCACGACTCTGGAAGAATTCCGTAAAGAGCAAAATACGCTGGCTGATAAAAAGAAAATGGGCGTGAAATACACCCCATTGGTCTTTATTATGAAAGCTGTGGCCAAAGCTCTGGAAGAGTTCCCTACCTTTAACAGCTCGTTATCTGAAGATGGCGCCAGCCTGATTCTGAAAAAATACGTGCATTTAGGCATTGCGGTTGATACTCCAAACGGTCTAGTGGTGCCCGTAGTACGTGACGTAAACAAAAAAGGCATCATCGAGTTATCCCGCGAGCTGCAGGAGATTTCGTTAAAAGCCCGCGAAGGTAAACTGACTTCTGCTGATATGCAGGGCGGCTGTTTTACCATCTCCAGCCTGGGTGGTATTGGTGGTACGGCCTTTACGCCTATAGTCAATGCGCCTGAAGTGGCTATTTTGGGTGTGTCAAAATCGGATATCAAACCTAAGTGGAATGGTAAAGAGTTTGAACCACGGCTGATGGTGCCATTGTCTGTGTCGTACGACCACAGGGTGATAGATGGGGCTTTGGCGGCGCGCTTTACTGCGACTCTGGCCTCTTATCTGGCCGATATCCGTCAGATCATCATGTAAAACAACAGTGAAAGTTGTGTCCTGTTCTGAAAAGTTACGGGACATCTTTCAGGCGGGGTGATAAAATTCCGCCACTTTTATTTCCTGGCCACCTGCGAATGTGGGTGGCTATCTTAGCCAAAGATAAAAAGGTAAACCGATGAGCAACGAAATCAAAACTCAAGTTGTGGTGTTAGGCGCTGGCCCTGGTGGATATTCTGCAGCATTCCGCGCTGCCGACTTAGGTCTGGAAGTGACTTTAGTTGAAGCACGCAGCACACTTGGTGGTGTTTGTTTAAATGTTGGCTGTATCCCATCTAAAGCTTTATTACATGTAGCTAAAGTGATCGACGATGCCCGCGAGATGGCATCACACGGTGTAACTTTTGGTGCTCCACAAATCGATTTAGACAAAATCCGTGCCTGGAAAGACAAAGTTGTCGCTCAACTGACTAACGGCTTAGCCGGTATGTCTAAAATGCGTAAAGTGAAAGTAGTGACTGGCTACGGCAAATTCACTGGCCCAAATACGCTGGTTGTGGGTGATACCACTATTACTTTTGAAAGCGCCATTATCGCTGCTGGTTCTGAGCCAGTTGCCCTGCCATTTATTCCAAAAGACGATGCCCGTGTGATCGACTCTACCGGCGCTCTGGAATTAAAAGACATTCCTGGCGAAATGCTGGTATTAGGTGGCGGTATCATTGGTTTAGAGATGGGTACAGTGTACCGTGCTTTAGGCTCTAAAGTCTCTGTGGTTGAATTTGCTGATCAGCTGGTTCCTGCTGCTGATACGGATCTGGTGAAGGTCTACACCAAATACAACAAAGACAACTTCAACATTATGCTGTCGACTAAAGTGACTGCAGTTGAAGCCAAAGCTGATGGTTTGTATGTGACTTTTGAAGGCAAAAACGCACCTGCAACAGCTGTACGTTACGACAAAATTTTAGTGGCAGTAGGTCGTCGTCCAAACGGTTCTCTGTTAGATGCAGCTAAAGCTGGTGTGAACGTCGATGAGCGTGGTTTTATCAATGTAGATAAACAACTGCGTACTAACGTGCCTCATATCTACGCTATTGGTGACGTGATTGGTCAGCCGATGTTAGCGCACAAAGCTGTACATGAAGGTCATGTAGCTGCTGAAGTCATTTCTGGTCTGAAACATTTCTTTGACCCACGTTGCATTCCTTCTGTGGCTTACACAGATCCGGAAATGGCATGGGTAGGTATCACTGAAAAAGAAGCCAAAGAAAAAGGCGTTGCTGTTGAAACCGCTACTTTCCCTTGGGCTGCTTCTGGCCGTGCTATAGCTTCAGCCCGCACTGAAGGTTTCACTAAGTTAATTTTCGACAAAGAAACACACCGTATTTTAGGTGGCGCTATTGTGGGTATTAACGCTGGCGAAATGTTAGGTGAAATCTGCTTAGCAGTAGAAATGGGTGCAGACGCTGAAGATATAGCTCTGACTATCCATGCTCACCCAACTTTAAACGAATCTATTGGTTTAGCAGCTGAGATGTACGAAGGTTCTATCACTGACCTGCCAAATCCAAAAGCTAAGAAAAAATAAGCCTGACTCTTTACTCAGAGACTAAGCAACAAAAACCGGCAACTGCTTCGCATTGCCGGTTTTTTCATATTTTGTTACAACTTCCATTAACAAAAAACTGCCTGCCGGAGTAGTATAGTGCGGTTATTTAACCCTTTTTGGCAGGAACCCTTCGAATGAAAAAAATTACTCTGACCGCCTTAAGCGTGGCTATTGCGCTTGGTCTGGCGGCTTGTGGCAAAGCCCCTGAAAGCACCACCACTGAAACGGCAAAACCAGCAGCAGAACAACAAACAACAGCAGCTGTAACAGCATTAGTTTCGGGTGTGGATAAAGAAAACTTTGATTCGACAGTACGTTTTCAGGATGACTTCTTTTTAGCAGTCAATGGCGGTTGGCTGAAGAAAACTGAAATTCCGGCAGACAAATCTTCTTATGGTTCTTTCCATATACTGGCGGATAACTCTCAGTTAGCTGTGAAAGCTATTATTGATGAAGTCGCCAGCCGCACTGATCTGGCACCAGGTTCAGATGGTCATAAGTTAGGTAGCTTCTACAACAGCTATATGAACGAAGCCAAACTGGAAGAATTAGGCTTAACAGCCCTGCAACCACAGTTAGAGCTGATCCAGAGCTTAAAAGATAAAACCCAACTGGCCAGCACTTTTGCGTCACTGCAACGTGATGGCGTGACTATTCCGTTGAGCTGGTATGTCAATAACGACGCGAAAAAATCCACCGAATACGCTGTGTATTTTGACCAGAGCGGCTTAGGTTTACCAGACCGTGACTATTACACTAAAGAAGACGAAGCCTCGAAAAAAATTCAGGCCGATTACCAGACCTACCTGCTGGATTTATTTACTTTAGCTAAGCATGCCGACCCTGCAGCTGCAGCACAACGTGTCTATGCACTGGAAACTGAGTTGGCCAAAAATCAGTGGACCCGTGTTGAAAACCGTGACGCAGATAAAACCTATAACAAGGTATCTAATGCTGATTTAAGCAAAACCCTGGGTGACTTTAGCTGGGCCGATTTTGCCGCAGCTTCAAAACTTGCGAACGTCAATGAAGTCATTATTGGTCAGCCAAGCTACTTTGAAGCTTTAGGTAAACTTGTGGCAACCACAGATGTGCAAAGCTGGCAGGACTACCTGACCTTTCATACCATCAATTCCTTTGCTGACAAGCTGAATAAAGCTTTTGAAGACCGTCAGTTCCAGTTTTATTCAGCGACTTTACGTGGCATTAAAGAGCAAAAACCACGCTGGAAAAAAGCTGTGGATGCCAGCGACGCTGTGCTGGGTGAATTAACCGGCAAGCTGTATGTGGAACGTCACTTTAAACCTGAAGCCAAACAACGTATGGAGTTGTTAGTTGCCAATTTGATCAGCGCTTATGAGCAGTCGATCAAAGAGCTGGAATGGATGTCGGAAGACACCAAAAAGGCCGCTTTGGTGAAGCTGAGTACTTTTGTGCCAAAAATTGGCTACCCGAACAAGTGGAAAGATTACTCCAATCTGGAGATCAAAGCGGATGACTTGTTGGGTAACTTTGTCCGCTCCAACCACTGGGGTTACGATCAGATGCTGGCCAAGTTAGGCAAGCCAATCGACAAGGACGAATGGTATATGACACCTCAAACCGTCAATGCCTATTACAACCCGGTCAATAATGAAATCGTGTTCCCTGCCGCTATTTTACAACCACCGTTTTTTAATATGGCAGCAGAAGATGCAGTGAACTATGGCGGCATTGGCGCTGTGATTGGTCACGAAATTGGTCACGGTTTTGACGATCAAGGTGCCAAGTACGACGGTGATGGTAACTTACGTAACTGGTGGACAGAGCAGGACGAAACCAAGTTCCGGGCTTTAGGCAAAGCATTAAGCGCTCAATACAGCAAATTTGAGCCTGTCACAGGTCATTTTGTGAATGGTGATTTAACCTTAGGCGAAAACATCGGTGACTTAGGTGGTTTAACTGTAGCTATGAAGGCTTATCAGTTATCGCTGCAAGGCAAAGAAGCGCCAGTGATGGACGGTTTTAGCGGTGATCAGCGTGTGTTGTTAAGCTGGGCTCAGGTATGGCGTTCTCAATATCGTGAAGAAATGATGAAACAACAGCTGGCAACAGGTCCTCATTCACCTCCACATTACCGCGTCAATGGCATAGTGTCTAACTTGCCAGTGTTTTACACAGCTTTTGATGTGAAAGAAGGCGACAAGTTGTATATAGCGCCGGAAAACCGCGTGAAGATTTGGTAATTATCAGACTAAATCTGGATTGTTAGACGTAGGGCCGCAATGCGGCCCTTTTTTGTTTTGTTGGAGTGAAGGTCTGACTAGTCCAAAGCAAGAACCTGAAGCAAGCACTTTCTAACAGCGAAAACTGGCCGGTAAGGTGAATAGGGTGGATGCAATTCATTCAGCTTGATCGAAGGGCGTAGCGACAAGGCTGCAGCTTCAGGTACAAAGGGACAACCGTATAACAAGCTAAGCAAAAACCAGCTAAGCAGGACGAGGTCTTGCCCACTGAATTCTGCCAAAATTGAAACTGGCATTTATCACCATTCCATGGATAATAAGCGGCACTAAAAAGATCAGGCGGTGCTTGCAGCGAAGTGCCGCAGACAGGATGCGCTATGTCTCAATTACTCCGTATTGTGCTAATCCATACCCACCTGCCTGGTGTGGTTGAATTACAGCTGGATCAGCATACTAATATTTGCGGTACCAATGCTTCGGGCAAAACCACCTTGCAACGTTTGGTACCGGTATTTTATGGCGAGCAGCCGAACCGGGTGGTGCCAAAAACCCGCAAAAAGTTTGATGAGTTCTATCTGCCATTTTCCAACAGTTATTTAATTTATGAATACAAGCGTGAAAATGGCGACATTTGTCAGGTTGTGTTAACCCGAAAAAGTGATGGCGGCGTAGATTACCGCTTTGTCAGCGCACCTTATCAAAGCGAATTTTACCTGACGGAAAGTGACGAAGGTGTTAAAGCCCTTAGCTATAGTGACTGGGCCAGCGCTATGCGTAGCCGCTCTGAGGTTCAGGTGTCAGCTAAAATCAGCGCCACCAGCGAATACCGCAGTATTATTCAGAATGATGCCGCTGCGCTGCGCGGTAACAATGCCGACAGTGTAAAACTGCGCCGCCTGGCCGCGACCTTTAGCTTAGTCAGCGGTGGTCACAAACTGCGACATATCGAAAAACTGGTGAGTGCCGTGCATGCCAAAGAAGGCAAAATGGACACGCTAAAAGCCATGCTGGCCGCTATTTTTGAAGAAGATGGCGTCACTTTGCCTACCACTAAAGTAAAAAATACTAAAGCACGCGAGTGGATCCAGCAAATGCGCCAGTCGATGCGGCTGGATAAACTGCAACAGGATTTTGAGCGCTTAAAGCAGTTGGCGCAGCAATTAGATGGTGCTGAAGCGCAATTAGCGGCTTTACTGCCATTGTTACAACAAGATGAACAGACAGAAAAGCTGAAAAAGGCAGATGCCGAGCAGCAGGTGAATCAGCTACGCGGCCAGTTACTGACGTTAAAAGAGCAGTTTAACGCTCAGCAACTGGAGCAAAATGGCCAACTGAGTAAAGCCGAAGCGGATTTGCACGAAACCAGCGCCCGTTTAGACCAGTTGCAACAACGTTTTGACGACTACGACGCCAAAGACATGCCAAAGCTGCAACGTGACACCGATGCACTGCCGCTGTCGCGCGACACCTTGCAGGAAGTGATCGAACAATACCAGCTTATGGTTGATCAGCACGGCGATCTGGAACGTCAACTGGAGCAACGCAAAGCCAAACTGGCCGAAGCCTTTACCCGCTTAAGCGAGCAACACCGCATCAAAGCCCGGCAATTACAGCAACAAAAAGATGCCACCCGCGAGCAACAAGACAACAAATTAGCTGCGTTGGAACAAGGCTTTCACAGCCGTTTGCAACAAGCGCAGCAGCAGTTTGCTGAGCAGCTTACTCAGCTAAGCAGTGCTATTGCTGTATTAAACAGTCAACTGAACGCCTCGCATTTAACAGATATCGAGCTCGACGAGCTGCGCGCGGCCGAACTGCGCTTAGAGCAAAGTCAGCAACAAGCTCAGCAACAGGCACGGCAGCTGCAGCAATTACAGCAGCAGTATCAACAGGCGCGCCAGCAGCGTGAGCAGGCCGACCAGCAGTTAGAGCACAGCCGTAAAGCACAACATAGTGCAGAACAACAGTTACAGCAACTGCATCGCCAACTGACGCCTGAGCAAGGCAGCCTGCGGCATTTTTTGCGGCTGCACTATAACGGCTGGGAGCAAAAACTCGGCAAGGTACTGGATGAGCGTTTACTGGAGCGACAGGATTTACAACCCCATTTACTTGATATGACGGGCACTTTATACGGCTTAGCGCTGGAGTTGAATGTCATTGACACGCCGGACTATGCTCAGGATGAAGCAGCGATCCGGCACCGCATTCATAGCGCTGATCAGCAGTTGCAGCAAGCTAAGACCAATAAAACCCAGGCAGAGAAGTTGCTGAAAGAACGCTATGAACAGGCGGAGCTGATCCGTGCTCAGGTGGAGCAAGCCGAGTGGCAATTCACTCAGGCCGAACAAAATATTGACTACGCCCGCGATGCCCGTGATCGCTTGCAGGCGCAGCAACGCGAACTGATCAAACAACGTCAGGCCAGGGTCCGTCAGGAGCTGAACAGTCAGCAGCAGCAACTGGACAAGCTGAAACTGCAGCAACAACAAGATGTGCAGGCGCTAAAAGATGATCATAACAATCAGAAAATGGAACTCAAAGCCGACTGGCAGGCCGAGCTGCAGCTGTTTGATGAGCAAATAGACGAACTGGAGCGCCAGTTAGAGCACAAGCGTGACGACAATAAAAACCAGATCAAAGAGCTACAGCAAGCCTTTAATGAAGAGTTGTCGGCCAAGGGGATAGATCCGCGTCGCTTAACTGAACTGAAACAAAAACAGGAGCAGTTAAGAACCGCGATTAAAGCCACCGAAAACCGGCAGGATGAACTCAGAGCCTGGCAAAAATTTGTCAGTCTGGACTGGCAACAATTACGGCCAGAGTTGCTGGCGCTGGAAACCGGGTTGAAACAACAGCAACGCACCATTAAGCAAATGCTGGAGCAGCTAAAAACCGATTACAGCAATAGCCAGAAAAAGCTGGACGAGCAAAAACGTCAGCAGCAGGAGCTGATGACACAGGCTGAGCACTTTTTGCTGCAGTTAAAACCTGTAGTGGCCAAATTGTCAGAGCTGCATCTGATCGCTGTTACGCCAGCGACCTTACAAAGCTCTGCCGATAGCATTGAACGGTTGTCGCGCACTAACGAAGCCTTAGAGCAGCGCAGTAAATTGGACAGCGCCTTAAAACTGGCGTTAGAGCAGCTTGAAACCTTGCTGAGTAAAGACGCAGGTCCGGAGTTTTTAGATCGGCTGGAACACGAAAAACGCAAATTGCCAGAGCACGCCGGTAAGCGTCAGCAATTGCCTATTTTGCAAAACCTGCTGGAGATTTTAAAAGGCCAGCAGCAGCAATTGCTGGAAATGGGCGAAAATTTCGGTGGCGATTTAAAGAAATTCTTTACGGTCTTCAGCGATATTAACCGCCGTATTGCGTTGCAAAGCCGACGCTTAAGCGAAGCTGTTGCCGATGATTTGGTACTCGAAGGTATAAGCCGCTCAGAAGTACGTATTTTATCAACCATAGATGAGCTGGGCTTTTGGCTGCCGCTGAAACACTTTGCCAGGCTGTATGATGACTGGGGTGCCTCTGGTAAAGCATTGCCCTCAGAACACTACTTAAATGCACTGGCCGATGTGGTGGACTTACTGCGTGCCGATGAACAATACAGCATTGAGTCGCTGCTGCGCTTAGAGTTGCATTTAAGCGAAGGTGGCTCTGAGCTGGTGATTAAAAACGATCGGCAATTGCTGGAGTCGTCCAGTCATGGTATGGCCTACCTGATTTTATGTAAGTACTTACTGGCCTTTACCCGCTTACTACGTGGCGAGGCCAGGGTGACCATTCACTGGCCTATTGATGAAATTGGCACTCTGGCCTATCACAACGTTGAAAAGTTATTTACTGCCTGTAGCAGCAATAATATTGTGATTGTCGGTGCTTTCCCGAATCCGGAATCTGATGTGTTAATGTTGTTCCGGCATCGCTATTTAATTGAACCCGATCAGCAGAACCAAAGGCGCTTAAAGCGCATCCAGCCTAAAGTCAGCCGCTTAGCTGACCGCTTAGCCCGGAAACAGCAGGAGGCCAGCTAATGTTACAACACGGACCTTTACTTGAGCGCCTGCTGGCCGGTGATTTCATCTGTAAAATTACCGATGAAGATGCCTATCGCCATTTAAGTCAGGAGCAAACGCAGCAGGATATTAATCATTATTTGCGGCCACTGAACCGCCGTCTGGTAAGCAATGATGACAACAGCCTGTACTTTTTGGGGTATCACGAGCTCAACAAAGACGCGCGCGAGCATTTAAGCAGCCAGTTTGCTTTAACGGTGCAATCTTTGCTTCCTTTGCTGGAGTGGCTGCAACTGGTGCAGGAAACCCTGGGCCGCGACAGTGCTTTAACCGCAGGTGATACCATTAAGCTGCAGGAATTTGTGCTGCGTACCGAAGATAATCAAAGCTTGCGCCAGCGGCTGAGTCAACTGGCCGGCGATCGCTTCTTTAATAGCCAGAGTGAGCAGGTCGACAGTCAGGTGAAGCAGATTTTCCGCCGTTTAAAAGAACATGGTTATTTACTGCAACCCCATGTGGAGCGTCAGTACTATATTGTCACAGGTAAAATTGATTATCTGATTGATGTTATTCGCTTTATCCGCGATGAGGAGCATCTGCCTGTTGACGATACCCCAACGCAGGAGGCGATGTTCTGATGGCGTCATTAGATGCAAATAACACAGCCTCTAACCTGTTTAGCATTGGAGCAGAACGTTTAGCCTTGTTAGGCAAACACCATAAGCTGTTGATGCAGGGCTATATAGACGGCTTTATCGACGAGAACGCTTTTACCGATGTGGCGCTGAAAAAGCTGATCGCATCCCGCATCTTATGGCGCCCGGACGAACAACAACCTTTGGCGCTGCGGCCTTTAGTCAGTGAACTGATTGCCAGCATGGTGGCCGATGAAAACCGCCGGCAGATTAATGCCGATGTGGCCGAAAAACTGGAGCAAATTCGCAACAGGGTGCAAGCGTACCGTGATGCACAGTACAAGGGGGACTTCAGTGTGGCCGAGCTGCAGTTGCAGCGTTTAACCGAACACGTACACGATTTAAGCGGCCAGTTTGAAGAAGCTATTGATAGTTTATGGCACAGGCTGAACAGCGACTTTGGTTTTGTGAGCAGTCTGGACGATAAAATTCGTGAAAACGAAAGAGCACAAAAGCAATTACGCCGCCTGCTTGATGGTCTGGATTTGCTCGACTTTAATGAGTTAATTGAGCTGTCTGAAGGCAATAACCACCTGCGTAAGTTGTTGGTCAGTCAGTTGCAGAGTCAGCTGAGTTCGCACCACAGCAGCTTGTTAGAAGTGCAAAAACGGCTGGTGGAGCTGTTAGCCAGATTCCGTCAGCAGCAATCGCGCGCTATGCTGATTGCCAATATGGCAGCCTTTTTGCGTCAGCACCCGAAATACCGGCCAGCCGATTACCCCAATCGCAGTGACGTGCCCAGCCTGTTCAACCAGGCCGCCGCTATTCAGCCACAGGCTGCAATAGCGCTGGATAAAGCCAGTGAGCGGCAGGTATTGGCCGGATTGGTCCGGGCGCTGCCACGTCACCAGGCTGTGGTGCTCACTGATACACAAAGCGCCAGTTTTAGCTCCCTTCTGGTGGACGATGAAATTGCTGCGCGTCAGCAGGCCCTGAAAACTGATGTCGAAAATTTTTATCTGCGGGTCATTGATCAGGGATGCAGTTTAAGTGCCCTCGACTATTTAGCCACACAGCAACTGAGTTGGGATAGCGAGATCTGGCTGTATCAGATCATCGCAGAGTATCAGGCGCTGCCAGTTGACGAAAAACAGATGTTTGCCGTAGTGCGCGAAGAAACCAAAGCCAGTGCCTTTAATGAACTGTTGCTGATCCGGGATATTAACATTGGTTTACAGGTGGCCTGATGCATTACCCGCCGCTCACTGCTCAGGCACTACGCTACTTACAGCAACTACAACAGCGGCTGAAGGCCAGTGGCAGCGAACGGGTAAATACCAGGACTAAATCGGTACAACAAGTGCTGCTGTGGTGTATTGAGCATGACCTGGTACCAGGTAACAGCCTGCAGGTGCCGCAATTCACTTTTAACCTGACACTATTAAATGACATCGCCGCCGTACAACAAAGATTTAAACAGGCCTGTTTTCAGGATGATACTCAGCACAAGAGCAGGATGGATAATGCGGTTAATCACCATCAGGAGCTCAAAAGCATTGGCTTAAAACCCCGCCAGCACAGAGTGCTGCTAAAGCTGAATACACCCGCCAATACCGGCCTTGGCGTAACGGCGGAGTGTATTGATATTGACTGGCAACAGTTAACCCTAAGCTCTTACGATACCCTGCTGGTGGTTGAAAACCTCGATTGTTTTTATCAATTGCAGCGCTTCGCGCTAGAGTTAACTTGCCAGCAACCGCTGATTATTTATCGGGGCGACAGGCTGTATAGCAAGGGGTGTACAGCGCTGAAGGCCGCCTGGCTTAAGCAGCATAAGCCTGCGCTCTACTTTGGTGATTGTGACGCCAAGGGCCTGAGTATTGCGCTAAACGAAGGCTACAGCGCCATGCTGCTGCCTGATCTTGTCACATTACAACAGCAGGTCAGCCCGGCCATGCTGCCGGATAAGCAACTGAAGTTTATCCCGGCCCTTAAAGCGAAGAGGATAACCCACGCATTTACGCCTTATCTCCAGGTGGTCTGCGAGCAATTAAAAGGGCTAAGGCAGCAGAACATGCAGGGAATGTTACTAAACCCCATTTCAGTCGACTGATTTACAGCTTTAAATCTGCCGACTACTTAGCCTGCTGCGAAAGCTCGCTCATCTGGCGGCCAGGTGCCTGCTGGGCTTTGCAGCTAAAGCTGATTTTTTTACAAAGACAAAATTCAACGCATAAACAAAATCCGGGTCGCTGAAGCTTTACTTTTTAAAGCTAAACATACCACTCATATTTAATACTTATTTCGGAGTAGTTGTCAGGTTTTGCTGTAACCTACATCATTCTTGAGAATGATTCTCAACTAAGTGAGGTATTCACGAAAGTTATAGCCACTATAAGCTTGCTTGCTTATACTCAGGTGTCAATTCGGGCGGTTTTTTCTTATAATCCAGCCTGTTCGAGATTCCTGTCTATCGCTGCGGTACTGATACAGTATTCTGTGGCGACCTAACCAGAGGACATTACTGTGCTTCAACAATACCGTGACCATGTGGCCGAACGTGCCGCCCAAGGCATTCCTCCGTTGCCACTTAACGCGCAACAAGTAGCGTTGTTAACTGAATTACTGAAAAACCCACCGGCAGACGAAGGTGCATTCTTAGTTGATTTGTTAGAAAACCGTATTCCACCTGGTGTGGACGAAGCTGCTTATGTCAAAGCTGGCTTTTTAACTGCTGTCGCCAAAGGCGAGGTAACAAGCCCTTTAGTGACTGCAGAGCGTGCAACTGAATTATTAGGCACCATGTTTGGTGGCTACAATATCCAGCCGATGATCGACTTGCTGGATAACCCAAAATTAGCGCCTTTAGCAGCGAAAGGTTTATCTCATACTTTACTGATGTTTGATTCTTTCCATGACGTGAAAGAAAAAGCAGACGCAGGCAATGCACACGCCAAAGCTGTATTACAAAGCTGGGCTGATGCCGAATGGTACACCAGCAAGCCAGCTATCCCTGAAAAAATCACTGTGACTGTGTTTAAAGTCACAGGCGAGACGAACACAGACGATTTATCACCAGCTCCGGATGCATGGTCACGCCCTGATATTCCTCTGCATGCATTAGCTATGCTGAAAAACGTGCGTGATGGTATAGAGCCTGATGCACCTGGTTCAAAAGGCCCGGTGAAACAAATCGAAGCGCTGATCGCCAAAGGTTTCCCATTGGCTTATGTCGGTGATGTGGTAGGTACTGGTTCAAGCCGTAAATCAGCCACTAACTCAGTGCTGTGGTTTATGGGCGAAGACATTCCATTCGTACCAAACAAGCGCACTGGTGGCGTCTGTTTAGGTAGCAAAATTGCACCTATTTTCTTTAACACTATGGAAGATTCAGGTTCATTACCTATCGAATTAGACGTGTCGAACATGAACATGGGTGATGTGATCGACATTTTCCCACATCAGGGTGTGGTTAAACGTCATGGCACTGATGAAGTGATTTCTACCTTTGAACTGCGCTCTAACGTACTGCTTGATGAAGTGCGTGCCGGTGGCCGTATTCCTCTGATCATAGGTCGTGGTTTAACAGACAAAGCCCGTGAAGCTTTAGGTTTACCGCACTCTACAGTGTTTGAACGTCCTGCTGTAACTGAAGTAACCAACAAAGGTTTCACTTTAGCGCAGAAGCTGGTGGGTAAAGCCTGTGGCGTGAAAGGTATTCGTCCTGGTCAATACTGTGAACCAAAAATGACCACAGTAGGCTCACAGGACACCACAGGTCCTATGACCCGTGATGAGTTAAAAGACTTAGCCTGTTTAGGTTTCTCTGCTGATTTAGTGATGCAGTCCTTCTGTCACACTGCGGCTTATCCTAAGCCGGTTGACGTGAACACGCACCACACGCTGCCAGATTTCATCATGAACCGTGGTGGTATCTCTTTACGCCCTGGTGATGGTGTAATTCACAGCTGGTTAAACCGTATGTTGTTGCCAGACACTGTAGGTACTGGTGGTGACTCTCACACCCGTTTCCCTATTGGTATCTCTTTCCCTGCAGGTTCTGGTTTAGTAGCTTTTGCTGCTGCGACCGGTGTAATGCCACTGGATATGCCTGAGTCTGTGCTGGTGCGTTTTAAAGGCGAAATGCAGCCTGGTATCACCTTACGTGATTTAGTGCATGCAATTCCTTACTACGGCATCAAGCAGGGCTTGCTGACTGTTGAGAAGAAAGGCAAGGTCAATATTTTCTCTGGCCGTGTGTTAGAGATTGAAGGTCTGGAACATTTAACGGCTGAACAGGCCTTTGAATTATCTGACGCTTCAGCTGAGCGTTCAGCTGCAGGTTGTACTATCACTTTGTCTGAAGCTTCAGTGGCTGAATACTTAGAATCCAATATCGTGATGTTAAAGTGGATGCTGAGCGAAGGTTATGGCGATGTACGTACTATCGAGCGTCGTATTCAGGCGATGCAAGCCTGGTTAGCTGATCCAAAACTGGAACGTGCTGACGCTGATGCTGAATATGCGGCCATCATCGAAATCGATCTGGCAGACATTAAAGAGCCAATCCTGTGTGCACCAAATGACCCGGATGATGCCCGTTTATTGTCACAGGTTGCAGGCGATAAAATTGATGAAGTCTTTATCGGTTCTTGTATGACTAACATTGGCCACTTCCGTGCCGCCGGTAAATTGTTAGACAAGTTCAAAGGCCAGATCCCAACCCGTCTGTGGATAGCTCCACCAACCAAGATGGATAAAGATCAGCTGACCGAAGAAGGGTATTACGGTATTTACGGCCGTGTAGGTGCCCGTATTGAGATCCCGGGTTGCTCCTTATGTATGGGTAACCAGGCTCGTGTAGGCGACAATACCACTGTGGTCTCTACTTCTACCCGTAACTTCCCGAACCGTTTAGGTCAGGGCGCTAACGTTTATCTGGCGTCTGCTGAGTTAGCTGCTGTGTCTGCTATTATCGGCCGTCTGCCCTCAGTGCCTGAGTACCTGGAGTACGCTAAACAGATCGAAACGACGGCTGCGGATACCTACCGTTACCTGAATTTCCATCAGATGAGCCAATACACCAGCAAAGCGGCCAATGTCATTATTCAGCAAGCTGTGTAATTGACATAAAGTGATGCAAAAAGGCCCGCTTAGCGGGCCTTTCTATTTGGAACAATCCATGGAATTCGATTTTATCTACAACACTGATGCAAAGCGCTACAGCCTGAAGTTAAGTTCTGAACAACTGGCGTTGCAGTGTTTTTTGCTGGATGAGTTTGAGCCTAAAGCCAGTGCCTATCAGCCATTGCTCACGCAGCTACAACAGCTCAAACCGCAAAGTCAGTACCAATGGGATGGTAAAGAGTATCGCCTGACAGTACAGGCCTCTGAAGTAGTGATTTGCCACTATACATTGTTGCAGGAAGGAAGTGCGGATCCTGAATTAGACCCTGAACAGGATCTGGAGCTGGATCAGAGTCAGCTTTATGCCGAATGTGGTCTGGAAGATCTGCTGCATTTAGTGGCTCAATGGCAGCAGTTTTTACCAGCCTGATCTGATTTTTATGCCCATGCGCTGCACTCTGGCAGTGAATAAACGCACCTTCTTGGTGCGTTTTTTTTGAGCATCTGAAATTTCATTTCATAACTCATTGAAAAATAACATTTATAAAACTTGGCACAAGGTTTTCTTGTCTTATTGGCAAATGCAACAAGACACCATAAGGATAATAATCATGAAACTCGTATGTGCCATCATCAAGCCATTCAAGCTTGACGATGTCCGTGAAGCCATAGCGGACATCGGTATTGAAGGTCTTACTGTCACTGAAGTAAAAGGCTTCGGTCGTCAGAAAGGTCATACAGAACTCTATCGGGGAGCTGAATATCAGGTCGATTTTTTACCTAAGGTAAAACTGGAGATCGCGGTATTAGATGAAAACGTTGAGCGCTTATTGGAAGTGATCCAAAAAGCTGCACACACAGGCCGCATCGGTGACGGAAAAATCTTCGTTTATGATCTGGAACAAGTAGTGCGGATCCGCACTGGTGAAATGGACTCAGAAGCCATCTAAGGGGTAAATCATGCAGGAACAAATTTATCATTTACAGTTTGCAATGGACACCTTCTACTTTTTGGTGTGCGGCGCTTTAGTGATGTGGATGGCGGCTGGCTTCTCTATGCTGGAAGCGGGTTTAGTCAGAGCAAAAAATACCACTGAAATTTTAACCAAAAACGTGGTGTTGTATTCAGTGTCATGTGTCATGTATCTGGTCTGCGGTTACCAACTGATGTACGGCGGTGGTTACTTCTTGTCAGGTATAGGTGAAGTGGATGTGGCTCAAACCTTAACCAGTTTCGCTGAGCGCGAAAATGGCTTTGAAGGTAAGGCTATTTATTCCAAAGCTTCAGATTTCTTCTTTCAGGTGGTGTTTGTTGCCACTGCTATGTCTATCGTCTCTGGTGCTGTGGCTGAACGCATGAAATTGTGGGCTTTCCTGACCTTTGCGGTAGTGATGACAGGTGTGATTTACCCAATGGAAGGTTCGTGGACCTGGGGGGGCCAGTCTGTGTTCGGTTTATACAGCTTAGGCGACTTAGGTTTCTCTGACTTTGCAGGTTCAGGCATAGTGCATTTAGCTGGTGCTGCTGCGGCTTTATCTGGTGTGTTGCTGTTAGGTGCCCGTAAAGGCAAATACGGCAAAGACGGCAAAGCTCATGCTTTCCCTGGTTCCAATATGCCACTGGCTGCTTTAGGTACTTTAATTCTGTGGTTAGGTTGGTTTGGCTTTAACGGTGGTTCAGTGCTGAAGTTAGGCGATATTGCCAATGCCAATGCTGTAGCTGTGGTGTTCTTAAATACCAATGCTGCTGCTGCTGCCGGAACTATTGCTGCCATAGGCTTGTCTATGCTGTTGTTCAAAAAAGCGGATTTAACCATGGCGTTAAACGGCGCTTTAGCTGGCTTAGTGGCTATTACTGCTGAACCTTCAACGCCAACACCACTGGAAGCCTCTATCTTCGGTGCCATTGCAGGTGTGTTGGTGGTAGGTTCTATCCTGGCCTTAGATAAGTTAAAAATTGATGACCCGGTCGGTGCGATTTCTGTGCACGGTACTGTAGGTTTATTTGGATTATTGATTGTTCCTCTGACCAAGCCGTCGGCCTCGTTAATGGGTCAACTGGCTGGTGCTGCTACTATTTTTGTCTGGGTTTTTGTGGCCAGCGCTATAGTGTGGTTTGCTTTGAAAATGACTATGGGTATCCGTGTCTCAGAGCAGGAAGAATATGAAGGTGTCGATCGTTCAGAGTGTGGTGTAGAAGCCTATCCTGAATTTGTATCGACAGTAAAGTAGGCAGCCTGGGAAGAGCCGGTGGGGCTTCTCAGGAGCTGGTTGCCAAGCCAGTCGCTACGCAAGTAGCAATTGGTCTTGGCAACTAAACCCGTACCACCAAATTCGTCTATCCTTGTCCTTTGTCTTTATCAGACAACCCCGGCGGCGCAAGCTTCCGGGGTTTTTTCTTGTGGTCTTAGCCACGGATCTGTGCGCTGTTTTAGTGCAGTCGCCAAATCATTTTGCAAAGAACGCCTGTAATCTAACAGCTGAATTCAATGAGGAAAAGAGCTCTGGTGAAAAAAACAACATTATTGTTAGTGCGGAAACTCTAAAGTGCTTTAGTGTGGCGCAATGATTGATTCAAAATAGTGCATTGATGATACTGATGAGAGAAGTTGAGCGTAAAAAAGTGGCTGGTCTAAAAACAAGACGGGCCGCGAACTTCGCGGCCCCTAAAACTTGGTGGCGTCCTTCCAACCACTATCCCTGATGGATCATCCCTGTGTTCGTCCTGAACAATCCCGCTGCATTCCCGCAGCATCCCTCTCCATTTAACTCTCATCCTGAGAGTGCCTGCTGCCTCCGGCAGAGTCCTTTTCCTTGAATCTTCGTCCTGAAGATGTATGCTCAATCCGGAGCCTGTCCTGTTCATCCTTGTGCTACCCTGCACAATCCTTTGGTATCCCAGCTTCCTGCGGCTACCTCTTGTAGCTTGTCCTGCTTAACATCTTGTTGAGCCGTCACATCCAGCGACAAAATAATTATCGTACATTTAGCGCTGGAAAAGGACCTTGTTTGTTAAATACTTGTTGTGAAATATTATTGTAACTTGTTCTTATTTGGTTTTAATTTATTAAAAATCAATTAGTTATGATTGTTTCGTTAAGGTGTTGCTTGCAGAAAATGCTGCATTAGCTTACTGATTTGTGAGATATATCTCACACGAAAGCAGGGCAATTGCCTGCCTATGACTGAGTCGAATGAAAACTACTGACCAATACCAGTCAAATTGGTATGATCGCGCTCCCTTGAATCTGGTGAGATGAATATGGCCCGGGAACAATCAGGCATTTGTGCCGAAGCAAACTTGCATTGTTGTTATGTGCTGCTGAATGCCCTGGATGGTCATGAGCACTATGTACGCTTGCAGTTAGCGAAAGTTCCAATGCTGGCAGAGCGCTTGTCTGATCAATTTTCTGAGGCCATGCTAAATGTGGTTGTGGCTATAGGGCAGAATTACTGGCCGCATTTGTATCCGGAGCATCAACCACAGCCATGGCCTGCTTTTACTGACAACCTTGCTGATTTGCCCGTAGTTGCACCTGATTTGCTGATCCAAATTCGTGCTGACCGTTTTGATGTCATTCACATTGCTACCCAGCAGATTTACCATTTGTTGCAGCAACATGTGGACTTGTACGAACAAGTGCAGGCATTTCGTTATCTGGATGGCCGTAATCTGACCGGGTTTCACGACACGCCTGATAATCCTAAAGGCAAACAAAGGCGTTTGTCTGCATTAATAGCAAATGAGCCAAAAACTTCAATGAGTGCTGGCAGCTATGTTTATATGCTGAGGTATCAGTATGACTTACAACGCTGGCAACAGCTGACCATGCCAGAGCAGGAAGCCGTGATGGGACGGAACAAGCTGGATGGGCAGTTGCTGCCGTCAGCCCAGCGTCAGGCCAATTCGCACGCCGACAAAACGGCGTTAGAGAATGAAACTGGCCGTAAACAGATCCTCTGGCAAAATATGCCGGTGGCAGACATTCGGTCGCAAGGCATGATTTCTATTGGTTTTTCAGCCAATGCTTCGGATGTACCTTTATGGTTGGCAACCCGGTTGGGTCAGCACAGCGAGGCCGCAGATTTGCTGTTGGATTATTGTCAGGTGGAAGCGGGGGCGGCTTTTTTTGCCCCCTCGATCAATTTCCTGGAAGAGCAGGCCGGATCAGACCTTTTCAAATAACTCAGTCACTTTATTTAAGGTGAAGTTGATATTTTTAACGCTGGTGGGTGCGATAAAGATGGTGTCATCACCAGCTATGGTGCCCAATACGCCCTCGGCTTTACCTACAGAATCCAATAAACGGGCAATCAGTTGAGCAGCGCCAGGACTGGTACGGATAATAATCATCACATCGTTGTGTTCTATATCCAGCACTAATTGTCGTAACGGGCTTTTGGTGGTGGGCACGCCCAATTCAGGCGGCAAACAATACACCATCTCCTGCTTTGCATTACGGGTACGCACTGCACCGTATTTGCTTAACATACGGGACACTTTTGATTGGCTGATGTTGTCAAAGCCTTCTGCTTTGAGTGCATCAACAATATCACTTTGTGAGCCAAAACGTTCTTCCTTTAGCAAGGATTTAAAGGCCTGGATCAGTGCTTCTTGTTTGGATTGTTTAGTCATCATTTTTGTTTAAACTTTTTGTTTTTCCGGCCGTCTTGACCGAACTTGGACTAATACTCTGGTTCAGCGAGTAAATTACACCAAAATCGGATAAAATGCTTAGACTTTAGGCGTAAGTGATTTGTATTTTGTGCCACATTTCAGTATTGTTGGCGCGTTTCTTTTGAACCGTAAATTGGGAGAATAGCATGAAAGTTGCCGTATTAGGTGCTGCTGGTGGTATAGGTCAGGCGTTGTCTTTATTATTGAAGTTAAACTTACCAGCTGGTACTGATTTAGCTCTGTATGATTTAGCTCCGGTCACACCAGGTGTAGCTGTTGATTTAAGTCATATCCCGACAGCGGTGAAGATTACAGGTTTTGGTAAAGAAGACCTGGACAAAGCCCTGATTGGTGCAGATATCGTGATGATCCCGGCTGGTATGCCACGCAAACCAGGTATGGACCGTTCTGATTTATTTAACATCAATGCTGGTGTGGTAAAAACTCTGGCGGAAGCTATAGTAGTGAACTGCCCTAAAGCTTTAGTAGGTGTGATCACTAACCCTGTGAATACCACTGTAGCTATTGCTGCTGAAGTATTCAAAAAGGCAGGCACTTACGATCCTAAGCGTTTATTTGGTGTCACTACACTGGACGTGATCCGTGCTGAGACTTTTGTTGCTGAATTAAAAGGCAAAAACCCTGCTGAATTGATTGTTCCTGTCATTGGTGGCCACAGTGGTACTACTATTCTGCCTCTGTTGTCTCAAATCAAAAATGTCAGCTTCACAGATGAAGAAGTCTCTTCTTTAACTTACCGTATCCAGAACGCTGGTACTGAAGTCGTTGAAGCTAAAGCCGGTGGCGGATCAGCAACTCTGTCTATGGGCCAGGCTGCTGCACGTTTCTGTGTGTCTTTAGTCAAAGGCTTACAAGGCGAAACAGTGAACGAATACGCTTATGTTGAAGGTCAGGGTGAACATGCCCGTTTCTTCGCTCAGCCTATCATATTAGGCAAAAACGGTGTTGAAGCACTGTTACCTATCGGTGAGTTAAGCGCATACGAGCAAAAAGCCATGAACGACATGTTAGGCACGTTAAAAGCTGACATCACCTTAGGCGAAGAGTTTGTTGCGAACGCAAACTAAGGCTACTTAGGTAATAAAAAAGCCCGCGGAAGCGGGCTTTTTTATTACCAGAGATTTTTAGTGATTACGCTGTACTGCTATATCAGCCAAGGTCAACAAAGCGTCTTTGTAACCAGATTCTGGTAAAAAGGCGATGGCCTGGCGGGCTTTTTCGGCTTCCTGCTCAGCCATAGCCCGAGTGTAATCAAAAGCCTTGGTTTGCTCCAAAATCGCCATAATACGTTCCAGATGCTGCATGCCGTTGGCATGTTCAATCGCATCTTTCAGTAGTTGCTGGTCTTCACCACTGCTGTGGCGCAGCGCGTAAATCAATGGCAGGGTCGGTTTACCTTCGGCTAAATCGTCACCGATGTTTTTGCCCAGTTCATCGGCATCAGCCTGATAATCCAGTACATCGTCTATTAACTGGAAAGCGGTGCCCAGATGCATACCATACAATTTCATCGCATTCACCACAGATTCAGGCTGATTTGCCAGAATAGCGGCAAGCTGGGTAGCGGCTTCAAATAATTTGGCAGTTTTGCAGTAAATCACCTGCATATAATTTTGTTCGGACGTTTCTGGGTCGTTGACGTTCATCAACTGCAACACTTCGCCTTCAGCAATGATATTGGTGGCATCGGCCAGGATTTGCATGATCTGCATTTTATCCAGTGACACCATCAGCTGAAAAGCTCGTGTATAAAGGAAGTCGCCCACGAGCACACTGGCTTGATTACCAAAGACTGCATTGGCCGTTTCTTTACCACGGCGCAGCATGGATTCATCCACGACGTCGTCGTGCAGCAAAGTAGCGGTATGAATGAATTCCACTATAGTGGCAAGAGTAATGTGTTGTTGGCCTTCATAACCCAGAGCACGGGCGGCTAATACCGCTAACAGTGGGCGCAGACGTTTGCCGCCACTATTGACTATATAGATGCCAAGCTGATTAATCAGGGCCACCTCAGAACTAAGCTGAGAGAATATATGTTGGTTCACGGCCGTCATGTCATCAAGACTGAGCTGGCGGATCTCTTCGAGCGTCATCTGGTAAAACAACTGCTTAGGTATAGAATGTGGCTGATTCTACACCATTGCAGCTGATCAGCTAAAGCAAAACCCGATCCTTTTTATTGCTCATTGATCTTTTTAATAATTGTGCTTGCGGGGGTAGGGGAAATTGCGTACAATTCGCGCCCTGTGATTATAATTAACACGCCCTTAAAAGTCGGCGTGATTTGTACGGAGTTAACTATGTACGCGGTTTTCCAAAGTGGTGGTAAACAGCACCGTGTAACGGAAGGGCAAACCCTTCGTCTAGAAAAACTAGACTTAGAAACCGGCGCAACTATTGAATTTTCAGCTCTGATGATCGCTAATGGCGAAGACATCAAGATCGGTACTCCTTTAGTTGAAGGCAGTAAAGTAACAGCGGAAGTGGTCAACCATGGCCGTGGCGATAAAGTAAAAATCGTCAAATTCCGTCGTCGTAAGCACTACCGTAAACAAGCTGGTCACCGCCAGTGGTTTACAGAAGTGAAAATTACCGGCATCAGCGCGTAATCGAAGGAGTAACTACTCATGGCAAGTAAAAAAGGTGTAGGTAGCACTCGTAACGGTCGCGATTCAGAAGCGAAACGCTTAGGTGTGAAACGTTTTGGTGGTGAGTCAGTGTTAGCTGGCAACATCATCGTTCGTCAACGTGGTACTAAGTTCCACGCTGGTAGTAATGTTGGTATCGGTAAAGACCACACATTATTCGCCTTAACTGACGGTAAAGTGCAATTCGAAACGAAAGGCGAGCACAATCGCAAATTCGTAAGCATCGTTAGCGAATAACGACGCATTGATTCGAAAAGCCCCGCCTAGTGCGGGGCTTTTTTATTAAGAATCGATCAAAGGCTGATACTTCAATATGCTGAAGGTCAGTTTTGTTGCTTTCAATTCATCAGACCCTCGCCAGGCATTCATGCCAGGGCAGAATTGATAGTATAATGAGCCCATAGTTTTTTAGATCAGGATAGTCCAGATGAAATTCGTAGATGAAGCAGAAATTCGGGTTGAAGCCGGCGATGGCGGCAACGGTATTGTCAGTTTCCGTCGCGAAAAGTTTGTCGCCAAAGGTGGCCCAAATGGTGGTGACGGTGGTGACGGTGGTGATGTTTATTTAATGGCTGACACCAACCTGAATACTTTGGTGGACTATCAGTTTGAAAAGTATCACCAGGCAGAACGTGGTCAGAATGGTATGAGTACCAACTGTACCGGTAAACGTGGTGATGACATGATTTTACGTGTGCCTGTAGGGACACGTGCTGTGGATATAGACACTGCTGAAGTTATTGGTGATTTGACCAAAAATGGTCAGAAGCTGATGATAGCCAAAGGCGGCTGGCATGGTTTGGGTAACGCCCGTTTTACCAGCAGCACTAACAGAGCTCCACGTAAGAAAACCAATGGTACGCCAGGCGAAGTACGTAATATCCGTTTAGAACTGCTGTTGTTAGCTGATGTGGGCCTTTTAGGTCTGCCTAATGCCGGTAAGTCGACTCTGATCCGGGCTGTATCTTCAGCCAAACCAAAAGTAGCTGATTATCCTTTTACCACACTGGTTCCTAACCTGGGTGTAGTTCGGGTTGAAAGTCACCGCTCTTTTGTTATTGCCGATATTCCGGGTCTGATTGAAGGTGCTGCAGAAGGTGCTGGTTTAGGTATTCAGTTCTTAAAACATTTAGAACGTTGCCGTTTATTGTTGCACGTTGTTGATGTGTTGCCTGCAGATGGCTCAGATCCAGCTGAAAATGCTGTGACTATCTTAAAAGAATTAGACAAATACAGCGATAAGTTAGCCAATAAACCACGTTGGTTAGTCTTTAATAAACTGGATTTAGTGCTCGAAGATGAGCTGGAAGAAGTCATTGAGCGTGTGACAAAAGCTATCAACTGGGAAGGCGAAGTTCATCGAATAGCTGCTGCCAGCCGCACTAATACCGAACGTTTAGCTGCAGACATCCTGAATTATATTGAGTTGCTGCCGGTTGAAAAACCAAGAGAGCAGATTGAAGACGCCGTCAACTTCAAGTGGGATGATTATCATCAGGACGTATTGGCTGTTGAAGACGATCTGGATGATGATGATGATTTTGATGAAGACGATTACGACGTTGAAGTAATTTACAAACGCTGAGGTGACAATGCGGATTGCAATGATAGCGGCTATGGCCAATAACAGAGTCATCGGCAAAAACAACCAGATGCCCTGGCATTTACCGGCTGATCTGAAGCATTTTAAAAAAGTGACTTTAGGCAAGCCGGTGATTATGGGCCGCAAAACCTATCAGTCTATTGGTCAGGCTCTGCCTGGGCGGCGCAATATAGTCATCAGCCGTCAGAGCGGAGCGCTTAGCGCTGATGCAGACTGGGTGCAAAGCATTGAACAGGCTTTGGCTTTAGTGCAGCATGAAGCTGAAGTGATGATTATAGGCGGTGCCGAGATATACCGTCAGGTACTGCCTCTGGCTGATACGCTTTATATCACTGAGATTGATTTGACCGTTGAAGGGGATGCCTTTTTCCCTGACTATCTGGCTGAAGCAAGTTGGTATCAGTCTGAGTCAGAACAACACCAACCTGATTCTAAAAACCTCTATTCTTACCGATTCCGCACCCTGAACAGAGAATGAACAAGTCTTCATTGCACCTGTAGCTACATGTTGCTACTATACTTTTGTCTGTTTTTTGACTGCTTCAGGAGTAATGTATGAAATTGTTGCCAGCAGTGTTCTGTGGTGTAATGGTGGCAGGTGCAGTATTAGTGGCCCCGGTGGTGCATGCTGACGACCAGTTAGCGGCTTCGATGTGTGATTATGTCAAGGCTGACGATAAGAATAGATTACGCAAAGTGTTAAGTGATTACCGCCTGCGTTTACGTAACATCTATGATGGCGTGACCTGTAACGGTGATAGCCTGGTTCGTTTCGCGATAAAAAATAACGCAGCAGATGTAGGCGAGTTTATTGTGAAACAGTTACCAGCAGCTCAGGTTGCTGCATCAGGTGATATAGCATGGGCAGAGGGCAATGGTTTCGGTGCTTCTCCATTGGTTGCCGTTCTGAAAGAGCGTGCGGGTGGTTAAGCCGGGCGTTCTAAAATCTCAATAAAAAATCCGCCTGATGGCGGATTTTTTATATTTAACAGGACAGTAATCTAATCTGAGCTAACCAGTTCAGACTTTGAACTGGTCTACAGATTGACGTAACTCTTCAGCTAAACGAGCCACTTCATGACTGGACTGAGAGGTTTGCTCAGCACCAGAGGCTGTTTGTTCAGCGATAGTGACTATAGATTCTAATAAGTGGCTGATTTCGTTTGATACCTGATTCTGCTCCTTGGCAGCATGAGAAATCTGTTCGCTCATATCATGAGCCAGATGCACCGCATTGGTGATAGATTCCAGGGCCTGGGCTGCCACTTCAGTTTGAGTTACACAGTTCTCTGCCTGCTTTTTACCTTTGTTCATGGCTTCCACAGCCGCATGAGCACCGGTTTGTAAGACCTGGATCATCGCCTGAATTTCCTGAGTCGAAGCCTGGGTTTTGCTGGCTAATGAACGAACTTCATCAGCTACTACCGCAAAACCACGACCCTGTTCGCCAGCACGGGCCGCTTCAATGGCCGCATTTAATGCCAATAAGTTGGTTTGTTCAGCAATGCCACGAATTACATCCAGGATACTGCCGATTGACGCACTGTCTTTATGCAATTTGTTGATGACGGTAGAAGCCTGATCCACTTCTCTGGACAACTGCAGTATGGTTTGTTTGTTGTTTTCAGAGATAACTTTTACACGCTCAGCTTCACCGTCAGCATTTTTAATTTCAGCCAGAGCATCATTAGAGCTCTGCATCACGCCCTGGGAGGTACTACTCATCTCAGTGGTCGCTGTTGCGGCCTGAGTCACCTGAGACTTCTGCTCACGAATAGCAGTAGTTGTTTCTACTGTAATAGCCGATGTTTGTTCTGAAGCAGCTGCAAGTTGAGTAGAACGGGAAATAATGCCCTGGATCAACTGGCGTAAGTTGGTAATAACCTGATTACAGTTACGCGCCAGGTCGCCAAATTCATCCTGAGCTTTATCATCCAGACGTTTGGTTAAGTCACCTGAAGCCACTACACCTAAAATTTCGTTCACTTTAGACAAGGGAACTGTGATGCTGCGCACTGTCACCATAGCGATACCTACAGCTAAACCAATAGATATCAGCACTACAAGGAAAATGGTGGTAATAGCACCTGATACATCAGACTGAGCTTCAGCCTGGATTTCGCCAGCCACAGTGCGGGCTCTGGATAGCAGACGGTTTAAACCGTCCAGGGCTGTCTTGTTATGACTTTCAGCCTGAGTCAGTAATTTTTGTGCTTCGGCAGAAGCTGCCAGCATTTGCGATTTTAAGCCTAAGATACCTTCATCACCAGCAAGTAACTCATTAATAGCAGTAATTTTTTCATCTAAATCCGCAACCATGTCAACGCTGGCACCAGCTTCAGTTCTGATCGCGTTCATCTGCTGATTTACGCCTTCTAAACGAGAGGTTACTTCGTTAGAAATGGTCTCTGCAGTGGTTGGCGAGGTGGTACGTGTTAAATCAACTACGACGCTAACCAGAGTGTTTAAACCGGTTTCCAGTTCAGTGGCGGCTTTGCTCGCTTCAGGAAAACGACGGGTCACGTCTCTGACGTCACTGAAATCCAATAGTAAAGAGGCTGAATCATCTGAATTTAATTCAACATCAGACAACTGAGAGGCAATTTGATCCCGTAAGCTCAGGCTTTTACTTAATTCAGCGAAAAGCTTTTTACTGATAGGAGTGAAGTCGGCGTATGCGGCTGAAACTTCTTTAAAAGAGTTCGCCAGAGTTTCTTCTTCTGAAACTACAGTTTGTAATGCTTTTGCTGCAGTCTCGTATAAAGCCTGTTCTGCACCAAACTGGCTCTCCAATTCTTTGACTTGTTTTACTTCAGTTGCATAAAAAGCCTGCAAACTGATTTTGCTCATTTTGACGAATTCACTTTGCAGCACAGCACTATTCTCAAGTGCCGGGATAGAGATTTCATTTACTTGCGTGGTTGAGGCATTGATACTATTCAAGCTCATGTACGAGGTAATACCGATCACAAGCAGCAGCAGTGAAATAACACCAAAACCACCAATAATCCGAAGTGCTACCGTTAACTTCATAACTTTACTCCCAGTATCCAGGCTAAAAGGGCATCATTGACCCTGTCACCACACAATAAACAATTCAAAACAGAACATTTTGAAACAACGTCGCATTATAGCGTTATTTTTAGTCAGAAACACTATAACGCTGTGCCGTCTCAATACAATAGGCGGTTAAACAATTTCCCCAAACACAACCAGTATCCAGTGCATAAATTCCTTCAACAGGACTATATCCCATCAAAGAGGCCCAATGACCAAAAAAGATCTGTGGATGTGCTCTGTGTTTCCAGAATTCATACCAAGGGATCAGCGTACTTACTTTTTCCGGATGGCGCTTTTCTTTGAGTTCAAGTGCTCCATTTGAAAGACAAAAACGCATTCTGGTACAACTGTTAATGGTGAAACGCCAGCGGTCTTCATTGGTTTTCACCTCTGACCAAAGCGCTGGAGTATTACCGTACATCACTGCAAATAGTGTTTCGGGTGCTTCTTTTAACACCTGGCTTACTTCTGCAGCCGTGTCCAAAGCAGACTGTACATCCCAGTTTGGTGCCAACCCGGCGTGGACTAGCAAAAGGTTACGCTCTGGCTCAAAATGTAGCAGAGGTTGTTGCAGCAGCCAATCTGTCAGTTCAGCCAGATCAGGCGCTTGCAGTAACTCGTCCAGTTGGTCTTTAGGATCTGTGGTGGCAAAACCATAAACGCAGGCTAAAAAATGTAAATCATGATTTCCCAGCACAGTTTTGGCTTTATTTCCTAAAGACCGGATAAAACGCAAGGTCGCTAATGAGTCTGGACCACGTGCCACCAAATCGCCACAAAACCATAATTCATCCAGCTTTGGATCAAACCGGATTTTAATTAACAGCGATTGCAACTGCTTAAAGCAGCCCTGAACATCTCCAATGACGTAACTAGCCATAAAATTAATTCAGAATATTGGGCAGAGCTAAACGAAACAAAGGAATAGCAGCTTTAAAACACAGCTGGCTTTGGCTGGTCATTTCGTAATGGCCCTGCATAGTGCCTACCGGAGTCTCCAGCACTGCACCACTGGTATAGCTGTAACTTGAACCTGGCGCCAGTTGAGGTTGTTCACCCACTACACCTTCACCATGTACTTCAGTTTCTTTGCCATTGGCGTCCGTGATAAGCCAATAACGTCGGAGTAACTGCACTGTTTCAGTGCTATGGTTTTTAATGGTAATGGTGTAAGCAAAAACATACCTGTTTAAAGCAGGATCAGATTGAGCTGCCACATAAAATGTCTCAACTGAGACAGGAATTTCAAAACTCAGACTCATAATTGTTGTTGCTCGTGCTGATGCAGCCAACGGGCGATACCAATAAATTGCTCCACACTTAATTGTTCCGGGCGCAAAGTTGGATCTATTCCCATTTCGATAATTTGCTCTGCTGTTGCAAAGTTGCTAAAGCAGTTACGCAAAGTTTTGCGGCGCTGGTTAAAGGCTTCCAGACAGACTCTGTTTAATACAGCAACAGGCACATCCTGACGTTCTGAACTTGGTTTTGGAATAAGCCGCACCACGGCTGAATGCACTTTAGGCGCTGGTTTAAAGGCGCCAGGCCCCACTTCTACCACAGGCATTGCATGACAAAAAAACTGGGTCATGACAGATAAACGGCCATAGGTTTTGGAACCATGACCAGCTGTCATACGCTCTACCACTTCTTTTTGCAGCATAAAATGCATGTTTTCAATGTCGTCTGCATAGTCAAACAGATGAAATAACAAAGGGGTAGAGATGTTGTAAGGCAAGTTACCGAATACTTTTAACTTTTTGCCTGGTTGCACTAACTGACGAAAATCAAATTTCATTGCATCAGCCTGATGGATGGTCAGCTTATCTGCCAGCACAGGGTGCTCCTGTAAACGCTGGGCCAGATCTCTGTCCAGTTCAATTACAGTCAAATGTCCGGATTTTTCGGCAACGGGCTCAGTGATCGCACCTAAACCCGGACCGATCTCAACCAGTACATCCGTTGGTTTTGGGCTGATGGCTTTCACAATACGTTCAATGACGACTGGATCGTGCAGGAAGTTCTGACCAAAACGTTTTCGGGCTGTGTGTCCCAGGTGTACTTTATCTGTCATGTGATAACTTGGCTCTTTGCGCTAAATAAATGGCTTGTTCCAGGGCATGGAATAAACTTCCGGGGTCGGCTTTTCCTGTGCCGGCTAAATCCAGCGCAGTGCCATGGTCGACTGAGGTTCTGATTAAAGGTAAACCAAGGCTGATATTCACCGAGCGGCCAAAGCCTTTATGTTTCAGTACAGGTAAGCCCTGATCATGGTACATAGCTAAGACAGCGTCGGCATGGTCCAGATATTTAGCCTGAAACAAGGTATCGGCAGGCAAGGGACCTATCAGGTTCATGCCTTGTAAACGTAATTCTTCCAAAGCGGGGCTGATGATATCTATTTCTTCGCGGCCCAAATGCCCGTCTTCCCCGGCGTGCGGATTTAAACCACAGACATAAATAACGGGAGAGGCGATGGCAAACTTGTTTTGTAAGTCGTGATGCAGCACCGAAATCACTTTGTGTAAACGCTCTTTGGTGATGGCTTTGGCTACATAGGCCAGTGGTATATGGGTTGTGGCCAGTGCAACACGCAAACCTTCAGTGGCCAGCATCATCACCACATAAGGCGTATTCGACAGATGAGCGAAATATTCGGTGTGACCGCTAAAGGGGATGCCTGCTTTATTAATAATACCTTTATGCACCGGGCCTGTGACTATGGCATCAAATTCACCGGACATCGACTTTTCACCTGCGTATCTCAAGGTGTCTACTACATAACGTCCATTGGCTTCATTCAACTGCCCGGCAATCACTGCTGCTTCCGGCGTAAAATCAACACAAGTCAGAGTACCAGCTTGCTGCGGCAGTGCGGGTTGATTTGGCTCATAAGGTAAAAGCTGAAGCGGCAGGTTTAATGCTGCCGCTCTTTGTTGTAAAAGGTCTGAATTGGCACAGACGACCAGTTGCACTGGCCAGTCTTTTTGCGCCAACATCACCACCAGATCGGGGCCTATACCGGCCGGCTCACCTGGGGTGATTGCTATCCTTAATGTCATTCAGTGTCTGCCAGTACTTCGATATAGGCCTGATCACGTAGTTCGCGCAAAAAATTGGCCTGTTCTTCGTTAAAACGGCGGTTAAACAACATGCGATATACCTGGTCCTGCTTTTTCTCTGCAGTCATGTCTACCACTCGTTTTTCTAACAACTGCACTACATGCCAGCCATGTTCTGTACGGAACGGCTCGCTGACTTCCTGTAAGTGCAGGTTGTTTAACGTATCGCGGAAAGCCGGAACGTACATAGCCGGATCAGCCCAGCCTAAATCGCCCCCTTTTAACTTGGAACCAGGGTCTTCAGAGTTTGCGCTGGCGAATTCGGCGAAATCCGCTTTGCCTGCTTTAAAGTCGGCAATAAATTGCTTCAAGGTGTCACGGGCTTTTTCTTCGCTCATGATGATGGATGGTTTGATCAATACATGGCGTGATTTCACTTCGTTCATTTCAGCAACGTTAGCGCCACGAATATCAAAAATAGTCAGAATATGAAAACCAGCGCCCGAGCGTAAAGGACCTATGACGTCTGTTTTCTTTTTGCCGCGAATCGCATCAGAGAACAAAGTTGGCATTTCGTTGATATTCATCCAGCCCATATCACCACCGTCCAGCGCAGTACTGTCAGAGGACGAGGCTATCGCCAGTTTTTTGAAATCACTGCCTTCACGCAACAACTTCATTACTTTGTCGGCGCGATCTTTGGCATCTGTAATTTCTTCAGTGCTGCCCTGGCTTGGAATAGAAATCAGAATATGACCTATATTGTATTGCTCATTAGACGCGCCCTGTTCTTCCATCACTTTCATCAGGCTATCTATTTCCTGTGGGCTGATGTAGATGCGGCGTTGCACGTTGGCTCTTAATACTTCACCAGTAGTGATTTCTTCACGGAAACGTTCACGGAATTGCTGATAGTCGCCTTCTTCAGCCACTATGCGCTGACGAAATTGTTCCATCGTCAGGTTTTCGCCACGGGCAACGTTTTCCAGTGCCTGATCCAATTGTGGGTCAGTGATTTGCAGGCCCATACGGCTGGCCATTTGCATCTGTAAGCTATTGCTGATTAACCGTTCCAGAGCCTGAGTGCGTAGAGCCCGGTCTGAAGGTAAGGTCTGCCCCTGGCTTTGTGCATTACGCTTCACCTTATTGACCATATCTGTCACTTCAGTATCCAATACGACACCGTTGTTGACTATGGCTGCAACACCGTCGATCTTTTGTTCTGCCGCCTGGCTCGAAAAGACCAGAAATGCGGCCACAGAGCTGGCAATCAAAAGTTGTAACTTCATAGGTTCCTACATTAATTATTTAGTAAATATGGGCGTCTATAACCAAAAATTCCGTTCGATAACATGTCGTTGACTGAGAAACCTGCACCCTCACCAAATCCTTTTAATACAAATTGTACGGCTATACCGTTATCAAAAGTAGGAGGTTGGGACAAATCATTCAGTGCCAATTCAAGGTTGGTATTGATTTGGCGCTTAGCAACCACCCGAATTGCCCAGCAACAGGATTCATATTGCAAACCAAAGTTAGCTTCTATCATATGATGCTTGTTGATGTCACGATAATAACTGGCAATCAGTTTCCATTTATCATCAATAGGTGTAGTGCCTAAAAAGCCCAGTTGTGCAATTTCGTAGTCTGAGACCTCCCTACTGTAGCGGTGGTTCAATTGGATCAGACTTTTATCATCTGCTATGTAATCCAAAGTAACGTTGCTTTTCACCATGCGTTCATTGCTCGAATCATACTGCAACGCGGTATTTAAGTACCAGCCTTCACTCCAGTTCCACAACAGCTCAGAAGCCAGCACCGAATCAGCAGGCTGTTTGGCGTCTGGCAATACATTGTCTATGGGCTCTGGATCATCCAGAAATACAATCTGACCCAAACTGAAACGGAACAACTCATTATCCTGTGAGTCATATAAACGGGTTGTCCAGCCTATAGTCAATTGGTTGGTATCGGCAATTCTGTCCAGACCCGAATATCTGTTTTCACGGAATAAGCCATAATAATCGTCTTGCAAAGGAGCTGTGTCATAGAGCCCAATCATCGATTGATCGCGATAAGGGATATAGAGGTATTGTATTTGAGGCTCAAAGGTTTGTAATGAATCTGTGCTTTTCCAACTGAGCTCTCTTTCCATATTCAGTTTGGCATTGATTTGGACTTTGGGCACTGTTCTGCTGATTTCTTTTTGAACCAATACATTGTCTTGATCGGTATTCTGCTGATAACGGGTATGCAGCAGGCTGGTTTCTGCGATCACCTCGACCGCTGGAGTGATTAAAGGCCAACGGATGCTGGGTTCGAGATGTAAACGGTCTGCACTGTTGATTAGAGCGCTGTCATTACGAAAATGGGCGTATTGGCTGTGCCAGTTAAATTCAAAACCTGCAGCTAAATCCGTTGGAGCAGCTGAGCTCAGGTCAATTTGTGGCAAGGCGGCGTAAGAAGGCAGATAGTTTCCAAGGATTTCAAAACCTTGCAGGCGAATCTCTGAGTTCAGATAGTCACCGAAATAATTCAGGCTGGCTTGCCGGTAAAGTTGGGTGTCACTTTGGTTATTGTAGTCAGACCCCAGTTCAGACAAGTAAGCATCGTCGCTGACATCGGTAAAATCTACACTGGCACGCCAACGGTCTGACAAGTCACCACTGTGGCTGAAATGAGTTAAATAGCGACTGCCAAAGCCTGCCGGCTTGTCGTTATCATCGGGTAAAATTTCAAGTTGTAACCGGCCATTGTGAGCTTCGGTCAGATAACGGAATTCAGTGTTTAACTGAGCTCCTCTTTTACTCATAAAACGTGGGCTGATAGTGGCATCATAGTTGTCGGCCAGATTCAGGTAATAAGGGGTCTCAAAATCCAGCCCTAACTTCTGTGAACTGCCAATTTTGGGAAACAACAAACCACTTTTGCGTTTATCACTGACAGGAAAGGTCATGTACGGCAAATAAAAGACAGGCACATTTTGAATTTTAATGACCGAATGCCAGGCTTCACCCCAGCCATCATCGGCATTAATATTAATTTTATCTGCATGCAAAGCCCAACTGCTGTCGTTGTATGGACAGGTCGTAAAGCTGGCTTCAGTTAAACCAATTTGCTGCTTATCTGCGCTCATTTCTTTGGCAAAACCGCGGCCAGATTGACTGACCAACTGATAATCCGCTTCACCCAATATGGCTTTATCTTCTTTGAGGTGAGCTGTGAAATGACTGCTGCTGACTTTTAAATCAGGGCTGTAGTACTGAATACCACCACTGGCCAGCAAGGTCTGATTTTTCTGACTGACCTGTGCATTGGCGGCGTTTAACATGGTATCGCGATAAAGGATTTCTATATTGCCATCAAATAATGCAGTTTGGTCCTGCATCATACGGATCCGGTCTGACAATATTTGCAGTCTGTTGTCTTTCGCCGATAGCTGACTCAACTTGGCCGGCATCTCCACAGCGCTATAACATTGCTGGATAGGTTGAGGTGTTTGCTCTTCTGCATGGGCAAGATAAGGAATACCAAGCGCCATGATAATAAGGCGATAGATCAGAGAATGAGTCATGCAACCTACTTAATACAATACGTGAAACAGGTGAAAAGGACCAGAACACCAGGCCAGCTATAATAAATCAATTTTCCCGATCCTGCTAATCCGTTATAGTGCTGGCTTTGACCAATTGACGGGGTTTGAAGTGCCAGCTCGAATGCAGTTAATTCAAAGTTTTTTGACGGCGTGTTTTCCTGATGAGGTTATTCACCTCGATCCTATTACCGGAGATGCCAGTTTCAGGCGTTATTTTCGTTTTTCTGTGGCGCAAAACAGCTACATTTTGATGGATGCGCCTACTCCAACGGAAGACTGTGGCCGTTTTGTTGCCACGCAGCAGGCATTTGCACAGGCGGGTTTACAGGTTCCCCGGATTATTGCCCGTGACATTGAGCAAGGCTTATTACTGCTCAGTGATTTGGGCGACACTTTGTTATTGTCTGAACTAACGCAGGAAACGGTCAGTGACTTCTATCGTCAGGCATTGGCTCAATTGGCTCCGGTACGCACCATCAGTGCCACAAGTACCGGGCCTTTGCCTGTTTTTGATCAAGCTTTTTTACTGCGTGAAATGCAGATTTTTATGGATTGGTTTGTTCTTGAGCATTTGCAACTGACGCTGAATGAACAAGAGCATCTTATGTTGCAAAAGCATTTCCAGTTGCTGGCTGACACAGCGCTGCAGCAACCTCAGGCAGGGATGCACAGGGATTACCATGCCCGTAATTTGATGTTACAACAGGACGGCAGTCTGGCCGTGATTGATTTTCAGGATCTGGTTACAGGTCCTGTGACTTATGACGCAGTGTCTTTGCTGAAGGACTGTTATGTCAAATGGCCTCTTGAGCTTGTACAGTCACTAAGTCAGGAGTTTTACCACCATCTCAAAGCCACTGATGAGTTGCCTGCAAAGGTCAGTGCTGAGCAGTTTCAGCTTTGGTTTGATTGGATGGGATTACAACGGCATATTAAAGTCTGTGGTATTTTCTGCCGCTTGTACCACCGTGACGGAAAGTCGGGTTATCTGGCTGATTTGCCGCGTGTTTTTGAGTATGTGCTTGAGGTTACCCAGCATTACCCTGAGTTGCAGGAGTTGGATCTGTGGCTGAGAAATAAAGTACAACCTGCACTGGAGGCCAAGACCTGAGATGAAAGCAATGATACTGGCAGCAGGTCGTGGTGAGCGGATGCGACCTTTAACGGATCTGTTACCTAAACCTTTGTTAACAGTGGCTGGCAAAGCATTGATCCACTACCATCTGGAGGCACTCAGTGCCGCCACAGTGCAGGATATTGTCATTAATCATGCCTGGCTGGGTCATTTGTTGCCACAGCATTTAGGCTCTGGTCAGCAGTTTGGTGTGAAGATCCGTTACTCAAACGAAGGTGCCGAAGGTCTTGAAACCGCAGGCGGGATCAAAAAAGCCTTGCCTCTGTTGGGGGATGAACCTTTTATGGTGATCAACGGCGATATATTCAGCGATTATCCTTATCAGCAACTGATGGGTAAATTAGCTCCGGACAGTCTCGCTCATCTGGTATTGGTGCCTAATCCGCCACAGCATCCCAAGGGCGATTTTGGCATCAGCGCAACAGATTTGGCTTTGGCTGATGCTGCTCAGTGTTTTACTTTTAGTGGCATAGCGGTTTACCGCCCTGAGTTCTTTAACGCAGTGGCTGAAGGGAAACAAAAATTGGCCCCTTATTTACGTGATGCGATGGCACAACATCAAGTTACAGCAGAGCTTTATCAGGGGGTATGGCACGACATTGGTACTGTGCAGCGACTGACTGAATTATCGGCGCAACTGGAGTCTGAACATGTGGGGTAAAATTCTTGGTGCCTTGTTTGGCATGGCTCTGCTGAAGATCCCTGGTTTATTTATTGGTTTAGTGATAGGTCACTGGTTCGACAAATCCTATGGCGGCGTATTCGCCAGTCGTGGCGGTTTTAACGGTTTTTCCCGTGATAAGTCCGAAGCTCAGGGGATTTTCCGTTATAACACTTTTGCGGTGATGGGCCATATTGCTAAATCCAATGGGGTAGTCACTAAGTCCCATATTCAGCAAGCCACAGTTTTTATGGACCAATTAGGTTTAACAGCGGCGCAGAAACAAGAAGCGCAGGCTGCTTTTCGGGATGGTAAGGAGCCGGATTTTCCTTTGTTGGAACAACTGGCTGAATTCAGATCTGTTTATCGAACCAGGCCTGATGTATTGCTGATGTTTCTGGAAATTCAGATCAGTACTGCCTATGTCGATTTGTATTTAAGCAGTGCAGAACAAAAGATATTGACTCAGGTGGCATCGGCATTAGGCATCAATCTGATGCAGTTTGAACAGATGCTCAGCCGTTATGAAGCTGAAGCCCGTTTTGCTAAAAACAGTAGCAACGGACCTGGAGATGCAGCAAGCCGTTTGACGGATGCTTATAAAATTTTAGGGATCAGCGCCGACAGTTCAGAGGTGCAGTTAAAAAAAGCTTATAAAAAACTGATGGCACAACATCATCCGGACAAGCTGATGTCGCAGGGCTTGCCGCCAGAACTTATGGATGTAGCCAAACAAAAAACTCAGGATATTCAAGCCGCTTACGAGTTAATTCGTAAGCAACGTGGCTAGTCGCGGAAAAACATGAAATACACAGCGCCCAGCAGGCACAAGCCAGCATAGACATAATTCCATTTAAAAGGCTCTCTCATATAGAACACAGCGAATGGAATAAAAACACTCAAAGTGATGACTTCCTGCAATATTTTCAGCTGAGCCAGACTCAGCACCTGGTGACCTATCCGGTTGGCAGGCACCATCAGCATGTATTCAAACAAGGCTATGCCCCAGGATACGGCGATCGTTATATACAAAGCTGAGCTTTTAAAGTGCTTGAGATGGCCATACCAGGCAAAAGTCATAAAAATATTACTGGCGGTCAGCAACAAGACCGTCTGGAGCAAAGGCGACATAATCTGGTGTCTCCGCTGAAAAAGGACGGGGATAGCGATGTTGCGTAGTTTAATAGATTTTTATCAGTGGAAAAATTTATTTAACCTGAACTCGGGATAATGAGTGTCGAATATTTTTACTTTCATGATATAAATCATATGCATACACGAATTCATTTAAGTTACTTAAGTTTTTGCTGACTGAATGTGCAGATTTTTGCGTCTATCAAGGCGCTTTGTCGTACGCCATAGCGCGCTATGGTTAGACAAAGCAACGCAGAGAGGCCCGAAAAGATGCCCGTTCAGTGGCGCTGCTTATCCCGAGTTCAGGTTATTTAATAACCCTGATAGCTTAACCAGCCATAAATCTCTTTAAATACACGTTGTTGAGTTTCGGCTTGTGCAATAAGACCACTGATTTCACGCTGTCGATACAATAATTTCTGCTGTTGCCTGGCCAGTTGTTTACGTAGTTTCCACTGCGCTGCCACTTGCTGATTCCCTTGTTGTTGCATCAGGTCCAGAGTGGGAACCTGCTGTTTGGCGATGGCCAGAGGTAAGCTGCGTTGTTGATCTGCAGCAGGTAAATAAGCTTCCAATAAGATCAATGATTGCGGTTCCTGCAGTTTTTTATCGGCGTAAAGCTGACTGATCAAAGCCGCGCTGCTGCCCTGGGCCACAACGATCACAGTACTGTTTTCCGCCATTGCACTGGTCATAGCGACTTCAATACGCAGTTGTAACTGGTTTTTGTAGTTTTCTAAGTCTTGTGTAGCGTCGCTTAAAGGCGCATCGGGCACTGCTATAGCCAAAGTGTCCCAGCCATAGTCATTAAACTCTTTGCGTAACAAATTCAGATATTTAGGGCTGGACGCATGTTGTGACCAATCAGGAATAAACAACATAGTGCCTTTCACTTTTGGCGTAAATGCGGCCCTTTTTAATGCCAGAAAGCTTTTGTCACCAGCCAGCAGTTCTGTGATTTCATCTGCAGGTAATTGCCAACTCAGATCGGTTTGATGCCAGTCTTCCATAGACACTGCTTCAGCGCCCTGAGTATAGAGACAGAGCAACAGCAAAAAAGCTAACATTTTCGATGACATAAGACGTTACTCTGAAAGTTGGAACCTGAGCAGGGTATCGGCAAAGTGCGGCTAAACTTTATCGGACAGACTGAGTTATAGCAGTAAAAGCTGAGCTCCAACCCAAAAAAAACCGCCTTGCGGCGGTTTTTCGAAGCGGAAGAAATTAACGCTCTACTTTTTCTTTGACAGTTGCAGTTACAACAGCTTCAATGCGGCGGTTAGCAGCGTGAGCAGCCGGAGTATTACCTTCAACTTTTGGACGTGAAACACCGTAACCTTTTACTGTTACACGATTAGCACTGATGCCATGTTCGTTTAACAATACTTTAGCTACTGCATCAGCACGACGCTCTGATAATTTCAGGTTGTATGCTGCGCCACCTACGTTAGAAGCGTGACCACCGATTTCAACATCAGTGCCAGGGAAACGTTTCAGGAAAGCCGCTAAGTCAGCGATTTCTGAGCTGTATTCTGGTTTGATTTCAGCTGAGTCATTCGCAAACTGCGCTTTTAACGTGAAGTTCACTTCTTTTTCAGTGAAGATTGAACAACCATTCGCATCTACTTTATCAGTAGATGGAGTGCCTGGGCACAGGTCGCTTGAATCAGGAACACCGTCTTTGTCGCTGTCAGCAACAACTACAACAGGAGCCTGTACTGGCTCCGGAGCCGGAGTAGGTTCTGCAACTGCTGGTGCTGAACCAAATAGCATAGAAACACCAAGTTTGATGTTTGCATCGCCATAGCTGTCGTTAGTCAAACCCTGGAAACGGT
Source organism: Gammaproteobacteria bacterium (assembly GCA_018825965.1). Lineage (GTDB taxonomy): Bacteria > Pseudomonadota > Gammaproteobacteria > Enterobacterales > Alteromonadaceae > Pararheinheimera. The sequence goes on from JAHKAA010000011.1 coordinate 236,949, forward strand.
TCATTTCAGCGAATAAAGACACACGTTCGCCAACATAGTGACGGTAACCAACACCAATGTTTACTGCCTGAGTGTCACGGCTGTCTTCAACTTCAAAATGCTTCAAACCACCAACAAGGTACATACCGGTGCCAGCAATGTTGTATAACGCATCTACACCAAAACGGTCTGCATCAAACTTGTTGTCAGAAATTAACTGTTCCAGACGGTCTCTTGCGTATTCAAAACGCACAGCCCAGGTTTCGTCAATGTTGTAGCCAAGCTCGAAACCATAACCATAACCCTTATCCAGGTAGTTCCAATCAAGGGATTCAGTTTTGTCAGTGTCTGGCAGGTAGTATTCAGCGAAAACTGAACCAAAAGCACGGTCAGTTACAACTGGCTTTGAACTATTTGCTAAAACAGTGGTCGATAATAAAGCTGCCATAATGGCAATTGCGCTAGTACTTAGTTTCATCCATATCTCCTAAGAGTCAATTTCGGCGGCCATTCTGTTTGCTTAAAAAATTTAAGCAAAGTTAGTCGCTCGTTATTACAAGTTTTTGTCCGAAATCCATCGGTTTACTCACATCGGTACCAAGTTTACCTTAAAAAACTGAACCTTAGGTTAACAGCTTTTTTCATTGCCTTTTTATCCTTGTGCTAAAACGGGCAATCAACCTCAAAATGTAGCTCAGTTCCTGAAGTTGGGTGTCTTAGTTTCAGAGAGCTGGCATGTAATTGAAGTCGGGCTACTGAACATTTTCCTTGTTCAGTTCCATAAAACTTATCCCCAAGTATCGGATGTCCCAGCCATAACATATGCACCCGCAGCTGATGCGAACGTCCTGTAATGGGAGTAAGTTCTACTTTCGTTTGGTGTGAAGTACGCTCCAACACCTTAAAATACGTCAAAGAAGGCTTACCTGATCCAAAGTGCACCATTTGTTTGGGCCTGTTGGGCCAGTCACAGAGTAAAGGTAAATCCACAACACCTGAATCGACTGAAACCTGACCTTCTAATCGGGCTAAATAGCTTTTTTTAGTCTGACGTAATTCAAACTGCCTGTTTAAATCACGCTGACTCTGAGCATGCATAGCCATGACAACCAGACCTGAAGTGGCCATATCTAATCTGTGCACTATACGTGCTTGCGGCCACACCAGACGTACGCGGTACTCCAGGCTGTCTTTATGTTCAGGCGCTTTGCCAGGCACAGTCAGCAAACCACTGGGTTTATTCAGGAGTAAAATATCATCATCCTGATAGACTATATCCAGATAAGGTTCTGTTGGCGGTTTATATTTAAGTAACATTATATTCACTTTTAGTCATGACTGACAACCACGACCCTCAGCGCATCAAATTTTAACCTGGCTTTACTGATGTAATCTGTTAATTCTTGTTGCTGTTGTTGTAAATGTGCAATTTCTTCCGGTCGTACAGAGGGATTCAGCTTCTGTAGTGCCTGTAAACGCTCTACTTGAGCATTTAATTTCTGTTGCATTAATTCCAGGGCTTGTTGCTGTACTTCGATAAGACGCACAGTGGCCAGTTCGACAGCCTTACCTATCAAAGGGTGAATGAAGCTTTGTAAAGCTTTCACCATCTTGGCAGCAGGTTGTCTGCCGACAGGCTTGAGTTGCTTATTAAACTGTTCAAAGCCCACATTTGCAGCCAGATTTTTCCCATTTTTCTCCAATAGCAAACGTACAGGAGTGACAGGTAAATAACGACCCAGTTGCAGCTCTTTTGGTGCGCTTGCTTCTACGATAAAGATAAATTCAACAAAATAAGTACCAGCAGGCAAAGCTTTATTCGGTAACAAAGCCACAGAGCTGTTGCCCATTTGCTCATTGGTCAGTATATCTAAAGTGCCTTGAACCATAGGGTGATCCCAGCTTAAAAACTGAATATCTTCCTGAGCCAGGGCTGTAGCACGGTCAAAGGTGACACTGATGCCATCGTCGTCCAGCATCGGATAATGGCTGTGTAAGTGTTCTGACATCGTCAGCACCATACTGTTTTCGCCGCGGTCGTCCTGATTAACACCCAGAACATCCCATGCCCGCAACATAAACATCGGCAGGCGGGTTTCATCATCCAGAGTGGCAATAGCACTGGCCAGCTCTTCGGCTTTACCACGACCCGAACTATTGATTTCCAGCAGCTTGTCACGGCCTTGTTCCAGCTTTTGTTTCAGTTGCTGGTTCAGCTCTGCACTTTTGGTGATCAGCGCCTGCACTGCATCCTTGTCCATAACATTGGCAGCAAGCAGCTCAAACAGCTCAGTGGACAGATGTTCAAACACTGAGCGGCCGGTTTGACAGGTCTGGCTTAATGCCTGCAAACCTTGCTGATACCAGTCCAGTAACACTTGCTGTGGATGGTCGGCAAAATACGGGATATGAATTTGAATATCCTGCGTCTGACCTATACGATCCAAGCGGCCAATACGTTGCTCCAGTAAATCCGGGTTCAGAGGTAGATCAAACAACACCAGATGATGAGCAAACTGGAAGTTACGGCCTTCACTGCCTATTTCTGAACAGATCAACATCTGGGCGCTGTTATCTTCCTGAGCAAAATAAGCAGCCGCCATATCCCGCTCAACAATACTCATACCTTCATGGAATACAGAAGCACGAATGCCTTCGCGTACCCGAACCGCTTCTTCCAGCGCTATTGCTGTATCGGCGTGGGCACAGATCAGCAAAAATTTGCTGCGTTTATGTTGTTTCAGTAAAGCAATCAGGTGGTCAACCCTTGGGTCAAACTGCCACCAACTGCTGGCTTTGCCTTCAAACTCCTGAAATACCCGCTCAGGGAATAAACTGGCTTTGGCTTTTTGTTCCAGACTTTGTTGTTTATTAAAGGCTTGCTGTACTTTTAACGCGTTTTTATATTGCTCAGGCAGTTCCATCGCAACGGCTTGTGGCTGACGTTGTGGAAAACCTGAAATGGCACTGCGGCTATTGCGGAATAAAATCCGGCCTGTGCCATGGCGATCTAATAACTGACTTAGCAGCTGTTGTTTTGCTTGTTCAATGTCTTCAGGGTTGCTGCCTGTTTGTTGCAAAGTGGCGACAGCAGCCTGGATATCGCTTTCTGCTAATAGTTGACTTAATTCTTGTGCGGACGCCTTGTTTAATGGAGTTTGCTCAAGAACTGCAGCCGCTAAATCAGCGATATGTTTGTAGCTTTGCTCTTCGGCAATAAAAGTCTGATAGTCATGGAAACGATTCGGGTCTAATAAACGTAAGCGGGCAAAATGGCTCTGATGGCCCAACTGATCCGGAGTGGCCGTCAGCAAAATTAAACCTGCAGTGCCTTCAGCCAGTTCTTCAATACGCTGGTATTCGGTGCTGGAGGCTTCTTCGCTCCACTGCAAATGGTGGGCTTCATCCACCACTAATAAGTCCCAATCGGCGTCCACAGCTTTTTGATGATGGCTGCGTTTTTTCACCAGAAACTCAAGGCTGGTTAATATCAACTGTTCAGTTTCAAATGGATTACCGCCATCCAGAGAGGATTCAACACAACGTTCATCATCAAAAATAGAAAACTTCAGGTTAAAACGACGTAACATTTCGACCAGCCACTGATGTTGCAGTGACTCAGGCACAACCACCAGGACACGTTTAGCTAAACCAGCCAGTACCTGTTGGTGAATAATCAAACCTGCTTCAATGGTTTTGCCTAAACCTACTTCGTCAGCCAGTAAGACTCGGGGGGCATGACGTTTGGCCACTTCTTCAGCGATATAAAGCTGGTGTGGGATAAGGCTCATCCGGCCGCCCACTAAGCCTTGTAATGGGCTTTGTTGCTGCTGGTGTAAATGTTGCCAGCTTTGATAACGCAAAGGAAAAGTTTCAAAACGGTCGACCTGACCTGCAAATAAACGGTCCTGAGGCTGACTGAAACTCATAAAATGATCGAGGAATAATTCCCGTAAAGCCACAGTTTCCTCTGTGTCTGTGCGGGTGCCATGATAAATAAAGCAGTCGTTTTTACTTTCCACTTCACTGATTAATACTGAAAAACCTTCGGCACTTTTGACTGTATCGCCCGGGTTAAACTGTACACGGGTCAGCGGCGCTTCCTGAATAGAATACAGACGGTTTTCACCACTGGCCGGAAACAGCAAAGTCAGCATCCTGCCTTCCTGCCCAATCACAGTACCTAAACCTAAATCCGACTCACTGTCGCTGATCCAACGTTGACCCAAAGCAAATTTTATCATCTTGTCCTCACTGCAGAAAATGGCGCGCCATGGTACAGCGAAATGCCTGAGACCGCATCAGCTGTGATGACGTATTTTTTTCATAGATTAAAAATCGTCATCTATTGGTCATACAGACAGTGCATTTTTGCTCTAAGCTTAGATCAAATGAATGAAAGCACTGACATCTTCCTTCCGCTGAACCAAAACAGCAGGGAGCCAGTCAGAGTTGAAGTAAGAATTGTTGTATTTTTGCCATGTACTTTCATGGTTTTTATTGTCGCTAAGGAGCTGCTTATGGCGCGAAGAAGAGCTAAAGATAAAAAAATATACGTTCTGGACACCAACATTCTGCTGCATGAACCTTTCGCCTTCTTAAACTTTCAGGAACACGACGTTGTCATCCCGATGACAGTGCTCGAAGAATTAGACCATATCAAAGACAAACACAAAGACGTCAGCCGTGAAGCCCGTATTGCCATTCGGGCGCTGGAAGATGTACTCAAAGACGCTTCACCTGAAGAGATGTTGCTGGGGGTTGCTTTACCCTGCCATCTTGAAGAAAAAAATGCCGGTCATTTATTTATTATCAACGACCATCATATCAGTGACCAAATTCCAGGCTTGCCTGGTGGCGAAAACGATCATCTGATTATTAATACCGCTTTATTTTTGCAAAGGGAAAAAGCGCCCACCAAAGTCATACTGGTGACCAAAGACATTAATATGCGCCTGAAAGCCAAAGGCGCAGGGCTGAAGCTGGTTGAAGATTACCGTACTGACCAATTGATTGATGATGTGCGGTTTTTATACAAAGGCTATTACAGGTTTTCCGGCGATTTTTGGTCTGTGGTCAAAGATTGCCGCACCCACAACGAAGGTCGTGATACCTACCATTTTGTGCCTCGCTCCGTATTGCCTAATGCCTACCTGAATGAATACCTGATTGATGAAGCTGAAACTTTTGCTGGCCGTGTGTTGGACATTAGTGAACAGGAAATCAAAATTCTTGATTTAGGTTTTGAGCGCCTGATGCACAAACATGCCTGGGGTATTCACCCGAAAAACATTTATCAGGCGATGGCGCTGAATGCCTTGCTGGATCCGGATATGGATTTAGTGATCCTGACCGGGCCTGCAGGTTGTGGTAAAACCCTGATTGCTTTGGCTGCTGCGCTGGAACTGGTGATTGAAAAGGGGGTGTACGACAAAGTAATAGTCACCCGTAATACACCGGAAATAGCTGAATCTATAGGCTTTTTACCCGGTACTGAAGAAGAGAAAATGGCACCTTGGCTGGCTGCTATTACCGATTCCCTGGAAGTGCTGCATAAAACCGATGAGCACCCTCATGCCAGTGTGCAATACATTATGGACAAGGCCAATATCCAGTTTAAATCAGTGAACTTTATGCGTGGCCGAAGTATTCAGAATGCGATAGTACTGTTGGATGAATGTCAGAACTTAAGTGCGGCTCAGTTGAAAACCATCATCACCCGTTGTGGTGAAGGCACTAAACTGATTTGTTCGGGTAACCTGTCACAAATAGACAGTAACTACCTGACGGCAGTGACTTCAGGTTTAACTTATATTGTCGAGCGTTTCAAAAACTTTGAAGGCAGCACTACTGTTAATCTTAATGGGGTAGTGCGTAGCCGATTAGCTTCTTTTGCAGAGGCAAATTTATAAACTCCAAAAAAGCCCCGCCATGTTGCGGGGTTTCTCTCTGTTAAAGCAGTTTAAGTTTGCGCCTGCTCAGAGCTATACCAAGCAATGCCACCAGACTTAACCAGCCCAGACTGCCGCTCTCTTCTTTGACTATCACAACTTGTGGTTTGTCATAAGAATAATCCTCCAGCGGTAATTCTGCTAAAGCGGGTTCGTCGAATCCTGACATTTCGGCTAATAAATCATTGTAATCCGCATCATAAATCCGGATCACCAGATCGTAATAGGCCGGAGGCAGGCTATGCAGTAACTCACTTTCTATCGCAAACCAGTCGTCTGCACTGGTGCCGTATAAAGTGAATACCGAGCTGGTATGAATTATAACTTCGGGGGCTCCGGCGCGTTTCAGCGCAAAATGGGCATAAACAGGCACAGAGTTATAATTAGTGTCGGCGTCAAAGCGGACATAGAGGCTATGAAAAAAGCCGTTATCATTTAAATCTGCATCAAATGAAATATCTATGCTGTCAAACCAGACATTGTTTTCGACACTTTGAATTAAGGCGCCGCTGCTGTGCAGTGTCGCTTTAGGTTTAGCTGTCGCCGCCACTTGTGATGGCAGCTTAAATGACTCTTTAGTGGATGCGACTTCTGCAGGCGCGGCCAAAGTAACAAAGGGCATTACAGCAAATAAACTGACCAGAAAAAATTTACGCATACACAGAGCCTCCTTAGCTTTGGTATCATTACAGGCCAAGGGCCATGAATACTGGCTGAACTCTTTTTAAGTGAACACATATTTTGAAACTGACAAAAAAACTCCGGATCACTGAAGCACAACAAGCTATTGACGCTTTGGTTGCTGCTGCACCACAACTGAGTAAAGGCCGGCTGAAAGACGCCATGAATAAAGGTGCTGTGTTGTGGCGCAGGGGTAAACAAAATAAAAGAATGCGGCGTGCTCAGGCCGATTTATTACCAGGTGACAGTCTGGAGCTGAATTACGACGAACAACTGCTGCAGCGCAGCTGTGATCCTGCCGTTCTCATTCACGAAGCTCGTGGGTACAGTGTCTGGTTTAAGCCTGCTGGTATGTTGTCGCAAGGCAATGAATGGGGAGACCATCTGGCTTTACTGCGCTTTGCAGAGCTGCACTGGCAAGGCAAACGTCAGGTGTTTTTATTACACAGGCTGGACCGTGAAGCCAGTGGTTTAGTCTTGATTGCTCATACCAAACAAGCAGCTGCAGCTTTTAGTCTGATGATACAGCAGCATAAAATTGAGAAAGAATACCGGATCGAAGTCAAAGGTCAGCTCTCAGATGAACTGCTGGCAGCAGGTAAATTAACTGCAGTACTGGATGACAAAGCCTGTACCACTGAATTTGAGCCCGAATCTTATTCAGAAGAACGTCGCAGCAGCATCATCAGGGTAAAACTCATCACGGGTCGTAAACACCAGATCCGCCGTCATTTTGCACTTGCAGGGCACCCTGTGATGGGCGACCCGGCTTATGGTTCTGGCAATAAAAACGAACAAGGTTTGATGCTGCAGGCGGTGAAGCTGAAGTTTATTTGTCCTTTCCGCAAAACTGCCATGGAGTTTGAACTGCCTGAACACTTAGTACAGCTTTAAATCTGTGCCAGTTGCTGCTGCAGTTTGTCACTTAATGAAGTGCCGTTCGCCTGAACTTCCAGTAATCCCAGGCTGATGGCATTAAATAAATCCTGTCGCAGGTTGTCGGTTTGCCAGGCGCAAGGTCGGTTCTGATTGCACTGATAGTGGAATTCCAAAGCACCTTGCAGTCCTTGTTGTTGTGCCAAAAACAGGCTGTACCAAATCAGTTCCCGCAGTGCATCCAGGTCCTGCTCGCAAATACGATGAGACAATAAGTCATGCAGAGGTAAAACTGCGGAATAAGGCTGATAGTCTGAAGGTAAGCTCTGCAACAATTGCTGTTGCACTTCATAAGCGCTCTGCTGTGAAGCACAATACAGCCAGAACTCTTGCTCCTGCTCAACCCAAAACAACGCCTGGTCCAAAATGGCCCTGAACTGAACAAGATCTGTGTTGACTTGTTGTATCCCTCTGTTCATCAGCGCTGTAGCTTGCGCCGGAATAACCACCAGCAGATGCCCCTGAGTTTTCACCCTATGATGATGCAACAATAATTCAGTAAAACTGCGCCATTGGGGTTGCTGTACTGTGCTGCCGGCACGATTTTTTTTCTGTTTGCTCCATGACCAAAGTAAGCTGAAAAGTGCAATAGCCAACAGGGCTAAGCTAATCAGCAGCCATTGCTGCAGCTGTTTATGTCTGGCTATGTGCAACTGTTGTTGTTTTTCCTGCTGCATCTGCAGTTCAAGGCTGCTTTGCAGGCTATCCAGCTGTATCTTGCTGTCGTCGTTTAACTGAGCTATTTCCAGTTGATTGGCCGACTTCTCTAACTGATAGGCTTGTTGCCATTGTTGTTCCAGGGCGGCCAGTTCAGCGCTTAACGTTAAGTGTTTGTATTTCAGATAACCCGGAAGTTTATCCGGTTGTGGCGCTGCTTCATTCAGCAATTGTTTTGCGGCACTGTAATTTTGCTTTTTGATAAACACATTCACAAGGAACAAAGCGGTTTCGGATTTGATGGACTGTGCAGAGATCTGACTGGCTAGCTGATGGGCTTTGATCAACAATTGCCCGGATTGCTCCAGATCGTTTTGCTCTAATGCCAGCTCTGACAAACTAACATAAGCTGAGATCAGCATATGGGGATCCTGACTATCCATTGCTAATTTCAGGGCGTTATTGTAGGTGACTTTCGCTTTGTCGATTTGTTTAAGCACCAGTTGGCTGTCGCCAATATTAATCAGAGCGTTGACCTGACTGCTTAGGCTATCTGACTGCTGATAAAGCCTGGCTGCTTCTTCAAAGTGATGCAAGGCCCGCTCGTGTTGTCCAAGCTTTTGATAGGCCATACCCAAACGCATATTGATCGAGGCAATGGCTTGTTGATCCGCCAATTCAATAGCAAGTGGCAAGGCCGATTTAAAATGCTGATAGGCTTTAGTCAAATGATTGTTTTGTAAATGCAGGCGGCCCAACATGATCATGGAATCCAACTGACGCTGTTTATCCGCCGCCTGGGTTGCCAACGTCAGACTTTGGGTAGCGGCTTCCATCGCCAACTCAGTTTTCCCTTGCTGATTGTAGGCTTGCGAAAAACTTTCCAGAATGTCCATTCGTAAGGCCAGCAGCATGGGGCTATTCTCCTCGGGCAAAATAGCCTGGGCCAGTTTTAGTTTTTCAACCGCAAGGGCTGTGTCACGATAAAACACGCCGGAAGTTAAAGCCTGCATTAGTAAAATACGAGCTGCAAGTTCAGCGTCAGGCTCTAAAGTCAGAGCTTTATTACTGAACTCCAATGCAGCTTCTTTATTTTTCAGCACATAATGGCTGTAAGCTAACAGGAAATACTCAGTCGCAGTACTTGCAGCTTTAGTTTGCTGTGCAGTGATCCGGGCCTGCGGATTGGCTTTGGTTTGCTCCAGTAATTGGGGCAGGTCCACCGCATAAGTGCTGGTCGCAAATAACAGCAGAAAAAAGTAGAAAGCAAAGCGCATGCGGATGTTCTCCGAAAAATAGACAACGCAGTGTAACTGAAAGAAAATCAGACAGCCAGATGAAAACGATGAGGTGCTTAGTGACTGAAAATGTTAGCAATTTATGGCTAAAGCAGTGGCTTTTTTATAGCCTGAAAGCGCAAATGGTTAGCCAGATTTTAACAAATGAACAGCTCAGCAGATTAAGTCAACAGCAACCGTCAACACCTTTCATTATAGGCATCAGTGGCGCTCAGGGCAGTGGAAAAAGCAGTCTGGCAGCAGCTTTGCAACAGTTATGGTCAGGATTTGGTGTTCAGGCTGACGTGGTGTCTTTGGATGATTATTATCTCGAACCAGCCCACAGGCTGAAACGGGCCAGGCTCTGGCATCCACTTTTTGCCGAACGTGGAGTGCCTGGTACTCATGACACTGAACTTTTGTTATCACAGCTACAGGGGTTTAAACGAGCAGAACCGCAGCACTGGCGTCGTTATAACAAAGGCCAGGATAAAGTGGCTACAGCCACATCTGCAACAAAGGCGAAATTGTTGATCCTGGAAGGCTGGTGTATCGGATTGAAACCACAGCCGGATAGCGAACTGCACCACTGTATCAATAAGTTAGAACAACAGCAGGACCCTGAGGCTTTATGGCGGTATCAGGTGAACCAACAACTGGCTGGGGATTATCAGTTGGTCTGGCAGCAACTGGAACAACTGATTTGGCTGAATGCGCCGGACTGGCAGGCCGTTTGTCGCTGGCGGGCCTGGCAGGAACAGCCTTTGCAGCAGTTGGGCCGAGGAAAAAGCCCTGCACAACTGGACGCCTTTATGTTGTATTTCCAACGTTTGACACAAGAGAGCTGGCAACAACTACCACAGTGTGCAGATTTTATTCTGGAGCTGGATCAGGAGCACAATTTGATCAGCCTGACACCTGACGAACAGGTTGTTGACGGATAAAAGCCTGCAGGTTTTCCGACAATTGTCCCACCAGACGTTGCATCGCCTGACGACTGGCCCAGGCCACATGTGGCGTCACAATCAGATTAGGAATGGACTTGTTTAGCAGCACATGGCTGGCAGTGGGGGGCTCAACGCTGAGTACATCCAAAGCGGCGCCGGCCAGACGGCCTGTTGTTAAGGCTTCAGCCAGTGCTTGTTCGTCAATCAGCCCACCACGGGCAGTGTTGATCAACAAGGCTGTGGGTTTCATCCAGCTTAAGGTGTTGGCATTGATCAGCTTTTCTGTAGCTGCACTCAGCGGGCAATGCAAAGACAACACATCGGCCTGGCGAACTGCGTTTTCAAAGGCGGTTCGGCCCGGGCGTATTTCTGTGGCATCAGGCCGTTCAGCAATCACTACTTTCATACCAAAAGCTTCAGCCAGACGAGCTGTGGCCTGGCCTAAATCACCATAACCAATCAAAGTTATGGTTTTAGCAGCTAATTCTTCTATAGGGTGCAAATGCAGGCAAAACTGCGAACTCTGACTCCACAGCCCTTGTTGTACAGCCTGATGATACGACTGGATATGGTTGGTCAGTTGTAGCAATAAAGCAAAAACCTGCTGGGGCACTGCGGTGCCCGCATACCCCTGAACATTACAGACCACTATACCCGCTGCTTTGGCCGCCACTAAATCGACCATATTCACCCCTGTGGCTGCGACCAGAATACAGCGTAGTTCTGGCAAAGCCGCTATAGCTTTTGCATCCAGAGGCACTTTATTGCTGATCAGCACCTGAGCGCCTCTAGCATGAGTGAGCAATTGCTCAGGGCTGGTTTGAGGGTAGAGGAGCAGAGTGACATCAGGCCGTTGCAGTGGGCTCAGATCGGTTGCTGCCATAGTGGCTGCGTCAAGAAACACTACTCTGGTCATCAGCGATACACTACGTCTTTGTACATAGGGGCTAACATAGCCAGAAATTCATTCTGAGCTTCGATAGCCACATTTTGTTGCTGCATAGCGGTGATCAGATGATTGACCAGCGCATCAAAGTGCGCTTGTGTGATCTGAAAACCTGTATGGCTTTCCTGCATAGAAACACCGGTGTATTTGCAGGGCCCGCCTGAGAGTTCACAAAACTGCTCTATCAGCAAACGACGAAATCTGGGGATGTCGGTGTCCGCAAAATGCTGCACTATGCTTTGATCATGTTCGATGCCATACAAAACACCATCAACAATTTTTTCAACGCCGGTTTCTGCACCTAAACGCTGGTACAAGCTGATTTCCGGCTTTTGCTGACAGGCAGTTAAGATTAAGGTCGCTATTAGCAACAGGTACTTCACCATGTGCCCTCCACTGATAGATAAAAGCCAGTCTGTTCTGTAAGGCCCGCTATATCACCTAAGTCGACATAACCCAAAACCACAGATGCATTTTTATTAATAAACCAGGCGGCAAATAGATCCCGCCAGTGTTGTTCGTCAGCAAAATCCAGTTGGTTGGGTTTTTGCTTAAATTCAGTGCCAACAGCCAGATTGTAATTCAGCAGCAAAACGGCTGAGCTTTCGAACATCAGTTTACGACCAAGGCCCTGACCACCAAACCCCAATAAACCTGTTTGATGTGCATCTGTAGAGCGCACTGTGGCATTGAGTAACAGGTTGCGGCCTGCCACAGCATCAAAAAATACTTTGGTAGCGGCAATATAAAACTCATAACCTGAATCATCGCCAGCACCTACTGCCGCAGGTAAAGCAAAATCGCGGTTTTTCTTCAACTGCAGGCCCAGACTGATTTGCGGCATAGCGGTATACAATAATTCACCTGCCACTTTGTATTTTATGCCCAGAATGTCCTGCCGCAGTTCACCGCCTATAGTGTCGAGCTCCAGCTTTTGGCGGGCAAATGACAGTTCCCACTGGTTATTAAAACTGGCACCCACACCATAACTATCCAGCGTAAAATCATCCACCCCCACCCGGGCTGCAAAGGCATTGACTGACCATTCATCACTGCTGCTGTAGCCGTTGATAGTGGCCCATGGCACTATGCCGCCGCCCGAATTTCCTTCTATGTTGGTGGCACCTCCTGTGGCTATAACTTTGGAGCCAGCCATCAGGCTACCGCTGGCTACCAATAAACACAGCGCAGTTAAAATTGTTTTCATTGGCTTATCTCTTGTTCGAACCATTGCTGGTTCTGCTCTTCAAACTGTTGAAGCCATTCGCTGAAGTGCTCGCATGTTAAAGGCTTTGAAAAAAAGTAACCTTGCACCTTATCACAGTGATATTGCTGCAACTTGGCAAGTCCGGCTCTGTTTTCTAAACCTTCGGCTGTCACTTTTAAACCTAAACTATGGGCCAGCTGAGTAGTGGCGCTGACAATTAAAGCGTCATCCTGATTGTGCTCAATGTCTTTAATAAAAGCCCGGTCAATTTTTACTTCGTGCACTGGCAGTTGTTTTAAATACGCCAGGGACGATTGGCCTGTACCAAAGTCATCAATCGCCAATTCTATTCCCATAGCACGGAGTTCAGTGAGTATCTGGATCACCTGTTTTGGATCCTGCATCACCGCACCCTCCGTCACTTCGAGCGCCAAAACCGAAGAGGGCAGTTGATAGCGTTCCAGCAGGGCGGCAATATCAGAAGGTAATTGTGGATTGGTTAAGTCATGGGCCGACAGGTTCACGGCCACAGTAATATGTTTACCTTGTTGATACCAAAGTGCCAATTGAGCCGCCACAGTATTGAGTATCCATTCGGTGACCAGCGCTATATTGCCAGAATGCTCAGCCAGCTTAATAAACTCGTCCGGGGGCACAAAGCCCAGTTCCGGATGCACCCAGCGTATTAATGCTTCGGCCGAACTGCATTTTCTCTGGCCCAGTTCTACTTTGGGCTGATACACCACAAAGAGCTGGTTTTGCTGCAAGGCTGCCGGTAAATCGCGCAAGATTGTCAGCTCACGTTGATGGCTCTCATCCTGACCTTGCTGATAAAAGGCAAGCATGCCTGGTAGTTGTTTAGCATGGCTTAAGGCGATATCCAGCCGCCGGATTGCATCGTTGGCATGTACGCTGCCAGGGGCAATGTTATAGGCACCCACTGATACTTTTAAACTCAAAGGCGAATCAGCCAATAAATAACCTGAATGCAGTTGCAACCTTAACTCTTCTACTTGCGAGGCATTAAGATGCTGGTTGTACAGCAATAAAAACTCATCACCTCCCAAACGGGCGGCCAGCAAAGGGGTTGGAGTAAGTTGAGCCAGACGATATGCCATTTGCTGCAATAAAGAGTCTCCATTGGCAAAACCTAAAGCATCATTAATATGGCGAAAGTTTTTTATATTCAGCAGCAATAAGCCCACATCTTCAATGGGCAGAAGCTCGGCCAGCTTGCGTTCGGCAGCACCGCGGTTTTTTAATGCTGTCAGGGAATCATGTTCAGCCTGATACAGCAGTTCAGCTTCACGGCTGCGGATATCCAGTTGCATCTTTTGTAAGGTGTTTCCCAGTACCCCTATCTCGCCTTTGGCTGCAGGTACATCTGCTGTGGTCAGGCCCTGACCTATCTGACTGGCAAAGTCGGATAATAAACGTAATGGCTGCGTAATGCTGCGGGCTATCACAAAAGCCAATAGCAAAGCCAGAGTTAAACTGACTCCAAAAATGAATAACAACTGATGGCGGATTTGCTGGTAACTTTCCTGCCAGCGGGCACTGGGATAATGCAGCACAGCCCAGAGCATTTGCTGCTGGTCCAGAGCTAAAGCTAAAGATAAAAACTCATCTTCATTACTGCTGAAGGGTTGTTGAGCTGTGTCTGCCAGATTAGGCAATAAAGGCAACAGGCTTTGTTGAGTGGCCGGGTGCAGAGTTGAATGCAAGGTTTGATTGCCTCTGTCACTGTTGGTGGTAAAACTGATGTCAAGGCCCGTAATGCCTTTAATCTGCTCGGCCAGTTCTTTGTTTAAGCTAAAGCCCATACCAACCCAGGCTATGGTTTGGGGGGCCTTCACCGGCACAAGTACTAATTGATAGGAATTGCCTGCCAATACAAGAATATCGTTTAGTGTGCTGGACTGATTGACTTTGTTTTGCAAAAACACCGGTTTCACGTCGGTGCTGTCTAAATCTGTACTGGTGCTGGCTAATAAGTCTCCGTCAGGAGATAAAAGCAACACCAGATCGGCATTGACTCTGCTGCCATGGTTTTCCAGTACGGATAAAATAGTCTCCTGCTCAGCTGTTGCTACAGCACGACGAAAACCAAAGTCGCTGGCCAGAATACTGACAGAGTTGGTGAGCTGACTGGCTCTGTTTTCCAGCGCCTGTAAAAACACATTAGCTGCAACCCTTAATACTTGTTGGGCTTGCTGCTCACTGTCTTTTTTCATCGCATTTAAGGTTGCCAAACCACTGGCTAAAGCCAGAACAGTTAACAGGCTAACCAGCGATATCACCAGACGACTACGCAATGAATCGAACATTTGACCTCGTTGTGGCAGCGAATTGTGAATGCTGTCATAGTAGATAAATAAGAAAAGTATCAGAGCCTGAGTGTCTGCAGCTTCAAAAATATCAACGAATACTGAAGGCCATGACAAGCGTGATGAAACCTTAGCAACAACTCAGAAAGGACTCAACTCTAAAGCGTTAAAACCAGAAAATAACCCGATTATTCAACTTTGTATTTAATAATAGTTGTAGGACGGAAGAGTAAAACAGAGGAGCTGTGCATGAAGGCAAAGTGGGGGTTGTGGATTGTTGTACTTTTGGTCAGTGAGCTGGTGTTTGCCGCAGAGTCTGAAGTCACAGGGCAGGAGCCTTGTGCCAGAGTCAAAAACCGGCCCTGTATCGCTTTAGTTTTAGGGGGCGGAGGTGCCAGGGGCGGTGCTCATCTTGGCGTGATCCGGCAACTGGAACAACAAGGTATAGCTGTAGATCTGATCGTAGGTACCAGCATAGGTGCCTTTATCGGCGGTTTGTATGCTACAGGTCACAGCCCGGATGCCATCCAGTCGATCCTTGATCATTTGGAGTGGAGTACAGGTTTTCGCGATAAAGTGCATCGTGATGAAATGCCGGTGCGACGCAAACAGCAGCAGGACCAGTATCCAATCCGGTTGGGTCTGGGGTTAGGCAGCTCAGGCGTTAAAATCCCTAAAGGTGTGTTGTTAGGTCAGGCCATGGCTGAGCTGATTTTAGAAGCTTATGGTGCCCAGTTAAATCATAGTCATTTTGACCAGTTGCCTATCCCCTTTCGTGCTGTGGCGGCAGACTTAACCAACAGAGAAACTGTGGTCATGAGTCAGGGTAGTTTATTGCAGGCCGTGCAGGCTTCTATGTCGATCCCTGGAGTAGTGCGGCCTATGGAACTTGATGGCCGGGTGTTAGTGGATGGTGGTGTGGCAAACAACTTACCTGTCAGCATTGCAAAAAGTCTGGGGGCAGACAGAGTCATAGCCGTCGCTATTGACGCCCCCTTATTAAGTAAAGATCAACTGGACTCCGCTTTTGCCGTCACTGATCAGTTAACCAATTTTTTAGTGCGTCAGGTGGTTGACCAACAAATTGCTTTGTTGGGACCAGAGGATTTACTGCTGACTCCGGATGTAGCAAGCATTGGCACCCTGGATTTTGATAAGTTACCCCAATCTGTTGAAGCAGGTCGATTGAGTGCACAGCAGCAAGCTGATGCATTAGCCGGTTTTTCCTATCCGGAACATTTTCCACAGTGGCTGGCGGCTCACAGAGCAAAACAAGCAACCAGTATTCAGGTTGATCGGATTGAGCTGGATAACCAAAGCCTGTTGTCCGATCAGGTGTTGTTACAAAGACTGGCGTTAAAAGAAGGCCAAAGTTACAACAGTAAAAAACTCAAAGAAGGTCTGCGACAGGTGTATGGCGTCGATACGCTGGAGCGGGTGTCTTTACAGCTGGAGCAAAATAAACAAGATGAAGACACCAGGTTAAAAGTTCGGGCTGTGGAAAAAAGCTGGGGCCCTGGTTACCTGAATTTCCGTTTTACTATGGAAGATGACTTCCGTAATAAAAGGTATTACCAACTGGCGGCGTCCTATACCTACACTAATATTTCTGAGCTGGGTGCTGAGTGGCACAATGAATTGGCGCTGGGGACAGATAAGCTGATCAGTTCAGAGTTGTATTGGCCCATCTTTACCCCTGCCACTTTTGTCAGCGCACAAATAATGCGCGATACCACTATTTTGGCGTTGGAGGATAGAGAAGGGTTATCTCTGGGTGACTTATCCAATAAAGAAACCACAGTGACTGCCAAAGTGGGCTGGAACTTGTCTGATCATGCCAGACTAAGTTCAGGCTGGACTGACAAAGATGGTTACTTCCGTATTCCTGTGTCAGGGGTGGAAGAGTTGGGTTTTAGCAAGCTGGGTTATCAGCGTGAGGGGCCTGTGCTGGATTTTGTCTGGGACAGATTAGATAACCCGGCTTTTCCAAGCCGGGGTTTTCGTATCAGTGCCAACTGGCAGTGGCTGAATGACAGCGCTTTTGGACAAAGATACCGCAGCCGAAGTCGTGCTGTTGAAGTTCTGGCCGCCCGTAGTTTCTTTGAACGCCACATTTTGCGTACCCGTTGGCGTCATGAAAGTTATACGCCTGGCGATCCCAATGTGGCAATGGAACAGTTTTCGCTGGGCGGTTTATTAAACCTGTCTGGTTATCCGAAAAACTATCTGTTTGGCAGCGAAGTGAAATTTGGCAGCCTGGTGTACTTGTATAAAATGAGTGAAAACAGATTCAGTATCATTAATTCACCTTTTTATCTGGGCGCTTCAGTGGAAAAAGGTCTGGTTGCTGGCAATATGATCCAGCTCGAACGCCTTGCCAATGAAACCGACTGGATTTGGGCCGGCAGTCTATTTGCAGGCTGGGATAGTCCTTTTGGCCCTGTTTATCTGGGGTACGGTCGGGCGGAAGACGATACGAATGGCAGCGCCTATCGCTACTACTTATCTTTGGGGCACAATTTCTGACCAAGGTGGAATAATGAATAAGATCAGTGGCTGGTTAGTGGTGCTTTTGTGTTCTTTTTCTTGCCTTGCAAGCTCAGTGCAAAGAGGATTCTGGCCGGGTTGAACAACTGCAAAAACAAACCCGGCAGCTGAGTCAGTCTTTGAATTAGCCTTGTTCTGTCAGCTTTTTCGCACTTTCTTTGATCAGCTGTTCTTTTTGTTTTTGCAGTAGTTCCAGCTGAGTTTTTTCAGCTTGTGTCAGTTCGCCTTCTTTATTGAGCAGAGCTTCAATTTTCTTTTCTATTTCTTCCAGTTTTTTCCTGTCTATGCCCATTTTGGCATCCAGCACTTGCAGCATCAGAGTATCGAGCCTGTCCGGCTCTGCTTTATCCGGCTTGTCATTGCTTTCATTATTTTTTTTGCTTGCGCCTTCTGGTGCAGGGGTTCTGTTGCTTGTTGCCAGATGCTGATAGGTCATATCCGGATCGGGTTTTCCATCCGATAAACTGACTTTGTCGGTATAAGGCTCTTCACCAAATCCTCTGCCTTTGCCAAAAGACGGGGACTTCACCAGTTGACTATCCAGTCCGGGGGGCTGTGTTACACCGGAAATACCAAACATACTAATCTCCTGAGCTTTATGCCTGGGTCATCTGAAGTGACCTCTTGTTTAAACAGGAGCAAATTTGGTGCCAGAGTGGTGTGGTCTGAAAACGCGGGATAATAGCGGGGCATGGCTAGAATTAAGGCAAAATCTGGCCGTTTTTCACATTTTTTTACATGAAACTTGCCGTCCGCTATGCCGCAGCTTACCACTGATTGCAGCTGAATTGACGTTGATACTGACGGGGGCTTAACCCCAATTGCTTCTGAAACTGCTGGCGCAAATTTAATGCTGAACCAAAACCTGTCAGATCACTAATTTGTTCTATCGAATGCTGACCTTGTTCCAGATAATGCTGCACCAGTTGTAATCGCTGCTGCACTAACCATTGCAGTGGGCTTAACCCTGTACTGGCTTTAAAATGCCGATCAAAACTGCGTCTGGACATACCCGCTTGATCGGCCAGTTGCTCAATAGCTATAGGTTGATCCAGATGCAATAAAGCCCAGTCCATAGTGGTGCTGAGTAAATTGGTTTTTTTCTGTAGCGGCTGTGCGACAAATTGCGCTTGTCCACCTTGGCGATGCGCGGAAATGACCGCTCTTTTGGCCACCTGATTGGCGATTTCAAAGCCAAAATCCCGCCGGATCACGGCCAGACCTAAATCCAGAGCAGCCGCACTGCCCGCTGAGCATCCTATCTGGCCATCAAAACAATACAATACATTTTGCTGATACCTGCTGTCGGGATAACGCCGTTGAAACTCGTCGGCATAGCGCCAGTGGGTGGTGGCCGCTTTGTCTTTAAGTAAGCCAAGTTCTGCCAGCAAAAATGCGCCTGAGCAAAACGAAATCAGCCGCACACCCCGCTGATAAGCTGCAGTTAACTGACTGCGTAGCAGTGCTGGCGGTTCAGGCTGAGACACAGACCAGTTTGGGATCAAAATCGTATCGTACCCTGTTAAATCCTGCACCTGAGGTACCAGCAATTGCAGGCCAGCTGTTGCGATGAAAGGCCCCTGATGAAAACTGATGATATCGGTCTGATACCAGTTCGGGTACTCAGGCCGGCTTAATGCAAATAACTCTGAAGCACAACCCAACTCAAAAGTAGCTACTGCAGGGCCTACCAAAATAGCAACTTTATGCATAAGAGCGCTCCGAAGCGGTTTGAACAGTAGATTTGGCTTAATACTATCTTATTGTGTCTTTTCAGCCAATAGTGTGGGCTGTGCCTGTGGATTAGAGTACTGCTGAACATCATCAAGGCTTTGATACAAAGCATTTCATACAGGAATACTACTTATGTCATCTATGGTATCCAGACCAACAGCAGCGGGATCTGATCAGGCTGTTGCCCACTTTAGCGCTTTGTTGCAGTTTGAAACCGATTGTTGGGATCTGCACCATGCCATCAGCAATAAACGGCAGGATTTTGTATTGCTGGATGTGCGTGGAGAGGCGGCTTATCAGCAAGGCCATTTGCCTGAAGCTCTGTCCTTTCCCCATAGCCGGATTTCTGCGGAAAGTCTGGCGCTTTATCCGGCTGATACCTTATTTGTTGTCTATTGCGCCGGACCACATTGCAATGGTGCAGACAAAGCGGCGTTAAAACTGGCTCAGTTACAGAGGCCTGTTAAAAAGATGATAGGTGGAGTCACAGGATGGCTGGATGAAGGTTTTAGTCTGTGCTCTGAATAAAAAAAGAGGGAGAACCACAGGGGTTTCCCTCATAAAAATCCAGGACAATCCAGAGAGTTAAAGCAACATGTACACAGGGTTCGCACTTAACTGGGGCTTATTATCCGGCTGAACCGTGGCATTTTTATGACAAGTTGATAAAGCTTTCGCGACACTTGCCAAGCCGCTTGCTTTACGGTTCACTGCTTACAGAAGCAAGTCAAAGCCGCAGTGGGAGCGTGAATGTTAAAGAAATACCTGCAACAAATTCGTCAGGGCAAGCCTGTGCATTATGGCCGTATGCTGGAATTGCTGCCGCCGCTGTTTTATCAGAAAAAGTCAGAAATATTTAAAGTGCGGCAGTTAGGCTCGGGTCGTTGGCAGGTGAGTATTCTGTCCGAAACTTTATTTCGCCAGCTTGAACAGCAGGCGCTGCAACCCGCATCACGCAAAGAGGCAGCCCAGACTGGCGACTCGCATCAGGTGAATACCTCTTTTGGTTATCAACTGGTGTATCACCAGTTGTGTCAGAATCGCCAACCTGAAGTGGTGGTGTTGGATGGCACTGCTCACTACCAGAGTTATCAGGCGAAAGCTAATTTGCTGCTGATTGAAAATGAAGAATGCTTTTTCCGTTACCAGCAGTTACTTCCGGTTTGTGGTCAGATGCTGGCGCTGGATTTTTCCTTGCACAACACTGATGTTGGTTTTGCCTCTGGCAGTAAAGCCAGCAGTGCGTTGCTGATGCCCTTTTATCAGCAATACCAGCACATTTATTGCGCTTTTGATTTTGATGCCGCAGCTTTAGAGCTGTTTGATTTATTAAAACAACGGCTGGGTGACACACTGAATTTTGTCACTCCGGCAGACTTCAGCCCCTGGATGGCCTTGTTTAACAATAAACCGAAGCACCCAAATCAGTTGACCAAAGCCATAGAACTGGCTGAAAAACACCACTTTTATGGCTTGCTGGACGCCTTGCAACAAAAAGGCTGTTTTTTAGAGCAAGAGGCACTGTTAAGCTGATGCTACCGGGCTTTGTGGCTAAGTGGTTGTTTCAGTTCGTTGTAAACGCTGAAACAGCCAGCCAAGTAACACCAGGCTTAAACCTAAACCTATAAAAGACAAGGCTCTGAGTACCCCTGTTAAGTCGTTTAAATCCACCACAAAAACCTTCAGCACCACGGCGCTTAACACTACAAAACCTGCTTTACGGGCTTTGGTTTTGTTTTGCCATTGCGCCAGTAAAACAGTGGTGATGGCAATGACTAAAAACACCAGTGAATAACTGTATTGTTCTGCGACTGAAGTTGGCAAACTCAGCAGTAGTTGCCCATCTTGCCAGAAATGCCGGATAGAGCCCGTCAGATACAAAGTTGCAGTGCCAACCGCTGTGTATAAGGCAGATGTGGTCAGGCGGGCAGATAAAGGCAAGCGACTAAAAGCCCAGAATATCAAAGCCGGTAAACCCCATATCAACAGCAACAGGTTCAGCAGGGGGAGTGAACCCAGAGGCGCTGCATGCCAGAACGGGTTTTGTGCCAGACTGAGCTGCAGATGTGCCAGCGCAACCAATACCACTAAAGTGACAGCTGCAGTGCGATAAAGAGGGGCTGTGCTGCCAGCCCTGCCACTGCGCCATTGGTATACCCAGGCCAACAACAGCCAGTTAAAGGCCTGAATACTCAGGGTTTTGAAGTTCATATCGGTGAAATCAACCACTGCATCATTGAGCCAGTATTGGGTTTGTACCGTGATAAACACCGCAACCAAATGCAATAAAGCCCCTTCCAGATAACTGCGAAGTGCGGTCGCAAACCATAAATACCAGCTCAACGCAAAACAGATTAAGGCAACAGGGTAGACCACAAAAGACCAGTGCAATCCCAGTAAAAACTCATTCTCATAGTGCCCCATCAGAGGTGCTGTGGTCAGACGAATTAACACTGCAGCACCAATCAGCTTCATCAACCAGTGTGGCACCGGCATGCTGAGCTTGATGCCAAGCAGGGTCAGCAGCACCAGTTGAGCCGCTATAGCTAAAGTTAAAGCTGCGTCGGCAAGCCATAAGGTAAAACATAAGGTTAACGCAAAATTGGCACCCGCCATCTGAATAAAAGCAGCAGCTTTGTGGCTGGTTTTAAGCGCCATGGCACTTTGAACTGCAACCAGCACCAAGGCCAGTACAGTCCAGAATAATTGGATTTGCTGTTGCACTTCAGGCTTTGCCTGGCCGTGACTTAAACCCAATAACAACAGGGGCAGGGCTGCCAAAACACTGCTCCATTGCAGACGCTCTGGCCACTTCAGCGCGACACTGATCATTGGTATTGTAAATACAGCCACCAGCAGCAAATGTTGATTTAAGCTGGTGCTGCTCAGCACATAAGGGTCTGCGGACAGCACCAAAGGCTCCAGCAACAGCCAGCACAAGGCGGGTATAAAACTAAACCAAAGCAATAATTCTAATTTACTGTCCGTGGCGGCGCAGCACTGCAGTAGCACAATGAACAGCAGCATGCCGCTAAAGCTGATGAAATTTGCGGTATGAAACAGGGCACAGCAGGCTAAGAGCAGCAGCGCCAGAGCCAGTATCAGCTCGCGGCTGAAGGGCCACCACTGGCGCATCGGCTGAGGGCTTAATGCCAGATGCTGTGCTTTAAAGCCGACGCGGGGTAACCAGACCAATAACACAAAGCTGCCACAAAGGACCAACCAGAAAGCCCAAAACTGATCAGAGGTTGCAATCCAGATAGCAACAAAAAGCCATAAAAGATGGGCCGACATGGGCAGCCACCAAAGCCAGGGTCTTTTTACCTTTTGCTCCACCAATACCGAAGAGGCAGTCACCAGCGAAATATAAGCCAGTAAAGCCGGCACATTGCCTGAGTCTGTGGATACCAGTACAGGCACCGCATAAGCGCCAACAATACCAATCAACGCCAATAAGGGCCCTTGCCGCAAGGACAACCAGGACCCAGCTAAAGCAATAATGGCTAAAAGTGGAAAAGCAACAGCAGGGCTAATCAACTGATACCAGTCGAGAGCAACCAGCACTGCAGCGTAAAGGCTGATAAAACCACCGCTGGACAAAGCAGCTGGCGCATAGTTGTTCAGCGCATGACCCTGACTGAGTTTATGCAGCCATTCGCTGCCGATAATTAAAGCCAGGCCAAAAGCCATGCCGGAGGCAATACGCAAAGAAGGGGATAACCAGCCTGCGTCCAATGAATGTTTGACTAAAAAGATGCCACCTAAAGCCAGGGCTAAAGCACCAAGCCAGACCATACCTCTTTTAATCAGTTGCTGTTCTATCCAGCCCGATACAGAGGAAAAAACATCATCAGAAGGCGATGCTGTGTGTTTTTCTGTTCGTGGAACAGGCCGGGTTTGAGGCAGAACAGCTAAGGGATTGAGTGGATTCAAAGCTGCTGCAACGACTGGCTGCCCCATAGATGGTGCTGCCACAACAGGGGCTACTGCAACTGGCTCTGGATCCTGTTTTATCTCTGAGGTGGATAGGCTTTTGCCATTGAGCTGCTTTTTCAGTGCTGCCAGTTCAGCTTTGATTTGGCTGAGCTGCAGCAGGGCGCCGATACCACAAAGTGCACCAATAATGACAATAATACTGACTAAAAAAAGCAGACTTGTCATACATCAGCCCTGAACGTGGATAGATGAAAAGCCATCCGGACACTCCATTGTATAAGTGATTAACATCAAAGAAACATCAGCTTAAACCAGCTGGAGCAGAAAAGGAATGCAAAGGCGGGATAGTCAAAGGACTGGCCGCGACTGAATGCCGCGGCCTGAACACGGCATTAGTGGTGACGTTGTTTCAGCTCTTCTCTTAACGCTTTTAACTCTTGCTGAATATCAGCCAGTTGCTTGTGCATCAGTTGTTGTTCGGCCAGCTCAGCTTTTTTGTCTTCAGCCCTTTCGGCCGCATGCTCCTGATCGGTAAAGGTTTGCATGGTGTTGACAATAATGGCGATAAAAAGGTTCAGCATAGTAAAAGTGGCAATTAAGATAAAAGGCACAAAAAAGGCCCAGGCATAAGGGAACTGCTCCATCACAGGGCGGGAAATACCCATAGACCAGCTTTCCAGCGTCATCACCTGAAACAGCGTATAAAAGGAGGCCCCGATAGAGCCAAACCACTCAGGGAAAGCGGCGCTGAATAACTTAGTGGCAATGACAGCAAAGACGTAATAAATCAGCAGCAATACCATAGCGATGGAGCCTAAACCCGGTAAAGAGCCTAACAGAGCTGAAACCACGCGGCGCATCGATGGAACTATCGACAACAAACGTAAAACCCGCAGCACCCTTAAAGCCCGCAGTACGGAGAACTGACCAGTCGCCGGCATCAAAGCTATAGCCACGACGGCAAAATCAAACAAACTCCAGGAGTCTTTAAAAAAACTCAGACGGTAGGCGAAGATACGCAACAGCAATTCGATAACAAAAATCGCCAGCAAAACTTTATCCGCCAGCAGTATCACTGAGCCAAAGTCCTGCATCAGTGAAGCCGAAGTTTCCATCCCTAACAAAATAGCGTTGATTAAAATCAGCACTAAAATACTGTGGTTAAACCAGGATGTCTCGACCAGCTGCAGCACTTTTTGTTGCATAGTTTGTGGTTTCATTTTTCTCTCATAACTGGAGCAACTAAAAAATTTGCCGCATTGTAGCTGCGTTCAGATGAAGTTGGTAGCTGTCCTTAAAGCGGCGTCACAGCGCTGTCAAAGGAACGTCTTTTAGCCCTGGCCTGTATCTTGCTTTGGTACGCTTTGCGTCAAAGAGGGCAAGGAAAAAAGGACATAGTGTATGAAGCTGGATAACAGCAATCTTTTTGAAACATTAAGCCAAATACGCTCAAACCAGTATTCAGCTTTGTATACAGCTGTGGCAAAAAAAGAACCCCAATCCGCCACAGGAACAGTGGAGAAACCAGCAGAGGGCGGTGCTGAACAGACTGCACAACCCATAACTTTAGCTTTTGACCAGATGAGCCGTAAGCAATTATCTGACTGGCTGAGCAAGGGATTGGACAGCGGAAAAATTCCGGCAGAGCAGGAACAGGCCTTTCGGGTCTTGTTGTATTCAGGCAAAACCGAAAGTTCAGACGAACAAGCCACTACGGATAACCAGGCTATAGATTTTACTGCAAAAGCCAAAGAAGCTTTAAGTAGCGCAGTGCAGCGTAATGATAAAAGCTCAATCCTGTTTTGGGCCAATGCGATGGCCACTATGAATCAGTTTCAGGGCAAAGAAAAATAAGGCAGTGGGCACTGCCTTATTAGTTTTCTACTCAAAGGGTGACAATAAAGTCCGCAGTGCAGGGCGCAGAGCCAGCAATATGGTGTCTTTTTGCAACTCCGGATATAAAGTCCGGCGCATCGCCAGGCCACCTATCATGGCAAAAATAACATTGATGCGGGCATCCAGCTCTTTGTCTGTTGCATCTTTCACCAGACTACGTTCAGCTGTCAGTAGACGTCTCATCCGGGCTCTGGCATGGGTGTCGGACTCTTGCATCAAAAAGGCGACTTTTTGATTGCGGGCAGCTTCTGCCAGCATTTCCAGATCCAGTGCATTTTTTTCTTTATCTGTATGGCGTTCAACGCCTTGATCCGCACCATCGAGCATAGTGGTTAACAGATCGCCAGGGTGATCTTCAAACTGCTGAAATATAGAAAACATTTCTTCCATATTTTGCTGAATAATAGCTTCGATAATGGCTTCTTTGCTGTCGAAATAATTGTAAATATGACCAGCACTCATCCCTGCAGTTTTTGAGATCTCAGCCATGCCAGCACCATGGTACCCTTTACGACGGAAGCAATCTGCTGCCGCGGTCAGGACCTGGTTTCTGCGTGCTTCTGCTAAAGCCGGATCTGTATGTCGTTTTTGTTTTTCTGTCATAGGGCACTCCAACGCCGGGCTTTCAGGCCCGGCGACTGCTTGTTATTCCACAGGACTGGTGTTGCTCTGCCAACCACCGCCGAGCACTTTATACAAACTAATCTGGCTGGCAAGCAAAGCGTGTTGGCCACTGATCAGTTGTTGTTGTGCGCTGTACCAGGAACGCTGAGCGTCCAGTACCTGCAAATAGCTGTCAACACCTTGCTTAAAGCGTGCTTCGGACAAGCTAAAACTTTGTTGGTTGCTGTTCGCTAAGTCTTGCTGCGCCTGCAACTGCGCTGCATAACCTTCACGATCCGCTAAAGCATCAGAGACTTCACGAAAGGCCTGCTGAATTTTTTGCTGATAAGTCACCAAAGCCACTTGTTGTTGTGTTTCTGCCACGTCCAGATTGGCCTGGGTGCGGCCCATGTTAAAGATGGGCAGATGAATAGATGGCATAAAACTCCAGCTACCTGAGCCGCCTTTAAACAGATTATCCAGTTCACCTGAAGCTGAACCCGCATTGGCGGTTAAGCTGATGCTGGGGAAAAAGGCTGCTTTGGCGATGCCTATATTGGCATTGGCTGCCAATAAATCATGTTCTGCTGCTTTCAGATCCGGTCTTTGCTGCAATAAATCCGAAGGTAAACCTGCTGGTAGTTCAGGTAACTGCACTACTTTACTCAGCGGCTGATCCGGCAACAGATCTGCAGACACTTGTACACCAGTCAGCAGATCCAAAGCGTTTTTGTCGCGCTGCAATAAACGCTGATAACGGGCTATATCCACTTTGGCTGTGGCTACAGTACTTTTCACTTGCTGCAGCGTTAAGGCTGAAGCTGCACCTAAGTGGTAGCTTTGTTCTGTCAGTTCCAGTGTTTTTTGTTGGCTGTGTAAGGTATGGGTTGCCAGCTCCAGCAACTGCTGATCGGCAGCATAGCTCAGCCAGGCATTGGCCAATTCGGCCACCAGACTGATCTGGCTGCTTAATTGGGCCTGCTCTGTTGCATACAACTGCTGCAATGCTTGTTCTGACTGATTACGCACTTTGCCCCAGAAATCCAACTCGTAAGAAGTAATGCCCAGAGTGGCGCTATATTGCTGATTAATTTGGGCACTGCCTGTACCTGTTAAACCGGCAGGTAAATGCTGGCGTGTGCCTGAAGCATTTAAATTCAGCGCCGGATACAAAGCTGAGTCTTCAATCTGATACAAAGCCCTGACCCGCTGCACATTTAAAGCAGCGATTTGTAAGTCTTTATTCTGAGTCAGACTGAGCTCTATCAACTGCTGCAGCTTAGGGTTGCTGAAAAACTGCTGCCAATGCAATTCTGCGGCTTTGACTCCAGCCTCCTCTGAAACAAGGGCATAGTTGTGTGGCACAGGGAGTTCAATGGCTTGCTGCTGCGGCGCCAACTGACAGGCGCTTAATACCAGCAGGGCCAGACTGCTTACACTTAAAGCTTTTACATTCATACTGTTTTCTCCTGTGCTTCTTTTTGTGTGCCAGGAAAAATCCGGCGTACTAACACAAAAAACATCGGCACAAAGACCACCACCAGCACAGACGAAGCTAAAGTACCGCCTATCACTGAAATACCAAGGGCGTTCTGGGCACCAGAGCCAGCGCTGGAGGCAATAGCCAGAGGCAAGACACCACAGATAAAGGCCATAGAGGTCATAATGATAGGGCGCAGACGTAAACGTACAGCTTCAATAGCTGCTTCAACCAAACCTAAGCCCTGGTCCATACGGTGGATAGCAAATTCCACTATCAAAATGGCGTTTTTAGAGGCTAAGCCTATAGTGGTTAACAAACCCACCTGCAGATAAATATCGTTTGATAAACCGGCCAGCAGCGCAGCCAAGGCAGCACCAAACACACCCAAAGGCACTATCATCATCACAGCAGCTGGCACAGACCAGCTCTCATACAAGGCTGCTAAACAGAGGAATACCACTAATAATGACAAGGCATAAAGCAGAGGCGCCTGACCACCACTTAAGCGTTCTTCATAAGAGATACCTGTCCACTCGTAGGCAAAACCCGGAGGTAATTGCTTCGCCAACTGCTCCATTTCGTCCATGGCCTGACCCGTGCTGTAACCAGGTGCTGCAGCGCCCTGAATTTCCATAGAGGAAAAACCGTTGTACCGCTCCAAACGGGGAGAGCCATAGGTCCAGTGTGAACTGGCAAAGGCAGAGAAGGGCACCATATCGCCATTGTTATTACGCACATACCATTTAGTTAAATCTTCAGGCACCATGCGGCTGTCTGCTGAGCCTTGTAAAAACACTTTTTTCACCCGGCCTCTGTCAATAAAATCATTCACATAGCTACTACCCCATGCGGTGGACAAGGTGCTGTTGATCGACGCCTGACTGACTCCTAAGGCTTCAGCTTTGGCTAAGTCGATATCCAGTTTCAGCTCCGGCATATCTTCCTGACCATTAGGGCGCACGCCTGCAAGTACAGGGCTTTGCGCCGCCATACCTAACAGCTGATTGCGGGCCGCTAACAATTGCTCATGGCCTAAGCCAGCTCTGTCCTGTAAATGCAGGTTAAAGCCGTTGGCAGTGCCCAGTTCTACTACTGCTGGCGGCGGGAAAGCAAAGACAAAAGCTTCTTTAATGGTGGAAAAATAGCCCATGGCTTTGCCAGCGACAGCACCTACAGATAAAGCATCAGCCTGACGTTCATCCCAGTGTTTTAAATTCACAAAACCTAAGGCAGCGTTCTGACCTGAACCTGCAAAGCTGAAGCCTGTGACGGTAAAGATAGACTTCACTGCTTCGCCTTGTTCCTGTAGGAAATGGTTTTCCATTTTTTCTACTACTTTCAGCGTTTGTTCAGTGGTAGAGCCTGCAGGCAGCACCACCTGATTAAACAAAATACCCTGATCTTCGTCCGGTAAAAAAGCAGTCGGCAATTGGCTGAAAATATATACCATGCCGCCAAAAATCAGCGCGTAACACAACAGGTAACGTTTGCTTTGCTGGATCATACGACCAACAAAACCCTGTGCGCCTTTGTTGGTTTTATCAAAACCACGGTTAAAGCCTGAGAAAAACTTACCTAATACAGAACTGTTGTCATGCACATGGCTTGGTTTTAATAAAGTGGCACAAAGAGCGGGCGTCAGAATTAAAGCCACCAGCACTGACAATGCCATAGCAGACACCAGGGTGATAGAAAACTGACGGTAAATCACACCAGTAGAACCACCAAAAAATGCCATGGGCACAAATACCGCTGACAACACCATAGCTATACCTACTAAGGCGCCTTTAATTTCGTCCATGGATTTACGGGTGGCTTCAAGTGCTGATAAGCCTTCTTCTGTCATGACCCGCTCAACGTTTTCTACCACCACTATGGCGTCATCGACCAATAAGCCTATTGCCAGCACCATAGCAAACATGGTCAGGGTATTAATGGAATAACCAAAGGCCGATAAAATGGCAAAAGTACCGAGTAATACCACAGGCACTGCTATGGTTGGAATTAAGGTAGCGCGGAAGTTTTGCAGGAACAGATACATCACCACAAACACCAGAACCACGGCTTCAATTAAGGTATGTACTACTTTTTCAATCGACAAAGAAACAAAAGGTGTAGTGTCGTAAGGCACCACAGCTTTTAAACCTGTAGGGAAAAAAGGTTCCAGATCGGCCAGTGCTTGTTTCACACCAGCTGCAGTATCCAAAGCGTTAGCACCACTGGCCAGTTTGACACCAATACCAGAGGCAGGTTTGCCGTTAAAACGGGCCACAACACCATAGTTTTCGCCACCCAGCTCCACTTTGGCAACATCTGCTAAACGCACCACAGAGCCGTCGCTATTGGTTTTTACCAGTATGTCACGGAACTGTTCAGGGGTTTGCAAACGGCTTTGCGCTGTGACTGTGGCATTTAGTTGCTGACCTTCAATGGCAGGCATACCACCTAATTGTCCGGCAGACACCTGAGCATTTTGTGCGCTGATAGCAGCGCTGATATCCGCTGTGGTCAGTTTGTAGTTTTGCAGTTTGGCTGGGTCTAACCAGATACGCATGGCGTACTGAGAACCAAAGAGCTGAACTTCACCTACACCATGAACACGGGAGACTATGTCCTGCACGTTGGACGCAACATAATCACCTATATCGATATTGGTCATGCTGCCGTCTTCTGACACAAAACCTGCCACTAACAAGAAGTTACGTGCAGACTTGGCCACAGAGACGCCCTGACGCTGCACTTCCTGCGGTAACAGCGGAGTGGCCAGAGCCAGTTTGTTTTGCACCTGTACCTGGGCTATATCCGGATCGGTATCGGCACTGAAGGTTAAGGTTAAAGAGACGGAACCATTGGACTCAGACGTAGATGACATATACATCAGGCCATCTAAGCCTTTCATTTTTTGTTCTATCACCTGAGTGACAGTGTCTTCCAGAGTACGGGCCGAAGCACCAGGATAACTGGCACTGACACTGATAGCTGGCGGTGCTATGGATGGATACTGTGCTATAGGCAAAGACTGGATGGCTAATACACCAGCCAGCATCACCACTATGGCCAACACCCAGGCAAAAATCGGCCTGTCGATAAAAAATCGTGACATTCAACTTCTCCGTTGGCGTTATTGTGGGCGGGCCTGAGCTGCTGCATCGGCAGGAACAGCCTGAACTGGCGCACCAGGACGTATTTTTTGTAAGCCTTCAATAATCAGCTGATCGCCTTCATTTAAGCCACTGCTGACCAGCCAGTTCGAACCTATAGTGCGGTTGGCCTGTAAAATACGGGCTTCGACTTTGCCTTCTTTGCTCACCACCATGGCGGTGGCTTCGCCTTTACTGTTGCGGCTGATGCCACGTTGTGGTGCCAGAATAGCCCTGGCTTTCACGCCTTCCACTACTTCGGCCCGCACATACATGCCAGGCAGTAATAATTGTTCAGGGTTAGGGAATTTTGCTCTTAAGGTGACAGAACCAGTACCTGGATCCACTGTCACTTCTGAAAATTGCAACGTGCCTTTATGTGGATACACAGAGCCATCCTCCATTTTCAGTTCAACCCGGGTCTGAAGGGCGGCATCTGAACCTAAAGCGCCAGAGGCCAGCGCTTTTTTCAGTTGCAGCATCTCGTTGCTCGATTGAGTCAGGTCAACATAAATAGGGTCCAGCACAGTGACAGTAGCTAAAGCTGTGCTTTGGTTAGCACTGACTAAAGCACCGGCAGTCACGGCAGATTTGCTGATTTGGCCATCAATAGGGGAAAGCACTTTGCTGTAATTCAGATTGATCTGAGCTGTTTTTAACTGAGCCTGAGCTGTTAATAAATCGGCCTGAGCTTGTTTATAGCTGGCATCCGCTTCATCAAACTCTTGCTGACTGACGGCTTTAATTTTTAACAATTCGGTATAACGACCGGCTTTGGCTTTGCTGCTGGCGATGCTGGCCTGAGCCCGTGCCACTGCTGCTTTAGCGCTGGAAAGCTGAGCTTCAAAAGTAGCAGGGTCAATCTGATACAAGGCCTGACCGGCTTTGACTTCACTGCCTTCGGTAAATAAACGTTGCATGATTATGCCGTTCACCTGAGGGCGGATTTCAGCAATTTGTGAGGCGGCAACACGGCCTGGCAATTCTTTAGTCAGGATGACGTCCTGACTTTTCAAAGTAACGACACCCACAGGCACGGCTTTCGCAGCAGGTGCTGCAGTTTGTTCAGCCTGACCACAACCGGCCAAAGCAACAGAGCCCGCCAGGGCGGTCAGGGCAAAAAATACAATGCGGGAATGCTGCATCTTTAAAATCTCCATTTAGAGTGAACGTTCATTCTAAGTTGTTTTTCGGTATTTAGCCAGCTCACTTTGTCGCCGTTTTGCAGGTTTTGGTCGTGAAAAGTGGATTGCAGTGCAGGAAAAACAAGCTTTGTTATTTCAGATCAAGAGACTGCGGGCTTGAGTCTTTTACACTCAGCTTAATTTTGTTGCAGGGGAAATAATGATGGATTTAGCACCACAGCCTTTATGGTCATCCGAATTAATACAGAAGTATTCTGTGAATGGACCACGTTACACTTCTTACCCTACGGCTTTGTCTTTAGTGCCTGATTTCCCGGCCTCTGCGGTACAGGCTGCTTTGGCGGGTTCTGCTGCAGACTTGTGTTTGTACCTGCATATCCCCTTTTGCCAGCAGCTTTGTTATTACTGCGGCTGCAATAAAATAGTGACCCGCCACAGCAGCAAAGCTGATCTGTATCTGCTGGCGCTGGAACAGGAAATGGGCTTGTATCAGCATTTGCTGGCAGAAAAAACAATTTCTCAGCTGCATTTAGGCGGTGGCACTCCCACCTTTTTAACGGAAGAACAGCTGTCCTTATTAATGCAGCTGTTGCGGCAGCATTTTGTATTTAAAGCGGATGCCGAGCTATCGGTAGAAATAGATCCACGCAGTTGCACCCTGGATAAACTGGCGCATTTACGTGAGCTTGGTTTTAGCCGGCTCAGTTTTGGTGTGCAGGATTTCGACGAACAAGTGCAAATTGCGATTAACAGGGTGCAAAGCGAGGAGCTGGTGCGGGTTTTAGTGTTGCATGCCCGGGCTTTGGGGTTTACTTCTGTTAATCTGGATTTGGTCTACGGTTTGCCTTATCAGCAAGCAGCGGGTTTTTCAGACACTCTGGATAAAGTGCTGGAACTGGATCCGGACCGGGTGTCCTTATTCAGTTATGCCCATATGCCGACCCGTTTTGCCGCACAGCGTAAAATTCCAACCCAAAGCCTGCCTCAGGCGGAAGATAAATTAGCCTTACTGCAGTTAGCCATAGAAGGTTTTAGTAAGGCGGGCTATCAGTGTATTGGTATGGATCATTTCGCTAAAGCCACAGATAAGCTGGCCATAGCCCAGCAAGAAGGCAAATTACAGCGTAACTTTCAGGGTTATACCACAGCAGGACAAGATGCTTTGGTGGGCTTAGGCGTGTCCTCTATTAGTCAGGTGAACGGTGTGATCTGGCAAAATCAAAAAGAGCTGAAACACTACCAGCAGCAATTAGCCCTGGGCCAATGGCCGGTTGATAAAGGGCTGAGTTTAACTCAGGACGATAAAATCAGAGCCGCTTTAATCAGCCAGCTGATTTGTCATTTTGAATTGGATATCCCCGCCTTTTGTCGACGTTTTGGCCTGACGGACTTCTGGGATTATTTTGCTGATGCATTACCTAAACTGGAAAATTTGCGTAGTGATGGCCTGGTCAGTTATTCCAACGACCATATTCAGGTGACAGGACCTGGTCGTTTGCTGGTGCGGGTTGTGTGCAGCTGTTTTGATCGTTATCTGGCTACAAGTGACAACTTAAGTTATTCCAAAGTGGTTTGATCCAACGCAAAACACTGAACTGAGCAGGCGCTAAGATGCGCCTCTTCTTTTTGCATGATCTGGATTGCGGCTATGAATGCTCCTGAACTTTTATCACCGGCTGGCAGTTTAAAAGCCATGCGAATGGCTTTTGCTTATGGTGCTGATGCTGTGTATGCAGGTCAGCCGCGTTTTAGCCTGAGGGTGCGTAATAACGAATTTGACCTTAAAACTCTGGCTATTGGTATCTGTGAGGCTCATCAGCAAGGTAAAAAGTTTTATCTGGTAGTCAACATTGCGCCACATAACAGCAAGTTGCAGCGTTTTGTTGAAGAGATGGCTCCGGCTATAGCCCTTGGGCCTGATGCATTGATAGTGTCTGACCCTGGCGTGGTTTATTTATTACGTCAGCATTTCCCTCAGATGCCACTGCATTTGTCAGTTCAAGCCAATACGGTGAACTGGGCTGCAGTCTTGTTTTGGCAGCAACAAGGTATAGAAAGGGTGATCTTATCCCGTGAGCTGGCGCTGGAAGAAATAGCTCAGATCCGCGAAAAAGTACCGGCTATGGAGCTGGAAGTTTTTGTGCATGGTGCGCTTTGTATGGCTTATTCAGGCCGTTGTTTATTATCAGGTTATATCAACAAACGGGATCCGAATCAGGGCGCCTGCACTAATGCCTGCCGTTGGTCTTATCAAAGCCATCTGGCTGAGGAAGATGAAGTAGGGCAATACAAGGCTGTCGCTTCAGCCTTACCAGATCCAGTGTTGGTGGAAGAGCAAGGCAGGCCCGGTGAGCTGATGCTGCTGGATGAAGACGAACATGGCAGTGATACCCAAGTGACCTCAAGATGCGAGTTTCAGAGCCGCTGGGCGCTTGCAATGCAAGGCAGCCTGGCGAAGCAATGTCGACTACCTTGTGAGACAGGCTAACACCGCAGTGCAATCGCCCAGCGACTCCCTTCGGGCGGGGCTAAAAGCGCTTTATGCCGCGTTAACTGTTGTCGCTTTAGAA
>JAHKAA010000012.1 GCA_018825965.1 Gammaproteobacteria bacterium
ATTCCGAACTCAGAAGTGAAACGCAGCCGCGACGATGGTAGTGTGGCAGATGCCATGCGAGAGTAGTTCACCGCCAGGCTCCCAATAAATGGAAAAGCCCTTCGCGCAAGCGAGGGGCTTTTTTATTTACGTTGAAATCGGCAGTGAGCCATTCGAGCAGGGCATCCCCCATGCGACAAAAACGTCGGGAACGTTTTTGAACGGCGCAGCCGGCCCGAAGGGTGGAGGGCAGGAGGCCCGGAATAATGTAGTTCACCGCACCCGAATTCAGAACCAATCCGCTTTTAAACTCACCAAAAATCACTCCAAAAACCTGCCGCGCGATTGCACCAACGGCGCAATGCCTCCGGCGATTGCACCCACCAGCACTTTCATGCAAAAGTATTCCAATTCAAGCAGATACAAAAAACTCCAAGGCCAACTCATGCCAAGTCCACTCCGCACCTACAGCAACAACATCTTTATCGCTCTAAGCCGTTTACTCAATGCCATACTGGGTGGAAATCCAAGCTTAACCTTAAGCGCAAGGGCAGGCCTGAATTACAGGAAAGGGCAATGGAGACAGCGAAGATGGTTAATCAACAAGCTGTTTTGGCTGCAACAAGATCATTGTGAATTTGCGATACGGCTGGATACAGACAGGAATCAGCGAGCGCTAAGAGATGTAGAAGTGAATACAGAAAAAACGGAGCCTTTGTGACATCAACGACATCACAAAGGCATCAGAATGATTAATTAAGCGCAGGTCTCATTTCAACCACAACTTCGTTGTTATGGAAAAGCTGCAACTTATTGCCATTTAATTCAATACGATCAGCCATCTGTAAGTGCTGCGTAAAGTTTGATTCATAGTAGTTACTTTGAGCACAGTACTTTCTGGTGCTAACTAAAGGGTTTACTTTCAGTAAGTTAGAGCTTTGACTGTAGCTGGCATTAAAGACATTACAGCCAGAGAAACCATAGAGTTTGGCATTATCATTAAACAGCATACGTAAGTTGTAGTGTTGTGGTACCTGAATAAACTTCACTCGCTCTACCCGCCAGACGATGCCTTGTACCTTGGTAAGATTCAATTTGTCAGGGCAGGTTGCTCCGGGCCAAAATTGCTCAAACTTTTCGACAAACAACATCTTGTCTTCTTTTGGACTTTGACGCGCAACCATAGTGGCAATGACTGCTTTTCCGTTCAGATTTTTGTCTGTCTGGTAATTACGCAGCATAGGGATATGATGCTGAGTCATGGCAACAGATGATTTTTCACCATTGCTACATGAGGTAAAAACAGCATTATTATCAATAACCTGATACATACCCAGCATCTGCATACTGGTATCAAGTTTAATAAAATCATTGGAGCGCACTAACTCATAGTTGTCTTTAGACACTACAGGTTTACCAGCTTCATCCAATAGTACAACTTTGTTATTGCTGACAAACTGGAACGACGGAATTTTTGCCTGCTGAGACATCAGATGGATCACCCGGCCTTCAAGTAACCAGGTGCCTTTCACCAGATTGACTTCATGCTGATCAATAAATTCCTGACGGGCTTCAAACTTGCCATCCTGGAACAAATTAACATGATATTTTATGCCCGGGCAGCCTTCACAAGGTAAAGTGCCAGTAAAACTCATATCCCGGTCGATAAAAATATGGCCAAAGTCAGTCGCTTGCGCCTGAGCTATGTTGTCATTTAACACTTCATTTTCGACTAAATCAGGTTCCGGAACGACCACAGGTTCAATGACTTTCTTCATGGGAGCAGGCGTCTGCTGAGGTAATTGGCTACAACCAGCCAAAGCCAACAATACAGCACTCACAATAATACTATGTTTCATATTTATCTGGATCCGGAGAAAATTGGCGCCATTATAAAGCAACTGTGCAGACAGTCGAATGGTATTGCTGATTAAAAATTGTCATATTTCGTTCTTTTGCACTGGTAACAGAAAGTCCAGGATCAAACCCGAGCTTTCTTTTGGATTTTCCTGCATAAAACAATGACCACCAGTTAACTTATGCAACTGAACAGAATGATTTAATTTACGCCATTTTTCTGCCGACTTACTGACAAATGGATAGGTTTTATTGCCATAAATCAGAAGAGTAGGGCTACAGGGCTGCTTTAACTGAAACCAAAGCTGTTTTGGGTAAGATCCAAATATTTCGGCTTCACGCTCAGCTTTGCATTTTAGTTTCAGCCCGTCATTACCATGATACAGGGCATGATCGATGTAACTTGCCAGCGCATCATCCTGCCAGTTTTTAAACATACCTCTTTGGTATAAGTAGGTATAAGCTGAGTCTTTGTCAGGCCAATGCTGACGGCGGTTGAGCGCCTTCTTAGCCATTGGGTTTTTTTTGTATAAACCCAGCCAATCCAGTGTTTGCATTAGTGTCAGCATTCCAGGTGTAAACAACACAGGATCAAGTAAAACTACGGCATCAAATGGACTGGTTGTTTTACTGTTAATCAGTGCTGTTAATACACCACCAAAACTATGTCCGATAGCATAACAGGGGGCATCAGCAAATAAGTTTTTATGCGCCAGCCAGGCATCAAGAGCCAGATCAGCACTTTGGTTCCAGCCTATAAAAGCACCGCCATGGTCGCTATCCCCATGACCCTGAGCGTCGGATAAAAATAAATCAAAGTAAGGAGCTAGCTGAGCTAAAAAAGGTTGGTACATCCTGCTGCAATAACCGTTGCCATGCAAAATATGCAACACAGCTTTACCACTGGGTGAAGTGTAAAATCCTCGTAAGGTAAAACCGTATTGTGTAGCGTAGCTCCAGGGAATTAAGTCCATCTTTTGTCTTCATTATCTATACCTGACTGCACTTTGCCATGGTCATACCAGATCTGTAAATACGAAATAGCTGACAGGAAAGGGAAATATCTGAGCACGAATTAAAAAGCCCGGTATCAAACCGGGCTTTTTAGCTTATTCACTTCTGTCAGAAACTATAGTTCAGACGGACGTAATAAAAACCACCATTGATGCCCATAACAGCGGTCGTTGGGTATTTAGAACCCGCTATACCCTGCCATTTGTGCTCATCAGGGTAGGCGTCAAATAAGTTCTGTGCACCAACACTGATTTCATAACTGTCGTTGATACTGTAACTGACTTCCGCATCAACGGTAATTGCTGAACCTACTTCAATAGGTATGCCGCCGTCAGCTTCCAATAACACACCATTGTCTAAGTGGTCTTCATAAAAGGCACCAAAATGATTAAAGCGAACATAACCTTTCCAGTCACCATAGTTCTGATTCACTGTGAAGCTGCCCCGAACCCGAGGTAAACCACGTTCTAACTGCTCTTTTTTTGCATCACTGATATTGGTTGTCAGCTCGCCATCGATCAGGTATTCGCTGATACGATCCACCGTAGTGTCAGTCCAGTTATATGCAAAAGCCAGAGTAGTGCGGCCATCCCACAGATCAAATCCATAGTTAGCTACTAAATCCAGGCCTTGAGTAGTGGTATCAAAATCGTTGGTGAAATATTTTACGCTGGTAAAGCTGCTGGCATCATTTACGCCTAAGGCCAGCAAAGCGTCTATGTCTGCCTGATTTAGTTTTAAGCCAGACGTTTGACTGATGCGGTCATCTACTTTGATATGGAAATAATCCAAAGTGACGTACCAATCATTCACTTCAAGCACTGTACCTATAGAGAAGTTTTTCGATTTTTCAGGAGTTAATGGCTTGCCACCCTTTTGCAGTGAAATAGGATGATCAGGCGGTAAAGTTGCTGTATCAACTAAACCTTCAGGGCTAAAGGATGTGGTTACGTTACGCACATGGCTTTGACCCACAGTAGGAGCACGGAAGCCAGTACTGACTGCCGAACGGAATGCTATTTCATCAGTGGCCTGATAACGGGCTGTAACTTTGCCATTGGTGGTATTACCAAAATCTTCGAAGTCTTCAAAGCGCAGTGCAAAGTCCATGCGGAAATTATCGCTGAATTCAGCACCTAATTCAGTATAAGCTGCATAGCTGTACCGATTGAATGACCCCGCATCTTCGGGTTTGAAACCAGGAAAACCATTTGAGCCTATACCAAAACCTTGTGAAGCCAATGGGCCCACTTCAAATGATGCTGCATCACCGGCATAAATCTCAAAGGTTTCATCGCGATACTCAACACCACCCGCTACGTTCAACGGGTAAGGTAAAGCTTCTACGTCAATTGGTTTGTTAAAATCTAAGTTGGCTGCTTTTTCCAGCTGTACATATTTACCTGGCTTAAAATCTCTTGGCGTATTTGCGCCTAAGGATGGGTTAAGCGTGTTTTTAATATAAAACTCAACTTCGCTGCGGCCAATCGACATACTGGCATCAAAAGCCCACCCTGATTCCAGTTCACCTTTTACACCTGAAGCTATAGCTGTATCTGTAACTACACCACCAAATTTAGGTGTAAAACCACCTGGTAACATACCGTAATACGTAAAGCAGTGGGCAGGAAGTGCATCAACATCTGCCTGGATATCTGCATGGTTACGGAAGTTATCACCTGTCATTGCCGCAACCGATGGACAATCACCCAGGCTCTCATCCAGATTACCAATCAGCAGGCTTGCACCTTCATCATTAGAGTAGACACCACTGCGTGTGGTCGGATGGCGAAAATAAAAACCACCTTCTACATCACGTTCAGCCCAGTTAGTGAATAAATAAAATTCACGATCTTTGGCAACTTCCAGACCTATATTGGCAAATAACTTTGCATCCCGTTTAAATTCAGGTGAACCCCATACCTGAGCCGGATCTGCAATAAAAGGATTACCAGCAGCAGCAGAGCCTGCAGCATCACTACGTTGCACAGAACGGCTGGTAGGATCGGCTTGTTTATATTCGCCACTGATATTCGCAAAACCGTTATCGGTAAAAGGCAGGCCTATATTGCCGGAAATCTGGCGTAAATCACCGTCGCCTTCATAATGTTGACCAGTTTTTACTTCAAAGGAGCCGCCTTCATCGGCATCTTTTAAACGGAAGTTAATTACACCAGCAATAGCGTCTGAGCCATATTGAGCTGCTGCGCCATCCCGTAAAATTTCAACTTGTTTTAATGCAATAGAAGGGATAACAGAAATATCAGGGCCTTGTGAGCCGTCAGAAATACCACTGCCTAAAAAGGTAATCACAGCGGCGCGGTGGCGTCTTTTGCCATTAACTAATACCAGGGTGCTGTCTGGTGGTAAGCCACGTAAGTTAGCCGGGCGGATAAGGGTTGAAGCGTCATTAATAGGTTGAGCATTAACGTTGAAAGATGGCACAGCTGCAGTCATCAGGCTGACCATATCGCTGGTGCCGTTTTTTGAAAACTCTTCACCGCCTATCACATCAACAGGAACAGCAGAATCACCTACAGAACGTGGCGCACCACGAGCACCGATCACCGCAATTTTTTCAACTGCAGCACTTTCTGCTTTTTGTTCAGCAGCGGCTTCGGTTGTTTCCTGAGCTATTAAAGAAGTACTGAACAATAAACTGCCGCATAAAGCGATTTTTATGGCGGCAGCAACGGGATGGTAGTGGGTTATTTCTTTCTTCATGGATGTTGCCTTCTCATCTGGATTTTTGTGTTGGCTCATTTTTTTTCTACGAGCTCTGCACAGACCATATTTGAAAAACTTTTGTTTGTCTATCGTGATTTCATGTTAATTGAGCGCTCCATTTTGGTAAGTCGCCGCACTACTCTGGTGCTTTCACTGGTTTTAATCGCTTTTTTTCGGAAAATGAACGAAAAATTTGAACCTAAATAAATGAAAAATGTCGGATCCGGCTTGCTGTTTTTCTCAAAGTCGATTCAGATAGGGTGGTTATTTAAATCAAGGATCGTCACTGGTGAAAAAACTTCTTACTCCGGTTGCCTTAGCAACACTGCTACTGTCAGCTACAGCTTATGCACATGCCACTTTGCCTTTGGAACGTTTGTTCGCTGAACCCGCATTAAGCGGCACTGCGCCTCGTTCTTTAAGCTTTTCGCCTGATGGCAGTCGAGTGACTTACCTCAAAGGCAAAGAAACAGACGCCAACAGGCTGGATTTGTGGCAATACCAGATTGACACAGGTAAGCACAGCCTTTTAGTGGATTCAAATCAATTGTTTAGCGGTCCTGAGTCGCTGTCAGATGAAGAAAAAGCCCGGCGTGAGCGTTTACGCTTATTTGCCAGCGGTATTGTCAGTTATAACTGGTCCAAAGATGGCAAAGCCTTGTTGTTTCCATTAAATGGCGACTTGTATTATTACGATTTAGCCAGCCAGAAAGCACGCAAGTTAACCAACACTGAAGCCTTTGAAACCGATGCACAAATATCGCCCAAAGGCCGGTATGTATCCTTTATCCGGGAGCAAAATATTTTTGTACTGGACCTCAAATCAGGCAAAGAAAGCCAATTAACCACAGATGGTAAAGGTCTGATAAAAAATGGGATGGCTGAATTTGTTGCTCAGGAAGAAATGGGCCGAATGACAGGTTATTGGTGGGCACCTGATGACAGCAAAATTGCCTTTAGTCAGATTGATGAGTCGCCTGTGGCTGAAGCTGTACGCAATGAAATTTATGCTGACGAAATTAAGCTTTTTAATCAGCGTTATCCTTTTACCGGCACAGCCAATGTGAAGGTAAAGTTGGGGGTGGTTGGAATTGAACAGCCTCAAGTGCAGTGGCTGGATTTAGGCAAAGAGCAGGATATTTACCTGGCGCGGGTGAACTGGAGTAACACAGCCTCTTTGTTAACCTATCAATGGCAAAGCCGTGATCAACAGCAACTGGAATTGCGTGCTGTTGAATTGCCATCCGGCAGCACCAAAGTGCTGTTAAAAGAACAAAGCTCAACCTGGCTGAATTTAAATGACGATTTGCATTTCTTAAAAGATAAGCAACATTTTGTCTGGGCGTCTGAGCGCGATGGGTATAAACATTTGTATTTGCATAAACTGGATGGCACTTTGGTGCGTCAGTTGACTCAGGGCGACTGGGTTGTGAATAAAATAGAAGCGATCAACGAAACACAAGGCATTATTTTTTTCTCTGGCCGCAAAGATACACCGCTCGAAAGTCATCTGTATTCAGTACCTGTTAAAGGCGGCGAAGCGAAGCGTTTAACTCAGGCTGATTTTTCGCATGCAGTGGTTATGGCAGAAACAGGCCAGACTTTTATTGACAGCTATTCCAGCGTACTAGAGCCCACCAAAGTGGAATTAAAGACTGTGGCAGGCAAAGTACTGACTGTATTGGAAAGCAATGAGGTCAGCGGTTCTCATCCATTAGCACCCTTTAAAGATGCGTTGGTTAAACCGCGTTTTGGCACCTTAAAAGCAAAAGATGGCCAGACCTTGCATTACCGTGTATTTGAACCAAAACAGCTTGAACAGGGTAAAAAATATCCTGTAGTGGTGGGGGTTTATGGCGGACCTGGTGCACAACGTGTCACTAATAGCTGGAGTGCCAGGGATCTGTATTTCCAGTATCTGGCACAAAATGGTTATGTGGTATTTCAACTGGACAACAGAGGCTCGGACAATCGCGGTAAAGCCTTTGAAGACCCAATTTACAAAAAGCTGGCCGATATAGAGCTTGAAGATCAAATAACCGGTGTTGAGTATCTGCGGACTTTACCTTATGTAGATGCAAAGCGTATTGGCATTTATGGCCATAGCTATGGTGGTTACATGGCTATTATGGCGATGTTTAAAGCCGGGGATTATTTTAAAGCTGGTGTAGCTGGTGCTCCTGTGACCGATTGGGCTTTGTATGACAGCCATTACACTGAACGTTACTTAGGCCATCCTGCAAGCAATAAAGACGGTTACGAGCAAAGCTCGGTCTTTCCTTATGTAAAAGATTATCAGGGCAATCTGCTGATTTACCATGGTATGGCAGACGACAACGTGCTTTTTACCCACAGCACAAAGTTGTATTCAGAATTACAGCAACAAGGTAAATTATTTGAAAGTATGGATTACCCTGGCAGCAAGCATTCTATGTTTGGTCAGCCAGTGCAAACCCATTTACATAAAACCATGACTGCGTTTTTTGAACGTCAATTAAAACAATAATTTGGCGGCGGGTATCAAACCCGCCCTTAATCACAATTCATTGCCACTTAATCTGTTGGCCTGAAAAGCCAGCAGATTATCACTGGTGATCTGACAAATCTGCTGTAAAGCTTCCTGTGTGAAAAATGCCTGATGTCCGGTGATCAATACATTAGGAAAGGTGAGCAGGCGTTTAAATACTTCATCCTCTATCAGTTGTCCGGATAAATCCTGAAAAAACAGATCGGCTTCCTGCTCATAAACATCCAGACCCAAATAACCAATCTTGCGGCTCTTCAACGCTTTAATCACTGCTTTGGTATCAATTAAGCCACCTCTGCTGGTGTTGATCAGCATGACACCTTCTTTCATCAGTGCCAGGCTCTTGTCGTTGATCATATGCTGGGTTTGAGGATTTAACGGACAATGCAGGCTGATCACATCTGACTCTGTCCAAAGCTCTTCCAAAGGCACATAACGCACACCGGCTTTAACCAGTTCATCATTCACCTGAATGTCGTAACAGAGCAGCTTCATACCAAATCCAAGCAGAATTTTAGCTGTGGCCGCACCTATACGGCCTGTACCGACCAGACCTGCAGTTTTGCCATGCAGGTTAAAACCCAATAAGCCATCGAGCGCAAAGTTATCATCCCGCACTCTGTTGTAGGCTTTATGTAATTTGCGGTTTAAGCAGAGGATCATTGCAACCGTATGTTCTGCGACTGCTTCAGGTGAGTAGGCGGGTACTCTTGCAACCCGCAGCCCCAACTCTTTGGCTGCGGCTAAATCGACGTTATTAAAACCAGCGCAGCGTAAGGCGATCATGCCCACACCCGCAGCTTTTAATTCAGTAAGCACTGGGGCAGACAGATCGTCATTTACAAAAACACAGACGGCTGCATAACCCAGGGTTAATTTAGCGCTTTGTTGATCCAGTGGACCATCAAAAAAGCAGAACTCAAGGCGTGGGTCTGCCCAATCAGCAAAACCTGTTTGATCGTATTTTTTCGCGCTAAAGACAGCAACTTTCATTTTGGGGCTCCTTGCTTGCAGATCCGAACCTCAGAGTAACGCAAAAAGTCGCTGTTTATATTGTTTTTAATCAAAACATCAGCTGTTCAGCACTTCTTCAACCGATTGATGCAGGCTGGACGGCTTAGTGCGTGGTGCATAACGTTTAACAACATCACCCTCGCGATTGACTAAAAACTTGGTGAAGTTCCATTTAATAGCGCGGGTTTTCATTAAACCACGGGCCTGATCTTTCAGGTATTCAAACAAAGGGTCTGAATCCAGACCATTCACCTGTACCTTGCCAAAAACCGGAAAACTAACACCATAATTCAACTGACAAAATTGCTGTATTTCTGCATTAGACCCAGGTTCCTGGGCCCCAAATTGATTACAGGGAAAGGCTAATACAACAAAACCACGATCCTTGTACTGCTGATATAAGGCTTCCAATTCCTGATACTGCGGGGTAAAACCACACTGACTGGCTGTGTTGACAATCAGTACCACTTTATCCCTGTATTGGGCTAAATCAACGTCTTCGCCCTGACTGTCCTTCACTTTAAAATGGTGAACCTTTGGCATAACTGTCCTTTTCTGCAACTCGTCTGATGCTTTTGCGTCAGAGGCCCTTATTCTAGTAAGCTTTATGGCATTCAAGTCTGTCACAGAAATAAGTCAAAATTATGTCAAATTTATCACAACAAAAAGTAGCCTTTATAGGTTTGGGTGTTATGGGCTTTCCTATGGCCGGGCATTTACAGCAAAAAGGCGAGCAGCTTTGTGTCTATAACAGAACAAAGCAGAAGGCGCTGGATTGGGTGCAGCAGTATGGCGGTAGCTGTGCATCCACTCCTGCAGAAGCGGCCACAGGCGCTGATCTGGTGATGTTATGTGTAGGCAATGATGATGATGTGCGCTCTGTCGTTTATGGCGGGCAGGGTGTTTTAGCCTCTATGGCCCCGGGTTCTGTATTGATTGATCACACCACAGCCTCAGCCGATTTAGCCCGTGAACTGGCGTTGGCCTGCCAGGCGAAAGGTATAGGTTTTTTAGATGCACCTGTATCAGGCGGTCAGGCTGGTGCTCAGAATGGCCTGCTGACCATTATGCTGGGCGGGGAAGCAACTGAGTTTGCAAAAGCTGAAAGTACGCTGATGAAATACGCCCGCAGTGCCCGTTTATTAGGGCCTGCAGGTTCTGGTCAACTGGCCAAAATGGTGAATCAAATTTGTATTGCCGGCGTAGTACAAGGTTTGGCTGAGGCTATGCATTTTGCCCAACAAGCCGGATTAGATGGTCAGGCTGTTCTGGACACGATCAGCAAAGGGGCTGCTCAGTCCTGGCAAATGGAAAACCGGGGTTCCACTATGCTGCAAGGCCAATACGATTTTGGTTTTGCCGTTGACTGGATGCGTAAAGATTTAGCCATCACCTTAAATGAAGCCCGTCACAACGGTGCCACTTTGCCCCTGACATCTTTAGTCGACCAGTTTTACTCTGTGGTTCAGGCGATGGGCGGCGGTCGTTGGGATACATCCAGTTTACTGACTGTATTGCAACGCAAAACCTGATTAAAAAACTAATCATCCAGACTGGCGCTGGCCAAACCTAAGGTCAGCACCAGTAATAGTGGAATTTGTACCAGATGCAGCAAAGGATCTGGTGTGATTTGCAGAGCCAGTCCCACCACCATAGCCCAGACCAGAGCCAACAAAGCCAACACCGTTGTGCGTTTTGAGAGTTGAAACATAACCACCTCCTGTTATTGATGCTGCTACTTTACTCTGGGGTTAATCAGGTCTAAAGTGTCACTAATGACGTAATTGAGGCTGTAAGTGACAATATGAAACGCATTGGTATTTGGGTAAATCAAGACGTAGTGATGAGCAGTGTGACAGGGGTGATCGATTTTTT
The DNA here is from genome assembly GCA_018825965.1 of Gammaproteobacteria bacterium. Taxonomy (GTDB): domain Bacteria; phylum Pseudomonadota; class Gammaproteobacteria; order Enterobacterales; family Alteromonadaceae; genus Pararheinheimera. Next base: position 10,994 of record JAHKAA010000012.1, read on the forward strand.
TACCTTCTGTAATAAATACTGGCAACTGATACAACACAGTGATCAACTGCTATTTGAAACCCAGTTAATAGGTCCACAAGCAGAATTACAGCATGGGCCTTTTATTATTAAGGTTGAAGCTGCAGATTTCAGTCAGATTGATATTTTGTTGATCCCGGGTTTTTATGCCTACAACTCAAAGGATCTGCTGCGTGTCAGTCAGGAATTGCTGCCTTACAAAACCGAATTGCAATTGATGTTACAGCAAGGCAAATGGCTGGGAGCTTTTTGCAATGGTACTTTTGCCTTGGCAGGCACTGGTTTGTTAGACGGGTTGCAATCCACTTCGGTCTGGTTTTTTAAGGACTATTTCCGCCAGATGTTTCCGCAAGTCAAACTGGATCTGCAACAACTGGTGGTGCAGCAGCAAAGCATCTTAACTGGCGGCGCGACCACCTCTTACCTGAATTTATGCCTGCGTTTTGTCGAACTTTGTATGGACACAGCTTTTGCTCAGCAAATGGCAAAAATTATGCTGACGGATCCAAACCGGACTTCGCAGTTACCCTATTTGTCACTGCAATTGGCTCCACAACATAAAGACGCTAAGTTGGCTGAAATTCAGCAGTACTTACAGGCTCATCTGGCAGAACCTGTTAGTCTGGAGCAATTAGCCGAAACCTTTGCTATGACACCCCGTACTTTGATCCGGCGTTTTAAGCAACATCTGGACGAAACGCCTATGGCTTATTTACAGCGTTTACGTATTGAGAGGGCAAAGTCCCTGCTGGAAAACACCTTATGGACAGCAGAAGAAATTATGCAACAGGTAGGCTATGAAGATATCTCATCTTTTCGTAAGTTGTTTGTGCATTACACCAGTCTGACACCTAAGGCTTACCGGCAAAAATTTATGTTTGAACCCCAGATCCACTGTTGTCCTGTGTCGGCAGAACAGCAAGGATCGGCAGCCTGACTAGTAAATATACTAAATATTTAACAATGTTTAACAAATGAGCCAGGAAAAGTTTGATTTGTGCTATTATCATGTGGCCAATTCATTGATGAAAGTAAACTAAATGTATTTATCTGAGATCGGCTGGCATCTTTATGCGCTGCTTTTTATTGTTTGTGTGCTGCTTCCGGCTTTGGTTTTATCGGCTCTGGTGTATTTTAAACCCCTTTGGTTACGCCAATCCTTATGGGTTTTCAGCTGTTGTACTTTGTGTTTTTTACTACTGAGCCTGAAGTTCAGTGATAACACTTTGTTAATGACTGACAAGGCTCTGGAGCTGAAAGCGGGTTTATATAAAACGAAGATTGATGATATCCACTCTGCACAAAGTAAAGTTTCAGTGGTCGTTTGTGAAGAACTGGGTGAGTTTACACCTGAAGTTGCAGTAAATGCCATCAACCTTCCTAATTACAAAGTAGGTTGGTACAGGTTAGCTAATCAGCAAACTGCCTTTGTGATGCTGATTGGTAATATCGACAAAGTGACAGTGGTCAGCACTAAAAATGCAATCGCCTTAATTAGCGGCGATATTAACAGGGATAATGCTGGTGCTGGCTTACAGGCCAAGGCATTTCGTTAGAGCCGGAGCTTGGGCTCCGACTCTAACATCAGTTTTAAATCAGAACTGCATTTCCGGAATATCACCCGAAATAACTAACTTACCCGCAGTTTTTTGCTGAATTTCTTCCACGCTGATACCAGGTGCCCGTTCCAGCAGATGGAAAGCGCCGTCCCGAACTTCCAGCACAGCTAAATCCGTCACAATCTTTTTCACACAGTTCACGCCAGTCAAAGGCAAAGTACAGTTATCCAGTAACTTAGAGCTGCCGTATTTGTCAGCGTGAGTCATAGTGACAATAATGTTTTGTGCGCCAGCCACTAAATCCATAGCGCCGCCCATGCCTTTGACCAGTTTGCCCGGGATCATCCAGCTGGCGATATTGCCGTTTTGATCCACTTCAAAAGCGCCCAACACTGTTAAGTCCACATGGCCGCCACGGATCATGGCAAAGCTTTCGGCTGAGCTGAAAATAGCAGCGCCTTTAATAGCTGTGACTGTTTCTTTACCGGCGTTGATCATATCAGCATCCAGTTCAGCTTCGGTTGGGTAGGGGCCCATGCCTAATAAACCGTTTTCCGATTGCAGCATCACTTCAATACCTGCAGGTACATAGTTCGCCACTAATGTAGGGATACCAATACCTAAATTGACGTAATAACCGTCCTGTAATTCCTGAGCCACCCGCATAGCGACCTGTTCACGTGATAATGCCATTTGCTGTGCTCCTTAAGCCTGACGAACCATACGACGTTCAATGCGTTTCTCAAAGCTGGCTTTGATCACACGTTGTACATAAATACCTGGTGTGTGAATTTGGCTTGGCTCCAGTTCACCTGGTTCCACAATTTCTTCCACTTCAGCCACAGTAATTTTGCCTGCAGTCGCAGCCATAGGGTTGAAGTTCATTGAGGTATGGCGGAATACCAGATTGCCGTAACGGTCGGCTTTCCAGGCGCGAACTATGGCAAAATCACCGGTAATGGATTCTTCCAGTACATAGTTACGGCCATTAATCTCGCGGGTTTCTTTGCCATCAGCCACAGGTGTACCGTAACCAGTCGCAGTGTAAAAAGCCGGAATGCCAGCGCCACCAGCGCGGATTTTTTCAGCTAGCGTGCCTTGAGGGGTCAGAACCACTTCGAGTTCACCTGATAACAGCTGCTTTTCAAATAAGGCGTTTTCGCCAACATAAGAGGCGACCATTTTTTTGATCTGGCGGTCTTCTAACAGCACACCTAAACCAAAACCATCAACACCACAGTTATTGGAGACGACAGTTAAATCACGGGTGCCCATTTTTTTTATTTGAGCAATCAGGCCCTCCGGAATACCACATAAACCAAAACCACCGGCTATCACTGTCATGCCATCGGTCAGGCCTGCCAGCGCTTCTTCATAGCTGGTCACAACTTTATTAAACCCTGCCATTTTGTATCCTTAATAGATGCTATCAATCATTAATTCTGCTGGCATTTGGCCTTAAGCGCCAATCCTACTTTAGAACTAGGAGCTTTGCCCAACTGCTCGCTGATAAACCAGCCGACTGAAGCCAGCTGTTGTAAATCAACACCGCTCTGTATGCCAAGGCCGTTTAGTAAATACACTACTTCTTCAGTGGCAACATTGCCTGACGCACCGGCAGCGTAAGGACAGCCGCCTAAACCTGCGACTGAGCTGTCCACTACAGCAATACCATGTTGCAGCGCTGCGTAAATATTACTTAACGCCTGGCCATAAGTATCGTGAAAATGCACAGCTAACTGCTCTACAGGCACGACAGCCAGCACAGCATCGAGCATGGCATTGACTTTGGACGGAGTGCCAACGCCTATGGTGTCGCCTAAAGAAATTTCGTAGCAGCCCATATCGAGCAGGGCTTTAGCAACCCGGGCAACTTCTGATGGTTCAACGTCGCCCTGATAAGGGCAGCCGACCACACAAGAGACATAACCCCGCACTTTAATACCATCCAGCTTAGCGCGCGCCATCACTGGGGCAAAACGCTGCAGGCTTTCAGCTATGCTGCAATTGATATTTTTTTGGGTAAAAGCTTCTGAAGCAGCTCCAAATACCGCCACTTCAGTGGCTCCTGCGGCCTTGGCTGCTTCATAACCTTGCAGATTGGGTGTTAAAGCCGCATAGCTAATGCCCGCTTTACGGCTTATTTGTGTAAACACAGCCGCTGAATCGGCCATTTGTGGCACCCACTTTGGCGAGACAAAAGCGCCGGTTTCAATGGTGACAAGACCAGTTTCAGCTAAGCGATTGACCAACTCAACTTTGGCCTCCAGCGATACAGCTTTTTCATTTTGCAGACCATCGCGTGGACCTACTTCAACAAGTCGCACTGCTTTGGGTAAAGCTGCTGTATGTTGTGGGTTTAATGTCAGTGACATGCACGTATCCTTTAAACGGGGCTGCGGTAGTCCGCAGCCGTAAAATCGACCAGTTGAGCACCGTCTTTGACTAAATCACCAGCGGCATAAAACAGCTGATTGACCACACCATCTTTAGGCGCCTTGATGCTGTATTCCATTTTCATCGCTTCCATCACTAAAAGCGTCTGGCCAGCACTGACAACAGCGCCTTTATCGACCATGACTGCGACTATAGTGCCGTTCATGGGTGCCGTCAGGCTGCCTGCTGCTGCGCTGTCGTCGACCACAGTTTGCACTTGTGTCTGGTAAACAAAGTCATAACGCTGATGTTTGATAAAAACCGAGACTATGTCCTGATACTGACTGACCCGCACTTTGACTCTGTGGCCATTTAAATTAGCCTGCAGTTCATCATCTTGTAAGCTGGCAGTGGCAGGGGTGATCACCGCTTGCTGGGTTAAGCTGAGTGCTTTGCCTTCAGAGCTGATGCTAACCAGACGGGTTTCATCCTGATAAATCAGTGGGAAAGACACAGTTGGAACTTCATTTAAACGCCAGCCAGAACACAAAGCCCATGGGCTTTGGTCGTTGGTCGTGTTTGAACGCTCCTTCAAAAACAAATAAAGTGCAGCTAATAAACTGGCTTGTTCGGTTTCAGACTGACCAGGTGCAAACAAGGATTCTTTATGCCGTTCAATAAAATGGGTATCCAGCTCGGCTTTGGCAAAAGCAGCTTGCTCCACTAAACGGGTTAAAAAGTTCAGGTTGTTTTTCACACCAGCAATGCGGTAATCATCCAAAGCACGCAACATACGGGCTATGGCGCGGTCACGGTTTTCATCCCAGACTATCAGTTTGGCAATCATAGGATCGTAAAAAGGCGATACTTCATCGTTTTCGACTACACCTGTATCCACCCGTACATAACGGCTTTGCTCAGGCTGGCGTAAATAGGTCAGTTTACCTGTGGCAGGTAGGAAATCATGATCCGGATCTTCCGCATAAACCCGCACTTCAATGGCATGGCCATCAATGGTGACTTGCTCCTGAGTTAAAGGCAAAGGCTGACCACTGGCAACCAACAACTGCCATTTCACCAGATCCTGACCTGTGATCATTTCTGTCACAGGGTGTTCGACCTGCAGACGGGTATTCATTTCCATAAAATAGAAGGAGCCGTCTTCATCAAATAAAAATTCAACAGTACCAGCGCCCTGATAGGCAATAGCCTGAGCCGCTTTCACCGCAGCTTCGCCCATGGCTTTACGCTGCTCGCTACTGAAATTTGGTGCTGGTGCTTCTTCAATCACCTTCTGGTGACGGCGCTGAATAGAACAATCCCGCTCAGCTAAATAGACTGCATTGCCAAAACTGTCGGCAAAGACCTGAATTTCAACATGACGGGGTTTTGTCAGGTAGCGTTCCATCAGCACTTTGTCATTGCCAAAGCCGTTTAAGGCTTCACGTTTGGCGCCAGCCAAAGCTTCAGCAAATTCGCCACTGTTCCAAACCACACGCATACCTTTGCCACCGCCACCATAAGCGGCCTTTAACAGCAGAGGGTAACCCACTAAATCAGCTTGTTGCTGTAAAAAGGCGGGGTCCTGATTATCACCATGGTAACCCGGTACTAATGGCACACCAGCCTGGGTCATAATCTCTTTGGCGGCGCTTTTGCTGCCCATAGCAGCTATGGCGGATACAGGAGGGCCAATAAAGACCACACCGGCTTTGGCACAAGCGTCTGCAAAACCTTCGTTTTCTGATAAAAAGCCATAACCAGGGTGCACAGCTTCGGCGCCACTTAATTTGGCGATTTCCAGAATTTTATCAGCCCGTAAATAGGACTCTTTGCTTGGTGCCGGGCCTAATAAAAAGGCTTCATCGGCCATATGCACATGACGGGCATTGGCATCAGCGTCTGAGTACACGGCCACACAACGAATGCCAAGTTTATGGGCGGTTTCTATGACACGGCAGGCGATTTCGCCCCGGTTGGCGATCAAAATTTTGCGAAACATCAGTCTGTTTTTCCTTATTCTGACCGGATCCAGGCCGGAGTACGTTTTTGTAAAAAGGCGTTTAAACCTTCCTGACCTTCATTTGATACCCGAATTGCGGCAATACGGGCTGAAGTGCTGTCTATCAACTGCTGATTTATAGGCTGATGATTCACAGCAGCCATCAATTCTTTAGCGCAGCGCAAAGCTGCAGGGCTGTTGTTCAGCAAAATGCCCACAAAATGTTCTGCGGCATCTGCAAGACCACCAGCTTCCACCAACTGATGCACTAAACCTAAATTTAAGGCTGTGTCGGCATCAAAACGTTCTGCGGTTAAGAAGTAACGGCGGCTGGCACGTTCGCCAATAGCGCGCATCACGTAGGGGCTGATCACCGCTGGTATTAAACCAATTTTCACTTCGCTTAAACAAAAGCTGGCGCCTTGTTCGGCAAGGGCTATGTCACAGCAGGAGACTAAACCCAAAGCACCACCAAAAGCTGAACCTTGCACTAAAGCTATGGTTGGGGCTGGGAAGCAATCTAACTGTCGCATCAGCTCTGCTAACTGGCCTGCATCTTCTAAGTTCTGCTGGTAGTTTTTCTCAGCCATAGAGCGCATCCAGTTCAGATCTGCACCTGCGCTGAAGTTTTTACCCGAGGATTTCAGCAGCAGCACTCGCACAGCAGGGTTAGCGGCAAGGCTTTTTAAAGCATCAATTAATTCGCCAATCATGCTGTCGTCAAAGGCGTTATGCACTTCGGCGCGGTTCAGCACGAGTTCTGCAACACCAGCTGTAGTTAACGAGGTAGTAATAGTTTTATAGTTTTTCATTTTTTACTCCTGTGCCTTTTGCACTACATGCGGAACACGCCAAATTTGGATTCGGCGACAGGCGCATTCAGCGCTGCGCTCAGTGCAAGGCCCACCACCATACGGGTTTGAGCCGGGTCTATAATGCCGTCATCCCATAAACGCGCACTGGCGTAATAAGGGTGACCTTGTTGTTCGTACTGAGCCACTATAGGCTGACGTATAGCCTGTTCAGCTTCAGCTGTCAGGGTTTCGCCTTTGCGGGCTAAGGCATCTTTAGTGACAGTTGCCATAACACCAGCGGCCTGTTCACCACCCATCACAGAAATACGGGCGTTTGGCCACATCCACATCATGGTTGGGTCGTAAGCGCGGCCACACATACCGTAGTTACCAGCGCCATAAGAGCCACCGATGAGCACAGTAAATTTCGGCACATTGGCACAAGACACGGCCATCACCATTTTGGCGCCATGTTTAGCAATACCTTCAGCTTCGTATTTTTTACCCACCATAAAGCCGGTGATATTTTGCAGGAATAAAAGTGGAATTTTGCGCTGGGCACAAAGCTCAATAAAGTGCGCGCCTTTTTGCGCCGATTCAGAAAACAGAATGCCGTTATTGGCTACTATGCCAATAGGCTGGCCAAAAATGCGGGCAAAACCACAAACTAAAGTAGCGCCATAAAACTGTTTAAATTCATCAAAGTCTGAGGCATCCACAAGTCGGGCTATCACTTCACGTACATCAAAAGGTTTTTTCAGATCGGTGCCGACAATGCCGTATAACTCACTGGCATCATAAAGTGGTGCTTCGACAGGGCGCACATCCCCTTGCACTGGTTTTTGATGATTCAGGCGGCTGACGGCATTACGTGCCAGTTGCAACGCATGTTCGTCATTGAGTGCATAGTGATCGGCCACACCAGAGATTTTGCAGTGCACATCAGCGCCACCTAACTCTTCTGCCGTGACTTCTTCGCCTGTAGCGGCTTTGACCAAAGGCGGGCCAGCTAAAAAGATAGTGCCCTGATCTTTAACAATAATACTTTCATCGGCCATAGCTGGTACATAAGCACCACCCGCAGTACAAAGTCCCATCACCACCGCAATTTGTGGAATGCCTTTGGCAGACATACGGGCCTGATTAAAGAAGATACGGCCAAAGTGCAGTTTGTCGGGGAATACATCGTCCTGACGGGGCAGGTTAGCGCCACCTGAGTCGACCAGATAAATACAAGGCAACATGCAGGTTTCGGCAATTTCCTGGGCACGTAAGTGTTTTTTAACGGTCAGCGGGTAATAAGTACCGCCTTTCACTGTGGCATCGTTCGCCACTATCATGCATTCGACGCCATTGACCCGGCCTATACCTGCAACCACACCAGCAGCTGGTACATAGTCGTCATAACATTGCCAGCCGGCAAACTGGCCTACTTCCAAAAAAGGTGAACCCGGGTCCAGCAGTTTCTGAATACGATCACGGACAAAGAGTTTGCCGCGCGAAGTATGGCGGGCAATCAACGCTTCGCCGCCGCCTAATTTAATCTGTTGTACTTTTTGCTCTAAATCATCCACCAGCAGCTGCATCGCCTGAGCGTTCTGGATAAATTCGTCAATGCGCGGATTAATTTTGCTATTCAGTCTGGCCACGTTCACCACCTTTGGCTATCGATATTCAGTAGGGTTGAGGCTCCGTTGGTGTATGGATTAAGAAAAGCCGGACTAAAACGCTGACACGCCCGTGAACCCTTCCCTAGGGGGCTCGTGTCGCTGCCATCCATGGCGCTCTACGGTCTGCTTATTTAGTCCGGCTTTTCTCCAACGTTCGGTTAAGCCTGTCAGGATTCCGCTTAGTTCGATTCGTTAAATAACTCGCGGCCTATTAACATGCGGCGAATTTCTGAGGTGCCAGCACCTATTTCGTACAGCTTGGCATCACGTAACAAACGTCCTGTAGGGTATTCATTGATATAACCATTGCCACCTAACAGCTGGATTGCATCCAGTGCCATCTGGGTGGCCAGCTCTGCGCTGTATAAAATAGCGCCAGCAGCATCTTTACGGGTGGTTTCACCGCGGTCACAGGCTTTGGCGACTGTATAGACATAAGCGCGGGCTGCATTCATTTTGGTGTACATATCCGCGACTTTGCCCTGGACCAGTTGGAATTCACCAATAGACTGACCAAACTGTTTCCGGTCGTGGATATAAGGCACTACTACATCCATACAAGCTTGCATAATGCCAAGCGGACCGCCGGATAACACCACACGTTCATAGTCCAGACCTGACATCAGTACACGGGCGCCCGTGCCTATGGTGCCTAATACGTTTTCTTCCGGTACTTCACAGTCTTCAAACACCAGCTCACAAGTGTTTGATCCACGCATCCCCAGTTTGTCGAGTTTCTGCGCCTGGCTGAACCCTTTAAAACCACGTTCAACAATAAAAGCTGTCATGCCTTTAGAACCGGCATTGATGTCGGTTTTGGCGTAAATGACATAAGTGTGAGCGTCAGGGCCGTTGGTGATCCACATTTTGTTGCCGTTTAAAATATAACGGTCACCTTGTTTATCGGCGCGTAATTTCATCGACACCACATCTGAACCAGCGTTGGGCTCAGACATCGCCAGAGCGCCAATATGTTCACCGGAACATAACTTTGGCAGGTACTTTTGTTTTTGCGCTTCATTGCCGTTACGGGCGATCTGATTCACACATAAATTCGAATGCGCGCCGTAGGACAAAGCCACAGAAGCAGAAGCGCGGCTGATTTCTTCCATCGCCACTATGTGCTCCAGATAACCCATGCCTGAACCACCGTATTTTTCATCGACCGTAATACCTAATAAACCCAGGTCGCCAAATTTACGCCATAAGTCATTTGGGAATTCGTTGTCATGGTCGATTTGTGCTGCACGTGGTGCAATCTCGTCACGGGCAAAGCTGTTTACCTGTTCACGGATCATGTCGACTGTTTCGCCCAGATCGTAATTTAATGTTTTGTATGTGCTAATCATGACTCTTGATCCCTATCTGCAGGTTATTGCAATCTTTGATTTGATTTTGTTTTTAATTAATTCGGTTCTTTCACTTGTTTGGCCTGATCCAGAGTTTCGCGGCAGCGTTTTTCTACTGTCACTAATTCCATCAGCACCACTTTGATGTCGTCCATCTGCTGGTGCAGTTCAGCTTTTTTGTGCTCTATCAGTTTCAGCATAGTGCTTAGCTGGGTCACACTGCTTTTATCCGCATCGTATAACTCAAATAACTGGCCTGTTTCTGACAAGCTAAAGCCCAGTCGTTTACCACGTAAAATCAGTTTCAGCCGTACCCTGTCTCTGCGGCTGTAAATACGGGTTTGACCCTGCCGTAAAGGCGTTAATAAGCCCTGGTCTTCGTAGAAACGAATACTACGGGTGGTGATATCAAACTCTTTTGCCAGCTCGCTGATGCTGTAGGTTTTATCGTCTGTTTCAGTCTTTTTGGCAGTCATTTGGGTCGTCATTTTGGCCTTGTGCTAAAGTGGCGACAACTATAAGTGAAGTTTACGTAAAGGTAAAGCTGTGTTCGCGTCCAATAAGGGCTGGAGGCGGGTTGCGCTGCTCCGTTGTAAAGTTAAAGTGCCAAAGAAGGGCTGCAGAGCGTGCATTTTTCTGAACCTTTAGTGCTGTATAGAACCATAGCGTTAGCTAGTTGACGTTGGCGTAAACGTAAATTTGGTGTAGTCTCAGGCCCAACTTTTTCATCATGCTTCTGAACGACGGAGAAATGAACATGGCGCAGCACGAAAAAATTGCCATAGTGGCAGCCAAAAGAACGGCAATGGGTGGATTTTTAGGCGGCTTAGCTGACGTCAGCAGCACAGATTTAGGCGCACAAGCTATTAAAGCTGCTTTAGAACAAGCGGCTATTGATGGTGCCAGGGTCAGTGAAGTGATCATGGGTTGTGTATTACCTGCAGGTTTAGGCCAGGCTCCTGCTCGTCAGGCGACGTTAAAAGCGGGTTTACCTTTATCAGCCGGTGCTACCACTATCAATAAAGTCTGTGGTTCAGGTTTAAAGTCTGTGATGTTAGCTGCAGATCTGTTACGTGCAGGTTCTGCTGATGTGGTGGTTGCTGGTGGCATGGAGTCGATGTCTAACGCGCCTTATATTCTGCCAAAAGCCCGCGCTGGTATGCGTATGGGTCATGCTGAAGTCAAAGATCATATGATGCTGGATGGTCTGGAAAACGCCTACGATGGCAAAGCCATGGGCTGTTTTGCTCAAAAAACTGCCGACGAGCACGATTTTAGCCGTACACAGATGGATGAATTTGCTGTGTTGTCACTCACACGTGCACAACAAGCGATAAGCTCTGGCGCTTTTGTTGAAGAAATCACTCCTGTGACTTTCCAGACGCGTAAAGGCGATGTGACTTTTGCCACAGACGAACAACCTGGCAACGCTAAAGTCGACAAAATTCCTACCTTAAGACCTGCCTTTGCGAAAGACGGCACTATCACTGCAGCCAACTCCAGTTCTATTTCTGACGGCGCTGCAGCTTTAGTCCTGATGCGTGTCGACGAAGCGAAAGCACAAAACAAAACCGTATTGGCTCATGTAGTAGGTCATGCCACGCATTCACAAGAACCAGAGTTGTTTACTGTAGCCCCTGTTGGCGCCGTCACTAAACTGTTAGCCAGCTTAGGATGGACAACGGCAGATGTGGACTTGTGGGAGATTAACGAAGCTTTTGCCATGGTGACTATGCTGGCGATTAAAGAGCTGAAGTTGGATGTGAATAAAGTCAACGTCAACGGTGGCGCTTGTGCTTTAGGTCATCCTATAGGTGCTTCAGGCGCCCGTATTCTGGTGACTTTAATTCACGCCTTAAAAGCCCGTGGCTTAAAACGTGGTGTCGCGACTTTATGTATAGGCGGTGGCGAAGCAGTGGCTCTAGCGGTAGAGCTGCCGTAACAAATGAAAAAGGCGCGGTAGACACTGCGCCTTTTGTTTTAAAAATTTAATAAAAAAATATATTCAAATCAACAGACTTAATCAAAGGTTGTGTTTAAAACAGACATAACCAGCAATAAGGGAGACGCATTAATGGCCCATCAGGTTCAGTTATTTATCAACGGTGAATTTGTCCCGTCCAAGTCCGAACGCTTTATTCCTGTGACGGATCCTGCTACTCAGGACGTCATAGCTCAGGTGCCTTGCACTACAGCTGAAGAAATGACTTTTGCTATTGCATCGGCCAAAGAAGCATTTAAAAGCTGGAAAGAAGTGCCGGTATCAGAACGTGCCCGTTTAATGATGCGTTTTGCCCATTTATTAAAAGAACACCAGGCAGAAATTGCTGACATTATTTGCCGTGAACTAGGCAAAACAGTGGAAGATGCCAAAGGCGACGTCTGGCGTGGTATTGAAGTGGTAGAACAAGCCGCCAATATTCCTTCGTTAATGATGGGTGAGACTGTTGAAAACGTCGCGCGCAGCATCGACACCTACAGCTACATTCAGCCATTAGGTGTGTGCGCTGGTATTACGCCATTTAACTTCCCGGCTATGATCCCGCTGTGGATGTTCCCTATGGCTATTGCCTGTGGTAATACTTTTATTTTAAAACCCTCTGAACAAGATCCAATGACAGTGAATAAAATCGCTGAGCTTTTTGCCTTAGCTGGCGCACCTAAAGGCGTACTGCAGGTCGTGCATGGCAATAAAGAACAAGTCGATGTGTTATTACGTCACCCGGATATCAAAGCTATTTCTTTTGTCGGCTCGGTAAACGTGGGTCAATACATCTACAAAACTGGCACTGATCATTTAAAACGTGTGCAGGCCTTTGCCGGTGCCAAAAACCATATGGTGGTAATGCCGGATGCGAATAAACAACAAGTGATCAATGCGTTGGTAGGTGCTTCAGTAGGTGCCGCAGGTCAGCGTTGTATGGCCATCTCTGTGGCTGTTTTTGTTGGTGAGTCGCAGCAGTGGATCCCTGAAGTCGCAGCTGCTATCGCTAAAGTGCGTCCAGGTGTGTACACAGACCCGGAAGCGGCTTACGGTCCACAAATCAGTCCTCAGGCCAAAGCCCGTATTTTGTCGTTAATAGAACAAGGCAAAGTAGAAGGTGCAACCTGTTTAGTGGATGGTTCAGATGTCAAAGTCGCTGGTTATCCAAACGGCAACTGGGTAGGTCCTACTGTATTCAGTGATGTCACTGCTGATATGACCATTTACAAAGAAGAAATTTTTGGCCCTGTGCTGGCGACTGTTAATGCAGCTTCTTTGGATGAAGCTATAGCGTTAGTGAATAACAGCCCATACGGCAACGGTACTTCTATTTTCACTGCCAGCGGTGCAGCTGCACGTAAATATCAGCATGAAATTGAAGTAGGTCAGGTGGGTATTAATATTCCAATTCCTGTGCCTCTGCCATTTTTCTCTTTCACTGGCTGGAAGGGGTCGTTCTACGGCGATCAACATGCTTATGGTAAACAAGCTGTGCGTTTTTATACAGAAACTAAAACCATCACAGCCCGTTGGTTTGATGACTCCATTCCGGTGTCAGGCCCAAATATGTCGATCAACCTGCGTTAAGTAGCGTCAGGGTAAAAGCGTTCTGTGTGACAGCAGAACGCTTCTTTAAAAAAGCCTGAGGAAAAAAGCCTTTAGGCAAACAACCAAGCCAGACAAAAACGCGTAAAAACGTGTATAGCAACAAATCAGCAGGAACGTAAAAAGTGCATAGACACTGTTCTGTCGCTAATTGCAGGGTGATGTGATGAATTTTAATTTAACAGACGATCAAAAGGCCTTTGTTGAGGTCGCTAAACAATTCGCTGACCAGGAGCTTGCACCACATGCAGCACAGTGGGACCGCGATCATCATTTTCCAAAAGCTGTGATCCAAAAAGCCGGTGAGTTAGGTTTTTGTTCTTTATACACGCCTGAAGATCAAGGTGGTATGGGCTTGTCCCGTTTAGACTCCAGCATTATTTTTGAACAGTTGTCTATGGGCTGCACTGCAACAACTGCCATGTTAACCATCCATAATATGGCGACCTGGATGATTGCAAGCTGGGGCACTGAAGATGCCAAAGCCCAGTGGTGCCCGGACTTAGTTACAGGCGAAAAGCTGGCCTCTTATTGTTTAACTGAGCCAGGTTCTGGTTCAGATGCGGCGTCTTTGCGTACCAGCGCGAAAAAAGATGGCGATCATTATGTGCTGAACGGCTCTAAGATGTTTATCTCTGGTGCTGGTGAAACAGAAGTTTTAGTGGTGATGGCCCGCACAGGCGAAGCCGGTCCTAAAGGCATCTCAGCTTTTATCGTACCAGCCGACGCTCAAGGCGTTATTTATGGTAAAGCCGAAGAAAAAATGGGCTGGAATGCTCAGCCAACCCGCCTAATCACTTTTGATAATGTGCGTATTCCGGCTTATTACCTGCTCGGAAACGAAGGTGAAGGTTTTGGTTTTGCGATGAAAGGCTTAGACGGTGGCCGTATTAATATTGCCACTTGCTCCATTGGTACTGCCCAACAAGCCTTAAACACAGCCCGTAACTATATGCTGGAACGTCAGCAGTTTGGTAAACCACTGGCCGCTTTTCAGGCTCTGCAATTTAAACTGGCAGATATGGCAACAGAACTGGTTGCAGCCCGTCAGTTAGTGCGTTTAGCTGCCTTTAAACTGGATTCAAACGATCCGGAAAAAACAGCCTACTGCGCTATGGCCAAACGTTTTGCCACAGATGTGGGTTTTCAGGTTTGTGATCAGGCGCTGCAAATCCACGGTGGTTATGGCTATATCAAAGAATATCCGCTGGAAAGGCATTTCCGTGATGTGCGGGTGCACCAGATTTTGGAAGGCACCAATGAAATTATGCGTTTGATTATTGGCCGACGCTTATTAGATGAAGCGGCTAATGAAATCTTATAAAACGCAATAACCCAGAACGAAGCGGGTCTGTAGCCTGCTTTGTGTTATTTAAAGATTAAAGCTAACCGGTAAAAGCTGATAAAAAGCCCGGTTTAAACGGAGATTTTATGGCACAACTCAAACTCGAAAAACGCGGCCATACCGCTTTAATTACCATGGCAAATCCTCCTGCCAATACCTGGACTAAAGACACTCTGACGCAATTGCGTGATGCAGTAAAATCTTTGGAGCAGGACAAAAATATTTACGCTTTAGTGATCACAGGCGAAGGTGAAAAATTCTTTTCTGCCGGTGCTGATTTAAATTTGTTTGCCTCTGGTGACAAAGCAGTAGCCGCTGATATGTCGGCTATTTTTGGTGAAGCTTTTGAAACCTTAACGGCCTTTCGTGGTGTGTCCATTGCGGCTATTAATGGTTATGCCATGGGTGGCGGCCTGGAAGTGGCTTTGGCTTGTGATATCCGCATTGCTGAAACTCAGGCACAAATGGCCTTGCCAGAAGCTAAAGTGGGTTTATTGCCTTGTGCAGGTGGCACTCAGAATCTGGCGATTTTGGTCGGCGAAGGCTGGGCTAAACGTATGATCCTTTGTGGCGAACGTATTAGCGCCGACAAAGCTATGCAGATAGGTTTAGTTGAAGAAGTGGTAGGCACAGGAATGGCACTTGAAGCGGCTTTACTGCTGGCTGATAAAGTGGCAGAGCAAAGTCCACCCGCTGTGGCTGCCTGTAAACAACTGATCCAAAAGGGCCGCAGTGCGCCTGTGCAAACGGCCTTGCCATTAGAGCGTGAGCTGTTTGTAAAGTTGTTTGATACCAAAGATCAGGTGGAAGGGGTGCAGGCGTTTTTACAAAAACGTAAAGCCAGCTGGATTAATGGATAAAGCCCTATGACGGAATCTAAAACGATGACAGAGCAAGCTATGACAGAGCCATCTCTACAGCAGGATGTGGTGCTGTTTGAAGAAATCGCCAGTGTGGGCGGTAAAATTATTGGCATAGCCACTTTAAACTCAGAGAAGTCTTTAAATGCCCTGAGTTTGCCCATGGTTGAACTCTTGTTGCCACAAATGCAGCAGTGGAAAAACGACAACAACATTGCCATGGTGATACTGCAGGGCGCTGGTGATAAAGCCTTTTGCGCCGGTGGCGATATCCGCGATTTATATCAGGCGATGAAAGCAGCACCAGGTACTTTTCAGCCTTATGTCGAAGATTTTTTCACCAAAGAATACAATCTTGACTATTTAATTCATACCTTTGAAAAACCAGTACTGGTGTGGGGCAATGGCATTGTCATGGGCGGTGGTTTAGGCCTGATGGCAGGCGCATCGCATCGTATTGTTACTGCAACCAGTCGTATTGCGATGCCGGAAATGGCCATAGGTTTATACCCTGATGTCGGCGGCAGCTGGTTTTTAAACCGCATGCCGGAAGGTTGTGGCTTGTTTTTGGGTTTAACCGGCGCATCCATCAATTCATCCGACGCTAAACTCATTGATTTAGCTGATCATTTTTTAACTCATGATAAAAAAGCTGCGCTGCTGGATAAATTAACCCAGGTGAAATGGGGCAATACCATAGCGCTGAATCATCAGAAGCTGACCGACTTATTATTAGGCATGGAAGAGATGTGCCGCAGTCAGATGCCGTCGAGTCAAATTCGCTTGCACCAGAGCTCTATCAGCGCTGTGGGTCGTGCTACGTCATTGCAGCAGGCCGTTGAGCTGATCCAGGCTATGCCAAACGAAGACAGCTGGCTGACCAAAGCCAAAGCCTCTTTGCAGTACGGTAGTCCTATTACCGCTCATATTGTGTATCGCTTGTTGGAACTTGGCCAAAGCAAAATTCTGGCCGATTCGTTCCGGCTGGAACTGGGCTTAAGTGTGCAGTGTGGCAAATTGGGTGAATTCACCGAAGGGGTTAGGGCGCTATTGATTGATAAAGATCAAAAGCCCAACTGGCTGTACAAAACTGTAGCTGACGTGCCTGCTGATGTGATTAATCAGTTGTTTCATTCGCCCTGGGCTGCCGACTTACATCCATTACAACATTTAGGTTCATTGGAGCATTAATATGCACGCTACTCTTCAAACAACGGTCGCATTTATTGGTTTAGGCAATATGGGCGGCCCAATGGCCAGCAACTTGCTAAAAGCAGGCTTTCAGGTTCAGGCTTTTGATTTGTCCGAAACTGCGTTAGAGCAATTAGCTTTAGAAGGTGCCAAAGCCTGTACTTCGGCAGCAGAAGCTGCAACAGGGGCAGATTTTGTGATCTCTATGCTGCCTGCCGGTAAACATGTGGCTATGGTGTACACAGGCGAAAATGGCATAGCTTCAGTGATTGGCAAAGATGCCTTAGTCATTGATTGTTCTACTATTGACGCCACCACAGCCCGCAAAGTCGGCTCTGAACTGGCAGAACAGGGCATCGCCTTTATCGATGCGCCAGTCTCTGGCGGTGTGGGTGGTGCTAAAGCCGGCACTCTGACTTTTATAGTAGGTGGTTCAGAGCAGAACTTTAACCGCGCCGAACCTGTGCTCTCTGTGATGGGGAAGAACCTTTTTCATGCCGGCGATGTAGGGGCTGGCCAGGTGGCGAAAATTTGCAACAATATGCTGTTGTCTATTCTCATGGTGGGCACCAGTGAAGCGCTGCAAATGGGCATAGACAATGGTCTGGATCCGAAGGTTTTATCCGATATTATGCTGAAAAGCTCTGGCCGCAACTGGACGTTAGAGCTGTATAACCCGTGCCCTGATGTGATGCCAAATGTACCTTCAAGCAATGCGTATCAGGGTGGTTTTATGGTGGATCTAATGGCAAAAGATTTGTCGCTTGCCACAGAAACTGCATTGTCGAGCCAGTCCAGTACACCCATGGGTACTTTGGCCCGTAGCCTTTATGTGGCGCATCAGCGTCAAGGCCATGGCAAAGAAGATTTCTCAGGTATTTTTCAGATGTTTGCCAAAAAGAACTAAGACTTTTGGTATCAGCTGGTTTTAGCAGGTAAAAAGATAATGAATTTAAAAGACAAAACAATAGTAGTGACAGGCGGAGCTCAGGGCCTGGGTTTAGAAATGGCTCGTATGGTAGCCGCACAAGGCGCGCATCTGGCTTTGCTGGATATGAACGCAGAGCAACTGGCCTCAGCGAAAGAAGAATTATCAGCGACAGGCGTCACAGTTCATACTTATGTTTGTAATGTGGCCAATGAAGAAAGTGTTGAGACTACCTTTGCCGCTATTGCTGCGGATTTTGGTGCTATCGATGGCCTGATCAACAACGCTGGTATTTTGCGTGATGGTTTATTGCTGAAATTTAAAGACGGCGAATTGGTCAGCAAAATGTCGCATCAACAGTTTCAGTCTGTCATTGATGTGAATTTAACTGGCGTATTTTTATGTGGCCGTGAAGCTGCTGCTTTGATGGTGAAATCAGGCCGTAAAGGCGTGATTATCAATATGTCGAGCGTAGCCCGTTCAGGCAATATGGGTCAAACCAACTATGCAGCCTCCAAAGCTGGTGTAGTGGCTATGACAGTGACCTGGGCGCGTGAGTTAGGCCGTTACGGTATCCGTGTCGGCGCTATAGCGCCTGGTGTGATCCGCACTGCGATGACAGATGCGATGAAACCAGAAGCCCGTGATCGTTTAGTGGCCATGAAGCCTGTGGGTCGTTTAGGCGAAGCCACAGAAATTGCCCATACTGCGAAGTATATTTTTGAAAATGACTTCTTTACCGGCCGTGTTGTTGAAGTGGACGGCGGTATTAGTATGTAACTTTATAGAGGCAGAGTGATAAACTCTGCCTCTATACAATCTGGTTACAGGACTTCACTAATGAAACTTATTCTCCTGCCTTTGCTGCTTCTGGCCTCTGTTTTTACCTTTGCCCAGCAACTGGATACCCCAAATTACACAGTCGAAATTCAAGAGCTTTGTCCTGAAGGCGAAGTGCAATGTCAAAATGTGTTGTACAAAGGCACCTCTAAAATTTCTGGTGCCAGCATTGAGTTAAAAGGTTCTGCCTGGCACAGCCTTTGTGCTGATGGCGTGACGCCTTGCCGCTTTTTAGGTTACAAATTTAATAATGGCCGTATCCGTTATCTGGTGTTTGAGTCAGGGTTGTTACAAGTCATTGGCAGCTCTGGCAAAGTAGTGCTGGAAGAGCAGGGGCTTTGGGATTATCAGCAACAAGATAAAGCAACTTCAGATCTTCAGTCCCAAAGCACACCAGACACTAAAACAAAGGGGTAGCTATGAAACCGCTGGACGCTGGCCATTTAACTCTGCGCTTGCTGACGGAAGTCGACTGGCCTTTATTTCTTGAACTGCACCGCCATGAAGAGGTACTGCAGTATGTGGCAGACCCTTTAGCTGACGAACAAATCCGCCAGCGTTTTGAAGAACGATTAGAGCCATGGCAAGCCGGTGATTTGCATTGGTTTTGTTTAGTCGTTGTGGAAAAGCAAAGTGGCACTGCAGTTGGTGTTTGTGGTTTTCATGGATTGGATTTGGCGCCAGATACAAGGGTAATTGCTGAAGTTGGTTATCTGTTTTTGCCAGAGTTTTTTGGCAAAGGGTATGCGACTGTGGCGTTAAAAGCGACTTTGGATTATGGAACTACCCTTGGCATACAACAGTGGCAGGCTGTGGTGACAGAAGGCAATATAGCTTCAGGCCGTGTTTTGGAAAAATGTGGTTTTAGTCTGATTGAGCGCCAGCATAATGGTTATCAGATAGGCGATACATGCTTCGCAGATTTAATTTACAAAAAATTGGCTTAAAAACCGTGAATCAGGGAGTAATGGCGTGATCCCAGTTGAATTTATTTTATTGTTGCTTAGCCCGATTTTTTTTATCTTTATAGCCTTTGAATGGCTTTATAGCGAAAAATGCGGCAAAGCTTTGTACCAGTGGCGTGATACAGCAGCTAATTTTGGCTTAGCCGCTTTGCATCAGGCCGGCGATTTTATGGCTTTGCTGGTGCTGTTGCCACTGATGTTATGGTTGTCGCAATTTGCGTTGTTTTCTATTGAATTTTCGGCGCTGAATTTGTTTTTAGTTTTTATCGCGCAGGATTTTTTGTATTACTGGTTTCACCGCTGCTCGCACAGAGTACGCTGGTTATGGGCCTCTCATGTAGCGCATCACAGCTCACGTTTAATGAATTTCAGTACGGCTTTTCGTCAATCCTTAACTTATCCAATTTCCGGTATGTGGTTATTCTGGTTACCGCTGGTGCTGCTGGGGTTTGAAGTGCAACTGGTGCTGGCCGTTGTTGCAATTAACTTAGCTTTTCAGTTTTTTGTGCATACTCAATCCGGTAAACACTGGGGCATTTTGGGCTGGGTGCTGAATACTCCGGCCTGGCATAGAGTACATCACGCTTGTAACCCGCAGTATATAGACCGGAATTATGCCGGCGTTTTGGTGATTTGGGACAGACTCTTTGGTACTTTTGTGCCTGAAGAAGAAGCTTGTCGTTATGGCATTACCGACGATTTTCAGTCGAACAACCCCATTACTATTACCTTTTATGAATGGCGAAAAATCACCTTGTTATGGCCACGGCTGCATGGCTGGCGTAATAAACTCAAACTCTTATTTGGCCCGCCGGAAGCTTTTGCTGAAGTCAGGCTGTCGGATGCCCCAGCACCAATCACTGATCCAACAACTGAGCAGCAGCATGCTAAACACTAAGCTGTGGCTGAAACTGGTTCTGCTGCTTTTGGTTAGCTTGATCAGCCTTTGGCAGCTCTCATCAAGCAGGCAATTTCAGCTGTTTGGTGAGCTTGTTCATAAGGTGGACACAAAACAAAAACTGGTGGCTTTAACTTTTGATGATGGCCCAACACCGCATTACAGTGCCGGTATTTTGCAGCTGTTAGCGTTGTATCAGGTGAAAGCGACCTTTTTTGTCACAGGCGCAGAAACCCAGCGTTATATGACTCAGGCCAAACAAATAGTGGCTGCGGGTCATCAGCTTGGCAATCATAGCTGGTTTCATAACCGCATGCTGTTGATGTCGTTGGAGGACATCAGCCGCGAAATTGAAGGGACGGATCATCAAATCCGCGAGGCCGGTTATCAGGGCGACATTTTATTCAGGCCACCTTATGGCAAAAAACTGCTGATCTTGCCCTGGTATCTGGCACAGACCAACAGAACCACAGTGATGTGGGATCTGGAGCCTGAAAGTTATAGCGATATAGCAAAGGATCCGCAAGCCATTGCCAGTTATGTACTGGAGAATGTTCAGCCTGGTTCCATTGTTTTACTGCATCTTATGTACAAAAGCCGCGAGGCATCCCGCGAAGCTTTGCCACTGATCATCAAAGGATTAAAAGCAAAAGGTTATCGTATGGTTACAGTGTCGCAGTTGCGCGCTGCTCAAAAATAGGCCAGATTAGGAACTGAATTTTGTTGGCTTAAAAGGATGCTTCGTATGATGTATCAAGGTAGTTGTCATTGTGGTGCTGTGGCTTATCAGGTGGACGCTGATATCAGCTCTGCTTTAAGTTGTAACTGTTCAATTTGCAGCAGAAAAGGCTATTTGTTGGCTTTTGTACCTGGCTCTAGCCTGACCATGTTAAAAACTGATGTGCCCTTAAGTAGTTACACCTTTAACACTCATAAAATCAAACATCAGTTTTGCCCTGTTTGTGGTTGTGCGCCTTTTGGCCTGGGTGTGGATCCAGAAGGCAATGAAGTCGCAGCTATAAATGTACGCTGTTTACAGGAAATCGATTTGGATGCGTTAGAGATCCATAAATACGACGGTAAGCAAAGCCAGTAGGGGCGCGGGTTTATCCCCGCCCGTCTTGTGATACCGCGGTGTCAATGCAGGGGCGCGGGTTTACCCCCGCCCGTCTTGTGTTACCGCTGTGTCAATGCAAGGGCGCGGGTTTGTTCCGGTCCTTGTTCAAATCACTGCTTTTTAACAAACTCAGACTTTAGCTTCATAGCGCCAAAACCATCAATTTTGCAGTCGATATCGTGATCACCTTCCACTAAACGAATGCCTTTCACCTTAGTACCAATTTTAACCACCAAAGAGGAGCCTTTGACTTTTAAGTCTTTGATCACAGTGACAGTGTCACCATCCTGCAACAGATTACCTGCTGAATCACGGATGACTTTTTCGCCTTCTTCTGCATCAGCAGTGGCCGTTGTCGACCATTCATGGCCACATTCAGGGCAAATAAACAGACTATTGTCTTCGTAGGTATAGGCAGAGTTGCATTGTGGGCAGGCAGGGAATTGGCTCATGACGGGTCCTGATTTAATTCGGTACAGCTTTAAAAGGGCGCGTAGTGTAGCCGAAAGGCCCTACTTTTTACAGGGCTTTACAGCAATAAATCGGCTTCAATAGGCCGCCACAGAGCGCAGCTTTGTTGCAGCGACTGAGCCGTTAGCCCAGGCACGCTGTACACCACTGTATCAACCCCATGTTGTTTGTAGACTGCCTGTAACAGCAAATCAAAATCACCGTCACCGGATAACAAGACAACAGTGTCCACTTCGGCCGCTAAGGTCAGAACATCAATGGTAATACCCACATCCCAGTCGCCTTTGGCTGAGCCGTCGGCACGCTGGATAAAAGGCTTTAGTTTTACTTCAAAGCCAATATGACGCAAAGCGTCCTGAAATTTAATTTGCTGATCGTCTTTTTTATCAATGGCATAGGCATAGGCATAACTGATGTCACCCCGAAGCTGCAATTGTTGCCAGAGCTTACGGTAGTTAAAAGAGCGGCCATAAGCCTGCTTCGTGGTGTAGTAGATGTTTTGTACATCGACAAAAACAGCGATCTTAGTCATAAAAAACAGAATCCAAAACAAGATGAACTGGACTATACCATGGCATCTGTTTGAAACCGCGAAAGAAAATCAGCAAGCATGGCTTTGTGTCTGTTAAAATGTCAGCAACTTGACAGGAGCGCTTTGCGAATTTTTTATGAATAACAACGATGTTTTACGCCGTTTACGTTACGCCTTTGATTTTGGCGATCAACAAATGATGAATTTATTTAGCCATGCTGGCTTAACGGTAAGCCGTGCCCAGGTCAGTGACTGGCTGAAAAAAGATGAAGATGAAGCTTTTCAGGCCTGTGATGATGTCACTTTAGCTAATTTTTTAAATGGTCTGATCATCGAAAAACGGGGTCGTAAAGACGGTGAACAACCAGTGCCGGAAAGCCGTTTAAATAACAATATTATTTTCCGTAAGTTAAAAATTGCGCTGGATTTAAAAGACGACGACATAGTGCAAATGATGACGGATATTGGCTTTCGCATCAGTAAACCCGAATTAAGTGCGTTTTTCCGTCGGGCTGATCATCATCATTTCCGTCAGTGTCAGGATCAAATTCTGCGTAACTTTATTAAAGCTGTGCAGATCAAATACCGCGAAAGCTCAGAAGACTAAAGGTAAAAGCTCACAGGGGCAAACGCATGGAAGCGCAGCTGTATTTTTTTAAAGTCTTTACCGGCCATCCAAAAAGCGGTAACCCCGCGGCTTGCGCTTTATTAAGTTGTTGGCCTGATCCTGCTGTGTTACAGGCTATTGCATCCGAAGCCGA
This sequence comes from Gammaproteobacteria bacterium, assembly GCA_018825965.1. Lineage (GTDB taxonomy): Bacteria > Pseudomonadota > Gammaproteobacteria > Enterobacterales > Alteromonadaceae > Pararheinheimera. The sequence continues at coordinate 34,259 of JAHKAA010000012.1, forward strand.
ACAGGTGGTGACAGCTTTTATAGTGCCCATTGCTGATGCTCCTTATCAATACCAGATCCGCTGGTTCTCTTGCTCGCAGGAAATCAACTTATGTGGTCATGGCACTTTGGCGGCAGCTGCTTTGGTGCGAGAGCTTAAAGGTGAGGGCTGTTATCAGTTTTTAAGCCAGTATGGTGAATTAGAAGTAACAGCCAGTTTTGCTGCGTTGCAGATGGTGTTGCCGCAGTGGTTTGCTTGCACTGAAACACCAACTGAATTACCTCCGGCTTTGTTGGCTTGTCAGAGCATCGATTATTTTCAGACCCGCGATTTAGTGCTGGTGCTTGCCGACGAGCATGCAGTCCGGCAATTTCAACCCGATTTCTTTTTGATACAACAATTAGAACAACACGCTTTGATTGTTACCGCCTTCAGCTCACCAGACAGCTATGTTTTACGTTATTTCGCCCCCCGCATTGGGATCAACGAAGATATAGCCACAGGCTCTGCTCAATGTTCACTGGCACCTTACTGGTTTAAAAAAACCGGTCATACAGAGTTTAAAGTGCGGCAACTTTCGCGGATTGACGCCAGTTTTTCGGTCGTGATCAACACTCAACAGCTGCTTTTACAGACTCAGGCAGTGAATTTACCGCATCTGACCCGGCCTGTTGCAACAATTGCTTAACAGCTAAAACAAAATCCAGTAGGCTGAACCTCTGTATGGTATCCAACGGGTGGTGGTGTATGTCAGAGTCCTCTTCAGTAGCTCAACCTTCATTACAAGAAGTTCATGGTCAGTGTTTATGTGGCAAGGTAAAAATTCAGGCAGGGGCTGTAGCTTTGCTGGCCGGAGTTTGCCATTGTCAGTATTGCCAGAAGTGGGGTGGCGGGCCGCTTTTTACTCTGGATGCCGGCACAGAGGTAAAACTGGATGGAGCTTGTTTTATTTCCACTTTTAATTCTTCAGACTGGGCAGAGCGGGGTTTTTGCAATAACTGTGGCACTCATTTGTTTTACCGGCTGAAACAAAATGGTCAGTATTTTATTCCTGTGGGTTTATTGGACCAGCTGACTAAAGTGGTGCTCGATCATCAGATTTTTATTGAGCAAAAACCAGACTGGTACTGTTTGGCCAATAAAACCACAGAACTGACCGGAGCTGAAGTGTTCGCTGCCTTTAGTTCAACTTAAAGCTTTGCTCTAACCAGGAGCACTGATCGTCAGTGCAATTTTTTATAGTGTTTAAGTCCTTGTTTATATTGGCTGCTTATAATGGTGAATGTTGGAAGGCAAGCATCAGAGGGGGATTCACCCTTGTTATGCAGGACAGGATCAGGCTACGGGAGTGAGCGTGAAAAAACTACAGAAAGTATCAAGACTAACAGGCATTATGCTGATAAGTTCAGTCAGTGCCGGGCTTTGTGCTCAGGATGTTAAACATTGTCGTGAAACCACAGATAAAGACCAACGTCTGGCCTGTTATGACCGTATTTTTGGCACCAGTGATGCTGAAACTTTAGCTGTGGCAGAAACAGATATTGAAGTAAAAGAACATACTACAGCTTTAGTGCCTGAAATCAGTGCGAGCCAAATTCCAATTGCCACTGTGATGCAGAAGTACTGGGAGCTGACGCCTGAAGAAAAACGTGATCGTTTTGTATTTCGTACTTACCAGCCTAACTTCTTTTTACCTGCACATATCACATCCAATATTAACAAAGCGCCACAAAGTCCAACCCGTGGGCAGGCACCAAACAACGAAAACTACAAACAAATGGAAAGTAAGCTCCAGGTTTCGTTACGTGCCAAACTGATGACAGAGTTGCTGTTACCTGGTGCTGACTTGTGGTTCGCTTTTAGCCAGAGATCGATGTGGCAACTGTGGAATGATCAGGATTCTGCACCTTTTCGTAACACCGACTATCAACCGGAGTTGATGTATATAGTGCCTGTGGCTGATGCGTGGGGAGACTTACCTGGCGAATGGCAAATACGTATGTTGCAATTTGGTATAGCCCACCAGTCAAACGGACAAGCTGACCCATTATCACGCAGCTGGAATAAAGTTTATGCAGGTTTTGCAGTGGATAAAGGGGAGTTTGGCCTGAACTGGCGTTACAACCAGCGCATTTCGGAAAGCGATGATGATGACGATAACCCGGATTTAATTGACTATATTGGCAGCCATGAAATCAGTGCCAATTGGTTACCTGGTTATGCAACAGCTCAGTTGGTCTGGCGCAATGATTTTTCTCATTTAAGCCGTGGTTCCTGGCAGTTGGACCTGACCTATCCGGTCGACAGCAGCAAACTGGATGGCTTACGCTGGCACTTACAGGTCTTTTCCGGCTACGGCGAAACCTTGCTGGATTACAACTTCCGCCAAAACAGTATGGGCATAGGGGTGATGTTATTTAACTTTTGATACAGACCGGGCCTGTTCAAAAGCCAAGCCGCGTCTTGTCAATTGATAAACCGACTTTTTATTCAAATACCAGCAGCTACAGTATCTAAAATAGTAGCTGTCTGGTATCAGTTGCAAACTTGTCCTTAGTTCCTGGCCGTTCCTTTTTTGATGCATTAATGCGTTTAGCATCTAAGGCTAATAGTGCAGTTAATCTGTCACAAAAAAGTCAGAACGGCTCCTGTATGGGTTGTACAGATATTGCCGAGCCTAATTCTAGATATTTCAGAAAAACCTGTTGAAAAAGAGGTACATCGGCTGTAGTTTGCAAAAAGTGGAGCTGATTGGAGCAGGTGATGCCGTGTGATTGGCCGTACCAGTTTAATACCGATGAAGTTAAGAGAGCTGTGCATACGAATACTTGCAACCTTATGTCTTTTGCCACGACCAAATAGTAGCCCAATGCACCAGTTACTAAGCCAAAAAAAGGAAAAAAATGTCTAAGCTTGCCCTAAAGTTAATTGCGGAAAACAAACAGAGTAAAGCCACTACCCTTGATTTAGGCTGCTGCGGTTTAACGGAGTTGCCTAGGGAATTGGCAGAACTGGTTTGGCTGGAACAGCTGTATTTGAGCAGTGATAGGCCGGAAGGGAAGCTTAGCGGTTTGTACCGAATGCCGTCACATAACAAGGGCAGATCTAACGAAGCGCTGCAGGATATAGGTTTACTGGAGAATTTGCCGTTATTGCAAATTGTGTCGATAAATGGGACTTCGGTTGAAAATCTGATGCCACTGGCAGGTTTAAAACAATTACGCGAATTACATGCGTTGGATTGTCCTCTAAGTAGTCTCAATAGTTTGGCCGGAATGCATAGATTAGAGTTATTGCAGTGCAATTCCGAATATATTACCGATCTTTCACCTTTGTCCGGCTTATACGAATTGCAACATCTTGGTCTTAAATCAGCCCAAGCGACAGACTACTCGCCTTTGGGCTGCTTGAACGAATTGAAAGTTCTTAACCTTGAATCGAGCAACGTGAGCAATCTCTCCTTTTTATCCGATTTAAGCTCATTGCAAGACCTCGATCTTAATTCGACTCAAGTGAGCGATCTCTCGCCTTTGTCCGGCTTAAGCTTATTGCAATATCTTAATCTTAAATCGACCCAAGTGAGAGATTTCTCGCCTTTAGCCAACTTGGGCGCTTTGAAAACTCTCAACCTTGAATCGAACCAAGTGAACAATCTCTCTTTTTTATCCGATTTGAGCACATTACAACATCTTGATCTTAAAGCGACTCAAGTGAGCGACCTTTCACTTTTGTCAGGCTTAAGCGCATTGCGGCATCTTGGTCTCAGTTCGACTAAAGTGGATGATCTGTCTCCTTTGTCCGGTTTAAGCACGCTGGAATATCTTGGACTTAACTCAACCTCGGTCAGCGATCTTTCGCCTTTATCCAGCTTGAGAATGTTGTATATGGTTTCTCTTAGAACAACCCAAATAGAAGACTTGTCGCCGTTGGCAAACTTACAAGCATTGCAATATCTTGATCTTACTTCGACTAACGTAACTGATATCTCATCCTTATCCAAACTAACCGAATTACAATATCTTCTTCTTGACTCTACCCAAGTGAGCGATCTGTCGCCTTTACGCAGTATTATTGAGCGTGGCAGGCAGGTGCTTGTTCAGGGTTGGAGTGGTAATGGTATAAGAGTGGAAAATTGCCCATTGACTATCCCACCACTTGAAATCGTGGCTCAAGGCAACGAGGCCATTCTTAGTTATTTCGATGAGCGTGAAGCAGGTGAGGTGGATTATCTGTATGAAGCAAAAATGCTGATCCTGGGCGAAGGAGGGGCAGGAAAAACCAGCTTGTTGCGCCGTTTATATAAAACGGATGAGCCTTTGCCTGCTGAACAGGAAAGCACCAAAGGCATTGATATCTATCGTCATGACTTTGAGCTGCCCAATGGCCGAACTTTCCGCCTGAATGTATGGGACTTTGGTGGTCAGGAGATTTACCATGCCACCCATCAGTTTTTTCTGACACGCCGCTCCTTGTATTTATTGCTGGACGATACACGCAAAGACCATAAATCTGTGTCTGACGCTGGTTTTAAAGACTGGCTCGATTTAATTGAAACATTTGGCGATAACAGCCCCGCCCTTATTTTTCAGAATGAAAAATCCGGCCGTAGTAAGGCCATAGGTATGGATGGCATTCAGGCACGTTACGCTTTGGTTAAAGATTGTTTTAAAGGAAATCTTGAATACCCGGACGCTGCTGACATAGTGCGTAAAGAGATTGCACGTTACGCCGCCAACTTGCCACATATTGGCGAACAGTTACCAGCCAGATGGCTTAAAGTGCGGGCCGAGATAGAATTGCGGGCGCAGCACTCTGCATACATCAGTCAGCAGGACTACTTTGCTATTTATGGCCAATATTTACCTTTTGACCGTACTAAAGCACTACATTTGTCGCGCTACTTTCATGATCTGGGCGTGTTTTTGCACTTTCAGGATGATCCGCTACTGGCCCGTACCGTTATTTTACAAAATACCTGGGCTACTCAAGCTGTGTACCGTGTGCTGGATGATGAAAACGTAAAAAAGCGCCATGGCCGTTTTGACCGCACCGATTGCAGCAGGCTATGGCAAGATGACCTCTATGCTGATATGCACCCTGAACTACTGGCGCTGATGCAGCGTTTTGAGCTCTGCTACCTACTGCCTCATAGTGAGCCGCTAGCATGGTTTGCGCCACAACTACTGCCACCAAATAAGCCGCCAGCCTTGGTGGGCTGGGAGCAAAGTGGCGATATGGTTATACGTTTTCGTTATGCATTTATGCCAAAAGGTATTATCAGCCGTCTGATGGTGCGGCAACACCGGCTAACTGGTAATACCGATGCTCTCAATGATGCCTGCCTTACCAGTGTGCTGTTTCGTCACAACAGCAGTCAGGCCATAGCAGAGCTGTTACCCGCAGGTAGCGTGATCGAATTACGTGCCCGTGGCCCAGAGCGCAAAGTATTGCTTAATGTGCTGGCCAATGAAATTGAGGCCATCAATCAGGGTTTTCCGGGTTTGCATGAAAAAGTGGTGAAGTTGATCCCATGCATTTGCTCTGTATGCAAAACAGCGCTACAACCCTTTATGTTTGAAGAGCGAAATCTGCTGCGACGAGTAGAAAAAAAAGTGTTTGAGGTTGATTGCGACTGTAGTTTTGAAAAGGTCAAAGTCCAGTTGCTGCTGGACGGAGTAGGCGGGTTTACAGCGGCTACGCTGCCAGACTGGGCAAGCAAAGAGCCTGCAACACGCACAATAAAGATTTTCCTCGCCTCTTCTGAAGAATTATTATCAGATCGTGATGCATTCGAATTGCATTTTCGCCGTGAAAACGACCGTTATCGGGTGACTGGCTACTATCTGGAAATTGTTCGCTGGGAAAACTTTCTTGACTCTGTATCCAATACCCGCAAGCAGGACGATTACAATAAGGCAATCAGAGAATGCGATATTTTTGTCAGCTTGTTTGCCACCAAAGCAGGTCAATTCACTGCTGAGGAATTTGATACAGCTTATGCTCAGTTCAAAACTGATGGCGTACCCAGCATTTTTACATTTTTTAAAGACTCGCAAATAAGCACTGGCAATGTGCAGCGTGAAGATATGCAATCGTTGTGGGACATGAAAGATAAGCTTGCTATGTTAGGCCATTTCTACACCAGCTATAAGAGTGATGCAGATCTGCTGCTGAGCTTTAGCCAGCAATTGCAGAAAATGACGGATCAAGGCAAGCTCAACTGAACTCTGTTTTTGACCGCTCTGGACTGGTTTAAAAAATAAACGCCTGTTTTTAACAGGTAAAGTTGAAGTTGATATTTTCCAGCATAGGCCTCTCTGAAGGGGATCAATTTGCTCAGTGGGGCTTTCGCTTGTGCCGGATGATTGTGCAATAGATTGTTCTGCACAGATGATCCTGTTCTTTACTCCACAATAACACCGCCTCCAATCAAAGAGGCGGTGGTTGTATTAACGCTTTACTGTCAATTCGTTATGTACAGCTTTTACAGCTCCCACACCTTCAGTGATCAATATCGCCTGATTAATTTGGTTTTGGCTGTCCAGCTCACCCGTCAGACGAACATCGCCTTTGGTGGACACCACAGTGATCTCAAGGATTTTTAAATCATCATCACGTAATAAAGCTGTTTTTACATCATTGTTGATGTTGGCATCAGAAATTGCCACAGGCACAGCATTGTCTGCTACAGGTACGACAGAGGTTTTATCGTCTGTCGCTTTTACAGAACCCGGATAGGTTGGTGTAGATTTATCGCAAGCAGTCAGTGTAACTGCTGAAATAAGTAGTGCAGTTAAGGTAAAGCCAGTCGATAATTGTCAACAACAGTCTAAAAGTGATCCACAGCAACAATCTAAAAGTGATCCACTACTCCTTGGGTTTATCCATTAATCCGGCTTGTTTCTTTTCTTTGATCCGATAGCTTTCTCCTTTAATTTGTAAGATGTGAGAG
>JAHKAA010000076.1 GCA_018825965.1 Gammaproteobacteria bacterium
CTGAACTGTCCTTTATTCTACGGGCGCAACGGAATCGCCGGGGACTCTCACTCCCCGGCTGTTTCATTTTTATCAAGATTCATTGTCATGTCATGAAAGGAAGTGTCACATGAAACTTTTTGAAATCACCGACAAAACAGAATTCCATAAAAGAGCCCTTGAGCACCACAACGACATCGACCAATCAGTGAACGAAATGCTGATGAAAACCGTTGCGGGCCGCATTATGACCCTGATGGAGACCACCGGCATGTCGGGTGCGCAATTCGAGGCGACAAAGTCCTTCGTCCAGGCAATCTGCTCTGATGCCTATTTTTCCCTATCGGACTCGCTGACCGATCTGCGAAACTTTCACATTACAGACCCGGCGGAAGTAGAAAAACTTCTCGAAGTCCGGGCCGTGCCAGACCAGCAAAATCCGTAACACATTAACCGCGACACAACTCATTTGGCAATATCTCCATGTTGCATCCGCCTCGCAAGAGGCGGCTTTTTTATGGCCCCTTGACAAACCATTTAATTCGTGATACGCTTTAACTTTAACGGACGTTCGGTGAGACCCCGAACAAACTCATTGACTTAAGCCCTCCTGCGTGGAGGGCCTTTTTATTTCCCGTAATGGTTTAGTAAGGCTCTGCCCCTGTTCGTGCAGCACGCGCGAAGCCACGCATGAAAAAAGCCGCCTGTGAGGGCGGCGAAGTGGGGAATTAATAGAAAAGAGGTGAAATTCGCGTTTACCCGCCGGTTATTTTTTGTTAAATCAGTTGCCCTTCCGCGTCTATCTCGCCCATGCTGATTTCAATCCGCGCCGGGAGCCCGAACCATTTCCGGGTATGCACATCGCAGAACTGTGCATCGTCGATGAAGAACCCCGCGCCGTCCAGGGCATCGAGAACCAGCTTTTCATAATTGTCCGAGTCGGGGCGCTTGATGGGGCGCAACAGTCGGGCAAGGGCGAGCGCGAGTTTCTTCTTTGACATCCCCGGTGGCTTCCTGAATACGTCAATGGTTATCCAGAGCGCGCCTTCAGACGGGGCGGCGGGCCGGTGCTGAATCGCTTGCCAGTTCAGGTCTTCCTCGGCCTTGCGCGTCTTTTCTGGCGTGTAGGTGCGGGTGAAGCCGCCCTTGGTGCGGAACGAGCGCGGCCTTCCCTTTGCGACCGGCTCCCCGAATACGGTGAATTGTATCATTTGCCGTCCTCCAGTATCTTCTCTATCGCCTTGAGCGTGTCGTAATCTTCAAGGCGGGTCAGGCGGCTGACTCTGTGTGAGATAAGATAGCCGTTTTTCCTCATCCACAAGAGGCGTTCAACGTCCTCGGCGGAATATAGCCCGGCAGCGGTTTTCTTGGGGTGCTTGTCGGGCTTCCACTCGCAACCCGCCAGCCAGCTACGGCTTGTTTCTCCTGTTATTTTTGTAATAGCAAAGCCATTCGCGCTGTATCCGCTGTGATAATATACTTCGCTCCCGACCTTCAGCGATTTCACCCATTCTTCGCGTGTCATGCGGGCGTCCTTCACCTTCATCAGGCCCTCGACCTCGACGCGGCCCATGTTGCGGTTGTTGCGCTTGTCTTTGAACGCGACCGCCCTGCCCTTGAGCGTTCCGAGCTTGGGGCTGCGCTTCTGTTGCGGAACGCCCGGCACCGTGAAGCTGAACTCGTCGATAATTTTCATTTCATCGCCCTTTCTATCGCGTCGGCCATCCTGCCGGACTCGACGGCGTTTTCCGTGAGAATCGGCTCGTTGCACATCGTTATCAGGTTGCCCTTCACACACACAACGCTTACCTCCGCTGTCTCTTTCGCGTTCTCGCGGAGCGCGGCCACGATCTCCGTCAGCCGGGCGTTCACCCGCGCGTCGATGATGGCATCAAGCGTTTCGGGGCAAACGTCCGCCACATAATCCATGTCGCTACACGGCGTAAAGTGCACGAAGCCGCGGCTGCCCCCCACCGCCACGCACGGCAGCAGAAGTAGCAGCGCGATAAGTAATAGTCGTTTCATTCCTTGCCGTCCTTTCCCGCAGCGAGCGCGGCTTTTACCCTTGCCATCGTTACGCCGCCAAATGTGTAGTATCC
>JAHKAA010000013.1 GCA_018825965.1 Gammaproteobacteria bacterium
CTAAACGTTAACCGGCGACACGATGCACGAAACAGACTCATGTATTGAATACGTTCAATACAGACAGGAACCGCCGTATGCGGAACCGCATGTACGGTGGTGTGAGAGGACGGCGGGAGCGATCCCGCCTCCTACTCGATTTATTTTATCTGTTGTCTTGGTGTCGTTTTGTCTTGTTACATCTTATTCGTCGCATTATCTGCCGCTGTTCTGGCTGTAAAACAGCTGCTGTGTTAACGTTTTGTTGTTTTTAACCACCAAATCTATGCACAAAAAAGAGAGAGAATGATGCCCAATCCGTTCCGTATTCTTGGTTATGGAGTTGCCATGCTTACCAGTATCCAACTGATGGCCGCTATGCCGTCCACAGCCCCAGTCGCGCCAACCAAACCCTATGTGGTCAAATCAGAACATGGCGACAGACAAGACCCTTATTATTGGTTAAGGGATGACAAAAGGCAGGCTCCTGAAGTCTTAGCTTACCTGAACGCCGAAAACCAGTATTACCAGCAGTATGCCGATCACTACAAAACACTGAATAAAACCCTGGCGGATGAAATTATTGGCCGTGTGAAACAGGATGACAGCACAGTCCCAGCCATCAAAGGGGACTATTCCTATTACACCCGCTTTGAGCAAGGCAAAGAGTATCCTATTTATGCCCGTACAGCCAAAGCAGGTGGCGCTGAGCAAGTGATGCTGGATCTAAACCTCATGGCTCAAGGCAAAGATTTTTACAAGATAGGCAACTATCAGGTCAGCCCTGACCAACAGTTACTGGCATATGCAGAAGACACGACAGGCCGTCGTAATTACAACCTCAAGGTACGGGATTTACGCACAGGCAAAGACTTACCCACTGTTATAACTGGTGCTGAAGCCTCTTTGGCCTGGTCTGCTGATAACAGTCAGTTGTTTTATATTGAAAAAGATCCTCAAACCTTATTAGGCACTAAAGTGCGTCGTCATACCCTGGGTCAGGCTGTGGCGAAAGATGAATTGCTGTATGAAGAAAAAGACAGCAGTTTTTATATGGGCGTTGGCAACAGTGCAGATGATCAGTATGTAGTCATTTGGCTGGAAAGCACAGTATCGAACGAGATGCTGGTGCTGAAAAGTGATGATACGTCAGGCAAATTTACCTCCATAGCACCACGTCAACGCGATTTTAAATACGAAGTTGAGCATCTGGATAATCGTTGGGTGATCAAGACGGACTGGGATGCTCCTAACTACCGTCTGATGACAGTGACGGATGACCAGATAGGGGATCGTAGCCGCTGGCAGCCGTTGCTGGCCCATAACCCTGACGTATTTATTGATTCATTCCAGTTATTTACCGACTATCTGGTGATTAACGAGCGTAGCAATGGCCTGGACAGAGTGCGTTTGATGCCATGGTCTGATTTAAGCAAAGCCCGGTATGTCGAATCGGATGAAGCCGCTTATGTGGCAAAAACAGATAACAATCCGGAACAAAATAGTCAGTGGCTTCGTTACCGTTATACCTCCTTAACCACTCCATCGTCTGTGTACGAAATGCATATGAAAACAGGCGAAAAACGTTTGTTGAAAGAGCAGGAAGTATTAGGTGGTTTTGATAAAAACAATTATCAGACAGAACGAGTCTGGGCTACCGCTCAGGATGGCACTAAAATTCCGGTGAGTCTGTTGTATAAAAAGGGCCTGAAAAAAGATGGCACAGCACCTTTGTATCAATACGCTTATGGCTCTTACGGTATTTCCAGTTCACCATCCTTTCGCAGCCCGGTGATCTCTTTGGTTGACCGGGGTTTTGTCTACGCTATAGCGCATATCCGGGGTGGCCAGGAAATGGGCCGTGCCTGGTATGAAAACGGCAAATTATTGAAAAAGGTTAATACCTTTACTGACTTTATCGATGTGACGGATTATCTGGTGACTGAAAAATATGCAGCTAAAGATAAAGTATTTGCTATGGGGGGCAGTGCAGGTGGTTTATTAATGGGCGCTATAGCCAATATGGCTCCACAGAAATACCGTGGTCTGGTCGCTCATGTGCCTTTTGTAGATGTGGTCACTACTATGCTGGATGAGTCTATTCCGCTGACCACCAATGAGTTTGATGAATGGGGCAATCCAAAACAAAAAGCCTATTACGACTACATGTTGTCTTATTCTCCTTATGATCAGCTAAAAAAGCAGGCTTATCCTGCTATGTTGGTGACTACAGGTTTGCATGACTCTCAGGTGCAGTATTTTGAGCCGGCTAAATGGGTGGCTAAACTGCGTACCATCAAAACGGATCAACAGCCTTTATTGTTCCGCACCACTATGGAAGCGGGTCATGGCGGCAAATCCGGGCGTTTCTCACGTTTGACTGAAGTTGCCGATGAGTACGCTTTTATTTTGTCTCTGCTGCCGGCAAGTCCGAAGTCTTAAGCTGAAATTTACTGGCGCTGTATCTGTGATGCGCGCCGGTTTTTTTGTCTTTTTTCAGGACTGACTGAAATTTTGGCGTATTTTTCTGCATTTTTATCAGCCAGTCGTTAAGCAGGCTGGTATACTGCGGCCGTTTTTGAATCGGGAGCATAAAAGGAGTATAAGGTGGTTTTTGTCCTGAGCCTTTTTTGTCTGAGCAGTGTCAGTATTTATATTGCGGCTTTACGTGCCGGTATGGCGGCTAAACGCTGGGCTCTGGCTGCTTTGTGTTTGGGGCCCCTGGTGCTGCCTTTGTTTCATAATCATAAAAGACTCACCTTACGCCGTGCTTTTGGTCACTTTTCTAATTTCTTTTAAGCCACGCCTTTGCGCTATGCTTCAGGTATCAAAATTTGCAGTTTGGCCTGATTAAAAGGGTTATTCGTCAACCAGTTGCGTTTATTTTCTGAGCAAAATGCCGCTTCTGCGACAAAGTAAAATGATTTCTTTTGACAAAGCAAAATTTTTGTTTGACGAGTCTGATTTTGTTTACCATACTGCGCACAGTTTGATTCGGATAGCTGTAGAGACAACAAAATTAGAGGAAAAAAGTGATGCAGCAAAGTTTTGTCGCTAACCGTCGCTTTTTCGATGACCAGAATTTCCCTAAGGGATTCACCAGGTCCGGGCGCTTTACTCTGGCAGAGGGTAATCTGCTGGAAAAACATGGCAACGCCATGCAGGAACTGGAAGCAGGCTCACGCCAGCCAGTCAATGAAGAAGAGCAACGTTTTGTCGCTGTTTGCAAAGGCGAGCAGGAAGCTGCCAGTCAGTATGAAAAGGTCTGGATAAAGTACAAACAACGTTTGCAGGAAAAACGCAAATTCCATACCGTGTTCGGTAAGAAGCGTATTGCAGATGGTGGGGAAGACTTCTCCTTTGTAGACAACGACGCAGATTAATATTGGGGTCAGGTCTTGAATTGTGCATCTTGATGCACAATTCAAGACCTGACCCCTTTTTGTTTTCTTTTTGCTTTTAACCAGTCACTGCAGTCAGTTTAGGCTTTTGCTGTTTCTGTTGTTTTAAGAACAAACCAAAATCCTGGGCTGACAACGGCTTGCTATAGAAATACCCCTGAATAATCTCACAGCGCAGCTGCTTCAGCTGTTGTAACTGCTCAGCTTGCTCTACCCCTTCGGCTACTACCGTCAGGTTCAGGTTGTGCGCTATGGTGACTATAGTGTCCACCATATTGCGGCCACGGGCCGTGTTCATATCGTCGATAAAGGCTTTATCTATTTTTAGGGTATTCAGAGGAAATTGTTTTAAATAAGCCAGGGACGAATAACCTGTGCCAAAGTCATCCATTGCCAGATGAATACCACGGGCGCGCAGTTTTTTCATGGTATCTATCGCCAGAGTGGGCGACTGCATAACAGTGCCTTCGGTGATTTCCAGTTCCAGATGATAAGAGGGCAGTTCTGAGCGTTGCAGAATATCGTCTATCTGCTCACATAAAAACGGCAGCATAAACTGCTTGGCTGATAAATTGACCGCAACACGGCCATGAAACAAACCCATATCTATCCAGCGTTTGACGTCTTCGCAGGTTTTTTGCAGAACCACTTCACCAATTTCAAGAATTTGGCCTGTTTCTTCTGCCACCGGAATAAAAGAGGCCGGGCTGATTAAGCCTTTTTTTGGGGTAATAAAACGTACCAAAGCTTCCATACCCACCAGTTGACCTGTGACTATGTCCATCTTTGGCTGATAAAACACTGTGAAATAATCTTCTTTTAAGCCGTGCCGGATCAGGTTTTCCACCTGTAAACGTTTGACTGCCAGTTTGTTCATCGAGTCATTAAAAAACAGGTAACGGTTGGCACCTTCGTGTTTGGCATGATACATGGCGGTATCCGCATTTCTCAGCAGTGCCTGAGGGTCGTGGCCATCTTCCGGATACAAGACTATGCCAATACTGCTGGTGATCGCCAGTTCGTGCTGTTCGATAAAAAAGGGCAGGTTAATTTGTTTTAATAAATCCTTGGCCAGACTGGTAATGCTGTGAATATCATTGGTGTTCTCCAGCAGAACTGCAAACTCATCACCACCTAAGCGGTATAGCTTGGCTTTAAAACGGGTAAAATGGCTTAAACGTTCAGACAGTTTGCACAACAAGGTATCGCCGAGTTCATGGCCGAGAGAGTCGTTAATTTTCTTGAAGTTGTCTAAATCGAATACCAAAAGCGCATGCTCTACCTGTTCACGTACCAGCTGAGTTAAGTGGCTGGAGAAACGTGCTCTGTTGGGTAAGCCTGTTAAGGTGTCTGTGTCCGCTAAACGATTCAGTTCGGCTTCGCGTTTTTTTCGCTCACTGATATCAGACACCACACCAACAAATTGCTGCACCTGGCCCTGTTCATCTTTAATCACATCAAAACTCAGCTCAGCCTGAAATAACTCGCCGTTATAGCGTTTATCTTCAATTTCACCGGCCCAATAGCCTTGCTCTAACAACGCCTGACGGATTTCATGTAAAAACCGGGCAGGGTAGAGACACAGTTCAAATACGCTATGCAACACAGATTCACGGCTTTTGCCTGTCATGCTGACAAAAGCAGGGTTGACTTCCAATAATGCAAAATTAGTGTCACACACCATCACAGCGTCTGAGATATTATCCAGACAACGCGCAAACAGACTTAAGCGCTCTTCGGTTTCTTTGAGCTGCTGGATATTTTTTAAAGTACCGGTCATCCGTATCGCCTGACCTTGTTCATTCAATTGCACCACTTTGCCACGGTCCAGTACCCAAACCCATTGGCCGTTGGCCGCTTTAATGCGGTAGCTGGCTTCAAAAATGGGGGTCATGCCATGCATATGTTGTTGCAGTGAATTGGTGACTCTTTCTACATCCTGTGGATGGATCTCTGAGCGGTTGGGTGGAAACTGCTGACTGTCGCCCGGTTTTTCCAAAGGTTGGTGCCAGGAGCTGGAGCGATACAACTGTCCTTCCTGCATATCCCAGTCCCATAACTCATCACCGCTGCCCCATAAAGACAAGCGTAAACGTTCTTCGCTTTGTTCCAGTTTGGACTGGTAACGCCGCATCCGCACTATGCTCAGGTGAGCCAGCGTTAATGCAACAACAGAAAGGGCACTGATAACTGTCAGCACATAAGGTTGAAACTGCTCCCAACCTGAGGCAAATACAGGCAAAGGTGCAGTCATAACAAGGCTTAATGGCAGCAATAAAACAGGAGTAAGGCGCACAGTCAGACTTTTTTAATGAATATCAATTCACGTTAACTAATGTTGTCCGCACTGTCAAAGCCATTCCGACAATAAAGGTAATTTCTCTACTAAGTTGAACGGGTTTTGCTCCGTTAAATGACTGTGATCCGGTTTATCTCCTGTAGCGAGGAAAATGGCATCGTAATCTGCTGCTAATAACTGGTAAAAAAACGCGATAAAACCGGTCAGACTGAGTTGCTCCAGCGCCCGTTCAATCTGCTCATTTAAATCAAACTGATGATCTCCTTGTCCAATCGCCAGCCACAGCCGTTTTGCTCTGGAACCTAAACTGCTGTCGCGTTCTTTTATTTGGGTGGCCAGGCCTTGTTTCATTTGCACAAACTCCTCTTCATCCAGCTCTTCAAGCTCTGACAAAAAGTTTTTATAAAAGGCCAAAGTAGCCTGGTATAAATCAGCGCATGAAGCCGTAGGGCTTTGAATATAAAAAGCTATACCAGGTAACAGGTTCATTGGCACATAACCTGTCCCGACCAGATAACCCAATTGCTGTTCTGTACGCAGCACATGGAAGTATTCGGGGGACAGTAAATGATTGGCCAACATAAAAAGCGCCATGTTCACAGGGCGTTTTTGTCGTGATGGTAAATAAATCACCAACGCCTGATCGCTGTGCTCAACAGGCACCTTAACCCAGACAGGCCCTATCCCTTGAGTGTTGTAACGCTGACGAGGTAAAGCTTCACCTTGCTGCTGTTCAGACAACCAGGCTTTTAACGCCTGACTTAACTGTTCTGCGTCCGCTTTACGCCAGTTGCCCAGCATAAAAGCTTCCAGATGAACTTGTTTCAGCAGTTGCTGGTGAAACTCCATAAAAGCGCTGAAGCTTTGTTGTTGTAAAGCCACCGCCAGTTGATCTATATCCGGGTTCAAAGGTTGCAACAAAGAGGATAACTGGCTGAATAACTTCGAGACAGGTTTATTTTTGCTGTGGTTTTGCCAGTGTCGTATTAACTGGCGTTTGATCTCAAGAAACCGCTGCTCATCAAACTGACAAAAGGCCATCTGAGCTAACAGATCCGCCACCAATTTAATCTGGTTCCCTGCTAAGCCGCTGCTGTGCAAACTGATGCCGTTATGCTGCACATGTAAATGGTAAGTCAAACCTGCAGTGGTTGCAGCATAAAAGCTTTCGTTGATCTGATCCTGAAACAACTCCAGCCATAAACGGCTGCTGGCCATTTGAGTTACAGAACCAATGCAGTTGGGTAAATTCAGCTGCACAAAAATATGACCTTTGGGTGTTTTAAAATCAGTGTCGGCTTTAAACCACAACTTAAAACCGCTTTCCTTCGTTACTAACACCGGCTTGGTCATATGATCGGTATCAGCCAATAAGTTCAGCTCTGTTACCAGATAAGGGTTACTTTGTGGCAGATGGCTGCTTGCCGGCACTTTAGCCTGTACATAGTGGCTTAGCTGGCTTTGCTGCAGAGGTTGCACACTATAAGGCGTCTGATACCAGCGCGCTTCCCGGTTGGCTTTGATATCCGGGGCAATAAACATCACCCTCATATTGTCTGGTCTGAAATGCCCCAGCAGTTCGCGGTAAAGCTGTTGTGGCGGTAAGTCCATACGGTAATCGCCGTAGACATAGTCATCCACCGGATAATGCTGCATATTGACGGATAAATCACAGGCTCCTTGCAAGGCGGTGCTGGGCTCCTGATATAAGTAGCTCCACTGCACTAAACGCTGACGTTCCAGAAACAGATGCTCCGGGAAGGGCGACTGACGCAGTAATTGCAACTGACCAAACAAAGCTTCAATAATCTGTTCTTTGGCAAATACACCTTGTTCTGTCAGCTCAAAGGACAAAGTGAAATCTTTATAGTTGCTGCCGTCTATGCCTCCGCCTGCACTGAGCTGATTGACCCAGCCATTGTCTTTGATAAATGCCAGTAAAGAGCCGGGACCTTCGTCACCTAACAAATGCGCCAAAAAGGAAATCAGCTTGTATTTGTACCAGGGCTGGATATCCGGCAAGGCAAAACTGGCCACCAGCCGCTGACTGAATTTGTGAGGTGCTATATCCAGTTGCAGGGCCTGATGTTCAGCCAGATACAAAGGCTGAGACAGCGGGGCTTTGGCACAAACCTCATTGGGTAAGGCATCAAAATACTGATGAACCAGCTGTTCCAGTTGTTGCAAGGGCAAAGGCGAGACCAGACACAAGGTCATACGGCGGGTGCCGTACTGACTTTTAAAAAACTGCTGCACTGCCTGTTGCAGGCTTTGTTCTGGTGTATCACATAAGGTCAGTAAATTACCCACTGAAAACTTGGCAAAAGGGTGGGCTGGATTCACAGTTTCTTTATGAACCTGATAAATACGTCTGCTGTCGTCTTTGAGTTTGAGTGAAAACTCAGCTTCAATGGCCTGACGTTCTTTTTCTATGTAATCAGCGTGAAACAAAGGCGCGCAAAACATATCGGCAAACCTGTCCAAAGCCTGCTCAAAGTAGTCTGTGTCTATATCAAAGAAAAAGCTGCTGTGTTCAGTGCCAGTCCAGGCATTGTGGCTGCCACCATGGTGATTGATAAAGTGTTGGTACTCACCGGCGTCCGGATATTTTTCAGTGCCTAAAAACAGCATATGCTCCAAAAAGTGCGCCAAACCCTGCCGTTCGGCCGGATCGTCAAAATGTCCGACATTGACAGTCAGAGCCGCAGCACTTTTTTCTGCGTCTTGTTGATGCACTAAGAGCACCGGCAGATCGTTGGATAGAGTCAGGGCTAAATACTGACGCTTATCGTTAGGGCTTTGCATTAACTGGTTTTTTTTCAATTTATGCCTCGTGACGGGAACCCTGAAAATATGGAAGGCAAGGGTTCTTCATAGCGATTAGGAATATAGTAACGCAATTTTATGCTTTATTAGCAGTTACTGTCGGCATTAACTTTCATTATCATAGCGCACTCTTTTCGCGAGCGTCGCGAAGTTGTAACTGGTAGCAACAATGGTTAATTTGGTTATTATGCGGCACGGTGAAGCTGAACCGCAGTACTTGAGCGACAGTGAACGACAATTAACAGCAGCAGGTCAGGCCGAAGTCAGTGAAATGGCCCAGTGGCTGCATCACCACTATAGTGCATTTGACCGGATTTTCTCCAGCCCTTATCGCAGGACTGTGCAAACCGCCGCAGTTTTAGTGCAAAAAGGGTTGGTAGGCCAAGCTGTTGAACTCAATACAGATCTGGTCCCTGAAGGCAATGCTCAGTTCGTGGTCGATTTTCTTGACATCTTGTATGCCGAAAATCCGCAGGCCAAAATTTTGTTGGTGTCTCATATGCCGCTGGTCAGCTTTTTAGTCGAAGCTTTTACCCGCAGTGGTCAGACACCTATTTTT
Source organism: Gammaproteobacteria bacterium (assembly GCA_018825965.1). Lineage (GTDB taxonomy): Bacteria > Pseudomonadota > Gammaproteobacteria > Enterobacterales > Alteromonadaceae > Pararheinheimera. The sequence continues at coordinate 9,065 of JAHKAA010000013.1, forward strand.
GACACTGCAGGTGTGGCTTGTATTGACTACCATCAGCACAGGGGCATGTTATTGGAATATGCCTGTCCAGGCATGATCCATCTGATCAAGTCGGTGTCCTGAGTAACACCAGCAAAGCACCATCCCGGCCCCATTCTGTTGGGGCCGTATGAAAAGCCCTCACATTTGGATGCTGTACCAGCCAGTTGGGGACTCTTTTGGCCAGAATACCTAAACCTTTGCCATGCACCACACAAGCGCAGTTAAAATGCTGTTGTTCACAATAAGCCAATAAACCAGCCAGTTCTGTTTTGGCTTGTAGTTGGGTTAAGCCATGTAAATCCAGCACCACGGCAGGGCGGAACTCGCCCCGTTTTAATTGCCGGGCTAAAGTGGGGTCGTCCCCCGTCTGAACAAAAGCTAAGGTAGAACCGTCACTTAAAAAACCTTCGTACTGGTCTGAAAAGTAAAACAAATGGCTATCTGGACTGCTATTTGTTAAAGTGGCGGCCATTCTGACCTTGCCGGGTTGGCGGGCAAAAGGTATCTTGTCCTGCTGCAAGGGGCGTGCGCCTGTCACCGAGTCACGGAACAGCTGCTTTTCTTCATCAGGAAGATCGGTAGATGAAGAAGTGTTCTTTTTTTCTTCAGAAAGAAGAGCTAAAACTGGTGTTTTTTTTCGCATGCCCGAAGTCTAACCAATCAAACGAGTAAAACACAATGACAGAGCACCAAAGCAGCCATCTGACTGCGGAAATTATAGACGAAGCCATCCGCGAGCTGCATTCTATCCATGACTGGTTACGTTGGTCTGTCAGTCAGTTTAATAAAGCCCATATCTATTTTGGCCACGGCACCGACAATCCATGGGATGAAGCGGCCTTATTACTGGCCCACAGTCTGGATATGGCACGCATTACTGAAAACCTGTTGCCGCTGCGAGTGACCAGCTCTGAAGCCAAAATCTTTTGTGATCTGTTAGTGCAGCGTGTGGAACAACGTATTCCGGCCGCTTATTTAACTCAGCAAGCCTTTTTCTGTGGTTTAAGTTTTTATGTGGATGAGCGGGTGTTAGTGCCCCGTTCTCCTATAGGTGAATTGATTAGCCAGGGTTTTGCGCCCTGGTTTAAAGAGCAACCAGCACGTATTTTAGATTTATGCACTGGCTCTGGTTGTATTGCTATTGCCTGCGCTAAACAATTTCCTGATGCCGAAGTGGATGCTTTGGATATCAGTGAAGATGCGCTGGATGTCGCCATATTTAACATAGAACAGCATGAACTGGAGCATCAGGTGTTTCCTATGTTGTCTGATGGCTACAATGCGATTAAAGGCCAGACCTACGATTTAATAGTCACCAATCCACCTTATGTCGATGCTGAAGACATGGCCGACTTGCCGGATGAATACCATCACGAGCCGGAATTAGGTTTAGCGTCAGGCCATGACGGTCTGGAACTGACGCGCCGTATTTTGGCTGAAGCGGCAGAGCACTTAAACGACGGCGGCTGGCTGATTTGTGAAGTTGGCAACAGCATGGTGGCGCTGCAAGAACTGTATCCGGATTTGCCATTGCAATGGCTGGAATTTGAACGCGGTGGTTTAGGTGTATTTGCCATCAGCAAAGCCGATTTAGTAAAGCATCAGGACAGTTTAGAAGCTTAATTTCTCAGTACCAAAATAAACAAAGATATGCAGGGGTGAAGGATGTCGGGTAATTCTATAGGCCAACTATTTAAAGTAACCACCTTTGGTGAAAGCCATGGCCCGGCCATTGGTGGCATAGTGGATGGTTTGCCGCCCGGCTTACAGCTCGATTTAGAACACATTCAGCATGAATTGGACAGACGCAAACCTGGTACTTCACGTTACACCACAGCCCGACGTGAAGATGACATCGTCAAAATTTTATCCGGTGTGTTTGAAGGTTATAGCACGGGCGCATCTATAGGTTTGCTGATTGAAAATACCGATCAGCGTTCACAAGACTACTCAGCCATTAAAGACCTGTTCCGCCCTGGCCATGCCGATTATACCTATTGGCATAAGTTTGGTATTCGGGATTACCGTGGGGGCGGCCGTTCTTCTGCCCGTGAAACTGCAGTGCGTGTAGCTGCAGGTGCTATTGCCAAGCAGTATTTAAAAGCGAAGTTTGGTATCGAAATCCGGGGTTATCTGGCGCAACTTGGCCCTGTGAAAGCACAGAAACTCGACTGGGATCAGGTAGAACAAAACGCCTTTTTCTGCCCTGATGTCGATGTGCTGGAGCAGTTAGATGAGTATATGCGTCAGCTGAAAAAAGACGGCGACTCAGTAGGTGCCCGTATTAATGTAGTGGCGTCCGGTGTACCTGTGGGCTGGGGCGAACCTGTATTTGATCGTATTGATGCGGATATAGCCCATGCCATGATGAGCATTAATGCGGTCAAAGCCGTCGAAATTGGTGATGGTTTTGCTGTGGTTGAACAGCGTGGCTCTACCCACAGAGATGAACTGCGTTTAGAAGGTTTTAGTGCTAACCATGCAGGGGGCACCTTAGGTGGTATTACGTCGGGTCAGGATATCAACGTCAGTATTGCGTTAAAACCAACCTCGAGTATCAGCATACCTGGTAAAACCATTACCACCAGTGGTGAAGAAACTGAGATGATCACCAAGGGCCGTCACGACCCTTGTGTTGGTATTCGTGCTGTGCCTATTGCCGAAGCGATGCTTGCGATAGTGTTGATGGATCATTTCCTGCGCCACAGAGCACAAAATGCGGATGTTGTTGTCACAACACCAGATATAGCAAGGCAGCGCTAGTGCTTTGAGGTAGAATACAAACGTCGCTTTATGCGGCGTTTTGCTTTTCTCTGCGGCCAATGTGCTGTTAATTTTTGTAGTGGAACACCCATGAAACTTGCCACCACCCCAGCTCTGGGACTAGCTTACTTTGCGTATTTTGCTGTGTTGGGCATTTTTGTACCTTACCTGCCGATGTTTCTCGATGGTCGTGGTTTTAATTCTCACGATATAGGTTTATTGCTGGCGATAGTCACCACCACCCGGATTATTGGCCCTGGCCTGTGGGCTATGGTGGTGGAACGCAAAGGCGATCCCATCAGTGTAATGCGTTTTGGTGCTGTGCTGGCGTCTGTCGGTTGGCTGAGCAGTTATATGGATTTTGGCTATTGGCCGCTGGTCGTAGGGCTGGGTCTATTCAGCTTATTCTGGACAGCCATTTTGCCTCAGTTGGAAGTCAGTGCTTTTCATTATCTGAATAATGACAGCAGCGTTTATGGTCGGGTTCGCAGTTTTGGCAGTGTAGGCTACATAGTGGTCGTCATGCTGGGTGGGTTGTTATTGCAACAGTTTGGATCCGAATTTTTACCCTGGGGCGCGACGATTTTTCTGGCTTTGCTGCTTGGTACTTTGTTTTTATTACCGTCTTTTACGATGAAAAACAGCGAAGGGCAGCAGTCTATTCGCTTCAGAACTTTGTTTAAACATCCGGTATTTTTACGTTTTATGGCCGCCACTTTTTTAATGCAAATCAGTTTTGCGCCTTTTTATGGTTTCTTTATTTTGTATTGCCGCGATTTAGGCTACAGCGGTGTCACCTCTGGTTTGATGATAGCGTTGGCTGTGTTGGCGGAAATTATCGCGTTTTTTTACGCTGGAAAAGTACTGAGCCGTTTTAGTTATAGGGTGCTGCTGACCTTTTGTTATGGCCTGACCATAGTGCGTTGGCTAATTGTGGCTTATCTGGCCGAACATTGGTATTGGCTGGCTTTTAGTATGTTATTCCATGCTGCAAGTTTTGCCTTAGCCCACAGCTGCGCTATGCAGTTTATTCAAAGCTTTTTTGCACCGGCACAACGTAGCCGTGGTCAGGCTTTGTATGCAGGTGTGGTCTACGGTGGGGGTGGTGCTATAGGCGCTTATTGTGCTGGCGTATTATGGGCGGACGGACCAGGTGCTACTTTAACTTTTGTCAGTGCAGCAGTGGCGGCTTTAGGCGCAACTCTGATGGCCTTTTCTTTACCAAAAACACTCAGGCAACAGCAAAACCTTTAATCCGATAAAGAGTTCTTGCTGGGCATCAGGGGTGTAAAAGGCTACAATGCGGCGTTTTTTTTACGCTGTAGAGGGTGTTGTGGCCAGTCAGTTTCGTTTAGGTTTAATTATCAATCCTGTTGCCGGAGTAGGTGGCGCTGTTGCGCTTAAAGGCAGTGATGGTGTAGTGGAACAGGCGTTGGCTTTAGGAGCTGTGCCTCAGGCGCAACACAAAACAGCTTTGGCCTTAGAGCAGTTGTCAGCTCTGAAAGATCAGCTACAGATTTTAACTGTTGCAGGTGCTATGGGTGCTGATTTATTGGCGTCTTTAGGTTTTAACTTTCAGATTTGTTATACGCCGTCCTCAATACAGACTACAGCAGAAGACACAGAACAAGCTGCCGCAGCTATAGCAGAGCAGGGCGTGGATTTATTGCTTTTTGCCGGTGGCGATGGCACTGCCCGCAATATCTGTGCTGCAGTAGGTGAACGCGCTACTGTGCTGGGCGTTCCCGCAGGTTGTAAAATCCACTCCGGGGTTTATGCCATCAGCCCATCGGCTGCAGGTAAGGTGATAGCTCAGCTGGTAAACGGTGAGTTAGTGACCTTAACCGAAGCTGCTGTAATGGACATCGACGAAACAGCCTTTCGGCAGGGCATAGTGCGTGCCAAACGATTTGGCGAAATGCGTATTCCAGCCGAACTTCGTTACATTCAAAGTGTAAAAAACGGTGGTAAAGAGTCCGAAGAGCTGGTGCTGGATGATTTAGCGGCTTATATAGCCAGCACCATGGAAGACGATGTGCGTTATGTGATGGGCTCAGGCTCTACTGTCGCCGCTGTGATGAAAGAATTAGGCCTGCCGAATACCCTGTTGGGCGTGGATGTAGTGGAAAATGGCCAGTTGATTGCGTCCGATGTGACAGCCACAGAGTTGCTGGCGCTGGTGCAGGATTACCCAAGCAAACTGGTGATCACCTTAATAGGGGGTCAGGGTCATGTGTTTGGCCGTGGCAATCAGCAATTAAGCCCACAAGTGATACGCGCCGTAGGGCGAGCTAATATCTGCCTGGTGGCAACTAAAACTAAATTGCAGCAGCTTGAAGGCAGGCCCTTATTGGCCGATACCGGCGATGTAAAGCTTGATCAGCAATTGCAGGGCCTGATCCCTGTGCTGGTCGGTTATAACGATTATGTGATGTACAGACTAGGTCTGGAGGAGTAAAAATGCAGAACGTTCAGGCCTATATTCAGCAGGTAGCCCAATTTTTAGATGCAATGGTGCAGCATGCCAGTGATGATGAATTATTTGCCGGTGGTTATTTGCGTGGCCATTTTGATTTAGCTGTGGGCCGTTTAGAATTAACCGAACAACAGTTTGAACGCGCTACACTGGCGGACACTGTGCAGCACAGTCTGGATTTAGCTATTGCTGGTGGTGAGTTGACAGAACAAGACCAAAGCTTAGTGCTGGGTTTGTGGCAGCAACTGCAACAACTTTCGTGATCTGATCTTGCATCAGATTAAAACTGAAGCCGAATTTGATTTGCGCTTCTACAACGCGCCTTGTGCGCCAAACTACAAGTGAACTTTATGTCTACTAAATTTACCAGCTTAGAGCAACACGCCAGCTATGGCATAGGTCTGCAAATGGGTCAGCAACTGGCTGACAACCCGTTTGACGGTTTGGATATTCTGGCAGTAGCCGCAGGTTTAGCTGCAGCTTTCCAGGGTGATGAGCCAGAAGTATCTGAACAGCAAATTGGTGCTGCCTTTCAGGTGATCAGCCAGCGTATGCAGGAACAACAGGAAGAACAAGCCAAAGTTTTAGCTGGCGCTGGTGAAACTTTCCTGGCTGAAAATGCGAAAAAACCAGGCGTGACTGTGACTGAGTCTGGCTTACAGTACGAAGTATTAGTGCAAGGTGAAGGCGAGAAGCCAACCAAAGCTTCTACAGTGCGTACGCACTACCACGGCACTTTAATTGACGGTACTGTGTTTGACAGCTCGTATGACCGTGGTCAGCCTGCTGAATTCCCGGTATCTGGCGTGATCGCTGGCTGGACTGAAGCTCTGCAACTGATGCCAGTTGGCACTAAGTTACGTTTAACTATCCCACACAATCTGGCTTACGGTGAGCGTGGCGCTGGTGGCAAAATTGCCCCATTCAGCACTTTAGTTTTTGATGTGGAACTGTTAGCTATCATTAGCTAATTGTTGTTTTTAAAATGAAAAAGGAGCCTATTGGCTCCTTTTTCTTAAGATGTGGATATTAGTCGTATGGATTGTACTTTTTCTTCTTAAACTGGCTGACAATCAACATCAGTGCCAGCACCGTATAAACCACAAAAATCACGCGGGTCCAGACGGGCATCGACAAGTCCATAAAACGCCAGGCTATATCACCACACATACCCGTAGGGTTAAATATTTCCGGAAACCATTTATCTAACGGCAAACCCAGCGGGAATTCAGGAAACAAACTGCAGGTATATAAAGCACCGGACTGAACCAGTTCTTCAACGCTTATATGCTCGTGAGTGATCAGCAGACCCCAGACCGAACTTGCGATAAAAGTTAATAAAGCTATCCAGCGCAATAAAGCATTAGTGGGTGATAGTAACGCAATAAGGGCTGCTAAAATCACACCCGTTAAAGCCGCTCTGGCGTACACGCACAACATGCAAGGCTGCAAATTCATCTGATACTGAAAGTACAAGGCCAGACCTAACAACACCGTGGCTGACAGAGCTAAAACGAGCCATGCCGATCGTTGTTTTGACCATTTTGCCAGACTGGATAACATTCGGATCCCTTTGTTTGATAAAACAAAACTATAAGTCGGTCAATCTAAGGCAAAAACAGCCGAAAGACAACCCACAGCACGTCGAACAGCTATTTTTAATCCATAGCTTGTTAACTGCTTTGTCTCTGGTACAATCAGTGCCATTTATCGGACATTATAATAATGACAACGGGCCCCTCCGCATGACTATGAATTTAATTAAAGCGCAAAGCCCAGCTGGTTTTGCTGAAGAATATATTGTTGAATCCATCTGGAATGGTAAATTTGCCCCAGGTTCCATTCTGCCAGCTGAGCGTGAACTGTCAGAGCTGATAGGGGTCACCCGTACGACTTTACGTGAAGTGTTACAGCGTTTAGCCCGTGATGGCTGGTTGACCATCCAGCACGGCAAACCCACTAAAGTAAATAATTTCTGGGAAACCTCAGGCTTAAATATTCTGGAAACCCTGGCGCGTTTAGATGAAGAACGTATGCCTGAATTGGTGGACGAGCTGTTATCTGCCCGCACCAATATCAGTGCTATTTATATTCGTGGTGCTATCAAAACTCATAAAGATCAGGTGATTGCTTCTTTTGCCGGTGCAGAAGATTTAGCAGATACAGCCGAAGCTTTTGCGGCTTTTGATTACAACCTGAACCATGAAATGGCGCTGCATTCATCGAATCGTATTTATGTGCTGATTTTAAATGGCTTCCGTGGCTTGTATAACAAAATCGCCCGTTTTTACTTCTCATCCGCTGAAGCCCGTGAATTGGCCCGTCAGTACTACAATCAACTGAAGCAATACGCTGAAGCAGGTAAACATGATGAAGTGGTGTTTGCAGTGCGTAAGTATGGTAAAGAAAGCGGAAAAATCTGGGCAGGTTTGCGCTCACAAATTCCAAAAGATTTAATCGAATAATCAGAAACCGCCGAAAGGCGGTTTTTTTTCAGATTGAGTCTGAGTTATTCAATTGCTGGGATCATTTTGCAAGAACAGCCTCACTTAATAAGGTCCAGTGATCTGCTATAGCCTTGTCACAGCTGTATCGGCTGGTTATTATATTGCCATATATAATATAACCTTTAGTTATATGGGGCGAACCATGCAAAAGTCTGTCATCTGGCCACAAGAAATTTATCTGGATAATAATGCCACTACTCCTGTTTTGGCTTGTGCCGCTGATGCTGTGCAACATACGATGCAGCAGTGTTTTGGTAATCCGAGCAGCAGCCACAGCACTGGCATTAAAGCCAAAGTGGAGCTCGAAAGCACCAGACAACTGGCTCGTCAACTGATTGGCGCTGGTTGTGGTGACATAGTCTTTACCTCGGGGGCCACTGAAGGCATTCAGAGTTCTATTTTCTCCGCCTTGTTGCACGCCCGAATGTCCGGAAAAACAGGGCCCACGTTTAGCTTGCTGTATGGTGCCACAGAACACAAAGCTGTGCCTCAAAGCCTTGAACACTGGAATCATATATTGCAGCTGGGCGCTACTATTAAAGCTATCCCTGTGGATCAGCATGGCCTGTTGGATTTTGATTTTATCCAACAAGAATTGCCCAATGCTCTACTGATTTGCACTATGGCAGCGAATAACGAAACTGGTGTAAAGCAGGATTTAACCGCGTTGCAGCAGCTTATCCGTAGTGTTGCCCCAGAAGTGTTATGGATGGTGGACTGCGTGCAGGCACTTGGAAAAATGCCATTGCAGCTGGAACAAATGACCATAGACTATGCGCCTTTTAGTGGTCATAAACTCTATGCGCCAAAAGGCATAGGGTTTTTGTATCTACGCAAAGGTACGCCTTATCAGCCATTATTAGCAGGCGGCGGGCAAGAGAGTGGTTTGCGTTCAGGTACCGAAAACTTACCCGGTATTGCAGCCTTGCAGGCGATATTTCAGCAGTTGAAATTAAAAGAAGGTTCGGTTTTTCAGCCTGAACAGCAGCTGTGGAGCTATCGTGATCAACTGCTGTCAGCTTTGCGTCAGGTCTTTCCTGATTTAGTTCTGAACAGCGACAGGCCTTATATAGTTCCTACCACCATCAATTTTTCTGTGCCGGGTTTTGCCAGCAAAGACATTATGGATTTGTTTGATGCCGCTGGTATTCGTGTCAGCTCAGGCTCGGCGTGCAGCTCTAAAATTCCAACCAGTTTTGTGCTGAATGCAATGGGTTTACCTTTGTGGCGTAGTCAGGGCGCTATTCGTTTATCTTTTGGCCCGGCTATGACTGCAGAAGAATGTCAGCAAGCCTGCAGGGCTATTCTGGCATTAAAGGCAGTGGTTCATTCCTGTTGTCTGGTATTAAGTGATGCCAGCAGCACAGAGCTGCAGCCCTTAGCAGGCTTAGTGCAATTAAAACATGAAGATTTATGCAGTTATTTGCTGGTGTCGGCCGAAACTTCTGAAGTTATTATTATTGATGCTGTATTGCCTCTGGCCAGCCGGATCGCGCTTTTAGTGCAGGGCCATCAGTTAAAAGTGCGGGCTATTCTGGATACCCATCTGCATAAAGACCATCCGTCGGCCCGGCCTGAACTGATGACCTTATTAGCTGATCTGATGGGGGACGCAAATACCACTGCGCTCGGCTGGCCTTTGACAGAACCTTGCATACAGATGGGTGCTTATCAGCTGGAAATGGTGGCAACGCCTGGTCATAGCCCTGAAGCCGTGACTATTCTGGTGCGGCAATGTGAAGAACAAAAACAGCAGCAGAAATTTGCGTTGGTTGGAGATTTTATTCTGCCTGGTGGCACAGGCCGGCTGGATTTACCAGGTGGTGACAGTCAGGCGTTTCGCCAGAGTTTGCGTGCTTTGAACCAGCAGCTTGAACCTCAGACCTTATTATTATCCAGCCATGATTATGCCCAGCGTTTTTTCACACGCTGGGATCTGATGCTGCAGGAGCAGCCCGTGTTGCAACAGGTGCTGAATACTGAAGATACAGCAGAACTGTGGTTAAACGAGTTACAACGTCAAACTGACTGGCTACACCAGCAATCAGGACATTTTTGTGGCGTGGTGGAAGTCTGTGCATCTGATGCCACAGCTGTGATTGATAAAAATCAAATTGCTGCTTTGATACAAAACTATCCAGACTTACAGATCTGGGATGTACGTGAACCTCACGAACAGGCCGCTGGCGCTTTGTCTGTGTATTTGCCGGATTTAGTTTGTAAGGAAGTGCCTTTGTCGGCATTGGTACAGCAAGTGGCAGAGCAGCACAGCGACCAGTACCAAATAAAACAACAACCAGTATTACTGGTTTGTCGTTCTGGAAACCGTAGTTTATTAGCCGCCAAAGTGCTGAACAGGGCAGGCTTTGAACTGGTGTTTAACCTCAAAGGGGGAGTGGCGCTTTTAGCTTGAAGCAATACTTCTCGTATTAGCTTCGACAGATAGACGGGCGACCATAAAGGTCGCCGTTGTGTTTGATTGAAGAAGATATACAGGTTACGAAATGAAAATGATACTCCAAAGAGTAGAATCAGACTGGAAAGGAGCAGATGCTTCGGCGTGTCCGCTCAAATACCGTACACTACTGGAATAATCAACGCGTAAAAAGCCTCAGTTTTACTTGTAAATGGTACAAAGAATCAATGTGGATCTTTACATTTCTTTGCATTTTGGGGCGTTAGTTCACATCGGAATGGGTAAGATCATGTTTGGATAACACGTTCGTTGATAAGCTTTGTTGTAAGCCCTCATGGCTCACAGCAAAACTCTCTTTGAAAACCTAAATTAACACAGGACGAATTTTGATGAAGTTTTTGTTTGTTGTGCTTACTGTAATAGTCTTTGCACTACCTCACCCATTGTTGGCAAATAAAGAAAATACAAGCTCTCGAAGCCATCACCCGGAAATGAATATTGTAGAGATTAAAAAAAGATTGAGCATATCGGCTGAGCAGGAAACTAAATTTTCACCGGTATTGGAGCAGCACGTGAAAGAGAGGAGTGAACTCTTCAAAAAATATGGACTTGATAAAGAAGGCGCGAGCATCTCTATTCGAAATCTAAAATCTTTTAGGAGTGAAATGCTTGCATTAAGTGACAACACTAACAAGAAGCTTGCTGACATTTTGACAGAATCACAATTGAAAGAATGGGGTCTCATTCAGGAAGAAAGTCGAGCAGAATTACGGAGAGGCTTTTCTTTGTAATAATCGCTGATAAACACTTATGCAAGTGATTATCCTTTGTAAAGTCGCCTGGTTTGCAGGGTGAGAGCGTGAGTGTTTGTTTTTTGTTCATCTTGTTTGGCAATCGATCTGGCTAACATAAAAGACGAAGCTAAACATGCCAATTACGTTCATAAAACGCTCGAACAACGAGCGGGGGTTGTTCAAAAAACGTTCGTGATCTTGCCCTGGCCTGGTTTGGCGGCTTTATTATGTTTTTGTGTGTGTTCCATATGTCCATGCTGAAATGTTTTGTATGGCGTGAGGCTTTTAAGCGTGAACGTTCTTGTTGCTGTAATAGTTGTTATTGACAATGGCATGAATTAGTTGAAAGTATGCCATATTAAAGTGTAGGGAATATCCTTCTGTGTGAAATGTATAGATGAGTGTAAGTACACTATGTTGCCCTCTAAGCTAAGAGCTGATATATAATTCTTTGATGATTAAATTTCATTTTTTCGACTGGTTGATATTATAACTCTTACATACTTTCTCTCTCTCATTTCGATCTTCGTAAGATGATTCGCAACTATTTGTGCCATATGGATAATGCTAACATCTTTAAAATAAAAAACAGTTTTATTGAGGTGGTTTTATTAGCAATATGACTAACGACCTGTTGATTGTCATCGGCTGGCACGTATGGCAAGCTGTGAATATTTGTTTTGCTCCAGATTGTTTATCAATCAGTGTAGCTAACCTAAAAAAATTCTAAACATGCTTATAATGTTCAAGAAGGAAGTGCTCAAGCAAGTGACTGAAGTTGTCCCAAAATACTTCTTTGAGCTTATCTGAGGGCTATCGGTGGTATTTGCATCTTCCGCGTTGCGAAGTATAAATAATCCAAGCCTCAGAGTAACCTAATATGAAGAGAGGGAATCAATGTGTACCGATGGTTTGATAAAAGTGCTTATGGTAGACGATGATGAAGTCTTAACTGACTCAGTAAAAGCTTACTTTCTATCTGAAGGTGGTTTTGCATTTACATCGAAAAGTGATGGTGAATCTGGTGGCGAGTCAGCCATCTCTGAGGATTATGACGTCATCATTCTGGACGTAACGATGCCGAAGATGAACGGATTTGAGACATTAAAGTACATTCGGAGGAAAAAAGATACTCCCGTGATCATGTTAACCGCACGTGGTGATGATCTTGATCGAATATTAGGGCTTGAAATAGGTGCTGATGACTATGTACCGAAACCCTGCAACTTGAGAGAGTTAGTTGCCAGAGTAAGAGCTATTATGCGAAGGGTGTCAGTTAGAAGTGTAACCTCTGAGGTTGAAGGCTACTGTACTATGGTTGGAGATTTAAAACTTAAATCCGGTTCACTCAATGTAGAGAAGAATGGCGTACCAATACTGATGACAAGTACGGAGTTTATGGTGCTTGAAAAGCTCACCAGTATGGCTGGCGAAGTCGTCTCAAAAGATGACATTTCCAGACATGCTCTTGGCCGGCGTGTTTCAGCATTCGATCGCAGTGTTGATGCACATATTGTCAGCTTACGAAAAAAGCTGGGCCCAATGCCAGATGGGCAACAACGCATTAAAACGGTTCGGGGTCGGGGTTATCTTTATGTCTGCTTATAAGGGAAGTAATCAGCGATGTACCGTTTTTTTCGAAGAATTTTTCTGTCTGTTTGGGTCATCATTGTTACTACGGCCCTTCTGACCAGTGTGGTGGCGCAATGGCTACCAGAAGGCGCGACAAAAACGTCGCCACCTTTTTACAAACGAATGGCTGAGAATGTCGCTATTGGCATACGTAAACAGCTGCAGCAACACCAAACCATTGACGCTCAGAGTTTGCAGCGTGAATATATACTTGATGCCGAAAATGTTATTCAAATTTACGTTTTTTCCCCTGACGGAAAAGAACTGCTGGGCCGTAAATATAACCTTGATAGGGATTTATCTGCGCTACATGACGAAGATGGCATTGCCGTAATACGAAAAGGCTTAGACGGATATACTGTCATTGGCGTCAGGAACTATTTTCCCATCGCAAAGTTATTAATTACGCCTTGGGCACGCCTGACTCTTTTAATTACAGCCCTTGCGGTAAGCATTATAGTCTCTTTGGCATTGTCACACTTTATCGTGCAACCGATCCGGCTGATTCGGGAGGCCGGCCAAAAAGTAGCCAGTGGCGATTTAAGCATCAGCGTCGCTCATCATGTCGCCGGGCGTCGTGACGATATTGCCATGCTGGCAAAAGATTTTGACCTTATGACGGAAAAAATCTACCAGTTGTTAGAGCGACAAAAGCGCCTGATGCGTGATGTCTCGCACGAATTACGCTCTCCACTGGCCAGATTGCAAGCACTATTCTCACTCTGCCGCCAAAAGCTCGATCAACAGAATGGCAAATTGGACATCGACTACATAGATCGAATGGAAGTCGAAAGTGAAAGATTAAATTTACTTATTGAACGGATTCTCGTTTTTACCCGTCTGGAATCCTTTAATGAAATTAACCGGCATACCACTGACTTAATAGATTTACTTAATGTCATTGCAGAAGACGCATCTATCGAGGGTTTCGCTCAAAATAAAGATGTTTTAGTTATAGGAGAGGAAAAGTGCATATTAAAGCTGGATAGCGCTTTGATACAAAGTGCCTTTGAAAACATCATTCGTAATGCGCTGCGCTACACAGAAATAAATACAAACGTAATAGTGCGTGTATTCAATACACCGAAGGAAATAACTATTGAGATTTGTGATAGTGGCCCTGGCGTGCCGGAACAAGATTTAACTTCACTATTTGAACCGTTTTTCCGGGTTGAAGCGGCGCGCACTCACAGTATGGGCGGTGGTGGTATTGGGCTGGCCATAGCGCAACGCGCAGTGCAGTTACATGGCGGGACAATAACAGCAGAAAACAGAGATGAGGGTGGCTTAAAAGTTATTGTAACTTTACCAAATACTATCACTTAGATTCATGGGGTTGCTTGAAGAAGCTTGGGTTAATTCAAATTGCTTTTTTTACACCCCACCCTGCCATATTTTACAAAACTTTGCATTTCCCGCCGTTTGTCAACGTTGGGCTGGTTAAAATTGTGCTGTTTTTAAGTACGTCTTCTGATTATATCTATCATCAAGGTGCGAAATGACAACATTGATTAGCCAGCCTGTCCGGAGTTTAGTGTGAAAAGTGCTGCAATGATGCTGACCGCGCTCTGCGTCTGTATTTTGCTGGGCAGTTGCATCGGAATTGCCACAGAAGGCGCAAGGGCGACGCATAGTGAAATTATTCGCGACCAATACTTAGCTGACGCTTTAGCGGGAGATGCAAAAGCACAATACGAAGTTGGCAAATCCTATTGTTGCTCGCCAGGTGGGCAGTCCGATGGTTACTACAATAGCCAAAAAGCGACCGGTTTTTTTTGCCTGGCGGCGGCTCAGGGTTATGGCCCTGCAGCCCTGATGTTGGAAAAATTCATTCTGGTCTTCGGACTGAAGGTGTCCGCTTACTAAAACGAGCGAGAATTGCCCTGGCTGGTGAATTAGATACTGACTTAACGGTCGCGACATACTGGTTAACACAAGCAAAGTTGGCAGGTATTAATGATGCCGTCGAGCTACTGGATGATTTACCTGAGCTGGATATCTCCCACCTCAACACAACGCAAGATGTCCCTTGTACCATGAAACAGGTTTATGGTGAGTAAAAATGTACGCAGTAAGCAAAGCCAATAAAGCCATATCGGCAGTTATTTTCTTCAGCCTGATATTGTGCAGCTATGGCTGTCAGAAAGCACCGGAAACGGAGGCATCGCCAGCAGTAAGGCTGGTGTTAACCCAGCGCGTTGAATCCAGCTCAACGGAGAACTGGCGTGAATTTCCAGGCACAGTACAAGCCGGGCAGCAGGCCGATCTCAGCTTTCGCCTTGCCGGTAAGCTGGCAAGTATTTTGCTGGACGAAGGCGATCAAATCGAACAAGGTCAAGTGCTCGCCACACTGGAAGATGCGGATTATCAAATTCAACTGCACAGCGCTAAAGCCGAATATACGCGGGCCAGCGCAGAATTTGCAAGGGCTGGGGCGCTGCTGGCTAAACAGCTGATTTCCCAAACCGATTACGACAAAATGCAAGCGCAGTACGTTGCGGCCCAGGCCTCACTTGAAGGGGCGCGACAGAACCTGCAGTACACCATTATTAAAGCCCCCTTTAGCGGTATTGTTGCTCGTCGGTATGTTGATAATTTTGAAGATGTCTCTGCACAACAGTCAATCGTGACTATCCAGGATCTATCTACACTTAGGATAAAAGTAGACATTCCTGAAACAGTGATGATTCGCCTGAAACAACACAGTCAGCTGAAGGTCTATGCTGCATTCGATGCATTGCCTGAGCAACGTTTTCCACTGACTTTACATGCCGTTTCCACTGAAGCCGATCCCGTTTCTCAGACCTACTCAGTAACTTTCAGCATGTCTGCCAGCGGCGGTGCCAATATACTGCCGGGTATGTCACTAACCGTACGTGGCACGCAGCTGTTAGAGGAAAACAGCATAGTGATACCGACTCATGTCGTGGCTGAAAATGCGAATGGACGCTTTGTCTATGTTGTGCAACATAACGGCGACGGCACCGGCATAGTCAACATGCGCCAGGTATCTACCGGACCAGTTAATGAACAAGGCATAACCATTCTCAGTGGGCTCAGTGCAGGAGAAACCATAGTGACTGCCGGCATGAGCAAAATGTCGGACGGTTTGCAGGTAAGGCTAACTCAGGGAGTGCAGCCGTGAAAATCACTCAACTTGCCATTCATCACAATCGGATCACTATTGTAGCGTTACTCTTCATCTTAATTGCTGGCTGGCAAACCTTTAATGCCATGCCCAGAGCATACGATCCTGGTTTTATTGTGCGAACAGCGCAGGTGCTGACTTACTTTCCTGGCGCCAGCCCGCAACGGGTTGAGGAATTAGTCTCGTCGAAGATAGAAGAGGCGGTAAAAGAAATTCCTGAGCTGGACTTTGTGAAAAGTGAATCCCGCACCGGCGTCTCTATTGTACGTGTCAATATTAAAGAACGTTATAAGGACATGCGGCCTATTTGGGACAATTTACGTCGTAAAATTGAGGGCGTCGTGCCAGATTTGCCGGTCGATGTGGTTGGCCCCTTTATTAATGATGAATTTGGTGATGTGTTTGGCGTAGTGATGACTGTCACAGGTGAAGGCCTGAGTTATGCACAGCTACAAAAAGTGGCCGACAAAGTTCAGGCTGTGTTGCAAAACATTCCCGATGTGGCCAAGGTTGATATTTTCGGTGAGCAAGAAGAGCAAATATTCGTAGAGTACGACAATGCCAGATTGTCAGAGTTGGGTATTTCACCTTATCAACTGTCGCAGATATTGTCAGCCCGGAATATTGTTATATCCGGCGGTGAGTTTAATCTTGGCCCGGAGCGTATTGTACTTGAACCAAGCGGCAACTATGAATCTATCGAAGATATAGGCAAAACGCTGCTAAGTTCGCCAAAAAACAATCGCTTAATTATGTTGCGCGATATAGCAACAATTAAACGGGGTTACATCGACCCTGCCAAATCTTTGGTGCATAGCTCTGGTAAAAGAGCGCTGTCTATTGCGTTGTCTATGCGCGAAGGCGGCAACAATATTGAGCTTGGCAAGCAAGTGCGCGCGGCCATTACTCGCTTTGAAACTCAGTATCCACATGGGGTTGAGTTTCAACTCATTAACTTTTCACCGAACGAAGTAGATAGCAAAGTAAAAGATTTTATGTCCAACCTGATGCAAGCCATGCTGGTGGTCACTTTTGTCATGCTACTCACGCTTGGTATGCGCACCGGTTTGGTGGTTGCCATGCTTATTCCCTGCTCAATTTTGCTGTCGTTGATTGTGATGGACCTGTTTCACATCGGTCTGGACCAAATTTCTCTGGCGGCACTGATTATTGCTTTAGGGATGTTAGTGGACAACGGTATTGTCATGTCTGAAAGCATTATGGTCCAAATGCAAAAAGGCAAGAGTGCGCTGGATTCAGCAATTGCCTCAGCAAAGGAGCTGGGTTTTCCTTTAATGACGGCATCCTTAACAACAGCTGCAGCTTTTCTGCCCATCTATTTAGCAAAATCGAACGTGGGAGAGTTTACCTCTTCCTTGTTCAAAGTGGTCACTATCACCTTGCTATGCTCCTGGCTGATTACCGTAACCATCATTCCGCTGTTATGCATAAAGTTTCTAAAAGTTACGCCGAAAAAAGCGAGCAACCAGGGGCTTGCTGAGCGGCTATATAGCCGGGTGTTAAACACTATGCTACGCAATCGGCTTATAACCTTCGGTTTAACACTCTTTGTACTGATAACGGCGCTGCTTGGCGGTGCATTGCTACCCAAAATGTTTTTCCCAGCGTCTGAGCGCGCCTATTTCAAAATGGAACTTGAGTTACCGACCAGCTATTCCATTCAAAGCACGCAAACTGTGGTTGCCGATCTTGAAGCTTTTATGGCAGAAAATCTGTCGGTTAATGAGGAACGACAACGAGGTGTAACCAATTGGGTTGCCTATATTGGCAATGGTGGGCCGCGCTTTATTTTGTCGCACAACCCAAAACCGTCCAGCAATAACTACGCCTTGATGATTGTCAATGTTACAGACGAGCAATATATAAAAGATTATATGGCAGAAATTCAACACTACACGCAAGGCCGGCATCCTGATCTGACGCTTACTCTCAGCCTGATAGGCAATGGGCCTGCAGTGGATAATCCGGTGGAGGTGCGCTTGTCGGCCTGGGATCCGGACGTGCTGGCCAGAGCGACTGAACAGGTGCGCGCACACCTTAGTCAACTGCCGGAGCTGCAAAATGTCACTGACGACTGGGGCCAGCGGATTAAAAAGCTCAATGTCGCCGTCGATCAGGTGCGTGCACAAAGGGCGGGCGTCACCAGCCAGGATATTGCCATTTCACTGCAATCCAGCTTAAGCGGCCTTGAGCTGACTGAGTACCGTGAGCGGGAAGACAGTATTCCGGTGCTGCTGCGAACTGAGGAAAGTGCAAGGAAAACACTGAGCAAGGTCAGGTCGCTGGCTGTTTATTCGCAGGTAACAGGGAATTCGGTGCCGCTGTCGCAGGTAGCTAACGTAGAACTTACCTGGGACCTGGCCAAAATTCAAAGACGAAACGGTTTACGTACCGTCACACTGGGGGCGCAATTGGTGGGTGATGCCAATGCGGCGCAAGTCGTTGCCAATCTTGAATCCTGGTTCAATAAACAACAGAGCACTTGGCATAACGAGGTAAGTTATCAGTTTGGTGGCGAATATGAAAGTTCGGCGAAGGCCAATCAATCAATTGCCGACAATGTAGCTATTGCTGGCATGATTATTGTTATTTTACTGATTGGCCAATTCAATAGTATACGTAAATCTTTAATTGTATTGTTTACCATTCCTCTTGCTTTAATCGGAGTGTTTTCAGGCTTATTGTTGGCGAGTTCTTATATAGGCTTTATGACGATACTGGGGATAGTCTCCTTAGCTGGCATAGTGATTAATAACGCCATAGTGTTATTAGAAAGCATTAAAATGGAGCTCGACGGCGGCACTGAACACTATCAGGCTATCTGTAATGCCGCCCAAACCCGGGCCAGGCCGATTCTTTTAACGACTGTCACTACTATTTTAGGACTCATCCCACTTTATTTGGGCGGGGGAGCCATGTGGGAGCCTATGGCGATCACCATTATGGCTGGCCTGGCGTTTTCTACGCTGCTAACACTAGGCGTTATACCCGTCTTGTATGCATGTTTGTATCGAGTGAAAGCCAGTTCTATTTAATTTCAGCTATTTATAATTACGAAGAGCATTTTGAGAGATAAGTGGTATGAAGTTTATTCCTCACGGCAATACAGAGGTATTTTTCTTTAATGATATTTTATTGGTGCAGGCAACTGGCCCTTTTAATCGTGAAGGTGTCGTTGAATACAGTGAAAACCTTTCAATTTTAGTAAGTAATAATACTCAATATTTCTCAAAAATATTAGTCTTGGCCGGCCTCGCGTTGTTCACCCCTGATGCGGAAGTGTTGATTGTACATGAAATCAGGAAGCTGAAAGATAAAGGGCTGAATATGATCGCAATCCTGATTAAAGAGCCTGCTGTTGCACATATCATTATGGCTCAGTTTTCCAACATCTTTATGCGTGCTGGCGTACTTTACACTTTTTCTACGTCTCTGAAAGATGCTGAACGCTGGCTAGCGTTAAAACGAGAGGAAACACATTTTTCACTATCTGAGTCAGCTGCAAAGATTTTATCCAAATGGTTGGGCTTGGATAGCGAAGTTGAAAGAGATGTTTAATTTGCCGCAAGAATTACGTCTATAAAGGCGACCACAAATCAGCAACAGCGTCGCGCTAAGTGGCGCTTTACCATCAATATAAACTTCTGGCAGGAATAATGTAATGAAGAGAAAACACTCCGTTTTACTGTGGATGGCAAGCATTGCTTCGCTGACATTAGGAGCAGCCCATGCCACGCAACCTGAGTCCAAAGTTAGTCTCTCAGGCTTTGGCTCTATAGCCGTTAACCATCTGTCCAATAATAGTGGTTTCTTCAAGGATACTGAGCAAGGTTTTGATTTTAAATCTGACAGTTTATTTGGGTTGAAGTCCGATTTTGAGATTAATGACAAATCTGATGCGTCTATCCAGCTTCTAAGCAAAGGCGCTGAAGATTGGTCCACGGATATCGAATGGGCCTACATCAGCTATGCAATCACTCCGTCGATGAAGGTCAGGGGAGGAAAATTGCGCTTGCCACTGTTTATGTATTCAGATTTTCTGGATGCCAGATTTTCTTTACCATGGGTACGACCACCACAAGAGGTCTACAGCGTGATCCCAACTTCCAGTTATACGGGTGGAGAACTGAATTACGAAAAAGCAGTAGGGGGCTTTAACTTCAATGTCCAGTTGTATCTGGGCGGGGCTGAACCTGAAAACCTTGTGTCCGGTGCTGAATCAGAATTGTCAGAACTCAGAGGTGTAACGTTAAGTCTTGCTGGTGAAGTCCTGACGTTCAGAGCCAGTTATGCAAGATCCCATATTGATTTAACCTTGGACAACATAACCAAAGTGCCTGCTGGGGTTTATGAAAGCAATGCCAGTTTTATCGGACTAGGCGCTTTGTATGATGATGGCACCTGGCTGGTCGTGGCTGAAGCTGTGGAATCGAAAATTGGTGCTCTGGATATTTCTGATATTAGCTCAGCTTATCTGACTGCAGGCAAAAGGATGGGAGATTGGATGCCTTATGTCACTCTGGCAAAAACCCGTAACTCTTCCGATTTTCCTGATCCTCTGACTCAGCAATTTTTTGCTTCAAAACGTCAGTCAGTGTCTTTGGGGCTGCGCTGGGATCTGGCTCGAGGCATGAGCCTGAAAAGTGAGCTGACCCACTTGTATGGGTTCGACGGGACTAGTGGATTGTTAAGACACAACGCTGTGGCGTCCTTCGACAAGAATGGCCAATTAACTGGTTTTGATTTCCCGTATGATTCGGTTTCCATCTCCAGCATCAGTCTTGATGTTATATTTTAAGGATGAATAATATGAAAAAGTTGATGTTATTCACCCTGATGCTAATCCCTGTCCTGGTACAAGCTGAGTTGTTGGTTATAGGCAACTCATCCACAGCTGCAGAACTGAGCAGACGACAGATTATCGATCTCTATTTAGGTAAAGTAACTGTATTGCCATCTGGGCATGGAGCCGAACTCTTTGAATATGGCAGTGGACATACCATGAACAAAGAGTTTTACCAAGCTATTATTAAAAGGACGGAAAACCAGATCCTGATGAACAGGCAAAAGCAGCTGATCAGTGGTAAATTTAAATCGCCCGTGGTTGCTAAAGATCAGGCTGATTTGGTGGCTAAGGTCGCAGCTACGCCAAATGCAGTTGGGTACATTGACAGTCAATACCTGAACGACAGTGTGACTGTGTTGTTTAAATTGGATGAATAAGACTCTGATAGATGCACCTATCAGTTCTGTGATACCTGCAGCAATTTTTACGATCTGCCTCTGTCCCTGTGTGCCGGTGAGGCTTTACCTCATGACCAAGCGATTGTGTAACCGCGCCAGTAGTGGCCTCCTCCACGGGCTTCCATCACCGTCAGTACTTTGGGTTCTTTACACAATACTTCTCGTATTAGCTTCGACAGATAGACGGGCGACCATAAAGGTCGCCGCAACAGCCAGCACCTGTTTAGTAAAACAGATGCTGCAGAGGGTTTAACAAACGTGTTAAGCCTTTTTTAAACTTCAGTGGCGCTGTTAAGACCGACAAACATAAACAGTCTTCACTTTTAGTGCGTGGTGTATGAGTATGGTCTGGTGTATTGATTAATAAATCGCCTTCACCATAACAACCCGATTCGTCGTAGATTTTACCTTTAAGCACCAGAGTGATTTCCAGCCCTAAATGAGTATGTTGTGGCACTTCGCTGTCTTTGCGAATATAAAGTAAAGACACATTATGCTGATCTTCACCCGCCAGTTTAGCAGTGCTGATCCCACCTAAATTGAACCACTTCAGCTTAGTTTGCAGCAATGGTTTTAGTGAGGCTGGTAGCAAAATTTCACTGTTTTGAATATGCAGGGTAAAAGGTTGGCGCTGTTCGGCTTTTACTGCTACTTCAGGTTGAGCTGTAATAAAATCCAACATCTGCTGCCAATCTGTTTCAGCAGTTTGTGCTTCAGGTAAGCTCAGCAAAGCAGCTCCGGCTTCAGCTTCTAAATCCATTTTCATACGCTGACAATGAGGACAAAGATCCAGATGTGCCGCAATAGCAAGACTGACCTGTGGTGCCAGACTGGCTTCAATATATTGTTCCAGCAACTCCAGCGTTGGGTGATATTTAACTGCGTGGATCATCAATGGCCTCTCTTAATCTGTCGAGCGCAAGGCGAATACGGGATTTGACTGTGCCTAAAGGAATAGCCAGTTCTTCCGATACTTCCTGATGCGATTTTTCCTCTAAATACACTTTTTCCATCACATCACGCTGCGCTGGAGGCAGTTTGGCAAAATGGGGTGCAACTTTTTCTGCCAGTAGCCATAAGTCCCATTCGTTACTGTCTGTGCCTTCCTGTTCCGGATAATCGCCATCAAAAAACAGATCGTCAGCAGAAAGTTCATCTTTACGGCTTTGCTTTTTGCGTAACATATCAAAGCGCACATTACGGGCAATAGTAAAAATCCAGGTCGAAGCACAACCCCGGCTGGCATCAAAGAGCCTGGCTTTTTGCCACACATTCAACATGGTGTCCTGCACCATTTCCATGGCTTGTTGCTCATTACCAAACATTTTTAAGCCAAAAGCTTTTAGCCGTGGTGCAAAATAACTGAATAGTTGTGAATAGGCTTTTTTATCACGATCCGCTGCGATAAAAGTTAACGCTTGCTCCCACTGTGCATTATCTGGTGGTTGAATTGACATAGATCCTTGAATATCGGGCCTTTGATAATTCCTGTCATCATGCCTTTGAACTGATGTTGGATCCAACATTATTCCAATCCTGTCTGTATCATTTTTGCCTGTGCTGTATTTACGCTGTGGTTTGCACTTTAGATTTATTTAAAAAATAGAAAGGTTTTTTCGTTTTATTCTGATTTTTTGTCGAAAAAATAAAAGCTATTCTGTTTTTACTTACTCGAAAGGAGAAATCACCATGGCACATGTATTAGTAATTAACAGCTCTATCAGCGGCGACAAAGGTCAATCAACTCAGTTAAGCCAACAATTTTTAGCCTCTTTACCAGCAGGTTTTACGACAGAAACTCTGGATCTGGTTCAGGACAGCTACCCTCACTTAACTATGACAGAAATGGCCGCCTGGATGACTCCGGAGTCAGACCGTAGCGATGAACAAAACGCTTTAGCTGCTTTATCAGACCAGGCCATAGCTCAAATTAGAAAGGCAGACGCTATTGTGATTGGCGTTCCTATGTACAACTTCGGTGTACCAAGTCAGTTAAAAGCCTATTTTGACCGTCTGGCTCGTGCCGGCATTACCTTTAAATACACTGAAAGCGGCCCTGTAGGCCTGTTGCAAGACAAACCAGTCTTTATTTTTGCCACCCGCGGCGGTTTGTATCAGGGCACTCCAATGGACTCGCAAACTCCTTTTGTTACTGCTTTGCTGAATTTCATCGGGTTAAAAGATCTAAACTTTATTTATGCTGAAGGCTTAAATATGGGGCCTGAAAGCGCCGAAAAAGCACTTTCTGCCGCAAAAGCCCGTATCGCTGAATTAGCACCGGCACTAGCTGCCTAACGAGGCTGTTGTTTTTTTCTGTACTCACTCTGTTTCCCACAAGCTTTGGCCACTTTTAATAAGTGGCCTTTTTCGAAAAAATTCTGCTTTTGTGTTGTTATTTAACGGCTTTCTTCACTTAGGGTTTGGTAACTCTGGTTGCTCTGAATTATGCTAGGTAAAACTTATGCCTCAGGGAGAGCAAGCTTTGGCAACTATTCAATCTCAACATAAATGGCGTTTTTTCCGATCCGGTGGTTTTGATCAGGTAGCGCTGGACTCTGCCGCAGATCTGCAGCATTTAACTGAACTCGACCCTAAACTCTGGACAGTATTGAACTGTCCTACGACAGGCCTTGAATTTGACAGCCGCACCCTGGTTTTGTTGGATCAGGATGCAGACGGCCAAATCCGGGTGCCGGAAATTCTTGCTGCTGTGCGCTGGAGTTGTGAGCGGCTGCTGGATGCGGAAATCATGTTTAAGGCGCCAGGTTTACCGCTGAGTGCTATTAATGATCAGGATGCTGAAGGCGCTAACCTCAAAGCTGCTGCGCTGCGTGTGTTGGAAATTACCGGTAAAACTGAAGCCGACCCCCTGCAGGTGACGGATCTGGCTGATATGACACTGCTGTTTTCACCCCATCATTTTAATGGTGATGGCGTGGTCATGGCCGAATTGACCGCAGATCCCGGGCTGGTGCAGCTGATCACTGAAATTATTCAGACTCAGGGTGGACAGCCGGATCGCAGTGGTGGTTTGGGGATCCACACTGATAGCCTGAATGCGTTTTACCAACAAGCTGCAGCAGTAGTGGACTGGCATGCCGCAGCGGATCCTGCTGACCCGCTGTTTTGTCCCCTGGCTGATAAAACAACTGAAGCTGTTGCTGCTTTTGAAGCGGTTAAAGCCAAAGTAGATGACTTTTTTGTTCGCTGTCAGTTGGCTGCTTTTGATAACCGTGCTGCTGAAGCTTTAAATCCAGCTGTTGCTCTGTATGAGGTATTAAGTAATAAAGCCATTAGCAGCAGTGATAAGGATGTTGCGGCTTTGCCTTTAGCCGCTATTGCTGCGGGGCAATCCTTGCCGCTGGGCGAAGGCATTAATCCGGCCTGGGTCAGTGCGATGAACCACTTCAAGCTGCTGGTCGTTGAGCCTTTGCTGGGAAGCAAAAGCAAAACGAAAACCGCTCATTTAACAGCGGAGCAGTGGAAAAGTATTTGCCAGCAATTAGAACCATGGCGTTTGTGGCAAGCAGCTAAGCCTGATACCAGCGTGCATCAACTGGCGCCTGAACGTTTGCAGGCTATAGTAGCAGGCGATGGCAAAACCAGACTTGAAGCCTTAATTGCTCAGGATCGTTCTGCTTCGGTATTTGCGGATAATGTCGCTGCCGTCGAACGTTTAGTGCGGTATCAGCGCGATTTAGTCACCTTGTTACGTAACTTTGTGTCTTTAAGTGATTTTTATCAAAGTAAAAACAAAGCTATTTTTCAGATCGGAACCTTGTATCTGGATCAGCGTAGCTGTGAGCTGGTACTCAAAGTATCGGATATGGCGCGTCATGCCACTATGGCACCTTTTAGCGGTTGTTATCTGGTGTATTGTACCTGCGAACGCAAAGGTGAAGCCCCGTTGCAGATAGTAGCTGCTTTGACCGGAGGAGATGTAGACGAATTAATGGTACCAGGCCGGAACGGTGTGTTTTACGACAGACAAGGCCGGGACTGGCGCGCTATAGTGACGAAAGTGGTGGCTCAGCCCGTCAGTATTGGTCAGGCATTCTGGTCACCTTACAAAAGAGTGGCTGCTTTTATCGAAAGCCAGATACAAAAGTTTGCGGCCTCACGCGATAAAGATATTGAAACCAAAACCAACACTGGTGTCACTGCAGTTGCCGCAGCGCCAGCGCCGGCAACTCCCGCTGCTGCTGGTTTTGATATTGCTAAGTTTGCCGGTATTTTTGCGGCTATGGGTTTAGCCGTAGGAGCTATTGGCACCGCTTTGGCTGCGATGATAGCCGGGCTTTTTTCGCTGCTCTGGTGGCAAATTCCGCTGGTGATGGCTGCTGTGTTCATACTGATCTCAGGGCCTTCCATGTTGATGGCATTTTTAACCTTGCGTCGGCGTAATTTGGGACCTCTGCTGGATGCCAATGGCTGGGCAGTGAACACCAGAGCTAAAATTAATGTGCCTTTTGGTGCTGCTTTAACAGGATTGGCTCGTTTGCCTGCGGGCGCAAAACGCAGCTTAGCTGATCCTTTTGCTGAGAAAAAACGGCCTTGGGCCAGTGTGCTGATCCTGTTGCTGGTTGTTGCTGGCGCAGTGCTCTGGTGGTTCAAACTGAACTAGGATTGTTTGTTGTACCCAGCCTGCGACGTCTTTACGCAGGCTGTTTTTCTCTGATGCTTTTCCATTTATCGCCTGCCACCAGCCATTAAACCTATGCTATTCACACAGCACTTGGTCTTTGACTGATTTCTTTGTATAAAGAGCTTACAACCACCACTAAAAAAGAATATCAATGAAAACAAAACCATGGTTAGTAGCGGCTTTTGTCGCGGCAAGTTTTATCGGTTCTGCTGTTGCGGCTGAACCTCAAACCTATCAGCTCAGCCCTGTCAGTGTCAAAGCGCCGGAAAATACAGCCCATGCGCCTTTCACTATGGAACAAATTATGGCGCATCCGGACTGGTTGGGCCGTCCTGCTGAAGGAGCTTATTGGGCAGATAACAACAGTCAGTTGTATTTTCAGCAAAAACGTCAGGGCTCAGAAATTCGGGACTGGTATAGCGTAAAAGCGGAGCAGGGCGCTTTGGCAACAGCTGTGCCTATGGCCGACTGGCATTTAATGGGATCGGCGCGCACAGTCTACAGTCAGGATGGTAAATCACTGGCCTATTTGTTTGAAGGTAATGTGTTTGTTAAACATCAGGGCAAGTTAACCCAGGTGACACGAAGCTCAACACCTTATGACGAAGTGCAGTTTTTAGCGGATGGCCGTTTGGTCTTCCGTGCTGGCTGGACTTATCAGGTGCTGGATTTAAACAGCGGTGCTGTGACTGAACTGGTTAGCCTGAAAAATGCGGATAAACCAGCTGCACCCAAAGTAGCAAAGACTTATCTGGCGCAGGAACAGCATAAACTCATCGACTTTGTTGCTTTGACGCATAAAAACAAAGCAGAACAGTTTGAACAGCGGCAGTTACTGGCGGCGCAAAACAATGCGCTGGCGATTCAGGCCGTTTATCTGAATAAAGATAAACGTATTGCATCGGCCAGCCTTTCTCCGAAAGGTGATATGTTGCTGGTCGCGTTAGCGGATAAAGACGAATGGCGTGATAAAACTGACATTATGCCCAACTACATTACAGCTTCTGGTGATATAGCAGCTGAAGAAGTACGTCGTCGTGTGGCCGATCAAAAACCTCAATCGCACCAGTTGTTTTTGGTGGATGTGAAAACTCAGCAGGCAACAGAGCTGAAATATAATGACTTACCAGGTTTTGATGAAGATGTGCTGGCAGCTGTGAAAGCAGAAAATGCCAAAGCACAGGGCAAAACTTACCAGTCGAAAAAAGCGCCCCGTGCTATTGAACTGATCAATGACTGGAGCTGGAGTCAGTCTGCAATTCAGTGGCATAACTCAGGCTCACAAGTGGCCGTGATGCTCAAAGCCTGGGATAACAAAGACCGTTGGCTGGCGACCGTAGATTTTGCGAAAAAGCGCCTGGTGAATCAGCACAGATTGCATGATGATGCCTGGATTAACTATAGCTTTAATGACTTTGGCTGGTTAAGCCAAAAAGAGTCTTTGTATTACCTGTCTGAAGAATCAGGTTATGCCCATTTGTATCTGAAACCCGTCAATAGCAAAGCCAAAAAACTGACAGCCGGTACTTTTGAAGTCAGCAATCCGCGTTTAACTAAAAACGATCAGTACCTGTATTTCAAAGGCAATATCAGCCATCCAGGCATTTACGAAGTGTATCGCGTCAATTTAGCTTCAGGCCAGCTGGAGCAAATGACAGCGCTCAAAGGCTCGGCTGACTACCAGTTATCACCGGATGAACACAAACTGCTGCTGACCTGGTCCAACACTGTCACGCCACCAGAGCTCTATCTGATGGACAACAAACCTAAGGCCAAAGTCAGCCGTTTAACTCATACAGTGTCAGCAGAGCTGACGGCTTTAAACCTGGCAGCACCACAAGTCGTTGCTGTGCCATCCAGCCATGGTAAACAACCTGTGTTTTCTAAACTTTATTTGCCAAAAGATTATCAGCAGGGTGAAAAACGCCGCGCTGTGATTTTTAACCATGGTGCTGGTTATCTGCAAAACAGTGACCTGGGCTGGTCTGGTTATTTCCGTGAATACCTGTTTCATAACTTGTTGATCCAGCAAGGTTATGTCGTATTGGATATGGATTACCGTGCATCAAAAGGTTATGGCCGTGATTGGCGCACTGCGATTTACCGTCAGATGGGGACCCCTGAAACTCAGGATTTAGTGGATGGTGTGAAGTACCTGGTGGCGAACGCTCATGTTGATCCACAACGTGTAGGCACTTATGGTGGCTCTTACGGTGGTTTTATGACCTTTATGGCACTTTTCACTGAACCAGATCTGTTTAAAGCCGGTGCTGCTTTACGTCCTGTCAGTGACTGGGCTTATTACAACCATGGTTATACCTCGAATATTCTGAATACCCCTGATGTTGACCCCATAGCTTACCGTCGCAGTTCACCGATTTATTTCACTGAAGGTTTAAAAAGCAAGCTGCTGATTAATGCGCCTATGGTGGATGACAACGTGTTTTTCCAGGATGTGGTGCGTTTAGTGCAACGTTTAATTGAGCATGAAAATGCCAACTTTGAGACCGCGATTTATCCGGTCGAACCTCATGGTTTCCGTCAGCCAAGCAGCTGGCTGGATGAATACAAACGTATCTTCCGCTTATTTGAACAAGAGCTTTAACAGGATCAGGGTCAGAGCTTTTGCTCTGACCCTACTCAAAATCCGGTTCCAATTCAAAACGTAACAGTTGAGAAGAATAAGGCTGGTACACTTCTAAACACAAAGCCTGTAATAACAAACGTGGTGCTGCGGCATAAGCTTCATCATGAGCATAAAAAGCATCGCCTAAAATGGGATGCCCCAGACTTTGCATATGCACCCGCAATTGATGCGAACGCCCCGTTACAGGGCGCAGTTCCACTAAACTACTTTGACCATCAAAACTTAAACGCTGAAAATGAGTCAGAGCGGCTTTGCCGGTTTTTTCACAAATTTTTTGTAAGGGAGGCCGTGCTGCATCTGCGATCAGCGGCGCATTCACCATGCCTTGTTCGGCAATTTCACCCCAGACTCTGGCGCGGTAAATTTTTTTCACTGAGCGTGAGGCAAACTGTTGTTTTAGCGCAGCTTCCGCTTTACGACGCAGCGCAAAGACCACTAAACCTGAAGTGCTCATATCAAGGCGATGCACTAGTTGAGCGAGTGGGAATTGCTGCTGCACACGGCTTAATAAGCAGTCCTGCATCTCTTCAGCACGGCCAGGATTAGTTAATAAGCCACTGGGTTTATTCACCACCAGAATGTCTTTATCCAGATACAAAATATCCAGCCAGGGTTCGGCTGGTGGGTTATACACAAAAGGCCTTTGCATCCACTCACTCTTATTTTATACAGATGGTTAGTACAGATATAGCTACTGCAGTTCTGGCGCCAATTCTGGCATACTAGCGCCAACTTTGTATCTGGTTTTTTAAAATGACCATCACTTTAAATGATTTGGCAATTTTGCCCGCGACCACAGAAAAGTGGCTGTTAGTCTATCAGGATGAGCATCTGCTGGTGGTGAATAAGCCTACCCATTTATTAACAGTGCCCGGGCGGCATCCACAAAATCAGGATTGCCTGATCAACCGCGTGCAACTGGAATTCCCCTCTGCATCCGTAGTACACCGACTGGATTATGACACTTCGGGTTTATTGGTGTTACCTCTGACAAAAAAAGCACTGTCGACCATCAGCAAAGAATTTCAAAGCAGGGGCACAAAAAAGATTTATCAGGCTGTGGTGTCCGGTGTGCCAGAACCTTCAGAAGGTACTGTGGATAAAGCCATAGCGGCTGACGCTGACAACAGGCCTTTGTATAAAATCAGCGCTGAGGGTAAAGCCTCTGTAACGCACTACAAAGTGCTCAAGGCTTTACCAGAACATGGTGCTGCTTTAGTGCAACTTGAACCGGTAACGGGCCGCTCTCATCAATTAAGGCTGCATATGCAAAGCATAGGGCATGCCATTCTAGGTGATCCTTTTTATGCTACCCAGGCGCAGCACCAACAAAGCAGCCGTTTGCTATTGCATGCAACTGTTCTGGAATTTACTCACCCCCAAAGTGGGCTTTTGATGAGCTTTACTGCTGAACCTGACTTTTTGCAGGCTTTGTGCTGACAAGATACAGCAGCCCGAGCAGCAGACCACAAATAACTCCATACAAATGCGCGTCTATGGCCACATTGGCGTCTATTAAGGCGGCCAGCTCCATGTCTGGTCCTTGCCACTGCTCATAGGTGACTTTGGCGATCACCCCCAGCAGAATAAGCCAGCCGGACTGGATTTTATGCCGTATATCGAGCAAAGCACCAAAGCTAATAAAACAGTGTAACCAGCCGGATAAACCGACATAAATCTGGATTTGTGGACTGAACAGATACAGAAGTACGCTGATCCCCAGACAGCCCGACAGCAACAAGAGCACAAAAGATTTCAGCTGGTAATGCAACTGATGCAACATCAGCATCAGCAGCAAAGCGCCCAGATTCATCACTAAATGCCAGTGATTGCTGTGCAGTAAATGGCCGGTGAAAAAGCGCCATACTTGCTGCGGCTCTGCTCTGTGATATTCCAGTACTGAACGGGCAGTCTCCGGCAGCAGATGCAACAGTATCAACAACAGAGCAAAAGCCAGCAGAGCGTAGTGAAAAGAAGAAAAAGCGCGAAAATTCATCAACATCATCATTCACAGACTAGAAATGCTGCTATGCAAAAGCATTCGTCGCTTCAGGTCAAGGCTTTTAACGTGAAAACTGAGATCAGTCATTGATCCAACTGGCCCGACTAGGTAAGGTGAAGCTATGTAAGAGGTAGGAAAAATAATGATAAAAACTCAGTTTAATGTGCGGGTCCTGGCAGCGGCATTGCTGTTCAGCAGTTCTGCTTTATTCGCTACAACCACAGATCCTGAAGCCACCACGGCTATAGAACAAAAACAACTGACCACAGCCAAACATTATATGGCTTCTGCTGCAAATCCACTGGCGGTCAAAGCGGGCGAACAGATTCTTGCCAAAGGCGGTAGTGCAGTGGATGCAGCCATTGCTATGCAACTGATGTTGGGGCTGGTGGAGCCACAAAGCTCAGGTATTGGCGGCGGTTTATTTTTGCTGCACTGGAACAAACAGCAGGCCAGATTAACTTCTATAGATGGCCGCGAAACAGCACCATCCTCAGCCGGGCCAGATTTGTTTATGGAGCAAGGCCAACTGATGCGCTGGCGTGATGCTTTTGTTGGCGGCAAGTCTGTTGGGGTTCCTGGGGCTATTAAAGCGCTGGAACAGGCTCATCAGCAGCATGGTGTATTGCCATGGGCAGAGCTTTTTACGCCCGCTATTCAAACCGCTGAACAAGGTTTTGTGGTATCGCCCCGTTTAGCTGGTTTGTTAAAAGCCAACTGGAACCCGGGTTTAACTAAGTTTCCTCAGACTGCGGCTTATTTTAAAACCGGCGAGCAGTGGCTGCAGCCAGGCTTTGTCCGGAAAAACCCGGACTATGCGGCTTTACTGAAGCGCATCGCCAAAGAGGGCAGCAAGGCGTTTTATCAGGGTGACAATGCCAAAGCTTTGGTGGCTGCAGTGCAGCAGGCTCCTGTGAATGCGGGTAACATCAGTCTGAAGGATTTAAGTTCTTATCAGGCTAAACAGCGTGATCCGCTGTGTATGCCGTATCGGCAGTTCAGTATTTGCAGCATGGCACCACCCAGTTCTGGTGGTTTGGCGGTATTGCAAATCATGGGCATGCTGGCGCATCAGCCTATGGCAAGATTCAAACCCAACTCAGTGGACGCTATTCACTTGATCAGTCAGGCTGGCAAACTGGCTTTTGCCGACCGTGAACGTTTTGCTGCCGATCCGGATTTTGTGAAGGTACCGGTGCAAGGTTTATTGGCTGCTGATTATTTAAAACAACGCTCAGGTTTATTGACTGCGCCAGAAGGCGGGCCTGCTGTGGCTGGCGAACCTGAAGGTGCTGAACCTCTGGCGTCAGGCAGCGCTATTGAGTTTGCTAATACCAGCCATTTATCTGTAGTCGACAGCAAAGGCAACGCGGTCAGTATGACCAGCAGTATTGAAAACGCCTTTGGTTCTGGCTTATTGGTCAATGGCTATCTGCTGAACAACCAGCTGACCGACTTTTCGCTGCAGGCCAAAGTAGACGGCTATTGGGTGGCGAACAGAGTGCAAGCCAACAAAAGGCCACGTTCTTCGATGGCTCCTGTGATGGTGTTTGACCAGAAGGGCAAGCTGATTTATATCACTGGCTCACCGGGGGGCAGCCGCATTATCAATTACGTGGCCCATAATTTAGTGGCTGTACTGGATTGGAAAATGGATGCCCAACAAGCGGCTAATTTACCGCGATTCACTCATCGAAATGATACTTTGGTACTGGAGCAAAATACCAATTTGAGCCAGTTGGTTCCTGCCTTGCTGGAACTTGGATACCAACCTAAATTAGCCGACTTAAACAGCGGCATTCATGCCATTGAGATTAAACACACCCATTTGGAAGGTGCTGCCGATCCACGTCGTGAAGGCATTGCAGCCGGCCGGTAGCCTAAAAAGGATCAGAACAAAAATGAGTATTGATGTCACACTGGATCAGGGCGTTTTAATCCTTAGCCTGAACAGACCGGATAAAAAAAATGCGCTCAACAAGCTGATGTATCAGCAATTAGTGCAGCAGTTACAGCAGGCAGCACAAAATGATGAAATCAAGGTCCTGTTGCTGCAAGGCTCAGCAGAGTGCTTTTCTTCAGGCAATGATTTAGCCGACTTTCTGCAAAGTGGTGAACTCAACGACGCTCATCCTACTGTAATGTTTTTGTATGAAATGGCGAAATTCCCTAAGCCCGTAGTGGCTGCTGTGGCGGGCCTGGCTATTGGTATAGGAACTACAGTGCTGCTGCATTGTGATTTAGTCTACAGCACGGGCGATTGCCGTTTTCAGCTGCCTTTTACTCAGTTGGGGTTATGCCCGGAAGCGGGTTCCAGTCTGTTATTACCTTTACTGATTGGGCACCAGCGAGCCAGCAGTATGTTATTGCTGTCGGAGGCTATAGATGGCAACGAAGCGTACCGCTTGGGTCTGGTGAATCAACTGGTCGACAAAGAAAATCTGTTGGAGTTTGCGCTTAACAAAGCGAAAAAGCTGTCTGCTTTACCTGCGGATGCAGTGCAAAGCAGCAAAAAACTGATGAAAAGCGGCAGTGCAGTGAAGCAGGTGATAGAACAGGAGCTGGCGGATTTTAGTCGTTTACTCAAAGGTCCTGAATGCCAACAGGTTATACAGCAGTTTTTTAAACGTTAACACTCAGCCCAAAAATGTAGAGGCGACCTTTATGGTCGCCCGCTTTTGTCCAGCTAAACCGCAGTTCTGGAATAAGGATCCGATTTAACCCCTTCAACCAGCCACTGGCCGTCTTTTTTCACCATTTTGACCACACGCAGTTCTATCTTCTTATTGCCATTGCTTTTGCCTTCAAACAACATGGTAATTTCAGCTGTATTGCCGTACTGCTCCCGCAGGTTTTTGCCGGTACGGTCAATGCTGATATTTACTTCATCAAAACTCATATTGTATAAAGTCCGCACCACGCCACGGGTGTTGCCATAAGCATCCAGAATACGGGCATAGGATTTAGTGCTTAGTGCTTTGGCTCTCTCTAAATCTTTGGTGGTGTACAAAGAGTGAAAAAATTCGCCGGCAGCAAATTCAGGGGAACCTAAGTCTGCATTCACTTTGGGTGCTTCTTCAGAGCAAGCTAATAACAGCAGTGAAAATAACAGCACTAAAATTTTTTGCATTCGTCTTACTCAAAGTAGATGTCCGGCCTACAGTCTGGGGAAATAGAGGGTAAAAGTAAAGAAAAAGGCCACAAAAGTGGCCTGGTAATCAATCTAAGGTATTGATTAAGCTTGTAATTCGCTTTCTGTAAAAAAGTCAGCAAATAAAGCGCTGGATAAATAACGTTCTGTTGAGCTTGGAATAATCACCACAATATTTTTACCGGCGTTTTCTGGCAGCTCAGCCAGACGCTTGGCGGCAACTACTGCTGCGCCTGAAGAAATACCAGCCAGAATACCTTCTTCTTTCATCAGACGGTGTGCCATAGCTATGGCTTCGTCGTTGCTGACTGTCTCTACCGCATCAATAATGGATAAATCCAGGTTACCAGGAATAAAACCAGCCCCTATGCCCTGAATTTTATGTGGACCAGGTTTAATTTCCTGACCGGCACGGGCCTGACTGATCACAGGTGAATCCACAGGTTCAACCGCCACACTGATTAACGGATGTTTTTTCTCATTTTTAATATAACGGCTGACACCGGTAATAGTACCGCCAGTACCTACACCAGCCACGAAGATATCGATATTGCCATCTGTATCATTCCAGATTTCAGGGCCTGTGGTGTCAAAGTGAATTTGTGGGTTAGCCGGGTTTTCAAACTGTTGTAACAGCACGTACTTGTCGGGTTCTGACGCCAAAATTTCTTTGGCTTTTTCAATAGCGCCTTTCATGCCTTTTGCGCCTTCAGTCAGCACTAAATTGGCACCCAAAGCTTTAAGCAGCTTACGGCGCTCTAAACTCATGGTCGCTGGCATAGTCAGGGTTAAAGCATAACCACGGCTTGCCGCAACAAAAGCTAAAGCAATACCTGTGTTACCAGAAGTAGGCTCGATAATTTCTTTACCAGGGCCTAACAGACCTTTTTTCTCGGCATCCCAAATCAAGGCTGCACCTAAGCGGCATTTGACAGAGAAGCTTGGGTTACGGGATTCAATTTTGGCAAATACATTGGCACCAGATGTGACGCGCTTCAAGCGCACCAGAGGAGTGTTACCAATAGACAGTGAGTTATCTTCGTAGATCTTTGACATAATAAAAAACCTTCAGGGTCTGATGAATGGTTATAAGAATACTCGGGCTTAGTTAAAACGAAAGAAAAGATTTGATATAAGATATTCCCATCTAACAACAATGAAGCAGTACAGATGATTTTTCAAAGCACAGAACACTATATTTTATCGCCAGAGCTGGCGCTGGCCGTCAATGCCGCAGTCACCTTAGAAAAACCTTTATTGATCAAAGGCGAACCTGGTACGGGGAAAACCCGGTTAGCTGAGGAGCTGGCAGCAAGTTTAGGCACTGATTTGATTAACTGGCAAATCAAATCCACCAGTAAAGCTCAGCAGGGGTTGTATGAGTACGATGCAGTCTCACGCTTGCGGGATGGTCAGTTGGGCAGCGAGCGCGTAGCGAATATCAGTAATTACATTAAGCCGGGTAAACTCTGGACCGCTTTTACCGCAGCAAAGCGCCCAGTGCTGTTGATCGACGAAATCGACAAAGCCGATATCGAGTTTCCAAACGACTTGTTGCACGAACTGGATCGCATGTCTTTTGATGTGTACGAAACAGGTGAGCGTATCAGTGCACAGCAGCGGCCTATAGTGGTTATTACCTCAAACAATGAAAAAGAGCTACCAGACGCTTTTCTTCGCAGATGTTTTTTTCACTATATCCGCTTTCCGGACAAAGATACTTTAACTCAAATAGTGCTGGCGCATTTTCCGACCTTGCAGGCCGATTTACTGACAGCGGCGCTGGAGGTGTTTTTTGATTTACGTGCAGTGGATGCGTTAAAGAAAAAACCTTCGACTTCTGAATTGCTGGATTGGTTAAAACTGTTATTGGCTGAGCAAATAGCGCCATCTGTGCTGCAGGATAAACAGCATCAGGGCGGTTTAATGCCTTTGTATGGCGCATTACTGAAAAACGAGCAGGATGTGGCTTTGCTGGAAAAACTGGCCTTTATGGCCCGTCGCGCTGGCCGTTGATATGCTGATTTCGTTTTTTTTAACTTTACGCAAATATGGCCTGAAATCCAGCATCACTGAGCTGCTGGATTTACTTAAGGCGCTGCAGCAGCAACTTATTTTTGCAAGTATGGATGATTTTTATCTGCTGGCCCGTTTGTGTCTGGTCAAAGATGAAAGCCAGTACGACAAATTTGACAGGGCTTTTGCAGAGTATTTTGACGGCGTCGAGAGTCTGGATTTAGCTGCGCTTATTCCGGAGCACTGGCTACTGCCAGGCCTTATTCGTCAGTTGTCGGAGGAAGATAAAGCTAAACTGGCTTCTTTAGGCGGGCTTGAACAGTTGCTGGAACAATTTAAGCAACGTTTAAAAGAACAGCAGGAAAAACATGCAGGCGGCAATAAATGGATAGGCACAGGAGGTTCATCGCCTTTTGGTGCTTATGGTTTTCACCCTGAAGGCATAAGAGTGGGCCAGCAGGGCACTGGTCAGCGCCGGGCGGTCAAGGTATGGGACCAACGTGATTTTAAAGATTTTGATCAAAACGCCGAACTCAATCACAGAGCTATGCAACTGGCGCTGCGGCAGCTACGTCGTTTTGCCCGCACCGGACAAGCCACAGAGCTGGATTTAAACGGCACCATCAAAGCCACAGCTCAACAAGCGGGCTGGCTGGATTTGCAGTTTCAACCAGAGCGGCATAATGCGGTTAAAGTGCTGATGTTTTTTGATATTGGTGGTTCTATGGATGATTACATTCATGAGTGCGAGCAGCTGTTTGCTGCAGCCCGCACTGAATTTAAGCATCTGGAGTTTTTTTATTTTCATAACTGTCCTTACGAGCAGGTATGGCGCACTCATCAAAGACGTGCCGCTGATGCTGTCTCTATCACTCAGCTTTTGCAGACCTATCACAGTGACTACAAGGTAATTTTTGTCGGCGACGCTACTATGGGGCCTTATGAAATTACTTATCCGGGCGGCAGTGTGGAGCATTTTAACCCCGAATCTGGTGAAGTCTGGTTAAAACGGCTGTTGGCGCATTTCCCCAATGCGGTCTGGCTTAACCCCCAACCTCAAGCCTGGTGGAGTCATTATCATTCCATTGCCATTTTGCAAAAACTGATGCAAAACCAGATGTATGGCATGACGCTGGACGGTTTAAGTGGTGCTATCCGGAATTTATCAAAGCGGCATTGAAAAGGTGCTGTGAACTGATTAAAGTGATTTATTTATCAAGCATTTACAGGGCCTTTAATGCAGCAGCAACAGCCAGAACATCAGGACATAACAGAAGTAGCGCCTGACACCTTTGTCGACGAAACCGGCCACCAGTTAACGAAAAAAGAAGTACGGGAAATAGTGACCCCTCATGCTTTTGTGGTGGCCGATGAATTGATAGGTCAGCCTTTGGCTAAACCTCTGCGCCGTGGTCTGGCTATGGGCATAGATGGCGTGATGATCAGTGGTCTCGCCTCTGCCAGCCTGATTTTTGTGTTACCCACTATGCTGTATCTCTGTTGGAACAGATACAAGACAAAAAAGACAAATCATCTGCTGCTGATGGTGCTTGCAACCTTGTGTATGTTGGCGACATTAAGTTGGGCACCACAGCTTCTGCAGGAGAAAGAGACGACCTCAGCTTCTGATTTAAACTTAACTCCGCATGCCGGTGCTGAACTGGCCAAAGTGTCGTTAGAGTTATCTACCCAAGCTTGTGATGATCCTTGTGTTGAGGGCAAAATAAAATCGCTGGCGCTTGAGTTACAGGAGTCTGGTGTCAGCGCTGAACATCAGCGTGATGTGCTCGATGGGGTGTTGGAGATCACTGAACTTAAAGGCGCAGAAAAACGAGCCTTGCTGGATAAATATGTGGCACAACCACAAGTGGTTGCAAAGCAAGTGACGACTGCGCCTGTTACAAAGCCAGCGAAGGAAGAGTCTTATTCAGTGCTGGATAAACTGAAAAACTCCGATTACAGCCTGATCAAATGGGTGAAGGGGATACTGGCCGACTTTGGTTTAGGTTTTGGTTGGGCTATGGCTTATTTTACTTTTTACACCAGTTGGAATAATGGCCAGACGATAGGCAAGTTGCTGACCCGTATACGTGTAGTGCAATTGGATAATCAGCCTTTAACTTTATGGGCTTCGTTTAGCCGGCAAGGTGGTTATGGTGCCGGTTTTGCCACAGGTCTGGTTGGTTTCGCTCAAATACTCTGGGATCCAAACCGTCAGGCTATACAGGATAAAGTAGCCAGCACCGTAGTGCTATATAAGCCCTAATATTCGTAGTGGCTGATTTCAGCGAAATTAGGCTAGAATAGCAACCAATTCAGCAGCTCATTACAAGAAGTTGCGCTATGACAAGGGTATTTTGCATGAAAAATGTGCTGATCAGTGGCTCAGGCCTCTTTACTCCAACCGAAACTGTGACGAACGAAGAGTTAGTGGCAAGTTTTAATCAGTATGTCGATTTATTTAATAAAGAATATGCTGTCGATATTGAAGCCGGTGAGCTCGCCGCTTTAGAGTATTCAAGCTGCGAGTTTATTGAAAAAGCCTCAGGCATTAAATCGCGCCATGTGTTGCACAAAGAAGGTATTTTAGACCCAGCCGTGATGATGCCTGTGTTCCCGAAACGTGGCGAAGACGAACACCCTGAAATGGTAGAAATGGCCATAGTGGCCGCTCAGGAAGCGATGGCGCAGGCCGGTAAAACAGCGGCTGATATCGATCTGATTATTTGTGCTGCCTCTAACATTCAACGGCCTTATCCTGCTTTGTCTATTGAACTGCAACAGGCATTAGGTGCCTCTGGTTATGCTTTTGATATGAACGTGGCTTGTTCATCTGCCACTTTTGCTATCAGCAATGCAGTCAATGCCATTCGGGGTGGTACGGCCAAAGTGGTGTTGGTGGTGAATCCGGAATTTGCGTCTCCTCAGGTAGATTACACCAACAGAGACAGCCATTTTATTTTTGGTGATGTCTGTACCGCCACTATTATTGAAGCGGAAGAGACTGTGACGTCCAACAACGCTTACCGTATTTTGGGCATGAGTTTAAAAACTGAGTTTTCCAACAACATTCGCTGTGATATTGGTTACACCGAACATTGCCATCCACAAACCGATCCTGATGCGCCCTTTTTTAAACAACAAGGCCGTAAGGTATTTAAAGAGTTATTGCCTATAGTAGCCGACGTCATTTTAAATGAGATGCAGCGTTTAGCTGTGGCGCCAGATGATTTAAAACGTTTGTGGTTGCACCAGGCCAATATCAATATGAACCTGTTTGCCGCGAAAAAGATCTTGGGCCGTGACCCTTTGCCAGAAGAAGCGCCGCTGGTACTGGATACCTACGCCAATACAGCTTCAGCGGGTTCTGTGATTGCATTTCATAAACATAAAGAAGGCATTCAATCCGGCGAAAAAGCCATTTTATGCTCCTTTGGTGCAGGCTATTCAGTAGGTTGTCTGGTACTGGAAAAACGTTAACAAATGGGGGCAGATCCTAAAAACAATGTGATCCGCCCCCATTTTTTACAACTGAACCACTGAATTCTGATCGTAGCTGACCTGAGTCGGCACATAGGCATCGGCTTCGTCGTCATTCAGCCAGGTTGCGCCATCTACAACATATCTGAATTGGTACTGCTTTTCTTTATCCAGATTTAAGCTGGCGGTAAAGTCGCCGGTTTTGGTTTTTTTCATCAAAACGGCCTGTGGATCCCAGTTATTAAAATCTCCCGCTAAAGCGACACTTTGAGCTTGTGGGTACTGATGACCTGCAAAAGTGAAAGTGACTTTGCATACTGGTTTGGTTTTTAAATACTGTTTACTAATACTCATAGCTGCGTCCTTCTTCAATTAACCCTGCAATTAGCACAAAACTACAGTGTATCGCTGTGTGATGACAATAAAGTGTCTAAAAAACAACCCGACTCTGGTCCTCTTCACCATAACTAAGCTGTTGCAGTCCCCAAAATAACTTTCTGGAATGTAGATAGATGAATTCGCTATTAACCAACTGAAGTTGTAACTAAATATGTCGGAATTTCACAGTATTGCCGCAAAAAAGTACATACTCAGGAAGACTGGATCTGCTGCAAAGCTTGTTTGCCGTGACTTTTGCATCTGGCTAAAGAAAAAACACCAGAGGTCCGTCTTTTTATTCGAGACAATCCGGATAAAAAAGCTAACATCTGCAGGTACTGTTACAGCCTGCTGAGCTGTAAGATAGTGTCAGATCAATTTGTGACCAAAGGACTAAACATGGCAGGCAAGTGGATAAAAGCAGGAGTTCCTGTATTGATTGTGGTGGGCGCTGTGGTGGGCGCTATTGCATTTATAGCGTCGAAACAGCCTCCGGAACAAAAAAAGGAGCCACGCAAAGATTTGTTCGTCGAGGCTAAAGCTGTCAATCGACAAAACCTGACGTATCAGGTGTGGTCACAAGGTTCGGTGCAACCCAAAGTCATTACTAACCT
The DNA here is from genome assembly GCA_018825965.1 of Gammaproteobacteria bacterium. Lineage (GTDB taxonomy): Bacteria > Pseudomonadota > Gammaproteobacteria > Enterobacterales > Alteromonadaceae > Pararheinheimera. Next base: position 49,020 of record JAHKAA010000013.1, read on the forward strand.
GACCTCTGAAGTGAACGGCGTGATTGTCAAAGTTGCCGATAACTTTGTAGAGGGCGGTTTTTTTCGCGCTGGAGATTTGCTTATTCAGGTTGAGCAATATGACTATTTAACAGCAGTCAAACTGGCCGAAGCCAGTCTGGCGCGCGCTCAGGCTTTGTTAGAAGAAGAAAAAGCCAGAGGTAAGGTGGCAGCTAAAGAATGGAGTGAATTCAGTGCAGGCAAAGCCCCTGAATTAGGCCTACGCCGTCCACAGCTGGCACAGGAATTAGCCAATGTACGCTCAGCCGAAGCTGAACTTGAAAGCGCCCGTCGTAACCTGATCCGTACAGAAATCCGGGCACCTTACGATGGCATAGTCAAAGCCAAAAAGGCCAATATTGGTCAGTTTATCAGTCGTGGTTTTGACTTAGGCACTATCTATGGCACAGAGGTTGCCGAAATACGCTTGCCTTTATCGGATAACGACGTGGGTTATTTAAATATGCCTGGTCTAACGCCATCTGAGCAGCAACAACCAGAGGTTTTGCTGTCGGCAGAAGTGGCAGGTCAGCAACTGAGCTGGAATGCCAGCCTGGTGCGGACTGAAGGCATGCTGGATGATCAAAACCGGGTGATCTACGCAGTGGCACAAATTAAGGATCCGTACCGCTTAAAAAGCGGCGGGCAGAACCCACTGCGTTTTGGTCGTTTTGTCAAAGCGCGCATCGATGGCAAAAATGCTGAAAATCTGGTGCTGGTTGAGCGGCATCTGTTAAAACCTGATCAAAAAGTACTGACTATTGGCAAAGACAATAAACTGCATATCCGGACAGTTACAGTGCAGCGCATGGACGAAGAGTATGCCTACGTCAGCGCAGGTTTAGATCCAGCCGAGCAACTGGTATTAACTGCTATTGCCAATCCGCTGGAAGGTATGGCGCTGCGTACATCAGCGGAGCCGGTCGTGGATGACGCCGAAAAAGAAAAAACAGCGATAGCCGCCACTGAGTCAGGAGTAAAACCCTGATGCAGCAGTTGGACCAAACCCATAAAGGCTGGTTAGCCTGGTTTGCCCGCAATAGCGTGGCATCAAATTTATTGATGGTTATTTTATTGCTGGCTGGTATTGCCAGTGTACTGACCATCAAAAAACAGACTTTTCCTGAAATTCAGCTGGAACAAGTGACTATCCGGGTCGCTTATCCGGGGGCAGCTCCGCAGGAAGTGGAAGAGGGCATAGTCGACAAGATTGAAGAATCTCTGCGAAGCCTCAATGGCATTAAAAAAATCCGCTCTAATGCTGTGGAAGGTTTAGCCACAGTGAATGTAGAAATTCAGTCTGGGTATGACATTCAGACGCTGATGAACGAAATTAAGATGCAGGTGGATTCCATCTCGTCATTTCCTGAGCAAACCGAACGTCCTGTGGTATACAACACTAAATTCCAGAGCAACGTGCTGTGGTTATCTGTCTACGGTGATACGGATCAGCGTGGCTTAAAGGAATTTGCGAAAGACGTGCGGGACGAGCTGAAAAAGCTGCCCGGTGTCAGTAAAGTGGAAGTGGTAGGGGCTTTGGATTACGAAGTCTCTATTGAAGTCTCTGAGCATAAATTACGTGAATATGGCCTGACGTTTGACCAGATAGTGGCGGCTGTACGCGGCAGCTCGGTGGACTTGCCCGGTGGTTCTATTAAAGCCGACAACGGTAATATTTTATTGCGGGCCAAAGGCCAGGCCTATCGTCAGCAGGATTTTGCCGACATTGTCCTGATTAACAGAGCGGACGGCACCCGTTTGTTATTAGGCGACATAGCCCGGGTCAGAGATGGTTTTGTTGAGATGGAGTCTTATTCTACCTTTAATGGCAAAGCTTCGGTCTCTATTAAAGTGGATGCTGTAGGTGAAGACAACACCTTAAAAATTGCTGCTGTAGTGAAAGACTATGTGCTGAAGAAAAAAGCCGCTTTACCCGACAGTATGGACATTGACTATTGGGGGGACTCCAGTTATTACCTGCAAGGCCGCCTTGATCTGATGACAGACAATATGCTGATTGGCGCCTTATTGGTGCTGATCAGCTTAACTTTATTCCTCGAGTTCCGTGTCGCCTTTTGGGTCATGGTGGGGATTCCTGTGTGTTTCCTCGGTACCATAGCCCTGATGCCATTAGAGATGTTTAACGTTTCTATCAATATGATCAGTTTGTTTGGTTTTATTCTGGTGCTGGGTATTCTGGTCGATGATGCCATTATCATAGGGGAGAGTGCTTACACCGAAATTGAGAAATACGGCAAATCGGCTGAAACTGTGATCCGTGGCGCCCAGCGGGTGGCCATGCCAGCCACTTTTGGTGTGATGACCACTATAGCGGCTTTTATTCCAATGCTGATGGTAGGGGGCTCTCAGGGACCTATCTGGGAGTCTATTGCCTGGGTGGTGATCTTATGTCTGATTTTTTCTATGGTGGAATCCAAATTAATTTTACCAGCGCATTTAATAGCAATGGACGATAAACCCTGGGACCCGGATGAAAAAAATGAAATCTATGCTCTGGGCCGGGCTTGTAGTAACGGTTTGAAATTTGTCCGGCTCAAAGTGTCGGGTGCGACCGACCGTTTTGTGTATGGCCGCTATAAAAGAGCAATAGCCTGGTGCATTGAATACCGTTATATCACCGCCACCAGTTTCTTTGCGATGATGGTGCTGATGATAGGGTTAATGCTGGGAGGCCATGTACGCTGGGTGTTTTTCCCTAATATTCCAAGCGACTTTATCAATGCTAATTTAACTATGATGGAAGGTTCATCAGGTAAAGCCACAGTGCAGGCCATGCAGCAACTGGAAGCCGCTTTGGTGAAAACCAACGAGCAGATCATTGCTTCAGGTGAAGAAGGGTTGATGAAACACCGCTTAACTTTCACCCAGTCTGATACCAGTGGTGAGCTGGTGATTGAACTGGAAAAAAGCGAAGGCCGCGATATAGATGCCAATGAATTTGTGCGTTTGTGGCGTGAGCAAATCCCTGAAATCGCCGGGGTCAAAACACTGCAGATTTTCTCGTCAACCAGTGGTGGCGGTGGTGGTGATATTTCATTTCAACTGAAAAGTAAGGAACTGCAACAGTTACGTTTAGCCACTGAAGAGCTCAAAGCCGCTATGCTGGAATATCAGGGGGTGTTTGATATTGAAGACAGCATCAGTGGTGGTAATGATGAAATAGTGCTGGCGATCAAACCTCAGGCTGAAGCTTTGGGCATTAATTTATCCGACTTAGCCACACAAGTGCGTCAGGGCTTTTATGGTGCTGAAGCGCAGCGTATTCAGCGCGACGGCGAAGAAGTGAAAGTGATGGTGCGTTATCCAAAAGAAGAACGCCGCTCTGTAGGTAATCTGGAGAATATGAAAATACGCACTGCCAGCGGCGCCGAAGTACCATTTTCTCAGGTGGCTGAATACAAAGCACAACCCAGCTATTCGGCTATTAACAGGGTTGATGGTGAACGTTCTGTCACCATCAGCGCTTCAGTGGATAAAGCCCTGGCTGAGCCGATGAAAATCACCAAAGAGTTGCAGGAAAAAGTACTGCCGCAACTGGCAGAGAAATATGGCATTGAAACTGCTTTGGAAGGCGCAAGTCTGGAAGAAGCCGATGCCATGGTTGATCTTGCCATGGGTTTCCTGCTGGCGTTATTTGTGATTTATGCGCTGCTGGCCATACCGCTGAAATCCTATACTCAGCCGTTGATCATTATGTCGGTGATCCCTTTTGGTTTAATTGGCGCCATCTTCGGCCATATGCTGCTGGGATTAAGTGTCAGCATTATGTCCTTATTTGGTCTGATTGCTTTGGCGGGTGTAGTGGTAAACGATTCACTGGTGATGGTCGATTTTGTTAACCAATCACGCCGTGAGGGGATGCCGTTAAAAGAAGCTGTGATTGGCGCCGGCACCAGACGGTTCAGGCCTATTATGCTGACATCAATCACGACCTTCTTAGGTCTTGCTCCTATAGTGCTGGAAAAAAGCTTACAGGCGCAAATTGTCGTGCCTATGGCGGTGTCTTTGGCCTACGGTATTTTGTTTGCGACAGTGATCACCTTACTGCTGATCCCATCACTGTATGTGATACTGGATGATTTTTTAGGCTTATTCAGAAGTAAAAGCTCTGAAGAGACCAGGTATCCGGTTGATGAGTTACCACTGCAAAAGTGATAATGAAAAGACAAAAAAACCGCCGAAAGGCGGTTTTTTTATGGTCATGTAATCCCGAACGTAATTGAAGCTGCAGCTTCAGGAACGAAGGGTAATCCCCAAAGTAATTGATGTTGCAGCTAGGCGACAAGCGAGCGAGACCCCAGGAGCATAGTAGTCCTATGTGACTGGGGCTAGTAGCGCAGTCAACAACGCTGCGGCTTCAAGGACGCAGGGGATTTAGCATTCTATTATGTTTACTGCTAAGCCACCGCGTGATGTTTCTTTGTATTTGCTTTGCATATCCCGGCCTGTGTCCCACATGGTTTTAATCACTTTATCCAGCGATACTTTATGCTCACCTGTGCCACGCAGGGCTAAACGTGAGGCGTTGATGGCTTTAATAGAACCCATAGCATTACGTTCAATACAAGGCACCTGAACTAAACCACCTACAGGATCACAAGTTAAGCCTAAGTTGTGCTCCATGCCAATTTCAGCGGCGTTTTCCACATGATCAACAGAGCCCCCTAAAATCTCAGTTAAAGCGCCTGCGGCCATAGAACAAGCCACGCCCACTTCTCCCTGACAACCTACTTCGGCACCTGAGATGGAGGCATTCTTTTTATACAAAATACCGATAGCAGCCGCTGTTAACAGGTAACGGCAGTAGATATCCGGTGTGACAGGCTGAATGTATTTGTCGTAATACATCAATACAGCCGGAATAATACCGGCAGCACCGTTGGTCGGTGCTGTCACTACACGGCCACCGGCGGCGTTTTCTTCATTCACAGCTAAAGCAAATAAATTCACCCAGTCCATTACTTGCAATGGATCCGAGCTTTTTTCCGCCATTAAGCGTTTGTGCAGGGCAGGGGCACGGCGTTTTACTTTTAAGCCGCCAGGTAAAATACCTTCGGTGCGAATACCACGCTGTACACAGTCGTACATAGTCGACCAGATTTTACCCAGCTCGTCCTGAATTTGTTGTTCACTGCGTAATACTTTTTCGTTTTCCATCATTAAACCAGCAATGGATAAACCGTTTTCTTTACAGAGCTTCATCAGCTCTGCGCCACTTTCAAAAGGGAAAGGCGGCGGATTGTCGGCAGCAAACTGACTGGCGGCTTCTTTTTCTTTGGCAAAATCTTCGGCTTTGACAATAAAGCCACCACCAATAGAAAAATAAATTTCGCTGAACAGTACTTCATGGCCTGCGTAAGCGATCAGCTCCATGCCATTGGAATGCTCTTTTAAGGTTTTGCGACGGTGAAATACAATGGCGCCCTCTCGTGGAAAAGCCACGTCGTGCTTCTGGTCCAGCAGAATATGCTGAGTTTCATCGACTTTTTTTAATAAGCCCGGGATAGCATCAGGTTCTATGTTTTCTGGTAAATAGCCGGATAAACCTAAAATCACAGCTTTGCCTGTACCGTGGCCAATACCGGTTTGGCCTAAAGAGCCAAACAGCTCAGCTTTCACACTGGTGACTCGATCAAACAAACCCATGGCTTGCAGGTTTTCACAGAATTTTTTGGCAGCACGCATTGGGCCAACTGTGTGAGAGCTGGACGGGCCAATACCAATACTGAACATATCAAAAGCACTAATAATCATTCGGATCCTGCTTTTTGTTATAGGAGTTGGGCGCCATTCTAACGGAAGCTGATGGATTTCGTAACTCACCTTGTAACTGGTCGGTGCTTATTACAGCAAAGTTCCTTGCGGTGCTGTGTTGATTTGATTACAGCGAGACACGCAGCTGCCATGCATTAAAAATGCAGCTGTTGTTTTAACGAATAAAGGATAGCCGCTGTTGCCCCCCAAATCAGGTGGGGGCCGTAGGGCATAAAATGCACTAAATGCGATTGGCCATGCATAGCAAAGTGCTCGCTGTGTGTATTGACGGGGTCCAAGACAAAAGGCAAAGGCAACCAAAAGGCAGAATCGACTTCAGAGGCCTGTAGTTTAAGCTCCACTTCCTGAGTTAAAAAGGCAATCCAGGGCTGAATTAAAAAACCAGTGCCTGTGGCATAGCTGGGCAACTGGCCAATCAGCTGCAGTTGCTCCGGTGCTATACCGGTTTCTTCATGGGTTTCACGTAAAGCAGCTTGCCGGCTGTGTTCATTGGCTTCAATTTTGCCACCTGGAAAACTGATTTGACCCGGGTGATGGCGTAAATCAGTGCTGCGTTTCGTCAATAGCAGCTGCAGTTCACCTTCCTGTTCGCGCAGGACCAATAACACTGCAGCAGCTCTGCTTTTTTCAACCTGCAGCAACACAGACTGCTTGCCGGGTTGCAGGAAAAAACGTTGTAAAAACTGCTGCCGGTTCATCGGGTTAGTCTTCCATTGTCCTTGCCGCCAAAGTCGGGCCTTTTATGTTGCCAAGTAAAGGCAAAATTTTATTCACTTTATGAAAGGTTTCTTCGTATTCAGCATCGACTTGTGAGTCTGCCACTATGCCACCACCAGCCCAGCAAAAAGCCTGGCCTTGTGCCATCACTAAAGTGCGGATGGCAATATTGGTATCCATATCGCCATTGCTGTTGATATAACCCACAGCACCACAATACACAGAGCGACTATGAGGTTCTAACTCTGCAATGATTTGCATGGCCCGTACTTTAGGCGCTCCGGTAATAGAGCCGCCCGGAAAAGCGCCACGCAATAAATCACAGGCATCGGCATTGGGGCTTAAAGTGCCGGTAATAGTACTGACCAGATGATGCACTGCAGGGAAGGATTCAATAGCAAACAAGGCCGGCACTTTGACCGAGCCTGGCACACAATGTTTACCTAAATCATTACGCAATAAATCGACAATCATCACATTTTCGGCTCTGTCTTTTGGCGAGGCTTGCAGCTGTGCTGCACTTTGTTCGTCAAGCATCGGGTCTGCAAAACGAGGTCTGGTGCCTTTAATAGGTTTGGTTTCCACCTGACCTGCTTTGAGTTGTAAAAAGCGCTCAGGCGACAGACTTAAAACAGCGCCTTGGGGCAAACGCAAAAAGGCTGAAAAAGGTGCGGCATTTTTGCTGCGAAGCGTTAAATAAGCCTGCCATTCGTCGCCTTTGTAACTGGCTGCAAAACGCTGGGCTAAATTAATCTGATAACAGTCGCCGCTTTGCAGATAGTTTTGCACCTGATCAAATTTGTGGCTGTAGCTGGCCTTATCCATATTGGCTTGCCAGTCTGAGGTGAGTTCAAAGCTGGTGCTGGCGGCTTCGGTGTGAAACAACAGAGAAGTTTCTGCCCAGTGTTTTTGTGCGTCACCACGATAATCCACATACCAAAGTTGTTGCTGTTGTTTATCCAGAATTAGAGCCCACAGATAAATACCCACCGCCATATCCGGCAGCAGAGCACCCGCCTCTGCGGCTTGTGGCACGGGTTCAATCACAGTGCCTAAATCATAGGAAAAATAACCTAAAGCACCCCCAACAAAAGGGAGATCAGTATGATCTGAGCACTTTGGTTTATCCGGAAAATAACTGCTGATCAGGTGCTGCAAAGCGCCAAAAGGGTCCATTTGCAGCAATTGGCTTTGGCCTTGTTCGGTTTGGGTTAATTCACCCCGTTGAAAGACTAAAGTGGCAACAGGGCGAGCCACCAGAATATCAAAACGGCTATTAACGTGGCTGCTGGCTGCTGAGTCGAGCAGCATGGCCCATGGTTCTGCTGCTATGGCTGAAAAATGGTCCAGCAGATGCGGTGCTTTGGCATCTAACTTTAAAAACTGTGACATAAGTTGTCTCATAAAACGGGCTAATTCCGGCAAAAATACGCTTGTTGACTAGCCGCTGGATCTGTTGCGCTGTATCATATCAGCCCAACTGACATTATGAATACAGGAAAAGCTACCTGCTCTGAATGCAGAACAGACAGGGGCTGATTACCATTACTTTGGAAGGGCAGAAACTCTATGACCGTCATTCGCCAGCAAGACTTTATCGACAGCATCGAAGATGCGTTGCAGTACATCTCTTTTTATCATCCGCTGGATTTTGTGCAGGCGCTGGAAAAAGCCTATCACAAAGAACAAAACCAGGCCGCTAAAGACGCCATAGCCCAAATTCTGATCAACTCCCGTATGTCGGCTGAAGGCAACAGACCTATCTGCCAGGACACTGGTATTGTGACCTGTTTTGTTAAAATTGGGATGGATGTCAAATGGGATAAAACCGATATGACAGTGCAGCAAATGGTCGATGAAGGCACACGCCGTGCTTATCTGAACCCACATAATCCGCTGCGCGCCTCTATTGTTGCGGACCCTGCAGGTGCCCGTAAAAATACTCAGGACAACACCCCTTCAGTGGTGCATATCGATATGATTGCAGGTCATCATGTTGAAGTGGCTATTGCTGCCAAAGGCGGCGGCAGCGAAAACAAAACCAAAATGGTGATGTTAAACCCGTCCGACTCAGTGGTGGAGTGGGTGCTGGACACTCTGCCTAAAATGGGTGCTGGCTGGTGCCCACCTGGCATGTTAGGCATAGGCATTGGTGGCACAGCTGAAAAAGCTGCGGTGCTTGCCAAAGAAGCCCTGATGGAGCCTGTGGATATTCAGGACCTGCTGGAAAAAGGCGCTGAAACTGCCGACGAAAAACTGCGGCTTGAGCTGTACGACAAAGTGAACAAACTGGGTATCGGTGCTCAGGGTTTAGGTGGTTTAACTACTGTGGTCGATGTAAAAATCAAATCTGTTGCCACTCACGCTGCATCTAAGCCAGTGGTGATGATCCCAAACTGTGCGGCCACACGTCATGTGCATTTCCACCTGGATGGTTCAGGCCCTGCGGTCTTAACACCTCCGAAGCTGGAAGACTGGCCTGAAGTGACCTGGGAGCTGGGGAACAATGTACGCCGCGTGAATTTAGATACTGTTACTCCTGCTGATGTGCTGGAGTGGAAAGCAGGTGAAACTGTATTGTTGTCGGGCAAAATGCTGACGGGCCGCGACGCTGCACATAAACGTATTGCCGATATGATGGCCAAAGGCGAAGCGCTGCCAGAGGGCGTTGACTTTAAAAACCGCTTTATTTATTACGTTGGCCCTGTGGATGCCGTAGGTTCTGAAGTGGTTGGCCCTGCAGGCCCAACAACGGCGACCCGTATGGATAAATTTACTGACATGATGTTAGGTCAGATGGGTTTACTTGGCATGATTGGTAAGTCTGAGCGTGGTGATAAAACAGTTGAAAGCATTAAAGAGCACAAAGCTGTGTATTTAATGGCTGTGGGTGGGGCTGCTTATTTAGTCTCCAAAGCCATTAAAAAATCCCGTGTTGTGGCCTTTGCCGATTTAGGTATGGAAGCTATTTACGAGTTTGATGTAGAAGACATGCCTGTGACAGTGGCGGTTGACAGTCAGGGAAATAACGTGCATAAACAAGGGCCTGCTATTTGGAAAGTGAAGATAGCCGAACTTGCCAATAACTAAAATGATGAACAACGCCCTGACCCTCAGGGCGTTTTTTTACTGGGAGAAATTATGAAAGCCTGGATCTTTCTCGGCACTGTATTACTGAGCAGTGCCGCTGTCGCTAAAACCCCGCTGACCATTGAACACCTGAACAAATTAAACAAAATTCACGATGTGGTGGTCTCCCCCGATGGCCGTTATCTGGTCTATGGTCAGGAAAATGGTGGCCTGGCTCCTGCGGATAATAGCGCAGATCTGTATTTAATCGACTTAGAGCAGAACAACAGAGTCAGCCGTTTAACCCACAATGAGGATAAAGAGCACTCTGTGGCCTGGAACAAAGATGGCAGCGCTCTGTATTTTCTGGCGGGCCGCTCTGGCAGTTCTCAGGTCTGGCGTTTGCCGATGACAGGTGGTGAAGCACAACAAATCACAGATTTACCTTTAGAGGTGGATGGTTTTTTAGTCTCAGCCGATAACAGTAAAATTGTGCTGCAAATGGCCGCTAAGCCGGGCTGCGAAACCTTATCCTGTACAGTGGAAGCTAAGCAGGTGAAAGCGGGTCAGCAAGACAGCGCTATGGTCTACGATCAATTGATGGTGCGTCACTGGGATACCTGGGCTGATGAATTCAGAAGTCATTTGTATATCAGCGATTTAAACGGTAAAAAAGTCACAGATGCAAAAGATTTATTGCCTGAGTGGAACACAGATATAGCCGGTATCAAAGAAGTGTCTTTTACGCCAGACGGTAAAAACCTGGTGTTCAGTGCCAAAATTCCCGGTCTGGACCAGGCATGGCATACCAACTTTGATATTTTTCAGGTGTCGGTCAACGGCGGCGAAAAAATTAACTTAACCCGCGACAATGCAGCCTGGGATGCCAAACCTTCTTTTTCCAGCGACGGGCGTTTTATGGCGTATTTGGCCATGAAAAAACCAGTGTACGAAGCCGATCGTTTTGGCCTGATCTTATTGGATATGGTGACAGGGCAACGTAAAGAACTGGCGCCTGAATGGGACAGATCGATCAGCGACTATAAATTTGGTCCGGACAACAGAACTATTTATGCCACAGCTCAGGACACAGGTCAGCATGGTATTTTTTCGATTAATACCAGCTTTGGTGATATCAGCAAGGTCTATGCCGACGGTACAGCTAATGACCTTAATGTGGCTGGCAATAAACTGATTTTTACCAACCACAGTCTGGATAAGCCGACTGACATTTACCAGATCACCGCAGAAACCGGTGCACCAACAGCCTTAACCCAAGTCAATAAAGAAGCTCTGGCCGGTATTCAGTTCGCTCAGTTTGCCCAGTTTAATTTCCCCGGCGCCAATGACGAAACAGTGTATGGCTACTGGATGAAACCTGTTCATTTTAAAGAAGGCCAGAAATACCCCATTGCTTTTATTGTACACGGTGGGCCGCAAAGCAGCTTTGGCAATATGTTTAACTACCGCTGGAATGCACAGTTATGGGCAGCTCAGGGTTATGGCGTGGTGATGATCGATTTCCATGGCTCTACAGGTTACGGTCAGGCTTTTACTGATTCTATTGCCCGTGATTGGGCGGGCATGCCTTTGGTCGATTTACAAAAAGGTCTGGCTTTTATCACTGAAAAAGAAAAATGGCTGGATGGCAATAATGCCTGCGCTTTAGGCGCTTCTTACGGCGGCTACATGATGAACTGGATTGCTGGCAATTGGCAGGAAGCATTTAAATGTTTAGTCAATCATGCAGGTTTCTTTGATATGCCCAGCTTTTACAGCAGCACTGAAGAGTTATGGTTCCCGGAACATGATTTAGGTGGCCCGGTCTGGAACAAAGACAGTGATTATCAGAAATTTAATCCTGCAGCTTTTGTTGAACACTGGAAAACACCTATGTTAGTGATCCACGGTTTAAAAGACTATCGTGTGCCTTATGCGCAAGGACTGGGGGCTTTTACTACCTTGCAACGTAAAGGTATTGAATCCAAATTAGTGATTTTCCCCGACGAAAACCATTGGATTTTAAAACCACGTAATGCAGAGCGCTGGTACAACGAAGTATTTGACTGGATGAAACTGCATACCCGCAAGTAAGGATCCGCTGAAGGCAACCTGAAAATGTAGGGACAGGTGAAGGGCAGGGACAAGCTGCTGCCTTTCGCCCGGCCGTCTGATGAAACCGCAAGTGCAGGTGGACGTGAGTATGCAATTTACGCAAGTACGGGACTACTGCCTCGGACTGATGGGCACAGAAGAAGACTTTCCTTTTGGTCCTGAAATTTATGTCTATAAAATAAAAGGTAAAATCTTTGCTATTCTTGGCACAGAGCATGGCGAAGGACGACTGAATTTAAAATGTGATCCGGACGAAGCTCTGGCTCTGAGGGATATTTTCCCGGCCATCAGTCCTGGTTACCATATGAATAAAAAGCACTGGAACACGGTGCGTTTAAATGACACAGTGCCAGAGCAGGAAATTAAACGACAAATCGATCAGTCCAGACTATTGGTCATCCACTCTTTACCAAAAGTGCAGCGGCAGACATTACTGATTGTGAAAGACTAAAAGGATTAACCCGGACTGATATGCCTAAACCTGCTTTCCCTTTAACTGCCATTCGTATTGTGCTGCTGTATTGCTGTTTTGCTTTATTTTGGATTTTTGGCTCTGATTATTTATTGCACTTAACTGTCAGTGACCCACAAACCAATTCCTTGTTAGGCACAATGAAAGGCGTTGCTTTTGTATGCCTGAGTGCCAGCTTTCTTTATCTTTTGCTGGCAACCTGGCGTAAACAGCAGTTTTTTGACTCTGTCGTCACGGTCCGATACAAACAACTGCGTATTGTTGCTCTTATTCTGGCTTTTATGCTGGCGATACCGGCTATGGCAGCCATTACCAAATGGGTGCATGGCAGTCAGCTAAAAACTGAAGCACTGAAAGACTTGCGTACAGTGACTGATATTAAAAAGCAGCAACTGGAACTCTGGTTGGCAGAGCGGCAATACGATATCAATGCCTTATCCCGCGATACTTCATTCCGGCAAAAGTTGCAGCAGTATTTCGAGTTGGGGGATAGCTCGCAACAAGCCGACATTCGTAACAGACTGGCTTCTGTTATTGCCGAACATTCGTTCAGCTCAGTCTTGTTGTATGACGCCCAAGGCCAACAGCATATTACCTTGGGGGCAGCATTAAAATTTGATGCACTGGGCGCAGGCCAGAATGTATCTCAGCCTTACACCCAATGTGATAGCAAAGGAATAGACAGATATTGCCAACTGAATTGGTATCTGCAAATGGCGATAGGCGAACAGATCTACCAACTGGTGTTTAGTGTAGATACCAGTGTCTATTTGTTTCCGGCCATTCAGAATTGGCCAGTGTCCAGTCCAACAGCCGAGGTTTTACTGGTGCAGCGCCAGGATCGTGCTGTGGTCTTTCTGAATCCGTTGCGGCATCCTCAGCATGCTTTATTAAATGAAATTGACACAGAGATAGACGGCCCCCTATTGGCCGCCAAAGCACTGCGGCAACGGCAGTTTAGTACAGCTGAAGGGCTGGATTACCGCAATCAACAGGTACTTGGCGCTTACACTCCGGTGCGGCAAACCAACTGGATGCTGGTCAGTAAAATTGATGTGGCCGAAGTACTGCAGCCTTTAGAGACCTTGTTATTATGGCTGTCCATTATCTCTGGCACTTTATTGATGTTATTGGTGCTGGGTGCGTTGTTCTACTGGCGGGAGCTTATTCAGTCACACGAGTTAGCCTTGGCTGCCAAACAAACTGAGCAGGACAAAACAGTACAGGCTTTTTTCGAGCTGCCCTTTTCCGGTATGGCTATTTTGTCCCGTACTCATTTGCCTTTTATCCGGGTCAATAAAAAGCTGCAGTCTGTATTGGGCTATGCTGAAACTGAATTGCTGGCTTTGTCTTTGCGGGATCTGACACAAAGCCCGGAACAATTTATGGCAACCAGTTTTTCCTCCAGAGAACAAATTTCGACCGAGTCGGATATTCAGTTGCGTCATAGCTCTGGCCGGGTACTGACCGTTAAGTTAATGATGCAACGTTTCAGTCAGCAAGGGCAGCCTGATCTGCTCTTAGCCACTTTTGAAGATGTCACTGAAAAACGCCAGTTGTATGCTGATTTAAGCCGCAGCCATCAGCAACAGCTACAAAACTCTCAGCAACTGGATAGCATTTTAACGGCAAGCTCCACAGTGCTGCATCGGATTGAACTGGACGGTATCAGCTGTAAAACCAGTTGGGTCAGCAGCAATATTGAACGGCTCTTTGGTTATAGTGTTGAAGAGTCATTGCAGGAGCAGTGGTGGGAAAAGGGGGTTCACCCCGATGATAAACCTTTCGCCAGCGGCGCCATAAAACAAACCTTGTTGCACGGCCATTACCGCCACGAATACCGCTTTTTTGATGCGTCGGGCACTATCCGTTATATCCGTGACGATTTAAGGCTGTTACCCACGCGAACTCATGATCATCAACAAATTATTGGCGCTATGGTCGATATCACTGAACTGAAACAGGCCAGGTTTGAGCAGGAAGCCAGCAACCATAAGTTAAAAACCTTATTTAACACCATGTCGGAAGGCCTGGTATTACATGATACAAAGGGGGCTATTGTTGATGCCAATCCTTCAGCTGAGTGGATGTTGCACTGTTCTTTAGACGAAATGCGCGGCTTAATCCCAAAAGTAGAAGACTGGAAAACCATTTACGAAGACGGGTCAGAATTCCCATCAGAGCTGTATCCAAGTAACGAAGTATTACGCACATCTTTAGCTGTTCAGGATGTGGTGATGGGCATTGAGCGGGCCGGAGTGCAACGTTGGTTAAAGCTCAGCGCACAACCTTTATTCGAACAAGAGCAATTGTCAGGGGCTTTGGTCACCATAGATGATATCAGCTCAGAAGTGGCCATTCGCCGGGAGCTGAAACAACGAGCCCTGGTGATGTCTAATCTGGCTGATATGGCAGCACGCTTTTTACAACACAGTGACTGGTTGCAGCTATTGCGTAGCATGATGCCGTCAGTCAGTCGTGCTTTGGCCGTTGATGCTATTTATTTATACCAGAACGAGATGCAGCAGGATCTGGTGACTGGTGTGTTATTAACCCAGTGGCGTCGTGATCAAAAAGAACATGTCCGTACTTTTAAGCAGCTGAATAATAAAATATCCCGCTGGTATCCAGCCATTGAGCACCTGGCAAAAGGAGCTGTTGTGGCCGGGTTGGCGCAGGATATGGATCAGATGCTGCGGCCTGTGCTGAAACGTTTTCGTATTCAGGCCATTGCCCTGGTGCCTGTGATGGTGGACGGGCAATGGTGGGGCTTGCTGGGGGTGGAACAACATCACTCCTGCCGTGAATGGAATCAGGTTGAGCTGGATGCGCTGAAAATGCTGGCAACAGCTTTGGGCAATGCAGTGAAACGTCAGCAGTTTGAGTCCTCATTGCAACAGGCTGCCGCTGTATTTGAAAGTACCCGCGAAGGCATTATGGTCACTGACGCGTCCAACCGTATTATTCAGGTGAATCAGTCTTTATTGCAGATGTTGGGTTACGAAGAGGCGGAAGTGCTGGGGAATACTCCGGCCATGTTTGCGTCAGGACGTCATGATCAGAGCTTTTATACCAAAATGTGGCAGGAGCTGAGTAGGCAAGGGCACTGGCAGGGTGAGGTCTGGAACAGACGCAAAAATGGTGAAATTTACCCTGAACTGCTCAGCATCAGCACTATTGTTGATGCTGGCCAACAAATAACTCACTATGTGGCTGTATTTGCGGATATTACTCAGCTCAAAGCTTCAGAGCAGGAGCTGGCTTATCTGGCACACCATGATGTGCTGACAGATCTACCCAACCGTTTATTAATGAGTTCACGTTTGCAAAATGCGGTAGATTTGGCAAAACGTGATCAGCATCAGTTTGCTGTGCTGATGATGGATCTGGACCGCTTTAAATACATCAATGACAGCTTTGGCCATCCATCAGGTGACGAGCTGTTAAAACTGGTGGCCACTTCGCTCAAACAACGGCTGCGTGATATTGATACCGTAGCGCGTTTTGGTGGTGACGAATTTATTATTCTGTTGGAGCAATTGCATCAAAGCGAAGACGCAGCCCGTTTTGCCACACAACTGATCAACGACATGAGTCAGCCCTGGATTTTGAGCAATAACGTTGAAGTACGTATTGGTGCCAGCATAGGTATTTCTATTTATCCTGATCATGGCTCTGAAGGTGAAACCCTGCTCAGTAATGCCGATGCGGCTTTATACAGAGCAAAAGAGCAGGGCCGTGGCCGTTTTGCCTATTATTCGGATGATTTAACTCTGTATGCCCGCCAGCGTATTGAACTGGAAGCCAGATTAAGAGCTGCCTTGCAACTGGAGCAGTTTTTAGTTTATTACCAGCCACAAACAGATATCAAAACCGGTCGTATTGTGGGGGCAGAAGCTTTAGTACGCTGGAACGACCCGGCGGAGGGCTTGATACCACCAGGGCGTTTTATCCCTATAGCAGAAGATACAGGCCTTATTGGTGCTATAGGCGATTGGGTGCTGGCTGAAACCTGTCGTCAGGGGGCCTTATGGCGTGCAGCCGGTTTACCAGATTTAAAACTGGCGGTGAATTTGTCGTCTCATCAGTTCAGCCATGGTGATATAGGCGCACAAACGGCGCAGATTTTAAAAGAGACAGGTTTTCCGGCAGAACTGCTGGAGCTGGAATTGACCGAAAGCGCCATTATGTCGCGGGAGCAGCAAGCCGAACAGGTCTTGTCCGACTTGCACCAGATGGGCATCAATCTGGCCATTGACGACTTTGGCACCGGCTATTCATCTTTTGCTTATTTACAGCGTTATCAGTTAGATGTGCTGAAAATAGATAAAAGCTTTATCGATGATGTGGCAGATAACAGCGAAAGTCAGGCCATAGTCACAGCTATCATTTCGATGGCGCATATTCTTGGCTTAAAGGCGCTGGCAGAAGGGGTGGAGCAGCAGGAACAACTGGATTATTTACGCCAACAGGGTTGTGATTATTATCAGGGCTATTTATGCAGCAAACCTGTGCCAGCCAAAGACTTTGAACAGTTAGTCCGCAGTCAGGTCAGATGAAAAAAACCTAGGGGCGGGTGACGGGCGGGGACAAGCCCGGCCCCTACAACCCGTCCGTCTCATGAAAACCTCTGTGCTTATGGCAGGGCTGAGCCCACCGGGATTTCCAGCAATAACACCAGAGCCTGCAATAACAACTCTTCCTGCTCATTAACCAGTTCGTCGGCCTGAACTGCCATTTTCACCATTTGCCACAATTGTTGTTTCAGTCGGGGCGAACTGTGAATAAGCGCCGGCAGCTGTTCAGTCAGCAACTGAAAACTGACGGGCGGGCGAGCTGTAGATGCAGGCAAACCAAGCACCTCCAAACCCATTTTCCAGGACTGATCCTGTAATTCTTCGTGTCTGGCCTGCTGTGCACATAAAGACAACAGCGCCAGCACAGGCTGCTGAACCTGATCCAGACTGCTGCTTTGATCACGACGATGCAGCAAAGAGGAGTCAAACTGACTGCCAACACAATGTTGTAACCAGTTTAATAACGCCCATTCCAATAAATCTTCTTCACCATCACAGCGGCTCAGGTTCTCGCAAAGTTGCTGAAATTGAACAAACTGCTGTTCTGACAACTGCTTTAAACCCGGCACTGCAATTTGCAGCAACTGCAGCTTTTGTTTGCCTGATAAACGGCTGACATCGTCATACAACTTATCGACGTTTTGCATCAGTTGATGATCACCAAGAGCTTTGACCATAGCCCATTGTTTCGCCAGATGTTCGGTCTGAATAAGGCAAGCACAACACAAAGCCGGGGCTGAAGGAGCATGGCGGCTGCTGTGCAGTAAAAAAGCCGGCAAAGCTGCCAGTACAGCCGCACTATGTTGCTCTGTTGTTTTAGCTGAAGATTCTGCGCTGCTTTGTTGTTTTAATTGTGCTTCTGCAGGAAAAACACCGTTCCAGCCGGGATCCAGCCGTTTAATACGCTGTGGCAACGGCGGGTGGGTGGCAAATAAACTGCTCCAGCGGCTGAGGGCTTCACCAAAAAATAAGTGGCTCATTTCATCTGCATTGGGGTTTTTTATGGTGCTGCCGTAACTGGCGCCCCCAATAGCTTTTAATGCTCCTGCTATACCTGCCGGGTTACGGGTAAATTGCACTGCGCTGGCATCTGCCAGAAACTCGCGCTGGCGACTGACTGCGGCTTTGATCAGGCTGCCAAAAAAGGTGCCTAAATAGCCCAGTATCATCAGGCCCAGTGCCAGACCCAGAATACCGCCGCCGTTGTCTTTGGATTTAGAGCTGCTGGCAATCACAGCCTGTCTGCGGCCACCGCTTCTCAGCAGGAAGTAACCGGCATGACCAATACATTCGATGCCATGCAACAAGGCGATCAGACGAATATTCAGCTTCATATCGCCATTTAAAATATGACTGAATTCATGAGCTATCACGCCTTGCAGTTGATCACGGTTCAGCAGGTTCAGGCAACCCTGAGTGATGCCTATCACTGCATCTGCCGGCGAATAACCAGCAGCAAAAGCATTGATGGAGGATTCTGGCGTTAAATACACAGGCGGCACTGGCACACCTGCTGCAATCGCCATTTCTTCAACAATATTGAGCAAACGTTGCTGTTTATCGTCCGCTAAATGATGTTCAACCAGACGACCACCCAGCGCCTTGGCCACCACCTGTCCCCCCTGACTCAATTCAGCCTGTTTGATACTGATCACTGAGGCAATGATCACAAAAACAAACAAGCTGACCCAGCCCATCATTTTCCAGGGCAATTGTTCAAGCCAAAGCGGATCCGCAGGATTGAACAGCAACTGGTAGTGTTCTGGTGCCATGATACCTAAAGTGATCATCACCAACAGATTGGTCAGCACCAACAGAGTGATCACAGCGACCACAAACAGAAAAACCAGTAGTCTGGTATTGCCGCGCGCCTGATCCTGGGCTGCAAAAAAATTAGTAGCCACAGGACTCAGAAGCTCACTTTAGGTGCGGCCTGAATAGCTGCACTGTCGGCAAATTCCAGCAGTTTGGCATCATTCTGATGACCAAAAAAGCCAGCAAAAATAACAGGAGGGAAACTTTGTTTGTAGCTGTTGTATTCAGTCACTGCATCATTAAAAGCCTGGCGGGCAAAAGCCACTTTATTTTCAGTGCTGGTCAGCTCTTCGGTCAGTTGCATCATATTTTGATTGGCTTTCAAATCCGGGTAGGCTTCCATCACCATACTGAATTTGGTCATGGCGCCTTGCAAAGCAGATTCAGCACCGGCCAACTGGCTGATAGCCGTCGCATCACCAGGCTGTGCAGCTGCTGCTGTTAACTGACTCATGGCACTGTTACGTGCTGCAATCACAGCTTCCAGAGTTTCGCGCTCATGCGACATATAAGCTTTAGCGGTTTCTACCAGATTAGGAATTAAGTCGTAGCGGCGTTTTAACTGCACTTCAATCTGAGCAAAAGCATTTTGAAAGCGGTTTTTCAGTTTCACCAGCTGGTTGTAAATACTGGCGATAAAAAACAGGATAACAGCGGCAATCACTAAGGTAATAATGGTGGTCATGGGATTTCCTTTACCAATGAAAGAATGAAACAAAGACCACTGTAGCACTGTAAAAATTAGTTGAATAGCATCAACAGCCTGTTACCTTGTGGTGAGAAGAGCACAATTAATTACAAAACATAAAGGTGCATTGCCTCATGATTTCATCTGTTGTAGTCGCTTTGGTTAAAAGTGTCTTTGCTGATGCAGTGAAATTCGTTTGGGATCATTTGGGAGTGAAGGGTATGAAGCCTTGTTCTGTTATTCAGTTTTTTATACACAGGTTCAGGCTGAGAAGCGCTCTGATGATCCCTGTGCTGCTTTTGTCTGTTGCAGCTTGTGGTGGTGGAGACAGCAGCACTGTGCCTGATGATGCAGGCTCAGGAACTCCGCCTGTCATTACTCCTCCTGTAGCGACACCACCACCTGTCATTACACCACCTCCGGTAGAGACTCCACCAGTAGTTCCCCCTCCACTGGACGACTTGCCTGAACCTGAACTTGAAGCTGCACCTGATGCGACAACAGCAGCACTGCCCAAAGCGGATGCTCCCTCCTTGCCAGCACCACCGGCTGAGTTAAGAGTTGCGGCCCATTACGATAAAACTGCAACCAGCTCGCCAGTGCCTGTAACGGCTGCCAGCTCTTCCGGTGATGAAAACGCCACCAACACTGCTGCTAAAGCCATAGATGGCGATCTGACGACACGCTGGGAGAGTGCGTGGGGCGAGGATGTTGCAGATGCAGATGCAGACAAGGCCTGGCTGCAGTTTGATTTTGGTGCCAAAACAGCCATTGGTGCTATGAAGTTGTATTGGGAAAATGCCCATGCCAAAGAGTACGCTATTTATGTGTCAGACGATGCACAACACTGGTATCAGTTGCGTTATATGGTGGGTTCAAAAGGGGCTACAGAAGAGTTTCTGAATCTGGATGTCCATGTCCGCTATCTGCGCCTGCAAGGCATCAGCCGCCAAACTCAGTATGGTTATTCTCTGTTTGAGGTGGAGTTTAAAACGCCAGGCACTGATAACTCCATGCCAGTGCTGGACACTTCGGCTTTGGCTTATCCACTGAGCGGCAGTGGTCGCACGCCACTGCCAGCACCGGCTGAACCTATTGAAACTGTCAGTTTTACCTTAGCCGACGGCACCCTGGTCACGCGCTTTGGTATGGTGGGGCGCTCCCGTCATGCCCGGGAACGGGGGGAAGAATGGAATGAGATTGGTTTTGGTGTGAATGACACTGTAGATGCAGCAGGCAATCCGCTGGATAAAGGCCCCGGCGCTCACTTGAATTTTATTGCTAACTATTTTAAAAACCGCACCTGGGGTGTGGAATTTATCGACAACAGCAATGTAGCTGGTGTGACTGAACCCAAAATCATCGTCAATCAATATTTTCAGCAGGCACAAAAGGGCGGTGGTCATGCTTTTGTCCGCCGTTTTGATGAGCCGGGCGTGACAGGTTTTGGCTGGATGAGCCCGGGAGATTTGCTGGACGATTCCACTTATCATGATGAAGGCGCAGCTTGTCCTGTAGTTACCAAACCTGCTAATGGCGTGTTATTACGACCCGACACTGGCTACAACGGCGTGATTGGCGCTAATGATGGTTGTAGTGTGGTGTTTGACCGTTACCCGGGGCACAGAGCGCTTTCTGCTAATGCGGATGGGGTTCTGGTGCCAAATGGCAGCAGCGTGAACTCCCGTGTGCTGAAAAAAGGCGATGTGATTGAGTTCACCAGTTCGTTTTTCTCCACCCGTGCTGCTATGGACGCTATAGGTGACAGCGGTGCTTTTCGTTATTACACCAACGAACTGACCTATGTGATGGGGCAGGGCCTGAGACCCTGGTATGGGGTTCAGCCGCGGCTGATGAATGAACCTTTGCCTGAACCTACACTGCAAGGTGGCCTGGGTTCTGTGTCTTATGATTATGCCGACAACCCAACTTTTATGTTTCAGCAGCCACACAACACTATTGGCATGCAGAATATGCAGCGTTTTATGGAAGGGCGTCGCTGGTTACATACCAATTTATGGACAGGAGTGCATAACGAAGAGGGCAACGACCGTAATGACGCTGGCCGCCAGTTGCAAGGTCCACGTTTTAATCAGTCCTCCTGTTTTAATTGCCATGTAAACAATGGCCGTAGTGTGGCACCCACAGTGCGTAATCAACGACTGGATACTATGGCGGTGCGGGTGGGTGCTACAGGCACAGATGCCAATGGCCATTACCTGCCTCACCCTATGTATGGTCAGGCGCTGCAGATGAATGGACGCTCTGTCAGCACTGGCGAGATGCAAAACTGGGGCAATGGTGCCTGGGTTTCAGGTTTTACCAGCAGCTCTGTTACTCTTGCAAATGGCACTGTGGTGGAACTGCGTAAGCCCACTATTGCCTTTGAAGGGCCGGAACCTGACGTCTATTCGGTGCGCCAGGCTCAGCCTTTAATTGGTATGGGTTTACTGGAAGCTATTTCAGACGAAACCATTTTATCCCGTGTTCGCAGCACACCAGATGCCGACGGCGTGCTGGGAACTGCCAATTACGCTTTTGATCCTGAAACCGGAGAAGTTCGTTTAGGCCGTTACGGCTGGAAAGCAGGCAAAGTCAGCTTACGCCATCAGGTGACGAATGCAGCTTTGCTGGATATGGCTGTCACCTCCTCTGTTTACCCTAAACTGGACTGTTTAGCTGGTCCAAAAAACTGTGATCCGGCGACTGCGGAACCAGGTTTGCCGGAGCAAGCTGTGACTTTAATCACTCAGTACCTGCATCTGTTAGCGGTGCCGGCTCAGCGCAGTGTAGTCAGTGGTTTTCCTAAAAGCGTGTCGCCTTTGGCTTATCTGGACATAGACCCTGCAAAAATAGCAGCAGGCGAACAAGTATTTAAAGAGATTCGCTGTGTGGCATGTCACACCAGTGAGATGAAAACCAGCGCCCGCTCTGAGTTTGACGAAGTGCGACTGCAAAACATTAAGCCGTATACTGACCTGTTGCTGCATGATATGGGCGAAGGGCTTGCCGACAACTTTAGTGAAGGTCTGGCAACAGGCAGCATGTGGAGAACTCCGGCACTTTGGGGTTTAGGTTATACCCAGTTTGTTGCAGGAGGCACTCCGGCTGGTTATTTACACGATGGCCGCGCCCGCACTTTAACCGAAGCTATTTTATGGCATGGCGGTGAAGCTGAAGTGATCAAAAACCGCTTTGTGAACCTGGCAACAGCAGAACGTGAAGCGCTGCTGGCTTTCCTGAAGTCCTTGTAATTCATACAAAAAAGCCCGGTATAGATGCTCTATACCGGGCTTTTCACTTCAATATTGACTTGGGTTTCTTCCTTCAGACTCCACCACTCGCGGATATTTTACCCTGGGTAGTTTTTCAGCTTTTTTACGTAGTTTTTTAAACTGAAATAACCAGCAATCGCCAAAATCAAACAGATAAAATAATTTGCTTCGGTCCAGCGGATACACTTCATTCAGCATTTTCCCGTCATCAATACGTTGTGTATTTCTACCTGGTGTTTTGGCGATATGAAACTCGTACAAGTGATCATTATCAAACTTCACCATAGTCTGAATAAAATAATGCAACTCAAACAAAGGTGTATTGTCTTCCACCTCAATGACCCGCCGCCACGGCTTTTTGGCTTTAAAGGGCAGGGTAATTTCCAAAGTGTATATTTCTACAGCAGCCTTCGTCATTGTGATTCCCTTTTGTTCAAAAAACTTTATTCAGCCCGCCACAACTAACTGTATTTACCCGGGATAAAACAGCTTTGTATTTGTTGAGAAAATCTAACGCCAGTTCAGGATTTAGCAGCATTGGACACCTTCTTGAAAAATTTATGCAATCATTTTATTACACGACAACTAGTGTGCCTGACAGCACTGTAGTAACAGATGTCAGAGTGCAAAGGGATCAAGCCCGGTTTTGTAGCTAAGCTTTTTGATATAACTTCAGTTTGATAAACAAGTCTTCAACCTGAGTTCTGGCCCATGGTGTTTTGCGTAAAAACGTCAGGCTGGATTTGATGCTGGGGTTGGAGCTGAAGCATTTTAGTGGTATTTGCTTTGCTAAAGGTGCAAAACCACCATAATGCTCAACGAGCAACTCCAGAATTTGCTGCAGGGTAAAACCGTGCAGCGGGTTATTGTGTTGTGGCTGATTTGGGGTTTGGATTGCCATAAGGGCTTTGCTCCGTAGTCGCTAAGGGCCGGAACTGGCCGTGGTAATTTTCATCGTCTGTCACCATCATCAGGGCTGAACCCGGAACTAATGGACTGGGGCTGGCTAAACCTTCTACTTTAAAGCCATCCACTTGCCAGAGTACGGGCCGTTCAGCCATTAAGCTGATGGGCTGCTTTGCAGTGGGATTCACCAAAGCTAAAGGATAAACAGCGCTGGCAAAAGGGCCGTTGTCTGAACTGTCCAGCACGGCACCGGCCCAAAGCACGTCACCTTCCAGATGCAAGTCGGATATCACTCTGTTGTAGTGGCGGTTTTTCAGTGTTGTTGGCCCTGTCACCTGAATTTTCTGGCTGTTCCACTGAATGTTTGCTGCGGCTAAATCCAGCTCACCCCATTGCAGGAAACCAGCTGCAGTGGCGGTACCCCGTTCACCTAAAATCACCAGATAACGATTCACGTCTTTTTTAGCACAGGCCAAACCTTCAAAGTTATCGCCGTCCTGCTCCGGGCTATTGTCACGCTCTACAGGTAATTCAAAAGTGTTCAGTACCTGGGCGTAGGTAGGGAATACTTTGATATGAAACAAACGGCCAAAAGAGCCTTGCCAGGTGCCGCTTTCCGCTATTAAAAGTTCATTGTTTTTATCAGGCAGAGCACAAACAGATTCTAAGTCATTGGCTGCCTGACCTGCAGGCCAGTTGGTGACAAATAAGCTTTGGGCTGTCAGTTGTTGATCCGCATTCAACTGAATTAAGGTTAAACGATCGCCCTGACGCTGAATTTTTTTATCCTGCACGGCCAGATAGCGGTTTTGATCCAAAGCAGCTACACCACTGAGGGCAGCTAACGCAGTTTGGGTTTTGGCTCTGAATGGAGTAAACCAGCGTGGGTCCACCTGCATTTTAAACAGCAAAGGCGACATACGTTTAAACTTGTCGGCATGAGTACCACACTGAATATTATCTGTGTAATGCTGTTTCCAGGGATCATTAATTAAATACAGAGTGCCGTCGTGAACAGTGATGGCTTCCAGCGCTGTTTGCACCAGTTTTTCGTAAGCAGGGCAGAGGCCGCTGTCGTCTGTGCCGGCATAAAAACTCAGCTTCTGCACAAAAGGCGGAATACGGTTGGTTAAATCAAACACCCATAACTCGTCGTCATTGCGCGCTACTGCCATTAAATAACCCGGGTGGCCTTTAATAGGGCTGGGTAAAAATTCAATACCATTAATAGGGTGGTCTTTGTCGTCCAGCACTGGAAAGGTCAGGTTGGCGTCTATCACTTTGACAAAGTTATCGCGCAGCCAAAAATCCTGAGTTAAACGGGTTTTAAACAATTGTGGCTTATTGGCAATATCCTGTTCCAGCGCCAGATATAAATTCTGATGATCATCAACAGCTAAGCCTTCAATACCATCGTTTGGAAAATTACCTACTTTGGCTTCCAGTGGAAACTGCACTGGTCGTACAGCCACAATTTCGGCGCGGGTTAAAGCGCTGTCGACCTGGATTTTTAATAGGAGAGTAGGGTAAAGCGTGGAGTTGGATTGATTGAATTTTTTCGCACACTCATGACTTAATGTATAAGCCGAAGCATCTTCAGTTACTGTAATTAAGGTGGTGTCGTCCAGCCTATCCCATGTTAAGGCCTCTAAATCAGGTTTATCTGCCAGATAATTGTAAAAACAGCTGTTTTTTAAGCTGTCTGCTACGGTTATTTGAATAGGCTGAGTCACAGATGCACCTGTGGCCGGATCTATTCTGAATAACTTCATTCGGGTGCTTTCATGAGCACTTTGGTCGCCAATCACCACTAACTCACCTTTACGGTAAGTCACGCCTGATGTTTGAGGGTCCAGTAAGGTTTGACCTTCTAAATCAGTCAGCCATTGACCTGTCAGAGCCGTTTCCGCATTCAGATCCCCACTGAAGCTGACAAGAGCCAACAAAGTGAACAGGGATTTGGATAAATTGATCACAGTCTTAGATCCATAATTCAGGGCATATTCAGATGGCGCTTAACATACGATCTACCGGACTATTTCGCCAGCGAAACCCGATAAAAAGGCTTTATTCGCCGAAAAATAACACAATAACCTGAAGATTGGTCGTAGGGGCGCGGTTGATCCGCGCCCGTCTTGAAGTAACATATATAGAGTGAACGCAGGGGCTTTTAGTACGCTTGTTCGTGAACGTCACGCACAGCACGACCTGACGGGTCTGTCATTTGTGCCATTTTTGCATCCCAGGCCAAAGCTTCAGGGGTGGAACAGGCCACCGACTTACCACCTGGTACACAGGAAATTGCGCCTGTGTGTGGGAAATGCTCTTCAAAGATCACCCGATAAAAATAAGCTTCTTTGCTGTCTGGCGTATTCACCGGGAAGCGGAACGCTGCAGTGGCCATTTGCTGATCCGTCACTTCTTTTTCGGCATGAGCTTTTAAGCTGTCAATCCAGCTGTAGCCAACGCCGTCTGAGAACTGCTCTTTCTGACGCCATAAAATGTCGTGTGGCAATAAGCCATCAAAGGCCTGACGCAAAATATGTTTTTCCATTTTGCCTTTGCCACACATTTTGGCTTCAGGATTTAACCGCATGGCCACATCCATAAAGTCTTTGTCGAGGAAAGGAACACGGGCTTCAATACCCCAGGCCGACATGGCTTTGTTGGCACGGTTGCAGTCAAACATATGCAACCTGTCCAGCTTACGTAAGGTTTCTTCATGGAACTCTTTGGCGTTTGGTGCTTTGTGGAAATACAAATAACCACCAAAAATCTCATCTGAGCCTTCGCCCGACAGCACCATTTTAATACCCATGGCTTTGATTTTACGGGCCATTAAGTACATAGGTGTCGACGCACGGATAGTAGTGACGTCATAGGTTTCCAGGAAATAAATCACATCACGCAATGAATCTAAGCCTTCCTGCACAGTAAACAGCACTTCGTGGTGCACAGTGCCAATGCTGTCCGCTACTTTACGGGCTGCAACTAAGTCTGGTGAGCCTTGTAAACCTACCGCAAAAGAGTGCAGGCGAGGCCACCAGGCTTCGGATTGGCTGTCATCTTCTATACGATTACGCGCAAATTGCTGGGTAATAGCAGAGATCAACGACGAATCCAGACCACCGGATAACAACACGCCATAAGGCACGTCTGACATTAAGTGGCTTTTTACACTGTTCTCAAGTGCTGCACGTAATTCACCTAAGTCAGCCGGGTTGTCTTTGACTG
The DNA here is from genome assembly GCA_018825965.1 of Gammaproteobacteria bacterium. Lineage (GTDB taxonomy): Bacteria > Pseudomonadota > Gammaproteobacteria > Enterobacterales > Alteromonadaceae > Pararheinheimera. The sequence continues at coordinate 75,702 of JAHKAA010000013.1, forward strand.
CATCAAAACTTTGCCAGTCGCGTTGATAGTACTGCACCAGTTTGCCTACTTTGCTATCAAAGTAATGGCCTGGCGGGAATTCCTGCATTTGTTTACAGACAGGCACCAAGGCTTTTAATTCAGATGCCACATAGAGCTGACCATGTTCGTCATAGCCGTAATACAGCGGAATAATGCCGATATGATCGCGCGCAATCAGGTAACGGTTTTGCTCTGCGTCATACAGAATAAAAGCAAACATACCTTGCAGCTGATCGATAAAATCCACGCCGTGCTGTAAATACAAAGGCAATATCACTTCACAGTCCGATTTGGTCTGGAACTGATAGTCGACTGTTAAGTTTTTCTCTAAATTCTTGTGATTATAAATCTCACCATTCACTGCCAGAATGTGATTTCGATTTGGATTAATCAGGGGCTGGGCGCCATTTTCAGTATCTACAATAGCCAGACGTTCATGCACTAAAATGGCATGGTCGTTGTTCCATACGCCTGACCAGTCTGGTCCACGGTGGCGTAATAATTTAGATAACTGTAGCGCCTGCTGGCGCAAGGCTTTAACATCAGTCTTGATGTCAAGCACCCCAAATATCGAACACATGATGAGTAACCTCTAATTAATTAATATTATTGCCCTAAATAATACGAACGACAGGCAAACAAATTTTGGCAGTATGTACGTCTATACGTACCCTTTGAATTTGCCAGCTTACAGGAAAATTGCAAGAGGTTTTTTGCGCTTTTCACAGGTAATGCAGGTCGTAAGTTTTCACAGCAACAACGAGTTTTTCTTATTCATGCAAAAAAACAGCGTAAATGCCCGATTTGTAGCGCCAACAGAATGGCAACCAGAGCTGTTTTTGCAAAAGGGCATCTTCAGTACTTTGGCTGCCACTTTTCCTTTAGCAGAGCAACGTCATTTCCCATCGCCAGAGCAACTGACCCAATGGTTACATCAGCGCACAGCATTACAGGACTGGTGTTTTGTCGACAGTTCTGTGCTGGACGCGGATGGCCGTTATTACGAAGACTTTATTTACCAAAGCCGGCAAATTCCAATGCGCCTCAATAACTGGCATGACTTGTTTGGTGCTTTGATCTGGTGTTTGTTTCCTAAAAGTAAGCAATTGATGAACCGGCTGCACATGGAACAAATACAGCAGTTTGGCAACAAAGAACGCAGCAAGGTACGGCATAAACTCACCTTGCTCGATGAATGTGGAGTGATTATTTGCGTCACCCCTTCACAGCGGTTTTTACTGAACTTATTACGTAATCATCAATGGACGGAGGCGTTTTATCAGCATAAAGAGCTATGGGCAGAGCTGAACCCCATCATTTTTGGTCATGCCAACTATGAAATGGCCACTAAGCCTTTTATTGGTTTAACCGCAAAATTATGCTGCATTGAAGTGCCGGAAGGCTTGACCAGGCCAAACACAGAAGGTTACGATTTTGTTGATAATTTATTAGCGGCCCAGCTTGTGAATACCGGCTTGCTACTTGATAATCAACAGCTTAGTCCACTGCCATTATTGGGAGTGCCGGGCTGGTATCAGCAGGCTCAGGATCTGGATTTTTATGCAGATACCAGTTACTTCAGACCAAAACGCCATACGACTTAACACAAGAACAACAAAGGGAACTCTCGATGATTAAAATCGACGCGCTGGCTAAATCTTTTGCCATCAGCCGCGGCCAGAAACTGTCAGACAGCGAAAAACAGGATGTGCGCTACAGCAAAGAAGCCTTTCATTCAGTACGCAACGTTAGCTTTGATTGTGGCTCTGGCGAAGTATTAGGTTTATTAGGCCCCAATGGCGCGGGCAAAACCACCACTTTACGTATTTTATCTACCGCTTTGCAGCCGGATTCTGGTTCTGTGCTGATTGAAGGTGTGGATGTTTTAAAACACCCTGTGCAGGCGCGGAAAAAAATCGGCTTTTTGTCCAGCAGCACAGGGTTGTATGGACGCTTAACGGCTTATGAAAACATTGCCTATTTTGGCCGTTTGCATGGCATGAGCGAAGCGGCGTTAAAACAGCGCATCGACGAGTTGTTTACCTTGCTGAATATGCATGATTTTGCCAATCGCAAAGCCGACGCCATGTCGACAGGTATGAAACAAAAAACCGCGATAGCAAGAGCCGTAGTGCATTCGCCCAAAGTAGTGATCCTGGACGAACCTACCACAGGCCTGGATATTATGACCACTCAAACCGTGCTGGATTTTATCCGCTCGTTAAAACAGCAGGGTACGCCGGTGATTTTTTCGACCCACCATTTGGATGAAGTGGCTTCTTTGTGTGATCGGGTGGTGGTGATCGATAAAGGCATCAGCGCATTTTCAGACAACTTTGATGCTTTTAAGGCATTAAGTGCCGATGGAGATTTACGTCAGTCTTTTATGACGGTGATAAATGCGACAGCAAATAACAGGGAGCACAACTAAATGTGGCAAGTGTATTTTAAAGAACTGACAGAATTAGTTCGTGATAAAAAAACCATGTTTTTTGTCATTTTGCTGCCGATCCTCGTCTTCCCTGTGCTCTTTGGCATTATGGGACTAGTGGTGGCTAATGTGGCCAAACAAGCCGAAGCTGAAGAACACCGCTATGTCATTATCAACGCAGACAAAGCCCCTGAACTGGCTGAAGCTTTGTTTTATCACAAGAACTTTAAAAAGGTGGAGTCTGATTTAACAGATCCTGATGCGCTGAAACAAGCCATACGCGACGACCAATTTGATCTGGCTATTCTGATTGACGGCGACTTTAGTGCAGATGCCGGCAACCTTTCGCAAAGCCAGTGGACTGTGATTTACAACATGTCGTCTCAGCTGGATATGATTGATAAATATTTCAATGAGTTACTACGTGACTACAGCAAAAAACTGCAACTGGCCAAACTGGAAAGCTTAGGCGTAAGCGCTGAAAAAGTAGATGCTTTATTGCAGCCAGTGAAGCTGGAAAAAGTAAATACAGCCGAAAGCCGCGAAGATTTAGGCGAAAAAATAGGTGGCTTAATTGCTTATATTCTGATCCCTTTATGTTTAGCGGGCTGCTCTTATCCTGCTATTGATATAGGTGCAGGTGAAAAAGAACGGGGCACTTTAGAAACTTTATTAATATGCCCGATCAGCAGAACCTCTATTGTGTTGGGTAAATTTCTGACGGTATTAACCACAGGACTGGCCACCGCCCTTATCACAGTCACCAGCTTTGGTGGCTGGGGTTATGTGATTGGCTCTTTAATGGGCGTGGATATAGTGGCTAAAACCATGTCGACCTTAGGTATGGCTGATTTACTGCTGATTCTGATGATGCTTATTCCGTTGTCGGCTATTTTTGCGTCCTTGCTGCTGTCTTTGTCGATTTATGCCCGCAGCTTTAAAGAAGCACAAAATTACATTGGCCCTTTAAGCATGATTGTATTTATGCCGTTAATAGTGGCTTTAATGCCTGGTGTGGAACTGACCTGGAGTATGGCGATGTTGCCTGTGGCCAACGTAGCGCTGGCGATCAAAGAGTTGATCAAAGGCACTATGGAACCGGGCATGCTGATGGCTATTTTTGGCTCTACAGTGGTGATAGCTGCAGCGCTGCTGGCTTTTTGTGTCAGCTGGTTCCAAAAAGAAAAAGTACTGTTCAGATAACGAAGTTCCGTCTGACAAAGGCGGTAGGGGCGGGTCTTGCACCCGCCCGACCAATGTACCGCTGTGCTTATGAAAGGGCGTCCTTTATCGGCGCCCGTATTGTTTCTAATCCTGTTTAGTGCCTCCCCAAAGTAATTGAAGTTGCAGCGAGGCGACAAGTGATCGAGACCCCAGGAGCATAGTTTACCTATGTGACTGGGGCGAGGAACGTAGGTAACAAAGCTGTGGCTTTAAGTACGAAGGGGAGTTTTATGAAATTATTTGATGCCATTGTGAACCCATACAACGGCTGCTACATAGGGCCGGAGCAACTGCCTGACACTGTGGCTGAATTCGCTGGCCGCTTGGTTGCATCAGTGAACGCATGGCAACATCATTATGCGCTGATCTGGCTGGAGCTACCTGCTTGCCGTGCAGAGTTAATTTCTGTGGCGCTGGAGCTGGGTTTTGTGTTTCATCACTGCACCCCGGACAAACTGATGTTAAGCAAAAAACTGCAGGCCGACAGTTATTTACCTTCAGCCGCTACCCATAGCATAGGAGTGGGTGCTGTAGTGTTATCCGCTTTGGGCAAAGTATTGCTGGTACAGGAAAAACCTTTAGAAGGCAGAAGCCCTGGTTATTTTAAGTTACCAGGCGGTATGGTAGATGCCAAAGAACATCTGGTGGACGCCGCCATTCGCGAAGTGCTGGAAGAAACAGGCGTGGCAGCACACTTTGATAGTTTTTTAGGTTTACGCCACCATCATCAGGGCCAGTTTGGCGCTTCTAACTTATATATGGTATGCCGCTTAACAGCAGAAGAAACAGAACCCAGACCAGACCCCCGCGAAATTCTGCAAGCCCGCTGGTTCGACTGTGCTGATTATCTGGCCGACCCAAACGCCAGCCATTACAACAAATTGCTGGTACAAACAGCGATATCCGGAGCGCGCTTATACAGCCACAAAGTACCGGGTTATATGAAAGCGCCTGATGATTATGAGATTTTTACGGGCTAGTTTTTTGTTTAAAGCTATTTGGTTCAAAGGGAATATCAAACAATAGTTGAGCTATAGTGATCTAAGCATTAGGCTATCAGAGTAAAGGCAGTGGAGCAGGAAGATGTTAAGTATCCAAATCGATAATCCAGAGCTGGAAGCCGAATTAAAACAGGCATATGGCAGTAATCCGCAGTCTGTAGTCAAAGCTTTTGCGGAGTTTGTGCAGGCCAGAAGGTTAGCCGATGATATTCAAACTTCAGTAACAGAGTTGGAACAGGGGCAGGCACTCAAATCCTCTGACGTGTTTAAATCCATTCGTGCAAGGTATGAGTAAACTGCAACTCGTTTTTTCACCACGCGCAAAAGAGCGTTTGTCACAAATTGCTGCTTGAATTTCCTGAATCAGGGATTGAGCTTACAGAATATGGCTATGGAATACGAAAGGTCTGTTACAGGAAGTACAGCTTTGTTTATCGGGTCACTGGGTCTCAAATAGAAATTCTCACCGTTTTTCGCGAGAATTTGCCATAAGTCAGATTTTAATTAATTCTCCACACAACAGGCTAAAGCTCAGAGCTTTTCAAGCGCAGAATAGATTTCCTTATAGTGGTTTAGCTCGCTAAACCCGTCGAATTCGACGGCTTTAAACTCAAATGCAAACAAAGCCATTGTCGATCTTGTCCCTGTTCAGTTATGGTAAAGCATAGGAGATCATTCAGGGACAGAAAGTGCTTAGCATTAATCAGGACAAAAGATTATGGTTTATTGAGCTGATCGCCTGGTGGGAAGGCCGCATCAGCGCCAGTCACTTAATGCGCCAGTTTGGCATCAGCCGCACTCAGGCACAAAAAGATATTCTTTATTACCACCAGCTGTTACCCGGCAATCTGCTTTATCACGCCAGTTATAAAGGTTTTTTACCACAAGCCGCTTTTCAGCAAGCCTACATTTCCGGTGACGTAGTGGAATACCTGAACTGGGTGAGCCATCAGGACGCCATTACAGACGTAAGCACAGCTTTGCCCTACACCACTTTGGCGTTGCCCAAACGCCAGGTTAGCGCCGAAATTATCCGCGTACTGGTGACTGCCATCCGGCAAAAGCGCCGGGTAGAGGTGGACTATGTGTCGGTCAGCAACCCAGACCGCCAAGGCCGCATTATAGTGCCCCATCATTTTGTCAGCGCCGGCTTACGATGGCATTTGCGAGCCTTTTGCGAAAAATCAAATGGCTTTCGCGACTTTGTATTAAGCCGCTTTCGTGGTGTGCCTGAGTTAATGAATAAAACCAACATCAGCGCAGAACAAGACAGCGGCTGGACCACTGAACTTTATTTGGAATTCCAGCCCGACCCCCGCCTCAAACCAGCCCAACAAGAAGTACTGCACCACGACTACCAAATGCAAAAGGGCAAACTCCTGATCCATACCCGCGCTTGTTTAGCCCAATACGTACTGCAGGAAATGCAGGTCAACATCCGCGACATCAACATCAGCCCAGAAGCCCAGCAACTGGTTTTAGTGAACCTCAACGACATAAAACCCTGGCTATTTGAAGAGAAATCATAAACTTACCAACAACCTGCACACTTAGTTTACAGGTGTTTTTGTACAGTGTTGTTAATTCAGGGAGAGAGGGTAAAGTGGTAGTTAAGTTATACAGTGAACTACAGCCAACTATGGCGAAATCGCCAGAATTGGATGGTCGTTTCAAGCCTGTAGAAGAAGGTACTGATGCAATGAATAATTTGGCAATAGCGCTCTATTGTTTGAACTCAGGGAATAACAGCAATGACTGACATAGCAGCCGCAGGCTACTTTGGTTACTGGGGCAAAGCGAAGAAAGACCCAGAACACCCCGGGCCGGATTATCATTTACTGGCTTACCATAGTTTGGATGTGGCGGCGGTGGGCTGGCATTTATTAAATCCCGAAAACAAACTGTGTCAGGAGCTGGCAGAGTTTATTCAACTTACTCCTGCTCAACTACAGCGTTTATTTACCTTTGCTTTGATATTGCATGATTTTGGCAAGTTCAGCGGCGCTTTTCAGGCATTAAAAGTGTTTGATACTGCAGCGTTGCATCAATTTAAAGTTCGCAGGCCTTATGACGGAGCTAAAGCACGGCACGACATGCTGGGTTGGGTGTTGTGGCAAATAGCATTGGAAGAAGGCTTAGATTTACCAAAGCTAACACGGCAGACACTACCAAAAGCTGTTCTGGATAAAGCGTTGTGTACACTGTTTGACACGACCTGGGGTCATCATGGTAAACCTATCCGGCCCGGTCGCTTGGGAGAGCTGGAAGATCACCTGGTTGATGCCAATATTCTGCATGCCAAAAACTTTATTGAAGAAGCGGCACAGTTACTTCAACCAGAGTGGCCTGCTGCTTTCTTTACAGCAGAAGTGCAAAGCTGTTTTCGTCAAATCAGCTGGCACCTGGCTGGTGTTGCAATTTTGGCCGATTGGCTGGGCTCCGATACCCGCTTTTTTCCTTACAAGACAGAGGTTATAAGCCTGGCAGAATACTGGCCAGATACTTTAGCACGGGCAGAGCAGGCCATTGCTGCAACAGATTTATTTAAAGCCTTTAGCGTGCAACCTTTTTCTGGTTTTCAGCAGCAGTTTGGTTTTATACCAACACCTTTGCAGCAGTGGGCAGCTAATGTGCCAATTGCCGACGGGCCACAGCTGTTTATTCTGGAAGATATAACCGGCTCTGGTAAAACTGAAGCGGCTTTGACGCTGACACAGCGCATTATGGCGGCAGGTCAGGCCGAAGGCTTTTACTTTGGCTTGCCCTCGATGGCAACGTCAAACGCCATGTTTAAACGGGTTACTTCGCACTATCAGCAGATGTATCAGCAAAATGCTCCAAGCATAGTATTGGCTCATGGTGCCCGCGATATGGAGCAAAGCTTCAGAGATATCCTGTTACCAAACAGAACAGCAGATGCCAGCTATCAAGCGGATGAGCAAACTGCTACCGCAATATGCAATGAATGGTTTGCTGATTCGCGGAAAAAGGCTTTGCTGGCACCGGTCGGCGTTGGCACTTTAGACCAGGCTTTATTGGCGGTATTGCCGCGGCGGCATCAGGCACTGCGGATGATCGGTTTGCATCGCAAGGTACTTATTTTTGATGAAGTACATGCTGCCGATGAATATATGCTGGTGTTATTACAGGATTTGTTGCAACTACATGCCAGACAAGGCGGCAGTGTGATTTTATTAACCGCAACTCTGGCTCAGCAGCAACGACAACAATTAGTTAAGCGCTGGCTGGAGGTTTTAGGCCAGTCAAGCCATTGTGATGATAACAATGCTTTCCCGCTCGCGACTCAAGTTAGTGTCGCAGGTGTACAACAAATGGCTTTGACCTCCCGCGCTGATGTCTGCCGTACACTGAGCGTTTCTTTTTTGCATACTGTCATCGATTGTGTAGTCACTATTGCCACTGCGGTAGCAAAAGGGCAATCGGTGGTGTGGATCTGTAATTCGGTTGCCGATGCCTTAGCCGCTTACAAATTAGTCTCAACTGCTGTAGCTGATCCAGCACAATGCCTGTTGTTCCATAGCCGTTTTGCATTAATAGACCGGCAACGTATTGAACAACAGGTGCTGGGTATTTTAGGCAAACAATCTACCGCAGTTGAACGTAAAGGTAAGGTAGTGATCTCAACTCAGGTATTTCAGGAAAGTCTTGATGCCGATGCAGATTTAATGATTTCTGATCTATGCCCAATTGATGACTTAATTCAGCGGGCAGGTCGTTTGCATCGGCATACCCGCAATGCCAATGGTAGCTATCAGGCTGGTATAAAAGATCAACGTACAGCGCCGCTGTTGTATGTACATTGCCCGGAGTTTACTACTGCACCAAAAGCAGATTGGTTATCGGCTCAGTTTCGCAATACGCAGCTGGTGTATCGCTCACCAGGTAAGCTATGGCTTGGGTTACGGGTGTTAAACCGGCAGCAAGCCATTCGGATGCCGGAAGATGCCAGATTGCTGATTGAGGCTGTGTATGGCGAGCAAGCCAGCAAGGACATTCCGGAAGCTTTGTGGCAAGACGAACTGATGCATCATGGTGAAATTCAGCGCAAAACCAATAAAGCTATGCAGCAAACCATTGATTGGCATCAAGGTTATTGTGCCGATAGTGCCGTACAGTGGTATGAAGATGAAACCGAAATTAGTACCCGTTACAGTGATATCGAGACAGTCGAAGTGGTACTGTTAAAACGCAATGCTGCCGGGCAAATTCTGCTATGGGCAGATGGGCAGGCACATGCGTTGGCGCTAAGCAAACTAAAACTACCGAAACATCACGCCGATAAGTTGGCTGATTTTACTGCACAGCATCCGGCACAAGCTGAGCAATTTAAGCAGCAATATCGTCAGGCAAAATTTACCCGCTTTTGGTTGGCTGAGGATGACTCAAATTTCAGCTATAGCCAGTTAACCGGCTTTAGCGCTAATACAGATGATAGCAAGGAGGTGGCATGAACTTACTTTTTGACCCCTGGATACCGGTGCGTTGGCATAATGGTGTGCAGCACACTATCTGTTTTAACCAACTGACAGACCCTAACATTGCCGACTTTGCGTTTCCAAGGGCGGACTTTCAGGGTGCAGCCTATCAGTTTGTGATTGGCGTACTACAAACCTTGTTTGCGCCGCAAAACGAAGAGCAATGGCTTCTGTATTATCGGAAAACACCAGATCTGCAACTTTTGACCAGTGCGCTTGAAAAAGGGCGTCACGCTTTTGAGTTGACTTCTGACGACGCCAAAGCTTCGCGTTTTATGCAGGACTACGATCCGTTGGAGCAAGCTGATGCTGGCCCAATAGCAGGGTTGTTAATAGAGGCTCCGGGCGGCAATACCGTTAAACAAAACACCGATCATTTTATAAAACGTGGGTTATGTAATCATGTTTCTTTACCAATGGCGGCGATAGCACTATTTACCTTGCAAATTAATGCGCCAGCTGGTGGGCAGGGACACCGTACTGGTTTACGTGGCGGCGGGCCGCTTACGACTTTGGTACTGCCACATGATGCTGGTGCCCCTTTATGGAAGAAACTGTGGTTAAACGTCTTAAGCCGAGAAAAGTTTCCTTACGACGAGCCAGATTTACACAGCGCAACAGTTTTTCCATGGCTGGGCCCCACTAAAGAAAGTAAGCAAAAAGGCTCTGAGGTTTTTGCCAAAGATGTACATCCATTGCATATGTACTGGGCCATGCCACGGCGGATCAGGCTGGAGGTGCAGCAGGGCGACGCTGTTTGTGATTTAGATGGCACTGAATGTCAGCAGTTTATCAGCGGTTATCGTACACAAAACTATGGCTGCAACTACAGTGGTAGTTGGTGGCATCCGCTCACCCATTATCGCACCAACCCGAAAAAACCGGATGAAGATAATTTGTCGACCAAAGGTCAGCCTGGTGGCGTCAGCTACAAATACTGGCAGGCCCTGACCTTACTTGATGACGAAGAGGGCAGTATTCCTGCAAAAGTTGTTACTGCCTACAGTACCGGCCGGGATACGTTACTCGGTGGCCGTAGCGGCGAATATCAACGACTATGGGCCTTTGGTTATGATATGGATAATATGAAAGCCCGTGGTTGGTACTCAACCGAATTGCCTTTATTTAACATGACTACCCGTCAACGAGAGAAGTTGTTAAAGCATGTAAAGAGTGTGCAGCTTCTGGCTTCAGAGGCTTTATGGCAATGCCGTACTCAAATCAAATCAGCCTGGTTTAGCCATCCTGGTGATGTAAAAGGCGATACGTCTTTTATTGATCTGCAGTTTTGGCAACGTACAGAGCAAGCGTTTTATCACACTGTAGCCGCAATGTTGGCTGACGATAACAGCAGTGAGCCGTTAACCCCGGAAGCTGCATTACTTTGGTTGTTAGCACTTAAACACACAGCAACCGATCTGTTTGATGAATTGGTATTGTCAGCCAGTGATAGCCATAAACATATGGCACGCTTTATTCAATCCCGCAGGGCTATGACTGGCTGGTTTGCAAATGGTAAAGCAGTAAAAAGTTATAAGCAGTTTTATCAAATTCCTACAGCAGTTGATAACAAGCAGGAGGCTTCAGCATGAATGATCAACAACGTGAGCTAACACGCCAGGCTTTGCAGCAGGCCGAATACTGGTGGCAGCAAATGACTTTGTCAGCAGAACAACTAAAAGGCGTTAAAGCGCCAAGTCGTTATCGCGCCGAATTGCGTCGTTGCAGTAGTGCTGATGCCGCTATGCTGACTGAAGGTTTCAGAGTGTTATGGTTGGCATTGCCGGAAAGTTTGCGCCAGCAACGTGCTCATAGTATTGAAGCCTGGGCCACTGTGGCGGCTGTGCTGGCTCATATAACCGAAAGTCAAAGTTGCAGTTTTGGCAGTAGTCTGGGGCATTGGGACAGCAAAACAGATAAAGCTGTGGTGAGTGAGCTACGACTGCAACAGCTGCAAAGTGCCCGTAATAGCCAGGATTTTTTCCGGCGCTTGCATCGGCTGGTTAAACAGTTGGGGGGCAAAGCCAACCCAAAAATGCTGACCCAGGACATTCTGGATTGGTTTGACGAACATTATTCGCAGCAACCGCGCCGGGCTGATAAAAGAGTCGCCGTGCGCTGGGCATTGGATTACTTCAGCCAGCAACCCAAAAAAGCTTAATAACCTGTATCTGATAATGAATTAAGGAAAATACCATGAGCAAATTTATTCAACTGCATTTATTAACCTCTTATGCGCCTTCTAACTTAAACCGCGATGATTTGGGACGACCAAAAACTGCCCGTATGGGCGGATCTGAGCGGCTGCGGGTCAGTTCGCAAAGTTTAAAACGTAACTGGCGTTGCTCTGATTTATTTGAGCAGGCATTAGCGGGCCATATTGGCACACGCAGTAAACGCTTTGGTGAGCAATTACGGCTTCAATTAACAACAAAAGGTGTGAGTGACAAAAAGGCTATCGAATGGGCATCGGCTATTGCTGGCCAGTTTGGCAAGCTGAAAAAAGACTCAGTAGAAATAGAACAATTGGCACATATCAGCCCAACTGAGCAACAAGCTGCTTTTGCCCTGCTGGATAAGCTGGTCGCAGAAGACAGAGCGCCAACCACTGGCGAATTGGAATTGTTAACCAGCACAACAACGGCAGTGGATATTGCGATGTTTGGCCGCATGCTGGCATCCAGCCCTGAATTTAACATTGAAGCGGCTTGTCAGGTTGCACATGCCATTAGTGTGCATAGTGTGGCGGTAGAGGATGATTATTTTACTGCCGTGGATGATTTAAATGATGGCCTGGACGATCGCGGAGCATCGCACATTGGTGAGTCTGGTTTCGCTGCAGCGCTGTTTTATAGCTACATCTGCATAGATAAAGAGCTGCTGGTCGAGAATCTGGCTGGCGATCTTGAACTGGCAAATAAAGCCATAGCTGCGTTAGTGGAAGCGGCAGTTAAAGTATCGCCAAAAGGTAAACAAAACTCTTTTGCCTCCCGCGCCTACGCCAGCTTTGTATTAGCAGAAAAAGGTAACCAACAACCGCGTTCATTATCGGTAGCGTTTTTAAAGCCGGTGTTTGGTGATGATCAGGCGGTAGAGGCAATAAGGAAATTACAGGAGCAGGCCGCTAACTTTGATCGCGTATATGGCCCTTGTGCGGATAGCCGTATTGAGCTGAATGCTGTCACCGGAGAGGGTAACTTTAACGAATTGGTCGCCTTTATTGCCGATTAAATAAGGAGGCAATATGCAATATTTAGTTTTTCGGTTGTATGGCGCTATGGCCAGTTGGGGCGAAGCTGCAGTGGGTGGTGACCGCCCCTCAGCGACACACCCTGGTCGTTCGGCCGTATTGGGTTTGTTGGCCGCTGCTCTTGGAATTAAACGGACTGAGCAAACAAAACTGAATGCGTTATATCAGTCGGTGCAGTTTGCAGTAAAAGAGTATAGCGCTGGTGTCCTGGTACGCGATTATCACACCGCGCAGGTGCCGTCGACAGATAAAAAGCGAGTGCACCGGCATCGAAAAAGTGAGCTGGCAGCGCCGGGTTATAAACTAAACACAGTGTTATCAAGCCGGGATTACCGATCTGATGGTGTTTGGGTGGTGGCTATCTGGTTGAATGATTCCTCGACAGTAACTTTATCCGAATTAGCCGAGGCTTTATTAAAACCACGCTTTACATTGTATTTGGGTCGTAAGTCCTGCCCTTTGGCAGCACCATTAAGCCCGAAAGTGGTCGAAGCGGAAACTTTGCAACAAGCGCTGGATGGCGATTTTTCACCTTTGCTGAATTCTGCGGAGCAAGACACTAGCTGGTTACGCTACCCCAAACAGAGCATTTACTACTGGCAAGGAGCTGTTGACCTAATGCAGGTTCCTGCTGCTGTTATACAAAGCAGACAATTATGGGATGAACCAGGTGACCGACTTAAATGGCAGTTCTCTGCCCGAATTGAACATCAGCTAACGGTAAACAGGGAGCGTTAATTATGTATCTTTCCAGAGTCCGTTTTCTGCCTGGTAATACAACACACAATGCTTTGCTGACCATTCAGCGTAAAGGAAGCTATGCCAGCCATCAGCTGTTGTGGCAATTGTTTACTGAGCAGCAGAGAAGCTTTTTGTTTCGTGAGGAGCAGTCAAATGGTTTATCCAGTCAACAAGGTATGCCTGAGTATTTAGTGCTATCACAAGCTGTGCCTGTGCTGAATACTGAATTGTTTCAGGTTGAAACTAAGTTATTTGCGCCCAAACTGAATGAAGGTGACAAACTGGCGTTTCGGCTTCGAGCCAACCCAACCCGATCCAGTAAAACAGAAGATAGTACCAATAAGAGAGGGCAGCGGCATGATGTCATGATGCACGCCAAAAAGTGTGCACAGGCAGAGGGTGTTACTGAGCCGCTTTTATTGAAGCAACGCATGGAGCAGGCCGCTCTGGACTGGTTGGTTAAAGACGAAAGAGCTGCAGGATTGGGGGTTCGTTTTGATGTGCGGCCTTTAGTAATGGCTTACAGCCAACACAAAACCAGCAAAAAAGCTCAGCAGCCACTCATAAGTTACAGCACGGTTGATTATGAGGGGGTACTAACCGTAATCGATCCAGAGTTGCTGATAAGTCAGGTTGCCACAGGTATAGGCAGGGCCAAAGCCTTTGGCTGCGGCCTGATGTTACTGCGGCGGGTTTAGAAAGCATTATTTGTGGAGGGTAAGCAATGGCAGCAAAACTGGAGGTTTTGGAGCAGCAGATTGCGACTGATATCAGAGAGGGGGTCGAATACATCTGTATTACTGATATCGCTAAGTACAAAGGAAATGACAGAGCAGCACATATCATAGGCAACTGGTTACGCAATCGAAATACAGTTGAATTTCTGGGTATTTGGGAACAACTCAACAACTCTGATTTTAAAGTCCTCGAATTCGAGGACTTTAAAAAACAAGCTGGCTTAAACAGTTTCACTCTGACACCCAAGCAGTGGATTGAGAAAACTGGCGCTGTAGGGTTGATTTCCAAGGCTGGGCGCTATGGTGGTACCTACGCACAAAAGGATATTGCTTTTGAGTTTGCCAGTTGGATTTCGGTCGAATTTAAGTTGTATTTGATCAAAGAGTTTCAACGTTTAAAAGAGCAGGAGTTTCAGCAGCTTGGCTGGGATATTAGACGTAATCTGGCCAAGATGAATTATCTGATCCACACCGACGCAATCAAAGAACATCTGATCCCAGACTCGCTTACTCCTGCACAAATAAATCATATTTATGCCAGTGAGGCTGATCTACTAAATATGGCTTTGTTTGGGGTAACGGCAGCTCAGTGGCGACTACAGAATGTCGAGGAAAAAGGCAATATGCGTGATCATGCCAATGTGCATCAATTGGTGTGTTTAGCGAATTTAGAATCGATGAATGCACATTTTATCCAGCAAGGCGTTCCGGCGCAGCAACGTTTGGTGAAGCTTAACCAGCTTGCTATTCAGCAAATGACAATTCTGAGCAGGCAACAATCTGTGTTAGCTCCTCATTTACCCGCAGATCCAGCTTAAAGCATAAGGACATCAGATGGCATTTATCCCGTTAAAACCTATCCCAATTAAAGATCGCAATTCTATGATTTTTATTGGCATGGGCCGAATTGACGTAAAAGATGGCGCTTTTGTGGTTGTGGATGAAGTAAACGGCGAACGGATGCATATTCCGGTTGGTTCTATTGCTTGTTTAATGCTTGAGCCTGGTACCCGAATTTCGCACGCTGCGGTAAAGCTGGCTGCGGAGGTTGGGACACTAATTACCTGGGTGGGTGAGGGCGGTGTCCGGTTTTATGCTTCAGGCCAGCCTGGTGGTGCACGTTCAGACAAGTTGTTGTATCAGGCCAAATTGGCGTTAGACGAACAGTTAAGGCTGAAAGTTGTACGCAAAATGTTTGAACTGCGTTTTGGGGAAGAAGCGCCAGCCCGGCGTAGCGTGGATCAATTACGGGGAATTGAGGGCTCCAGAGTTCGGCAAACATATAGTTTATTGGCTAAACAGTATGGTTTGAAATGGAATGGCCGTAAATATGATCCCAAAGACTGGGAAGCCGGAGACCTGCCAAACCGGTGTTTGAGTGCGGCAACAGCCTGTTTATACGGGATCACCGAAGCAGCTGTGCTGGCAGCTGGTTATGCGCCAGCCATTGGGTTTATTCATACGGGAAAACCTTTGAGTTTTGTGTATGACATAGCTGATGTGATCAAGTTTGACACTGTGGTACCGCTAGCTTTTCGGATCGCAGCCAAAGGACCACTGGCCCCGGATAAGGATGTGCGATTAGCCTGTCGTGAGCTGTTCAGAACGGATAAAACCTTAAAACGTTTAATTCCACTCATTGAAGAGATCCTGGCGGCAGGAGAAATTTTGCCACCAGAACCCTATCCCGACGCCCAGCCTCCGGCTTTACCTGAACCTGCATCCATAGGTGATAGTGGCCACAGGAGTAGCTAAATGAGTTTCTGCATGATCGTTACTGAAGCTGTACCACCGAGGTTAAGAGGGCGTTTAGCCGTATGGTTGTTGGAAGTGAGGGCAGGGGTTTATGTGGGAGATGTCAGCCAAAGAGTAAGAGAAATGCTGTGGCAGCAAGTTGATGCAATGGCTGAAAACGGGAATGTCGTAATGGCGTGGGCAACCAATACAGAGTCGGGTTTTGATTTTGTTACCTTTGGCGATAATCGTCGTCAGCCAATAGATTTTGATGGTTTACGTTTAGTGAAATTTCTGCCCGAAAACTCGTGATTTTTTAGTAACCTCAGCTCTTTAAAAAGACGGAATAATTTGGTAGAAAATTGCACAAGCTTTTTTCTTTTAGAAATCAGCTATATACTCTAAGACTGTTCCCCGTAAGCACGGGGCTAAACCGTCCACGAGCACATGGACGCAGAAGCGCTTACTCTGTTCCCCGTAAGCACGGGGCTAAACCGTGCACTGACAGATGCGGCAGATTTTGGAATACCTGTTCCCCGTAAGCACGGGGCTAAACCGCTATTGAAATGGTAAAGAATGATCCAAACACACTGTTCCCCGTAAGCACGGGGCTAAACCGCCCATCAGCCAAAGCCCGTTACGCGCAGTATCCTGTTCCCCGTAAGCACGGGGCTAAACCGCCCTGTGTCCTTTGGTGTTTTCAAAGTAACGCCTGTTCCCCGTAAGCACGGGGCTAAACCGGCAGGCATACAATGCAGATATACCAATTGAGGCTGTTCCCCGTAAGCACGGGGCTAAACCGCCTAATATTTACACGGCATTCCTTCCCCCTCACTGTTCCCCGTAAGCACGGGGCTAAACCGTCAATCGTAGTCGTGCCAGCTGCAGCAGAATACTGTTCCCCGTAAGCACGGGGCTAAACCGCGGTAGCAACTGGGGTATGGGGGCGGTAGCGCCTGTTCCCCGTAAGCACGGGGCTAAACCGCTCAAACGTTACGACCTTGGTTATTACGGCTACTGTTCCCCGTAAGCACGGGGCTAAACCGTTGTCTTGGCTGCAATGGCAGCGGCTGCGTTCCTGTTCCCCGTAAGCACGGGGCTAAACCGAAACACCAACACATTTAAAATTGATGCCAGATCTGTTCCCCGTAAGCACGGGGCTAAACCGGCATACTGAGCCTGCTCCATTGGCGTCTTTGGCTGTTCCCCGTAAGCACGGGGCTAAACCGTCTAACCCACCTAAAGCGAATCCGGGCATCGACTGTTCCCCGTAAGCACGGGGCTAAACCGACGGTCGGGCAGTTAAGAGCTTTTGCGGCAGACTGTTCCCCGTAAGCACGGGGCTAAACCGGCTCAGCGCAGGACTTGAGAGCCATACCGATACTGTTCCCCGTAAGCACGGGGCTAAACCGTCTGAGTTCAGTTCAACGGTTAGAAGGTGGCGCTGTTCCCCGTAAGCACGGGGCTAAACCGTAGGCACATTTGATGCGCCAAACGACTTTGATCTGTTCCCCGTAAGCACGGGGCTAAACCGTCGTTTGCGTCATTTCCAGTTTGGCAGCAAGGCTGTTCCCCGTAAGCACGGGGCTAAACCGCGAGGTTTTCAACCTTAACTTAACCGCATTTACTGTTCCCCGTAAGCACGGGGCTAAACCGTTAACGGAACAGACACTGAAGCCATTCCGAGACTGTTCCCCGTAAGCACGGGGCTAAACCGGACGTGGAGTGTTCGGGTAAAGATTAACGCCACTGTTCCCCGTAAGCACGGGGCTAAACCGCGAGCACATAAAGCCGCTGTCAGTGAAATAGACTGTTCCCCGTAAGCACGGGGCTAAACCGCATACTGAGCCTGCTCCATTGGCGTCTTTGGCCTGTTCCCCGTAAGCACGGGGCTAAACCGCGAACCTTGTCAGTGCTGACGGATGGAAAAACCTGTTCCCCGTAAGCACGGGGCTAAACCGTAGGTTGTCGTCACCGTCTTGGTACTTGTGGACTGTTCCCCGTAAGCACGGGGCTAAACCGAACACTCTTTTAAGTCAGACAAATTAAAACGTCTGTTCCCCGTAAGCACGGGGCTAAACCGGTGTTCAATAGTGACAGTTTCAGCCATTGCTACTGTTCCCCGTAAGCACGGGGCTAAACCGCATAGGGTCACTTCCAGATGAAAACTTTGCGTCTGTTCCCCGTAAGCACGGGGCTAAACCGCCTCCTAAATCCAAGTAGCTTGGATGCCCTGACTGTTCCCCGTAAGCACGGGGCTAAACCGTCTATAAATCTTCCTGAGATACAAAAGTTTTTCTGTTCCCCGTAAGCACGGGGCTAAACCGATCCCGCTACGTGTCCAGCAACCTGCCCTGACCTGTTCCCCGTAAGCACGGGGCTAAACCGGTAAACCCGTCACTTTAGAAATAGTTGGTCTTCTGTTCCCCGTAAGCACGGGGCTAAACCGCGGAACGGCTCGGAAACAGTACGGAATCTGCGCTGTTCCCCGTAAGCACGGGGCTAAACCGCAAAGGCGGTAAATAATGGATCGCATTATTAGCTGTTCCCCGTAAGCACGGGGCTAAACCGTTTCTGGCAGCATTCACAGAGTCATTCAGGAACTGTTCCCCGTAAGCACGGGGCTAAACCGCAACAGGTGGCAAAACGTGATTGACTCAACAACTGTTCCCCGTAAGCACGGGGCTAAACCGTACTTTGCTGGAATGTCTCAGATTGATTTTGACTGTTCCCCGTAAGCACGGGGCTAAACCGAATATATTGAAATAGAAAATAATTTAAATAATCTGTTCCCCGTAAGCACGGGGCTAAACCGCTAACTATATTGAGATGATATGGCTGGATACTCTGTTCCCCGTAAGCACGGGGCTAAACCGTTAGCTAATCAGATTTTAGACATTACAGGATGCTGTTCCCCGTAAGCACGGGGCTAAACCGTAAGCATAACAAATGTTCACGCCGTTAGCCTTCTGTTCCCCGTAAGCACGGGGCTAAACCGGCATACAGATGTAGAGCGCTATCTTATTTTAGCTGTTCCCCGTAAGCACGGGGCTAAACCGCGGGCAGGCGCTTAAATGGCTGCCAGTTGAAACTGTTCCCCGTAAGCACGGGGCTAAACCGCAAACCAGACTTATGCAGCTTGGAAATCTTGGCCTGTTCCCCGTAAGCACGGGGCTAAACCGCTACCAGTGATTTACCTTGGCGCA
Organism: Gammaproteobacteria bacterium; assembly: GCA_018825965.1. Classification (GTDB taxonomy): domain Bacteria; phylum Pseudomonadota; class Gammaproteobacteria; order Enterobacterales; family Alteromonadaceae; genus Pararheinheimera. The sequence continues at coordinate 94,543 of JAHKAA010000013.1, forward strand.
TTAGGTAGCTGTTCCCCGTAAGCACGGGGCTAAACCGCCTGTGGCTAGACCTACGAAATACGATGAATCCTGTTCCCCGTAAGCACGGGGCTAAACCGGCGCTGGTTCAATCGCGCATTGATGTAGACGCCTGTTCCCCGTAAGCACGGGGCTAAACCGTCGAAAAGCTGGAAGGGCCGAAAGAGCCGCTACTGTTCCCCGTAAGCACGGGGCTAAACCGACAGTGACGGAGAAGCATTGCAAAAGCTAAAGCTGTTCCCCGTAAGCACGGGGCTAAACCGGCTATAATTGTCAACAACAGTCTAAAAGTGATCCACAGCAACAATCTAAAAGTGATCCACTACTCCTTGGGTTTATCCATTAATCCGGCTTGTTTCTTTTCTTTGATCCGATAGCTTTCTCCTTTAATTTGTAAGATGTGAGAG
>JAHKAA010000064.1 GCA_018825965.1 Gammaproteobacteria bacterium
CCCCACTCTGGACAAGGGGATGATATTTTTGTTGCTGTGAACCGGACGATTACCGGAAAGACGGTAGTGGATGGGAGTAGTGCGGTTCTGGACGGTACAGAGGTAGTCACAGATAAACTATATGTGATATACGTTGAGAAGTTTGCCCAGAGATTCGAATGAACCGAGAAGATTCATATTTCGTTGAAAGTGGTTTGGACTACGACGGCGTAGCGACAACTGCTATTACCGGCCTGACCCACCTGATAGGCGAGGAAGTAGTCATATTGGCCGACGGTGAGATTATCGAAGATGAAGTGGTATCGGATACCGGGACGATTACCTTGACGACTGCCGTTAGCAAGTACTCCATCGGTCTTGTGTATCGCTCCGAGCTTCAGCCCATGCGCCCGGTGTTTTCGACCACGATGGGAACTACAGCGGCTTCGATAGTCGGCTGCCATACAATGGGTGTATCTTTGCACAACTCCGATGGCGTTAAATATGGTACGGACACCGGGGACTTATATGAAATTAACATCGACGAAATCGGTCTTGAGAATACGTCCGGGAAAGAAGGACTGTTCACCGGGGTAGTCGATGTTTCCGTGGAAGGCGGTTATGATTTGGATAACAATATAAGGATAGTCTCGGACGCGCCCTTGCCTTGTATCGTGAGGGCGTTGATTCCCGACGTCGTTTTGACTGGATAATATGGAAAGAGCAGAAGCACATTTTCTTGAATGCGGAGGTTCGGTAACTTCTACGGGCCTTGACCATAGAACGGACCAGGGCGACTTGGTAAGTACGACCTATTCACAATATCTCGTTGGGGCAAATACGTACAGCGGTACAAAGATTATTGCTATGGGCAAGGATGACTCCACTATCATTACGACTTGGGGCGATAGTGGTTACTGGGATGCCACGCCCAGTTTGGGACCGGAATATTGCATGTACCAGTTAGCTGATGGCCGCGCATTGGTCGCTCACAATTATTATAAAGTCACCATGATAAACACCGATGGCACAACAGATACCACTTGGGCTACGAGTGGAACTTACACCATGCCTTCGGCGGGTGTTAATGTAAATGCTATTCTTGAGGACAGTGATGGTAATTTCCATCTTTTCGGTGGTGTTGCAAGTTCGACGGCTTATTATGTCTATGTCAAACTTGACAGTGATGGAGCGTACATCGGAGGTTTAACAAGGGCGCAAACACAACTACGGATAATTTATGGTGCTGTTTGGGCGAGTGCTGCCAAAACTCGTATTGTTGCTGCTGGTGAGGGGGTTGATGCGTTTGCCGGGTTACTCCCGAACATGGTCGCTATTGACCCGGTAACTTATAGTGTGGATACGGCATGGACAGGTAACATTCCAGCTAATCCCGGTTATGCACAATACAATGTTGGTGCTGGAAACAGCTTGCCAATTTATCATATCTACCGAACCAGCGATGGCGGGTTGGTACTCTACAGAAATACGACTAAGTTATTAGCTAAAGTACTGGCCGATGGTTCGGCTCTCGATACCACGTGGGGAACCAATGGCGAACTGGATTTTAGTGCCATATCCTTTCCTTATACATCGGGGCATAATCCCACACAAAATGGTGATAACTTCTATGTGATTTCGATTATAAGCGATGGCGGAACTCCGAAGAACCAGTTTAATCTGGTCGATTCAACAGGAACGATTACAGATACATTTATCGTTACCAATACGCCTGATGGTGGTTTGACCACCTATTACTCAGTAACAATATTCAACGACCAATTGCTTTTCGGTCATGCAGGTTATGTCGAATTGTGGAACAATGATTTCACTTACGTATCCCGGTTCGCAGTTGCTCTCACAAACATTGTTTGGTGGGTAATTCCAGATAAGGCTACCGCCACTTATGTTTATGAAGACCCTGGCGAAACACAAGAGCGGTGGGTAATAACTGGCCAAGCTAATTTGATAGGTGAAGAAGTTGCTATCCTTGCTGATGGCGAAGTTCTTGCCAATCAAATAGTAAATGACGATGGCGAAATTACTCTATATCAGGAATATGAACAGGTTCATTGGGGCCTTGCTTACGAAGCCAAGCTAAAGCCCATGAAGCCCGTCTCTCAACCTGCTATGATGTCGAAGGTAAGTTGCAAACAAACAGGTATTTCAGTACACAATACTAATGGCATAAAGTACGGAGTCAGAGATGAAAATATGAAGGAAATCAACTTTAACGACGTTCAGTGGAAGAACAAATGCGAGATAGACGGGTTGTTCACGGGCACAGTAGCGGTGAGTGTTCCCGACGGTTTCTCTGTGAACTTGCCTTTACAAATAACGACTTCATCGCCCCTGCCATGCACGGTGAGAGCAATGATTCCGAAAATTGATTAGAATGACGTGGGAATGTAAGAAATGTGGGGCTTGCTGTGAGTTGTTGCCGATAACCTTTTTTGGCAAGCCTTGTGTGAATTATGATAGCAAAAATAGGTTGTGCAAAATCTATGAGAATCGACCTGCGATATGCAGGGTATCTCATGCGTTGGGCGAAGATGTTACCGAGAAGATGTGCGAATTCTTGCGTAAGACCAGGTAGGGAACAAAGAAAATGGACCCAGTAACAATGGCAATTATCGGAGGGGGAATGGCCGCCGGCGGCGGTATCCTGAAAGGCTTTTTTGAAGCGAATCAGAAGAAGAACGAAGCGGCCATAGCAAAGTACAACGCCGCCGTCACCCGTATGCAGGCCGAGGCCGTCAGGATGCGGACGAAGTTTATGCAGGTACGCCAGGCTGAGGCGGGTGCAAGGGTAGAAGGAGAACTCAGGGCGTCTATCGGCGGTGCTGGTATAGTGGCTACGCAGGGTGCGCCGCTATTGGCAATGGCCCTTCAGAGAAGCGAAGATTTGCTACAGAACTACATGATAGGATACGAGGGCAGGTTGGAAGCGG
>JAHKAA010000014.1 GCA_018825965.1 Gammaproteobacteria bacterium
CAAAGGCGTTAAAAAAATAGCAAACTTTGTACCTATAAAACAGTGCGAAAAATTTGATTGCAAGTTGTTGATTTTGTTAAAAGAAAAAACAGCTTGCAGCCAAAGCACTGCCCCGCCAAATAAGGGGATTAAGACCAGCTTTTAGAATGAATGACGCTATTTTATCAGCCAAAGCACTGCCCCGCCAACTAAGGGGATTAAGACTGTGCAGCTTACTGTTGATGGGGTGGTTTAGTGCCAAAGCACTGCCCCGCCAACTAAGGGGATTAAGACGGAATTGACATTGCTGGAGTAATATCAGTGCTGGGCCAAAGCACTGCCCCGCCAACTAAGGGGATTAAGACCTGATTGAATAATCGCATCCAGGCGCTTTTGATGCCAAAGCACTGCCCCGCCAACTAAGGGGATTAAGACGAAATCGTCGGGCCGCCGCCCCCTCCACTCCCAGCCAAAGCACTGCCCCGCCAACTAAGGGGATTAAGACCATTCTTAGCATACTGATCACATCTTTGACTTGCCAAAGCACTGCCCCGCCAACTAAGGGGATTAAGACAACAAAATGCCACTTGCCTCAAAAACTTCTCCAGCCAAAGCACTGCCCCGCCAACTAAGGGGATTAAGACCTGAGTAGTACGTTCGATGTTTAACATTTCTTGCCAAAGCACTGCCCCGCCAACTAAGGGGATTAAGACACACGGTCAGCACCGAAAACCGGGGGGCAGGTCTTAAAACCGGGGGGCAGGTCTTGAATGCTGCACACATTAGGGCCAAAGCACTATCTTAAAAGTACAAGATTTCCAATCCTCTACGGGCGACCATAAAGGTCGCCCCTACGCTCAAACTGAGACTATGGCTCCAGGTTAAAGCATTGATTACCCCGTTAAATAAGGGGATTAAGACGATAAGCAGTGAAGATTAATAGTGATGTAACTAGCCAAAGCACTACCTGCAGTTACCAACAATGCAAAATACAAGATCTCGAATCCTCTGCTCTTGTTTCAGACTAAAGCATTCATTACCCCGTTCAGTAAGCATTGAGCGCGCGTAACCAAAGGGAAAAGTTTGGTTACCACTAACTTAAAAATTTAAAGCAGAAACTCAACCCGACGTGAAAACAATCACTGGCCTGCAATGCTCAGAATGCGTATCTGTTGCTTTAAGCAGGTTCAAACAACTTATCGCTATAGTTATTTGCCTTGTGCCCCTGGCCCTTTGGTTGCACAACAAGAGTCAGGGATTTCGCTAGTTTTGTTGGAATTTCCGTATAGTGAACAACTCCTTTATCGTCTTTCTCCTTTTTTAACTCCCACCCGATCGAGCCTTGTGGATCGTAAACAGCTAATGCGTCTTTGAATATGCTTATCAGGTTCTTAGCGCTTGTAAAATCTTCATCTTCAGCTTTAAGCAGTGCCTGGAAAATTTTTAAGTCTAACAACGTCCCTTCAAGCCAATTAACAATGCACTTATATCCAAATTTCCACACAATACTTGAAGCTTCGGTATAAACCTGAAAAGCCGGAATATTTCGGCCTATCAAACAGGCGCCAAAAATCACACCAACCACATTGCGGCTTTGCCCTTTATGATTGATTAAACGAAATACTGTAGAGAGGTTGATATTATGTAGTCTTCTACCTGAACCATGGCAGGCGACATAGATGTAATAACGCTCGTAGTCTAACTTTGTAAGTTCATCCAAAGCCATTCCGAAACTTTTAGCCTCGTAGAACTTCGAATGAAACAGGTCAAAATCACCGGAGAGTTTTTCTAACCCATGAAAAAATGGTAATACAGAGACAACATTTTGGTCCCCCTCTCTTAGTTCCCACGGCGCCTCGAGTACAATAAGTGCGTTTTTTTTCAACATAAATCAAAACTCCAAAATCAACTAATCAACATTATTAATGCTTTACATATCCTACTTTCCATATCACCAATGGACCAATAAACAGCACATTATCTATCCATGAACTATTTTCACTATAAAGAGCAGCGGACTCTGATTTACCCCAGTAAGATAAATATCTTCCCAGACACTGTTATGTCAACACTTTCATACTCAGAATAATAATGAGCAACATGCGGCACAACCTCACCACAATTAACACAAATGTCATTAAAAAGGGGAGGTTTAACCCAGTCGCCTGAAAATAAAGTTCCACACCCCAACCAAAATGTTCCCAATTAATATTAGTTAAATGTTCTAAAAAAGAGAAAATATCAAATTATGTGCATATAATCATCACGTACTTCATTGATTAACACACACAATACAAGGCTAGGAATGCTATGAGTAAAAATCAGGTCATCTTTTCCTTTACAGGTCAGGCAGCCGATCAAAATATTGGCTTCGCAGTGACTGATTCAAGGATCAAAAAAAACAAAGCGATTAATTCAGACAATATTTCAGTATCGGGAGCTAAAGGAAAACTCACCATCACTGTTGATGTTAGCCGCAGCGGCAATGAGGATGTAGCAAATTGGTACAAAGATTTTGTTCGTGAAGATACCCACCATATGGTGCATACGGCCAGTGGCAGCAACAGCCCGGACAAGTTAAATTTCGCCGTAAAAGGCACGCTAATCATTGGCGATCAAGGCTATGAGATCTGCATAGGGCAAGGGCATTATGTCACTACCAATAACTGGCATATGGCGGGCAAAGCCATTTCAGCCCGCGCGAACAATAAGTCCGCTTACCTCGACAACATCTATTTCATCACCACGTCAGGCAGTTCCCAATTTAATATTGCCGATGCCAACACCATCAGTACAGGTAAAGGCTTTGATTTGTGGACGTCAACCAATACTGAGGCTCTCACACCGCGCTTTGATCTTGAAGGCGATGCCCTGCACCCATTCCCATACCATACCAGCCCGCTACCTGGTGTAGGTACAATGCAAAATGGTTATGCTTTTGACACTACAGGCACCTTACCCACCCATCGCGATTTTCATCTGCAACTGTTAAGTCCTTATAACGGCCAATATCAAAACGTGCTGTATAAACTCAACCGAATTACAGGGGCTATTACAGGTAATGAGCTGCTCAGGCAAACCGCAATCCAATTTGAAGTAAACAATAAACCCTGCATGATGAACTACGGTGTTTCACACGCTGCATTGCCACTTGGCAACCAAAGCTATATCTACGCAGGTCAATACGATACACAATGGATGACTACCCTTGCAAAACAGCATCCAGACTTTCAATTTAAAGACCTGGTGCTTAGTGGATCCCACGATGCGGGCATGTATGAAATCAACATTAACGATCCAAAAGTCGCCATTCAGAAAATGATTGCCGGCAACCCGGCACTCGCTGCACTGGAACTTGCAGGGACACAAGTTGGAGAACAGCTGCTCGCCAATTTAGCGTTGACACAAAAAGATGATGCCTATACTCAGTTAGTTGCCGGAACACGCTATTTCGACTTCCGCCCTGCTTATAGGGGCAAGTCGTTTTCTATGAGTCAGACTTTCCATCTGCATAACTTTATTCCCGGCGCGCTATTCACTAGCTTCTTGCGTGACGTCGACAAATTTCTGCAAGAACATAGCAGTGAATTCGCCATAGTTCGCATAGCTAAATCAGGGATAGATACCAATACCTTTACCCCACTCAGCCAGGAGGAGGTCGAACAATGTTTAGCAGCGAGCATATCAGACTCTGTCGGTTATCAGGTCACTAACAGTCTCGACAGCTACCGTGAATTAACACTTAACCAGGTAGCCAAAGGTAAGCGTTTAATCCTGTTGTATGGTGCTCATAACGTCAATGACAGTTACAACGGTGATGATTATTCTCACTCGTTAAATAACCCGTCTGCCGTCATCGCTGCCCTGGATAAAACGGTCAGGAAAACAGGCGACTATCAATATACGGTACTGCAACTGCAAAACACGGGCTCTTCTGCGTTGAAACACTATGTAACTCAAATTCTTTCACATATCACCGCGTGGACAAATGATTTAGTATTTTCAGGCACTGGTAACCTGCTGCAGGCCACTAAACCAATATTTGATCATGCAACCTACACCTGGCTCACCCAACCACACATAGTGAAAGCTATTGCTGAGCAGCATGGTCCGGTCATTATTCAGAATGATTTTGTCGAAATTGCCTTGTACCAACACGCACTGGCGCTGAGCCAGCAGCGCTACGCACAACGAATCGATAAGAAAAACAAAGCCTTAGCTGAAGCTTAAGGGAAGTCAAAGAATTGCAGGTGAGCTAAAATTACGGACTGCTTTTTAAAAGGCCTTGTTCTATTGGACCTGGCCTTTTAAATGGTTAAGCAAAGGGATGAAGACCTGACATAGGCATCCTGGATTTCCTTTCCAAGCCAAAACACTACTTGCAAAATACAAGATTTTTAATCATTTGCGGGCGACCATAAAAGTCGCCCCTTGCTCAATCTGCAGATTGCCGGACTTCACTTTTATCGCGTAAGCCCCTTCAGCGAAGCTTTCATCCGGCAGTTGCACGTATTCCAGAGCCAGTTTCTTTGTAGCCTGTAGCCAAGCCAATGCTGCTTCGCAACGACTGCAGGCTGTGTACTGACTTAGTTGAAGTATATTGGGCAGGGTTATCCAATCAAAGGGGAGCCGGATTGCGTTGACAGGGTAAATAAAAGCCCTGGTTCTGCTCTGTGGGCAGACAAAGCCCAGTGATGGGTGACGGCAATTTCCTGACAGATAGCTAAACCCAAACCTGCACCAGTGTCCAGCCTGTGTTCACCGCGCCAGAAACGATTAAAAAGCTGAGGTAATTCATCTTCTGTCACGCCAGGCCCAAAATCTCTGAGGCTCAGACTCCCGGGGTATAAAGTCAGTATGACTTCTGTTTCAACAGGAGCATGCTGAATGGCGTTTTCCAGTAAGTTTTTCAGTAAGGTAAATAAAGCACTTTGATCTGCTTGCCACTTAGCTCCCTGGCTTTGGTCCTTTAACCTGAGTTTTACCTGTGCTGCATCCGCCATACGCTGTAAATAAGTGATGGCCTCAGCGGCAATCTGTTTTACCTCTACAGTGCTGAATTTATAGTTTTGCTCTTCGCTGGCTTCGGTCAGTAACAAAAGTTGCTGCACTTGCCGCGCCATGTAGGTTACATCACTCAGCAGCCAATTGCGTTCTTCATTTTCCGGCATCAATTCAAGCTGAGCGCGGATCAGCGCCAGCGGTGTTTTTAACTCATGGGCCGCTGTGGCCAGAAACTCCTGCTGCAAACGGTACCCCCGCTCCAGTCTATCCAAAGCTGTATTAAAACTTTTGACCAAAGGCGCAATTTCTGTCGGTACATGATCTTCTTGCAAGCGCTCCTGTAAGGAGCGTGGCGATATTAAAGCTGCTGCTTGCGATAATTTATGCAAAGGCCGCAAGGTATAACCCAGGGCAAAATGCACACAGGCTCCAAACACGAAAAACAGCACTAAAGATAATAAAATCAGGCCATCTTCGATAAAACGTAAGGCAAAAGTATGATGAGCGAAAAACATAAATCGCCTGCTGACTGCCACCTGAAAAAACCAGGTTTTGCCATTATGGACTCTGACGCCAGTCGCAGCCTCCATCATGATGCCATTTTGCATAAACTCAAAAGGCCCCTGTTTTAACGGCAGTTGATCTGCGGCAGACCAAAACTCTGGAGCCGCTTTGGATACCAATACAACCTGCCCGTTTTGATCCCGTACTCTAAAGGCTATTTCGTTATACAAGCTCTGAAACAACCAAAGGTACTCTTCATCAGCGACCTGAACAGGTACACCTTCTGCATTAAATTGCAGATTTTCCGCCAGTTCGCCTGAAAAATCGTTGATATCGTTTTCTGACAAAATATTTCTCTGCAATCCAAGAGCGGCCAACACCACTAAAGCAATCAGACTGACACTGAGGATCATGCCGGCCACATAGGCCATTTGCATTTTGACACTGATACTATTGCGGTGCAGCCTTCTCACCAAACGCATCATATCCAACCTCTGACACTGAAACCATTAACGTATTTTTGGCTCAACAAGCGCATAGCCTACTCCTCTGACATTGATGATTTGCTGGCGTGAGCCAATGGCCTGTAATTTCTTACGAATACGGTGTAACACCACATCCAGGGCATTAGGGGTTACGGCTTCAGTGAAGCCCCAGGCCGCAGCTTCGAGCAGATTATGCCGGACAGTTTCCCCCTGCTTTCGCATCAAGACCACCAACACCTGCATCTCTGCCTGAGCCAGCAGCTGGCTTTTGTCAGCACAACAAATCAGGTTGGAGGCGGTTTGTAACAGCAAATCACCACAAACAGGATCCAGCGATTGGAATTCGACAGGCCGTCGCAACAAGGCTTTCACCCTCGCCACCATCTCTTCCATGGCAAAAGGTTTGGCCAGATAATCATCAGCACCAGCTTCTAAACCATTGACTCTGTCGTGCAAAGCATTGCGGGCTGTCAGCACTAAACAGGGTACGTTATTGCCTGCTGTTCTGAGCCGTTGCAGCAAACTTAAGCCATCACCATCAGGCACGCCCCTGTCCAGCACCATGGCCTGATAAGGCAACTGCTGCAAAGCCTGCCAGGCATGATCAATACGCTCGAAGCTATCCACCACTATACCTGCAGACGCTAAGCCCTTGCTGATCAGCAGGGCTAAGCGTTTATGATCTTCAAGCAGAAGAATACGATTCATCAGAAGCGGTAGATATAGGCCAGAAACACCTGGCTTTCTGTTGAGCTATCGACCAGCGGGCTGTCTTTGATTTCATCCGCCAGACTGGTGACGGCAAAATCCAAAAATATCATGTGTTTTTGATTAAACATATAACCACCACGTAATCCAATTTCGGTATTTAAACCTGCTTCGCCCTGATAAAAAGCCCGGCCGCTTGTCACTTCATCGGCACGAACGCCGTAGTAATAATCCACATAGTTGTCATCCACCCAGCTAAACACAACACGGGGCGTCAGCATATAGTTGTCACCAAAGTGCCAGCTTCTTTCAAAACCAAAATTCACCATAGTGCCTTCGCTGTCGCCAGCGACTTCTGTCAGGAATTCCAGACTGACGGTGGCAATGTTATTTTGCCATTCAGCCACAGCACCAGCCCAGAAACCGCCGTCACGGTCTTCCATACCATAAAGAACAGGGGCATCGTCCGCTTCGTAATTGGTAAAATCATACTTCCCCATAATACCGAAGTTAAATGCATTGGAGTCATTCAGCTTTATGCCGGGCACTTTGTATTTCAGGTTTGGACCAAGGATCTCAATATACTCATTCTCGTAGGAAAGAAAAGGAATGGCCATAGTATCCCTGTCACTGTCTGTATAAGCCTTTTGACTGGACATCACACCTAAACCAAGTCCCCATGAGGATCCCTGTTCATCCTGTGGCTCTGCGGCAACAAGAGGGAAAGTAAACAAAGCAATGGCAGCAGCAACGCGACGTGCAGAAGGTTTTACATCAGAATTAAACAGCTGTGGGCGCATAAAGGCTTCCTTATGGATGATTAAAAACAGCGCCATTTTCATTGTTCAGACTTACCCAATACTTACGACAGCGGTTTAATTTTATTTTTTTGCTTTTACCTCACCGTAAGTTTCCTGAAAGCTAAGCCATCCGATAGTAGAGCCCTTGCTACTCTACGGATGAGGCCCACCAGTGTTTTATTATCAATTCGTGACTCCTGTAAACCCCAGCCCGGTCTGCTATGGCCCTTGTCCATGCAACCCCGGGCGGCTTCCCTCTGCCTGCTCTGTAAAAGGAGCAAAACAATGACAAGAAAAAAACCAAAGCTGCTGCTTATTTCAAGCTTTGTTGTGCTGGGGGCTGCCTTTGCTGTGATCCTGGCTCTGCCAGACCCACAACATATGCAGCAAGCCAGCCTTGCCGCAAAACCTGTGCTGACAGTCACAGCCACCCAGGCCCGCGTTGAGATGTTGCCTGTCAGAATATCGGCACACGGTAATATTGTGGCCTGGCAGGAAGCCAGCATTGGTGCTGAAGCAGATGGTCTGCGGCTGACGGAAGTGAGGGCCAATGTAGGGGATAGCGTTAAAAAAGGTCAGCTGCTGGCTGGTTTTGCTTCAGCCACAGTGCAAGCAGAACTGGATTTAAGCCGGGCTGAGCATTCTGAAGCTGAAGCTTTGTATGCGGAAGCCAAAGCCGATCTGAAACGTACGACTGAACTACAAAACAGCGGCGCTTTATCCAGCCAGCAAATTCAGCGCTACATCACGGCAGCTCAGTCGGCTTTGGCACGCCTGGAAGCAGCCACAGCCAGAGTTACAACCCAGGAATTACGTCTGGCTCAAACCAGGGTGCTGGCACCGGATCAGGGCATTATTTCAGCCCGCACTGCCACTGTAGGAGCTGTATTGCCTGCAGGGCAGGAATTATTCCGCCTGATCAGAGGAGGTCGTCTTGAATGGCGGGCCGAAGTGTCATCAGAGGATCTGGCAAAGCTTCAACCCGGTCAAACCGCCCACCTCACCTTAGCCGATGGCAGTCGTATTGAAGGGGTGCTGCGTATGTTGTCGCCTCTGGTCGATACCCAAAGCCGCAATGCACTGGTTTATGTTGACCTTGCTGCAGATGCCTCCAACAGCAGCGCCCGCTCTGGCATGTTTGCCAGTGGACACTTTGAATTGGCCGCCACTGAAGTCATCACTTTGCCTCAAAGTGCTGTGCAACTGCGTGATGGTTTCAGCTATGTGCTGCGTATAGGCGCAGATTCAACAGTCATTCAAACCAAAGTAAAAACAGGCCGTCGCAACTCAGACCGGATAGAAATAGCCCGGGGGCTAAAGCTATCAGATCAGGTTGTTGCAACAGGAGGGGCCTTTCTGGGTGATGGTGATCTGATCAAAGTCGTTGATAGCCAGCCTTCATCAACCTATTCGCTGACTGGTCATGCCGGTGGCGAACTTAGCCCAATGCTCTAGGAGCTCAGCATGAACTTTAATTTATCAGGCTGGGCCATAGCGAATCCCACCCCAGCCATACTGCTGTTTATTTTATTAACCTTTGCTGGTATTTCAGGTTTTCAGTCAATGAAAGTTCAGGACTTACCTGATCTTGAAATGCCAACTGTCACAGTCACAGCAGCTTTGCCGGGCGCATCGCCTTCACAACTGGAAACCGATGTATCCCGAAAAATTGAAAACGCGCTGGCCACAGTGCAAGGGGTGCGCCATATCTACAGTCACCTGACTGAAGGTGAAGTGACTATTACTATTGAATTCAGGTTAGAGCGCGCCATTCAGGAAGCGCTGGATGATGTGCGTGATGCCGTTTCCAGAGTGAGGGCCGACTTGCCCTCTGATTTGCGCGACCCTGTGATTAAAAAAGTGGAACTGTCCGGCTCCCCTATTCTGACTTATAGCATTGCGTCAGCCCAGATGGATGACGAAGCTTTGTCCTGGTTTGTCGACAATGACATCAGTAAAACCTTACTGGCCGTGCGGGGCGTTGGCTCAGTCAGCAGAGTGGGCGGCGTAAACCGTGAAGTACGGGTAGATTTAGACCCAAACCGGCTGCTGGCGTTTAATACCACAGCAGCAGATATTTCCCGCCAGTTACGCCAAAGCCAACAAGAAGGATCCGGCGGTCGCACCGACTTTGGTGGTATGGAGCAGTCGGTACGCACTATGGCGACTGTCAGCTCAGCCAAAGAAATTGCCACTTTAGATATCCCCTTAAGCGATGGCCGCCACATCCGGCTTGATCAGATAGCGGAAGTTTCTGACAGCGTATCAGAGCAACGTTCTGCCGCTTTTTTAAATGGCCAACCCGTGCTTGGTTTTGAAATTGTAAGAGCTTTGGGTTTTGGCGAACTTGAAGTGGCTGCTGGTGTTCGTGCCGCTTTGCAGCAGTTAAAACAGCAAAAACCAGACCTTCAGGTGACGGAGGTGTTTAACCTGACCGATCCTGTGGCAGAAAACTACGACGGCTCGATGCAACTCTTGTACGAAGGTGCCTTGCTGGCTGTGATTGTGGTTTTTCTGTTTCTGCGCGACTGGCGGGCTACTTTTATTTCTGCCACAGCCCTGCCCTTGTCTGTGATCCCAACCTTTGCCGTGATGCACTTGATGGGCTTTAGCCTGAACATGGTGACCTTGCTGTCCTTGTCTTTGGTCATTGGTGTACTGGTGGATGACGCCATAGTTGAAATCGAAAATATAGAACGGCATTTGTTAATGGGAAAACGGCCTTTTCAGGCGGCCATGGAAGCAGCAGATGAAATAGGTTTGGCAGTGGTTGCCACTACTTTTACCCTGATTGCGGTTTTTCTGCCCACAGCTTTTATGAGTGGCGTTATAGGTAAGTTTTTTGTGCAATTTGGCTGGACAGCTGCAGTGGCAGTGCTGTTTTCATTATTGGTTGCCCGGCTGCTGACGCCTATGATGGCCGCCTACCTGTTAAAAGCCCCTGCACATCAGATCAAACCGGAACCGGCCTGGATCAGCTACTACCTGAAGTTTATGCACTGGTGCTTAGCCCACAGACGTATAACAGCAACTGCTGCTCTTGGTTTTTTTATTGGTGGCTTGTATCTGGCCACCTTGCTGCCCGGTGATTTTATGCCAGCAGAAGACAATCAGCAGACGCAAATTACTCTGACTTTACAGCCAGGCACCAAACTGCAGCACACCATAGCCCTGGCTGAACAAGCCCGCATACTTGTTGAGCAAAACAAAGAGGTAAAACAGGTGTACACAGCCATAGGCGCTGGCAGCTCTGGTGCAGATGATGAAGGCGGCAGTGCGGCCACTGGTGTAGCTACTGCTGTACTGACGTTAACTCTGACACACCGCAGCGAACGTTCAGGGTTGCATAAGCAGCAGATTGAACAGCAGTTGCGGGAGATGCTCTCAGTGCTGCCCGGTGCCCGCATCAAAGTAGGTATGGGGGCAGGCGAAACCTATTCACTGGTGCTTGCCAGTGAAGATAGCCGTCTGCTGGAGCAGCATGCTCTGCTGGTTGAACGTGATCTTCGTTCTATTGCCGGCATTGGTGCCGTGATTTCAAGCGCCAGCTTAGTCAGGCCAGAGCTGATTGTCAGGCCTGATTTCGCCAAAGCCGCTGATTTAGGAGTCACTTCTGCGGCTATCGCCGACACCTTACGCATTGCAACAGCCGGTGATTTTGATCAGGATTTAGCCAAACTGAATCTGAGCAAACGCCAAATTCCTATTGTAGTGCGGCTTAATGATAAAGCCCGCGCAGATGTTGAAAACCTCAAACGTTTACCTGTGCCCGGCGCGCGTGGCCCTGTAGCTCTTGAAAATGTCGCAACTCTGGAGCTCAGCAGTGGCCCTTCGCAAATCTCCCGCTTCAACCGTATGCGTAATATCAGCTTTGAAGTTGAGCTGAATAACCTGCCTTTAGGTGAGGTAGAACAAGCCATACTGGCCCTGCCCAGCCTTAAAAATATGCCGGATGGCGTATCACAAAATGTGTCAGGCGATGCTGAAATGATGGGCGAATTAGCCACAGGTTTTGCCATTGCCATGCTGACAGGTGTGCTTTGCATTTATATGGTACTGGTGCTGCTGTTAAAAGATGTATTCCAGCCCCTGACCATTTTAAGTGCTTTGGTATTGTCCGTACCTGGTGCCTTTCTGGCGCTTTTTATCACAGGCTCTACCTTGTCTTTGCCCGCCATGATTGGTCTTATTATGCTGATGGGTATAGCCACCAAAAACTCTATTCTGCTGATTGACTACATCATTATCGCCCGCACTGAATATCAGCTCGACCAAAGAGCAGCCATAGTGGATGCCTGCCGCAAAAGAGTTCGCCCCATAGTGATGACCACAGTCGCCATGGGTGCCGGCATGATGCCTATAGCTCTGGGCATGGGCGGCGACCCCAGCTTCCGATCCCCTATGGCCATAGTGGTCATAGGTGGCCTTATAACGTCCACTTTTTTAAGTGTGTTGGTGATCCCTGTGCTGTACAGCTATGTGGATGACGCCGTGGTATGGCTGAAATCACTGGTCTCGCGTAACCAAATTAGTCCTGTGACTGTACCGCGTGACCTGACGCCATAAAGCCAGCAACCTTATTGATCATACTTATTTATCTATATTATTCAGGGATTTACCATGAGCCTTAGTCTTTTTATTATTGCCGCCTTAGTGCTGTACTCCATTTTGTCTGTTGTTTATGTGTATCACTGGCGCGGACAAGCCAGGTATCCATCCTTCTCGCAATATCTGCGAAAAAGCTGGCCTGTATTTGCCCCGCTGAATTGCCTGCTGTATATGGCAACAAAAGCCAAAGCCCGCAGGCCGGTATTGGATGCAACTTATCTGCAGAATATCTCTGTGCTGAGAGACAACTGGCAGCTCATCAGAGAAGAAGCTTTAGCATTGCAGGCCAGTGGTATTTTTGAACAGATAAAAACACCGGGTTCAGCAGGTTATTACGATGTGGGTTTCCGCACTTTTTATAAAAGGGGCTGGAGCAAATTTTATCTGATGTGGTACGGCACCACCCACAATTCGGCGCAGCGCTTGTGCCCCAAAACTTTGGCTTTGCTAAAACAAGTGCCCGGAGTGCAAGGCGCTATGTTTTCTATTCTTCCGCCAGGCTCAGAGCTAAGCCTGCATTCAGACCCTATGGCAAGTTCCCTGCGCTACCATTTAGGTTTGGATACACCCAATTCAACAGACTGCTACATCAATGTAGATGGCACGAATTGCAGCTGGTACAACGGTCAGGATTTTGTCTTTGATGAAACCTACCCTCACCATGCCAAAAACAATAGCCAGGCCTCACGATTAATTTTGATGTGTGATGTAGAAAGACCAATGAACCTTGTTGGCCGGATCTTTAACCTGTTGTATCGATTGATGATCAAAGGCACGCTGGTACCTAACTCAACGGAAGATCAACGAGGTGTGTTCAGTGCTTTATTTGCATCCATGGCGCCTTTACGCCAAAGCACACTCAAACTACGCGCTGAACGTCGCAACTTGTACAAAGCGCTGAAAATCACCCTCAATACCAGCTTGCTGGCGATCTTATTCGCCCTGTTATTTGCATTTTTTAGCTTGTTTGAATCGTTTTTGTCAGCGCGTTTGTGGTTGTAGGGGGATACTCGAGAAATTGAGCAAAGATTTCTCACAATCCTCACGTAAACGGAGAACCATGGCCACTTACAACGATTGAATGGGCAGGTATTAACCCAAAGCAGCTCCCTTCATTCAGGGAGCTGTTGTTTATCTGAAAAAATGCCAACTAAGCTTTCAGACCAGCCGTTGGCTCCAAGCCTTTCACGTACCCAATGGATAAAACAGAATGTAAGCAAAGAGTTAGGCTGATTCATCCCATAATTTTGGTAAATCCACGGTCTTTTGCCAGAGCCTTTGGCTTGCAAAACGACACATAAAGAGTCGCGCAAAGCTACTTTACGTTTCTTGTGGTAATGGCAGCCGATTTCAAATGACGGGCTAAAAAGCTTTAAACCTGCTTTAAACATCTCGATGATTTTAACTTCATCAGACAACAAACCAACATCTTCTTCACTTTCAAACAGATTAACTTTTATCACCGACAGCAAACAAGGGACACCAGGCAGGCCTGCAACGACAACATGGGCCTTACAGCCGGGATAAACTGCGCAGCGAAGACGGCCAAAAGGCAGTAGATATCTCAAGAGTTATGCCGACCAATAAAAAGTTTTTATTTCAATAACTTAAACCAAAAACCACAACCTCAAGCACCTGAACTTTTCAAAAATAATTTCTTTTTAGTAAAAATTATTACCCACATTAAAACCCTCTTCGACCAGAATAAATCATATCAATGCGTCGGCATCCCAGGGGTGAAACTAATCACTTGCTCTTTATGTCCACAACTATCCCCTTCTTTGCGATAGTTCCGACAGCCCCAGAATGCTCCGTATGGGCCTGTTCGCTGAGCCATTTCGGCTCCGCACTCAAGGCAAACGGGAACCCAGTTGCCACAGGTGTCGCTCAGACAGACTTTAAACCGGCCTTTACGCTGCATAGGTGAACTGCATTTGCCACAGCCGCGCTCCATGTGATTACACAAAGGGTATTTAGTACAACCGAAAAATGTGCCGGTTTTTCCTGATCTTGCCACCATACTGCCTGTTTTACATTTCATGCATTTGATCAAATGAAACAGCTGCTGGCTCAACGAGGTTTCAAACTCGTTCAGTTCTAACGGATAGTTGTCTTTTATTAGCTCCACCACAAATTCTGAAGCCACAGCCATATCTGTCACCAGATAAACTCTGTTCCTGGCGCGGGTTAAAGCCACGTAAAACAACCGGCGCTCTTCGGCATAATCAAAGTCTTCCTGAGGCGGTAATAAAGCTTCTAACAATGGATGGGTTTGTTTTTGTGACGGGAAACCGTGTTTACCACTTTCCAGCCCAAGCACCACCACATAATCGGCCTCTTTGCCCTTAGATGCATGAATGCTATGGCTTTCCAGTACTAAATTTTTGTACTGCCTTCTCAGCCGGTTTAGTTCTGTTTTCTCGGGCAGATGAAAACCAAAACGCGCCAGCAGATACACAGTGCTGCCTGCTGTAGCCATGCTGTTTAGTTTTTCCAGTACGGTACTCAGGCGGTCTGGTGCGGCGGCATTAGGCCTGTTGTCTGCACGAAATAAAGACACTGCGGATTTATTTACGCTGCCATGCGTATGCAGTTGTTTGCGCACTTGTTGCAGGTTTTGTAAAACAAAGCGCGAAGCCACTTCACTGATGCTGTTATTAAAACGAAATGTTAAATCCAGTGCTGTAGTGCATGTGGCACCAAAATGCTGGGCAAAGTCGGTGGTAAATTGCAGATCGCTGCCGGTAAAACGATAGATAGCCTGCCAGTCGTCGCCAACACAAAACAAAGAGGCATCAGCCACACTGTTGCGTAAATAGCGGATCAGCCGGGCCCTGGCATCGGAGATATCCTGAAATTCATCCACCAAAATATAACGCCAGCGGCTTTTAAAGCGGCCTGCTTTTACATAAGCAATGGCTTTGCCAATCATGTCGTCAAAGTCGATATGCTGGTGCTGCGCCAATAGCTGCTGGTAGTTATCGACCACAGGTAACAGCAAAGCAAGAGCAGCCTGAACCTGCTCCGGATTAGCGGCTACGGCTATGGCTTGATCCAACTGACCTGCTTCATAACAATTGGCCTTGTAGCGCTTGACTAAATCAGCCAACAACACAGCAAAGGCTGAAATGGCACCAAATTCCCGCAACGTTTCTAACACAGCTTCAGCAGGCAGCGGATCGGGTTTTACGCCAAAAGCAGCCAGTTGCCGGTCAAGCTGTTGATACAAAGTTCCTTCGGTATGCTGATAATGAAAAAGTGTAATGAGTTTAGTGCCGTGCTGTTGATGTAACTGCTGCTTCCAGGCCATGTCGTCGTGATACTGCTGCCTGTTGATATAAGGCGCTGTATTACCGCTTCGGTCGATACCATAAAACTCAATGTAAATGCCCTGCTCCGGTAAATAGAAATCCGGTTGGTACTGGCGGTGAAGTACAGTGGCAGTTCTATGTTCATAATCAGCTTCGTAGCGGTATTCAATACCTTGTCGCAGCAGATAGTTAGCAATCAAACACTCGCCTAAACTTTTTACCTTTTCGCTTTTCAGACTGCGAATGTCATTGGCCAGAATGTAGTCGAAGTATTCGCCTTCGGTTTTAAAATCAAAGGCATTTTTTACCGGGTACAAATAGCGCTGAAAATAATCCAGCACCAGCTGTTGATACTCTGGCTGTTTTAAATGCTGTTCAAACCAGCCATTGACCTGTTTTGCCAGTAATTTATCGTCTTCAGCCAACGGAGTTAAGCTGGGTTGCCTGCCTTCGACTGCTGCAATAATGTCTTTACCCAGCTTATGAAAAGTACTGGCGGTAATACCACAATCGCCCAGCCGTTTTTCAATACGCTCCTGCATTTCTGTAGCGGCTTCATTGGCAAAGGCCAGCATTAAAATTTCATCAGCCGTGCCTTGGCCGCTTTGCAGCAGATAGCCAGCCCGCCCTACCATAGTGCTGGTTTTTCCTGTGCCTGCACCTGCCAATACCAGATTGTTATCTTCATCAATAACGCAGGCTTCACGCTGCTTCTGGGTTAAAGGCTTGCTTTCTACGTGCTCAAAATAATGCTGATACCCTGTTAGCTGTTGCTGCACATAACGCTCACGCAGTAAGCGAAAGTCTGGCTCAGTCCAGCTGGCCTGAAATAACAGTGTTTCAAAAGCTGTAAAATTTATATCTGAAAATTCGGTTTTAGCCGGTAATTTATTAAAGCGAGCCACGGCTTGTCTGGCTAAAAAAACCACCTTACTTAAGCGTGAAGCTTTCGGATATCCGGCATTTAATAACTGTTGGATTTCAGCCGCTGTGTTTACCATTCCTGGTTCAAGCTGAGTTAACCAGTGCCGCTGCAGCCAGATAAAATGCGCGGCCGCGGCATTTTTTGCTACGCCTTTTATCCGAACTTTGCCGCCGGGTGTTGTGAAGCGAAGATCAGAGAAAAACAGACCAGAGCTATGCGTCCCCTGATCAGCTAAAGACTCAGGCAATACGACGACTGAATGGCCTTCTGTTGTTTCTAACAGCAGTTGATCCTGGCTTAAAACCAGGCTAACAGGTTTGGCACCAAATAAACGCATCAACCAATGTGGTTCTATACGCCTGCGCTGCTCAACATAAGTACTGCTTTGCCCCAATCTGTTGTCCTTGTCTTCAATAAAATGCAATCCTGGCTAAGGCGCTAAATCGCTGATTACTTTTTGAAATCTTTTAAATAAACCACATTACTTTGACTGTTGTCGCCATTGCCCGCCTGAGCTGACCCCATGTTAATAGACTGAGCTTTAGCTGGTTCTGCTTCTCTAGGCCCGGCTATTAAGCTTTGGCAATAACGCAGTAAAACTTCAGCCGGAATAAAGCGGCTACTGCTTTTATTGGCGCGTTTGGGCTGAGTGTTTAAATAAATGGCCAAATCCAGTGCCAGTTCAGGCGATAGCTGTTGTTGCTTTTGGTTTGCCAGAGTTTGAGTAACCCACAAGCTCGCATCAGTGATATGGCCATTGACACTACGATCGGTGTTTTTCACCCAGTGTGGTTCACAGTTGCCAAATAAATCAGCTTCATTGAGGTTACTGAGCAACAATGCGATATCGCTACCAGGCATTAAACGAAGCTCCTGCAAACTTTCCGCCAATACAAACTGCCACTGCATTTGCAAACGCTGAGTCAGTTTTTCCACTGGCATCAATAAATCAACTGGCAGGAACACCGTAAAACGGCTATTGGCCTCAGTGGCAATAATGGTTTTATGCCAGGACCTGTATTCGTTTTCGATGATATGCAGCTGCCAGCACATTTGCTCAGAGGTGCTGACTATAGAATTTACACCGGGTTGTTTACCCGGCTCAGTTGGCAGACGGGGAAAATCGGCTTTTAGCCATTTGCACATTGCGGTCGTGCCAGAACACTCTAACTTCATTCGTTACTTCTCTATTTTAAATGTTGTCAATACTCAGCTCTGTGCCCCGTAGCCACCTCTCTGGCAAAACCAATAACTTCGCGCACTATATGGCTATAACGATGGAATAGCTAATCGAATCACTTTGTATGCAACGCATGAAAACGTTGCACTCAACCTAAATCAATTAGCATCATCCACTTCGAATAAATACCTAATTACGGACTAACAAATATTTTTAACTCTACATCATTGATATGAGCAGCAGACAACCAACTAGTGATCAGTTGGAAGGACTGTAACGTCTCACTGTTGGCATTCGCGCCTAATGCTAATTGTCGAGAAAAATGTTCAGCCGAGAAACTATTTGCAGCAATAATCCAAACCTCCTTCTTAACTGCACTAGATTGCCTTCTCTGTGCTATTACATCCCATACATCTTGCAATTTATCTGCTCTTTCTTCTGAATCAGCGGCATTAAATCGTTGTCCATCAAACAAACGTATTCTTTCATACATAACTTGAGCAGCAGCTCCAGTTGGCCATGCAGTGCTTAGCCTATTCCAGTTACCAGGCTTCAACAGTTCATTTCCACTAATCAACATTTCAATATTCTTAATCGCCTGAGAGCCCACTTCAGCAAGCGCACCGGCTGCTGATTGGGGAGCTAAAGTTGAACCACATTTTATGTGCACATAAACAAGCTTACTTTTAGAAGATAGAACAAAGTCCGCTGGCTCAGTGCCCATGTCTGTGTTGAGAACGATATCTGCATTGGGGATATATGAGCTAAACGGCCCAAGATCTGCACGTGTTGGATTTGGCAATGCATTCGCTTTCAATTTATCCAATAAGTAAAAAACAGAATCAGCACTAAATTCTTGGTTTAATACTTGATAAACACCATTCTGAAATCCTTTCTCATCAAGATTGCTACCCACTAGTTCACTCAACCCTATAACCACATTAGCCAAGATTGAATTAGTAAAGTCAAAAGCATTTTCGACTGGCAACTTGATCTGATAGAACTTCTCTTGAGCGTACCCAATGCCTTTTTCTAATAAAACTTTGTGTAACCGGTCGAATAGAAAATTACTGATATCTTCATCTGGTGTTAAATCATCCTCTAAAGCGTATCGAATAGTTGAGTTGATTATCAGGTTAAGATGAGGTACTTCATTACTAAGCTCTATTCTGATTCTGCTATCTTCAACGTTAGGCACAAGTAAGAAGCCATCGTCATAAATTTTATATAGAAAATCATTATCAAGTTGATATGGGTCACCATTGACTGAAATATGAAGTGGAGATGGCAATTCGCTTAGGTCAAAAATAACACTTTCGACATTTAGTGTTGTATCAACGACTATGGGTTTAGCAAAAGAATCAATAAGAGCGTTGTTAATAGTGGCGTTACCCGCTAGCACTGTATCCAAAGTTTCAAGCCAATCATTTAATTCAGATAAGCTAAACGAATACTCCTTTTGATCTGAAATACGTCCTGAATCTACACCGACATAAAAACTTCCAGACTTTTTATTTAGGCGGTCGTATGTATCTAACCTTGCTGTTGAAAGTCTGTATGATGCGTTAGCTTGCTGATCTGCTATCTGATCAAGATTTCGTCCTTTCACAGATATACTCTCCGGGCGCTTCCTTGCAGTACTGACGGACTTACTACTTGTCTCCTTCGTAGTTGCTTTTTCACCAAGCGATAAAATCTTAAACAATTGATCTTGTGGAATCGCCGATCCAAGCCTTAGTTCCTTGTCTCCAGCAAACCTCCTGCCCCGACTATCGAATATCGCAACAATACCGTTAGCCAGAGCCTTAAAGAGGGTAATCTCCAATGACGGTTCGAAAAAGAACTGATCTTTCAGAAATTTTGATCGGTTGAAAGCAACTGAAACAACAATATGGATCCCGAAAGATGTAAAAAATTGCTTTGCCAGCTCACCTCCACTGTTGCATCGCCAATAAATCAGGTCTGATAAAAGTTCGATGCTAAAGTCAGGTATCGAATTTAAAAAGCAAATTGACGCTGTTGGAATGTTTAACGAATGTTCAGGATTGAAGGCATTTAAGTCGAATTTGCTTAAAAAGCAATTTCCATAATAACTTGCATCAGGAAAGGCCTCTAAATACAGCTCTATCAACTTATTCGCATCTAGAGACGCAATAAATTTATCTACAGCTGTTCTGCTAATAAGTGAAGCGTCAAAGCTCCGATAATTTTGCCACATTTGTTCGTTTGAATTTTGCTCAAGCTCGATAACTTTTGGTTCAATATCCCCATAAATTCTGACGATACGGCCAATAGTTTGCACTAGCTCTCTACCGCTATTCACAGCATAAGTGAGAACTAACAGCTTGGCTTGCGGAATATCAACTCCTTCGTCGAGTTTACGTTGATGAATAATCACTTCATAGTGCGAGTTTTTCAGATTTGCAGGAACTGTTGATTTAACATTTTCAAGCGAGTTTCCTGAATATTGTTCATGAATTGCAAGCACATTGAAGTCATTGTTCAACAGAGCGTAATATGCTTCTATATCTTTGAATTGACTACATTTAACTATGCATTTTGTGCCTGGATTTTCATTGAGGAAAGTACGAATCACCGTACATAAGTTTTCAGAGAGAATATTTTCAAATTGAGGCTCTTTTAAAACGCCATCCTCAAGTGCCTTTTGAAAGGTGTATATGAAACTGGATTCAGCCGAGATATCAAACTGAAAAAGGTCGTTACGATAAGGCGTTGCCGTGATGACTATCTTGTGGGCGTGCATCCCTCTAACTAACGAACTCCATACTGGTGACGGCTCAGCATGACCCTCATCGATAATGATTAATTCAATATTTTGTCGAAGCTGCTCTAATTGCGAAGGAGTGAAAGTATTCAGTTTTTGAAATGTGGAAACATAGATACCGTTAAGCGTTGTATCATCTATGTTGCTAAAAGCGCGCTTTAATGAAATATCCTCTCCTGGCGCACGTTCGTTAAAGAACTTACCGTTTATATCAGCAAATAACTGATCACAAACAGCTCGTCGATGACAAAGTACTAAGATTTTTTTTTGAGTAGCCTTATGACTTACCACGCTAATAACGCCAGATTTACCAGCCCCAGTAGGTAAGCTAATCAAACAGGACTTAACATCGCCAACAAGTGGCCTTCTTAAATAATTGAGCGCTGTTTGAATACTTTCTTGTTGGCAATTCCTTAACCCCCGCCACAAAACATCATTTATAGAGAAACCACTGATATTCATCAAAAACATCCTTGTTTAGAGTTTATAACTTGCCGGAAAAGGCTTTTTGGCTCAACGAATTGAAGATTTGATTAGCCTCAGTAAAACTCATTTCCATGCCTATTTTCGACTGTCTTAACTTAGAAACGACATCATGATAATTTTTAACCGAACCTTCATCGGGCGTAAGAATCTCAAAGTTCTTCAACTCAATGGGTGAAATATGAGGCACTGTTGTTTCTGTAGGACAGCAATGTTTTTCAAATGCTGGCGACAAAATACTTGAATATAAATAATCGGTATAACCTGGTTGTTTCGGGCGAATTCTTGCAACACGTTGAACTAAATATGTATCTCGCTCGTTTTCAGGAAAGACACATACCTTTAGTCCACTTGAGATCCATGGACGGTCCATTGCTAAAACCACATCACCAGACTCTAGTTTGTAATGGTTTAATCCCTTTAATTTCTTTGAATCCCAAAAAGCAGTATCCTTCCATTCAAAATAGCCGGTCAGAGTGTTTACTCCGCGACAAAGCCTAACTGGACCATCACTATCCTGGACATACTCAGCACTTTTGAACGCAAACCCAGTTATAACGTCAGCGAGATCAGTCAGTTTTGATTTCTTGAATCCTTTTGGATTGGTGACTGGGTCGCCGAACATATCCAAGAAAACAGCGCGGAGAAAGTCGTCGGCGAGTTGGATGGCGTGTTGGCGTTTGCGGCGGATGGCGTCGGCTTTGTTTAATATCGAGACAATCCGTTTTTGCTCGGCTAGTGGTGGAAGTGGGATTTCAAGATTGGTTAAATCTTCCTTATTAAAACCCGCTTGAGCCGCACGAGACCCGACGTTTGAAATATAGTTCTGAAAATTAGGGGAGCATAAAAAGTGATAAAGATAGTTTTTATGAAGCCTTTTTAGATCTGGTAGCGTTTTAACTAGCGCTACGTTGTAAGCACCAGCTAATCCTGTCAGTATTTTCCCTACAGAAGCGCCATATCTCCCGATGAGAATGTCATCTTCATTACAAGTCTTAAGTGTCTTTTTGTAAGGAATAAAGACGGCTTTATCGGTCCTTTTAAAATCTTGAATTTGTAAAAGCCGAATATAACCTGACTTTTCTTCCTCAATAAACGTACTTTTAGGAGGTTGGGTTCCTCCTTGAATATTACAAACATCAATAAAAGATACCATCGGCCAACTCACAGCATATCCTCCAGCGCCTTTAAGTCGGCCAGAATGTCGTTTTCCAGCGCGACTAATTTGCTAAGGATCACTTTCGGGTCGTCATAGTGCTGCTGGGCATACACCACTTCTTTGTAGCGGTTAATCGACAGATCGTATTTATTGCCGACTATATCGGCTTTGCTGACCCAAAAAGCTTTTTGAGTGCGATCGTTGGCCGCTGTTGTGGCCTTGGTTTTGTCGCGTTTACGATAACTGGCTACTAAATCAGGCAAGTCATTGTTTTTAATTGGGGCGCGTTTATCATCCAGGCTAAAACCATCAGCTTGTAAGTCGTAGAACCAGACATGATCGGTGCTACCGCCTTTGGTGAAAATTAAAATGGCGGTAGATACACCAGCGTAGGGCTTAAACACACCGCTTGGTAGGGAAATCACTGCTTCTAATTGGTTTTTTTCAACCAATAACTGTCGTAATTGCTGGTGAGCATTGGACGAGCCGAATAACACACCGTCTGGCACTATGGTGGCGCTTTGGCCGCCAATTTTCAGCATGTTTTCAATCAGGGCGACAAACAGCAGCTCGGTTTTTTTGGTTTTTACTTTACGTAACAGATCCGGGCATACGTCTTCTTCATCCAGGCTGCCTTTAAAAGGCGGGTTGGCCAGAATAATGTCAAAACCGTTTTTGGCTTCTTTTGGAAAACGTTCTTTAAAGTTTTGGCTTAAGGTGTCCTGATAGTGAATATCTGGCTGTTTAATGCCGTGCATCACCAGGTTCATGGCAGCAACCCGCAGCATAGTGGCGTCGAAGTCGAAGCCATGAAACATATCTGTGTCTATATGGCTGCGCTGCTCTGGCGTAATTAAATCACCGGAATACAACAAGTTCTGTTGCTGTTTGCCACACAGATCCAACAGCGGTTTGCCATCCAGCTCATAAAGCGGCTCACGCTCTACTGAATCGGGCGATGTGTACTTTTGTAGCACGTATTCATAAGCACTCACCAAAAAGCCGCCCGTTCCGGTAGAAGGGTCACAAATACGGCTGTGAATGCCAGGGTCTAACATTTCTACCATAGCGCGAATAATATGGCGTGGTGTGCGGAATTGGCCGTTAATACCTGCAGTGGTCAGTTTACTCAGTAGGTATTCGTATAAATCGCCTTTGGTGTCGCTGTTTTCCAGTGGCAGGTCGTTGACCATTTCTACGGCTTTGACCAATAAGCTTTGCTTTTGGATCATCAGCTGCGCGTCTTTCATAAACTCGGCAAATAACGAACCTTCGTTGTCTTTGGCCGAACTTTCAGAGAAAAATGGAAACAGCTCGTCTTTCACCAACTTATAGAGCTTGTCGGCACCCAAATGCCGGAAATTTTGCCAGCGCAAATGTTGCTGCTTTTCGTTAAATCTATGGGTAAAAGTTTTGTTGGTTCTAGCCGCCAGTTTTTCATCTTTTTGTTCGTTCATATCCAGCAGGCGGGCATACATTAAAAAGGTGATCTGCTCTACCACAGTAAGAGGGTTGGTAATACCGCCTGTCCAAAATTCTTCCCAGAGTTTGTCAATTTTGCTTTTTAGCTGGCCTGTGATCATCAAGATTCCTAAATTATTTCAAGTGAACGCCTAAAGAGGATTGTTTAATGTTTTTTCAATGCGTGAAGTCTGTTGTCCAAGGTCTACATTAAATTGCCTGATGAATTGCGCTATAACATCGGCCTGAGCCTGACTGAATACACCGTCCAGCCCCATATCGTGGATGCTGGTAAAAGGCGCATCGTACAGTTGTTCGATGCGAATGGTACCAAAACGGATCAAATAATTCTTCAGCATGCCAATAAAACGCTGTTGTTTGGCATTCATATGGGTGTGGGCTTGTTGCACAAAGTCGGTAAAAGCATGCTCTATGGCATCTTTATTCATGCCAACAATGGTGCGCAAAATTTTATCCAAACTGGCGGATGATTCAGGGAAAAACTCTTTTAGCGTGTTTAAATCCACATTAGGGTTTTGGGTATGCACCAGTGAATTAAGCTGAGCTAAATCGCTTTCTGTGACCGGTTCACCCGCACGGATTTTTTTCAGTACTATGTCGGTGTCAAACAGCGGAGTTAATGTTTTTTCTACTTCCTGACGGAATATTTGATAATCAACAGAGGTAATTTTAGCCAGCCGTTCGGTCACTTTGTATTCTTCAGTTTCTTCTTTAATATCCAGTACTAAATCTGTTTGGGTGTGGCTTACATCTTTATCACGCAAATGAATAATACCGCGCAGCGCCTGACGGCTCTGTTCAAGCTGGTCAAAACTAAGTTCCTGCCAATACTGTTCTTTTTGGATTTCGGCAATAGCTGCAGCTTTAGCGCGTACTTCATTTAAGTGCATTTGAAGGGCTTCAACTTTAGTGATCAGCGTTTCTTTGACCGGGTCGATTTGAGCTTTGTCGGTATAAAGTAAAGTTTGCAGAGCCACAATTTCGGTGTCCAACTTGTACGCTTCACTTTGCCCCATAATATTGCGCCATTGCATAAGCGGCGCAATTTTTTCCAGTAGCATGGCTTTGGTAGCTGGTGCAAACTGCCTGAGGCGTTTTTCTTCCTTGCAGCTTTCCACATCCTGCCAGTTATCGCGCACCGCTATGGTGTTCATATCCAGCGCGCATACGTCTGTATGGATAAGCGTAATCACCTTATAAAAGCTGTCTAAATCAGCTTTTTTCAGTGCTGTTTCGGCCAGTATTACCCTGGCTTCAAATAGTTTTTGCGTCAGAGATTTACTTTGTTTTACGTCTTCCGGCTCTGGATCTAAGTCGAAGTACTCAAAGTTTTCCCAGTGATCAAAAATCAGGAAGTGGCTTTTGTCTTTGCCCGGGCCATAGAGATCTTTGCATAAGCGGGTGCCACGGCCAATCATCTGCCAAAATTTCACTTTGGATTTTATGGGTTTGGCAAAAACCAGGTTCACCACCTCAGGCACATCTATACCTGTATCGAGCATGTCCACTGAGATGGCGATACGCACACTCTTTTCATCTGTGGCTTTAAAGTCGTCTATCAGATCTTCTGCGCGTTCATATTTGGAGTGGATCACGCGGCAAAAGTTAGCGCCGAGTTGCGGGTACATCTCAGCAAAAAGGGTTGATAATAATTCGGCATGTTTAATATTACGGGCAAAAACTATAGATTTGCCAGGCAGTTGGCCGTCTATATCCCTTAAGCCTTTCTCCATTAAATTGCGCAAGATCACTCTGTTGGTGTCTTTGTTTTTTACCGCGTCATCAATCTGTTTGGCATCAAAATCCAGCTCGTTTGGATCTATGCCCTGCTCTTCCAATGCAGCTATTTGCTCATCGGTAAGAGTGTCTTTACTGATACCATCGCGCAGGAATTTAGTTGTGAAACTGACAATTTTGAAAGGAACTAAGTTACCTTCTTCAATGGCTTGTTCTAAAGGGTAATTGGCGGTTGGCAGCTTGTAGTCGCAACCAAATAACTCACAGGTTGAGCGGGATACCATTTCTACAGGCGTAGCAGTCAAGCCTACTTCCAACGCATCGAAGTACTTAAAGATGTCGCCATAAATATTGTAAATAGAGCGATGTGATTCATCGGCCACTATCAAGTCAAAATAACCCACATCATACTTCTGAAAAATACTCATCATGCCGGGATAAGTAGCAATAAATACACGAGCGCTGTCTGCCGCATTTTTTTTGCTTTTGCCCACTATATACAGCGGCTCTTTGGTGTGTTCATTAAAAGCGTTACCCGCCTGCTTGCGAAGCTCTTTGCGATCACATAAAAACAACACCCGCTTGGCCCAGCCTGCATCCAATAATCGTTTGGCAAGCGCAATAGATACCCGGGTCTTGCCTGTGCCTGTGGCTTGCACCACCAAAGCTTTGCGGTGCTTATCAACAAAACGTTCACTCACCCTGGTGATACTTTCCAGCTGATACATCCTGCCAGCCACGTCGGTATCTATTGGGGTTTTGTTCAGATCTTGTTTCAGCTCACGTTGTTTTATCAGATACTGCAGGCTGTCTTTCGAGTAATAACCGTAAATTTTGCGGCTGTTATAGCCCTGAGCGTCATCCAGAATACGGATATCGTAACCATTGGTATAAAAAATTACCGGGCGCTGGCCATACACTTTTTCCAGCGCGTCGGCGTAAATAATTGCTTGCTGGCGGCCCTTTTCAACTGATTCGCGGGTACGTTTGGCTTCAATAACTGCTAAAGGCATTTCGTCGTCATCAAATAACACATAGTCAATACGGCCCAAACCTGATGACGTAGGTTGATAAGGAACTTCGAATTCCTTGCGCACTTGCTCTGTCGAGCTGTTGTCTAACGATACATCCCAACCTGCGGCTCGCAGGTCCATATCTATAATGCGGGATCTGGTTTGCGCTTCATTAAAATTAAAGCCAGACATGGTAGCAAAATTAGATCTAACTTGAAGTATGGCGGCTTCGTCTATGCTCTGGCGTAACTTTGCAGCCTCTTGCTGAGCTTTTAGTTGGGCTTGCTCTGCCGCTTTTAACTCGGCCAAAGCCTGTTTTAAACGAGCCTCTTGTTGTTCCAGGCGCTCTTGTAATTTTTTGTTTTGTTGCGCAAATTGTGCATCAGTTTGCTCAGCCAACTTGGTGCAATCGGGGGCAAGAAAGGCAGGTAATTTATCTGCATTCCCCTCGCAAAACGCAACGTAAAAATAGCAACTGACAAAGTAGCTTTCTTTTAGGATCCACACCGCTTCTTGCTGGCTGACTTTACCGTCATGTGCAGCCCTGTTGCCGCTTTTCCGGATTGCATGCAATTTATCCAGAATTTGACTGGGGATAACAGAAGTAAAAGGATCGGCACTGAGCTTGTCTATGATAGAGGCATTGGGATATACAGGAAGGCGCAGCCTGGTATAAATAACACCAACGAATTTTTCCATCAGGCAGCGCATTTTAACCAAAGCGCTTTGTGGATCAGTACAGGCATAATCCTGTGCAAAAGCGGCTAGCTGATAAAGCTCTGGTAGTGCTTCAAGGTGTTTAAAACTCATTGCGTGCTTCATTCCCATTGTTTTCCTGTATCCCTCTGTCTAGCGCAACTTTGGTGCCAATCATCACAATTAGCTTATTTTTCGGTTTCTATACCTAAGCGTTTCATCCAATTACTCAGAGTTTGGTGATCTTTTAAACCTAACATCTGTGTGGCATGCTTTTTTACATTACCACTGGCTTTGAGTGCGGCTTCTATATAATTTTTTTGATAATTATCAGTTAGTTGTATTATGTCGACGCGGTCATGATAAGACAACGCAACCTGCTGGCTTTGCTCTGTCTGTGGCTTTTTAATCATGGCCTGCGACAATTCAATTTCGCCTATGTGCTTTGCATCAGACCATAAAAATGCTCTGTTTAAAGTACTCCATAATTCCCGAATGTTACCGCTCCAGCTTTGGCCACAAATAAATTTAATTCCTTGTTCGGAAACTTCTTTACTTACATAATCCGGATGCTTAGACGCAGACTGATTAATTTGTTCACTTAACTCTGCCACTAAAACAGGAATGTCGTCGGTTCTCTCTTTTAGAGACGGCATAGTGATAATGCCTACAGCCAGTCGATAAAACAAATCTTCTCTGAATTTTCCCTGACTCACCAGTTGAATCAGATCCTGATGCGTCGCTGCTATCACCCGCACGTCTACGTTGATCGTTTGGGTATCGCCCAAGCGCGTAATTTCGCCTTGTTGCAAAGCTCTTAACAGTTTTACCTGGGTTTCGGCTGTTAGCTCCCCAACTTCATCAAGAAATAAACAGCCTTGGTGCGCCTGCTCAAATAACCCTGGATAGTCTTTATCAGCACCGGTAAAGGCACCTTTTTTATGGCCAAATAAAGTGGAATCGACCAGGCTTTGTGTTAAAGCGCCGCAGTTCACAGTTTTAAGTGGTTTGTTTGAGCGCAGGCTGCCTTTATGAATAGCTTTCGCCATCATTTCTTTACCTGTGCCTGTTTCTCCCAAAATAAGAGCTGGCACTTCTGAAGCAGCAATACGCTTTGCTTTAGCTACAACCTGTTTCATCACGGCTGAATGTGCTGTTAGATCTGAAAATGCCAGATCAAGTCTGGGGGAAGATGCCGCGCCTTGTGCCATTTGTTTTGCTGCAGAGCGAAGATATTCTTTACCAAAATCGAGAGGGATCTCGACGGTAGAAACTTCATTAAGCGGAGTAGTTTGCACAAATACTGTGTTTGCTTTTGCTTTGCCAATAAGAACTGACAAAGTGGTCATAGCCGGAGTGCCTGATGTAAGGTTAATCGAGAGAGTGTCTGCTTCAGCACTTAGTTTACTGATCCACTTTTCGGTTACCTTAGCTATAGAGGGGTAATCTATCGGGCTTTCAATATGAGCCATCTGCACACTAATATCAGCCTGAGGCCGCCCTGCTACTGCTAAACGTTTTTTTAAGAAACGTTCAAACGGCTCCCAATGTGCTTCAAAGTGATTCGCAAGTATTACTATTTTGTCGAAAGGAACTACTGATTTAAGGGCTAACGCAGCAATAGCAGCATTTTGCTCCAGTTTCATATTCTCAATGTCTTTGTTGCCAAGCCAGGTCAGTAGCGTATTCACAATGTCAGCTTATAAAGGTCAGAACTGTAATGAATATTACCTGAAATAATAATTTTTACACAGGTGACTATTTATCATTCTGCCATGATTCGACAGGCAATAAGTGCAGCGTATTAGCAGCGTGAGTTTATAGAATCTGGCGCACTGCTGCTTCGCAGCGAGTGTCGCCCTACAGATCGGGGATGGTTTGAATCGAAGCATGCTTCAATTTGCTTTGATATGAATTGGGCAACAAGCTGTTGCCCAATTCATACAACAGGTATTCATCTTGGGGCGAACGAAAGATCTAAACAGGCGATGACAGAGGGGCAAAGTGTGGGCATAGTCCTGACTATGCCCTACTTCGTTTGATTTATTGCGACAGGCTTGCTGTGATTGGCTGTACATCCAGGCCGTAACCTAACCAAACCGCAGCAATCAGCACTACAGAAGATGCGATCAGCAGTTTTACCATCAGTGGCCAACAAAAGCGGAACCAGTGGCCGTAAGGCACACCGGCAATACCTATAATGCCCATCAACACCGCATTGGTTGGAATAATCATATTGGAAAAACCATCGCCAAATTGGTAGGCCAATACAGCCACTTGCCGTGGGATCTCTAATAAATCACTCAGCGGCACCATCAGCGGCATGGTGACATAAGCCTGACCACTGCCCGAAGGGATAAAAAAGTTCAGGAAGGTTTGGATCAATAACATACCAACAACCGCAATTTCAGCGCCCACATAAGACAACGGCAACGACAAACTATGCACCAGCGTATGCAAAATCTGACCATCTTCCATCACTAAAGAAATTCCCCGCGCCACACCAATTAACATGGCTGTGGTGGTGAGTTCCATTGCACCTTCAATAAATTTCTGTGCAGCAGTGTCCGCCGAAAGCCGGCCAATCACTGTGGTAAACACACCCCAGGCAATAAAGCAGGCACTTAATTCATACAGATACCAACCATGCGCCCGGATGCCATAAGCTACAACACCAATGGTGCTGACAAAACTCAGCAGGATCAGCCGGTGCCGCCAGTTCAGCTCCGGATAACCAGGTGTCGCTTTATCGCCCAGCGGACAAGGCAAACCGGCCACCATCGACTGTGATGGATCTGCCAGAACTTTTTTGGCATAACTCCAGACATGGTGAAAACCAATCAGCACAAAAGGCAGGAAAATAGCCAGCCGCAGCGCCATGCCAGACAACACCGGCAGATCAGCAATTTGCTGGGCAATCACCACGGTAAAAGGGTTGATCGCTGACACACCATAACCAATGCCATAACCGGCCACTGTCATGCCCACAGCTGTCATCGCATCCAGTCGCATCGCTTTACACAGCGCCACCAAAATAAGCACAAAGGGAATATATTCACCGGCAGTACCTATAGCGCTGGACGCCAGGGCAAAACAAAACACCACCATCAGGATCAGCATTTGTGGCCTTTCGCCGTAGCGGCGCAATAAGCGGCCTATCAGCGCATCCACTGTGCCGGTAGCGCGGGCTATGGCCAACACACCACCTAAAATCAGCACAAAGAAAATAACATCCTGAGCACTGGCGAATGCCCGGGGTATAGCTGTTAATAACTGCCACGGACTCAGATAGTGCCGCTCTTCCACCAGCGCAAAAGTGCCTGGCACCACGGCAGCACGGCCATTGGCAAGAGTTTGAGTTTCAAAAAAGCCCTGCGGCACAATCCAGGTGGCGATCATCGCCAGCACCATCATGCCAAAAAGTAGCGTCAGGGTATGAGGAACCTTGATAAATTTCTGCATTGTTAACATTTCTTTTTCAGTTCGGATCTAAGCGCGCCAGTATACAAGAAAAATTCCGCACCACCAGCCGCAACCTGAAGTTAACATAAGCCTGCTTTAGCCGACCCAAAGATACGGGTTAGTGCTGCAGATGCCTGGTCTCTTTTTTTATGATTGCATAACGAATGCGTGTGTGAGGAATGTGGCGCACTGCTGCTTTGCAGCAAGTGCAGCCCTGAACATGGGGATAACTGAATAAAGCTAGATCAACGCAACTTCAATATCGTCCTGGTCAAAACCAAAGACGCTACCATCAAAGTCTACCGACAAACGGCAGCTGTTTCCCGGTGAAGATATCCGGACTATATGCCCAACCTGACCATAACATTCGCTGGTTGAGTCAATAACTATTACATCAAGACCCACAGTCCACAGTGGTTTTGTCATCAGTTTCTCCAAAATTGACGCCTGATTAATACAACAGGTATTAATCATCAGCCGGGCAGTGTACGCGAATTGACCTTTTAAAGCGAGATAAGCTTGCAACTGCTTTAGCGGCATGCTAGGAAAGCTGCCTGTTTCGGTATGTGCAATAAAGCCTAAGCCCTATAAAGATGGTTTTGTGCTATAGAATGAAAACCATCCCCTGCATTCAGAGCTGTTTCTGTGGCTGCTGGCCAGATCACAACGACAGCGCCCCTTTTTCTGCCTGTATCGCTATGTCGATGAGCATCTGGCAAGCGGTCTGACGGATAAATCCGATCTGTCACGGCATGAATTTGTCCCTGAACAGCCAGTTGCAGTAAGTCAGTTAAATCTTCACTGCGTTCATCTGATGGGCCACTGATACAAATTTTTCCGTCTTTTGATCTGGCCATCATCTCCGGCAATCCGCCAGCAACAGCAACGTATCTGCCTTTGGTTTTGAGTAGTGGTAAACAGTCAGCAAAGCTTCGTGCCGCAACAGCATCAATAATCACGTCAAACTCTGATTGAGTGGGTAAAGACTCAGCACTGTCGTACGCCAGCGCTTCGTCGGCGCCAAGCTCGCGCATCAGTGCCTGATTACGTTGACTGGTTAAGGTGGTCACTCTAGCCCCCTGAAGTCGGGCCAGTTGCACCATTGCGACACCAACAGCCCCAGATGCGCCTATCACCAAAAGATGCTCCCCCGCCTTCACTGCTGCTTTTTTTAAAAAATGCATAGCGGTTAAACCACCAAAAGGCAGCGCTACGGCATCGGTAAAGCTCAGGGGTGCTGGTTTCAATACAGTGCAGTGGCTGGCTGAAAGTACACAATATTCAGCATGTGCTCCCTGCCTGAACCCCGTCATAGCAACCACATGATCACCAGGCTTGAAATCAGTGACTTTAACTCCGACTTGCTTTACAACCCCGGCGACATCAACCCCCAACACCTGCTGACGAGGGCGGCGTAAGCCAAATATCAGCCGGCCAATCAAGCCCATACCAGATGGAAATCTGGAGCTGCGGATCCTTACGTCGCCCGATGACACTGTACTGGCGCATACCTGCACTAAAATGTCGCCTGCGCCAACCAAAGGCAAAGGGCGATACTGCAATTGCAATACATCTGCACCGCCGTAGCCTGTACAAATCCATGCTTGCATGACAGAGGGCAATAATAGCGACATTCAGGCTCCTTGACTTACAGCGTAAGTTGAATGAGATTAGCCTAATGCTTACACTGTAAGTCCGTCAAGTTAAACTTTGTATTTTTGTAAGAATGTGATGCCAAAGGAAAAACCTGCGCTATCAGTGCAACGTATAGTAGAAAGTGCGATGACCATTGCAGATCAGGCCGGATTGGACGCATTAAGCATGCGGAAAATAGCCAAAAGTCTGAGTGTCGAAGCGATGTCGCTTTACAACTATTTGCAAAATAAAGAGCTATTGCTTGATGCAATGGTCGAAGCTGTAGTGGCCAAAATTGATCTGCCGGATCCAGCCTTGCCCTGGAAGATGGAAATGATGAACAGATGCAGCTCCGCTTATCAGGTGCTGAAAACCCATCCCTGGGCTGCTCATTTACTAATGGCCCGGCTAAACCTTGGCCCTGCCATGTTGCGTTACGTCGATGCCAGCCATGGTTGTTTATTGCAGGCAGGATTCAGCCACAAAGATGCCGATCATGCCCGTAATCTGCTGGACAGTTATGTCTATGGCTTTACCCTGCAAGAGCTGACGTTTCCAATAGCGCCTGACGACTATGCCAGTACTGCCGCAGAATTTCAGCCACAGCTGGACAGCAGTGTTTATCCGCATTTAACAGCGCTAGCGGCCGAAGTAGCTTCAGGCCGGTATGATGGCAAACTGCAACTGGAGTTTGGGCTGGAGTTATTGCTTGGAGCGCTGGAGTCAAAGCTGAAGTCTTGACCCGCCGTAATTTGACGATGAAGTAAACTCAGTGTGGTCCGGCCAAAGTGCCGGAGCCGCATTTTTCAGTATCAGCGTTTTGATTTATTCAAAGCGTAAAAACAAAAACGCCACCTAAAGAGGCAGCGTTTGTGTTTTAGAATTTGGTGCGTCCTAGTGGACTCGAACCACCGACCCCCACCATGTCAAGGTGGTGCTCTAACCAACTGAGCTAAGGACGCATATGTTGCAACCTTCGCGTCACAACGGGCGCTATGTTATGCAGCAGATGCTTTGCTTGCAAGCACTTTTTTTAAAAGAAGGTGTGTTTGCTGTTATTTTAAACGCTTCAAGGCTTTAGGCTGGTTTTTGCTGGTTCAATCTGGTCCACCAACGGCAGTAGCCCTGCGGCTGCGGGCATATACCTTAGCTCAAAATCTATAATAGGGTGGCAACTGTTGTTTTGTGTTTGCCTTTCGGCCTCAGTTAAAGCTCTGGCCTGAAACACTTCACCCGCCCCGGAATTTTGACGGAACTGCTCGCGTATAAGTGGCAGATGACAGGGCAATAGCCGCAAAAAATCCTGCCGCTTTGCTTCAGAGATTAAAGCAGCCCCAGCACCATCCTGCACCCAAAGCTGCAATGTCTGGTTTTGCAACTGATGCACTGCTGCCAGCCATTTTTTTGCAGGAAGCTGGCCGTTGTAAAACAAGCTGATGGCCAAAGGCTTTTCCAATAAACCACCTAAGCCTGTCAGCTCGCTGCTTAACCACTGCAAATAAGATGCAGAGGTGAAATCTGTATCGTTCAGCTCCATAGGCAAATACCAGCCCCGGAGCTGAAGTGGCTGCTGTTTTAAGAGATGGAGCCAGTGCCGGCGTACCTGCAGAGATAACTTCAGTTGCTGCTTAAAATAAAGCTGCTTTTGAGGTTCCGCACTCTGCATCTGCTGAAAATAATCCGGGTCGGCGTATAACCCAAGCCAGACGGGGATCTGCAGTTGATGCAAGGCGTTAAGTAACGCGGACGATGAACCTTGTGGATCAAAAAAAGCCACCTCCCCATGCTGCCCCCACTGCAATGCCAAGGCCGTCATGCCATGCTGCTGTGCACGGGTTAAGATGCTTAGCCACTGCTTTGTACTCAACTGCTGGTCACGCAACAAAGGCTGATAAAATACAGTGCTGGCCCCTGCTTTGACAGACAAACAGCAGATCAATATTGATAAGACAGTTGCAAAGATAAAGCGTGCTGATCGGTGCTTAAATCGCCCGCCAGTTGATACTGCCATTCCAGGTTGATCTCCAATTTATGCCGGTATGCGTCATAGTGTGTTTCGCCCAGGCCAATACGTGATTGCAGGCCTAAACCACCAGTCCACTGCCAGCCTTCGGCATTCAGATTGGTCGTTACGGCTTTTTGTTTACGGTAATCGAACTGACTTAATACATAAGCACGGGTGACCTGAAACAGACTATCGTCGTAGCGAACCACCTTGCCCTGTTCAAACTTAGACTGCAACAGAATTTGACCGTCGGCAGGCCAATACACTGCATCAACAAATAACTTACGTTCCCTCCAATGATCCAACTCTGGTTGCCATTCGGCTCGCCATTGGCCCTGATTAAGAAAATCACCTGTCAAACGTACCAAAGCGCGCCAGTCACCTTTGCCCAGGGGATATTGCTGTACAGCAGCGCTCAACCACAGGTTGGTATTATCTAAAGCTTTATAGGCCACACCAAATTCCTGACCAAAGTTGCGGTAATATTGCTCACTGCTGCCGTTGGCTGAAATTTGCATGTATAAACTGGTGTCACGCTGTAAAGTGTCGGGAAAATGCTCCAGGCGCACCGAAGCTTCATTACGCACCACTTCGGGCTCAGGCACAGGCTGCGTTGCTGAACCAGGCAGCGTCAGACTGGCACCATGACGCAAGGCTGTGCTGGCGCTGACTTGCCAGTTTTTTGCTATCGTCTGATGGTAACGTTTTAACCTATACAGCTCTGTTTTGCTCAGTTCATTTTGTTTGTCAGTTTTATGCTGACGGTCAATCGACTGCTTTAACCAATACAAGGTTTCATCGGTATCCCTCTCTTCTGCCGATAAATAAGCCACCTGCCCTGCAATGGCAACATCATTGGCATACTGGCTTTGGCGCGCAGCATAACGTAAATGCTTTAGTGCTTCTTTAGTGCGATTCATTCCCACCAGTAAGTAGCCATAACCAGCATGTAACTCTGCTTGTTCAGGCGCTTTGGCAAGGGCTGAACGCCAGGCTTGTTCAGCCGCCGGATAATCCTGCATTTCCTGGTAAATCCAGGCCTTTTGCAGATACAAACTGATCCATTGCGCTTTGCTGGTGCGA
The DNA here is from genome assembly GCA_018825965.1 of Gammaproteobacteria bacterium. Classification (GTDB taxonomy): domain Bacteria; phylum Pseudomonadota; class Gammaproteobacteria; order Enterobacterales; family Alteromonadaceae; genus Pararheinheimera. The sequence continues at coordinate 35,045 of JAHKAA010000014.1, forward strand.
ACTATTTTATTCAGATAAGCCAAAGCAGCTTTGTTTTGTTGCTGCTTGCGTTTGATTGCTGCGGCTTCCAGATACCAGTCCGCCTGATCTGCACCAGAGAGCAACAAATAGTGCTCACCTGTCTCCAGTTCATCCAACTCCAGCGCCAGTTGTGCAGTATTTTGTTTATCCTCGTCAGATAAACTGCTGATATCTATAAAAGTAAAAGATAAAAAAGCAGCAACAGGGTCATTTAATTTCTGCTGCAAATAAGCCATATTCAGCACATCCGAGTCTTGCGGCTGCAACTGATAGGCTTTTTGCCAGTGTAACAATGCAAATTCCGCTTCCTGTTCTTCCTGACATAAAGCCAGACTACGCCACCCTGATGCTGTGCTTGCTTTACCTGCCAATAAGCTAAGCGTTTTATCGCAACGCCCGGCCAAACGCCATAATTCAGCACGTTCAGCGGCCAGTATTGTCCAGCTGTCCGTTTTTGCTAATACCGCAGTGTTGATGGTTTTCTGTTGCTTTAAAAGCTCCAGTACCCGCAGCGGTAATACCTGCTGTCGCTGGATATCAGCGTCAAAGGGCAAGGCTTTTGCCAGCAGCCCAAGCGCTTTGTCTGCTTCGTTTGCCAGAATATATTGGTAACTCAGTTCATTCAGGGTGGGAGCACTGGCTTTGTACTGATGCAGTTTTTGCATCGACTGTATTTTTTCTGCACTGGCGGGTAAAGCCTGAGTACTGGTCAGGATCAGATCATACTGTGCACTTTGTTTAGGGTCGGTCAGTAGTTGCTGTAATACCTGTTGATACTGCCCTGCTGCAAGGCGTTTTTGTGCCACTAAGCGCCGTTGCTGCGCCTGCAAATGCTCCGCGGCCAGGTACTCTGTACTGATCTGATCGGCACTCAGCCATTTCTCAGCGTACACCAGCCAGCTGTCAGGATTGGCGCTGGAAGGACAGTGCAAAAACATTGCATTGGCGCGGTTTTCATCACCCGCCTGCATATAGAGATCGATGCGCTGCCAACAGTTCAGTTGTAACTTCTCAGCCAATACAAAAGCAGTATCCCAGTGTTTCTCTGCCACAGCCCACTGCAGTTTTTGCAGCATTTCATCAGGGTTGAGCTGGTGATAGGTTTCAATAAAGTCAAAGCTTTTAAGTGCAGAGGCCCAGTCCAACAAGGCTATTTGCTGCTGCAATAGCTGACGATGATACATCAGCGCGGCTTCAGACTCTGGATCGGATTCGATCAGTAACAAAGCTTTGTTTGCTTGCCCTGTTTGCATCAGCGCCATCACTAATCTGGTTTTATCTTCACCGGATAGCTCTTGTGCTGGCAAAGATGACAAATCACTGACCACCTGTTCAGTTAAACGTAAGGACTCAGCTAAAGCCGCATTTAACTTCAGTACTTCAGCTGGTAATGGCTTTTTTGCCGCCAGCCACTGATAAGCCTGCTGCTCTTGCTTTAATGCAATAAGGCGGGATGTCACTAGTGTCGCAATAGAGAGTTGGTCTTCAACACTCCAGCCAGACCAGAGCGCATCAAGCGCCGGTAAGTCAGGCAAAGACTGCTGTTTTAAGAATAAAGCCAACCACAGCGGATACAAACCTTGTTGCTCTGACACAGGAATTTGCTGCAAGGTTGAGGCTGCGGCTGATAAATCCCGGGCTTCAATTTGGTACCGAAAAGCTAATTCAAGCAGTTCAGACTGACCAGGCACCAAAGCCAGGGCTTTATTAATTTCGGCTATAGCGGCAGGTACATCATCTTTTTGCTGCAGACGGTAAGCTTTTTCGACATAAGGATAAGTACGGAATTTTTGATAATCCGTCATAGGTGCGGCAATGGCAGAGCTGGTCAACAACAGCACTATGAAAAACCAAAACCGGTTCATACCACAACCTCTTGTCGCTGAGTTTTTTGCTGTAGGACTAGCTCTTGCACCAGTTGCTGTATAGTTTTCCGGCGGTTTTGTTGCAGTTGAACAACGTCAGCCAGATTGTCTGCACTAACAATGCCTTCCTGTAGTAAATAGTCGCCCAACCGCAAACCACTTTGATGATCAAAACTAATCAATACCTGGTTCACAACAGCAGGCTCCAGTAAAGCGGCCTGAACCAGCGCATCCCCAAAAGACAACTGACTGGCGAGATAACTTTGTCTGAGCACAACCTGGTCAGACTCAGTGATCAGCCCCTGGTGCAGACAATGCTCAATATAAGCTGAAGGGTTCAGGTGAATTTCCTGCCTGTACCAATACCTGATCCCCAAACTTACGACACCATAGGCACAAATGCACAGCTGAACTTTAGCACCGGTTTGACGTTCAATTTGTGACAGAGCAACGGGAGACAGCTGGCTTTCACGCACCAGAGTTAACAGCCCATTTTGCTGTTGTACCGGCAACACCATGTATTTCAGTGCCAGCCTGGCTGGGAAACTGCTGATCAATCCGGCATCAATAGCAAAAGGATCTGCATCCAGATAAGGTAATTCTAACTGTTCAGCCACAGCTTTACCCAGTTGAGCCGGCGTCAGCAGACCTAATCTTAATAATGACTGACCTAATCGTTCCCCTTTTTGCTGCTGCTCTAAACCAAACTCCAGCTCCTGCTGCAACAAGGTGCCTTGTGCCACCAGTATGGATCCTATGGATCGTGTGGCACGGTTTTGACTGATGCTTGGGTATTCGTGCGAGGTTTTGTCCCAGGCCACACGACGTGGATCACCATGCTGCAGCACCTGCTTCCATGCCCGCACATTGGCAAAAAAGTTAATGACATTGCCCCACAGCTGGCGTGGCACAGACAACAGTGCCTGCCCTATGCCGTAATAACGACGCACAAACACCATACGCTGAAACAAGCGGTTGATAAAAAAGAAGAAGTTCAGACCCAACAAAGTCTGCACTAAAGGGTCATCCACAAAGATGGATAGAAAATGATAGCCATCGGCAATCAGTTGGTCGTATAACCAGAACAGGCAAAGCTGGGTAAAAATTAAGGTTGAAATAAAGCTGACAAAATAGGTGATCACCCCTTTACGGTCACGCCATAAGAAGTAATTTAACCGCCAGTCGTCCACCCAACGGTGGGTTTTGAAGCCCTGAAACACAATACCTATGATCCAACGGCTTTTTTGCCGGACTGCTGTATGAAAAGTTTCAGGGAAATATTCACGTACACAGACCACATTGCCATGACTTTGACTGCGGCTGCGGCTTTTTTCTGCATAGCGGGCCAGCAGGTTATCTGTCACTGGGAAACGAACAAAAATTTCTTCCATACCCCAGTGTTTTAGTCTGAATCCTATGTCGTAATCTTCAGTTAAAGACTGCACATCAAAAGGTAAACCGTCCCCTTCCTCAGACAGCTTAATAATAGCGCGACGGCTGAAACAGGTGCCTACACCAGCGCTCGGCACCTGACCAACCATAGATTCACGTACAACGACGTCTTTACCGTGGCTTTCGGAAAATTCATCCAGATAATGGCCCGATGTAAAAGCAAAAGGGCCTTTGGCGAAGGGGTAAACCGGCAGTTGGATCAAATCTTTTTTTGGTAACAGATAGTTAAATAGCCTCAGTTCCATTGCAGACACCACATCCTCGGCGTCATGCAGGACAAAACCGGCAAATTTCACCTGAGTACGGCGCTCAAAGTCCAGAATGGAGGTAATGATATTGTTCAGACAATCCGCCTTACTGGTGGGGCCTGGTCGTGCACACACTACTTTATGTACATGAGGAAAACGGGCACAGGCCGCGTCTACATCCGCCTGAGTCGCAGGATCGTTAGGGTAAGTACCAACAAAAATCTGATAGTTTTCGTAATCCAGTTCGGCCGCTGCAAATTCGGCCATCTTGCCGACTACCCCAACCTCTTGCCAGGCAGGTACCATAATGGCGATAGGCTGCTCTTTCAGATGAAACAATTCCTGCTCATCAAATTTTTTCGTGTTGCGGTAAAAACGGAAATAACGACCCCAGTGGCGGGTCCAGTAGTAGAGATCAATAAATACATCGTCCAGCGCAAATACCAGCAACATCAGCATTAACACCACAACGATGTAACGCAGCACATAAAGATAATTGGCAAGCAAGTCGACCAGGGTCATTCATACACCACAACAACGCCAATACTGGCGAACGGCAAAACAACGGAATAAACAGAGGATACCAAGAAGTACTATTTTTATCAAATTTCATTTAACAGAAGACAAAATGTATTAATTTTTTCACTTTAACGGCTACTTTTTCGGCAAATCTGCAAAAACATAAAGGTGGACCTATTTATTTCACTGATGAACTACCGACTTTTGTGAAAAACTGAACAGCGGCTTCACCAGTTCTGCTCTGGTTTTGCCTGATCATCCCGACAGCGCCAAAAAACAGAGCTGTTTAACGGGAGAAAGCGTCCATGTTATAGTGCTGTTTTTCATTTTCTAAGATAAAACTGTGACCTTTACCCCTGTCCATACCCTTGAATTTGCCGAACTGGCTAAACAAAAAGTTGCTGAATTTAATGCTTTGCATTGGGATGCGACCCAAAGGCAACAGTTGGGATTAAAGCTGGAAGATAACGAAGGCCACTTAATAGCCGCATTGGCTGGCCGTACTTTTGGCCATTGGTTTTATCTGGAATCCTTGTGGCTGGACGAAAAAGTTCGGGGAAAAGGCGTAGGATCAAAGCTACTTATTGAGGCTGAAAACATAGCTAAATCAAGGGGGTGCAGCTTTGTTATTCTCGATACCCTGGATTTTCAGGCAAAACCTTTTTACGAGCGCCATGGCTATCAGTTGGAGTGGACTCAAACCTACTACCCTTTCACCGGCAGCAAACACTTTATGACCAAAAGGCTTTAATTTTTCTTTGGCTCAGCCTGATACACAGACTGAACCCAGTCAGGATTGCCATCATTGGGGGCTGGCTGAATACCTAAGATACGGCACATCAGGTTATACAATTCAATATTGGAAAAAGCCGGAATTTGACTGCCCGCAGCAAAAGCTGGCCCATGCCCGACAAAAATAGCCTGCATAGCCGGACTATTATTGTCATAACCATGGCTACCCGTCACAGCACTACGGCCTGGCTTTTCCAGCCATTCTTTTTGTTTATGTTGTTGCATTAAACGCCAGCCTGCTTCAGGCACGACCAAAATGGGGGCTATACGTTTGCTGTTCTGATAAAACCAACGCTCCGGTAAATCTGCTTTTTTATACACTTTGGCCTGAGGTGGCAGTGAGTGTTTTAGCTGCTGGTAAATGGCTTCTAACTCGTTTTTTTTCGGAAAAATGGACACAATCTCAGGAGTCCACAACACCAAAGCCGCTTTTTTCTGATCAAACAGCTGGTCCAGCACTATCACCTGCTGCTGTGGCACTTTGGCCATGCCATGGTCAGATACCAGCATCAGGTTGATGCTATGCTGCAGCCCTCTTTGTTCCAGCCCCTTCACCAGTAAAGCCAACGCCTGATCCACATCAGCAATAGCGTCAGCCACCTGTTTTGATTCAGGACCATAAGCATGCCCTGCGTCATCCACAGAGCTGAAATACAATGTCAGAAATTGGGGCCGCTGCTCTGCTGGTAAATCCAACCAGGCCAATACTGAGTTCACTCTGTCTGTATTGCTGATGGAACCATCGTAAGCTTGCCACAAGCCAGGCCTTACCCCTTTGATCGCAGCTTCTGTACCAGGGAAAAAATAAGTGCCGGTTTTAACCCCCTGCTTTTCTGCAGTAACCCAAATAGGTTCACCCAGCCACCAGCGGCTATTGGTAACTTCTTCTGGTTTACTCATACGAAATACGGCATCAAAATCAGCATCATAAATATTGTTTTCGACAATACCGTGGTTCGCAGGGTACAAACCTGTGGCTATGCTGTAGTGATTAGGAAAAGTTTTTGTCGGGAAGACCGGCTGCATACTAAGGGCTCTTACACCACCTTGTGCCAGTTGATGCAGAACAGGCGCTTTATAAGTTTCCCAATACTGCTGGCCAAAACCATCGATGGAAATTAACAACAAGCTATTGGCCTCAAACTGCGACTTTGCTTCTGCGCTATGAAGATCCAGACTGAGCACTAAAGAGAACAACACCAGAAAAAGACTACGCACACAGCACCTGTTCATCGCAAAAAAACAGCAGTGTACTGAGCAGCGCAGGCAGTCATATGACAAAACGACCAAAAGTAAAAAAAATGCTACCAACGGCTAAAAAGCACGGCATGGTCATCATAAAAAGCAGCTCAGGCCACAACTTGCCAGCGACCACCTTTGGCTGGTCCTGTACGACGCAGTTTGCCTTCAGCCTTTAACTTCGCCAGTTGTTTTTCTATGGCTCTGGAGCTTAATCCGAGTTCATCCGCTATGGTTTTAGCACTTAATCTGTTGTCTTTTTTTAATTTCTTTAAAATCTGATCTTCAGTTTTATACCAGGGCCCTGACGTTTTTGTTTTCACTTTTTGTGTTTGCAGCTGCACAAATTGTGTTAAATCGACCAAAGGCTGATCCGGTAAATGTGCCGTCTGGTTGAGGTTATTTAATTCGGATTGTTGTACTTCCAGCTGTGCTAATTCGCTGTTCAACGTTTCGTGAATACTACGCAACATAAACAAAATAAAAGCTGTTGCATCGTACTTAGGCACGGACTGACGCAAGGTTTTTTGGTAGTCTCGTGTTTTGTCTTTAAGCACTGCAGTAAAAGGCACATAAGCAAAACAAGGCTGCCACCGGATTAAAACTAAATGTTGCCACAAACGACAAAGACGGCCGTTGCCATCAGAAAACGGATGAATAAAAGCCAGTTGATAGTGCATCAGGCAGGATATCAATAAGGGATGCACCTGTTCATGCTGTAGTTTGTCCAGCAACTCATCAACCAGAACCTTCACTTTGGCCGGTGCAGGTGGCATATGCACCAGCTTGTGGCCCTCATAAACCCCAGCCCCCTGCTTTCTGTAGTGTCCGGCATCAGAGGAGACTGAACTCATAAAAGCGTTATGTGCCTTGCGTAAATCTGCACTTTGATAAGGATTAAACTGATCCAGTTGTTGATACAAGGTCAGGGCATTTTGTGCCTGTTGTATATCCTGCACCAGGGCCACGACACGTTTACCTGCAGCCAGCTCCTGCAACTGCACCACAGATAAAGAATTATGGTCCAACGCCAGACTGGCCTGTAAAGACTTATTCTGCAACACCAGACGTTGCTGCAATGACAGCGAAGTGACAACAAGGGACCATTGCGCCATTTGCTGTTCGATGCGTTGTACTAAGTCCGGGATCTCCGGATTCGGCTGATAAAAGGTCTGGTACTTATCTATCACAGAATCACCTGTATCTATTCAATATATAATTTATTGACCCGCTAAGACTAATAGAGGTTCACTGAAAAAACAAAGTGTTAGCAAGTTTTTAGCGATTTTTCTAAATTTATGGAAATAAAACCGCAAAAACTGAACAGAACAGCTTGCTTTCGTTACCCGCCTCAATAACTATTGAGGCAGAATAAATCAGGATATTTAACCCGCATGGCTGAGGTTGAACAGGATGAAAAGCAGGAGTTTTTGTGCAGGTAAAGCGTTACTCTACGTCTGAGCTTACGCTGCGATTTTGGGCAGCAATTGCGTTGTTATTTACTTTCAGCGCTATTTTTGTTGCTTATGTCTACGCAGAAAAACGTATTGATGCAGCCAATGATCAGCGGGTGTATTCGCTGAAAATCATCGGCGAGTTGCGTCAGTCTTCTGATGATTTAACCCGTATGGTGCGAAGCTATATCGCAACGGGAGAGCATCGCTACAAAAGCCACTTCAATGAAATTATCGCCATACGAAATGGCCAGTCCGCCAGGCCTGTCAATTACCATCAGGTGTACTGGGATTTAGTGGGCGAAGAAAACCAAAGACCCCGCCCTGCAGGCTCCCGTGTCGCATTAATGGATTTAATGAAAGCCTCAGGTTTTACCGATGCAGAAATGTCTGCCTTACAGGAAGCCAAAATGCAGTCCGACCTGTTGGCTGTGACTGAACAAAAAGCGATGCAACTGCTGGAAAGACCGGAACTTGATCCGGTGCAAAAAGAGAACAACAAACAACAGGCCCTGCGAAGCGTGTTTGATCTGAACTACCACAATGCCAAAATCGCCATCATGCAACCCATAGCCACTGTTTATACTTTGGTAGACCAGCGCACAGCAGATGAAGTAGAAGATGCCATGTTTTACGCTCTGGTGATGCGTATCCTGTTTATTCTGTCCGGTTTGCTGCTGTTTTATTCGCTTTGGGATATTAAAAGAGTACACAACAGTATTTTGGGTGCTTCTGTCAGTCATTTATACGATCAGATTAAAGCTATGGGCCGGGGTGAAGTGCTGCAAGGTACAGATCTGCGAAAAGCCAAGCCCGGCAGCATTATGAGCTGGCTGGGTGCTACCCAGCTTCGGCTGAACAGCTCCATTCAGGAACGTCAGGCGCTGATTCAGACGCTACAGCAAAAAGAACAGTACCAACGCACCCTGATTGATAGCATTCCTTTTGTGGTCTGGTTAAAAGATATTCACGGCCGCTATCTGGAAGTCAACCAGAAGTTTGCTGAGCAGTTTCAGCACCGGAATACCAGCCAGTTGGTGGGGAAAACAGACGCCGACTTATTTGATGCACAACGGGCTTTAAGTCATGTGGTCCATGATAAACAAGTACTGACATCAGGCCAGCCACAGGTGATACGCTCGCAACATAAAACTGAAACCGATCAGTACTGGTATGAAACCTACAAAGCCCCGGTTCTGGTTGATGAAGAGTATGTAGGCACTGTAGGTTTATCCCGTGATATTACCCTGGAGCACACGGCAGACAACAAATTGCGTTTATCCGCCAGCGTATTCACCCATGCCCGCGAAGGCATTATGATCACCGACCCCTTAGGTGTGATGATTGATGTAAATCAGGCCTTTACCGAGATCACAGGCTACAGCGCCAAACAAGCTATAGGCTGCACCCCACGTTTATTGCAGTCTGAGCATCTGGACGAACTTACATTTAGCTCCATGTGGCAAAGCCTGCAACAGCAAGGCTTCTGGTCTGGTGAACTCTGGAGCCGCAAAGCGTCAGGCGAAGATTTTTTCCAAAGCCTGACCTTAAGTGCTGTGCTGGATGATAAAGGCCAGTTGCAACATTATGTCGGGCTCTTTTCTGATATTACTAACCAGTACCAACAGCAACAACACCTTGAAAAAATTGCACTTTATGACGCGATGACAGGCTTGCCCAACCGCAGTGCCTTAACTCAGCAATTGCAGCTGCTGATGAAAAAAGCCACTGAAGAGCAGATGCTGGCTGTGGCTTATCTGGATTTAGATGGCTTTAAAGAAATTAATGACAGGCACGGCCATGAAACCGGCGATCAGTTTTTAATCACTTTGTCCGAACGACTGAAATCTCAGCTTGAAGACACTGAGTTGCTGGCCCGTATAGGGGGTGATGAGTTTGTGGTGTTGTTACCTGCATTGGCGGACAAAAAGGCGGGTCTTAGCAAAATTAATCAGTTGCTGGATGTGGTGGCTAAACCTCTGAAAATAGACGAATGGATGTTGTCGGTGTCCGCCAGTATAGGCCTGACTTTTTACCCTCAGACCGATGCCACTGAAGCAGAACAACTGATACGTCAGGCCGATCATGCCATGTATCAGGCCAAACAGGATGGTAAAAACCGCTGTCATGTCTTTGATACCGACTACGCCCGCAGTCTGCGTGGCCACCAGGAAACCATAGTAGAAATCAGGCAAGGCCTGGCGCTTAAACAGTTCAGGTTGTTTTATCAGCCCAAAGTGAATATGCACACAGGTGAAGTCATAGGGGCAGAAGCCCTGATCCGCTGGATGCATCCACAAAAAGGTATGGTCGCTCCTGCCCTGTTTTTGCCAGCAATAGAACAACATAGTCTGGGCGTGGAATTAGGCTATTGGGTGATTGAAGAAGCACTGCGTCAGCTGGCTGAATGGCAACGTCAGGGCATGACTATTCCTGTCAGTGTCAATATCTCAGCCTATCACTTACAACAGCTGGATTTTGTTAATCACCTGCAATTGTTACTGCATTTTTATTCAGACGTGCCGGCCTCTTTGTTGCAACTGGAAATTCTGGAAACCAGTGCGCTGAATGACTTAACCCATGTACAGGCCGTGATGCAGGCCTGTATCCGCAGTGGTGTCAGTTTTGCGCTGGATGATTTTGGCACTGGCTATTCGTCTTTAACCTATTTAAAACGTCTGCCCGCAACAGTGCTGAAAATAGACCAGAGTTTTGTCCGCGATATGCTGGTCGACCCGGACGATTTAGCCATTCTCAAAGGCATTATTGTATTGGCCAATGAATTTAAACGTGAAATTGTTGCTGAAGGGGTGGAAACCACAGAACACGGCGAAATGCTATTGCAATTGGGTTGTACTCTGGCTCAGGGCTACGGCATAGCCCGCCCTATGCCAGCCGAGCAATTTATGCCGTGGAAAAAAGCCTGGCTGCCACCTGATGTCTGGGCCGCAGCATCTGTGGGATCAGGTATTCAGCCTTCAGGCGCCAATAAAACACTGGCCACACACTCTCAGCACAGAGCCGTTTAAACCAGCGGCATCTGGCCGTGCAAAAAAGGCGACAGCTAAAGCCACATCCTGAGGTAAGCCCGCCTGCCGTAACGAGTTTAACCGCCGTCCCACTTCACGTGGGATGGCCGGCATAGCTGCTGTCATTTGAGTTTCAATAAAGCCCGGGGCTATGGCGTTAAAGGTAATGCCTCTGTGGTCCTGCATCGCCATATACTGGCAGTAGCCCACCAACGCGGCTTTTGAACTGGCATAGTTGGTCTGGCCTTTTTGCCCTGCCAGACCATTCATCGACGACAATAACAGCACCCTGCCGTCAGACTGGATCAGATGCTGCTCCAGCAACAACACATTGATGCGTTGCACTGCACGCAGGTTCACGTCCAGAGTTTGAGTCCACTGGGCTTCTGTCATTCTGTGAAATAGTTTATCGCGGGTAATACCAGCGTTGTGCACCAGAATATCCAGTGTCAGCCCTTGCTCTGTTAACCAGTGCTGCAGTTGCTGAGCACTGTTGCTTTGACTGATATCCAGCACCAGGCTTGTGCCTTGCAGCTGTTGCATCAAACTGGTTAATGCCTCTTTGGCTTGCGGAATATCCAGCCCAATGACGCTGGCCCCCTGCTCTGTCAGCGTTCTGGCTATGGCAGCACCAATACCACGGGCTGCGCCTGTCACCAGAGCAACTTTCCCCTGAAGTGGTTTTTGCCATGGGCTGAGTTCAGCTATTTTTACCGCATGTACTGGCAAGACCTGACCTGTGATATAAGCCGAAGCTTTCGACAGGAAAAATTCTGCAGCAGGCAACAGGCTCTGCTGTACGCCATGGTGCAGGGACAATAAATTCGCGGTACTGCCAAAACGCCCCAGCTCTTTGGCAACAGAACGGGTGAAGCCTGATAAAGCAGCAGCAGCGGCTGCGGCATCTGCGCTGCAGGTATCAGCGACAGCCCGCGCCAGTATCAGCACACGGCCATTTTTCTCCAAAGCAGGTAAAACACTGTGTAAGTGTTGCCAGACTAAATCCAGCTCTTCAGTGTTTTGCAGTTCTGTGCCATCAAAAAGAATGGCCTGAAATGGCCCGGCAGCAGCTTCAACAAAACGAACATCAGGCAGAAGGCTTAAATGCTGACGCAACAGCACAGTGTGCGGGGATGTTTTGCCACACAACAGCACTGCACCACTAAAACAGGCAGCCTCGCCTTGTGGTCGTTGCAAAGGGGTTGCTTGTGGCACACCACACCAGCGACCTGCTGCAGAATCTGCAAAAGCTGTTACCCAGGATGTCATAAAAGCGCCTTGTTATTGTTGTTGCTGTTTATTTTTGCTAGCGGTTATCTTAGCGGTAACAAAAAAGTTTCACCAGAGTGCATCTAAAGCTCTGTGCCCTTCGTAGCTGATATAGATGTCAAAGTAACGGAGTGGAAAAATAACAGATGGGACCACAAGAACAGTTGATCCAATGGCTACAGGCCACGGCGCAGGGCGATAAAAATGCTTTTGCCCAACTCTATAAAGCCACATCAGGAAAGCTTTTTGCCGTGAGTCTGCAATTGCTCAAACGCCGGGATTGGGCTGAAGATGTATTGCAGGATGCTTTTGTACGCATTTGGCACAATGCAGCGGATTATCACACCGATAAAGGTACTGTCATGACCTGGATGATCAGTATTACACGCTACCGCGCTTTGGATTTGATCAAAACCCGACAATTTAAAGCCGAACATATAGAGCTGGATCCGGACTGGAGCCCGGACGATAACGAGGGGGAGTCTGTCAGCCTGGTCAGGGAAAAGGTCAAGCTGGATGACTGTATGTCTGCATTGGAAGCTGAACACCGTCAGTCTATTTATCTGGCTTTTGTAAACGGCCTGACACATCACGAAATCACCAGCCATACCGGCGCGCCTTTAGGTTCGGTTAAAAGCTGGATCCGCCGTGGCTTAGCCCGCTTAAAGAGGTGTCTTGAAGCATGAATTATTTACAGCAAGAACGGCTGGACGCCTTAAGTGTCAACTATGTGTTAGGGGGCATGAGGGGCAAAGCCAGACAAAGATTTCAGCGGCTATTGATGCAACAGCAACAGGCTCGTGAGTCGGTATGGCGCTGGGAACAACATCTGAATCCACTGGCAGAGTCTTTGCCTGCAATAGAACCTGATGAGAGTCTGTGGCAAAAGCTGCAACAACGCCTCGGCTGGCAAAATGCAGAGGTGGTACAACTTAACCCCAAAAGCAGTTGGTTGCATCCGGCGAACTGGGTGGCCGTGGCCGCTGCTGCTTGCCTTGCTCTGGTGTTACTACTGCCCCCTCCGGCTACAGCACCCGTGGAGCTGGCGGTGATCCAAACCAAAGAAGCGAAAGCTTTGTGGTTAGTGTCTAAACAAGGTGACACAGTGACGCTGCAAGCAACGGCTGCTGTGCCTGCCGATCCTGCACATGATTATGAACTATGGATGTTACCAACCACAGGGCAGGCCCCCGTTTCACTGGGGTTATTGCCACAAAATGGCAAAGTCAGTTATCCATGGCCAAAAGCAGCTGCAGGTTTAATGGTGGCTGTACTTGCTGTGAGTTTAGAACCTAAAGGCGGTTCGCCTACAGGACAGCCTACCGGTGCTGTGCTGCATACCAGCGAATTGATGACACTCTAACTTAAGTGATGAATTGTGTTATTAAATCAAAACGGAGCCACCAGGTTCCGTTTTTTTATGCCTGTGTGCCCAGTATTTTTCAGCCGCTACAACGGCCTGAAAAAAATAATTTATTTATTTTCTTTTTGCTGCATCCAAAAAAAACACTTTGTCGTTACTCCCTGTGCAACATCAACAGAGGAACACAATGATGAAACTACAAAAAACCATAATCACTGCCAGTCTCGCCGTCGCTATTGCCATGTCAGGTATGGCACAGGCTTCAAGTCACAGAGAAGCACCAAATATTGCACGTATGCCCACACTGGATTCGACCGACTTTTACGTATTTAACAGTTACGAAGAAGGCCGCACTGGTTATGTCACTGTACTTGCGAACTATATTCCACTGCAGGACCCGCAAGGTGGACCAAATTACTTCGCGCTCGACCCTGCGGCTGTATACAGCATCCACATAGATAATAACGGCGATGCAGTGGAAGACTTGACTTTCCAGTTCCGTTTTAGCCAACAGCTGGCAAATGACAACATGGGGGTGAAACTGCCAATAGGTCAGGCTGGCAACCAAAAAATGGTTGCGGTACCGCTGAAAAACGTCGGTGGCATTAGTGCAGGTAATTCGGCAGCATTAAATTTCATTGAAACCTACCAGCTCAGCCTGGTGACCGGACCTCAAAAAAGTGGTACTAAAACAGCGCTGACTTCAGGCTCTGCTGATAATAGTTTTACCAAACCTCACGATTATATCGGCGAAAAAACTTTTGGTAACAGTGCGGCTTATCAAAATTATGCCAATCAGTATATGTATGAAACCAGCTTGCCTGGTTGTGACGCCAAAGCACGTGTTTTTGTGGGACAGCGTAAAGATCCCTTTGTAGTCAATTTGGGTGAAACCTTTGATTTGGTTAACTATGTTCCGGTTGAGGGAGACAGTGCGCCAGGTGCAGGAGATGCTGCAGGCTTCCCGGGTGGTATTACTCAAAACTCCGCCAATGATGATTTACGTGGTAAAAACGTCACTACTCTGGCTCTGGAATTACCGACGTCCTGCATCACAGGAACAGGTAATGGTGTCATAGGAGCCTGGACAACAGCCAGTTTGCCACAAGCCAGGATCTTAAATCCAAATCCGGCTTTTGATCAGACAGAAGTGAATGGCGGCGCTTTAGTGCAGGTCTCCCGTTTAAGTAACCCGCTCGTCAACGAGCTGGTGATAGGTCTGGCCGATAAAGATAAGTTCTCAGCCAGCCATCCGAAAGACGATGGTCAGTTTGCCGATTATGTCACTCACCCAAGCTTACCAGCCTTGCTCAACGTTTTATTTAAAGACGCAGTCAATGCAACCTTGGGGACCAATATCGAAGATCTGGCACCAACCAATTTCCCGCGTACCGATCTGGTCACTGCGTTTTTAACAGGATTTCCTGGTGTTAATCAGTTAAACACAGTCACGCCATCTGAAATGCTGCGCTTAAATACCGCCATACCAGCCACGCCTGCAGCCAGTCAATCCGCTTTTGGCGTCGCAGGTAACGATTTAGCTGGCTTTCCTAACGGTCGTCGCCCTGGTGATGACGTGGTCGATATTGCGCTGAGGGTTATGATGGGTGCGTTATGTCATGACATTCCGATTAACGGCACACCAACCAATCTGGGGCTCTGTGAGCCAGCAGATGCGGCAGTAGGTAATGTACCTTTTACAGACGGTGCACCGCTGGATGCCAGCATGATAGACAACAGTTTCCCCTACTTACGTGCGCCACTGGCTGGTTCACCTAACTGAGAAGGAGCTGGATAATGCGTAAATTAATATGGCTTTTGCCTTTAGCACTGCTGTCCGGTTGTGGCTCTGATGACAAAGCGAACTCTGCCCCCTTGTTTGCCGACACCAGTTTTGTCACAGAAACAGAGATTGTGGTGATGGAACGACTGATGGCCACAGACCCAGACGGAGATATGCTGAGCTACAGCATAGACTCTCAGCCAGCCAATGGCAGTCTGACACTGAACAGCAATGGTGATTTTGTTTACCAACCCAAAGCTGAATATACAGGCAGCGACAGTTTTGTTGCCCGGGTAACAGATGGAGAGCTCACCGCAAGCGCGACAATCCGCTTAGAAGTCAATAGAGCCACTGTCTCCTTCCTGCAATACAGCAAAGCCGCTTTTGCTCAGCAGGAAACAGACTCGCCCTTATCGACCAATGGCCGGGATTTTACTCAGGATACTGACAATACAGCTGATTATGCTGAAGTGTTTCAATGACATGGAACTGAAGTAAATAAGCCCCGGTCCGATCGGGGCTTCTATGGAGCAGATGATGTTTACACAAACAGTCTTCACTACAATGGCATTTATTATATGGGCAGGCATTGCTGTACTGCCAGGCGAAACCTTTGCAGGCTCTCCTGAACCCGAACTGATATTGCAAGCCCAAAATCGCGATCCCTTGCCCTATTGGATGACGCGACTTGAATCTCAGGCATCACTATCTCAGTCAGCCACCGACCAGGTGACCCTGGCTCAAGCCTATCTGCAGTTGGCCAGGCAGCCGGGCTGGAGCCGATATTTTGATCGAGCGCAGCAGTTACTAAAAAATGTACAGCAACCTTCTTCTGCTGCTTATTGGCTTGCGCTGGCCGACAGTGCACAACAGCAACATCAGTTTCAGGATGCACTCAATTATTTGGATAAGGTACAAAAACTGCAGCCCAATGATATCAATGCTCTGCTGATGAAAAACCGGATTTATCTGGTGCAAAACAATACAGAAGCTGCCTTGACGGAATGCAAGAAGCTGCTGGGGCAGCAAGAGCTGTTTTTACTGACGTTATGCAGCCTTGAGGTGACAGGACGTCAGGGGAAAGCACAAGACAGTTATAAAGCCCTGCAACTGCTGGCGAGACAACAACATACTGTCCCTCTGGCTCAACAGCAGTGGCTGTTAGCTGTGCTCGCAGAACAAGCTGAAGCATTACAACAACCCAAACAAGCCAGAGCCTGGTTAGAGCAACTGTTGTTTGCTCCTGAGTCCCAACTTGCACCTTTGCCGCTGTGGGTGAAGTGGGCAGACCTGACTCTGCAACAGGACGCTGCTGTGGTGTATCAGAAACTACAGCTTTTGCACCAAAAGCAGCCATTGGAAGACGCTCTTTTGTTGCGTCTGGCCCTGGCGGAACAGCATCAGGGGGTGGAGCAACATCATCAGCAACTTATGCAACAACGAGTCTTGTTACGGGAACAACGGCAGGACACCCTACACAGCGCCGATCTGGCACATTATTACCTGCGACTTAAACCTGATCAGCAGAAAGCATTGTATTACGCCAGGCTGAATTACCAACAGGCACAAGAGCCGGATGATCATCAGTTATTAACCATGGCGCTTGAGCAGTTACAGCAAAACATCGCCCCTTTTGTCCAAAGTGGAGAACTACCATGAAATGGCTCGCCGTGATTAGCCTGTGTTTTAGTTGCTGTGTCTCTGCGCACAGTTTGAGTACAGCCTTTATACAACTTCAACCTGACGCCAAAGGTTTGTCCGCCAGGCTAGAGCTGAGTATTGTCGACTTACAGCAGGTGTTGAACTGGCCAACAGATCAGGATGTACGCTGGAGTGATATTCAAAAGCACAAGGCGACTATCACAAGCTATCTGCACCAGCACATGTATCTGCAGGACGCACAGAATAACCGCTGCATCTTTGAAACTGACGCCAGTGCATGGACAGCAGTGGAAAAAAACCACAGTTATTATTTAAGTCTGCCGCTGTTCAGTAGCTGTAATACAGAGCAAAGCACACTACATTATCAACTGTTCAGCGAGCTTCACGATCATAAATTGCTGGTCAACTGGCAACAAAAACAATGGGTTATTTCGCAGCAAAGCCCTCAACTGAACTTAATCAAAGCGACTCTCTGATGGACAGAACTAAACAAACTTTATATTGCTGTTCCGTACTATTTTCAGTGATGGTAACAGCAGAAGAACAAGTCGCTGGCACAGTAACCGAGCCTGAACTGATTTTAGTACGAAGCCACCATCATCAGCACGGCGCAACAATCAATGCCTCAGAAGGTCATGTGCATGGAGTTGATATAGAACAAAGAGCCCTGCTGCGCCCCGGGGATATGCTGGAGTTTGTCCCTGGTATGGTAGTAACTCAACATAGTGGCAGCGGTAAAGCCAATCAATATTTTTTACGTGGCTTTAATCTGGATCATGGCACCGATTTTGCTACCTCTGTCGATGGTATGCCCGTAAATATGCGTACTCATGGGCACGGTCAGGGCTATTCGGATCTTAATTTTCTGATCCCCGAACTGGTTGAGCATATCCGCTACAGGAAAGGAAATTATCAGGCGAAGGATGGTGATTTTGCTAACGCTGGAGCCGCTGATTTTGAGTTAAAAAAACAAAGCCCGGAACAGCTGCAACTGACCTTAGGTGAGTATCAATTCCAGAGGCTGTTACTCAAAGGCAGTACTGCACTGGACTCTGCTGACTGGCTTAATGCCATTGAATTACAAGGGTATGCAGGCCCATGGCAAGGAGTGGACGAACAAGTTGAAAAAGTAAATGTTGTAAGCCGCTATAGTGCACAGCAGCAAGACTCGACGCAGCAGTTGACTCTGATGCTGTATGACAACAGTTGGAATGCAGCCGACCAGGTCCCGCAGCGCGCCATAGACCAAAAACTGATTAACCGCCTAGGTGTGATAGATCCAGACTCAGGCGGTAACAGCAACAGGCAAAGCCTTTCCGGTCACTGGCAACAACAGGACTGGAAGGCCAGCGGCTACTGGATCCGCAGCCAATTGCAACTTTGGTCAAACTTCAGTTATTTTCTTAATGACCCACAGAACGGCGATCAATTTGAACAAAACGATGAGCGGCAGTTATTTGGTGGTGAAATCAGTAAAGAAATGCAGTTAAAACTTGGTGCTCTGGACTGGAGCCATCAATTTGGTCTGCAAAGCCGTTACGACGATATCCAGCAACTGGGATTATCCTTATCTCAAAACAGGATCCAAGCTGAAGCTGTTCGAATGGATCAAGTACAGCAGCAATCCTGGTCCTTGTTCCATCAACAACAACTGCAATTAAGTGCCAACTGGCAAGCATTACTCGGACTAAGGTATGACTGGATGTCTGCCAGAGTTGAAAGTTCGTTAACCCAGGAAAATAGCGGTCGCGCCTCAGACGGTATCAGCTCGGTCAAGCTTGGACTGCTGTACCAGCCTGATGAAGCTCAACAGTGGGATTTGTCATTGGGCCAGGGTATGCATTCCAATGATGCCAGGGGAGCTACTATAAAAACAGATCCGGTCAGCGGTGAAGCTACCGATGTGGTTCCGTTGTGGGTGCGTTCTGAAGGTGCGGAGCTGGGCTGGCGTTACCAGCAATCCAACAATTGGCAAGTTTCTGTTGCCTTGTGGACCTTAAAGCTGGACTCCGAACTGGTTTATATTGGCGATGCAGGCGGGACAGAACCGAATCGAGCCTCACACCGCACTGGCGCAGAATTAGCTTGGTATTATTGGATAAATTCAGACTGGACTCTGGATTTAGAGCTAGCCAGCAGCCACAGCAGATACCGAAACAGCACCGCAGGTGAAGGACGTTTTATCGAAGGGTCCCTGCCCGCTGTGGCTAGCATAGCTATTAACTACCACAACGATTCAGGCTTACATGCAAATTTACGCCTGCGCCATTTCGGCAAAAGAACTCTGGATAGCGAAAATAAAGAAAGAGCCTCCAGCAGCACAGTGTTTAATGCCGACTTGTCCTACCAATGGCATCAATGGGACTTTGGCGTCGAACTATTGAATCTGACCAACAGGAAAGTAGCGGACATGGTGTATTTTTACCAATCCCGTTTACAGAATGAAGCACTGCCTGTAGACGACAGGCATTTTCACCCTTTAGAGCCACGTATGTTGCGATTTTCTGTAGCTTATCGTTTTTAGTCAGAATAAAAGGCAAAGCACAATGCCAGTTGTTGAAAGCGCATGCTGCTGTTTTGGCGGAAGTTTGCGGATAAGACTAAATTGCAAAAGCGAGGAACGACATAGTTCTAAGCAGACCCTGCCTTGCACGTCGCCGGGCAGGGGCCTCAGGAACATAGTTACAGTCATTCTGTGTGCAGAATGTCTTTCCAACGAGTGAACAAACATACCTCTTTTATTCACAACTTGGCTTCTCTGCCTGGCAATGGAACCCGAGAACAGCTTTTCTCTCTGCTCTATCCTTTTAAGACGAGGCCAACTCCCACTTGATATCCTGTACTACTTCATTAAAAATGTGTTCAGGGTAGGTATTGCCGCTGGCAATATTTTTAATCGCAATCTGGATAGGTGGGTTGCATTCAGAAGCCGGATTGCCGGATAAGACTCTGCTTTGACCGGGTTGTACCAGTACAGCTATGTCACAACACCTGTGTTTTATATCCAGCCAACTGGAATCTACATGGAACCAGGTGTCAAAACCCACCTGACAATACTCTGCATAGCAATTTTTGTAACTGGTCCAAACAGCCCCTATCAGCCGGAATGGAATACGGGGGTCCGGTGCCCAGCCAAAACCAGTACCGTACCCCAGTTCTGCATTCAGGTTGCCATATTCATCACATACCACCACATTACTTGCTTTGCAGTCGTCAAAGCTGATGCCAAGCCCCCAGGCGCTAAACCCCGTACTTTGCTTATCCTGTGGGTTAATAGCTTTGATCTGATCCACTGTACAGTGGCTTACAGATACAGCAACGCCATATACTTCAAGCCCTGTGGCTTTTGCGCCCGTATGAGCGGGCGTCACACCATCAGTAATATAACGTGCAGTAAAGTGACTGACCTTGACGCCAACATCCAGAAACACCGACATACCGTGACAATCGTCGCTACACCCTGTCATATAACTGGCCGAGCACTGGTCATAGACTAAATCAGCACAAAAAATGGGAATAAAGCCCAGTACTGTATGACCACCGGTGCGGATATTTCCGCCAAACAAGGACTGAAAATGCCCGGCGTTACAGTTAAAGGTGTTCACATCTGTGCAGCACAAATAGCTATAGCCCTGCACTGAACCATCGTAGTTGATCAGATGACGGACCTGGCAGCCGCTGATCACAGCGTCTTTGATATGCAGCAACTGGATACCAGCACTGGAATCTGCAGTGACAAACATATATTGCACAATACAATCCGTGATACTGATGCCACTGCCTTGATTCAGATGGATACCAGCCGGGGATAAATTACGAATGTTGAGGTTATGGCATTGCAGACCGCTGATCAGCAGTTTATTCAACATCAACTGCTGCACTTGTTCAGCTCTGATACCATACATGCCCATATTCAGCAAAGTACCATTTTCGATACTGACGCCAACGGCATTGCTAATGACTACGCCACTGATATGCTGACTGTTGTCCTGAACTGTAGCGCTCAGACTAAAACCAGCCAAATCCAGGGTGACGTTATCGGCGCAAATACGAATAGCAGCCGCAGGATATGCAACAGGTGCCCAGAAAATATCCTGGCTAAAGCGGTACACACCAGGCGTGTTGATGACAATACCCTGAGGCGGAATGTTGCTGATCTCAGTTTCAGTCTGAAGCTGCTGGCCTGTGACGACACCATAGTCAAGGTTGATCTGCTGAATTAGACCACTGACATCATAGCGGTCAACTAACTGCTGTTTGTCGACCTCTTTAAAAACAGCATGTGAAAATATCTTTTCCGCTATCGCCAATGCCTGTGCTGAACTCATGTGCTTGCTCCTGTTTATCATGTTTTTGCGACCGCCCAACTTCAGCTGTGCAGTTGATAAACAGGAGTGTATAAAAATAGAACTGATGCATCCTTCTGGATACCTTCCGATTTAAATTATTGATTTTATACAAAAAATCAGAAACTTCAGGTTCAAAAAAGCAGTTCTTATCCAGAAGTAAAAAAAGCGGGCAGATAGCACTGCCGGCTTTTTTATCTGACTGTTTTATCAGGGGATAACAGTTAAGCTTTTTTCGCCCAGGCAGCACACCAGCCTTCGGCATGGATCAGCTTAGCCGGGAAAATATTGCAACCCCGTAATGCTTCGCCGTCTTTGCCCTGAACATGCATACAATTGGCACAATTAGCCCCTTCTACTGTGGATTTTGCGACATATTTCATGGCCACGGCCATAGGTTCGTCCGCCTTGACCACCTCCTGTGCCACAGCGTGTAAAGCTGTGCCGCCTAAAGTGATGCCCACTAAGGTAGAAGCCGATAGTTTTAAAAAATTACGTCTGTCTAAATTTCCCATCTTTTACTCCGTTATTTTTAGAAGCTGCACCAGAGTGTTCTGCGCTCTGGCTTACAGGCTACGGAGTATCTGACAAATCAGACTGTCTGGATTTGATCTAAAGCAGTGTCTGGTCAGATTCATCTGGCAAGTTCAACAGACAGCAGTGAAAAAAAATGGTCGCAAACTCAGGAGCCAGTCACTGCAACACTTCAGATTTTAAGCTCAGAGAGCAGACTATAGTTCTGTGTAAAACAGATCATAAAAACATGAGCCTTTTATCAAATAGTGGTTTTTAGCCTGCCTTGCCAAAAAATTAAAGGCCAGCTGTTGTCAGTCAGGCTCTGGTGACATAGAGTGCCGCCACAGTCTGTTTTTTTTGAATCTTCTCTTCTATGAAACATCGTATTTTGTGGCTTGGCCTCACCAGCCTTATTTTGTCAGCCTGTAGTCAGACCTCCTCTGGTATTCATCAGTCTAACCAGTTCGCTAATAATGGTTTGGATCACAAAGCCCGGGCATTCAATAGCACTTACAAGCTGCAACCGGAAGCCGTCTTAAACACTCAGTGGCTGACACCACAATTTTTAGAAGGCCTTGAAAGACAACTGAATTACTTAAACAAAAAATCTGTGCCACAGCTGCATACTTTACCCGGCTTAGCTGTCAGCAAAAGCCAGTTGCAGCAAACAATACGTGATTTACAGGCATGGGCAGAACAACCCTCAGCACAAGGCGGTCAGGCTTTTGCCTTGCATCAGCTGGCCGGTGAAGATGGCAAAGGCAATGTGCAATTTACCGGTTATTATGTGCCTGTGTTTAAAGTGCGTTCCAGACCGGACGCAGAATACAAATACCCTATTTACCGCAAACCTGCTGGTTTAAGCCAGTATCCAAGCCGTGAAGAAATCGACTTTGAACAGGTGTTGGCGGGTCAAGGTCTGGAACTGTTTTACAGCAATAGCCTGGTTGATAACTTTTTTATGCAGGTGCAAGGCTCTGGTGTGGTTGAAGATGAATACGGTCAGCAGCATTTATTAAGTTATGGCGGCGGCAATGGCCATTCGTATCGCAGTTTAGGCAAAGTACTGATTGAAATGGGTGAATACACGGCAGACACCATTTCAGCCACTGCCATTAAAGAATGGCTGGCAAAAAACCCGGACAAACAACGTGAGCTGATGAGCAAAAACCCCAGTTATACGTTTTTTTCACCTGGCCTGAATAAACCTGTAGGTGCCGCCAATGAGCCCTTAACGCCACTGCACTCTGTGGCTGTCGATCCGGCTTTTATTCCTTTAGGTTCCATAGTACTGGCGCAAGTACCTCTGCTGGATGACAAAGGTGACTTAACAGGCCATGAGTTCAGATTGATGCTGGCGCAGGATAAAGGGGCAGCCATTAAAACTCCGGGCCGTATTGATGTCTATCAGGGCATAGGGGATGAAGCTCAACAGCGCAGCGATAGTTTGCGCCATTACGGTAAAATCTGGCTGGTGTTGGCAAAAGGTCAGAGTCATTGACTCTGACCCGCTATTGCTTAGAAGTATTAGTTCAGGTGCTTTTTCAGCGCCTGACCTGCCTGATCCAGCGCGGCTTGAGTTCCCGGTACATCGGAGAGCACGTTCAGTAAACCAAAGTCGTGGATCATGCCGTTGTAACGCACTGAAGTGACGGTCACACCAGCAGCATCCAATTTGTTGGCATAAGCTTCACCTTCGTCACGTAATACATCCAGAGCTGCGGTTTGTACCAAAGCTGGTGGTAAACCTTTTAATTGTTCTATGCTGGCACGCAGTGGTGAGGCATAAATCCCGTTACGCTCTGCAGGATTAGTGGTGTAATTATCCCAGAACCACAACATCATGTTTTTGGTCAGGAAGTAGCCGTCTGCAAACTGGTTGTACGACGTATTTTCAAAGTTCGCGTCTGTCACAGGCCATAACAGCAACTGGAATTTAAGCGCTGGAGTACCAGCTTCTTTGGCTTTTAAGGCCACCACTGCCGCCATATTGCCACCGACGCTGTTTCCCGCTACGGCCAAACGTGAGCCGTCGATATTCAGCTCTTTACCATGCTCTGCCACCCATTTCGTTGCAGCATAAGCCTGATTGATTGCCGTTGGGTATTTGGCTTCCGGTGATGGGGTGTAATCTACATACACAGCAGCTGCACCAGAGCGGCTGACTAAATCACGGATCAAACGCTCGTGGGTTGGGAAGTCCCCTAACACCCAGCCACCACCGTGAAAAAACATAAAGGCTGGTAATACGCCTTTGCTGCCTGCAGGACGAACCACCACCAGTTTTAATGGCTTGCCATCAATCGTAATGGTTTTTTCACTGACATCAGCAGCAGGTAATGTGGCACCGGCCTGAGCACCAGTTAATACAGCGCGGGCATCTTTAGGCGACAGTTGCTCTAAAGGTGTACCACCGCCCTGAGCCAGAGCATTTAAAAAGCCCTGAGTGTGTTGTTCGACCTGTATATCAAGAGCCGGACCACCAGTTGCGAATGCACTGTTGATCCCTAAAGCAATGACTGTTAACCCTAAAACTTTACGAAATGTGTTCATGTTCATCTCCTCGCCGCAGCGGTTGTTGGGTGGCGACAACAGGATGCTTATCCATCTAACTGTTATCGCGATATGTTAATAATTAAAAAATGGTTAGCTCACAATCACTAAACGCACATCAATATTGCCGCGGGTTGCATTGGAGTAAGGACAGACCTGATGGGCTTTAGCCACTAAGTCTTCTGCGACTTCCTGGCTTACACCTGGCAGGCTGATCTGCAGTTCGATATCCAGACCAAAACCACCAGGGATTTGACCAATACCTACTTCAGCTGTGATTTTTGCATCGCTGGCAATCAGCACTTTTTGTTGTGAAGCGACATATTTAATGGCACCTAAAAAACAAGCTGAATAACCTGCAGCAAATAACTGCTCAGGGTTCGTAGCTGCGCCACCAGCGCCACCTAATTCTTTAGGTGTGCTTAATTTCACATCCAATACGCCGTCTGAAGACACTGAACGACCGTCACGACCTGAAGTTGAAGTGGCTGTTGCTTTGTAAAGTACTTGCATGATGTATTCCTCTGTTAAGTTTATTTGCTTGCGATATGTATTATCGCGATAACTTTTTGATTTAAAAAAATGGGTGAACTCACCCGGTTTTACTGCTGTTACTGCCAGTCCTTACGGACCTATTTATACCTTTTATATCCGGTCGTTTTATTGCTGCTTCTTCAGCTGTTCGACCCAACTTGTGATTATATTATTGCGATAACTATTATTTCGCAACCTTAATTTTAAGATTTTTACCTATTATTTTTTAAACTGTTGATTAACTTGAATTTAAATATAAAAAAAGGGCCAAAAGGCCCCTTCCTATCGCTCTGTTATTTATAGCTTTTTAGTTAACTGTGCTCTGAGTTCTACCAATTCCTGCCGTAACGCATGGATTTCAGTTTCCGCTAAACCACAACTTAAACCTACAGTACGGTTCACCTGTACAGCCTGTTCGCGCATAGCCCAGCCTGCTTTGGTTAAACGGATTTCCAGGGTGCGTTCGTTTTGTGGATTACGGGTGCGGAGCAATAAACCCATAGCTTCCATACGTTTAATCACCGGAGTTAAAGCCCCTGAGTCGATATGCAACTGCTCGCCCACGTCTTTGAGCGCCAGACCATCGTTTTGCCACAAAATCAGCATAATTAAATACTGTGGATAGGTTAATCCCAGAGTGTCGAGCAAAGGTTTGTACATTTTGGTCATAGCTAAAGACGTGGAATACAAAGCAAAACAAAGCTGCTGATCCAAATGCAATGCTTTTTGGCTGGTTGGATTTAAAGCTGTAGTGCTTTGATCGGAAGAATTCGCCATGCTGATAATGCCTTTGCCGGAATAAATAAACCGCAAGGTTAATCAGCATGTTGTTAAAGGTCAACTTCTTCTCTGTGTTTCTGCCCGTGCCATTTTGTTTTCAAGCACCACACTAAGTCGCCGGTAGAGCTGCTCAAACCACCATAACTGCCCTTTTTTGTAAAACAGCCAAACCCACAGAAGCTGTAATGCCAGAAAACCCGCGGCAATACCAGTCAAAGTTAACCTGTCCAGGCGACCAAAGCACTCTGGACAGACCCAGCGAAACAGCACCACCATCAGCAGGGACTGCCAAAGATACAAAGACAAAGAACAGCGGCCGCAGTGCCTGAGCAGTTCAACCACTTTTGGTAAAGCAGGCGCGATCAGCATAAATAATCTGATGTAAATCAAAGCAAAACACAAGTCAGAGACGATTTGAAACGGCAAAGGAATTTGCCGCTGAACAGAGAGCCCAGTCCAGAACAGTGGCACTAGAGCGCAACCCAATGCAATCAGCACCAACTTATAAAAGTGCTTTTTTAATACAGCCTGCCAGTCAGACTGCATACCCCAGATCGCAAGTAACATGATGCCACCGTACCACCAGTAACTCACCAGCAACAAATCCAGCGCAATCAATCCGACATACTGAACTTGTTGCCATAGCTGCCCCATATAAGGCCCGGTATAAAGTGCGATCAGCAATTCCGTCTCCTCTGGATCAACAATAGGTTCAGACGAGCCCTGCCAGATCAGCGCCGGAATAACCAATCCGGCAACCAGATAAGTTTTAGCCCGCCTTAGTTGCTGCGCCGGAGTCCACTGTATTGCCTGCTGCCATAACAAGCCCAATGCCACCACGGCATACATCAGCAGAATATCACCCGACCAGATAAAAATGGCGTGGCAAAACCCTATCAGCAACAAAGCCAGCATTCTGGCTTGAAGCCTGGCCCCAGACTCACAGGATTGACGCCACAACAGGTACAAGCTGGCACCAAATAACAGGGTCAGCAGGCTGATAAATTTACCCCGGATAAACAGCAGATACAGCTGATGCTGCAGCTGGGACAGCAACGACATAGCGTCTGAAAGACCGGCTTTTTCTGCCAGTTCAAGTGGATAAGCAAAAGCAAACACATTGGCAAATAAAATCATCAGCACAGAAAAACCACGTAGTGCATCAAATAGATGCACTCGTGCTGACAATGGGGATACTGCATCCATGCAAACAACCTCTGTTTATACTTTAAAGCGCGTGACCAACGAATTTAAATCTACAGCTAAACGCGATAATTCATGAGCAGAAGCGCTGGTCTGGTTGGCTCCTGCTGCGGTTTGTGCTGCTAAATCACTGATATTAACAATATTACGGTCTATTTCACGAGCTACTTTCGCTTGTTCTTCGGCTGCGCTTGCAATCACCAGATTACTGTCACTAATTTTATTAATGCGTTGGGTAATAATGGTCAAAGCCTCACCTGCAGCCTGAGCCACAGTCAAAGCATGCCCCGCTTTTTCGCTGCTGTGTTTCATTGCACTAACGGCGTCACCGGTACCACTGCGAATTTTGGCAATCATTTCTTCTATTTCACGGGTGGAGGTTTGAGTGCGGTGAGCCAGAGCCCGCACTTCATCCGCTACCACAGCAAAACCACGGCCTGCATCCCCTGCCCGGGCCGCTTCTATAGCCGCATTTAATGCCAGCAGGTTGGTTTGTTCAGCTATAGCACGGATCACATCCAGCACTTTGCCTATGTCCTGCGATTGCACCGCCAAACCCTGAATAAGTTCGGAAGTTAAAGCCACATCCTGATTCATATCGCGGATAGCAATCACAGTTTCATCCACTTGCTGCTGGCCTTGCACTGCCATTTTGGCCGACTCAGTGGATTGTTCTGAGGTTTGAACTGCAGTTTGAGCCACTTCATCCACAGCAGAGCTCATTTGTGTAATGGCAGTGGCCGCCTGCTGAATTTCGTCATTTTGTTGCTGTAAACCACGGGACGAATCTTCAGTCACTGAATTCAGTTCTTCTGAGGCAGACGCCAATTGATTCGACGAATTGGAAATATGGCTCATCGCGTCGCGCAGGTTATGCTGCATTTTAAGCAAAGCCGCCATCAGCCTGCTGGCTTCATCTTCACCTGTGACCGTTATTTTTTGGGTTAAATCGCCTGAAGCTACAGTTTCAGCCACCACAAGGGCTTCTGTCATAGGTGCTGTGATACTGCGGGTCATCCACAACGCGATAAACATGCTCACCACTATGCCAATCAAAATCGCACAGGTCATCAGGATCTTGCTGGTTTCATAGCTTTGTACAGACAACTTTGTTTGTTGCCCTGAATACTCACGATTCATTTGCACCAACTTCAGCAAGGTTTGAGTCATTCGGTCCGAATGTACTGTTAATTCTTCGTTGCTGATACGAGTAGCTTCCTTTTTATCAGAAGCTTCCAGCGCTTGTAATAACAGGTTCTGACCCGCAAAGTACTGCTGCTGGGCAGATAAAAAATCCTGATAAACGCCCCTCTCTCCGTCAATTGAAATCAGTTTTTCATAGGCTTGTTGGTACCTTGTGACGTCAACTCTGGCTTGATCCAGAGTGGCTCTGTAATCTGCTTTTTGTGTGTCCGTTTCCGCAAGGATCAAACGAAAGGTGTTAATCCTGACTCTCATCATGTTTAAGTTCAGCCCTGACAGAGTATCCAGACTGGGCAGCGTATTCTCTTCAATTTCTGCCGAAACAGTACGCATCTGACCCATAGTAAGAAGCGCCATGCCGCCCTGCAACACGACCAATACCCCTAATACAGCAAAACCAGCCAATAAGCGGGCGCCAATTTTATAGTTCCTTAAAAGCATATTTCTCTTTCCTATAATGCAATAGTGAATCATTGAATTTTGTTGCAAGCATCAAGCATAGGCGACAAATTGCGAAAAAACTCATGCCCTTACCGAAGATCTATTCTCATTCATCGTATTTATTAAACAGCTGCTACTTCTTTACCTGAACTGGCGGGCCATACTTGATCAGCGCTAAATGCTCAGCGGCAACTGACGGGGAATACGGGAAAATCAGAGCACTCAAAGGCGGCGTGATCCCAACAGCCTTTTTGACCATAAACACATTGATGCTTGTTCCGGTACGTTTTTAGCGTTTAACACAAAGGACCGACTATTGGTAAAGCTGTGCCTGTCTGCACCAGTATTTGCTCTATCTGTTAGCTCAGTGGTAGCAAATCTTTCAAACCAGACTCCGGAATTCCATAGCAAGCTCAGCCCAGTAACGGCTTTGTTGCCTCTGTTCTGTTTCAAGCTGCTCTGGTGATACAGGGTAAAAACGGATCGGATGGCCTTGCTGACACTGCGCCAAAGCTGCCGCATCCCGTGCCAGAACAACGCCGGGTTTAGGATAACCTCCTAAGGTTTGTCTGTCGTTTAACAGCACTATAGGTAAACCATCAGGCGGCAATTGCACAGCGCCATAACAAATGCCTTCGGACAACAAAGCCCTTGGCTGGTACAACAGCGGCTCACCTTGTAAGCGATACCCCATGCGGTCATACAAAGCAGACACCTGATAGTCGGTGCTGTAAAGCTGCTGCCACTGAGACTCGTCAAACCAATGCTGCTGATAACCATGGAGCAGCCCAAGTTGCAGCGGTGCAGAATAATCAGGCCAGAGCTTTTCCGGCAAAGCCCACAATAAGGGCCGATAGACTGAAACAGCAGGTAAAAACTGGCCTGGCTCTAATGCAGCTCCGCCAATGCCTCCAATTTTTTCCCGCAGCACAGTGCTGTTGCTGCCAAAGTCTTTTGGCAATTTAAAACCACCGGCTACCGCCAGATAACAACGCAGGCCGGATCTGGCAAAACCAAGTTCAAGTACATCATCTTTTTTTATGCGGTGAGTGCGCCATAAGCGTTTCGGCTGACCGTTGACTGTCAGTGGCATAGCAGCACCAGTGACACAAAACACAGTGTCTGTTAACGCCAGCAGACTAAAACCACCGACTGAGACTTCAATCTGACAGCTGGGGTTTGGGTTTTGCAATAATAAATCAGCGATACGATAGCTGGCATAATCAGCAGGCCCGCCCTGAGTTAATCCCAAATGGGCAACACCAAAACGGCCCTGGTCCTGCAAGGTGGCTAGTACTCCGGCTTTTAATACAACAAAAGCAGACATCAGCGCAGCTCCTGCGGCAACTGGCCACCTAAAGCGAAGAATTCATCCTTGCTGATGGATTGAAAACGCACTCTGTCACCCACTGCAAAAGGCATCAAGGGCTTTGCAGTACCGGCATTAGCTGGTTCAAATAATGGCGTTGGGCATAAACCCAGAATATTCCAGCCTCCAGGAGAGCAAGCCGGATAGACAGCGGTTTGCCGATCGGCAATAGCAACAGCCCCTTTGGGCACTTTAGCGCGTGGGCTTTTTAACCGTGCTGTGGCAAGGCGTGCGTTTAATTCACCCAGATAGGCAAAACCAGGTGCAAAACCTATGGCGTACACTCTGTACTCTTCGGCTTGATGCAATTCAATCACCTGCTCTGCAGTTAAGCCTGCCTTGTCGGCTACATGGTCCAGATCCCAGGCATTGTGGTAATACACAGGCAAAATCAGCAGTTGGCCTTGCGGCTCAGTACTGGCAGCGCAGAGCACAAGCTGTTGTTCCAACATAGTTTTAATAGCCAGCAGCCCTTTATGCGGAGCTTTGAGCACAATCAGCAAGGACGCATAAGAGGGCAACAATTCCTGCAGTTGCTCATCAAGCAGACTGCGGATTTGCTGTTGCAACTGCTGAAGCTGTGAAAGATTCTGCGCTGAGATTTCTGCCGGTAAATACAGGATCAGCGCATTTTCACCAGCCAGTTCCAGTTGGATCATGCTGTAGCCAGTAAGGTGCGAATGGACTGCACTAAAGCAAGTGCCGTGGGATTGTCGCCATGCACACACAAGGTATCGGCCTCAATAGCCACTGTTTGCCCTGTATCACTTTGCACTGTGCCACTGTGCAGTAACTGCTGCACTTGCACTAAAGCGGCCTGATGATCCAGTACACTGCCCGCCTGACTGCGAGGTGTTAACGAACCATCACTCTGATAGCGTCTGTCCGCAAAAGCTTCAAACAGCAATTCAAGCTTGTAACGCTCTGCCAACAGCTTATGTTGTGTTGCAGCGCCCGTGGCCAAAAGCATCAGCTTTAAGGGTTTATGGTAACTGGCAACGGCCTGGATCACAGTTTCAAGTAAGGCCGGGCTTGCCATCATATCGTTATACAAAGCACCATGAGGTTTGACATAACTCAGCTCCAGCCCAAGGCTTTTTGCCACCCCATCTACTGCAGCTATCTGGTACCAGAGTAAATGCTTTAACTCATCAGCCGCCATTTTTACCGAGCGGCGGCCAAAACCCTGTTTATCGTCGTAGCTGGGATGAGCACCAATCTCTACCTGATATTTTTTAGCCAAAGTTAAGGTGTTCACCAATACTGTAGGGTCGCCGGCATGAAAACCACAGGCGATATTGGCCTGATCAATCAGCGGCATCACCTCTGCATCCAGCCCCATTTGATAAACAGCAAAACTTTCGCCTAAATCACAATTCAGTTTGATAACAGGTTTAGTAACAGCTTTCATTAAAAACTCACTAAAGAAGAATTTAAAAAATCGGTCACCCGCATATGGCCGGGGCTGTGGGTCATACAAAGATCTGCTTTGGCTTGTTTAATTGCGGCCTGAGGCAAACAGCTTCACCATAATCCGGTGCCCGGATATCAGAGATCCATCTTTACTGCCTGAACATGAGACCTGAGTTCATACTAGCGGATTTCCCCCCTCTTCCCAAGTCTGTCATCAGCGAAGCACTATTTATTCCGTTTAATCTCAGTTTCTCTAAGGCACAAGCAAAAAAGAGCACCGCAGTGCTCATTTTACAATGGTTCGGTTTACTTTAAAGCGAATGGCACCTCATAGCCCGCCTGCACAGGAAGGCGACGCCCCATAAATCTGGCTTTAAGTTTTCGCTTGGCGGTTTCCAGACTGTCGTAGAAAGTAGGCACCACCAACAAGGTCAGTACAGTCGAGGTGATCACCCCTCCTATCACGGCTATACCCAAAGGTTTATAAAAAGCTGAACCTTCACCAATGCCGATGGCCACAGGCAACATACCTGCCACTAAAGCAAAAGTAGTCATCAGAATTGGACGTAAACGCTCACGACCAGCAGCTATTAACGCTTGTTCCAGTTCAAAACCTTCTTTTTCTTTTTTGCGGGCACAATCAATCAATAAAATACCGTTTTTCACTACTATACCCATCAGCATCACGACGCCTATTAAACTCATCAGGTTTAAAGTAGCGCCTGTCATCAACAGTGACAACACCACTCCTATCAGTGATAAAGGCAAGGACATCATAATTGACACTGGTGCCAGGAAGCTATGAAACTGCACCACTAAAATCAGATACATCAGCATGACAGCTAAGCCAAGCGCATCAAAGATACTGCCAAATACTTCTTCCTGATCACGGCTTTGCCCACCGCGAACCACATCATAGCCAGGCGGGAAAGCCATAGTGCTCAGCAGCTTCTTCGCATCAGCGTCCACCTCACCAAAACTGCGGCCCTGCACATTAGCGCCAACAGCCATCATACTTTGGCGATCCAAATGTTCGATCACAGCAGGCCCTTTGCCTAGGGTCACAGTGGCTATTTGTTCCAGTGGGATCATGGCACCGGTTCTGTTAGACAACAGAGGTAAACGTTCCAGATCCTGCACTGTCATCCGCTCTTCTGGCCGGATCCGGACATAAACATTGCGTGTTTCTCCTGTTGGATCTATCCAGTCACCAATTTCAGCACCAGCAAAAGCCAGACGTAATGCATTAGCAGCATCATTCATCGACAAACCTAAGCTCGATGCTAAACCCCGGTTAAATTCAATTTGCAGCTCAGGTTTAGGATCCTGAGAGGACAACCCCACATCAACTGCACCTGGTATAGTTTTTAATTTTTCCATAAAATCCATCACCAGTCCTTCCAATACCCGGCTATCCGGGCCACGGAACTGAATTTGCAGGGCTTTACCGCCACCTCCTCCATTTAAATCAGCAGAGACTGTATATTCTGCACCCACCAGTTGTTGTACTTTGGCACGAAGTTCAGCAGCAATTTCCCGTGAGCTGCGACTACGCTCCATTTCTTTGGTCAATCTGACAAAAATCTGAGCTCTGGTGATATTACCCTGAGTGCCGACTGTGGTTTGGGTGTACAGCTGCTCAGGCAACTGACGTGCTATAGCAGCTGCCTGCTCCGCTTTAATGCTGGTGTATTCAATACTGGCCTCTGACGGCGCACGCACTGAAATCACTATACCGCCATCGTCTGTTTCCGGCAGGAAACCCGAGCCGCCATACATGCCTTGCAAAGCTATAGCCCCAATAAATGAACCAAAAGCCAAAAACCACATGGATTTGCGGTGCTTTAATGCCCAGCCAATCAGTTTGGAATAACGCCCGGCCTGATGATCAAACCAGATATTAAAACCTTGCAGCACTTTACCCAAGCCACGGCGTTTGGCATTTTTATCATGATCCGGGTCATGCCAATACGCAGACATCATAGGATCGAGCGTAAAAGAGATAAACAAAGACACCAACACAGAACAGGCGACCGTCAGCGCAAAAGGTTTAAACCATTGGCCGGTAATGCCATCCAGAAAAGCAATAGGAATAAATACGGCGACAATGGACATAGTAGTGGCAATCACAGCCATACCAATTTCGCGGGTGCCATCACGGGCCGCAGTCATATTGTCTTTGCCCATTTCCATATGGCGCACAATGTTTTCCCGCACCACTATAGCATCGTCAATCAGAATACCTATGGCCAGTGACAAGCCCAATAAGGACATAAAATTCAGCGTAAAACCACAG
The DNA here is from genome assembly GCA_018825965.1 of Gammaproteobacteria bacterium. GTDB lineage: Bacteria > Pseudomonadota > Gammaproteobacteria > Enterobacterales > Alteromonadaceae > Pararheinheimera. Next base: position 68,395 of record JAHKAA010000014.1, read on the forward strand.
GCCCAGACCGCAATAAAAGAGGCCAGTACTGAAGTAGGCAACGCCAGTGAGGTAATTAAGGTCGAACGCCATGAGTTTAAAAACACAAAAACTGTCACTATGGTTAGCAAAGCGCCCACAGACAAAGCTTCAGTCACATTACGCATACTGGCCGCAACATCTTCCCCGGAATCACGCACCACCACCAGTTCAAAGTCAGCAGGCAAGGTTTTCTTTAATTCTGCTATTTTGACTTTGATATCATCGGTCACACTAATAGTGGATGCATCACGGGCTTTGACTACGTTAATACCTAACGAAGCCACACCGTTAAAAATGGATAAACGGCGCTGCTCTGCCGCACCATCCACAACATCAGCCACCTGGGCTAAACGAATGGCCTGATCGCCGTTGCGTTTGACCACCATTTGTTCAAATTCGCGCACATCCCGCAAACGGCCCTGAATACGAATGCCCTGCTCTTCCATGCCGTTGACCACACGCCCGACAGGTGCAGCCACGTTTTGTGCCTGCAGCGCACTGACCACATCCACAGCCGACACATTGGCTTCACGCATGGCGTTTGAGTTCAGGAATATGGTCATTTCACGCTCTTTTTCACCTTCAAGCGTGACTAAAGCAACACCGGGAACAGAACGAATTTCGCGGGCAATCTGATGCTCTGCCAGTTGCGACAATTCAACCGGATCCATAGAAGTGGAAGACAATGCCAGCGACATAACAGGCTGAGCGTTGGGATCTTCACGGCGCAGGAAAGGCTCTTTCATTTCAGTCGGTAGCTTATCCCGTACTACAGCGACCGCATCACGCATTTCCTGTGAGGCTTCAATCAGATCTTTATCAAATTCAAAAATTGCCACTATCACCGCATTAGACTCACGGGCATAAGAGCGCAGTTCGCGCATGCCGGTAATGGTGGCCATCGAGTCTTCAACCCTATTCAGAATTTCACGCTCGACAGTTTCGGGAGAAGCTCCGGGATAAGGAATATTCATCACCAGCACAGGCGGCTGTACATCAGGAAACTGATTAGTTTTTAAATTGGTCATCGCAAAATAACCAAAAATCATCATGGCAAGGGTCACTGCCACCACCACCATAGGGCGCTTGATACTAAAATCCGATAAAAACATATTTTAGTATCCTGTGCTGACTTTGGCTGATGTCTGTTCAGATGAGACTTGAGTGGCTGTGGCTAATTCGGCCTTGCCTCCATTTGTTAAGGCTCCCTGTGGATGGCGTAAAATTTGCGCCCCAGACACCACCCCAGACAGAATGTGCTGTGTGCCCCATCTTTCGTCTTTGTCTCCCACTTCCACTTCAGTTTTTTTCAGTTCGTTGTTGGCAAATTGCCAGACAAAGTGTTTATCGCCCTCACGGATAAGTGCCGATTCAGGCACCATCAAGGCATCGCTGTTTTGTGCTTCAACATGACCTTCCGCATACAAACCTGCAACTAAAGACTGTTGCTTTAAGTCCATAGCCACTAAAAGCTGCACCTGACGGGTACTTTCATTGGCCACTGGATTGATACGCTCTACTGTACCGGTGAAAAACTGACCGCTATAGCCATTGACCTTAAAGGTCACTTTGTTGCCGACTTTCACCTGACCTACCCGATCCGCGGCCACATAACCTTCAAACCTAATACTGGCCGGATCAATCAACACCATCAGGCCCTTACCTATCTGGGCTGTGTCTCCTGCTGACACTTTACGGGTAGCCACAACACCGGAGAATGGTGCTTTGACTTCAGTTTTTTCCATCTGCTGGCGGGCTTCAACTAAACGGGCGCGAGCTGAAGCTAAATCAGACTGAGCCTGGTTGGCTTTGTTTTCAGCCGCTTCCAGCCCTTCCTGAGTCACTAAACTTTGTTTAGATAAAGACTGCATACGTTTTAACTGCCGATTGGCCTGTTCCAGGCTCACCACTGCAGAACGTTCCGCTTCCTGAGCGGATAATAATTTGTCGCGGTAGGTGGTTTGATCCAGCTTCACCAGCACATCACCGGTTTGCACCAGATCCCCATTATCTTTGAGAACCTGCATGACAATACCTGAGACTTCAGCATTCAATTCAGCTTTCACCACTGGCTGCAAAGAGCCTGAGATCACAGGACCACGGGCCAGTGTACTTTCAGTTAACGTCAGTAAATCCTGCGGCACCAATTGCAGCGGTTTTGCCGTTTCCCCCTGAGTGGCGACAACTTCAGGTGGAGAGCAGGCGACTAAAGTGCTGGTTATGCACAAAGCGATGAATGTCATTTTTATAGTGTTCATGGTCCAGACCCATCCGGTAATCAAGCAAACTTAAATACTTTTTTATTCAGGTCACTATAAGATAGTCAGAAGTTTCAGTCCTGCGAAAAGCGTAACAAGTTGTGACGAAGATCAAAGGCGAAGGAAATGGCCTACACAATCTGAAGTTGTAGTTTTCCCGCTTTTTCCGAATAAAAATCAGCCCACTAACCCAATAAAGACTTCAGCCGAACTGGAAAGCCACAGCTAATTGCTGCAGTATATTTACTTAACTCTGTGTAAAAGGAAGTCGCTGTGCCTGATAGTTTAAGTTTATTACCTGCCATAGTGGCTATTGCCGTTGTCATCTGGCGCAAAGAAGTGATTCTGGCACTGATTTTGGCAATAGCTTGCGCTGAGGTGTTACTTTATTTAACGCAACCCGAATTGAGTGTATTTGGCGCTTTGTTGCATGGTCCGGTGCAAAGTCTGGAGCGTATTATTTCTGTCACCTCTTCTGCCGATAACAGCAGGATCCTGCTATTTTCTTTGCTGATAGGCGCGCTGATGGCTTATATGCGGGATTCTGGTGGTGTGTCAGCTCTGGTGGACTGGTTTATCCGCAAAGGTGTAGCCCGCACTAAACGTCAGGCCGGTTTTATCAGTTATGGCATAGGCATTCTGGTCTTTATCGAATCCAATCTGAGTGCTTTAACTGCAGGCATAGTCTCCCGTGGTTTGTACGATAAATTTAAAATGAGCCGCGCCCGTCTGGCTTATATAGTCGACAGCACCAGCGCTCCTGTTTGTATTTTGGTGTTACTCAACGGCTGGGGTGCTTATGTACTGGGGCTTTTAAGCACGTACAACTTGCCGGAGTCAGCTATCTCCGTATTAATTGGCAGTATTCCACTGAATTTTTATGCCCTCTTTACACTGATGGTGGTGTTCTACACCATCTATACCGACAAAGTTTATGGTCCGATGAAACAGGCAGAACTTGATTTAAATACAGTATCTCACCAGAGTGATATTGATATTCCTCCGGGTCGTATGTCGCTGATGTTAGTCCCCTTGCTGACTCTGGTTCTGGGCATGGTTGCCTTTATGCTCTGGACAGGCAACGGCAGTTTAGTTGAGGGTTCAGGTGCCAAAGCTGCGCTGTACGCCACCACTTTAGCTTGTGTAGTGGCTTATGGCCTGATGGCTTACAGCCGGAAATTCAACCATCAGCAACTGGTGACTATTGGTTTTAAAGGCATGAGTGAGCTCTTGCCTTTAGTCTGTGTCGTGTTGTTGTCGCTGGCTCTAGGCAGTGCAATGAAAGACCTGGGCACCGGGCTTTATGTCGCATCTTTTGTCAAAGAGTCCACACCACTGGTCCTTATCCCCGCTTTACTTTTTATCGCTGGTGCCATTATTTCTTTTACCACAGGCACTTCCTGGGGCACTTTTGCTATTTTAATTCCTATTGGCATGCCGCTGGTGGAAATGCTGGGCTTGCCCCCGTCTCTGCTGCTGGCCGCTATTTTAAGTGGGGGGATCTGGGGCGATCACTGCTCGCCTATTTCCGACACCACTGTGGTTAGTTCAGTCGCATCAGGCTGTGATGTATTAGAGCATGTAAAAACTCAGCTGCCTTACGCTTTATTTTGTGGCGCTTTAGCGCTGATCGCCTTTTTAATCAGCGGATGGCTCATGATTGAATAAGTCATTGATTGCTCTTTGGGCTAAAACCGGATAAAAGTTGGATAAATAGAGAATGAAAACAAACACCTTCGTCATCTTTAGCTGTTTTTTTGTGATGTCTTGTGCCAGCACTGTCCAGCAACAGAGTTCCGCCCTTAATACTGCTGAAGCAAAACCAATCAAAGTGCAACAACCTGTCCGGATTGAAGCCACTAAAGCTGCAGATATAGTGGACATACTGACGGTGAGCAGCAAAGTTCAGGTGAGTATGGCTTATGCTGGCGATAGCAACTTTACCGGCAAAGCAGTACCGGGATATCAGGCCAATAGTTGCTATTTAGAAAAAAATGCAGCACAAGCTCTGGCCAAAGCAGCACAACAGGCTGAGCGTCTGGGTTATCAGCTGCAACTGCTGGATTGTTACCGGCCTCAGCGCGCATCCAACCACTTTATGTTGTGGCTGAACAATACAGCAGATCAAAGCACCAAAGCGGCTTTTTACCCAAACATAGAGAAAAGCCAGCTAACCCCGGGTTATATAGCTGCCCATTCAGGCCATAGCCGCGCATCCACCGTGGATTTAACCTTACTGCGGAAAAATGCCGCAGGACAGTGGCAACAGCTGGATATGGGCGGAACTTATGATTTATTTGATCCTGTGTCGCATTCAGACAGTGCAGCTGTTAGTCCGCAGCAAAAAGCCAACCGTTTATTGCTCAAAGATCTGATGCAACAACAGGGTTTTGCTGCTTATGCCATGGAATGGTGGCATTTTACACTGGCAAATGAAAAATACCCTGACACCTACTTTGATTTTCCGGTGAATTAATCAAGGATCTGTTATGCCATCTCAGCTGTTGAAACCCCTGATCCTTTTAGCCTTTATCGTATTAGTTGCTGCCTGCAGCAGCACATATCCCGACAAAAAGCTGCAGACCGGGCAACAGCAACTGCTCAGTCAATTATCAACACAATTACTAAGTGCCAACCTGCCTGCAGATGCACTCGCCTTTGTGGCTTATCCGCTGGACAATCCGGCTGAACAAGTCAGCTTTCAGGCCGGAAAGTCTATGCAACCAGCCTCGACCATGAAGCTGCTGACCAGTATCACTGCATTAGAACTCCTGGGCCCGGCTTACAGAGGTAAAACTCAGCTATGGGCCTATGAACAAGCGCAAACAAAGATGCAGCACCCTTTAGTGCTTAAAGGTGTAGCTGATATGGATTTTACGCTGCAAGAACTCTGGTATTTGCTGCAACAGGCTTATGATCAGGGCATACGTCAGGTGCCGGCCTTTCAGATCGACCGCAGCTGGTTTAATCCGGCCCGGCCTGAACTGACGGCTTTACCTTTTGATGAAACCCCACGCCAATATTACAACCTGCTGCCAGATGCCTTGTTTTTACAACGTAATATGCTGGGCATCAAACTAGAGTCCACTGCGGATAAAATTTCAGGGCAATTCACCCCTTCGCTGCATGGCCTGGAGCTGGTGACCACTCAAGTTCAGCTCACAGATATGCCCTGTGCCCAGTGGTATCCGCATCCACAAAAGCTGGCCTTTAAACGTCAGCCAGACGTCGTACAACTGGTGTTGCAGGGTGAATTTCCGAAACACTGCCAAAAACGTGATTATTTGCAACTGATCAACAGAGTGGATTTCAGTCGTTTAGTCATTCAGCAACTGTGGCAACAGATCTCCGGCCAAAAAGAAGTACCTGTACTGGAGCAAAAAACAGCTAACGCCTCAGTGCTGCTGGCCGAACATCAAAGCCGCACTTTGGCGGAAGTGCTGCGGGATATCAATAAAAGCTCAGACAATGCCGTCACCCGTCAGCTGTATTTAGCGTTAGGCGCGCAACAAGGCACAGCTGAAACTGAATCGACAGCAACGACCTCAGAGCAACAAATACGGGACTTCATCAGCAGCCTGGCTTTGGATCACAGCGGCCTGACGTTAGAGAACGGCTCTGGTTTATCCCGCACCGAACGCATCAGCCCGCTGTTGATGACCGCCCTGCTGCAGCATGCTTACCAGGCCAGCTATCAGCCGGAATTAATCGCAAGCCTGCCCCTTGCTGGCGTGGACGGCACCTTAAAGCGACGTTTTACTCAGCCCCAGACCCAAGGCAAAGCCCGACTAAAAACCGGCACTTTGCGTAATGTAGTAGCGCTGGCGGGTTTTGTCACAGACCAAAGTGGCCGTACCTGGGTGGTAGCCAGCTTTATCAATGACCCCAAAGCGGGCCGGGCACGGCCTGTGCTGGACAATTTAATAGAATGGATCACCAGACAGCAGGATAAAAATAATCCGCAATAAGCCAGTCTGTCTGGTGTAGTGTTTTACTTCATGTTAATCTTTCTGATAACTATTCTCATCTAAGTATAATTAATGGAGTGTTTGATGAAAAGTTCTGCATTGGTATTCAGTTGTGTTCTGTTAGTCGCCAGCTCATTTACGGCCATGGCGTCTGAGCGCCCGGCTCATTTTAAAGGTAAAGAAGTGAAAACTCTGGCTGAAGCTGTGGTCAACTTTAAAGAAGCCAATCAACGTTTTGCCCAGTTACAATCAGCTCAGCTGACGCCTGAGGCTATGGCTGAAATTCATCAGCTGACCTACAGCATGGAAGTCGCTCTGGAGAAAATTCATCAGGAAACAGCTCAACTTAAAGTGGTGCTGGAAGAAGTGCATATTGCTTCTGAAAAAATGGATACCACTACAGTGCAGCAACAAGGTGCTTTGTATCTGAAAAATGCGACTACGCTGGTCAAATAAGGTCGGGCGACTACTAAGCCCTCTTTCGCCTGTGATCTAAAGCCCAGGGCGAAAAAAAGGCCAGTCTCAGGACTGGCCCCGCAAATCCTATCAAAAACAGGATTCTGCTGCTTCAGGACATTCATCAAGAATGCGGGTATACACCCTGTTTTTCATAACTCAAATCCGTTTTAGCTACGAAGTATTTAGCCCGGTCGCACCCGGACTAAAAGCATGCAGAGCAACCCAAAGCGGCTCTGTCAGAATACAAGGACAAACCCAGACTGATACGTCAGTTCATTTTTTACTGAGTTCATCCTGACAATGTAACCGATTACAAACTGTTCTGTAGTATGCCAGAAGCAGAGCTGAAACAGAACGCCCATTCTGAAAAAAATGACCACTAATCAAACAAAACACTGAGCAATCCAGCGCTTGCCAAGCGATTTTGAATAAGCTTCAATGTCAGCTGTAATTCATGAACTGGTCAACAGAACCAGCAGAGGAATAATGGCATCCACTTTTTCACCTTTAGACTGGCTGATCTTTGTATTGTATTTTGTGCTGTTGGCCCTGACCGGCTGGTGGATTAACCGCAGTGGTGCAAAAAACAGTCAGGATTATTTTATTGGCGGTAACAGCATGCCGACCTGGCTGGCAGCCATCTCTGTATTGGCCACAGCTCAATCTGCCGCTACTTTTTTAGGTGGCCCTGATAGTGGCTATCGCAGCAATCTAACCTACCTTGCCAGCACGCTCGGCGCCTTAATGGCGGCCTTTTTTGTTGGCTACTTTTTAATTCCACGCTTTTATCGTTATAAAGTCAGCACTGTGTATGAACTGCTTGAATTACGTTTTGGCAGCAAAGCAAAAAAACAGGCGGGGTTAATGTATTTATTTGGCCGTATTTTTGCCAATGGCGCACGGCTTTATATGGCAGCTATTGCTGTGTCTATGATCTTATTTACTGATATCGCTTTGCCCCATGTGATTTGGTCCATCGCCCTGCTTTGTCTGGTGGCATTGTTGTATTCGATTTTTGGTGGCATTAAATCTGTGATTTATGGCGATGCTTTTCAGTGTTTTGTTTATGTTGGCGCTGCAGTTCTGGTGCTGCTGTATTTATGGCAGTCTATTCCTGCCGATTTTGCGACCGTCTGGAAGGCATTAGAGCATCCGCCTGAAAACGCTGCCAGTAAATTGCTTCTGATCGACACCAGCTGGGATTTTAGTTCAGCCAGTGCTTTTACCCTCTATTCCAGTGTTACAGGCCTGTTTTTGCTTTACATCGCCTCTTTTGGCCTGGATCAGGATCTGACCCAACGTGCTTTAACCTGTAAAAATGCCCGCCAGGGGTCTTTAGCTATTATCTGGTCTGTAGTTTTAGTTATACCTGTGACCTTGCTGTTTATCGTCATTGGTTTTTTATTACATATCTTTTATCAAAGACCGGATCTGATGGCTGGTTCTGGCGCCCTGATGCAAAGCAGTCAGTTCAGCGGCGAAAATATCACAGTTTTTATGTATTACGTTTTGCATGAAATGCCAGCTGGCTTGCGTGGTTTAGTCACAGTAGGTGTGATAGCTGCGGCAGTCTCTACGCTGACATCAGGTTTAAATTCTATGGCTTCTGTGATTATTCAGGATCTATACAAGCCCTGGCAGCAGCAGCGCTCAGAAAAACCAGAACTGTATTATGTTGCAGCTGCACGCGTCTCTATGTTGCTTTGTGCTACAGCCCTGGCGTTGATGGCGATGTTATGTTTCTATTGGCAACAAAAAAGCGATATGCCCCTGCTGACTTTTGCTTTAGGCGTAATGGTATTTAGCTACAGCGGTTTGCTTGGGGTCTACGCCAGCGCACTGTTTAGCACACGTGGCAGCCCTGCATCCGTATTAGCCGCTTTAATAACTGGTTTTGTCATCACTTTGCTGCTGCAACCTTATCTGCAAAGTTATTATTTACCAGCCCACTGGCAGTTTGATTTGGCCTTTAGCTGGCAGCTCTGTATAGGTTTTGCCTGCTCTTTTGTGATTTGTCAGTTGGGAAAAAGCAGTGATTCTGTGGCACAAACAACACTGAACGGAGTGCCGGCCTGATGCGAAGGTTTCTGCTTTTAGTCTGCTGCATTGCTTTTGGCTCTGTTGCTTTTAGCTGTATGACTCAAACCAAAGAAATTCAAACAGGGGCCAGCCAGTTGGCAGCAGGACCTGGCTCCTCCCCTGTTGAGCTGGCATCTAAACAGATAGGTCTGGTGGTCAATCAAAGCTCAGTGGTGGGCAATACCCATCTGGTTGAGTTGTTATTGCAGCAAGGCCTGCAGGTAAAAAAAATTTTCTCGCCTGAACATGGTTTTCGTGGCACAGCCGATGCCGGAGCAAAAGTAGAAAACAGCATAGACCCACAGACTGGTTTAGCTGTGTTTTCGCTCTATGGCAAAGACAAAAAACCAACAGCAGAAGCACTCGAAGGTATCAACCTGCTGATCTTTGATCTGCAGGATGTGGGCGTGCGTTATTACACCTATTTATCTACTTTGCATTATGTGATGGAAGCAGCCGCAGAGCTGAGTATTCCGCTCTTGGTACTCGACAGGCCCAACCCCAATGGCGCTTATGTTGATGGCCCAATGCTTGAAAAAAACTACCAGTCTTTTGTTGGCTTGCACCCTATCCCACTTTTGCATGGTATGACGCTGGGCGAACTGGCGTTGATGATCAAAGGCGAAGGCTGGATTAATAAATCAGAACAACTGAAGCTCTATGTGTTGCCCCTCAAAAACTATCAACGGCATATGCCTTATAAGTTACCAGTAAGACCCAGCCCAAATTTGCCCAACGCACAGGCTGTGGCTTTGTATCCGTCTTTAGGTTTTTTTGAAGCCACGCCTTTAAGTGTGGGCCGTGGCACTGACTTTGCGTTTCAGGTGCTGGGGTACACCAATCCACCTTTAGGAAAGTTTGCCTTTAGCCCTGTATCAAAAGCTGGCGCTGCCCTTCATCCACCACTGAAAAACCAGCTGGTTTTGGGGCTGGATTTACGGGAAGTAAAAGCTGGTGGTCTTGATTTAAGTTACTTAATTCGGGCCCAGGCTGTTTTTGCTAAACATCAGCTGACACTCTTTAATTCACCGGATTTTATGGATAAGTTATCAGGCACCAATAAGCTCAGGCAACAACTGGAGCAAGGCTGGACAGAACCCCAAATTCGCCAAAGCTGGCAGCCTGAATTAATAGGCTTCAGGCAACAACGCCAGCCTTATCTGCTTTATCCGGATCAGCATTAATCACGCCGGGAAAAGCTCTGCCATCTGGGTCAAAGTAGCACCAGTCACCCTGTTAATGCGCCAGTCGTGCAACATCACAGCACCTAAGGACTGATAGAAGTCGATAGCAGGTTGATTCCAGTCCAGCACAGACCATTCCAGACGGCCACAATCACGCTCTACCGCCAGTTTCGCTAAATAAGTAATTAAGGCTTTACCCACACCCACGCCACGGCAAGCGGGTTCAACAAACAAATCTTCCAGATAAATACCAGGCTTGGCTAAAAAGGTGGAGTAGTTATGGAAAAACAACGCAAAACCTACATCTTTACCCTGATAATTCGCCAGCACCACTTCGGCATAAGGGGTGTCATTGAATAAGGTGTCACGCAACTTTTGTTCAGTCGCCACCACCTGATCGGACAACTTTTCATACTCAGCCAGTTGCTGAATAAAACTTAAAATAGCAGGCAGATCCGCTTCTGTAGCTAAACGCAGTTCAAGACCCTCTATGCGGGTTGAAATAATGCTCATCAGAACTCCTCAAAAATACAATAAGACAAAAAACAAAAGGGGCCAGAGTCATTGATCCGCGATTCGCTTATCAATGACTCTGACCCCTTGGCCAACAGCAGGCTAATTACTTAGCGCGGCTACGGTATTCGTCAGTACGGGTGTCGATTTCAATCTTGTCGCCGATTTCAACGAAAGCAGGAACCATTAATTCGAAACCTGTGTCCAGCTTAGCCGGCTTCATGACTTTACCTGAAGTGTCGCCACGGGCAGCTGGTTCAGAGTAAACCACTTCACGTACTACGAATGGAGGTAAGTCAACAGAGATAGCGCGCTCGCCGTAGAATACTACTGAACACTGCATATCCGGAACCAGATATTTCAGAGCATCAGTCATGTTGTCTGCTTCGATTTCGTACTGGTTGTACTCAGCATCCATAAATACATACATTGGGTCTGCGTAGTAAGAGTAAGTCACTTCTTTAGTGTCTAACATGACTTGTTCGAACTTGTCGTCAGCACGGTACACAGTCTCAAGACCGCCACCTGTCAACAGACCTTTCATTTTCATTTTTACAACAGCGGCGTTACGACCAGATTTGTTGAATTCAGCTTTCTGAACAACCATTGGCTCGTTGTTGACCATGATCACCTGGCCAGCGCGTACTTCTTGAGCAGTCTTCATCATAATTGAAATATCTTCTTGTTAGGAAAAATTGCGCGACATTATAAGTTTATTTTCAGCAAAACGCACGAGGTTGCTGGCAAGATCTTGCTGCTGAATTAAATATTCCTGCCATTTTTTGTTATGCATTTGAATTTGTTCACTAAATTCTTTGAACATCGCAAATTCTGCACTGATATCCTGCTCCAGATTCCATGCCATATGCAGATTTTTTATACAGGCATTTTTTTCCGCAGGTGCATCTTGCAAGTACTTGTCTAAAAAGGCCTGCAGTTTGATTAAATGCGCCTGATCTTCCTGCCGGTAAATTTGCCAGATAAAAGGCTTGCCCGCCCAATGGGCCCGTATTACCGAGTCTTCACCACGCACGAAGTTAATATCACAGCTGGCTAAAAGTTTATCGTACATAGGCTGCGGCATAAAATCTAATATACGGATACTTAATGATTTTTTATCCAAGCGGCCAGTTTTTAGTTCGGAGAAAAGTTGGGTTAAATCTGTCGCCAACTGCCCTTGCGGCACCAGTAACAAGGTTGTTTCTGCTGCATCAGCCAATTGTTCCAGCCAAGGGCGGATCTGGGCCTGGCTATAAGCAAACAAGGAAATTTTTTGCTGATACTGCATCGCATCTAAAAGCCCCAGACCACACCAAAACTCATGCTGTAATTCGTCTGATTGACTTAATTCTGCCAAAAGTACGACCAGCCCCTGCTCTCTTAATAAGCCGCCCGTTTGTGGCGTAAAACCAGGGAAAAAGAAATATTTTTGCAGCGGCAACTGTGGATGAGGCGATGGCAAGGCATGGCAACCATGCACCCAGTCTTCTGCAGACAGGTATTCCAGATTTAACCATAAAGGTTTGTCAGTAAAAGACGCCATCCACTGTAAATAAGCAGGCGGAATAGTGCAGGCCAAAGCTTCAATCACCAGATCAGGCCTGTCCGCTGCTGTAAGCTCTGGCAATACAGCAGCCCAATGCCGCACCAGCACATTATTTTGCAACTGACTGGCAAGCTGTGGGTTTACACTATGGCAAATTTTTTGAAAGCTGTTTAAATCGTCCACCCACAAGGTAACCTGCCATTGATGTTCATTGTGCAATTGCCGGGCTAAACGCCAGCAAATGCCAATATCGCCAAAGTTATCTACTACAGAGCAAAACAAATCGCAGCGCATGCTTTACCTTTCACCTATCCGATCAGTTGGCTGCTCAAAGCTTTCAGCGCTTTGGCCATTAAATACAAAGTGGCGATACTAAGCAGCAGGCAGCCCCAAAGCAAGGCCTGATACCATAATTTATGAGCCGCTTGTTTTAACTTTTGCCACCAGCTTTGTTGGGGTTGCCAGTCTGGTAAATGCCGGAATAACAACAGTGTCAGCCAGGCTAACAACACCCAACCTAATAACACCACTGACAATAACAAGGACACTTCATACAGCACTGACGGGCCTTGCAGCAGATAATAAACGCCAAAACCCAGCGCATAACACCCCAAAAACACCAGGCCAAGACGCCAGACATAAAGCCGCTCTGCCAGGTACTGTGCTTTGCTCAGCAATTTCATAGCTTCTGCTCTTTCTGGTTATTTGCCAGGGGCAGCGGATACAAAGGCACAAGCCCGGCCTGCCCTGTCATATCCGCCACCAGCCAGATTTGTTCAAACGGATGTTTTGGCGGTATTTGTAATAAATGCGGCGTTTGTTCCAGCTCTTGTGCATGCCAATCCGGATGAGCGTTGCGGATCACCAACCAGACTTTGTCTGAGTCATAACTTTTTTGCGCTTTGTTGCTAATGAGTTTATCCAGCGCCTGCAATAAACGCTCTGCGACAGGCCACTGCTCAAGCGACTGCAAGGCTTCGAGCGTGCCGCCTTTCAGTTCACGGCCCAGAATTTTCATCGCTTCGGCTTCGCTACCGTATAAATGTGCAATTTCCAGATCCAGTTTTTGCTGCTCCAGATAACAGGACACATCAGGCTTGGCTGGTTCGTTATGCCAGATATGCCGCATTTTGACACCAAACTTGTGCTGGTACAGTCGCATAAAAAGTTTGGCGGCCTGATGCTCAAGCGCTATTTTTTCCTCAATACTGCTTTTCATACCACTCAACAAAGTTGTGTTTCGTATAAGCTTGTATCTTAACGAAAAAAAGTCAGGTGGTTATGCATTTTTTATTTGCTGTGGTTTTATCTTTGCTGGCTCTACCCTCTGTTGTTGCAGAGCCGGTATGGACTTCATTAAAAACCAAAGCGGGCATCAGTTTGAGTTACAGATACAATCCAGAGCTTGAAGTCAAAGCCAAAGCTTTTTATCCGGGCAAACCAGAGAGCTTTTTACTCTTACTCAAAGATACAAAATCGGTGCGACGCTGGCTGAAACAAAGTCAGGATGCAAGGCTTCTGGATGGAAGCACGGAACATCACTGGAAAGTGTATACCCGCTTTCAATCGGTATGGCCTGTTAGCCCACGGGATATGGTGACCTGTGCTGATGTGAGCAAAAAGGATAAAAGCCTGCTGATTCAAATCACCGATTGCTCAGATTTAGTGCCAGAAGCGAAAAACTATGTGCGGATTCGCAATGTGAAAGCAGTTTGGATTTTAACGGCTAAAGATCAGGGTTTTGACATGCAGTATCAGGGCAGTGCTAATCCGGGCGGTGAATTGCCACAATGGCTGGTGAGGCAATTAACATTAAGCTCATTACGCGCCAGCTTTGTTGCCTTTAAAACCGAACTAAAACGTCCGGCTTATCAGGCAAAAGCAACACAAGCTACTCATTAGATGTGGGTTGTTTTTGTTTCAGTTGCTCATAGGCCCCGGCATTCGTTGCATTGGTATAACCCAAACGTCTTAAGCTTTCAACCGCAATGCCTGAGCGGCGTCCACTGCGGCAATACAGCTGAATAGTTGTGGTTTTATCTGCGCTGACTGCAGTGATTTTTTGCTCAATTTCATCATAAGGAATATTGATCGCTCCTTCTAAATGCCCTGCGTTGTATTCTTGTGCAGTACGCACATCTATCCATAAAGTTTGGGCTAAAGCCATATGGCTACATAATAAAAGCAGCATCATAAAAATTTTCATACAAAGAGACCTCATCAGTTCAATACCACTAAAAGGATAAAACAACAGCTTGCCACCGACAGTAATTTCAGCTGTTGCCAGAAACTTAAAACCACGGCCAGAGCAATAGTGCAAACAGCAGACACTGCATCAAAGAAGCTCAGCGCCAGAACTATAGCTGGCAATACAGGTAAAACATTCAACAACTTTAAAAGAACCCACTGTTTTTTTGTACACAAAGCGAGCCAGAAGTAATGCTGAGCCAACAGATGCTGTTGCCATAACTTCTGCTGTGCATAACAGAGCAAAGCCAGGATCCAACTAAAAACCGAACTTACAAATAGCATAGCTTCGGGCTTCAGTTGTTGCTCCAGCCAGTAGTGCCATAAAGCCAGTACAAAAATGATCAGCAATACCATAGCTTTATTTTGTTGCTGCCGGATAAACCAATAGAGCCAATAACGAAACAAGGATCCCGCGGATAACTGCTGCCCATCTAACTGCTGTTGTAATGCTCTTTCCAACAGCATAAACGCCAATAAAGGCAAACTCCAGAGGCTGACTGCAGGCACAACAAAAACGGCCCCTAATGCCAGCCAACTGGTTTGACGGGCTTTAAAGCCCAAACAGAGTGCCATCAGTACCAGCAGTAATTGGATGGCATCAAAACAGGCCATAGTTTTACTGCTCAGCAGCAGGTAAGCCCATGCCGGCAAGGTTAAAAACCAGAATGGCAGCTGATTTACAACGGCCATCAGTGTATTACTCAAACCTGCCACTTTGGCAGAAGGTGCCAGGCTTTCGACAAAATACTGCTGCGCCACTGGTTTTTGCTGCCAGGCCACGCCACCTTGCCAGCAGAACAGGAGCACCAATAACATCTGCAGATAAGGCCAGCGTTCTACAGTCCCAAGCTCCGGGTTAAACAACTGGAATCCCAGCAACACCAAAGGAGCCAACAGCCCCAGCAGCGCGTGACCTGCCAGCATCACAAACAAAAATGAAAACTTATTCAGCGGTGCAAAGGCGTTACAAGCCTGCTGCCAGAACAGCTCAAAGCGAACTAAAAGATAAGTGCCCACCGGCCTTTAACTCCAGATGTTGATCGACTGCAAGTTCAAAACTTTGTGGGGATAAATGACTGGCGATCAGCACTAAAGCGCCCCGCTCTTTTGCAGCTTGTAACACAGAGCAGCAATAGATTAAAGAATCCGGGTCCAGTGCGTTAAAAGGTTCATCCAGCAATACCAGTTGTGGATTTGCCGCCAAAGCCAAAGTTAAACTCAACTTCTTTTGCTGCCCTAACGACAAAACCGCTACTTTTTGCTTCAGCAAAGGCTCTAATGCAAAAGCTTTAGCATGCAGTAGCAACTGCTCCATGGCAGTACCACGGCAGCGAGCGACCAGCTGCAATACGCCAAGCACTGTATTATCCTGCAAAGGGGCCACCGCATCAGCGCTAATACTGACCAAAGTCTGATAAGCAGAACTGCCAACCTGATGCTGATGAAAACTGATACTACCCTGGGATGCTTTATCCAACCCGGCTAACACCCGCAATAAACTGGATTTACCACTACCATTGACACCACTTAACCAATGTAAACCAGCATCTAACTGCAGCTTTAAGTTTGAAAACAGCTGCTGCTTGCCATAACCAAAGCTTAAATTATTAATAGTCAACATCTTAGTTTATCCAGCTGCCATAGAGCTCAGTCAAGACCGGCAGCACAGACAACACAAGTAACAGTGCCATAGCCCAGTTAAAAATACGCTGATACAAAGGCTGATTTAATACAGAACGCAATAAAGCACCACAAGTTAGCCAGATCCCAATACAAGGAAAACTCACCAGCAAAAAAGCTGCTGTGATTTGAGTGACATCCCACCAGGTGTTACCTGCAACTGTGGTAAAAGCAGCCACAGCCCCTGATGCCATGATCCAGGCTTTGCCATTCACCCACTGAAATAAAGCGGCCTGCAGAAAACTAAAAGGTTTGGCATCTGAGCCCTCAATGCTGCCAGGCGTGCTGGAGCCAATTTTCCAGGCCAGCCACAGCAAATACAACACACCCACCACTTTGATCCAAAGATGCAACTGTGGAAAACGTTCAAACACCACACCAAAACCCAGGCCCACCAACAGCACCATCAATGGAAAACCAAAACAAATACCAAAAAAGTGCGGCAGACTGGATTTGACACCATAGTTCACGCCGGACGACAACATCATAATGTTATTTGGGCCAGGGGTAACTGTAGTGGAAAAGGCAAAAAACAATACGGCAAAAAAAACGTCCACAACAACTCCAGAGGACAAAGCTTTAATGTATTGAATCTAAAGCAGATCAGCTCTTAAATACAAGAGATAAAACTCAGTCTGCTGTATTTATTCAGGTTGGTACCAAAGTGCAGATTTTGCCAAAGGGGTTTCGGGAGGGAGGAACGGATTTTCAAGTTCTGCCAGCTTCCGGTCAGACAGTTTCATTTTTTTAAGATGACTGACAAAATGTTTTTGAAACAACAGATCAAAACTACCGTCTTTTAACGCCAGCCTTAATCCTCTTTCAATCTGTTGTGCTAATTGCGGTTTTTTATTGGAGACAAAAAAGTATACAGCCCCCGGATAATGCAATAACCAGTCGCTTTCAATCACCAAACTCTGGTCGGCAAATTGCTGTTGTTCTGCAGCTATTTCCAGCACACTGCGTGGCACTGCCTCTACTCTTTTATGCAGCAGCATCTGAAACAAGCTCTGGTAGCTTGAAGCATCCAGCACTTTAAATTTATTGTGCCGCAATACCTCTGTATCCACCCAGTCATGCACCTGAGAGAACATAAGCTGTCTCAGAGCAGCCTGGTCTTTCAGCGCAGTGAATCTGGCCTGCTCATCAGCACGAATAAGCAAAAGACGGTAACTGCCAAGACCTTTATAAATGGGGATCCGTATCGGCAGAAAACGTTTTTCACGTTCAATGGATGTCATGGTCCAGACCACATCCACTTCTACACCAGTTTCAAGCAGTTGCAAAGAACGACTTCTGGACACCCTGATACCGGCACTTTGCAGCGAAGCTGCACTACCGGTCTTTTTTAAGGCAAGTTCAAGCAAAGCGATAGCATAATCAGAGCGATGATCGCCTGAGTCTTCAATAGCAGGGTAACGAACTGTTTCCGCAGTGGCTGCAGGCATCAAACAAAACATCAGACAAAGCAGCAGGCAGAACCAAGAGTTAGACATCTGGTATATCCTGAAAAATGAACTGCTTAGAGTGTAGGAGAATTCGGGTCAGAGTAAAATTCGACCAGTAGGTTTAATTTTACTCGGACCCGATTAAAGGATTTAATCTTCGAAGAAGGTATCGCGCAGAGCCACAGTGCGGTTAAAGACTAAATGATCCGGCGTTGAATCTTTGTTGTCGGCACAGTAATACCCTTCACGCTCAAACTGGAAAGCTTTTTCGGCTTCAGCTGTTTTTAAGCTTGGCTCAACCCAACCTGTTTTCACTGTGAGTGAAACCGGGTTAATCACAGCTAAAAAATCATCTTCAGCCGCAGGGTTGGGTACTGTGAATAACTTGTCGTAAATACGGAATTCAGCAGGTACAGCTTGTGAGGCTTCTACCCAGTGGATCACACCCCGTACTTTACGGCCATCGGCCGGGTTCACACCTAAAGTCTCCGGATCGTAGGAACAAATCAGTTCTACAATATCGCCGGCTTCGTTTTTAATTACTTCATCAGCACGAATCACATAAGCGCCACGTAAGCGAACTTCGCCCCCTGTCACCATACGCTTGTACTTTTTGTTGGCTTCTTCACGGAAGTCGGCACGGTCTATATACAAAGTACGACCAAAAGGCACTTTGCGGCTGCCCATGCTTTCTTCTTTTGGATGGTTATGTACCTCTAACCATTCGACATCATCGGCTTTGTAGTTGCTGATGGTCACTTTTAACGGATCAATGACCGCCATAGCCCGTGGTGCATTGGCATCCAGATCTTCACGGATACAGGAGTCCAACGCACTGATTTCAATCATATTGTCTTGCTTGGTCACACCAATACGTTTGGCGAATTCACGCAAAGAGGCTGGCGTAAAACCACGGCGACGCAAACCTGCAATAGTAGGCATACGAGGGTCATCCCAACCAGCGACATGGCCACCTTCCACCAGATTGTGTAACTTACGTTTACTCATCACCTGATACTCAAGGTTCAGACGGGAGAATTCGATTTGCTGTGGATGACAGGCAATAGTGATGTTGTCCAAAATCCAGTCGTATAAACGGCGGTTATCCTGGAACTCCAGCGTACATAACGAATGCGTAATGCCTTCCAGCGCATCAGAAATACAATGTGTGAAGTCGTACATGGGGTAAATGCACCACTTATCACCGGTTTGATGGTGATGGGCAAACTTAACGCGGTAGATCACCGGGTCGCGCATACAGATAAAAGCTGAACTCATATCAATTTTGGCGCGTAGCGAACACTCGCCCTCTTTAAAACCACCGGCACGCATTTTTTCAAACAAGGCCAGGTTTTCTTCAACTGAAGTATCACGGGTTGGGCTGTTTTTACCAGGCTGAGTTAAATTGCCACGGTATTCACGCATTTGTTCTGCATTTAAAAAACAAACATAAGCCAGACCTTTGGTAATCAGTTCAACGGCATAACCATACAGCGTATCAAAATAATCTGACGAATAACGCACATTGCCAGACCAGTTAAAGCCTAACCACTGCACGTCCTGCTGAATAGAATTGACAAAGTCGATGTCTTCTTTTTCAGGGTTGGTGTCGTCAAAACGTAAGTTACACTGACCCTGATAATCTTCTGCTATACCAAAGTTCAGACAAATAGACTTCGCATGACCAATGTGCAGATAACCATTTGGCTCTGGCGGGAAACGGGTCACAGTAGTGTTGTGTTTGCCTGAGGCCAGATCGGCATCGATGATCTGACGAATAAAGTTAGTTGGGCGATGTTCAAGGTCCGCCATAAAATTCAAATCCTTATCTGAAGAACCAGCAGCAGAGTGTGCCGGATTAAATTACTGAAATATGGCGGCATTATAACAGCTGAAATGCTTCTGACTATAGCCGTCGCACTTGAAGCTGCAGCCGTGTTGACCAGGCGCTCTATGCCAGCAGCTTTTTGAATTTGATGAGGGCGGGAGCAAGCCCGGCCCCTGCGGCATCGTCGATTCAGAGTGAATAAGTTAGCGGGTCATTTTTTTGACAAATACCACCACAAAAAGCGCTATGGTAAAGCTGCCGGTAAAGGCTTCAATGGCGGCCACCAGCCGCGATCCGCCAACAGGAGTGATATCGCCATAACCCAGGGTCGTAAAAGTGACCACTGAGTAGTACATACAATTTAAAAGCAAATTCAGATTTTGTTGCCAGCTTTGTTCAGAGGAATACATCAGCACTTCCCCCTGAAAACTGACACCTAAAAACAAGTAAAAAAAGCTGCAGATAAAAATCAGCACTAACGAAAAAAACACCACCCGCACCGGATCTTCACCATAACCACAAAACACATCTATTAGCTTGGAAAACAGGCGTTTATGTGACAAAACCGGGTATTGAAAACGCCGCATCCGCAGTTCTTGCTGAATGTAAAAGCCTGCTCTGCTGAACAAGCCTTCATGTTCAGCCGCTTTACGCAGGTCACGGTAAATTTCTTCTGATTGTTCAAAATAGTCCAACGCCATGGCCCAATCTTTAATTTTAACCGCCTGATGAGCAATGCTCTCCTGTCGTAACTGATCACCCAACTGAATATGCTCAATGCGTGCACCAGTCCATTTTACGCCCAATAAATTAGCCTGCTGCAATTCAACCCAATGTGCATTGGCGTCACGTAAATCGGCCTTCATTAAATTAGCCTGATGCAGTTTTACTTTGTATAAATGAGCGCCACGTAAATTGGCGCGATATAAATCGGCATGGGTCAGATCAAAGCCTGACTCTGAAGGACCTGCAGCCAAATTTAAACCAGGCATATCGGCGCGACGCAAAGAAATGCCCCGCATCTGCCCCCCATTACGGGCATAAGCTTCTAAAGCGCTGCAATCTTCTGCTTTTTTACACTGGGTGGGGTCATGCCAATAACAAAGGCCAGATGAACCTGCGGGTTCGGTACATTTGTGGCCTTCATCTTCTTCGTAACAACATACAGGGACTAAATTGACTGCAACCTGAGCCATAACAATGCCTGATCAGTTTCGGTAGTTGTTAGTCTAGCCCAGCCCTACAGATTTTAAATGGCAACTACTAGCCCAACATCGGCATATACACCAACTCCCAGACATGACCATCTAAATCCTGAAAACCATGGGCATACATAAAATCATGCTCCTGCGGCTGGTTGTAAGTTCTGCCACCGGCTTTGACGGCTTTTTGCACCAACTCATCCACTTCAACCTTGCTGTGGCAACTTAAGCAGTTCAGCACCTGCGTCTGCTGATGGCTGTCAATTAAAGGATGAGGGCTAAAAGACGCAAACTTCTCTTTGGTCAGAAGCATCAGGTACAAGTCATCACTCAGCACAATACAACTGGCGGTATCGTCACTGAATTGCGGCTTAACACCAAAACCCAGCTGAAGAAAAAAGTCAGTGGAGACTTTTAGATCAATGGCGGCTAAGTTGATAAATAATTTACGGTTCATGCTGTTTCCTGAGCTAAACAAGATGTAGAGCAGAGTACTCCGGCTCAGGCAAAATGCAACATGCCTGCACCAGCTTATGGCGGACTGCCTGCGGCGAGTCCACCCTACAACCTTTATCCGGAGAATACATTCGACGTAAAGCGGCAATGCGTCACTCTACAATCACCTTCATATACAACTGGCCTCGCTAAAGTTTTTCTGTTCTCTGTATAAATACGAAGGTAACTGCACCAAAGCCAAAGCTTTATTTTTATCTGCAAACGACACAGCCTCAGCGCTTAAATGAAGTTTTTTCTGCTCTGACTGATAAAAACCAGCGACACTTGCTCCATCAGGTTTTAAAATCACCAACTCTTGTTGCTGTGGCTTTTGTTGCATCAACGCAAAGTAGTTTTCAAACTGCAATAAAGCGCGGCCTGGGCTGGTTTTATCCAGCATAAAATCACGGCCTGTCATGGTATGACAGCTGGATATGCCCATCATAGACAATAAAGTTGGCGCTAAATCTATCTGGCTGGCGAGGGGTTTCAGCAGTTCTGGCTTTGTATCAGCTCCTAAAATCAGCCCGGGGATATGAAACTTGTCAACCGGGATCAAGCTATCGCCATATATTCTGCTGTCATGATCAGCCACAACCAAAAACAAAGTATCCTGCCAATAGTCGCTTTTTTTAGCCTTTTCAAAAAACTGTCCCATGGCCCAGTCGGCATATTTCACTGCATTATTGACTGTATTTTTTGGATCTTCGTATAAATCGATCCGGTCATCCGGAAACTCAAAAGGCTCATGATTGCTGGAGGTGAAAATCAGGCTAAAAAAGGGCTTTCCCTGCCGATGCAAGGCCTGTAATTGCTGATGCGCTGTGTTAAACAGGTCCTCATCACTGGCCCCCCAACTGCCGGTAAACACAGGGTTCTGCATCTGACTTTGATCCACAATTTGATCGACACCATTGCCGGTGAAAAAGCTACGCATATTGTCAAAATGCGCTTCACCACCATACACAAACTGGGTGCGGTAACCCGCAGATTTCAGAATAGAAGCAAGGGTAGTGAAATGCTGCTGGCTATTGGATAACTTCACCGTGCTTTGCGCTGGTGTTGGTGGAAAACCAGCCACTACAGCTTCAATACCCCGCACAGAACGGGTGCCTGTGGCATACAAATGTTCAAACCAGAGGCCCTGCTGCTTTAACTTTTCAAGCTCTGGTGTGACGGCCAAACCACCTAAAGATTGTACAAAAGTAGCGCCCAGACTTTCCTGCAGTACGATCACCAGATTCAGTGGTTTCTCACGTTTGATCACTGCCTGTTGCCAATGCGCTGTGGGGTAATTGGGGTTCGCAAACTGATAGGATTTTAACCAGGGCCAATCCAGACTTTGTTTCAGCATTTGTTCTGTCGGTAATTTGCCATAGATCTCACTGGAGCGCGCTTCATGCTTCAGGTTATACAAAGCATACAACACTGAATAGGCTGAACTTAATACCAACGAATTGACCATAGCGTCCGAAGTGATAGCAAATAATGCCGGATTAGCAGGCCTGTGGTCGGTGGTAGAACGAATACCAGCAAAAAGCAGTACAAGCGCCAGACACCAAAGCCCAACAGTTTTACCAACAGACCAGCTAATCAGGCTGCATTTGCCAGAGCGAAAGAGTAGCCGCATCAACCAGGTCAAAACCAAAGTCGCAACAACACCCAAAACTAAAGGCAAACGAAAACCAAACCATAAAGTCGACAACACTTCTTTTGGGTATTTCAGATACTCAACAAAAAGCCGGTTCGGCCGCACATCGTATTGCAGAATAAAGGCTGGTGATGCCAGTTCCATAAATACCAGCAGTACCAAAGCACTCAGGCACCACAGATAACTAAACTGAAACCAGAGCTTGCCTAAACCACGCACTGATGCCAGCGGAAGAAGCAGAACAGGCAGCACCAAGAGTAAACAAACAACGATAATATCGGCGCGCAGGCCTTGCACAAACAACTGCATCAGCACATCAGTCTGCACCACTCTGTCGTATTGCCACATCACCAAAGCCAGCCTGCTCAGACTCAACAGCACCAGCCCCAGCACCGCAGTACGGATCAAATAACGATAAGGGCCTAAGCAAAACAGATTTGAAAAGAAAGACGGTTTTTCGGCGGTTACAGCAGACATAAAGAGACCTCGGTTTTAATTGAGGCCAGCATAAAAGTGGATACTTAAGGGAGGCTTAAGAGGGAGAATTTTGATCGTTATTAGAGGCCAGGCATTTCAACCACTGTGCTTGTGGTCGTCTGCACAGACCATGCTCTTTACGCTGTGAGGTGACTTGCTACTAAAAAGCAGAAATGAATAAAAAACTAAAATCTAACCAGAGAATATATCCGCTTCATACCCCTGTTGCACTGCCACTTTGTGGCGAGTGCAACCTACGCAGCAACAAGATCCATCGACCACTAAAACTCATACTCCAGCGCAAAACGTAAGGTGCGGTCTACTGTGTTGTTGTCGATGGCAACTATTACCGCCAGCTCCCATTTCAGCTGCTTTTGTTTATCAAACTTATGCACGCCCATTAAGCTTGGGCCTGCGCCTTTGTAGTTTTCGCCGGCATACAACTCAATAGCAGGCTGTACTGCGGGTAACCAGCGGTAACGGTATTGAGCGCGGAATTCGCCTTCCCATTCGGCGTCCAGTGTCTGGCCCCATTCGTAGACGGCCAAGGCATTTAAGGTCAGGCTGGTTGGGCCGAATTCTTTTTCCATTAATAGCCCGGTGGTGAATTCGTAGTTGTCCTGATTATTTTGTCGCTCCAGTTCAAACAACATACCCCAGTCGGCGCTGTACTGGCCCTGCTCTGTCAGCATCCAGCGCAGCTCCAGCTCATAACCTGTTAATTTGTAATCTTCAGGGCTGATGCGATCTGCGATGACATAAATTTCCAAAGCTACACGTTCAGCGACAGAGAAACCGTAACCCAGTTTTTGCCCCATCGTATTATTATCTGGATGATCGGCCTGACGCTGGTAAAAGTAGCGGTACTCAAATTCACGCTCCAGCGGCTGTACATAAGGATGATAGACCTTGTCGACCACACGCCCATCCGCCAAAGCTGAAGCGCTGCTGCACAGACAAACCAAACACAAAGCCTTCACCACCGCTTTTTTGCTGTAAAGCTTCATCTTTTTTTCTCCATCAAGCTGCAACACCAGAACAACACCGCAAAACACAGCAAATACAACAGAACTTGAAACAGGCTGGGTGTAGCTTCGTAGCCCATCAGCGCCTGCAAAAAGAAACCCAATTCAGATTGCTCCGACAACAGCTGTTCGGTTTGCCACAGCTGTGGCCCTGCGGGGAGCCAATCAGATTGAATCAATATGGCTGATGCCATCATCACCTGACGAGCGCCTAACAAAGACAATAACAAGGCAAAACTATGGATACGCCACTGTTTCAGCTCGGTCAGCAGGTAATACCAAAGCACAGCTATGCTGACCCCTATGCCAACTCCCAAAGCTGAACCCAACACCAAATCAGCGGGTGTGTTTTCTGTTTGTGTTGGCAACCAGGTATATAACAATAAGTTACTGCCGCTGATACTGAACAAACAAGCAGCAGCAATAGCTGAACTCAACGGCGCCCACTGAGCTTTCAGCGCCGACAAACAGAGCAACACAAAACAGCTCAGATATAAAAAACTGTATAAAAGCTCCAACCCAAGACCATCCAGTTGCTCTGAAATCCATACCATCTTAAGGCTGATAAGGCTTAGCATCAGCACTGAGGGCAACACAAAATACAAAGCAAAACTACGCCAGACGCTTCTGTGCCATACCAGCAAAGTCGCCAGTAGCAAACAGAGCGGCAATAATTCGCGTAAAAACATCAGCACCGTATTAATAAGCATGATTGGCCTTATGCTGTTGCCACTCAGCTTCAGGCAGGGCTATTAACACGCCCTGCGCGCTGTCCGGGTTGTATTCACCAAAAAACTCATAACGGCCAGGTTTGAGCGGCCCCACAAACAAAGTCGCTTTGCCTTTGCCTAAAATCACTTTTTCGCGGTTTAAGCTAAAACTTTCAAATTCTTCAGGCGACGGGTCCTGATTCAGCACCAGCAGCTTCACTTTTTCACCGGCTGGTACGTACAGCACTGAGGGTTGAAACAGATGATCTTTAATCTGTAGCTCAAATACTTTTTGCTCTGCGACAACAGGCAGAGTCAGTACTAACAATGCTGCAACGGGCAATGCCGTTTTATTGTTTTTTCTTAACTTTTTGCTGTTCAATTTTTTGTTTTTCAAAGCGGCAGTTCCACTGTCACTTTTAATCCGCTGCTAAAATCAGAGGCTCCAAGGCGGATCTGGCCCTGATGCAAAACTACTATATCCCTTACTATAGCCAGGCCCAAACCTGAACCCAGAGTGCCGGATTGATGCCGGTCACCTCCTATCCGATAAAAGCGGTCAAATACCCTGTTGTATTCTTCCGCCGCTATACCTGGGCCATTATCCTGCACTACTAACAGCGCATGTTGTTGTTCAATACATAACTCGAGCTGGATAGAACCGCCCGCCTGAGTGTATTTACTGGCATTGCCGACCAGATTACTGACTAATAAACGCAAAGCAAAAGCATCCCCTTTCAGTGACAAATGCTCAAGACCCAACAGCTCAATTTGTTGCTGCTTTTTCTCAATTTGTGGATACCAGTCGGCCACTACCTGACGGCATAACCCCGCAAGATCCAGCTGTTCAGTGCGGGCCTGAAAATGCTCAGGGTTGGTACGGTTTAACAGCATAATTTGTTCGATCAGCGCACTCATGCGCTCAACGCCAGTCTGCAAAGCCAACATGGAACCTTCAGGGTCGCTGATGTTTGATCGCTGCCACTGCTGCGATGCATTGTGTAAATTCACCTGCAATACGCTTAAAGGGGTACGTAGTTCGTGCGCTACATCAGAGGCAAAACGTTTTTCCCGTTCAAAGGCATCGGCTAAACGGGCAAATAACTGATTAGTGGTTTTCAGCATCTGGTCCAGTTCTGCCGGCACCTGGTCCAACTCGACCGGGCTTAAATCATTGGCTTTTTTTGACGACAGCTGAGCAGAGAAACGTTTTATAGGCGACAAGGCTTTACTCACCACCAGCCATATTAATAAGGCTTGCAGCGGTAAACTCAGCACAACAGGATAAATAGAGGCTGTGATCACTTCATCCGCCAGTTGCTGCCGCTGTTTTAGCGGTTGTGCCACTATCACAGTCAGCACATCAGTGGGCGTCTGACGAAACACCCGCCATCTTTTACCGGCAAAATTATGCTCACTAAAACCTTCGGCATCTGACATGCTTGTTTGTGGCGCCAAAGCGCTGCGATACACCAACTCGCCTTTTTGCCAGACTTGCAGCGCCAACCCCAGCTCTTGCTCTGAACCGGCCTGATACTGCTGCGACAAACTGGACGCCAATATCTGCAAATCCTGATCAAACAAAGCTTCGGCCCTGATGGCGCTTTGTTTATAGCTTTGCAAAGCCGCAACAAAACTTATCAGCGTAAAAAGCGCGATCAGCACTGTCACTAAATAGCGGCGTAAGGATCTCATATGATTAGGTTGAACTCACACTGTAACCCACGCCACGCAGGGTTTTAATAAAGTCTTTTGGCAACTTTTTACGTAAATTGGAGATATGCACTTCCAGCGCGTTGCTGGCTACTTCTTCACCCCAGGCGTACAAACTGGCTTCAAGCTGCTCGCGGGTTTTTATCCGTCCAGCCGACTCCATCAATTCTTTAAGTAACATATATTCGCGGCGTGACAAAGTTGCAGCTTCCCCTTCAACCCGCACCAAGTGCGCGCTGGTGTCCAGTTCAACCTGTTGTAGTTTAATTAAATGCGTAGCCGCTGTGCCAAGCCGCCGCTCAATCACCCGTAAACGGGCAAATAATTCAGGCATAGCAAAAGGCTTCACCAGATAATCGTCTGCACCTAAATCCAGGCCACGGATCCTGTCATCTATCCCATCACGGGCAGTCAGCACCAATACAGGCAAATGAGAGTCTTTCTGACGGCTTTGTTTTAATACCACCAGACCGTCCATATCAGGCAGACCTAAATCGAGGATCACGGCATCGCAGTCTTTGGCTTTGATGCTGCTTAAGGCATCTTGACCTGTACTTACGTGATTGACCACAAAACCCTGACTGGACAACGCCAGCACCAGGCCTTTGGCTAAATCTAAGTCGTCTTCGACCAGCAATAGTCTCATCGAATACCTTTCTCACTTGAATACAAAGGGGGATAAAGCCCTAAACAGCATCTGATTGTGGTTTGAGACGGGCGGGGGCAAGCCCCGCCCCTACACGTTTTGTAGATTAACGTTTTAGCTTTTTCGCTACTTTGGCTTCCAGCGCAGCGATTTCCTGCAACCGGCCTTGATCGGCAGTTGGACGATCAGGACGAGGTGCAGCCTGTTTTGCCTTTTCAATGTAACTCATGGCTGCTTTATAGTCGCGCTCTTCTGTTAAAAATTCTGCATAAAAATAATTAGGATCAATACCTTGAGGATTAATGCTCAACGCTTTTTCCAGCATTTTTTTGGCATTTTTGTCACTGCCAAAACCAATAGGCCAGCCTGGTACTTTGTAGTACAGCACACCTAAACTAGTGTAAGCCGAACCTTGTAAGGCCTGACTGTCAATTTTAAGCGCAGCTTCCAGGTCAGCTTTGGACTCTTCCGCCAGCGACATAGCACCCAACCCACCTTTTACACCGGCATAACTGGATTTAATAATGCCACGCCAAATCAATGCTTCGGCTTTATCCGGATTAGCAGCAACCACCTCATTGGCTTGTTTGACCAGCTCTGGAAAAGCTTTTTCTTTCTGCTCTTCGCTCATTGCGTAATTCACTTCAGCCCAGCGGTCCTGCAAAGGTTTAATATCCTGCAGTACATCAGCCTGTGCCACCTGAACTAAAAATAAAGCTGGAATTAAAACTAATTTTTTAAAGACGTTATTCATATCTACCTCGTTAGTGGTTTTTGCCCACTGCCATTAATTCGATCAGTGTTAATTTACTTTTTAACCCCCTATCCACCAGTGCCGGGAACAGAGCGTTCAGGCGGACAAAAATCCGTTCAGGCCAACCGAGAAAACGGCGCAGCTCGTTCGACTTCAACTGTTTAACCAACTGCTCTGCCACCCACTTAGGGCTATCCATACTGTTGCCAAGCTGTTGATTGAGCTGTACTACATCGCTGGAGTTAATAGCGGTTTCTGTCGCTCGTGGTGCAAAATACTTCACCTGTATGCCACTATCAGCCAGCTCACGCTGCAGGGCTTCGGTAAAACCTCGTAAACCAAACTTGGTGGCGCAATAGCCGGTAAAACCAGGATGGCCAATACTGCCAAAGGCAGATCCGACATTGAGGATTTGGCCTTTCTGCTTACGCAGCATGGGTAGAAAAAGCTGGCATAGCTGCATAGGCACCAACAGATTAATGCTGACCAGGTCGCTAAATTGCTGCTGCTGACATAAACCAAACTGACTGATCCCCGCGTTGTTAATCAGCACATCAATGCCCCCCTGTTGCTGACAAAACTGCAGTAAGCCCTGTTGCTCTTCAGTGCTGGTTAAATCGCAGCAGTAGATCAAGCTTTCTGCAGCCAACTGGTTTTGCAGCGCTCGCAGCTTTTCAACGGAACGGCCAGTTAAAATCAACCGTGCGCCCCCGGTGCTTAACTGTCTGGCGACTTCTGCGCCTATACCACCCGTAGCCCCTGTCAGCAGCACAGTTTTGCCTGCTAACCCGCTCATGCTATGGCCTCCACTACCTGCACTTTTTTCGTCAGGCCATGCGGTTGTTCCAGACTACGAAATACGTCACCGTATAAGTGGAAAAAACGTTTAGCGCTATGGATAATCAGCGTCTGATCGGCCAGGTCCGTGATCTTATCCATCAGGCTTTCAAAGAACTTGATATGGTCTTGATCCAAAACACCATGGGAGTTCAGATAGCTAAAAGCTTTAGGTGGTAACTGCAAAGTACCGGCTATTTTGCTTGCAGCCTGCTCTGCTAAAGCGATGGACGTGCCTTCCAGCACCAGCACCATGCCAAAAAAGCACAATGGATTAACACGGCGCACCGAATCATAGGCATAAGACACCATCAGCTCAGTGGCAAAAGCCGGTGTACTGGCACGGGCCTGCTCTTTGTCATAACCACAAGCTGCTATATCGTTTAATACCCATTCCTGATGGCCTAATTCTTCTTCAATGTATTCAGCCACAGCTTCACGTAACCATTCTTTGGACTCAGGTAACAGGGCCCCAACAGACATCAACAGCGGTACTGTATGTTTGACGTGATGATAGGCCTGAGTAAGAAAAGCCACGTAGTGATCCAAGGTAAAATCCCCGGCAAAAGTACGGCGGATCATCGGAGCGTCCAGTAAATAAGCACGCTCTTGTTCGGTGGCGTTAACCAGCGTCTGATAAAAACTCATAGGATCCTCCAGTTAGATCATTAGAAACAAATAAATCATTGATTTCGCTTTGGTATTTTTTGAACACTTCAGCACGGCGTGGCCGGCCATTGGCTGTTAAAGTGCCGTCGGCCACAGACAAAGGGTGAGTTAACAACTGATAAGCTTTGATTTGGGCATAATCCGGTAACTGTTGGTTAACCTGCGCCAGATAAGCGGGCAACTGTGCTACCGCTTTGAGATCCGCCAGATACAACAAGGCAGCACAATATGGTTGAGCATCGCCCACCAGCACGGCCTGACGGATCAAACCACTTTGAGTTAATAATGCCTCTGGCCATTCAGGTGAAATATTGCGACCCAGGCTTGAGATCAGTAGGTTTTTACGACGACCTAAAATACGTAACCGGCCTTGTGCATCCAGTTCACCTAAATCGCCGGTAAAGACTTTGTCGCTTCGAGACGCCGCATCGCCTAAATAACCAAGAAATGACTGATTCACCACAATTTCACCATCGATGATTTCAATATCGCGATGGGCCAAAGGCAGGCCCACTAATTCCAGCTCTGTCGCAGTGCTTTGGCGTGCATCTACACTGGATAAGGCCACCACAGAAGCACATTCGCTCAGGCCATAGCCCTGATATACAGGTAAACCCAAACGTGCCGCCTGTTGCAATAAAGCCACTGATACATGAGCCCCACCGACAGCAATAAACTCCAATGATTCTGGTGCTTGCCAGCCTTGAGCGCGTGCCATCACCAGTAATTGCAGTAGTTCAGGCACTAAAATCAGGCTTTTGGGTGCTGTGCTGCTGATTAGCGCCAGCAAAGCTTGTGGATTAGTCAGTTGACTACCGCTAAAACCACGCAAAAAGTCCGGAGCTATCGACACTTCACCGCCTGCCAATAAAGGTGCATAAATACCAGCGATATTTTCCAGTAAAGTGCTTAAAGGCAATAAACACAGATGCTTAGGCGCGTCTTGGTTGATGCGTTCCAGCAGACTGTGCGCTACATCAAGCTGACTTTGCGCCGATAAACAGACACCTTTTGGCTGCCCTGTAGAGCCCGAGGTAAAGGTAATTTTCTGACAAGTGGCAGGAATCACAGCGCCAGGGCTTTGTAACTCGCGCCGATACAACAATAAATCACCCACTTGTTCCAGCAAGGTAAATTCTGCCGCGTCTTGCTCTTTGTCTGAAATGTAAAAATCAGGTTCCAGCTGTGTCATGACATGGGCAAGCTGGCTTTCAGATAAATAAGTAGGCAGCGGCACCAGGAGTAAATCCGCATCCAGACAAGCTAAATCCAGCAAGGCCCACTGAGCACTACTATTGGCCGCCAAGGCGATACGCTGTGCGCCATATCCCAGCAATAGTTCCTGCCATATCGCCATTTTCTTTTTGATTTGAGCTTGTGAATAAGCCATACCTGTCGCTAAATCGCGCAAAATAGCAGTCTTTGGTAACTCAATACGCATCAGCAGTCTCCTTTTGGTAAACGAGCCACTAACTGATGCAACTGCGGCCAGTGCTGATGGGCTAAAGCTGTTAATTTTTCATCGCTATGAATAAGACGGGTCACAGCGGCCAAATCCATCACACAAACTTTTGGATTGGTGTCGTAATAACTGCCCCAACTGGCAGCCTCTTCACCTAAGGCTTCTGCTTTTGCTTCGCCAAGCTCTGTCAGTTCAATGCCATGACGACTTAAAATGCCCCGCACCACAGAGGTAGCTGCACAGAGCAAATAACGGTAATTTAGCTGATCGAGTGCATAAGCCATCAGTACAAACAACTGCAATAAGCTCTGTCTGTTGGATGCATATAAATGACCAATTTCAATCAGTTGAGAACGTTCAGCCTGCATGCCATAAGTGGCCAGCAACTGCTCTACAGGAGCGGGTAAGTAGTGTTCGATAAATAAATCTGTCTGAGCAGCACAACGCAATCCAAGCACAGCCTGCCATTCACCCGCTCTGCTTACGCCTAAAAGATTTGGCATAAATTTATGCACATCGGCCTGATAGGCTTTAGCAAAACCTGAGGCAATAAACTGCTCAATAGAAACACGCTGCATGTCTGAGGCTTTTACTAACTGCAACTGTGCCTTGGTGTCCGGTACTGACACAGTGACAGCTACAGAGGGGTCGAACTGATAAGAAGACAACATAAGCACACTCCTGCATACCGATTTAGCAGGCAGTGTGCGGCAACAAGCTTAAAGAAAACTTAAGGAAGCAAAAATGTTGAAATGAGTCACATTGATCTAGCGATAAAAAAACCACCCGATCGGATCATTTTTGTTTTAGCGCCACTCTTTATCCAGCCAATCGTACATCAATAGGCTGTAAGTTGCGGCTATCATCAAAGCTTGATCCGCATCAGTGGCCTGCTGGTGAACCCAAAGTCGTGGCACTTTGCCCTCAAAAGCTAAAGCGGCCTGTTGCAGTTGATTGGCACTGATAATAACGCCTGTGATTTGCCGACCCCAACCCGGGCCCTGGACCCATTGATTATTGATCAGCTCCAGTCGATCGGTCACAGCGTTGATCTGAACGCTTTGCCTGTCCGATCGTAGTTGCATACGTGCCTGAGCATTGTGTTTTGTTTCCACTACTAATTGCCAGTTTTGACTGGTCGTGTTCAAACTGCACCCCAGGTAACTATGCTCTCGTTGCTGATCAGTAGAAACCACTTGCTCTGAGTTTTCAGAATTACGAAATTCGGTCACCGCATTTAAGTACATAATACGGCAGTGAGTTTGCACCAAAGTTTGTCCTGCAAAGTTGACATCAAAGGCAAAATCGCGTTTGCCCGTCTCTTCCATTTGCTTCACAAAATCACTTTGGTTGTCAGTCAGATCGTCCAGAATAAAGTTGAACAAGCTCTTTGGCTGCTGTTGCTGACCAGGGATGCCTGAACTCATCAGGCCAGGGCTGGATTGAGTGGTGTTTTGCCAACTCACCTGGGTCGATGCAATACTGAATGGTCCAAGTTGTTGTTGATACGCCTTTTCAGTGAATTGCCATGCTGGTTTTTTCAGCTCATATCTGCTGCTGTTTTTTTCAAAATCTGAGTCCAGCGTTATAGTACTGTCCAGAACATTCTGACAGGCGGTTAACAAGGCAATACAGGTAAGAGTACATAAAAACCTATAGTTAGTAGTGAAGAGTTTAAAGGCCATAAAAAATTCTTAGCATCAGTGCTTTTAATGAGTTGGCCAGATTCTAACGGATTGATCGTAAACATTCATTGGTTTGACTTATACCCATACTTCAACACCAGCTCTGCGTTATTCCACCACTTCATAAAAGCGTTTTTTGTGATCCAGATAATGTTGCCAGATGCTGTCCAGTTGCGCCTGATACAAAGCAGATGTTTTGTGATAGTGCAATCCATGTTCAATCAGCAATTCAGCCAGTTGCATGGCCGTTGCCATCGCATTAAAGATGCCTTGTGAAGATAGTGGGTCAAAACTCAGAGCCGCATCACCAATGGCAAACCAGCCTTCGCCGCAGCCTTGAGATAGTTTTGACGAATTAGCTGCAACCACAGCATGCAGCTGCTCTGTGCCCGGAATGATCTGTTGCACTAAAGTACCAAGGCCAGGCGCTTCGGCTGCGGCTTTTAAAAAGGTACGGCTGCACTGGCTTAAGTTTTTGTCCAGTTGACTGGCCTGGATTTGTAAAGCAAAAAGCCTGGCCTGAATCGCAGTTCCGGTGAAATCGGCTTGTGCCTGCAGAGCAGGCTCAAAAGGTAACTTAGGTAAAGGCGCGCTGTACCACCAGCCCTCTGATACTGAACTTAACACACTGATATGCTTACGAACTTTTACTGCAGCCGTCAGCCAGACCGACAACTGCTGATCAAAGTTCTGTCTGCTTTGCCCCAGCGCCCTGGCAAAACTACTATGACGACCTGTGGCATCAATCACCAGTTGGCAATGAACCTCTGTCTGCTGCGAGTTATGCTGCAATTCAACACACCAACCGTCCGGTGTTTGTTCACTTTTGACAAAACGGGCAGGCCAAAGACAAGACACACCCCGCATTTGTACAACGTCACGTAATTGCTGTTCAAACAATTGCCGATCCAGATGCCAGCCATGGCCATCAGGATTGGCGAGGTGATCCACCAGTGTAGGAGTTTCAGTGCCCCAATAAGACAACAGGCCGTGAGAGGTTAAATGACCGTCATTTAACAGCTCCGACAGCCTGAGTTTATGCAAAATACGTCCTGCGGCGGGAGCCAGACATTCACCTACCCTTTCTTTTGGTACAGAGTGCAGATCCACCAGCACCACTGAATAAAATGGCGCTAATGCAAGGGCGGCAATACAGCCGCCTATACCTGCACCTAACACCACTATCTGTGTTTTATTGACCAGCCTGGTATCATCCATGTCTTGATCCCTTCCCTGCTTCGCCCGCTTAGCGCTTGCGTAATCTGTTGGCTTTGTCAGTCTGACTCAGATCAGGTCTGCGTTGCTGTGGTGGTACTGCTTTTAAATCCTCTTGCTTATCTGCTTTGGCTTTTAACAACTGCAGGGGTTTATCCGGTGTCATCCCCACTTGCATCACGGTCGGGAAATGGCTGACGCCCGCTTTGCTTTGTGGCAATACCACAGCCAGATCAGCAAAATGATCAATCATGCTGTTAATTTGCGCTATATAGTCGGTGGATGGGCCTATAGGTAAATCATCCAGCCAGAACTCACGCTCATTAAAGGCCTGCTGACGTTCAGGCAAGGGTAAAGTTTCGTTAATCACTTTGGCGTAATTGGCCTGATTCAGCATATTGTTGGGCACACGGGCTGGCCAGAAGGTGGGTAAATAAGGGTCATAAGCCAGGTTATACCCATCACGGCAACTGGCGGTGTCGGTTTGCCATGGAATAGCCATCCAGCGGGTAATACCACCGGCCACCTGACCACTGCGGATAGGACCGTTGATTTGTAATGCAATTTGCGATGTCATTTCAGGTCCATAATTGATGCCATGAGTGGGCGCTGTATCTTCAGCATGGCGCAAGCGAAAAGCTTCAGAATACATACCGGCAGTACGCATAGGCCAGGTCATTTCACAACCGGGATGAAAGGCATCAGCCAGACAAAACTCCATAGCTGCACGAGTTAACATATCAGGTTGCTCACAAAGCGGCACTTGCTCCAGAAGTTGAGGCGGCAGCTTATGGGGTTCATAATCGGCAATAAAATTGCCGTTCACCCAGTCGGCTAAAGCACGCAACTGCAACGAAGTTAAAGATACAAACTGGCGCGGTGAAGCCGTGGCGCTGACGCTCATCGCATCACCATATAACCAGGGCCACAATTGCGGTGAAGCGGCGGCGAAACTCGGATCCCAGCTTTGGGTATTGCTCTGGCCATTTGGTGTGCTGAACGCAGTATCCAGTGAACGGAAATTATGCGCCAGAGTGCGACGCGCTTCCTGCCAGGTGCTGGATGGATCAGACAACCGCTTCAGCCACTCTTCGGAGGTAAAATCAAAAGCGCTGTTCCAGCCAAAACCTGCTGCATAACCGGCGTTCACCCATTGCAGATCGGTTAAACGCTGAAAAATGGGCAAAATATCATCAGTAAAAGACGGACGTCCCGGCAGAGGCAACTGCCCAGCTTCAACAGCTATATCCCGCATCAGATCCCACATAGTGCGAACCGACTTTTGCATAGGGGCATAGTCAGGTGGCGCGCAGACTACCCATGCTGGTTTGACGGGCAGAGTTTTCCCCCCGTAGTGCACTTTCGCTGTGACAGGACCGTCAGAGGTATCGTCATACCAACCTTCATTGTTACCAAAGGTAATGGCAGGTTTACCTTCAGGGTTGGCTGACTTGCCATGACCACCCAACATCAGTAAACGCCCTTCGTCATCGGTACGCATCTCGCCCAAATACACAGAAACACCGGTAAAAGTGCCAACAAACTTAGTGCTGCTGCCATCCACCTTTTTGCCAGACACCGTATTGGCGCCACCATCTATTAATAAAGTGCTGCGATCTTTAACCAAAGCATTACGCAACAGTGAAGGATCGGCTTCTGCCGCTTCAGGAATATCCAGCGCCAATTGAAACTCATACCAGGAGGCTTTTTGATTCGCCAGCCGTGCACTCCACTCTATAGTGGCATTGTTGGCAGTTAATTCTTTTACTACCTGACCAGAGGCATCCAAACCATAAACCCGGAAACGCGCCGCCTGGCGTTTTAGCGCCCCTGTTGCATCCCGATAAAAGGCAGGGCTTTGGGCTATAGGTTGATTCACCTCAGGCCCGATAAAAAACTCATTTGGGCTATTGCCCACCCTCATCACCCCTATAGGCGGATAAATAGCGGCACTGACAATTTCTGATTCGGGTTCTGACGAAGAAAACAGCTGACTCATAAGACTATTCCTTTCACTGAGCTCATAGATTAAGGCTTCTGCGTACGGCTAATGCAGTGTATTGTTTTAATGATAGAAACACGAAAACCAGCCTAGCCCAATAAGGAACAGATGTAAATGCAAGGTGATACTTTTCAGGGTGTAGCAGGAGGATAAAGCAGAGGCTTCTGATCTGGCTTTACAAGCCAAAGCAGCATCAGTGTATTAACGCAGAATTTTCTGCATGGTTTTTCCTTTCGCCAGCTCATCAATCAGCTTGTCTAAATAGCGGATTTTTTGCATCAAGGGATTTTGTACCTCTTCAACTCTGACACCACACACCAGACCTTTAATCAAAGCAACATTGGGGTTTATCGCAGGAGCCATATTAAAAAAGGTTTTAAAATCAGCGCCCTGTTCCAGTTGCAGCTGCAATGCAGCAGCGCTATAGCCTGTCAGCCAACAGATGATC
>JAHKAA010000001.1 GCA_018825965.1 Gammaproteobacteria bacterium
TCAAACGATACGACCTGAAATTTGAAGGCAATAATTAACCCAATTTCAACAAGTAGAAGCAATTTAAATTTCTTACTTTTAGACAAGTCTTACGATTCCTTATGCTGCCATATAACGCTTTGCTAATGGGCTGCCGCAGCGTAGCGTAGGCAGTCCAGTGGAGGCCACGCTGTTTGTGGCCGGAACGAAATTAAGCAACTTGTTATAAGCCATTTGTGTTGACCCTATTACCGCAATGAATACAAACGATTGAGCCTGAAAACCAATGCCAAACAACTTTAGACCAATCTCCACTTGATGCTGGATGCGGCGATTTAAACCCTTGAACAGTTAAACACTTATTGCAGTGAGGGCAACGATTAAAAAATGCCAAAACAATATGTACAACTACGGCGCAAAAAAACGCACCGAAGATGTATATCAAATGACTCGCACTAGACTCCGGCGGAGAGAAAAACTTAACGTAACCCAGTGCTAGAAAAAAAGCGATAAGAAGCAACCATGCAATAAAAACGCTGAGTACATCAAGTTTCCCGACTAACGATTTCATCACCGATCTATCCTATGGCTTATAACGTTTTTGTAAGGGGCGCGCGTCTTTTGCGCGTCCCAGCCCAACTTGTTGGGCGAACTTAACAAACTTGTTATGTGCTTTCATCTCCAAAAGCCTAACTCCCAACCACTTAAAAGGAACTGAGAAATCAAAAATATTAGAGATATCGGCACTAGATATTTATTCTTTTCAGAGTGTTTTAGGCAATATAAAAAAAGTAAAAAATCATAAAACACCGCCAACATTAAAATTAATATCGATAACCATCCACCTAGTGATAAATGAGTGTCGTGGATATCAAAAACATAATCAAACGGAATAATAAAAAAATTCGGCTCGACAGCAATCAATATAAATAAGATTGGGAGAATGAAAATTTTAAAATGTTTACTCAACATTTGAACTCCGAACTCACATAACGCCCGCATAAACTGCGGAGCATGTTGGACGCTTTTTTGCGCCCTTTATTTATTTGCAAAAAATCGGACAGCTTGAACCGTCAGATTTGATGCGCTTGTTAGTTTGCGAACTATCATATCTGCGCCCAAACTTGCTTAAGCCCGAACAGATGAACAAGCCCTAAAGTTAAACATATAGCAGAACTCCACAACCAAAATTCAGGGGTTCGCCCGAGCGGATTGCTGTAGAAGAAAAAGCCCGCTACACCCCTCAATAGATAGATTACAGTAATTGCCGATAATACCCATTTGAGCAAAGGCAGCTGAGAAATAATGCCAGCGCCAGAAAGTGCATAAGCCGTCCATATTAAGAATACCAATACGATAAAAGACGTAATGATTGTGGGCTGAATGCTACCTCTTTCTGCAAGAGTTGCCATTCCCTCACCTGCACCCATAAATCGATACCATGTTGCGCCATAATAGATACAGCCAATATGCAAAAGAGCAACTATTGCATTCAGAACCGCGGCAAAGCTTAGCAATACATTTGTGCTCATATCTACTCCTAGCAAACTAACGCAAAGCACACGGGCGGAAAAACGCGTTAGCGTTTGACGTCCCAGCGACCAAAGGGAGCGAGTGATGCGCCTTGTTATGTAGCATTGCAGATGACCTTACCAAATACATGTGCCTGAATCTCCTCGCACTTCTGTTTACCGTCTATAACCTCTAAAGCATCACCACAACTCTTTGGCCTGAATAGAGGTTTATCGCTTGGCTCAATTTTAATTACCCCGGCGGGACATAAGCTTTGGACTTTCTCATTCCACCGTTTGGTAAGGTCTGCCTCTGACAGCTCAGAACCAAACACGGTAACTAAATGCACAGTTCCTTGTTCGTTACTACTAACCATAAATTCCACATCACCTGCGACACAAACGAGTGAAAGAAATATTGAGGTTAAAAATAACGCTGATTTCATAGTGCTACATAACGATCCGCGCAAGCGCGCGAACTTGTGAGCGTCGCCGCAGCCGAAGGCTGCAAATGACGCGGCTTGTTAAGTATTTGCACAAACCTTTGCATATATTACCTTTTGGGCGGCCTCTGTTTGCACACTATCAAAGCGATCAAATAGACCAAACCGATACAGTCTTTCGTTTATGGTCATACCACCGATACCAGTTATGGCTTCTGTTTTGAAATGTAACCAAAGGCGATAGAGATGATTATGAATTTTTTCACTACCAATCCAGGAATTACCGAAACAATGCTCGATTGAATCAGCGAGCTTAATCACATTGGTATCATCTTGCTTCCATTCAGCCAGATGTTTTCTCAAACGAGCAACCACTTCATCATCTGAGAACTTATCTACTTCTTTGATATATTCGTCGTAGTTCATTTTGATACTTAACATTTGTATATTGTGCTGGCACGCTTTGCCTGGTTCTACCAGCTAGCATGCCGCGATTAATTATTTGATCCACAAAGTTTATTTTTAAAAGGTTTATCCAGGTCAAGGGAAAATCGTGCTGGCACGTTATTTCCTTTTGGCTACCTGTTATTTATTTGCTTTGCCATCCTAAGCCTCTAAATTAGATTGTTTTTCCCTGTTCAGCAACAAATAACTGTGCCTGCTGTTTCAGAGAAAGCGTGCTTGATTTTATAAAAAAACAAATAATACTGTGTTTATATACATGCTTTATGGTGGGCTCAAAATGGCTAAAAGTGCTTTTTTACAAGCTGTATCTGAAGACATTCGGTTAAGGGGATATAGCATTCGTACAGAGCATTCCTACTTGTATTGGATAAAAAGTTTTATTCTGTTTCACCAGAAAAAACATCCACAACAGATGGGGGCTGAAGAGGTCAAAAATTTTTTAAGCTGGCTGGCGAATCAGCGGCATGTTGCTGTGAACACTCAAAAAGTAGCGTTGAATGCGTTAGTCTTTTTGTACCACAAGTTTTTAAAACTGGAGTTGGGCGAGCTTGGGTTTAAGCATGCTGTGAAACAACGCAGCTTGCCTGTCGTGTTATCTGTTGCAGAAGTTGCCGCAGTATTGCAACACCTGAAGGGGTTACCTTTACTTGTAGTGTCTTTATTGTACGGTAGCGGGTTAAGGGTTTCTGAGTGTTTACGCCTGCGTGTACAAGATGTTGATCTGGAGCATTTATCTATTACTGTCAGAGACGGCAAGGGAAGAAAAGACAGGCAAACTTTGCTTAGTCTCAGTTTGGTGCCGATGCTGAAACAACGCATAGAACAAGCTCTGGCTTTGCAACAACAAGACAATCTGAAGGGCATTGGCCCATCTTTACCCTTTGCGTTGGGGCGGAAATACCCTTCTGCATATCGACAAGCAGGTTGGATGTATTTGTTTCCTTCAACTTGTCTTTGTGCTCACCCGCTGACAGGAGTGCTTTGCAGGCATCATTTGCATGATAGTGTGATCAGAAAGACGCTGCAGCCAGCTGTCGTTGTCAGCGGTATTCGTAAAAAAGTGAATTGCCACACATTTCGTCATTCATTTGCCACTCATTTATTGCAATCGGGTTATGACATACGCACTGTGCAGGAATTGCTTGGGCATAACTATGTGGCAACCACTCAAATTTATACTCATGTGATTGGTCAGCATTACGCGGGCACAGTTAGCCCTTTGGATAAACTCATTCATCCGCCAGAATTAAAAGAACCCCTGTGTAGTTATCGCAGTAGTGCTGCATAAAAAAAACAGCTAAAGCAAAAGCTTTAGCTGAACCAGAGGAAGGCAAACCTCAACAGGGTGGATAGAAAGAGTGATGGAAGAATTTACTGAGCTAAAAACAGCCGTATTTGTTCTGCTTTACTTTGAATATTTAATAGCCCGTCTAAATGTCCGGCCTGGCCTGAAATTTCTTCATACAAAGCAGTGGGCATCTGATCTTTGCTCTGTTTAGCCATAGCTGGTGTTAACAATAAATCTCCTGTAGCTGGTAACCAGAGGGTTTTGGCTTTTACGCTTTTTAGCTTTTGCTGCCAGTTGTCGCCCATACCTGCGCGCCATAACTGCGAAGCCCTGACCAGGTACAACAACGAATTGGCGTCCATTTGGGCTGAACGTTGTGTAGCCGCTTTTATTAATTGCTCCCAGGCTGGTAATTCTGCCTGGATATCCTGATGAATGGCTTTATCCAAAGCAGGAGTTGGGTAGCTTTGGTTAAATAGATCCGGGTGCAAAGCATCCTGAATCACATAAGCCAAAGCTCGTGTTAAACCCTGAGGTTGTTCTGTTAAGGGATAAGTGCCTTGGTTCCACCCAAGGTCCTGTTTAATAGGCTGAGCCCAGCGCTCCAGCCGTACCGCACTGAAACTGTCGATATAAGCTGTGCCTATTACTGGCAATAAACGTTCTACTTTATCCGGATAACTGACGGCCCATTCAATAGCCTGAAAAGAACCCATGGAAGGGCCAATCACCGCATAGAGTTTTTTAATGCCGAGTTGATCCAGCAAAGCTTTTTGCACTTCAACAAAATCACGAATGGTCACGACCGGAAAAGTTAAGCCATAAGTTTTGCCTGTGTCTGGGTTGATGCTGGCAGGACCTGTGGTGATGACATCAGGTGAAAATGCATTCAGGTTGGCCAGACTATCGACACTCAGTACATAAAATTTATTGGTATCTATGGCTTTGCCCGGGCCAATAATTTTATCCCAGTAGCCGGGTGCTGCATCTGTAGCCCGGTATTTGCCTGCGGCGTGGGAAGTGCCGGAAAAATAATGGGTAATTAAAATGACATTGGATTTATCGGCATTCAGTTGGCCATAAGCTTCCCAACCAGCTTTCACCTGTTTTAACACCACGCCACTTTGGGTGGTAAATTTTTCCAGCTCCAACTGCTTTTTTTGTACTAAAGGTAGCTCTGTCGCAGCTAAAAAGCTGCTGAAAAGTAAAATAAATCCAAGCCATAATTTCATCAGTCTGTCCTTTTAAAAGCCTTTGATCAGAGCCATTGAAACAGGAAAATAGCCATTATTACACCCAAAGTGGGCACCACTACTGTCACAGCAGCCACAGGCCAGTAGGCATTTTGGTGGCTTTCACCACAGATAGCACGAATGGTAGTGACCACATAACCATTGTGCGGCAATGAGTCTAAAGCGCCGGATGAAATAGCAACCACACGGTGCAACTGTTCGGCGTCCACGCCTCGTTCTAAATAGACAGGGGCTATTTCCGGCAAGGCTATGGCCTGACCACCAGAGGCTGAACCTGTTAAACCGGCAATAATACTAACGGCAACAGCTGCGCCTATTAGTTCAGAACCCGGCAAGTGGGTCATGGTTTCAACCACAGCAGCAAAG
Organism: Gammaproteobacteria bacterium; assembly: GCA_018825965.1. Lineage (GTDB taxonomy): Bacteria > Pseudomonadota > Gammaproteobacteria > Enterobacterales > Alteromonadaceae > Pararheinheimera. The sequence continues at coordinate 5,306 of JAHKAA010000001.1, forward strand.
GCAGGGGTTAACTTAGCGACAGAACCAAAACCTACCACTGCAGCTGTATTGCCTATGGCAATTAAAGCCCCTGTGGCGCCTTGATCCAGGGTCTGGCCCAAAGAGGTTAAAAACTTGCGGTTCAGCAGATACAAGGTCGTTACACCACCTGTCAGGGCTACGATCAACGCAGCTTGTTGCATGGAATGGTGCAGCAGGTAAGACAAAATTAACACCACCAGCAAAGGCAAAATGCCCATCATTGGATGAGGTAAAGCTTTGTCACCTACTACAGGGTCCGCTTCGCGACCCTCAAATTTTTCTCCTTTGGCCACAGCACTTTGGATCATCTTCATCAGCCAGCAGTAGCCAATAATGGCCATAAAAATAGCGACTATGATACTGACTTCCCAGCCAGCATAAGGGCTGGTGCCCAGGTATTGAATAGGGATCCAGTTTTGAATTTCCGGCGAACCTGCTGATGTCATAGTAAAAGTGACAGAACCTAAACCTAAAGTGGCCGGAATAAAGCGCCGTGGCAGGTTGGCGTCTTTAAATAAACTCACCGCCATGGGGTAGGCTGAAAAGGCCACCACAAAAATACTGACACCACCATAAGTCAACACAGCACAGGCCAGTACCACAGCCAACACCGCCCTTTGTTTGCCAATACGTTTGACAATGGCAAGCGCCACTGCGTCAGCCGCTCCGGTGTGCTCCATCAGTTTGCCAAAAAGTGCACCTAACAAAAACATCAGAAACCAGCTGGAGACAAAACCAGCAAAACCTGACATATAACCCTGCACAAAATTGGCTGGATTGTCGGCCAGCCAAAATGGGATGCCATTAAATAAAGCGACAAACAAAGCGCAGAGCGGTGCCAGAATAAACAGATTCACGCCACGCATGGTCAGCACTATCAATAACACCAGTCCCGCCAACAGACCAAATAAACTCAGCATAGAAACAACCTTGTGTTTTTTCTTTAGTCTGGTGTAAAGCAAGGCGGCAAACCATAGTACTAAGGTACAGTCTGTACAGTGATTTCTTGAGTAATTCTTTTGTTTTCATGTGCTTGAGTGTAGTTTGTGACGGCTATAGTACTAAGGTACAGCTTAACATTTCAGCAGGACAGCCTAGAGTGGTACTGGACAAATTAGCAGGAGAAGGCACATGGCCCATAACAATAAGAAGACGAAGACTGTATTCCAACCGACTTTATTAGCGCTGCTGATAGGCTCAGCTTTATTTAATCCGGCTTTGGCCGATCAGGCCAGCGAAGACAATGCAGAACAAGAAGAAGCGACGCTGGAAGTGATTCAGGTCACGGCCCGTAAAACTGCAGAAAACCTGCAGCAGGTGCCTGTTGCTGTGACTTCTATAGGCGCTGAAGCTTTAGCTCAACGTGGTATTGAAAACATAACTGCAGTACAGGCGTATTCACCCAACACCACCTTGCAGGTGTCCCGTGGCACCAACAGTACTTTAACAGCTTATATCCGTGGTATAGGCCAGCAGGATCCACTGTGGGGTTTTGAATCCGGGGTTGGTATTTATATTGACGACGTCTATATGGCCCGCCCTCAAGGTGCAGCTCTGGACGTCTACGATGTAGAACGTATTGAGGTTTTACGTGGCCCTCAGGGCACTTTGTATGGACGGAACACTATAGGTGGCGCTGTTAAATACATCACAAAACCTTTAAGTGGTGATACAGAGCTGAGTTTACGTGGCACTGTGGGCAACTATGGACAAAAAGATTTCAAAATTGCAGGCCAGACGGCATTAACGGACAAATTGTTTTTTGGAGCTGCTTTAGCCACCCTAAACAGAGATGGTTTTGGCACTTACCTCAATACCGGCGCTGAAAACTACAATAAAGATATTCTGTCTGGTCGCGTGAGTTTGCAGTATCAGGCCACAGACAATTTACGTTTCAGTTTTGCAGCAGATCGCACTGAAGATGATTCGAACTCTAAAGGTGGTCATCGTTTAACACCAAGTTTAGTGACGGGCGATACACCACCAGAAAGCGTTTTTGATTCCAATACCAGTATGCCAGCGGATAACTCTGTGGTAACTGAAGGTCAGTCACTGACTATTGCCTGGGATGTCAATGATCACTGGACCTTAAAATCCATTACCGCTAAACGTGAGGGGGTAACAGACACCAATATCGACTTTGACGCCACAGAATTGCCGTCATTAGACGTCCCCGCCTTTTATGAAGACGAACAGACGTCGCAGGAGCTCCAGCTACTCTTTAACGGTGATAAGCTGACCATGGCATCAGGTTTGTATTATTTCAAAGGGGATGCCTGTGGTGCTTTTGGCACTGTGCTGGTGCAAGGTTTGGGCCTGACTATTGAAAACGGTGGTTGTGTAGAAACGGACAGCGTGGCAGCTTATGTGCAGGGCAGTTACCAGTTCACAGATAAACTGTCTTTTACCTTAGGTGGCCGTTATACCGAAGATGATAAAGACGCTGATGTGTATCGTTTTGTTTATCTGGGGTATAAATTGCCCCGTGCTGACGGCACTCCCATTGCTGTGCAGTCTGATTTTGACGGCAGCGAAAGCTTCAGTCATTTCTCTCCCCGTTTAGGTTTTGAATATCAAAGTTCCGACAACTTCATGTGGTATGGCTCGTACACTGATGGTTTTAAATCCGGTGGCTTTGATATGCGTGGTAATCAGTCCGTGAACCCGAATGCAGGCGATCCATATCAGGAAGAAACTGTAGACACTGTTGAAGTGGGTTTTAAAAGTGAATGGAATAACCGCACTATACGTTTAAATGCTGCTGCTTTTAGTTCCAGCTATGACGATATGCAGGTGACAGTGCAGCGTGCGGTAAATAACACAGTGGCTTCTCAGGTGCTAAACGCCGCCAGTGCTGATATACGCGGTTTTGAAGTTGAAATGATTTCTGTGCTGACCAGTAACTTAGAATTTACCGGTATTCTCGGTTACACAGACGCTAAGTTTAACGAAGTGGTATTTTTTGACCCTGTATCACAAACTGACACAGACGTGTCTGATATCTGGTCTTTTGCCAATACACCTGAATGGACAGCTACTTTAGGTCTGAAGTACAGCCAAAGTGCAGGTATAGGTGAGATTGTGTATAACGTCATGGGTTCGTACCGTGCTGACACTCAAATTTTTGAAGTGCCTTCTGTGCTGGATTTTGGTGGTTACACCATCTTTAACGCTGGCGCGACCTGGTACTCCAACGATGGTCACTGGGATCTGTCGGCTCAGGTACGCAATATAGGTGATAAAGAAACCCGTATTGCAGGTTACAACTTCCCGCTGTTGGCGGGTGAGCAAACCATTACGGCCTATTACGGCGACCCAAGAACTTACAGCTTAACTTTGGGATATCGTTTCTAAGCAGCTAAAGGTGTAAAAGATTAGCCAAAGTAATTGGAGTTGCAGCGAGGCGACAAGTGATTGAGACCCCAGGAGCATAGTTCACCTATGTGACTGGGGCGAGAACACACAGTCAACAAAGCTGCGGCTTCAAGTACGAAGGCTAAAAATTACTTGCCGGGGCGAAAGCCCTGGTTCAGTATGTTTCAAAGAGGTTTTAAAGAGTTGATACTGCGCTGTTATGATTGCAATTATTGCTGATGATCATCCGTTATTCCGTGTCGCTCTGGCACAGGCTTCCCAACAAATTCTTGGCACTGATGCTGTGCTGCTGCAGGCCAACAGCATGGCTCAGTTATGGGCTTTATTACTGCAACACCCCGATACCGAACTGATATTTCTGGATTTAAAATTGCCGGATGCCGAAGGTTTTGCCGGTTTAACTTCGCTTCGTACCGAATACCCTGATATTGCCATTTTAATGGTGTCTGCTATTGAAGATCCTGCTGTGATTAAACAGGCGCTGCAGCTGGGGGCTTCGGCTTATATTCCAAAATCTGCGCCTTTGGATTTGTTATCTGAAGCTGTGGCTCAAGTAGTGGCAGGAGAAAGCTGGGTTCCAGCTGAGCTGGTGAACGAAGTTGAAAAAGCCAGAGATCTGATTGATCAGGATTTTGCCCGCAGGCTGGAACAACTCACACCTCAGCAATTCCGTGTGCTGAAAATGATTGCTGATGGTTTACTGAATAAACAAATTGCCTTTGAAATGCAGGTGCAGGAAACCACCATCAAACAGCATGTGTCGGCAATATTACGCAAACTGAACGTGAACAACCGCACTTTGGCCGGTATTTTGTTTGAAAAGTTAAAGCTACCGGATGAGTTTTAATTTATCCCCGTTATTCCCTGAGTGGTATTGAAATACAAGGGGCGACCTTTATGGTCGCCCGCTCAGCCTCTCTATTCATTGCAGAGAGCCGGGCGGGTATTTCAACCTAATGGACAGGCAGTGGTTAATTGAGTCCCATTTGTTGTTTAGCTATGCCGAGCAAATGCGCTCTGTCCTCAATGCCGTTGGTACCACCGTTAATCAGTTTGGTGACTTTAGTTAAGTCGTCCTTTTGTGCTGCAGCATTAATATTGTGTTTTTGCCAATACCAGCAACCCGAAGCCACTGCTAATACAGGATCTGTAGCCACTAAATCTGGCTGGCTGACCACATCTACACCCCAGTCCTGACTAAAAGCCTGATAGTTGGCTTTACCCGTCAGTTGAATAATGCCCCGGCCTCTGTAGGCCCAGCCATCGCCACTTTGTTCATCACCATTACCCATACGGTTGGCATACACAAGGTTAGCGATTTTTTCCGGCTGGCGGGCGTATTCATTGACATCAACGCCAACAAAATATTTTGCAAACAAAGAAGTGAGTGCTGAAGCACTGTAGTTCAGGTTCTCTCTAAGCTGAGAAAAGCCCGCACTTTCATGGGCTGTTTGTGCCATAAAATGCGCCACACATAAAGGTGGGGTAATTTGAGCTTTAGGCAAATCCAGATCCAGGGCTGTGCAAAAGTTATGTAAATCACTGCTGCTTAAGGTGGGGCAGAGGGCTGACAGCAAAGCCGGGCTGACTAAAGTTGTTTCTGTTGCAGCTAAGTCTGGTAATTCTAGTTGTTGGCCCGGATAAATTTGATTGGCATTTGCCAACTGATTCTGACTGGCTATCCAGCTTGCTTTACTGCTGTCACCATAATAACTGGCGGCAATGGCGTTTAACGTATCTCCGGTTTTGACCTGATAAAACATGATGCTTTCCCTTTCGTTTAAACAGAATAGGTACGAAGTATGGTGCAGTTTTTAGTTTTTAACAGGAGTTCGGCAATAGTTTCAGCACTATTGTGTTTCAGCGAAAATATGCTCCTGCATTTTCGGTGTACCGTACCTCCTGTACATCACCGGAAATATGCTCCTGCATTTTCGGTGTACCGTACCTCCTGTACATCACCGAAAATATGCTCCTGCATTTTCGGTATACCGTACCTCCTGTACATAAAAAAAAAGCCCACCGCTGGGGTGGGCACAAGAGGCGGCAACGCCTTTTAGCTAGGAACTGGTCATGAGCAACAACTGACAGTTGTTGCTGGTTTTGCAGGTACCACAACTTGTTTTACCTGACAGGCTGTAACTGCTTTATCGGGTTCAGTGTGAGCAGCAGGAGCGGCTGGCACATAACCATGAAACTCAGCTAAGCCTTTAAACACCTGAATTAAACTTTGGCTAAACATAAGACTTCCCCCTTTGTGATTTGAATTCTGCTGTCTGAATGCTGAGCAGTGTAAGCATTAGCTATGACTTTGATTAGCGGGGCGAACAAAGACAGACAGTTTCCTAAAAGAAACAGTCAGAGTGAAAAAATCCGGTTAAAATCAAGCACAAAACAACATAAGAAAAAGGTGCAGGGATGTCGTTGTTACAACGTTTAAGTGATATGGCTACATTTGCCAAAGTAGTGGAAAGTCGCAGTTTTACTCAGGCTGCTGTGGCGCTGGATATGTCCAAAGGCGCTGTCAGTAAAGCCATCAGTCGCTTAGAACAACATTTAAACGTGCGTTTATTGCAACGTTCCACCCGTCAGTTGAGTTTAACTTCTGAAGGCGAAGCCTTTTTTGAGTATTGTCAGCAGGTGGTTGTTCAGGCCGATCAGGCTGAACACCATTTATCTGAACTGAGAGATGAGCCTTCGGGTTTAATTCGTATCAGTGTGCCTGTCACTTTTGGCACTTTGCGGATTGCCCCTTTGTTGCCAGAGTTGTTGAAACAATACCCTAAGCTGAGCATTGAGCTGGATTTAAACGACAAAGTGATTGATTTGATTGCCGAGAAAATGGATTTAGGCATTCGTTTTGGTCAACTGGCGAATTCAAGTTTAATAGCCCGTTCTTTACCTGGTTTGCCTATCACCATGGCGGCTTCCCCCGGTTATTTACAAGCCTTTGGTACACCACAAAGCCCTGCTGATTTATGCCATCACCAATGTTTGAGTTCTGGTTCATCTGTGGCTGATCGCACCTGGTTTTTTCGTTACCAGGATCAGCGCATTGAAGTGCTGACCACAGGCCGGGTTTTGTGTAACAGCAACAGAGCGCTGAAACATGCGGCTTTAGCCGATATGGGCTTGTTGTTTGTAACCCGTTATCAGGTGGAAAAGGAGCTGCAAAACGGCAGTCTGGTGGAACTGATGCAGGACTATATGCCAGAGCCTCTGCCGCTGCATCTGGTGTACCCTAACCGCCATCATATGAAGGCAGGTTTAAAAGTAGTGATCCAGTTTTTGCAGCAGCAGTTTGCTGCATAAAGTTTTAATTCAATAAACGCTGCAACAGCCGCTTTAACGACACTTCTTTCAGTGGCTTGAGCATAAAATGAAAACCCGCATTCAGTGCCTGTTGACGAATATCACCACTTTGATCGGCTGAGTTAATGACAACAGGTGCACTGATGCCAAAATGTTCCGCCAGTTGTATGGCCACTTCAACTCCGGTCGCTCCATGATCCAGATGATAATCAAATAACATCAGATCGGGTTTAAAACCTTGTTGCACAGCGGCCAGTGCTTCATTGGGTGAATTCACGGCCTGCACTTCGCAGTGCCAGCTTTGCAGCAATTGTGACACGGCTTGCAGCAATACGGCTTCGTTATCCATCAGCAGAATACGTTGCCCGGCAAAACCACTGGGCTGGCTGGATTTGAGCTGTGGCAAGACACGTTGACTGACCCTGCAAAGCGGAACTTTGATATAAAAACAGCTGCCTTTGCCAACAGCAGAACGAAAGCCAACTTCATGGCCTAACAAGCTGCAAATACGTTGACTGATCGCCAGGCCAATACCTAAACCTTTTTGATCGGCCTGACTACCTTGCTGGAATTCATCAAAGATTTTTTGTTGATCTGAGGCGCTGATCCCGATGCCGGTATCGCAGACACAAATTTGCAACTGCTCTCCCTGTCGTTTTACCCCCAGCAGAATTTTGCCGCTGTGGGTGTAACGTAAGGCATTGGCTAATAAATTCTGGATCACCCGTTTTAATAGTTTGGCATCGCTGAAGGTACCAAGGCGGGTTGGAATATAACTGAAGCTTAAGCCTTTGTTATGCGCTAATACAGCGGCTTCCCGGGCGCTTTGATCTAAGAGTTCAGCTAAGGCAAAAGTTTCAGGCTGAGCTTTGACCACCCCGGCATCCAGCTTGGTTAGCTCCAGAATAGCTGCCAGTAATTCTTCAGCGGAATTCAGCGAATGGCTTAAATTTTGTGCCAGTTGTTTTACTTCATCCTGTTGGCTTTGCTGGCGTATCAGGCCACAAAACAAGGCGGCGGCATTAAAAGGTTGCATTAAATCATGGCTGGCGGCGGCAAAAAAACGGGTTTTGGCGGCCGTATTGGCTTCCAGTTGTTGTTTGGTCTGCTCCAGTTGGCGGTTCAGTTGTTCCAGCTCTGCAGTGCGGCTTTTAACGCGCTGTTCCAGCGTATTATTGCTTTGTTCCAGTTCACGCTGCACTTCAATAAAAGAGCTGACATCGCTGTAGGTAGTGACAAAACCACCACCGGGCAAAGGGTTGCCCTGCATTTCAAAAATACGGCCATCCTGCTGCTGGCGCTGAAATTTATAGCTGCTGCCCTGACGTAAATAATTCAGCCGCTTTTGTATTTCCTGACTGAGTTCCACCTGGGATAAAGGTTGACCCGCTAAACCCCGTTGCAGGTTGTAACGGATCAATTCTTCTACCGGCCTGCCTACTTCAACTAAACCTGCAGGGTACTCAAACAGTTCAAGGTAACGCTGATTCCAGGCAATCACCCGCAGATCGGCGTCCACTACACTGATGCCCATGCTGATATTGTCGATGGTGGCGTGCAACAAGGCCTGATTGAACTGAAACACCTGACTGGCTTCGTCAACAAAACGAGCCACAGATTCAATAGGCAACTGAGCATGTTTACCTGAAGCTTGTAGCAACAGTCGCATTGAGGCGCCGCCCACTACGGCGGCCAGACTGCGCTCTACCGCCTGCATAAACTGCGGATTGGCCCATTGCTCAGGCTCTACCGTCGTTTTGTTGTAGCGTTGCAGCAGTTTTTTTGCTTCTTTTTCTCCGGCAAAACGCCGTACTAATAAATAACCATCCTGCACGCTCAGAACCGGGTTTTGGCTGCCTGCACTTGGCTGGCTCGGGCGACGTAAAAAGCGATAACTCTCCAGCCATTCGCCTAAGCGGGTTTGGCTGAAGTGACTGACCAGCAGTAACATCAGGGTATTGACTGTTAAACTCAGTACCACCCCCAGACTGACTGAGTCGAGATGCCCACCAAACAGCTGAGTAGGAGCAAGCCAGCTCAGGCCCAAAGGCCCTTCAGTCAACCAGTCGCCGCTGATAAAACCAGCTCTGGCAACTTCAGGCAGTAATAAAATATAAGCCCAGATGGCAAGGCCACTGCACAGAGCTGCTACTGTGCCCTGACGGTTAATACGCTGACTGAATAGGCCTAAAATCAGCGGCGGTGCCAGTTGGGCTATTAAGGCAAAAGCCATTAAACCCAGCTGAGCTAAACCAGTGCCAGTGCCTATCCAGCGGTAATACAAGTAACCCAGAAACAGCACGGCCAGCATGGACCAGCGTCTTAAGGTGACGACTTTGATTTTTTGCTGGCCCTGAGTGTCGTTGTGTTGTTTGCGGTAAATCAGCGGAGTGAGTAAGTCGTTGGTGACCATAATGCCCAGCACCACAGTGGCGACTATGACCATGCTGGTGGCGGCAGAGAATCCACCTAAATAAGCCAGTAAAGCAATATCGGTGCGGTTGGCTGCCAGTGGCAACTGCAGTACCACTAAATCCACATTGGCTTGTGGCCCCAGCATCATAATGCCGGCTAAAGCTAAGGGCAGGGTAAAGAAGCTCATCAGCAACAAGTAACCAGGGAATATCCAGCGGGCCTGATGCAGGTGACTTAACTGCTGGTTTTCGACAAAACTGACATGGAACTGGCGGGGTAAACATAAAGTGGCGACAAAACCCAATAACACATGCACCCAGTACACATAAGAAGGCTGGCCTTGTTGCTGTAACTCTTGTACGGCCTGATGTTCAGCGGCTTTACTGAAAATGTCAGTAATGCCGTCAAACATACCCCAACAAACAAAAATACCTATGGCGATCAACGCCAGTAATTTCACCAGAGATTCAAAAGCTATAGCGGCCATTAAGCCTGGATTCGGCTGATGGGCTTTGGCGCTGCGTCCGGAAAATAATAAGGCGAAAACAGCCAGCCAAATCGTGACATAAAGCCCGGTGTCCTGATACCAGGGCCTATTGTCCTGCATCACCACTAAGGCCTGAATGCTGGTGCTGATGGCCTGCAACTGCAGTGAAATATAAGGAATAATAGCGATCAGCACTATGACTGTGGTGAGTATCGCCAATAAACGGGAATGGCCATAACGGGTGGCAATAAAGTCGGCGACTGAGGTAATACGGTAGCGACGGCAGGCAATGGCTATCCGGCCTATTAAGCCAAAAGCAAACCAGAATAAAATCAGTGATCCTATGTAAGTGGGAGGGATCCACCAGCCATTTACGGCAGCCTGAGCGGTAACACCATAAAAAGCCCATGAGGTGCAATAAATAGACAAAGCAAAGCTAAAAATCCAGGGCGAAAGTGGATGACGACGCTGCAGCCTGCGGCCTACAGCACCTACCCCCAATAACACCAGTAAATACAGTAAAGACAAAGCAGCAATGGTGCCCAAACCAATGGTGCTGGCAGGTAAGGTCATAATCACTTCAACGGCCACAGCATGTTTTTATTCTGCCTTGATGTTGGATCCACTGTCCAGTCTTTGCACGCTGGCATTTATCGCGCTGTCCAGCCGCCATCCAGTACCAGAGTCTGAGCTGTCATATGCCGGGCCGCAGGTTCACACAAAAAGGCTGCTGTGCTGGCAATTTCATCCACGCCAATAAAAGCTTTTTGTGGCATAGGTGCCAGCATGATCTGGTCTATCACCTGTTGTTCGGTCAGGTTATGTTCTTTGCTCTGAGCTGCTATTTGCTGATCAACCAAAGGAGTACGCACATAAGCAGGACAAATGGTATTTATAGTGAAATCGAAGTGAGCATTTTCTAAAGCCACTACTTTACTAAAACCCAATAAACCATGTTTGGCTGCCACATAAGCGGACTTAAAAGGCGATGCCACCAGCGCATGGATAGACCCTATATTAATCACCCGGCCAAAACCTTGTTGTTGCATGCGGGGTAATACAGCTTTGGTCAGCATAGCCGGGCCTGTCAGCATCACCTGCAGCAGCTGTTGCCATTTTTCTTCAGGAAAGTCTTCCAGCCGCGCTACATGCTGTACTCCGGCATTATTGATCAGAATATCGATTTGATAGGCATGGGCGCAGGCTTCAATGGACGCTTGCTCGGTTAAATTCAGCAGTATGCTGCTGGCTTTATAGCCTGCGGCTGTTAACTGGTGCTGACGGATTTCCAGTTGGGCTGCGTTGATATCAGCCAGGATCACATGATGGCCCAAAGCACCAAAATGTTCAGCTACCGCAAACCCAATACCACCAGTACCGCCTGTGATCAGTACATTCATTGCCAACTCCGCTGCTAAAACTGTGTTGTCTGGCAGGTTAAAAGTTTTGATTTTTTACCACAACGGTACTTTAGTGCTATAGCCTGGCATTTTTGTTTGGGAAGGGATTTAGTCGTTATTTTTCGCTGAACCATGGCATAGCACGTAACTTTGTTTTGACCGTCCCGCCTGCTGTGATAGATTTAGTCGTCACGTAAAAAATAACTATAAAGTTCTGTTGGTGGAATGGCATGGATAACTGATGTTTTTATCTATTATCACAAATAAAAAGCGTTAAAGCTAAAAATAATAGCCATTTACTAAACACCACCAGCGCTATACCGAGGAAAAATCATGGAACAATCAACCGCATTAATCACCAATGATGCTGTGGTACTGGGATTGCTGGCAGTGATCCTGGGCTTGGTATTTCATACCAGCCAAAGCAGTAATAAATATTGTCAGAGTTTTTACAAATATGTGCCTGCATTATTGTTGTGTTATTTCATCCCTTCACTGTTTAACAGCTTTGGAGTGATAGACGGCGATCAATCTGCGTTGTACAAAGTGGCGTCGCGTTATTTATTGCCAGCTAGTTTAGTCTTGTTAACTTTAAGCATTGATTTCAAAGCCATTTTAGGTTTAGGGCCTAAAGCTTTGATTATGTTTTTAACAGGCACAGCCGGTATCATTATTGGTGGTCCTCTGGCTTTAGCTCTGGTCGGAAGTTTTGCTCCTGAAGCCGTAGGCGGAGAAGGGGAAAATGCGATTTGGCGTGGCATGACAACTATAGCAGGCAGCTGGATTGGTGGTGGCGCTAATCAGGCCGCCATGAAAGAAGTCTTTGAAGTGGGTGGGCCCATCTTCTCAGTGATGATCACTGTAGACGTGATAGTGGCAAATATCTGGATGGCGGTATTGTTATGGATGGCAAGCAATTCAGCACGTTTTGATAAAGCCAATGGCGCAGATACTTCCGGTATTGAAGCGTTAAAACTGAAAGTTGAAAAATATCAGGCCGAAAACTCCCGTAATCCAGGTTTGGCTGATTTAATGAAGCTGCTGGCTGTGGCTTTTGGTGTTACAGGTTTGTCTCATCTGCTGGCAGACTGGATAGCACCATGGATTGGCGCTAATGCGCCAGCGCTTGAAATGTACAGTTTAGACAGCGTGTTTTTCTGGCTTGTGTTGCTGGCCACTACTTTTGGTTTGTTATTGTCTACCACTAAGGCCCGCAACCTGGAGTCGGTAGGTGCCTCAAAGTTAGGCTCTGTCTTCTTATATATTCTCGTGGCCACTATAGGCATGCATATGGATGTGACTGCTATTCTGGATTATCCGGTGATGTTTGTGGTGGGTATTATCTGGATGAGTTTCCATGCTGGTTTACTGATTTTTGTTGCCCGACTGATTAAAGCTCCGCTGTTTTATATGGCCGTCGGCAGCCAGGCAAACGTAGGTGGCGCTGCTTCAGCTCCTATAGTTGCAGCTGCTTTCCACCCGGCTTTAGCTCCTGTGGGCGTATTGCTGGCGGTATTTGGTTATGCGCTGGGTACTTATGGCGGCTACCTCACAGGTATATTGCTGCAACTGGTTGCGCCTTAAACAGAATTAAAAACATTGCCCTGAGCAATGTTTAACAACGCGGAGCCTTGGCCCTTTAAGGAGAGCGCCATGGATGGCGGCGAATAAAATGGGGTCGGCTCACATAGTTAACTGTTAACCATGTGGTCTGCCCCAAAATTTTTAACTGTTAACCACAGCCGTAGATTCCCGTACTAAAAGCTCCGGGATAAAGACAGGCTGATCTTCGGTCTGGCTTTGGCTGCCTGGTCTGGTGTGTTTAAACAATAATTCTGCTGCACTTTGCGCTATGGTGCTGTTTGGCTGGTGTGCCGTGGTTAATGGTGGCCAGGTTTGACGCGAAAACGGGCTGTTTTCAAAGCCTACAATAGAAAGCTGCTGCGGAATTTCAATATGTTGCAAGCGCGCGCTAAATAAAGCTCCTGCTGCAATTTCATCATTACAGGCAAAAATAGCAGTGGGCTTGTTGGGTAAAGCCAGCAACTGAGTAGCGCCTTTCACACCAGATTCAAACGAATAGCTGCCAGGCACAATAAACTTCGGATTGGCATTAATGCCTCTTTTGGTTAATGCCGCCTTAAAGCCAGCCAGACGTTCACCACTTGAACTGTGTTCGTCATCACCACATAAAAATGCGATCTGGCTATGACCCAGCTCCAACAGATGATTGGTGATTTTGAATGCTGCGGTGAAATCGTCGACCAATACGCAGTTGGTTTGCTTGGGGGATGGCGTAGAGCCGGAAATAATACGGACAAAATCAACATTAATGCTGCTCAGTGCTTCAGCAATTTCCGGCATTTCGGAAAATGGTGGCGTTAATACTAAACCTGCCAGCCGGGAATGCTGCACTAAATCAATCACTTCCTGCACTATGCCAGGTGATTTTGCATTAGTAGGGTGGATCAGCAATTCATAACCGTGACGACGGCACGCATCCAACAAGCCTCTTTGCATATCAATGACATAATAGGCATTTGGGTTGTCGTAGATGTAGCCTATGCTGTACGACTTAGTACTGGCAAGATTACGGGCAGCAGCGCTTGGCTGATAATGCAGCTCTTGCATCGCCTGATTCACTTTATCAATCGTCGCTTGTTTTACCGACGGCTCATTGTTCATCACCCGCGACACTGTCTTGATTGACACACCGGCTTTAGCGGCTACGTCATGAATGGTCACTTTCATTGCTGGATCCCAAAAAGCACAACACCAAATGGCCTTATGCTGAAAATAAATAAGCTGATTTTTTTACCGATCCAGCTAACTTTATGACAGCGCTGGTCATTTTGTAACAAAGATTGAGTTAAGGGATAACTCTTTTTTGCCTAAACGGCAAACATTTATTACAGCTTTTTTGCTTAAAAAATGTTCTCTTTTAAATTTCAAAAAGAAAATTTAAATTTTATTGATATTAATCAAGTAGATATATTCTTGCCTTCTTCAGTGTCTGCAGCTGGTCTGAACAGCTCGTTATAAAAAACAGTTCTAACGAGACATTTCTGACTTTTTAAATTCGTTTAAATTTTCATCTAAAGGAGTTTGCAAAGCTGATTTTTTTTGTGTATGTTAAATTTCAATGACAGCGTTGTCATGGTGGAATCATGAAAATCTGTTGTTTCAGGACAATAAAATCATCGCACAAAAAAAATCAGGAATGGGAGAGAAGCTTATGCTGCACAATAAAATGAATAAGTGCGCCGTAGCGGTCAAAGTAGGTTTAATGGTAGGAACTGCTGTATTAGCATTTCCAACTATGGCTGATCAGGCTGCAGAAGAAAGCGCAAAAAAAGAACAACAGGTTGAAGTGATCCAGGTCAAAGGGATTCGCGCTTCACAGGAAGCCAACTTAAATGCAAAACGATTCAGCGATACCATAGTGGATGTTATTACTGCTGAAGACATTGGTAAATTTCCAGACAAAAACGTGGCTGAGTCTTTGTCGCGTGTACCAGGTGTGACTATTCAGCGCCAATTTGGTGAAGGTGCCGCTGTATCTATCCGTGGTGCTGGTCAGGATTTAACTTTGACGACACTCAATGGTCAAAACGTAGCTTCAACAGGTTGGTTTGTGCTTGAACCTGCACGTCGTAGCTTTAACTATGAATTATTACCTTCTGAGTTAGTTGGTGATTTGGAAGTGTACAAAGCTTCACAGGCTGACTTAGCTGAAGGTGGTGTGGGTGGTACTGTAGTAGTAAATACCCGTAAACCTCTGGATTTAGACCCTTTAACTATTTACGGTTCTATTGAAGGCCAGTACCAGACTGACTCAGGTGAAACAGATCCATTGTTCTCAGGCATGACCAGCTGGAAAAACGATGAAGAAACTTTTGGTGTCTTAATTGCCGGTGTTGTGCAAAATCGCAGCCTGCAACGTCAGGGCAATGAAGCCTTCTGGCAATGGGGTGCAGGCCCTGTAGCTTTTGAGCAGGAACGTAAACGTTCTGCATTAACAGCAACTTTCCAGTATGCGCCAACTGATGATTTAAACATTGTGTTTAACGCAATGGAAATGAAGATGGAAGCTGATAACACCAACTATGCGTTGTGGTTAACTCAGGCTGATACGACTTGGGGGGGCGGTACCACAGAAGAGTGGCTTGGCGACCCGACTAAAGGTGAAGGTACTCCGGTAAAAGGCCCTCTGAATGTAGCTTACTGGCAGGCTCGTCCGCGTGAAGCAACAATGAATTCAGATGTATACGATGTAAAAATTGAATACAAAGGTGACAATTACGAGTGGTCTGCTCAGCTAGGTGATACGTCATCTACTGGTGGTACTGACTTTGAGATGGTTGTTGACGATGGTACTGGCGGTACACCAATTCCTGGCGGTACTTATGATTTTACCAACGGTAACCAGACCTGGAATACCAATGGTTTTGATATCTCCAGCTACGACCCGGGTTCTCTCACTATGGGCACTGGTCCAAACTTTAACCGCACACCTAAAGAAGACGGCGAAACCTACCTGCAATCGGATATTAAGTTTGACGTGAATTATGGCGCTATTAACGCTATCAAAACGGGTTTCCGTTACGCTGATCACAATACCAAAAGTCGTCGTTTTGAATACATTCAGCAAGCAGGTTTTAACCCTACTATTTCAACAGCAAACATTGGTGCAGGCAACCTTGACGTAGGGGCTGGTGATTACAGCATACGTAAATTTGACCCTGATGCATTAAAAGCATGGGCAAAAGCCAGTATCATCGGTGAAAACGAAGACTTGGGCGCATACAGCGAAATTGATGAGAAAAACGCTGCTGTTTACGTGATGGCAAATTACGGTGTTGAATCTATTCGCGGTAACTTTGGTGTGCGTTATGTCACCACTGATGCAACTTCGACTTATTATCTTGCTGGCATTAAGCAAGATTCTAAAGCCGATTACGCTGAGTTTTTACCAAGCTTTAACATAGTAATGGATTTAGCCGATGACGTAATTTTACGTGCATCAGCGGCCCGCACATTAGCGCGCCCTCAGTATGTGGATATGTATGTCAATCCAAACGTAATGGGCACGAACGATGACTTACCAAACAACCAACGCTGGATTGTGGGTAATATAGGCCTGAAACCATTTATTGCTGACCAGTTTGATTTGGGGATCGAATGGTACTTTGATGCAAATTCTATGGTGTCTGCGGGTTTGTTTACCAAAGATGTAAAGAATTTTGTCAGTGTGACAAATTCAACTGCTACTGCTGCGGAAATCCCATTCCCGTTAACTCGTCCTGAAGAAGCTGCAAATGGCTGGATAGTGCAACAGAAAGAGAATGGTAAAGATGCTGTTATTCAAGGTCTTGAACTGCAGTACCAACAGTATTTCGGCAACGGCTTTGGTAGCTTGGTGAACTATACCTACACTGATAGTGAAACTGACCCAACTACATTCAGCGACCTGAACAAGGTGATGAGTGACAGTTCACGCCACTCTTACAACCTTAGTGGTTACTACGAAGATGAATTGTTCCAGGTACGGGTTTCATACAACTGGCGTAGTGAATATATGATCCGTGAAGCGGGTTCGTATGGTAATCGTTTACACGATGCCTACGGTAGTCTGGATCTAAGTTCGGTATGGCATGTCACTGATAACATAGACATTAAGTTAGATGTAGTGAACTTGCTGGAAGAAGGTTCCAAACAGTTTGGTAACAACCAGGGTCCTAGCTTCTACAATGGTTTTGCAGATGGCTTCCCGGTCTTTGAATATGAAATGGCGCGCAGAATCTCTGTAGGTGCTAGTTTCAGATTCTAAATTAGGGTAAGTTGGTGGTTATGAAAAGGGAAGGTAACTTCCCTTTTATTCACTCAACAAGCCTTCAGAAGGCTAACGCAACCACAAGTAGTAGTTAGAGGTTTATAGCCATGTCAGTACAAGTTACCCCTTTATTCCGTGAGAAACATGCTGCGCTTAAAATCAGCAGAAAAAAAGCCTTTGCTCACATTGAATCACAACACATAGTGCCTGTTGTATTGCATGAATTTGTCCGTGTTGCTGCTGAGTTACCAATAGTTTTTATCAAAAATAATGAAACTGGTAACTTTGAAGCAGTAACTATGCTGTCGCTGACTCCAGGTGAAAACCTGATGGTGCAGGAAGGCGAATGGCAAGGCGGCTACGTCCCTCGCGTGTTACGCAATTACCCATTAGCGTTAATGGAAGATGGTAAGAACCCAGAGCAGCTGTTGGTCGCTTTGATCGAATCCAGCCCTATGGTGAATACAGAAGAAGGTTTTGCACTGTTTAACGAAGACGGTACTGAATCTGATTTCCTGAAAGCAAGAACCTCTTCTTTAGGTGAAACCATCCAATATGCTCAGATGACTAAAGCATTTAATAAAATACTGGCTGATCTGGAGTTGTTGGTTCCTCAGTCACTCACTATGGCACTCGAAGGCAAGCCACGCGAAATCAATGGTATTTATATTGTTGATGAAAAAAAGCTACAGGAATTATCAGACGAACAGTTCCTGGATTTACGTAAAAAAGGTTTGTTACCAGCAATTTACGCGCATCTGATGTCACTGCAACAAGTGCAGCGTCTGGGTGAGCGCGAAACAAGAAAAGCAACGGCAGCCTGATTGCAAGGCTAGTCGTTTGAGGTTCCCTGATGTCTCAGCAAACGACACAAGCTATACAACATGTTTTAGTAGTAGGAGGCGGGGCAGCAGGTTGGTTAACTGCTTGCCACCTCGCAAAGAAATTGAGACCAGGCACAGCAGGGGGCGTCAAAGTCACCCTGCTGGAATCGCCTGACATTCCCATCTTAGGAGTCGGTGAAAGTACAGTTCCGGCCATCCGCAGAAGTTTACAATACCTGGGGATCAGCGAAACTGATCTGATCCGCCATTGTGAAGCCACCTTTAAACAAAGCATTAAATTTGTCGACTGGGTGTATAATCCGTTGCCGGGCCAGAGTTCGTATTACCATCACCTGTTTGATTACCCTGACCGCTTTAACTTTGATTTAACGCCCTACTGGCTTAGTTCTGACAAAACTCAAAGTTATGCAGACACTCTGACGATTCAGGGTAAAGTCTGTGATGCAGGGCTGGGGCCTAAGCAGATCACTCATGCTGAATTTGATGGTCTGACAAACTATGCCTATCACCTGGATGCTACCCAATTTGCCCTTTTACTGGCCAAACATGGTGTCGAAAAGCTGGGGGTGACTCATTTGCTCGCGAATGTGACTGATGTGCAGTTAGCGCCGTCCGGTGATATAGCTTCTGTGACTACCCAGCTTGGTAACTTGAGTGCTGATCTCTATGTTGATTGCACAGGTTTTGCCTCCTTGCTATTGGGCAAAGCGCTGAACGTGCCTTTTATTTCCAAACAGGACGTTTTATTTGTCGACAACGCTCTGGCATTTCAATTGCCTTACGAAGCAGAAAACAGCCCTATTCCAAGTTTTACCATAGCCACAGCCAAAGAGGCTGGCTGGGTATGGGATATTGGTTTATCCACCCGTCGTGGCACTGGTTATGTGTATTCAAGCAGTCATACCAGCCATGATCAGGCTGAGCAAACCTTCCGCGACTATATAGGGCCAGCGGCAGATGGCAAAAATCTGCGTCGTATTCCGATGCAGGTCGGTTACCGCCAATGCAGTTGGAAACACAACTGTGTTGCTATTGGTTTATCCAATGGTTTTGTTGAACCGTTGGAAGCCACAGGTTTATTGGTGTTTGACGCCACAGCACGCATGCTGGCAGAGCAATTTCCTGCCAATATGGGCGCTATTGCAGGGGCGGCAAAACGCTTTAATCAGAAGGTACAGTATTCGTGGGATAAAGTGATCGACTTTATCAAGCTGCATTACTTTTTATCCAAACGTGACGACTCCCAATTCTGGCTGGATAACAGAAATCCGGACTTTGCTCCTGACTCTTTGGTGGATCAACTGGCGTTCTGGCAGCATCAGTTACCCACCCATTACGATTTTCCAAGCCGCTTCGAAATTTTTAATCTGGATAACTATCAGTATGTTTTGTATGGCATGGAGTTTCTGCCGGACATCAGTGTGCATAGTTACAATCAAAGCGATCCAAAACAGGCCGGGCGTTATTTCCACATGGTGCAACAGCAACAGCAGCAGGCGCTGCAACAGTTACCAACACACCGTGCCCTGATTGAAAAAATTAAAAAGTTCGGCTTGCAAAAAGTCTGATCCAGGTGAAAAAACTATGCAACAACAAGTAATTACCATTGTCGGCGGCGGTGCATCTGGCTGGATGACCGCAATTTATCTCAATCGTTTATTTAACTTACAAAGCCGTCAGGTGCATGTTCGGGTGATCGAAAGCCCGGATATCGGCATTATCGGGGTGGGTGAAGCCACAGTGCACAGTATCCGTTTTTTCTTCGCCGCCATGGGGCTGGACGAACACGAACTACTACGTGAAACCAACGCCACCTTTAAAACCGGCATTATGTTCCGCAACTGGATGAAACCAGTGGACGGAAAAACTCATCAGTATTTTCACCCGTTTGAGCAGCAGCAACTAGGGCAACAGCTGGATATCTCCAGTAGCTGGTTGGTACAGCAACGTTATCAGGTTGAACGCTACGATCAGGGCGTGTCATTAAGTGCAGCTTTGGTTGAAGCGGGGCATGGCCCTAAGTCGGCCACATCG
Source organism: Gammaproteobacteria bacterium (assembly GCA_018825965.1). Classification (GTDB taxonomy): domain Bacteria; phylum Pseudomonadota; class Gammaproteobacteria; order Enterobacterales; family Alteromonadaceae; genus Pararheinheimera. Next base: position 25,028 of record JAHKAA010000001.1, read on the forward strand.
AAACCTTATCAGGGGGTGGTGGCCTATGGTTATCACCTGGATGCCGCCATGCTAGCGCGGTTTTTAAAACGCAAAGCTGTTGAAGCTGGCGTTGAGCATATTGAAGACACTATCACTGATGTCACTGTGGTTGATGGCAATATCAGTGCTGTGCATGGTGCAAAGGCCAGTTACAGCTCCGATACCTTTATCGACTCAACAGGTTTTCGCAGTTTGTTGATCAGTAAGTTAAAAGCAGATAACTGGCAGTCTTTTACCGAAGCTTTGCCATGCAATAAAGCAGTCGCCATTCAGCGTGCTTTGCCAGAAGGTCATAGCCCAAATCCATACACAGTGGCGACAGCGCTGAGTAACGGCTGGGTCTGGCAGATTGATTTAACCAGCCGCCAAGGCACAGGTTATGTTTATGACGGCAACCGACTGACTAAAGAGCAGGCTGAGCAGGAACTTCGGGATTATTTAGGCTGGGATTCAGATTTTATTAAGTGTATTCATCTGGACATGAATGTCGGCTGCCGTAAGGAGTTTTGGGTTGGCAACTGTATTGCGGTTGGCCTGGCCGGTGGTTTTATTGAACCGCTGGAGTCTACAGGTTTGCACCTGATTAACCTGGGGGCCCGTTTGCTTGGTACTCATTTGATGCAGCCCAAGCCAGTGCAGGCTATTAAAGATGCCTATAACAAATCCATGAACGGGTTTTATCAGGACCTGAAGCAATTTATTGTCTTGCACTACTGCCTGAGCAACAGAACAGACACAGAGTTCTGGCGCGAAATGCCAGCCAAGGCAAAGCTTTGTGCCGGTTTGCCGGAAAAGCTGGAGATCTGGAAACATAAAATCTGCGAATACCATGACTTAGCAGGAGGTTTTGCCACTACCTTTGTTGATGAAAATTATCGTTATATTTTGTATGGCATGCAGCATTATCCAACTTTGCAGTATCAGTCGACAGATGTAGATAAGCAGGTGTTTGAGCGATTAAAGCAGCTTTCCGATAAAGCAGTGGAAGTCACCTTGCCACATCTGGAGTTTCTGCAAAAGGTGGCCACAGTCCGCTAACCTAAGCGGACTGTTATTGATCTAGTTGCAGTTGTGCTGCTAAATCAGCCAGCTGAGCCTGGTATTTTTTCCAGCTGCCGATCGACGATTTAAACAGCGGCTGACGCACCTGGCTGTTACTGACGGTATGCACGGATCTGTCATTTTGATGAAAATTCAGACAAGCTACTTGCCACGGCAGCTGTAAAAATTGCAACAGCCGTTCAGTTTGCTGCTGTTGATCGTTCACCAGCAGTTCGTAATCTACCGTCAGGATCTGCTGCGGTAGCTGTTGCTGCCAGTAGATCATCAGTTGCTGATAAGCCAGATAATAGTCTTTTAACTCCTGCAAATTGTAACTAAAGGCAATACCCTCAGCAAACAGCTGGCGATAACAACCCCAGATGGTGTCCATCGCATTACGCCGGCAGTGAATGATTTTTGCGCCTGGTAATGCCTTGTGGATCAAACCTATAGCCTTAAAGTTTAGTGGCATTTTGTCAGTAAAACGCCCTTTGTTTTGTAAGTAAGCTGTACGTTTGAGGTAGTTTTGCCCCAGTTGATGCCAGTCGTTTGTCGACAGTTGTGACGCCCACTGCGGATAAGGCGACGCGAGTTGTTTTTCCTGCAGCAACTCAGCACTGGCGCGGCCTAATTCGAACAGTTCATCTCCTGCTGTGACATGCGCGTGGCTTGACACAATCTGCTCAACCAGTGTGGTACCTGAGCGTGGCATGCCAAGAATAAAAATCGCCTGCTGCCCTAAAGTTGGATCCAAAGTAGGTTGGTGCAACAAGTCAGGATGAAATTTATCGGCAATAGCGACCATCTCGTCCAATTCCCGTCGCGGCTGATAATTCAGGCTCTGTCGTTTGGCTTGTGCTCCTTGTTGCAGCGCGGTAAAGGCTTGTTCATACAGCCCAGCTTTATCATAAGCACTGTAAAGGCTGTAATTAAAACTGGCTTTGTCCTGCAGCTTTGTAGCCTGAGCTGCCAGTTCCTCAAGTTGCTTTAGCTGCTCAGTACTCAATTGGCCGACCAAATCAGACCGTTGCCACCAGCTATCGGCCTGAGCGGGGTTCAGGCTAATGGCCTGTTGCAGATAATCCGAGGCCTCTTGCAGCTTTCCTGATTCTTTATACAACACACCCAACTGATGCAATAGGGCTGCATTGGTGCCACAGCGTTGTTGTGCCAGTAGCAAAGTATCTATGGCCTGTTGATGTTGCTGGGTAAAACGCATAGCCATAGAAAATGCCTGATATCCCAATAATTGATCAGGCAATTGCTCTGTTGCTAAGGCTGCATAGTGTTCAAGCTCAGTTAAGCGACCAGATTTAAATAATAGAGGCAGCAAAATCTGATAACAGTCCAACAGCTGTGGTTGTTGTTCCTGAAGCTGCTTTAACAGCTCTATGGCGTGCTCTGTATGCTGTTGGCGCAGTGCGTGCTGGATAGTCTCCAGTTGCTGCTTTTGGCTATGCTCTGCTGGGTTTTGGCTGGTCAATTGCACTCACTTTTACTCTTTTTATGCAGTTTATACATTAGTTTAAAAAAGCTGCTTCTAAACGGTAAAAAAACTCTTGATTTGGCGAAAAAAAGTACATATCATGATTATGACAGCGTTGTCATATTTGTAAAGAGTTACTTTTCTGTGGTCTTTGTCTGACGGCAGTCAGTTGTAAGGAACGGGGCAATCAGAAGCTTGCTGGGGTCTGATTGTTGTTTTCTCCCTCGTCAGAGTCCTGTTGATTGGTAGTTGGTCAACAGGGTTCACCAGCAGACATGGAGGTTGTGTTTTATTTGCCAATCCTTATCCAAGGGATCTTTGAGGATACTGCTTGCAGTATCCTCTTTTTTTTATTTTATTCGCAGCCATCCATGGCGATCACCCCCGACAGGACATCCTCGCAATAAACAAGTAAAGTAGCTTTAGTTCAATGAGTTGTGGAGACATCGGTATGCGGCAGATAGGGTGGGGAATTATTGGTTGTGGCAATGTGACAGAACTAAAAAGTGGTCCGGCTTTTAATAAAGTGGAGCATTCCAGTCTGGTCGCTGTGATGCGTCGTGATGCGGCCAAGGCTGAAGATTATGCCAAACGCCATCAGGTGCCACGCTGGTATGATGATGCACTAAAACTCATCAACGACCCTGAAGTGGATGCTGTGTATATTGCCACTCCTCCTGATAGTCACAAAGACTATGCCTTACTGGTGGCTGAGGCTGGGAAAATTTGTTGTGTTGAAAAACCTATGGCTTTAGATACTGCTGAATGTATTGAAATGACTCAGGTTTTTGAACAAAAACAATTGCCTTTGTATGTGGCTTATTACCGTCGTTCTTTACCTCGTTTTTTACAAATCAAAGAATGGCTGGAGCAGGGCCTGATTGGCACAGCCCGTCAGGTGCAATGGAGCTTCAGCCGTATGCCAAATGCTGCTGATTTAGCAGGGCAGTACAACTGGCGCACCGATCCGGCAAAAGCTGGTGGTGGTTATTTTATTGATTTAGCCAGCCATGGCCTGGATTTATTACTTTATCTGCTGGGTGATGTGTCGGATGTGCGGGGTATCAGCACCAATCAGCAAAAGCTTTATGCGGCAGAAGATGCTGTATCTGCTATCTGGCAATTTCAGTCGGGTTGTTTAGGCACAGGTTTCTGGAACTTTGCCGCATCTGAGCGCAACGATAAAGTCGTGATCTATGGCAGCAAAGGCCGGATTGAGTTTTCAGTGTTTGAACAGGAACCTGTACAGCTGTTTACCACAGAGCAGCAGTTAAGTCTGGATATCCCACATCCGGAAAATATCCAGTTTTACCACATTCAGGCTATGGTGCAGGACCTGCTGCATGGCACTGGTCATCCTTCTACAGGAAAAACGGCGCTAAAAACCAGCTGGATGATGGAGCAAATTTTGAAGAGCTGAAACCAGAGCCAGAGTAAAGTTAAGCTGTCTTTAATTTTACTCTGGCCCAAACTAGATGAGTTGCTAATCCAGTTTCGTTACTCTGCTGGTGGCACCATTTTTCGCTTTAGTCCGCAACAGTAAGTCGCTGCTCACCTTCACAGCTTCAGTGTAAGGCAACCAGCTTTGGCCCTGATCTTCGCTGTATTCAATAACTAAACCAGGCCAGGCGCTGTTGGCCAGCAATACGCCATCCTGCAGCACTGCACCTGGTGGTGGCAGATACAAAGCCACGCCAGCTTCTGCTAAACGCGGTAATTCTTTCTGGGTTAAGGTCCAGCCGAAACGTTGCCAGTCTTGTTGTCTGGCTTTTGTGTCAGGCTTTTGAGCTTCCCACTCTGCTTTATGCCAGGCCCGTTCAGCCAGTGCCAATAAGCGTGGATACAACATTTGTTCTAATTGTTCTGCTGTCCTGATCGTTTCAGTCCAGATCTGGCCCTGAATACCCAGAATATTTTCTGGTTTTTCTAAGGCCGGCAGCTCTTGCCCTAACAAAACTTCTAAATTTTCAATCACCTTACCTTCGCGGGTTTTATCGGCATTGGCGTATAAGTGATCTGGCATATAACCAAAGACCTTGGCCACATCAGTAAAACGGGCCGCCCAGTAGTAACCGCGTTCTTCCGGATGCGCTTCATAAGGGTGGTCAAAATACAAATGGGTGCCGTGTGACAACACCACCTGATAACCGGCATTGGCTAAACGGTGGGCACGATCAGCTACACCCCATTCCCAGATATTATCCCAAACATTGGCATACACCTTTTCGTTGGCAAATTGCTGACGGTTAAATGGGTTTTTAGCGTCATACATTAAACCATCTTCCCAGCCACCCAGGGTCAGCTGTCTGTTGGCTGCCAACTGCGCTACTTTAGCCACAAAATAAGGTTTTAAGTCGGCAACACCAGCCACACTATTCTCTGGTGTCGCTATCAGTTGGGCGCAGGCAGGAGATGCAGTCCATGAACCTGCACCAGTTTCATCCCCGCCCATATGAAAGGTGCTGAGTTTTAAACCGGCCTGACGGTACATTTGCTGCAGCTCATAAATGACTTTGTCTACAAAAGCGTAAGTAGAGGGCAGGCAGACATTAATAGAGTTATCTGTATAGTTTTGCACTGTCATGTATTTTGACTGGTCCAGCGGATCGGACAACAAATACTGTGTCGCTTCAGCTTCCCTACCTTGCTCTTTCAGCGTCAGATAACGGGCCTGCATAGCTTTTACTGCAGCTCTGGCATGGCCTGGCATATCAATTTCCGGGATGATTTCGATATGACGTTCTGCTGCGTATTTTAAGATCTCAATAAAGTCTGCCGTGCTGTAATAGCCATTGCCATTGCCTGATGTAAAAGGGCCTGTGCCCAACTGAGTCAGCAGGCAGTTGCGCTCGGACAAATCAAAACAGCGATTGGCACCTATCTGAGTCAGTTCAGGCAAGCCCGGAATTTCTATGCGCCAGCCTTCATCTTCAGTTAAATGCAGGTGCAGCTTATTCAGCTTATAACGCGCCAACTGATCGATCATGCGTAATGTCACTGCTTTACCGTGGAAATTACGCGCCATATCGTAATGCAAACCACGCCAGCCAAAACGTGGCCAGTCAGTGATAGTCAGATTAGGTAAAACAGCTCGTTCACCTTCTACCGGCAGCAAGGCCAGCAGGCTTTGCACGGCATAAAAAGCTCCGGCATTATCATTGCCACTTAAGCTGATTAGTTTATCGTCTATCACTAACTGATAAGCTTCAGCTTGGTTTTTCACCTTCTGAACGGTCATGGTTATATGAGGCTGATTTTTAGCTGGCACCTGAGTGGTCAAGGTTAGCGACAAACCAGAGACTTGTTTTAACTGTTGTTGTAAATAAGTTGCTTCAGAAGTTAAACGGCCACTGTGATAAATCACCCAATCAGCACTAAGTTTTGTTTGGCCGCGCTGATAGCTGATTTGTTGTGGACTGGGCACTATAGATAATTGTTCTGGTTTTTTAAAAGCCGACAGTTGCTGTTGATTCAAGACAAAACGGCTTTGGCTGGTGGCTATAGGGTATAAATCCGGTGAGGGTTTATTAAAACGCTGCAGCTGTTCAGCTCTGGTATAAGGTTCAACAAAACGGCTGAAATCTTCAGTATCTGTGTTGGCAAAGACTTCAGGTTTTAAGCCTTTGGCAGTAATAAAAGCCCGTGGCATCCAGTCGCTGTAACTGACCATGGAGGCAGATGGTGAAAAGGTAAGTCTCAGTTGTTGGCCTGGTTGTAAACCTTTAAAGTTTTTGCCAGGGCTCAGGCTATGTAAGTCGCCCTGGACGTGTTGCAGTATCAGACCATGTTGTTCAGCGCCTTCCTGTTTTCGGATGGCATGAAAATAGATGACCCAATTGTCCTTAGCTGCGGCCAAAGTGCGGGACGATTTATTCTCAAGAATAAGTTCAACCTGACTTTTTGGTACAGCATCTGATGTAAAGTTGCTTTTGACGGCATATTTTAATTCAATGCTTTTGGCAAATTCTGCCAGTTCAGCCTGAGTAAAGGCCTGAACTTGTCCGCTAAAAAAGTAACTAATACAAAGCCATAGTAGTAAAAAATACTTCATCGCACGCTCCCCTAAACAGCGGTACACTATCACCGCGGGCTATTCCCTGATGGATTTTATGTAAGTGAATCTGGCATCTGTTGTCTTTATGACGCGCAAAGTGACAGAACAATGACAAGATGGACCTCTTCTAATTGATTGATTTTAAATGTAAATGTATTCGACTTTTTGCTTATTTTGAAAAATTAAGCTCGATTTTTAAACAAGGGTCTTGTTATTTGTCAAAATTATTATATGCTGAATTGAAAAAATGACAACGCTGTCAATTCAGTTTTTGATGAAATAATGGACAGCAACAGGTGAAAGCTTAATCGGATCGGATTAAAGCTGACCAGCGGACAATGCAACGAGGTTGGTGGGATGACTACAGCAGTAGGCTATGATGGCCCGTTTTATTTAGGTGTAGATGGTGGAGGCAGCAAATGTCGGGTCATCATAGTCACAGAAGACAATCAGGTAATAGGTGAGGGCTTATCTGGCCCGGCCAATCCATTACGTGGCATGAAAGTCGCAACCGACTCTATTCTGGCCGCGACTCAACAAGCTTTGACTTGTGCTGGTATGGCTTTTAAAGATATGTCCAAACTTATTGTTGGTGCCGGTTTGGCTGGCGTTAATATGCCTGAATATTATCGTATTTTCTCAGAATGGCAGCATCCTTTTGCACAATTGCATTTAACCAGCGATTTGCATGTGGCCTGTATTGGCGCTCATCAGGGCGGTGATGGCGCTGTGATTATTGCAGGCACAGGCTCTTGTGGTCTGGCTGATGTCAAAGGCCAGTTGGTTGAAGTGGGTGGCCACGGTTTTCCTTATGGCGATAACGGCAGTGGTGCCTGGATAGGTTTGCAAATGGTCCATCATGTGCTGTTAGCCAAAGACTTATTGGGGCCACAAACGCTGCTGACTGATTTGTTATGTAGTGAATTAAAGCTCAGTCAGACCCTGGCTCTGGTCGATTTCTTTATGCATGCCACTCCTACTACTTATGCCAAATATGCCCCATTGGTATTTACTGCCGCTGATCAGGGTGATGTTTTGGCGCAGCAGATAGTGCAGCAGGCAGCAGCTCATATCAGCGCTATAGCGCAACGTTTGTTAGGGAGCAATCCACCGCGTTTATCCCTGATTGGTGGTTTGGCGCATAAGTTACAACCTTATCTGGCCTCAGAAGTGCAGCAAAAAGTCACACCGGCTTTGGCTACGCCAGAATTTGGCGCCGTCTGGTTTGCTAAACAGCGCCAGCAAAAGGCTCAACGTATTTCTTAGCAATTGATGAACAAAAATCTTAACTTTAAGCAGTGAGTAACCCAATGATGACCCGAACTATTATGGCGCAGGAAGCTGCGGAAGCACCAAGCCGGATCCGTGAACAATTAGCGGCCAATGCCAGTCGTATTGCCGACATAGTCAGGTTGATCAAACAAAAGCAGCCACGTTATGTCTATATGGTAGGCCGTGGTTCATCTGATCATGCCGGTGTCTTTGCCAAGTATCTGATTGAAATTGAAATAGGTTTACCTGTTGCTGCAGCGGCTCCTTCTATTGCCAGCGTATACAACAAACAACTGGATTTGACAGGTGCTCTGGTACTGGTGATTTCACAATCAGGCCGCAGCCCGGATATTCTGGCTCAGGTCGCTATGGCGAAGGCGGCTGGCGCTCTGGTCATTGCATTGGTAAATGATGAAAGCTCACCTTTAGCTGAACAAGCCGATCAGGTGATCCCTCTGAATGTAGGTGCTGAAAAGGCTGTTGCAGCGACAAAAAGTTATCTGGCTACCCTGAGTGCCTTGTTACAGCTGGTTGCCGCCTGGTCTGGCAATAGTCAGTTGCAGGATGCTGTAACGAGCTTGCCTGAATTACTGGAACGCGCTATCGAATTACCTGCTCAGTTAACTGCAGAGTCTCTGGACGGAGTGAAGCATCTGGTGGTGTTAGGTCGTGGGCCTGGTTATGCCATCAGCCGTGAAATTGCGCTGAAACTCAAAGAAGTCTGTGGCATTCATGCTGAAGCCTTTTCCAGCGCCGAGTTCCTGCACGGCCCTGTGACTTTAGTGAAGGATCAGTTTGCTATTGTTGACGTCAGCATAGCAGATGAAGCCAATGCCGCTCATCAGGCGCAAATTGCCGAAGTGCGTAGCCGTGGTGCCCGTATTGTGCATTTGCATCATGCGGATTTGTTATCTAATCCAAGGGTATTACCGCTGGCTTTGCTGCAACGTTTTTATCTGGATGTTGAAGCCGTAGCCCGCAGCCGTGGTGTCAATCCTGATGCACCTCCAGGCCTGAACAAAGTCACTAAAACGGTCTGATGAGGTGTTAATGCAGCAGATTTCAGTAGCCCGGTTGTTTGATGGTCAACACTGGCAGCAGAATGTCACTTTAACTATCGAAGCTGGTCGTATTCATTCGATTCAGCCAGCTGATGGTGCAGTACTGCAAGGTGCTCTGGTGCCGGGTTTTATCGATGTGCAGGTCAATGGCGGTGGTGGTGCTTTATTTAATACGGATACCAGCATCAATGCGCTTCGTATTATGGTGAAAGCCCATGCTCAGTTTGGCAGCACAACACTCTTGCCTACAGTGATCACAGATTCAGTGGCCGTGATGCAACAAGCCGCTGACGTGATAGCTCAGGCTATCGCCACTAAAGAGCCTGGTGTTTTGGGAGTGCATTTTGAAGGCCCACATTTGTCTGTGCCTAAAAAGGGGGTTCACCCTGAACCTCATATCCGGCCTTTATCAGAAGCTGAACTGGCAATTTACCGCCGTACTGATCTTGGTATTAAGCTGGTGACTGTGGCCCCAGAGAATATCAGCCCTGAACAAATCAAAGAGTTAGTGCAAGCTGATGTCATTGTTTGTTTAGGCCACAGCAACGCAGATGCAGCCACAGTGCAAGCTGCTCTGGCGGCCGGCGCTACGGGTTTTACTCATTTATACAACGCAATGTCGCCTTTAACCTCACGTGAACCCGGTGTGGTAGGGGCGGCTCTTGCCGATCCTCATAGCTGGTGTGGTGTTATTTTAGATGGCTTTCATGTGCACCCGCTGGCGGTAAAAGTGGCTTTAGCGGCCAAACCCAGAGGCAAATTACTGATAGTGACAGACGCTATGTCTCCTGTGGGCACCAGCCAGACCGAATTTGATTTTTTCGACGGTAAAGTGATAAGGGACGGCAACAAATTAACCAATTTAAACGGAAATTTAGCCGGATCAGTACTGGATATGGCCAGTGCAGTGTCTTATGCCGTCAAGGATCTTGGCCTTGAGCTGTCTGAAGCTGTGCGTATGGCGTCTTTATACCCGGCTGAATTTTTAGGCATCAGCTCTGAGCGTGGGTCCATTCAAGTGGGAGCCAAAGCTGATCTGGTTCTACTGAATGATGAAGGTCAGGTACAGCAGTGCTGGCTGGAAGGGCATGCTTTTATCGAAACCAGGTAACTAATAAATTTATCCAATAAATTCAACATAATAACTATTAAAGCAACAGGAAGGAATTATGGAAATGACAGTTGATACCCCCAAGGCGCGCAGTGGTGTTTTGCCTATGGTTATAGTGGCCATGCTGTTTTTTGTGCTGGGTTTTGCCACCTGGCTGAATGGCTCTTTAATGCCCTATTTAAAACAAATGCTGCAACTTAGCCCATTGCAGGCATCTCTGGTGCTGTTTTCCTTTTATATTGCCGTCACTTTTACCGCTTTGCCATCAGCCTGGCTGATCCGAAAAGTAGGTTATAAAAATGGTATGGCATTGGGTATGGCTGTGATGATGCTGGCAGGCCTGTTGTATATTCCTGCCGCCCAAACTCAAACCTTTGCGTTGTTTTTGCTAGCTCAACTGGTGATAGGTGCAGGTCAAACCTTATTACAAACAGCGGTGAATCCTTATGTGGTCAAAATTGGCCCTGAAGAAACTGCGGCTGTTCGTATCAGTATTATGGGTATTCTGAATAAAACTGCAGGTGTGGTTGCTCCTTTGGTGTTTACTGCTTTGATTGTCAGCGGTTTTACCGCTCCTGCAGATACAGCTCTGACCCCGGAACAAATTGACGCTATGGCCGCCAACCTGGTGTTTCCTTATTTAGGATTGGCTGCCTTTTTAGGCTTATTGGGTTTAGCTGTAAAATACTCGCCTTTGCCTGAACTGGAAAAAGAGTCAGGCACAGGTACTGGTGTTGAGCAGTTAAAAGCTGTTTTGGCGAAACCAGCTCTGGTGCTGGGTGTGCTGTCGTTATTTGTTTATGTGGCCGTTGAAGTGATAGCGGGCGACACCATAGGTTTGTTTGCCTTGTCGCTTGGTGTTGAGCGCTACACTGTGATGACCTCTTATACTATGGCTTGTATGGTGGTGGGTTACATCCTGGGTATTCTGCTTATTCCCCGGGTTTTGTCCCAACAAAAAGCTTTGGCAGTGTCCGCCGTTTTAGGTTTAGTTTTAACTCTGGCGATAGCCTTTGGCGATACCAATTCTTACCTTATTGCGAATGCGCTGCTGGTGCCTTTTGGCGGCACAGCCTTGCCAGACGCCTTGTTATTTATCGCCATTCTGGGCTTAGCCAATGCCATTGTCTGGCCTGCGGTCTGGCCTCTGGCTTTATCAGGTCTTGGCACTTTAACCAGTATTGGTTCGGCTTTACTTATTATGGGTATTGCTGGCGGCGCTTTTGGTCCATTGTTTTGGGGCCTTGCCAGCGGCACAGCCTTAGGGCAGCAGGGCGCTTATCTGGTGATGTTACCTTGTTACGCTTTTATCCTGTTTTATGCGTTGAAAGGCCATAAGCTTACCAGTTGGAAAAGCTCTTAATTTGTTAAAGGCACCTTTATGTCTTCACCACGTTTTTATGCGCTGGATGCGTTAAGAGGTTTAGCCATAGCCCTGATGATCCTGGTCAATACGCCAGGATCCTGGCTGCATGTCTATACCCCGCTTTTGCATGCTCCCTGGGATGGATTTACTTTTGCAGATATCGTCTTCCCCACCTTTTTATTTGTGGTGGGGGCAGCGATGTTTTATTCGCTGAAAACTGCAGTCTTATCCAGACAAAGCCTGTGGCGGGTCAGCAGTAGGGCCTTAAAGTTAATAGGTATTGGTGTGTTGCTGAACTATGTGCCTTTTACTGTTGATCTGGCCGAATTACGTTTGCCCGGTGTATTGCAACGTATAGGCTTAGCCTACTGGCTGGCCGCCCTGTTGATATTGACGGTAAAACGCAGTTATCTGCCTTTTGTTGCTGTGGCTTTGGTGTTGTTGTATTGGTTAGCGCTGGTGCTGGGTGGGGGCGAATTGCCTTATAGCCTGGAGCAGAATCTGGTGCGGCAACTGGATTTAGCTGTTTTTGGCGCTGCTCATTTGTACCAGGGTTTTGGTGTGGCTTTTGATCCTGAAGGCTTATTAAGCACTCTGCCTTGTATAGTGGCTGTTTTGATTGGTTTTGGTACCGCCTCGTTTTTACAGGGCAAACAGCAGCATCAGGCCTTGCGTCTGTTATTGCTGTCCGGTGTGATTCTGGTGGTTCTGGCTTTGCTTTGGCATTTGCTTTGGCCCATCAATAAAGCCTTATGGTCCGGCAGTTATCTGGTGCTGAGCAATGGTTTAATTTTGTTGCTGTTAGCGGCTTTGGTTTGGTGTATTGATATCAAAGGCTGGACTCGCATAGCTGAACCTTTAAAAGTCTACGGCACTAATCCACTCTTTATTTATATTTTGTCCTGGCTCTGGGCTGTGCTTATCGATCGGTTGATTTTTATTCCGGCAGAGGCTGGCTCAGTCTCTTTGTATCAGTGGGGTTTTGAGCAATTCGCTTTAGTGTTCCCAGCCAAACTGGCGTCTTTTGTGTTTGCGCTGCTGCATGTGGCTGGCTTCTGGTATTTGTCATTGCTGCTGTATAAACGCAATATAATCATTAAGCTATGAAGACATAATTAGGATCAGAGTAAAACTAAGCTTGGGCTTCATTTTACTCTGATCCTAATTCGTTAGAACCTGTATTCCCAGGTGGTGGCTGCTGCTACTTCGTCAGCAGCTTCAGGTAATAATGGTGATTGATCCAGATAACGTAACTGCAGGCTCAGTAAACCATTAAAAAATGGCCGTCTGTGTTCAGCTTTGGCTTGCCAGCTTTGTTCGCTGTTGCCGACATTGTCATAATAATTGGCCAGATACAGATGGCCTGACCAACTGATGCCGTCATAAGTCTGGTAATGATAACCAGCACTTAATACGCGGGCGTCTTTGCCATAACCGCTGCCAATGACACGGCCGTATCTGCTGTAGCCCTGAGGGTACAACTCGCCCTGATAAGCGCAATTCCCTTTTTCTACTGTATCCGGACAATCAATATAAGTATCTGAATACTCCATATTTAGGGTATGGATGCCTGAGCTATTGCCCCAGTAACTGCGAATGCCTGCCAGCAGCAAAGAGTTATCCGGCAAACCTTCCGCGTTGTCATCATCGGCCAGCTCAATATAAGCCGTCAGCGGCTGGTTCAGCAGATTAAAATGGTAACTTAAATCTATGGCTGCTCTTTGATCAGAATTTGGGGTCTCTTCATCTTTATTGATAAGCATATCCCACCAGTCACCCACGCCATTGTTTTTTCCCTGGCCGCCCCATTGACTGACTCGTGATATACCCAGTTCCAGAGCAGCAGCAGGTCTGAAGTTAAAACGGCCGCCCCAGTAACGGGTTTGACTGACAGCACTCTGGTGTTCACCTAAACCTATAAAGGTGGTGAAACTCCAGGGTCCTAACCAGTTCAGTACTGGCAAATCTATAGGGTCCCAGCCATGGCGACTTAAACGTATCGAAGGTAAAGGCCTGGCGTTGTTACTTTGCAACAAAGCGCTTTGTTGGCCTGGTCCCCACCAGTTATTGACCTGATCGACCGACAGTACCCAGTTGCCCAGCAATGCTGCCAGATAACTGTTGTCGTAAGTTAAATCCTGTTCTGTGCTGCCATCATGGCGTTTGCGATAATGCACCTCTGAGCGGCCGGCAAACAGATCATTCTGAAATTCACTGAATACTGTGATGCTGGCCGTTTCTGAATAAGTTTCCCCAAAACTCTGAATCCCCATTTGCTCTGAATTGGCTTTAAGCTTAATACCAGCCGTTTTATCACTTTCGTTGACATTCAGAGCTTTACGCACATGAGCTAAAGCAAAAGTTACTTCTTCGTTGTAGCGGCGATTGGGAACTACAGCCAAATCTTTGGCAATATTCTTCCACATCAAAGGATAGGTATTGACAGGACCACTGATTAAACCTGCGTGAGACAAGGTTTGCAGTGACTGGCGCAGGTAGTTGTCCTGCGTATCCATCCAGGGGGTTGCTTGTGCTGACAAAGCCAGAAAAGCCAGAGTCAAAGTGCTGAACTTAAGTTTTTTCATGAGGACCAAAATCCGTGTATCAAATTAAACCGCTGTAAACTTTTGCTTTAATGCCTGTTCAACATGAGAGGCGACAAAACGGCTGACATCGCCACCATGGCGGGCTACTTCTTTCACTAAAGTGGAAGAGATAAAAGTGTTTTTTTCTGAAGGTGTCATAAATAAACTGTCTAAATCCGGGTTGAGCTGACGGTTCATACTGGCCAGCTGAAACTCATATTCAAAGTCGGCCACAGCCCGTACACCACGCAACAGCACCTGAGCCTGATTCTGTTTGGCAAAATCGGCCAGCAAACCGGAAAAACCTACTACTGCTACATTCGGCAGATCGGCAAAACATTGTTGTGCCAGTTGAACCCTTTCTGCGAGTGTAAACAGAGGTTGCTTGCTGGGGTTAGAAGCTACAGCCACTATCACCTGATCAAACAAAAGTGCAGCCCTTTGTACTAAGTCACTGTGGCCATTCGTTAAAGGGTCAAAAGTGCCGGGATAAATCGCTTTGGTTTTCATTGTTTTATGGTCATCCCTGTGCTGCTTAAATACACGACTAGAGTTTTTAATCAAATTGGCGTTACTATAGCAAATTAATAAAAAATAAATAAAAAGAAATACGCGGATGGATAAAAAGCTAAGAACCAAAGACAAAATACTGCAGGCAAGTATCGAGTTATTTAATCAGCAGGGTGAACGTTGCATCACCACCAATCATATAGCGGCGCATTTGGGCATCAGCCCCGGTAATCTGTATTACCACTTCCGGAATAAAGAAGACATAGTGCGGAATATTTTCCGTGAATACGCCAAGTTGCTCGATAGCAAACTACAACCTCCTGCACAGCCATCAGAAGCTTTAGACTCTCTGGCTCAGTATCTGGATGTGGTATTTGAGCTGATGTGGCGTTTTCATTTTTTCTACGCCAATCTGCCGGATATTTTGTCGCGGGATCCAGCCTTACAGCAGGATTATTTAACAGTGCAAAAAGCTGTGCTGACAAAAGTAATTTCAGTATTAAGCGCATTAAAAAAGGCTGAAGTTATTGCAATAGATGATGCCGATATCGCCAATTTTGCTCACACCATCAAGCTGGTCGTGACCTTCTGGATCAGTTACTTAAAAACCCAGGAGCCACAGACTGTGATGAGTAAAGAGCAGGCTTATCTTGGGGTATTAAAAGTGCTGCTGTTATTTAAGCCTTATGCCACGGCTCAGGCTTTGCCTCGTATCGAAAAACTGCAGCAGCACTATCAGACTTTGTCTGGTGATCAGACGATTTAACTGTCCGCTGGCAACTATTTGCTACGCAACTAATCCGATCTGCAGCCTTTTCTGACAGAAAAGCGCTGCATCCCATTCGCTTAGTGATTACAATACGGCGGATTTTACCAAGCCCTCAGCCTTTCCGGAGAAAGTTATGCGAACGACTCCTTTTCTTGCACACTTACAACAACAAATAGAAGACGTAAAAGTGCAAGGCCTGTACAAAGCCGAACGAGTGATCAGCTCGCAGCAACAAGCCGCCGTGACAGTCGGTCATGAACAAGTGCTCAATTTTTGTGCTAACAACTACTTAGGGTTAGCCAACAATACTGATTTGATTAAAGCAGCACAGCAAGGTCTGGACTCCCATGGTTTTGGTGTGGCCTCTGTGCGTTTTATCTGTGGTACTCAGGATATTCACAAAGAACTGGAACAAAAAATCAGCGGCTTTTTAGGCACTGAAGACACTATTTTGTATTCCTCTTGTTTTGATGCCAATGGTGGTTTATTTGAAACCATTTTAGGCGCTGAAGATGCAGTGATTTCCGATTCGTTAAACCATGCCTCTATTATCGATGGTGTGCGTTTATGTAAAGCTAAACGTTACCGTTATGCCAATAACGATATGGCCGAATTAGAAGCCCAGTTGAAACAAGCAGATGCCGATGGCGCCCGTTTTAAACTGATAGCCACAGACGGCGTGTTTTCAATGGATGGCGTCATTGCCGATTTAAAATCCATTTGTGATTTAGCTGACAAATACAACGCACTGGTGATGGTGGATGACAGCCATGCAGTGGGTTTTGTTGGTAAAAATGGCCGTGGCACCCACGAATACTGTGACGTGCTGGAACGTGTGGATATCATCACCGGCACTTTAGGCAAAGCTTTAGGTGGCGCTTCAGGTGGTTATACATCTGGCAAAAAAGAAGTGATTGAGTGGTTACGCCAGCGTTCACGCCCTTATTTATTCTCTAACTCTTTAGCACCTTCTATTGTGACAGCCTCTATCAAAGTATTGGATTTACTGGCCAATGGTGATGATCTGCGCGCTAAATTATGGGACAACGTCAGTTACTTCCGTGAAAAAATGTCGGCGGCAGGTTTTACACTGGCAGGTAAAGATCACGCTATTATTCCTGTGATGTTAGGTGATGCCAAAGTAGCTGCCGAAATGGCGCGCCGTATGCTGGCTGAAGGTATTTATGTAGTGGGTTTCTCTTTCCCTGTAGTACCCAAAGATCAGGCGCGTATCCGCACTCAGATCTCTGCTGCACATAACAAAGAACATCTGGATAAAGCCATCAGCGCCTTTATTCGTATTGGTAAAGAAATGGGCGTAATTGCCTGAGGACGCCATGATGAAAGCATTAGCAAAATTAAAAGCAGAACCGGGCATTTGGCAAACCGAAGTGGACATGCCAAAAGTAGGCCCAAATGATGTTCTGATCAAAATCAAAAAAACTGCTATTTGTGGCACAGACGTGCATATCTACAAATGGGATGAATGGGCGCAAAACACTATTCCTCATGGCATGGTGGTAGGTCATGAGTATGTCGGCGAAGTAGTAGAGATGGGTTCTGAAGTCCGTGGTTTTGCCAAAGGCGACCGCGTATCAGGTGAAGGGCACTTAGTTTGTGGTTTCTGCCGTAACTGCCGCGCTGGTCGTGTGCATTTATGCCGCAATACCATAGGTGTGGGCGTCAACCGTGAAGGCTCTTTTGCCGAATACTTGTCTATTCCGGCTTTTAACGTCTTTAAAATTCCGGACAATATTCCGGATAATATCGCCGCTATCTTCGACCCATTTGGTAATGCCGTGCATACTGCTTTGTCTTTTGACTTAGTGGGCGAAGACGTCTTAATCACTGGTGCTGGTCCTATCGGCATTATGGCTGTGGCCGTCGCCCGTCATGTCGGTGCCCGTCATGTGGTGATCACTGATGTGAACCCATATCGCCTGGAGCTGGCGCGTAAAATGGGCGCGACCCGTGCTGTAGATGTCAGCAAAGAAGATTTAAAAGACGTGATGAAAGAGCTTGGCATGACCGAAGGTTTTGACGTAGGTCTGGAAATGTCCGGTGTGCCTTCAGCCTTTCGTAGCATGTTAGACTCCATCAACCACGGTGGAAAAATTGCGATGTTGGGTATTCCACCTTCAGATATGGCGGTGGACTGGAACAAAGTGATTTTTAAAGGCCTGGTGATCAAAGGCATTTATGGTCGCGAAATGTTTGAAACCTGGTACAAAATGGCCAGCTTAATTCAGTCAGGTCTGGATTTAAGCCCCATTGTTACCCACGAAATGCCAATGGAAAACTACCAGGAAGGCTTTGAGATTATGTGCTCAGGCCAATCCGGTAAAGTCATTCTGAACTGGTAATTTGACAGGGGCAGAGCTTTGGTTCTGCCCCTTCCTCTTGTTTTGTTTCCCACTATTAATTCCCGCTTGGCAGTGTAAATGCGATCTGTTATCATTTGATAATCGTTCTTATCTGGGTTCGCTACTGCGCCAATGATTGCCCTGACTTTTGCTCTGCTGCTTTTGACATTTTTCCTGTTTGGCCGTGGTTATTGGCAGCATATAGCTTTGCCTAAATTGCAGAGTCAACGCTTGCAGCTGCAATTGGTGCGTGTAAAACGTCAGGGCCAGTATCTGAAGTTATGGCTGCAACATCCGGACGGCTTGTTATTGCCCAAAGCCAAAGCGGGCCAACATATTCTGTTGTATGGCAAAGATTTACAGGGCAAACCTGTCAGCCGTGCTTATTCATTGGCGCAGGATTGCAGTCAGCAGCGTTATTACCAACTGGTCATTAAAGCTGAAACCGATGGCCGCTTGAGCCAGGCTTTATTTGTGCATTTAAAAGTAGGGGATTTAGTCGAGAGTTCTTACCCGCGTGGCCATTTTTTATTAAACCGATCACGCCAGCCTTTGGTGTTGGTAGCAGGTGGTGTGGGTATTACCCCTATGCTGGCGATGGCGTATGCCGCTATCCGGCAAAAACGTCAGGTGTTTCTGGTGTATCAGGCGCGCCGTCTGGAAGATATAGTGTTCTACCCTATGTTACGTCGTTTACCCCGTTTGCAACTTCGTATTGCCTTAACTCAGCCACCGGAAGACTGGCACGGTTTTAAAGGCCGCATTGATGCCGGTTATTTATATAAATTGGCAGGCCCGCAGGCTCAGTATTACTTTTGTGCTTCGGCCAAAATGGTGGAGCAGTTGATTTATGATTTGGGTATTTTAGGCGCACAATATTGTTATGCAGAGCTCTTTAGTGCTTCGGCAAGCGAGCAAAGTTTCCCTATTGAAATCAATGGTGTATTTGCTGACAGTCAGGGGCATAAATCAGTGCTGGACGCTATTCTTGCAGCCCGGGTGCCGCTGAATTATGACTGCAAAGGTGGCTCTTGTGGCCTTTGTAAAGTGCGGGTGGTACAAGGCAGTTATCAGCAAGTGCTGGAACCCAGCATCAGTTGTGGTGGGGATGAAGTATTGGCTTGTTGTATTCAGCCGACTTCGGCTTTGGTGTTGAGTGCGGATATTCAGACAGAAGATTTATCGCCAGAGCAGTCGGTTGGCTTGGAACCTGCTGCAACCAGCCATTGATATATACCGCAGAAGCTTTCACCTTTGGCGAGATACTTTGCTTTTGCTTCGCCAAAAGAAAGTATCCAAAGCAAGAAAGTGCAGGAAGCACTTTCTAACAACCGAAGGCTGGCCCGCAGGGTGAATTGCAGGGATGCAATTCATAAAAGGCGACCCCAGGTCGCAGCGACAACGCTTGCGTTGAACAGCTGTAGGTTGTACTCGCCGCGTAGCTGCAGAGCTGTCAATCCCGTTTCAAAATCGTGCATCCAAGGCGACGCAGCAACTCGTTTGTCGCTATACCTCGCTCAAACAGTCCCAGCCGCCACCCAATTTTTTCTGGGTTCATTCGGGCTTTCGGTAAGCCAACAGTTTGGCTTGCCGCCGAATGGACGTACTGAGCTCAGCGAAGTACCGGAACCGCGCCCCAATGGGGGATTTGGTGCCAGTAGTTAGTATGGCCTTTGCTGATTGGCAGCTAAGAGCGAACAGCAGCTGTTTAGATGAGGCAATCTCGAAAAAACGAATCTCTGCTTTGCCTTATTTGCGGACATTCGATTCTTCGTGAACTAACCATGTAATTGTAAAAGCCCCTGCAATCAGGTGGCCAATTGAGTGCGTCACTATACCCCTAAACAATTAAAAAGTTGTGGCAGACTTTAGCTCACACTGAATCAAGAACACATCTCCGCCAAGTTCCACGTTTTTTTTCTCATGGATACAGATATCAGCTTGTATGAGAATTTCGTATTCATGACCAAACTCCGAATCACCAAAATCAATACAGCTTGTTACTCCAGTTCCAAGTATTTTAAATGCGTAAATGTATATAGGAACACCTGTAAGCTCGTGGCTCCTGTGTTTACGAGCATGCCAAACAGCTATTTGCGGAAATAGTGAACTAGAAACTGGTCGTTCGAAAGAAGTTAATTTATCTCCCCTACCATGAAATAATAACTGTCCTATGGGAAGTACGATCCCTGTCTTGACGATGACATTATTAAGCTCAGCAAAATCATCTGCCTTGAAGTCTCGGTATTCGTTGCGGTATTTGTCGAAAGCTGCTTTTAACTTCGCCTTCGGCACTATACTGTTCCAAAGATGGAACTGGTCATGTGAGTGAATTTCAGTTTCCAACATTCGCTGCTCGGGAGCGATTCGTCCATTAAGATCAGCTGTATACACTTTCTTAACCAAATCCACGATATCTTCGTCTGAACTTAAACTGTCAGTAAGAATAACCCCAATCAAAACGGCTCAACTCCTTTATAAATCGAAAATAGCATCAGCGGAAAAAGTAATTAAAAAAATCAATAGGCTACGCTTGGATTTACGAACGAGTTTTCCCTTAAGCAAGCGTGTTCAACACTTCGATACTTTGTATTCGTTCAGGAGAAATAATTTCTCCATCGGCGCAAAAAAAAGTATTTGCATATCCGGCAGCATCGATCGCAGAGTCTCCATCCTCAACATGCTTCAGGTACAATAAAGCATGAGATATTTCGCCTCCTCTAGCATTGGAAAGGAAAGCTACCACACATGGTTTAGTAATTTTCTGGTATCGGTTTACTAATTGAGAATAGTTTTCACCCAGTAGTTCACCAGATATATCCTCAACTATTTCAGGGGCCTTTACGTAACTGTGATGGTTACTTGGTGCATGTACAACAGCATCTTTGATTAAAGAGGCGAATGGCCCTTCATCATGTTCACATTGTTTACCTGCAATTGAGGATGAAAACGGATTTTTTCCTTTTCGTTTCAATCCGATAGCCAATTCTTTAAGCCTAGGTTCAATAAGATTTTTCGCCTCAGTTTTTGGCAAAATTCCGTATTTATAGAATGAGTGAAGATCTTCTACTCTCGTTCCGTGAAACCAAGTGACTTTTATTGGATAAAGGGGAGCACCAAATTGAGTACAAAACCTTTCATAAATAACATCTTCCGGACGTTGATCCATGCTTTCAAATGGCCTTACTGACCTTAGCAAGGCCAAAAGCTCTATCTCTGTTGCATTAAAAATTTCACATAATGACTGTTGAGCCGATTCGAGTGAAGTACAATCTAATTTCATCTTTGACTTTACCAAAAGCTCCCTATTGCTACAGATCTAGGTACTGCTGCGTGAAAAACGCCGAGCTCTGTACCAAACATTGTGGGAACTATCGCCGTTTTTTTACCTGCCGTACTTTCGTTGCAGATAGCCAATATACTCAGATTTCGAAATTTTCGAGAGACTAAAATTAGTTTTGTCGGCAAACGTTAGCTTTCAGTGTGTTCATGGTTTTCAGACTGTCTGAATTGCGAGCATAGATAGTCTCATTTGCCTTTATTGCAGACATTCGATTTTTCGTTAACTCAAAGTGCATACTCTGATCGGGTGGGCAATTTCAGTGTGCCACTACAATATGCTACAAACAAATTTAAGGAAACATATAAATGAAGCAATTTGATAAAAAGGGATTTCTTGCTTTAAATTATCGAACCAATCTAAAAAAGGTGAAGGAAGAAGTTGAAGAAACACTTACAGAATTCTTAGTAGGTCTAATAGAAACTGGTTGGCAACTTCAGTTTGACTTCGAGATCGACCCATCTAATCTCGTTCAAATACATTCGGTTACGTTGTATTCGCGCATATTAAACTCAATTCAAGCGTCACATCTACTGGCGGTGTACGGTCTAGGAGCAGAAAGCTCGAATCAATGTAGAGCAGGACTTGAGTGCCTAATTCAGTTAGCCGCTTTAAACAATAACTCAGCACTGATGGATCGAATCGTAAGCCAACATATAAGCGATACCCTAACTTACCTAAACAGTTACAAAAATTATCATGCTAAAAATCCGAAAATTTCGCCAGCCCAAACTAAAGCGTTGGACGATAAAATTGCTGAACTACAAAGCCGTAAAAATGTTTTAAAGTCCTTGTCTATCGGCTCGCTAGGCCCGTTAGAAGGTATAGCGAAAGAGGCCAATATGCAATCTTGGTACGACCTGCTTTATAGACGACTCAGCAAAACTACCCATCCATCGTTAATAAGTTTACAGGAGCATTTAAAAATCGCAGAAGACTTGACCCTCGATCATCTTAAAAATCACCCGAACTTTGAGCATTTCACGAGTAATACCTATTGCGGCATAAAGATTTTATCCCGCGCGATAGAGGAGGTTTATAAAGCTGTCAATGAGACGCCTCCATCCTCGGTAGTCGATTATAATAAGGACCTCGAAGCACTTAGGTTTGACGAACTTATATTCAGCGACATCAGTTCCTTGATGAAGACCAATTCGTAGACCATTTAAGTAGACCATATCTATAAAAAAACCTATTAACAACCGGATTTAAAGGCTCTTAACAGCAAACAACAGAGCCTCCCCCCAGCTCCACCACAATGTGAAATCTTACCCCTTATCCGGTTAAGATTTTTTTACCCGTTTCTTAAATTTTTCCAGTTGCACGCCGTCTGCCAGGTTCGGCAGTTAATAGGTGGGGGATTACCGGTTCTCGAAATTTTCGAGAACCCTGATTTATTGATTTTCAGTAATGTCTGCTTTCAGTGAAAAGCGCCGATTTAATCAAATCTAAGTGAATTTCCGCAATTGGCACAAAGTGACGATACAGATGAACTGATGAAACGGCCGGACAACTGCGTTAGCAGACCCTGTCCAGCAGGGAAGCTGGACAGGAGCCTACATGGACGTATTCACGGCGAGTCTGCGTTGCAGTTGACCGCGTCGTTTTAGCCTAAGCACTTAATTATCTTCCAACTGAACGGGGTTCGCAGAGCAAAACGAGCGAACAGGAGCCCACAAGGTTGTATCTACGGCGTGTCTGCGTTGTAGTTGACCGCGCTGTTTGAGTAGAATCTCAGCGGATCAATGTTCTGAGATATCTGAAATCTGCTCCAAAGCCCCACGCAAAGTCGCTACTAAATCCGGTGCCTTTTGCTGTAAACGTAGTTGCTGGAATAACAGCTCGGCTTCCGCGTATTGCAGTTTCAGGTAACTAAACCATTGTTTAATACGGTTGGAATAATACAGGCCTTTGTCGCCTGCTATTTCATAGTCTGAGTACTGCAGCAGCAGTTCCAGCACTTGGGGCCATGGCATTTTCTGATAAACGCCATTAGCAAAATGCTGTTTGATATCGCGGGCTAAACCAGGGCTGGCTAAAGCGCCACGACCTAACATTAAATCCGTGCTGCCGGATTGCTCTAAACATAAAGCTGCGTCTTCTGGCGTCCAGATCTCGCCGTTGGCCACTACGTTAAGAGGAATAGTCTGGCGGATTTGTCTGATCCATGGCCAATAGGCTGGTGGCCTGTAGCCATCACTTTTGGTGCGTGCATGCACTGTCAGTTCAGTTGCGCCTGCTTCATAAATAGCGCGGGCGTTGTCGAGTGTCAGGCTGGTATCGTCAAAACCTAAACGTATTTTTGCTGTAACCGGAAATTGGGATGGCACAGCGTCACGCACTGCTTTAATAATTTGGTACAGGGTTTCGGTTTCTTTTAGCAGCACAGCGCCGCCGCGGCTTTTATTGACTGCTTTAGCCGGACAACCAAAATTTAAATCCACGCCAGGTGAGCCCAATTGCACTGCTCGTACGGCGTTTTCGGCAAGCCAGTTTGGTTCCTGGCCTAATAGCTGCACCCGAACAGGCACGCCTGCAGGAGTCACCCCACCTTGTTTTAATTCAGGGCAAATACGGGTAAAAACCCGGCTTGGCAACAGTTGGTCCACCACCCGGACAAATTCAGTGATGCACAAATCAAAACCACCAATACGGGTTAACATATCCCGCATTAAATGATCCACCACGCCCTCCATTGGGGCCAATACAATACGCATCTTCAGGAACTCTTAGGTGGATAAAAGCAGGGGAGCCGAAGCTCCCGTTTAAGCGTGATACCTATTGGGCACACCTTGCTGTTGCAGGTAGTCGCCTAAGTCGTGCAGCGTCAGTTCGTCCAGCTCCAGAATATCCAGAATGGTGGCTTTATACTGATCCCATTCCGGGTCCATATCCAGATCCAGCAAAACTTTGCTTTCATCTGTCATATGCTCAGCCAGTTTCAGCAGCGCAAATAAACGTTTTTCGTAAAGATCATCAGAGGCCAGGATCAAGGCATGGCTATGGTGGTAGGCAATCACATTGGTCAGTTCTGGTGCCAGTCCCCAGGACTGGGCAATCATATAACCCAGCAATTCATGAGTGGTCTGAAAATTCTGATCTTCAGCGTCTGACATGCTGTAACCTGCCAAATGAGCTTGTTTCAGCACTTTGGCATAATCTTTAAACTGACTGCTGATCAGCAGCATGCCGGCATTATGGAATAAACCTAAGCTGTAGGCATCGTCAGCGCAATCTGTGCCATAACGCAGTTGTTGAGCTAACAAAGTGGCCGCATTGGCTACATTAGCCGCGCTTTGCCACAGATTTTCAGTAAATCTGTCCGTCCGGCCTTCACTTAAGGTAAAACGCAGTACGACTGAGCTGACTAATTTAATCACCCGGTTTAAGCCTAAAAACTTACAGGCATGTTCTACTGAGCTGATTTTTCGGCGCAAACCAAAATACACTGAGTTCACCACTTTAAGGGTGAAGCCAGCTATGCCCAGATCCTGATTGATCAGTTCAGCAATACGTTTGATATTGGGATCATCACTTTCAATTTCTGCTTTGATACTCAGTAAAACAGTGGGCTGAGGAGGAATAGTAAAGCCGCTTAATGCTTTTTCTACCTCGGCCATATTAATTGCTTTTGCCATGCTGCGGTTCCGGCGTAGTGAGTGATGGAATAAAGTGCATATAGTAAGAGGCCTGTGCGTAAAAAGCAAAACGGGATCCGCAGATCCCGCTCAGGAAGATCAGGGATCAGCTCTTTTTCAGTTGTTTTTCCAGATCTTTTACTTCATTTTTCAACCTTTTATCATTTTGTGACTGATTCTTAATATGCGGCAGCAGTTGCCGGGCTTTATCTTGCTGCTTTTGCACCAGATAAATTTGCGCCAAACGTAGTTGAGCCCAGCCCGTTTTCGCATGGTCACTGTCCTGGTAAAAGGCTAAATACCCTTCTAACGCCTGCTGACCTGTGTGTGGGTTTTGTTGTTCTGTTGCGGCTAAACGCCCCAGATGATAGAGGTAACTTTGTTGCTCCGCTAAATCAGTCGCGGCCGCTGCAGCTTTTTGGTACTGAACAAAAGCTTTGGCCGGTTCCTTGTTTATGCTGAGCAAATTGCCATAGGCCGCTAATAAAGCCGGGTGCGCCGGATACTGTTGCAGTTGTTGTTCGGCGAGTTTCAGGGCTTCTGGCAGTTTATCGTCATCCATCAATACCTCTATGCTCGCCAATGTGCCTTCTGGCTGATGTTTTTCTGCCATGGCTTTGGCCAGCTTTTTTGCTTCTTTGGTATCACCACCCGCTATCGAAGGGGCCTGCAGATAAAAGCCAATCAAGATGTGTTGTATTTTAAGATCTTGCGGTGCTGCCGCCATGGCTTCTTTCAGCAAAGCTAAACCTTCTTTGGCGTAAGAGGCCGCGGAAAAAATACTGCTGTCCTGTGCCAGATTAAACTGATTTAACGCCGCCAGGCGCAGCAGTTCCGCATCTTTTGGATAGTGCTTTAACGCCTGATTAGCCAGTTGCTCTGCTTGTTCAGATTGCCGCAACCCCAGCATAGTTTCCAGCTGCAAAACCAACAATTCTTTGTTCGCTAACTGAGGGGCCTGACCCAGTTGCTGTTGTAGCTGGCTGAATTTATCCCGCTCCAGCAATAGATCATAAGAACTCGCATCGCTGGCGAATAAGGGGAAGCTGCTTAAAACGGCAATAAAATACAAGGCTTTCATAAAAATTCCTGTCATAAAGGTTAACCCTTATTTAACAGGAGTCGGGCAGGAGGTCACAATAGGCCGAAGGTCACTTTCTCCGGCGGCAGCGTTCTGAGCAATATTTCACATCAGGCCAGTTTTTTTGCCATTTCTTCCGCCAACTGAAGGTTAAACCACAGCAAGCGCAGATTTTCTGGGGTAAAAGTAATTTATGGTGGGTCATACAAGCTCCGTTTTATCAGAATACGGAGCCCGAAAAGAGAAAGATCGGTTAAGAATCTAAATAAGGCCGGCCTGACATCATTTGTTGTGCCAGCTGAGATTCAGCTTCGGCATCATTCAGTTCCAAAGTGGCAAACTGCACATCAAACTGAATTAAATCATCGTCCGGTAACAACTGAGCTATCAGTTTATCCGGTACCTGACCCACCTGACGGTAAGCGTTGATCGCCACCTGAGCGGCTTGTTCCATCAACTGAAAGAATTGACCCAAAGGAAACTGCTGGAAGATTTCCGCATCCAGTTGTGCCCAACCCAATAAGTCGCCACTGATACTGCCATCGGCATGATCGGTAAATAACATAGAGACAGCCGGAAAAGGCGGGTTTTCACCGGATTGGTAGTTGTCCAGATCCTGCTCGTCAAACACCAGTATAAAACCAAATCCCGGGCAACCTTCGGCGTCCATATCATCAAAAGCAGGATCATAAATTAAATACAAGGGACTATCTGACATGGGTATTCTGTTTCCAAACCAACAAGGCGCGCTATTTTACCTAAGCTTGGGCTTGAGCTAAAGCTGTAATTGTTAACTTGGTGTTTTAATGCGGTATTTAGCTGCTTTGGGCTGGTTATTTGTTCGTCAATTACCTGCAGTTTGGCGGATCCGGCATAAGCTATGGTACTCAAGGCGTGCCAGCTGGGCTACTATAGCGGCATCAATCTGAAGTTTGAGCAGTAACGGAGTGACCCATGAGTGAATTCAGTCGTATTTCAGTAGCCACAGCGCTGGAGCAAATAGAACAGCATAAAGCAGTGGTCGTCGATATTCGTGATGAGCAAAGTTATGCCTCTGGTCATATTGCTGATTCTTTCCATTTAACCAACGGTAGTCTGAATCAGTTTATCCAACAAACTGAGTTTGAAACTCCTGTGGTGGTGGTTTGTTATCACGGCAATTCCAGTCAGGGTGCAGCTCAGTACTTAGCACAACAAGGTTTTGAAACTGTATTCAGTATGGATGGTGGTTTTGAAGCCTGGCGTCAGCAACTGCCTTTTGTTACGGATTCCCATGATTAAGATTGGAGACTTTGCCTCTTCCGCCGCGGCTCTGAGTCTGGCTGATTATTGTAAAAATCAGCAACTGGATGTCAGTGTGGTGGTGCATTCTGCAGAGCAGGCTGAGCTTTGGTGTGCATCTGAACATGCTGAACTGGTGGTTGCTGAGTTAGAACGCTTTTTGTTAAATCCTTATGCCGACCGCTATCAGGCTGCGGCATGGGACAGAGCAGAAGTGGTGGACTCAGGGACAGGCTCAGCTGGTTTATCCGGTTATTGGCAACAGTTATGGGTGAATGGCGGCTGGTTTTGCCATCTGGTCTGGTTGTCCACATTACTGGTGTACGGCTGGCAACAAGTGGACCCCTGGTCCGCTTTGGCAGCTTTGCAACTCAAACCTGAACTGGGGCTTAGTCTGGAACAAGGCTGGCGCTGGTTTACGCCGGGCTGGTTGCATTTTTCCGGCTCTCATCTGGTGTTTAACCTGATCTGGGTCTGGTATCTGTTGGGGCCACTGGAGCTGAAGTCAGGCCGGGTGGTCGCTATTAGCCTGACTTTGTTGGTGTTGTTGTTTTCCAACCTTGCACAGTTTGTGATGGTTGGTGCTCACTTTGGTGGTATGTCAGGCCTGGTCTATGGCTTATTTGGTTTTTATTGGATCTGTGGTTGGTTAAAACCGAACTGGGGTTTGCAGATCAGCACAGGCTTAATAGGTTTTATGCTGATTTGGCTGGTGATTGGCTTTTTTGATCTGCTGTGGATTTCGATGGCAAACTGGGCACATTTAGCAGGCTTACTGACAGGCATGTTTTGTGCTGTGTTACTGGTAGTAGCAAACAAGGTTCTCACCGTACAGCGCTGAAGGTACGGTGAGCCAGGCACAAGTGTTTAGTGGTACAGGTATTTAGTAAACAAAACGTCTTTTAAAATATCCTGACCTGTCTCTTTTTTCAGGGTATCACGCAGCTGATTCAGAATTTTTAAGCGAATTTCTTCACGCCCTGTTAATGAACGGATGGTATCGCCGTTTTCACGACCAAAGGCAAACACAATCTTATCCAGGATCAGGGGTTCGTGATGCTCTATCACATCCAGATACTTTTTATCCATAATCATCAACTCCATAGTCACCCGAACATAACCCAGTTCTTCAGTGGTTGGAGTCACATAGTTAGTGACTATATCCGGATCAAAACCAAAATAAGCATAATTGACTTTCATAGGTGCATTGGCCGCACTCTGAGCCCAGAGACTTTGACTTAACAATAAAAAAACAAAACAAGTCAGCGCTTTTTTCATCCGGTTTACTCTTTCATTTTTATCAAACATTCAAAAAAGGATCTTACCCGAAGGTCCGACGTTAAGCTATCAAAGCAGGCATTTCTTTTGCCAGCCGTAAACGTTGCGCTACCATTTTTCCGGTCAGGGCAAAACCAAGCAACTGACCTGATGGGCTCTGAAATCTTGCCAGCCAATCCATGCCTTGCCCTTCGTATAACCACTCGCCTTGTTGTTCTTTTGCAGCAGGCCAGCTGACCACAGCTAAAGCTGGCGATTTGACGATCACTGGCATCACAGGAAATTGCACTGCTGTGATCCTGCCTGTCAGTGTCAGGGCTAAAGCTCTGGCAGATAAACTAACAGGCTGAATATACATCAGGTTATAGCCACAGATTTCTGCACAGTCGCCCAAAGCATAGATATCAGCAGCCGAAGTTGCCAGCGTCTGATCCACCTTTATGCCTTTGCCGCAATCTATACCTGCGTGCAGCGCAAGCTGCAGCTTTGGCTTTAAACCCACAGCAGATAAAATCAATTCTGTGGTCAGGTTGCGGCCATCAGTAAGCTGAAGGTGTAATTGCTGTTGGGCAAGCTGAGCCTCTTGTATAGAGGCTCCCCAATAAAATTCAACCCCTGACGCTGTTAACTGCTGCTGTAAAAGCTCACCCAGTGCAGGCGGCAGAAGTTGAGCTAAAGGCTGGTGCTCCAGCGCTATCACCGACACCTGAAAACCTGCTGTAGCTAAATCATTAGCATATTCAATGCCAACTAAGCCCGCTCCAAGCACAGTGATTTTTTGCTTGTTTTGGCTTTGTTGCAGAAAATTCTGGTAGTCCGCTAAGTCATTCACTGACCAGACCAGGCCTTCTGTTGCAGCTGGCAGTGACAGTTTCACCGGGCTGGCTCCTGTGGCCAGCACCAGTTGCTGATACTGGATCAGTCCTTTGTTGGTTTGTACCTGATGCAGTTCCGGATTAATCTGCTCTGCACAGCAATAAGGCCATACCTCAATATGTAACTCTGCTGCCATTTGGGGCGAGGTTTTCTGGACCAGATCGCTGGCAGTTTTTTGTTTACTAAAGCCATTGGATAACAAAGGTTTGGAGTAATAATCAGCACTGTCGCTGCTGATCAGGCAGATACTGCGTTCCGGGTCCAGTTTACGCAGTTCTTTGGCAAGGCTGTAGCCCGCGTAACCTGCTCCGATAATTAAAGTGTGGTAATGAGTCATAAGGCAAAGGGACAGCGGCTAAATAATGCCGCTATGGTAATCAATTTCGGGTCCAAAGGCATTAAATACCAATACGATGGCAAAATTGTTATGATGCGCGGCACCTTAGCTGCAGTTTAATTTTATGCACAGCACAGACAGTCTTTTTCAATTGAACGCAGAGTGGCGAAACGCCGGACAACTGCCATTCCCCGCCGCTTTTGAACCCTGGTTGTTATGTCAGGGGTCATTAACAGCACTGCTGAAAAGTCATTGCCAGAGTTTCAGGCTGGAATTGGTGGCGGAGCATTGGCAACGGCTGCCAGATTTTTTACAGCAGCAATGGCAACAAACTCTGGGTTTAAAACGTGATGTGATCCTCTGGTGTGATGATAAAGCTTGTGTTTATGCACAAAGCTGGTTACCTGAATCCACTCTGGAGCAAATGGAGCCTTTGGCCCGTTTGGGGGCGCAGCCTTTAGGAGAATATATTTTTCAGCATGTCAGTTTAGAACGTGGTGTGATTGAAGTGGCTTTACTTGAATGTGGATTGGTGTTGCCTGTCGTAGGTAAGCAAAACGAACTTTGGGCCAGACGCTCTGTCTTTTCAGTGCAACAGCAACCATTATTGGTGCAGGAAATCTTTTTACCCGGGGTGCTTGAGCTATGAGATGGCAGTTGCAATGGCAGCAGTGGCCTTATTACCGCCAGTTAATGCGTCTGGACAGGCCTATTGGCATTTATTTACTGATGTGGCCTACCTGGTGGGCTTTGTGGCTGCTGTCGTCCGGTTTGCCTGATTTAACTTTGTTAGCCGTATTCAGTACCGGTGTTGTGTTGATGCGCTCTGCAGGTTGTGTGATTAATGATTACGCTGACCGCAATTTTGATGGTCATGTGGAGCGCACCAAAGCCCGCCCCCTGGCTGCCGGACTGGTCAGTAGCGACGAAGCTTTACAGCTTTTTGTTGTGTTGCTGCTGTGCAGCGCCAGCCTGTTGCTGTTTTTAGATGCAGCCACAGTGTTATTGGCTTTGGTGGCGGCCGCTCTGGCTATTCTTTATCCTTTTATGAAACGTTTTACCTATCTGCCCCAGTTTGTATTAGGTGCTGCTTATAGTTGGGGTATTCCTATGGCCGCTATGGCCACAACAGGCACTGTTCCTTTATGGGTCTGGGCTTTGTATCTGGCGAATTTGCTCTGGACAGTGGCTTACGATACTTTTTACGCCATGGTGGATATGAAAGACGATCAGAGAATAGGGGTTAAATCCACAGCCTTATTATTTGGCCGTTATTGCCATCCTGCGATTGCCGGCTTACAGCTGCTGTTTTTAGTGCTGATGACCTGGGTGGGTCAACAAAATGGCCTTGGCTTGTTTTTTTATGCCGCTTTGGTTTTGGTATTTCTGAGTTTTATCCATCAACACTGGCAGGCAAACACTCAGGGCAGGGCAGGTTGTTTCCAGGCCTTTTTAAATAACCACTATAGTGGTTTATTGCTTTTTGCCGGTATAGGTCTGGACTTGCTCCAGACTTAAAGTGCCGGATCGATCCGGCCCTGAATACTACTGTTATGCCGAAACCAGCCCGCAATACTGTAGCGGGTTTCCGATGCGGCTAGTACTTCATGCGGGAAGCGGCAACTTTCAAACACCACCAGAGTGCCGGCTTTCGGCTGTACTTTGCTTAACAATTGATCCTGTTCGTCATACAACACCAGCTCGCCGCCTTGTTCTGCCGTATTCAGATAACAAACCGTAGAAAGTACTCTGTTAGAACGGCCCACAAAAGCATCCAGATGTTTCTGATAAAAGTCGCCTTGCTGGTAACGGGCGTAATGCGCTTCAAAATCAATCAGGCCTAAAAAACAGCGTTGGTTCATATCCTGTTGCAGCTTTGCCATCAACTCTAAATACTGCTGCTGCACCTGGTTGTCTGGATTTAACCAGGCCGTCTGATCACGCCGGATTTGCTGGTCCAACTGATGCTGACCCTGGCGCCCAACACCTGCGGCTTTGAGCTGCTGTTGCTGTACATCCTGATAGAGCGCCCAGCATAAATCAGCCGGAATGGCTTGCTCCAGCACCACATAACCTTGTTGATAAAAGGGGCTGGCCAGTTGTTCCAGCCAGTTTGTTATGCAGGGCCACTGATAAGACATAAAAACTGTTCCGCTTTAGTTCAGCATGAAATTGCGGCTTTGTACGTCAGAAGTTGAACTGCTGTCAAGACAACACAGAAGCGGGTTTCTGTGTTGTCTGAAGGGAAGAACTGTTAGTACTGGTAATAACTGGCTTTTTTCAATAAAGCCGGAGCATCAATTTTGCCAGTGACACACTGATTAATATCGGCTTTTTTTACCACCCAGTAATGATCTTTGGCATTGTTTCTGCCCGACAGGCTCAGTTGAAAAGACACAAACTCCTGCTCTTTTAAATCACGTAAGCTGGCGCCATAGTCACATAAAGTACTGCTGAACACCTGACCTACTTTGGCTACAAGTTCAGTCTGGCGCTGCGCCGCCAGTTTTTGTTGTTCTGCGCGTTTTTTGTTGTATTCCTGCTCCTGCCCGGTCAGGTTTTTTTGCAACTGCGCCAGCTTGCTTTTCAGTTGATCTGACTTTAGGTTTATCTCCTTCAGCTCCTTTTGCTGCTCCGCGGTGAGCTTGCTGACTTTGGACGAAAACTCGATATCGCGTTTTTCCCGTTCGTAATCCCGTAAATCCCGTTCTATATCCCGGCGTTCTTCCCGCAAGTCACGCAGCTTTTCACTTTGGTCCTGCTGCTGTTCTGCCAAAGCTTCGGCAGCTTCAGCCATCTCTTCAATAGCTTCTTCATCAAAGCTGAAGCTAAAGCTATGGCCATTCTCTGAAATGCTGACCGCGTTGGCTGCATGATGAGCAACAGCTGCCGCTGCGCCAGGTGCTACAGGTGCAATAGGGGCAACCGGAGGTATAGGCGGCATCACAAAATGCCGTAACCAGCCACTGTTGCTGTCGACTCTGAATGCAACACCTTGCCCCATCAGGTAGCTATGTTTGATCCGGCCTATGCTGTTATGCTCTTCGCCGCCCAATGAGCTTTGCAAAATATCCTGCATGATATTCAGGTTTTTGCTCAAACGGTCATTCACTTCGGCTGTTACTGCCGTACTTGCCAGAATAAGTCCCGCTAACACGGAGATTTTGCTGAACATCTTCATAAATTGGTTACTCCACTAAGTTATCTGTTTGGGCGAACAACTGCGCTGGCATCCAGTCTGGCCTGACTTGGCTGGTAATTTTCCTGCCAGTAATGCCAGTAATGCCAGTCAGACTGACGTTGCTGGTTCAGGTATTCCACCAATTCCAGCATGTCGGTGCGTCTTTCTTTGGTTTGTTGTTCGGTTAAATAATCCTTTAGCAAAATCAGCTGTGACGCTTGTTGCTGCTGGGTGTTTTGTAACTGGATCTGGATATAATCCAGCTGCTCTTTGCGGTAGCTGGCGAGTAAAGTGTCCAGTTGCTCTTGCTGTATCTGTTGCCCGCCACGCCAGCTTAAGGTCAGGCCGCTGTCCTGCATTTGCATTTCCAGTGGCGACAGGCTGATCACTAAAGCCAGGGCGGAAAAAGCCACACTCAATCTTGGCCACCAGCTATGACTTTGTGTTGGTCTCTGCCATTGCTGAGCAAAGACCGACATGGTATCGATGTCAGGCACTGGGGCGAAAAAGGGCGCTTTGGCCTGACGCTGAATCATCTGCGCTGTCTGGAAACGGCTGTACCATTCAGTGTTTTGGTCCAGTTGCTGTTCGCATTCGCTGGCGGTAATTTTTCCGGCCAGCCAGGCTTCAAAAATTTGCTGACTGTTCGACATCTGCTAACTCCAACTGCGTACGCAGTTTATCTAAGGCCGCATAAAATCTGGATTTGATGGTATTGCTCGACAGCGCCAGCTGATCGGCAATTTCATCAAAAGTAAACTGCTGGTAAAACCGCAATTCCACTACCAGTCGTTGCTCTGGAGGTAAAGTTCGCAACTGCTGTTGCACCATCCGCTGCGTGTGCTGGCCATAAAGTTGTTGTTCAAAACCTGGTGCTTCATCATCATAAAAATCATGGTCGTCGGTAAACTCTGTGGTTGCTTTACGCTTGCGGAGCATATCCATAGCTCTGTAGTTGGCTATGCCAAACAACCAGCTTTTAAAGGAGCTGTCACCACGGTACTGCGCCAGGTTACGGCAAAGCACCATCAATACATCCTGCAATAAATCGCGGGCGTCATCGGGCGAACCCAGTAAACGCAGGCCAAAATAATACAGGGGCGCCTGATATCTCGACACCAATTGCTGCCAGGCTTTGGCATCACCGCCTATGGCTTTTTCTATTAAGCTCTCGTCGCTGCGTTTAAACACTTTTGATCTGTGATGAAGTTGTATTGATGATAAGTCGTATCAGGTCTGAAAATAGTTTGCCTGATTTGACAAAAAAGCAGGAATATTTTTGAAGTGTTTTTAAGTTATTAAATTCCAAAGGAAATCTCCTTAGAGATTTCCTTTGGTTCTTCTGATTATAAAGCCTGTTTTCTGGCAGGTTGCGATAAGCGGCGTTTAAACCAGATAGTAGCAGGGATACCTATCAGGCTGGGGATCAGCCATGGCACCATCATCCAGTGGCCTGTTAATAACTCTTCAAATAAAGCCCGGCCGCCAAAGGCAAAAAATGCGGTGTAGGCTGCAATACCAGAGCCAATCATGGCGGAGGCATGTTCTATTAACCAGCGGTTGTTGGTCACAGTTTTTGTATGCAGGTAAGTCAGTATGCCAAAGCTGGTTACAAGCGAAATACCGGCAAACACCATCACCAACGGCATACCAAATTTATAACCTTGCCAGCCACCATAAAAAGCTACTATGACCAATAACCAGACAGGCCCCTGATAGCTCCAGTGTTTCAGCGGATCGCGGTTTTGTTTGCATAACAAGGTGCCTGTGGCATGACGTATAGTGACCCAGGTCAGCAGGCTAAGTAAAAACAAAAACAGGTTAAGCATCATAAAAAAGTTTAATTTGCGCTGCTGGATCTGACCATCGACTATGAAACCAGCACCTTTAATTCCTATAGGATCAAACCACACCAGACAGGTCATCACCAGACCACTAAAAGCGACCACTTTCATAATATGGCCATAATAACGGCCTGATTTACGGTGCAACTGGCTGCCTTTGCGGCTGAGCATAGGCAACCAGAATAACAGCAGTGCAATGACACCTAAGGCAATATGCAGTTTTAATAACAGGCTATGGAACATTAACATAATCATCTCCTTTAACAGATGCACTCAGATTAAAACTTCAGCTTTGCTTTTACAGGTGCCATAAGT
Organism: Gammaproteobacteria bacterium; assembly: GCA_018825965.1. Lineage (GTDB taxonomy): Bacteria > Pseudomonadota > Gammaproteobacteria > Enterobacterales > Alteromonadaceae > Pararheinheimera. The sequence continues at coordinate 59,838 of JAHKAA010000001.1, forward strand.
CAGGAGTTTTCACTGTGACTTTTGGCCTATTGAGCTGAAAGCAAAATCGGGCATACTGCAAAGCCAGAAGTTAAAGGTCAGTGAAGTCGCTATGAAACTCAAGTTTTCAATCGCATGGGATGTGTTGGCCGGGATGCTCACCTGGTTTTTAGTTTTTGCGCTGACTTTATACCTGAGTTGGCCCCATGATCGGCTCTGGTCTTTATGGCCATGGATAGTGACTTTGTTTCTGTTGAACGGCGCTTGTTTTTATTGCGTGACCCGCGGTGATGAGCGTTTTGGTGTTTTACCCCGTTTTGAATTGATCTGCTATGTGCTGCAATTGCTGTTCGCTTTGGCCCTGAACTGGATCTTGCCCTTTGACTATTTGGCGATCCTGAGCATTATCTGGGTCTCGGTTTTGCCTCATCTGCTGCCGATGCGAACTGCTGTTTTTATTACTCTTGCTGTGCTGGGGCTTTGGTATGGCGTGGATGCCTATATAGAACAACGCGCTATGTGGATCACAGCTTTGCTCTTTAGTAGCTTTCACTTTTTTGCTTTGTTGATGAAAAACCAGGCTCGCTCTGAGCAGCAGGCCAGACAAGAATTACAGCAAACCCATCAGCAATTACTGGCGACCCAGGATTTGTTGATGATGGCGTCCCAGCAGCAAGAACGTAGCCGTATAGCCCGTGATTTACATGATGTGTTGGGCCATCATTTAACAGCTTTAACCATTAATTTGCAGGTCGCGGGGCACTTAACTCAAGGCGAAGCCAAAGCCAAAGTGGATCAATGCCATCAGATCGCCAGGTTATTGCTGTCGGATGTGCGCGAAGCCGTCAGCGCTTTGCGTGAACAGCAGCAGTTTTCTATTTATCAGGCGCTGGAGAAACTTCTGACCGCAGTGCCTGGTTTAAAAGTGCAGTGGGATTGCCCACAAGATGTTGAACTTGCTGATGTAAAAGTAGCGCAGCAGTTGCTATTAATAGTGAAGGAAGCTTTAACTAATACTCTAAGACATAGTCAGGCCACTGAATTTTATTTAGCAGTGAAACCACAACATGGCTTTTTGCAACTGACTATTTATGACAACGGAAAAGTTTCGCCGGACTGGAAAGCGGGCAATGGCTTAACAGGTATGCAGGAAAGGGTGGCCTGCTGCGCCGGAACTTTGGTCTGGCAAGTGAAAGACAACCACTTTTGTTTACAAGTCACTTTACCTTCAGGAGTTCAGCCATGACCTTGCGTGTGCTGTTAGTGGACGATCAGATGCTGATCCGTCAGGGCATCAAAAGCCTGTTGCAGCTGTCCGGTCAGGTGGAAGTGGTCGCTGAAGCTGCGGATGGCTCTGTGGTGCTGGAGCTGGTGCAAGTGCATCAGCCTGATGTCATTTTACTGGACTTGTCTATGCCTAAAGTGGATGGCATAGCCACACTGGAGTTGTTAAAGCAGCAACAGCTGAAAACACCAGTGTTGATTTTGACCACCTTTGAAGAACATGATCTGGTGTTAAAAAGTATCCAGCTTGGCGCCAAAGGCTATTTGCTGAAAGACGTGTCGCTGGACAGCTTAGTGTCGGCCATTCAGACCCTGCACCAAGGTGGCACTTGTTTTCAAAGCACTATCACAGAACGTTTGTTATCAGGCTTGGGACCAGTCAGTAATTTCCCCCGCCCTGCTGCTATTGAAGAATTATCCGAAAAAGAACTGCAAATTCTTCAATTGATGGCATCAGGTTATGCCAATAAAGAAATAGCCAGTGCGTTATACAAATCTGAAGGTACGATAAAGAATCAGATCTCCAGCATTTTGGCTAAATTAGGGGTGCGTGACAGAACCAGGGCTGTGCTCCTGGCTTTAGAGTTAGGTTTGATCCATTAAATAATCGCTTGTTGACGTATCAGGGGGCAGCGGTTTGTCTGGTTTTATGCAAGGCAGCGCGAGAGCAGTTGTTCGAAATTTGACGTACGTCGGACTATGGCCCTTAGTTGCCATCTTTCTTGATGGATGGAACTGCTGCCTTAATCATTATCTCTACTTTTATCGTTGGTTGCTGTTACCAGGCATTGCTCCACATTGTCTTGAGTGCAGTAGTGAAACTGCAGAAAGTATTTGTCCTGCTTAGGCTTGATGCCGTTGATACGCCATTGATATAGCAGTTCAGCCCCCTTTCTGCCCATGTCAAATGGGTTCTGGCCAATGTTCACCGTGGACAGACCCTGTTTTAGAATATCCAGCTGACCCAGTTCAGTGTCGGCTGAAATAATCGTGATGCTCTGCCCAGCTATTTTTGCTTTATGCGGGCTGATTTTTTTGCTGTATTCGCTATTGAACTGTGCAAAACCGGCTACGGCGATAAAGATAGGCGGGATTGGTTCACTAATTATGGTAACTAATTGTTTTAGCGCAACATCACGTTTGCCAATAGTGAAAAGCGGACATCTTGCATGTTCAATCCAGCCAGAGCTGCCATCAAGCCGATTCTTACTCTGCCCTGACAAGGCAAAACGCACACCTTCAATGCGTTCGTTTAAATTAGGAGTAGTGGCATGACCTGTTTGAATACAAACAGGTTGTGGCGTTTGAGTTCGGTATAACTTTGCTGCATTGCCAAGTGCAACACCAAAATCAAAGTTATTAGTGCCGACATATGCAAGGCGATACGCTTCGTATGGGGAAAGTAAATCTGAGTCAAAAGTAACCACCGGAATATCCCGTGCCCGGGCGAGCTTTAATGCACCTTCTACCAGAAAGTTAGAATCGGTGGTTGATACAAGCAAGGCATCAATATTTTTTTGCAGTAGCTCTTTAACAACCAGTACTTGTGTTCTAACGTCTTGATAATCATTAGAACCGTCATAAATACACTTCACTTCGGTATGGCTTTTGGCAAACTCGAGACAGCCTTGAAAGGACTGTTGGTAAAAACTGTCGTTTTTGGTTTTGCCGACTACGGCAATGGTAAATGACAAGGAATAAAATGGAAGAGATGCTATAAGCAAAGCTACGAGTAATGTTAAACGCATAAACGACGCCGTCCAATACAGTTTCCTCAGCAAGCCTAGAGCGTGTTGATCTTTGTTGTACATAATTCAATCAACCCACATTGGTAACCACATCATGCTAAAGGCAAGAGCGAGCATCGCATGATAGTTCCTTGCTAACTTGTCATATCGTGTTGAAATTGAACGGTATTTTTTCA
>JAHKAA010000015.1 GCA_018825965.1 Gammaproteobacteria bacterium
GTGCACCGAAAACAATAAGATGGTCCAGAGAAATACATAACATCCTAAACGGAGAATACATGAAACATATTGGAAAAACCGCGCTGGCTTCAGCTATAGGCCTGGCATTATCTTGCGGTGCGACAGCTGCAACATTAGAACAATATAAAATGGGCACTCAGTCAGTTAAAGACTTATTAGCTGGCAAAGAAGCAAAAGGTTCTATTGTAAAAGATCAAGCTCAAGGTATCCCGTCTTCGTATTACGTCGTTTTAAAACAAGCAGGTCTGCAGGATTTAAGAAGTGCGGATCCAGCGTCCATCAAAGCCGCCTCAGCAAGTATTGCTGATTCTGTGCAATCAGTGACGTCAGCTTTATTCACTTTAGATCGTGACGCGCAGGTATTGGCAACGACAAAAAATCTGGCATCAGGTTTAGTGGTTCGTGCATCAGCCAGTGCTTTGCAACAACTGCAGGCAAATCCGGCTGTTGCTTCTGTGTACCCTGTGTACGACAGCAAACCAATGGCTGTTGACAGCGCTGTGTATATGAAAGCAGATGCTGTAGTCAAAGCTGGTATTGCTTCAGGTAAAGGCATTACAGTTGCAGTATTGGATACTGGTATAGATTACACCCATAAAGCACTGGGTGGCGCAGGTACAGTAGAAGCTTATAATGCTGTAGATCCGCGTGTTCAGCCAACCTGGCCTCAGGGGAAAGTCTTAGGTGGTTACGACTTCGTAAACATTGATCCAAACCCTATTGATCCCCGCAGTGGTGGCCACGGTACTTTTGTCGCCAGTTCAGTCAATGCTATAGCTCCTGATGTCGATTTTTATGGTTATACCGTCTGTACTGCAACTTGCCCTGGTGCAGCTCAGATTGGTGCTTTAGATGCCGCCTTGGATCCAAATGATGATGGTGATATTTCTGACCGTGTTGATGTGATCAATATGTCCCTGGGGAGTGACGTTGGTACAACTGATGCTACCAGCGGTACTCAATTTTTAATTCAGAAAGCGGCCACTCTGGGCATCAATATGGTGATCTCAGCTGGTAACGATGGCCCGAATCCATTTATTGTCGGTGGTCCAAGTACGACACCAAATGCCTTATCTGTTGGTGCTATGACGCATCCTACCGGGGCTTCAGTGATTTTTGAGGCGAACGATATTGCCGGCAAAAAAATCGACATGGTTCCATCTGGATTTAACAAAGTCAGTGAGTTTAGCTTTAACAGCACAGCAAACCAGTTAGTTTTTGTGTCCGCTAACGCTCAGGGTTGTACTGCGTTTGCAGCGGGTTCGTTGACAGGCAAAGCGGTGTTAATTGACCGTGGCACCTGTAACTTCACTGCGAAAGTGATCAACGCCCAAAATGCCGGTGCAGCTTTTGTGCTGATTGCCAATAACGCGGCAGGTTTAGGCCCGGTGAGTGCCGGTGGTTCAGATCCTGCGGTTGCTATTCCGTCAGTGGGTATTTCAAAAGAAGATGGCGATGCAATCAAAGCTGCATTGGCCAACGGCGATGTAACCTACAGCATAGTGGCTAAATCAATCAGCTCTGCGGGCGGTTTAGCGACGTTCACCTCACGTGGTCCTTCTATTGAAGGTTTGTTAAAACCAGAAATTACTGCTCCAGGCACCAATATCGTGATGGCTGCAGTGGGTACTGGTGATAAAACCGCCTTAAACTCAGGGACTTCATTTTCTGGTCCTATGACAGCTGGCGCTACGGCTTTATTACGTGAAGCTATGCCAAACCGCACAGCTCAGGAAGTGAAAGCAACCCTGATGAATACTGCGGATATGGAGGTTTACACCCTGCCCAAAGCGCATCCAGATACTGAATTAGCACCCATTTCTGCTATGGGCGCTGGTCTGGTGAACGTGGATAAAGCGGTCAAGCTGCCTGTTGCAGCCTGGGTTGACGATGCGAAATTTAATACAGCTCAGGCCGCTTTATCTTTTGGTCTGAATACTCTGACTGAAACTACAACCCTGACAAAAACTGTGACGCTGAAAAACTTTGGCACAGAGCCAAAAACCTACAGCCTGAGCATTCAGGATCGCTTTGCCAATGACACAGAAACCGGAGCTTTAAGCTGGGTTATTCCAGAAACTGTGACTGTTGCGCCAGGTCAATCGACTAAGTTTGATGTGACAGTGACCATTGATCCGACGAAGTTGCCAGAGTGGGAATTGGCGAATACCTCTGAGTTAACAGAGAAAAACGCTCAGTTGACGACAGTTGAATACGATGGAGCCTTAATTTTTAACGATGCAACCACAGATGCGGTCAACGATTTACATCTGGTCTATCATATTCTGCCAAGAGCTAATGCAGCTCTGGAATTAAGCAGCAGATTTATTGATAACACTTCAGTAAAAGTGGTGAAAAACACCGGCGCAGTAGAAGCAGATATTTTTGCGACTCAACTGGTTGGAACTTCTGAAAAAGATGAAAGCAATCCTTACGATTTACGTGCAGCTTCACTTGATGTGGTTCAGGTCCCAACAAGCTACTGTACTTCGGGTTTATTGTTAGCTCCTACTTTAACTCTGGAAAATGGCTTAAGTCATATTCAGCAAGTGAACGTGGGTGTGGATTTAGACATTGATGATGACGGTAAATACGACCATCAGTTAAATAGCTTATTACTGACGCGCCTGGGGGCTAACTTTGCAGCTTTCCCTGCAGTGATGGGTACTTTTGTCACACCTTACGGTGACTACAGTGGCTCTGTTAGGGAGTTGTTCCACTCAGTGGGTCAGCGCAGCGTGACCTTAGCCGCCTGTTTTGAAGACATAGGTTTATCTGCGGCTGATTTAGGACGTACTATAGGCACGCGTTACCGCACTATTAATGATGGAAGTGCTATTGGCGCAGACTGGGGTCCTGAGCTGAATGATTCTATTGAA
>JAHKAA010000091.1 GCA_018825965.1 Gammaproteobacteria bacterium
ATTGTTTTGTCCCCGCCGTCGGTAGACTCGGGGGAGCTGCGATACTCAAAAAAGTTTTGTAAGTTAGTCTGGCCTCCTGATTGGTTGGACGTTCCAGTCCTTTAGGAAGCCGTCACCCATTTGAGTTATGATGAAATCGTAGCCCTCATATCGTTTATCGGGGAGGAAGGGCTCTATGTGTGCCGAAAGCTTCTGAGACATGATAGAGAACGTGCGGGCACAATCCTCGCCGTTGAGCTCGTCTACCCACATCACCAGGCTACGTATGCGCTTGGGCTTCCCGGTCTCCCTATCGGCTATGGTACGGTCCACGTAGTAGTCGTCGGTAAAGTGCATCCTGGTCGGGACTCCCGGCGCCAGCTGGATATAGTTCATCAGGAGGTAGGTAGCCGTCCGTCGAATACGCAAGCTAGTATCTTCTATTAACACAATTTTAGTCGGGAATGTATAATCGCAGTGAGGGCAGCGTACGTACTCTTGAGGCTTATCCCTGGTGCCCCATCCCAGTAGATTTTTACACTTTGCGCAATATACCTTGTGAGTCATTGTCCCTCTTACTCCCCCAGATATTCGTCAGGCGTCATTAGTTCCTGTTCTAGCTCTTTGGTGAGCTCTCCCTTGAGTATTGCCATAGCTACCTCATCAGGCACGCTGCGGTACACTGGGGGAGCTCCAGGCTTCGCTCTTGCCTCGCTCATCCAGCCTGACTCAATATCATGCCATAGCGTAACAGTCCCCGGAGATAGTCCCACCATCTTAACCAGCTGGCTGACAGTCCTCGGGAACTTAAACCCCACCTGAGCTAATAACCGGGCGCGGATGCCGTAGAGCTTCTTGTAAGCCTCGGATACCTCAGGAATCCCAAACCGTGTCATTGTCCCCAGGGCGCGCTCAATCTCCCTCACCTGCGACCAGTAGACACCGCATCCCATAGTATTTAATCCACCCCCAGTATCTCTCTGAGTCTCATCTTCTCCGCCCGCTCGTCCCGGTACTCCCTGGTAAAGTAGTGCTGGCGCTCCTTAACGTAGTCGGCTATCCACTCCGACCAGTATACCGCGACCTCAACCCGGGCGGCATCGGCAGCGGCTCGTATCCAATCTATCATCCACGGGACCACCAGGCGCATGATTACCTCCTGGCCGGCGTAAAAGGGGAGATCCGGCGTCTGCGGCACCATGCCTCGATAGTAGGATAGGTCGCCGATGCCGGCTTTAATATCCCGTATCTTGGCTTCTATCAGATAATAGCGGTCGCTGGTCCACTTAATGGCGTCAACTCGGGGCCGTGTAGGCCGGAACATGGCTGCCGCCTTCCCCAGCCCGTAGCGGTCGACGTACTCCTGGGGTATCGGCCCCAGCTCCACGTTGAGCTGCCAGCCCCCTTGCGGCCATTCGTGCATCATGTACTCGGAGATGTACCGGCGCTCCCTCTCTTTTCTGGCCACTTAAACCTCACCAGGTAGCAACATGTTTGCCTATTGACAATCGTAATCCCCTGTGGCAGAATTGTCAATAGAGGCTTCGGACCAAAGAGGAGTATAAAGGGTCCGAAGCCTCTCCTCTTTGGTCTCGCCTCTGAATAATGCGCAGCAATCGCCGTATTGGCAAATGACAGAATCTAAAACTAAAGGAGTATTAAAGTGGCAATAAAAGTTAAATCTATTGAGGCATCTACTACTAAGTGGTCGGACAACGCCAGTCGAGCTGCCGGTGAATTCGCTGCCAACGCCGAGGCTTCGGCCGATGAGTGGGCGCGGATGACCGCTGCCGCCGCTGATACCTTTCATCAGGCCATAACCGCAGCCAACATCAAGGAGCGATTCCGCCGGGGAGTCGTTAAAGCCGGAGCTGCCAAGTTCGCCCGCAAAATAAGAGAGGTGGGTATGGACCGCTTTGGCCCTGGAGTAGCCGCGGCTAGCACAGACTACAAGGCGGGAGCTGAGCCTTACTTCTCAACCCTGGCGGCTATAACCCTGTCCACCAGAAAGCCGAGGGGTGACCCTGCTAACTACAGGCGGGTAGAGGAAATCGGCAAGGCGCTTAACGCTAAGAGACTGGCCCTGCTCGGAGCCGGGGGGGTGTAGAGTAAGAGATGAGGACGAGAGATGCTGTTCTAGTATATCAAGAAACGCAGTCGAGTGATGCGTCTACCAAAACGATTGATCTCGACTTAGTCGACCCTGTTAGCGCTTTAGCTTTCGAGTTTCAGGCTACCAACGGCACGACCTTTAACCAGAACAACCCTCTATACGAGTGCGTCACTAAGATAGAGATAGTTGACGGCGCTGACGTGCTGGCCTCTTTAGAAGCTAAAGAGGTGCAGGCGTTCCAGTGGTATAAGACTAGCAAAGAGCCTACGTTAAGACATGACGAGACTGCTAGCAGCGACCATATTGAGGGCTTTATGCTGCTCTTTGGGCGCTACCTGTGGGACACCGAGTTTGCGATGGACTTTACCAGGTTCAGGAACCCTCAGCTTAAAATCACGTGGAATCTGGCAGCCATTAAAGCCGTGTCTGCCACTGAGGCTTATGCTACTGGCACTTTTAAGATTAGCGTTGTCGCTAAGGTCATGGAAGGCGGCGTTTCGCCCTCCCAGTACCTCATGCAGAAAACTACGGACACCTGGACCAGCGGCACTTCAGGGGATAGACGCAAGGAGCTGCCAGTTGATTACCCGTACCGACTGATAGTTCTTTCCGCCTACGTCTCAGGGAACGATGTCAGGGAGAATATCACTAAGATTAAGATGTCTTGTGATACTGACAAGTTCGTTCCTCTGGAGCGCTACACTCAGCCATTTAACGAGGAAATGGCGCAGCTATTCGGCAGGTGCCGGTTCTGGAAAAGAGCGTTCGCTACCAACAATGATAGCATCTGGCTGCCGGTTAACCAGGAACCGCAGATCAAGGTTATCAAGGCTGGGGACGCAGGCTTACGAGGCTATGATGTAGGGCTTAACTACTGCTGGAGTGGTATTGCCAACATCTATGTAGCTGACACCTCTGGCGGTGCTTATGGAACGGATTCAAGGATAGACCTTGAAGTTTCAGGGCATGGCATCCATTCCACAGTGCCTATTCCGTTTGGCGACCTGAGCAAGCCCGAGTCGTGGTTTGACCCGACAGTTTACAAGAAGGTTGAGCTTGTTCTGACTGAAGCCGCTGCTGCTGATTGCCGTATTGCTCTTGAGCAAGTCCGACCGCTTCCATAAGTGAAAGAAGGGGGGATTAACTTCCCCCCTTCACCTGTTAAGGAGAAAGGGAATGGAAAGTAAGGAGTATCAGTGGGATTACGTAGCATCAGATAGGATACTTTCTCACGGAGCTTGTGAGCTCGTGTTTGCTTACCTTGTGGTAAGCGCCGCTTCAACCGATAGCGCTATCTACGATGGAGAGGATACTACTGGTAAGAAGATTTGCGACCTCAAGAGCGCAGCGGTAACAGGGCATCCATTCAAACCGCCACAGCCTGTCTACTGCCAGAGAGGACTCTACGTGGACGTAGGCACGAGTGTCAGCGGTATCTTCATCCAGTGGCGGGAGTTATAGGAGGTAAGGCAAAGAGCCATGGCAGGTATAGTAGATAGAATACAGGCAATCCACTCGCTTTACCGCATATTGTGCGAGCTTCCGATTATGGTAGACGCTAACTATATCACACGAGAGGAAGCAGACGCACTGAGACCTGTACTCTTAGCTGCTTTACGCACGGCACTAGGGCTAGATTGAGGTAGGCTGCCCTAGCAAGATGTTAGGTGGTGCGTCTTGACCTCCGGCCTACCTCAGAATATAAATAATGGCGAAAGCTAATGTTATTTGAAGCTAGCATCACTATAGCTAAGAGCACTACTAAAGAGTCTCCTACCTACGTTACTCTCAAAATCGCCCACGGCATTATCTCTAAAATCATGGTCAGGCCACGCCCCGGGCATGCTGCATTAGCTCACCTGGTAATACTTCATCACGAGCACCAGATAGCTCCTTCTACTGAGGATATGGATTTATCAGGCGACTCTCATCCAATTGACTGGGAGGAATATTACGAGAGCTATCAGCCTCCTTATGAGCTAAAGCTGAAAGGCTGGAACGATGATGATACCTATGAGCATGCCTTTGACGTGTTTGTGGCTATACTACCCAGAAAGGCGATACTAGCGTTGGCAATAGTGGACGCTATCAAGAGTGTATTCGGGCTTCTATCACCAAAGAGAATATTTACAGGGGGCTCATAAGATGAAGCTCATAATCTTAGTGATAATACTAATCATAGCTATAATTCAGGCAAAGAGGTGGGCATAATGTCGAGAGGGAGTCCTGATTTTTCTGGGCATACTGTTAAAACTACGGGAGCAGCGCTAGAGGATATGGCCGACTTAGCTGTTAGGCTCGGCAGTATCGTCGAGTATGACCGCAGAGGTGATGTGGTTATCGCCGATGATTTCGAGGCTCCCGTACTAAAGTGGAACGTTAACGCTGATGGCGCTGGCACTGCTATCCTAGACTCAACTAGCGTAAAGCTAGGTAGCCAGGCGGTAAAACTAACTGCGGTTGTCGGTGAGGATAATGAGACTGCGATATACAAAGACCTGTACACTCTCACCTCTCGACGAATGGGTGTTGAGGTTAGCTTTTCCAACTTTCCGAGAGACGCTGAACTGTTCATTTATATCTATCATTATGACGGAACGTATAAATATCAGGCTGAAGCACGCTTTAACCATGTAGACGAGAGGCTGAGAGTTAGAGACTCTGATGGCACTCTCCCTGTAATAGCAGAGGATTTAATATTCCCGATAGCTAATTTCTGCTTCATTCCCTTTAAGCTGGTAGTCGACTTTTCTACTGAGCAATACGTAAGGATATTGCTTGGTAACACTGAATATGATGTTTCAGCGTATGGCTCTTATAAGGAAGTGGACGCCACTTCTGTTAGAGACACAATACAAGTTCGGTTACGCAACCGCAGCGACTCAGTAGCGGCTAACGTGTGGCTTGACAGTCTCATCCTGACTCAGAATGAGCCTTAATTCTAAGGAGAGGTGTTAAAATGGGGCAACAAGAGATATGGGGCTGGGACGATACTAATAAAGTTCCACGTCGGATAGTTGTTGACGAAAATGGGAAGCCAATAGTGGTAACGGACTGCCTGGCTCACCACGCCACCCATGAGGATGGAGGGGATGATGAGATAAGCGTAACTGGCTTGAGCGGGCTACTAGCTGACGACCAGCACGTCTTAGATGCTGAAGTATTAGCAGTAGCGGCAGCTCTAGCTCATAAGACTAGACACCAAGATGGTGGTGCTGATGAGATTAGTATAGAGGGGCTAGCTGGCTCGCCAGCGCAGAAAGCGGCAGCTAGCGGTCTAGCGTCGCTCAATGCGTCAACAAAGGTCGTAGAGCAGCCAGCCAGTATCACCGACCACCTTGAGGGAATGCCTACAGAGGACTTGGCAACCAAGGCGCCAACCTCTGAATGGGCTTTTGACCATGCTGCTGATAAAGATATTCACCACAGCAACCTCGGTGCAGTAACATTTATCATTGATGGTGGTGGCAGCGCTATTACTACAGGCTTGAAAGGTTTTATTGAGCTGCCCTGGGCTGGAACTATTGAGCGTGTGTCATTATTGGCTGACCAATCGGGCTCGATTGTAATTGACATCTGGAAGGATACCTACGCTAACTTCCCACCTACTGACGCTGACAGCATTACCGCCTCAGCGCCGCCTACGATAAGCTCGGCCACGAAAGCTGAGGACGAGACGCTGACCGGCTGGACTACCGCTGTAAGTAAG
>JAHKAA010000016.1 GCA_018825965.1 Gammaproteobacteria bacterium
CCTTACGGGCCAGCCTGCGGCTGTTCAACGCTGCGCTTTTGTCTGTTCGTCAGGCCAGCATTTTGCTTTCGGCTTCCTTCAGATTTCATCTCACGATGAACACCCTTGCCGTTCAGCTAACACTTCCCCTTGCCGGGTGTGCAGAGGACTTGCACCTCCAAGTCACCAGTTTGACTACCACAGTCAATCTGGTTGCGCTTACGCGCAACGCGCCATGCCTGGCGCACACAAGAAAAAAGGAGCACAAGGCTCCTTTTCAATCAGTTTGCGAAAACGGGTTATTTCGGTAAAACAACAGCATCAATCACATGGATCACACCATTACTGGTTTCAATGTCAGTGCTGACCACCTTAGCGCCGTTTACATAAACCACACCTTCTTTGACTGCAATCTTTAAATCCTGGCCTTGTACTGTTTTTGCTGAATTTAACTTCACCACATCAGCTGCCATCACTTTGCCTGCCACCACATGGTAAGTCAGTACATTACCCAGCGCTGCTTTGTCTTTCAGCAGCGCTTCTAAATCTGCAGCCGGCACCCTGGCAAAAGCTGCGTCGTTTGGAGCAAACACAGTAAAAGGACCAGTACCTTTTAAGGTATCCACCAAATCAGCTGCTTTTACTGCAGTCACCAGTGTATTGAAACTGCCTGCAGCTACTGCAGTATCAACTATATCAGCCTTGGCTGAAGCGTAAGAAGCCGCAGAGACAACTAAAGCTGCAGAGAGAAGGGTTAAATTCAATAATGAGCAAAACTTCATTTTGATTTCCTTTTAGTTGAACACAAAATCCGTACTGGAAACGGTATTCATCTGTATAAAGATCAGAAGTATATTTGTTTATTTTCTATGAACCTGACTAAAAATCAGCCGTAATACGACGACGCGCCCTTCTGGTTTTTTATGGCTTATGGTTCACTTTTGCGTTGCTGTTTTGTTCTGTTTACAGCTGCGAACCTGATTAATGTACCGGTCAGAACAAAATAAAGATTGCATATCGAACACTCACGATATATAGTTCGCAACATCGCGATATAAGCATATGGATTAAACGATGAGCTCTGCAGAACTCGACGAAATGATCAAAGCCCTGTCTCACCCTGTGCGGCGGGACATTTTAAACTGGCTGAAACAACCTGAAGTCTATTTTGCTGATCAAGAGCACCCTCTGAGTTTTGGGGTCTGCGCCGGTAAAATTGACCAGAAAACAGGCTTGTCTCAATCCACAGTCTCAGCCCATCTGGCCACTTTGCAACGAGCTGGTTTTATCAGCAGCAAAAAAGTAGGCCAATGGAGTTTTTTCTCGCGTAATGAAGAGGTTATTCAACAATTTCTGGCGCGGTTAACTGATCAACTTTAAGGAATTACAGATGCCAACTTTATTTGATGCAATCACTGTAGGTGATTTAACTCTGAAAAACCGTATTGTGATGGCGCCTTTAACCCGCTGTCGCGCGGACGAAGGCCGGGTGCCCAATGCCATGATGGCTGAGTATTATGCCCAGCGCAGCGGCGCAGGTTTAATTTTATCCGAAGCCACTTCAGTCACAGCTATGGGCGTGGGTTACCCTGATACGCCGGGTATTTGGTCTGATGCACAGGTAGCAGGCTGGAAGCTGGTCACTGACGCAGTGCATCAAGCGGGCAGCCGTATTTTCCTGCAACTGTGGCATGTAGGCCGTATTTCTGATCCTTCCTACTTAAATGGCGCACAACCTGTAGCACCAAGCGCGGTGCGTCCGGCCGGTCATGTTAGCCTGGTGCGTCCGCTGAAAGATTACGACGAACCACGGGCTTTAACTCTGGCTGAAATTAAAGAGGTGGTACAAGCCTATCGTCAGGGCGCTCTCAACGCCAAGGCAGCTGGTTTTGATGGTGTACATATACATGGCGCTAATGGTTATTTACTCGACCAGTTTTTACAGGACAGCACCAACTTACGGGACGACGAATACGGCGGCTCGCTGGAAAATCGTGCCCGTCTGATGCTCGAAGTGACAGACGCTTGTATTGAGGTCTGGGGCAAAGACAGAGTCGCCATGCACTTAGCGCCCAGGATGGATGCTCACGATATGGGGGATTCCAACCGCACCGCCACTTTTGGTTATGTAGCCACAGAGCTGGGGAAAAGAGGTATAGCTTTTATATCTACCCGTGAACATGCAGCGGATGACAGTATCACGCCGCTGATCAAACAACTCTTTGGTGGCCCGGTGATAGCGAATGAAAAATTCAGCAAAGCAGAAGCAAATCAGTGGATTGCTGAAGGCAAAGCCGACGCTGTTGCCTTTGGTATTCCTTTTATTGCCAACCCGGATTTACCAAAACGTTTAGAGCTGGATGCGCCATTAAACGAACCTCGCAAAGAGCTGTTTTATGGCAAAGGGCCTGTAGGTTATACCGATTATCCAACCTTAGCCTGATCCTCTTCACAGAAACAAAGACCAGCTTCAATGCTGGTCTTTTCGTTTTAGTGCAGCCAGGACCGATTTTGCCAGAACCTCAGCAGAACAAAAGCAAACATCGACAACACTAGCAGTGGAAAAAGCATCACCAACAGCAGCAAACTCAGCTTTAAGCCCCAGGGCAAAGTATCAGAGCTTTGCAAAGATGGTAACCAGCGTCCTGGTTTTTTGCGTTGCCACCACAGGGTTAAACCTGCAATTAAAGCAGTCAGTACCAGTATACAAAACAGCAAATTCAGCCACTGATTCCAGGCCCCGTATTGCCGACCTAAATGGGTCATAGTGCCCCACTCCACCACTTTGGCTAAGGCCGAATAACGCTGCCAGCCAATATCATCCAGTAATTCACCACTGTCAGGGTCTATATAGAGTGTCCGCTGGCCTTCTGCTTTGTCAGGTATATAGTTGATTTTAAATACATCTTTTTCTGTTGCCGGATAAAAAATCCGTACACCAGGACCATAAGTTTCCAGCGCCAGTCGGGTCAGATAAGGTTCAGCTTTGCTGATATCCGGCTGTTGTGGTTCAGATGTTAATCCGTGCAACTCCGAATGTTGAACATGGGCTGGTTGTGGCGCCGGATACTGCTGTGTCACCCAGGATCCATTGCCTCCGGTAACATGCACTTGTGCTGAGTCTGTTGCAGCCTGCGCCTGATGTTCATGGTGAGGATCCACAGCTCTGCTTTTCACAGTGTCAGGCAAATGAAAGTTTGGCGATGGAGTGACCCAGTGCCACTCTGGACTAAAGTCTCGACCTAACTTTGCAAACTGCTGACCCCAAAAGGTCGACCACGGCATACCACTCAATACCAGAAATGCCAAAGCTAATGAGCTGATAAGTGCCAGAACTGCGTGCCAGTCACGCCAGTGCACCCGGCCATCACTGCGTTTTCTTGGCACTAAAACCCCGGCAAGCCGCCAATGTTTGGGCCACCAAAGCCAGCCACCTGTCAGCAGTAAAAATAAAGTCCAGCATGACATCCACTCGACAATATAACCCCCTGTTGTGCCAGCCATCAGCTCACCATGCAAACGCCGCACTATGGCCATTGGCTGGGTTGAGGGATCAATATCCGCCTTTACCTGCAAGCGATAAGGATCCAGATAGATTAAGTGCACGGCATCAGGCGCTGTCATTTGCCAGCGCACCGCATGAACAGGTTGATCCGGTAACACCACCCTGTTGATGGTCCAGTCCGGATACTGCTGTCGTAAAAAATCCTGCTGCTGCGCCAAAGTGACGGCAGTGCCTTTAGGCGTAAGTTCCAGCGCATCCTGTTGCCACCATTGATCAAATTCACGATCAAACAGATAAGCACTGCCTGTTAATAACAGCACCAGCAGAACTGGCGCAATCATCAGAGCAGACCAGCCATGCCAGAAAAACACAGCGCGCATAGCACCAGCGGCCTTTTTATCTGCATTTAAGTTACTAAGTTCAGTCATCAGTTACCACTGCCACATCAGTTGCAAACTAGCCTGTTGCGGCTCCCCCGGATAAACCACAAAACCATTGCCAGAAGCTGTGTAATACAGCTCATCCAGCAGGTTGTTCACCGCCAGTTGAGCGGACCAGTTGCTTTGCTGATAGCGCAGACCTGTGCCTATCAGAGTGTAGGCATCCAGCTCCCAGGCTGAGCCTGTGATTAAAGGCCTGCCACTGCTGTAATTTGCCCGCACAAAAGCCGACCATTCATTGTCATATTGCCAGTTGGCGCTGAAGTTCAACCGATGACGCGCCAAATCGCCCAGCGTATTGCCGACATCCGTATCATTACTTTCCGTGATTTCGCCATCCATGTAGGCATAACCAGCTTGTAATAGCAGAGCAGCATTTAACTGCCAACTGCCCTCTAACTCCACACCGTCCACGCGTTGTTCGCCACTATTGACACTAAAATCTGAGTCAACAGGGTCTGTGGTCAGTGCATTTAAGCGTTCTATCCGGAATAGCGCGAGGCTGCCACTGAACTCATCCGCACTGTAACGAACACCTAACTCTGTCTGAGCGGATTCTTCCGGTTCCAGCGCATCCCCTGTTCTGCTGCGTGCAGCAGCACTGCTTTCAACATCAAAACCTGTGTTATGACCAATAAATACAGTCAGTTGCTCCTTGAGCTGCCAGGTCAAGCCCAATTGCCAGATAGTGGATGATACAGGCACCCAGTTTGCGGCAGTGCCCCATGCTCCACTGCCCGCTTTACTGTCGGTGTAGCGCACTGCACCTATCAATTGCAGCTGTGGGGTTAATTTGATTTGGTCCTGCAAATACCAGGCGTCTGAGTCCAGGTTGTAGAAATTATCAAAACCAAAATCCAGTACAGGATCTTGTGTGTCATATTGGTACTGCGGGTTATTTATATCGACAGGGGTTAAAGTACCGGCCCTGATATTGGACTGAGTAAAACGGCCACGCTCCCGACCCGCTTCATAACCCAGCAAGACTTTGTGCTCTAAAACACCAGTAGTCACACGACTATTTAAATCCAGCTGTGCTATCTGGTAGTCGTCATTTTCGCGCCCCTGACGTCCGGTGCGGCTGATCAAGTCTGGCTGACCTGCGACTGGAGCACGTAAATTCACCTGACCAAAGACGGTATTAAATTCCTGATATTGTAGACGTGGCGTCAAAGTCCACTGCTGACTGAGTTGGATATCCAGCCAATATTGATACAAAGGCGCGAAGGAGCGCAGACTGGTAAAGCCCGGCTCACCCAATTGGCTGCTGATATCAAGCGCCTCCTCATCCTGATCAGGCAATACTACGGACACAGGTAAACCGACATAACGGTCGGTTTCACGTTTGATATATTCAGCGACAAAATGGCCCGTTGCTTTATCTCCGATCTGATGCTGTAGCATCAGACTGATATTGTTTCTGTCCATCGGCTGACGATCAACAAAAGTGTCTGAGCGCTCCATTTCACCCATTAAACGTAACGACACAGTATCAAACAGATTTTTGCTGATATCCCCATTCGCGACTTTTTTATGGTCAGTGCCTAACCTGAAGCCTGCGCTGCCGCTGTTATCTGCGCCTGGTGTTTTGCTGACCAGATTAATCACCCCACCCACAGCAGACTGGCCATAAAGCACACCGGAAGGGCCTTTTAATACTTCCATCCGCTCTATGCTACCCAGCGCAGACGCATCCACATCCTCAAAATAACGCTGGCGCATGCCGTTACGCATCTGGTCGGCACCAAAACCGCGGATCTTCAGACTAAAAGACTGATAAGGCCCTACCCGCGAATAACCGGGATTTGCACTGGGAATATCGCGTAATAAATCCCCAACAGACACCAACCCTTGCTCCCGCATCTGATCCACATCCAGCAGTTGAATACTCTGTGGTAACTCTTTTAATAAAATGCCTGACTTGCTGCCAAAGGTATCGCTTTGACGCTGTCCAAATACACTGAAACGCTCCAGACTGACTTCAGTCACAGCGTCAGCTTTGCTTTGTTCGCCAGCTATGGCAGAAAAAGAAAGCACAGAAAATGAGAGCACAGAAAAAGCCTGTATACAGGCCAGATTCAGCAGTGTTATGCGGGGGGATTGCATAAAATAGCGCCTTAAAATCAGAAAGTTACCTTGGTGATATTTTTACATAAGGGACAGTATCAGCCGATGTGGCATATTGTCGCAGTTAGGGGAACTCAGCGCCGTCACCTGTGAAATACAACAGAGGTTATTCGAATAGATGTCGATGATCATTAACAGATGTGACAATACACCGCCTTGCCCATCGCCATTTTGATCAGTATGCTACCGCGCTTTTTAACTGTGCAGTTTTACGCTTAGCTGGCAAAAGCTGAAAACCGCAAGGCTAATGCCGCCGTATACTAAGTAGTGAACTAAAGCTTGTCCTGAGACAGCTTAAATAGTAGTGGAGTGATAAGTGCTGACTGATATGTTGTTATTTACAGCCCGACTGGGTTTGTTACTGCTGTTGTTGATCAATCTGATTTACCTGTTTTTCCCGGGTACAGAGCTCACAAAAGAGAAAAGAACAGAGCAATTGATTGAGCATTGCATTTTGGCGATGACTGGCCTTGTCGGCTTAGCCGTGTTGCAATTTGTCTGATTTGTTGGCGCAGCGCAAAACTCTGGTTCAAATGCCTGCTGTGCAGGCATTCGCTCTCGTGCTCTTTATCAGCCTGTAGCTTGACTCATTCTTATCGCAGCAGTTATCCATCTGGCAGGCTACACTGCTGAAATATCAGATTTCTGCGCGCCTCTCCGTTTTGTTTGCTGAAAAATATCACCGCAGAAACACTGCTGTAACCTGCGTCATTTAAGCTTCTGAGCCTTAGAGTGACTGCATGCGACACAGGGGCGGATTCACGTTCAGCCAGCCCTGCAAAACGCGGACATAAAATTCATAGATACGGGTGATTTTTTTTCGGGCAAATCGGAATAATTTCCTGTATATTG
Organism: Gammaproteobacteria bacterium; assembly: GCA_018825965.1. Classification (GTDB taxonomy): domain Bacteria; phylum Pseudomonadota; class Gammaproteobacteria; order Enterobacterales; family Alteromonadaceae; genus Pararheinheimera. The sequence continues at coordinate 6,904 of JAHKAA010000016.1, forward strand.
TCGCACTATTTTCAAACCCTAGTTTATAGAGATTACTATGTCAGCAGATTTATCCTTATATAGAAACATTGGTATCTTCGCCCACGTTGATGCCGGCAAAACCACTACTACCGAGCGTATCCTGAAACTGACCGGTAAAATCCACAAGCTGGGCGAAGTTCACGAAGGTGAATCGACCACTGACTTCATGGAACAGGAAGCTGAGCGTGGTATTACTATCCAGTCAGCAGCTGTAAGCTGTTTCTGGAAAGGCCACCGCTTCAACGTTATCGATACACCAGGCCACGTTGACTTCACAGTTGAAGTATACCGTTCTCTGAAAGTATTAGATGGTGGTATAGGTGTATTCTGTGGTTCTGGTGGTGTTGAACCTCAGTCAGAAACTAACTGGCGTTATGCGAACGACGCGAAAGTATCTCGTCTGATTTTCGTAAACAAATTGGACCGTATCGGTGCTGACTTCATCCGTGTCACTGAACAGGTGAAAAAAGTATTAGGCGCGCACCCATTAATCATGACTTTACCTATTGGTCGTGAAGATACTTTTGTTGGTGTTGTTGACCTGTTAACTGAAAAAGCGTACGTGTGGGACGATTCTGGCCAGCCAGAAAACTACACTATCACTGACATCCCGGCTGACATGCTGGACGACGTCGCTATGTACCGCGAGCAGTTGATTGAAACTGCTGTTGAACAAGACGACGATCTGTTAATGGCGTACATGGAAGGCGAACAACCTTCTCTGGAACAGATCAAAGCCTGTATCCGTAAAGGTACACGTGACTTGGCGTTCTTCCCGACTTACTGTGGTTCAGCCTTCAAAAACAAAGGTATGCAGTTAGTGCTGGATGCTGTTGTTGACTATTTACCGTCACCAACTGAAGTAAACCCACAGCCATTGACGGACGAAGAAGGCGTTGAAACTGGCGAATTCGCTATCGTTTCTGCTGACGAGCCGTTCCGTGCTTTAGCATTCAAAATCATGGATGACCGTTTCGGTGCTCTGACCTTTATCCGTATTTACTCTGGTGTACTGAACAAGGGTGATACCATCCTGAACTCATTCACAGGTAAAACTGAGCGTATAGGCCGTATGGTTGAGATGCAGGCAAACGACCGTACTGACCTGACCACAGCTCAGGCTGGTGACATCATAGCTCTGGTTGGTATGAAAAATAACACCCAGACTGGTCACACTTTATGTGATCCTAAGCATGTATGTACTCTTGAACCAATGGTATTCCCAGAGCCGGTAATCTCTATCTCTGTAACGCCAAAAGACAAAGGTTCAGTTGAAAAAATGGGTATCGCTATCGGTAAGATGGTAGCTGAAGATCCAACTTTCCGTGTTGAAACTGATGTTGATTCAGGCGAAACCATCCTCAAAGGTATGGGTGAACTGCACTTAGATATCAAAGTAGACATCTTAAAACGTACCTACGGTGTTGAATTAGTTGTAGGCCAGCCTCAGGTTGCTTACCGCGAAACTATCACTCGTGAAGTGGAAGACAGCTACACCCACAAGAAACAATCTGGTGGTTCAGGCCAATACGGTAAAATCGACTACCGCATTCGTCCGGGCGAGCAAGCTTCAGGCTTCAAGTTCATCTCTTCTACTGTTGGTGGTAGCGTTCCAAAAGAATTCATGCCAGCCATCGAAAAAGGCTTCGCCTCAATGATGAGCACTGGTACTTTAGCAGGCTTCCCGGTATTAGACGTTGAAGTTGAAGTATTCGACGGTGGTTTCCACGCAGTTGACTCCTCAGCTATCGCGTTCGAAATCGCAGCTAAAGGCGCTTTCCGTCAGTCCATTCCAAAAGCTGGCGCACAACTGCTTGAGCCAATCATGAAAGTTGACGTCTTCACTCCTGAAGATCACGTAGGTGATGTGATCGGTGACTTAAACCGTCGTCGTGGCATGATCTCTGGTCAGGAAGCTGGCGTAACTGGCGTACGTATCAAAGCTGACGTTCCACTGTCTGAGATGTTTGGTTACATCTCTACACTGCGTACTATGACCTCTGGTCGTGGTCAGTTCTCTATGGAATTCTCTCACTATTCACCATGTCCACAAAACGTGGCTGACACAGTGATTGCCAAAGAGAAAGAAAAGAAAGCTGCCGCTGCTAAGAACTAATTAGCCGCTAAAGCGCAAAAACAAAAAAGCCCCGCTGGTGAAAACCGCGGGGCTTTTTATGGGCATGACTTACCTTATTGCTATCTTTTCCTTGCAGTATTGCTTTGACTCCGGACTGAGCTTTTTTTAGAAGTGTAAAACCTATGCTGTAGCGTTGCCCGTCAATATGCTTGCCCTTTATCCAGCCAAAACATCAAGCTTAGTCCAAAGACCCAGACCAACTCATATCAGCATTACTAAAAACAGATATCGCCAATACAATGCCCACATTTATTTATCTCTCCGATAACCTCTGAGCAGTTAAACCAAAGCCGCATACACACTATTTAAACCAGCTGCAGCGCCACAAAATACAGCTGAAAGCAAAGCCACAACACGAACCCGCTGATGATACTTTTGCTGATCAATAGCCAAAGACTGCACTCGTTGTCTGCCTGTCATAAAAAGCACAACAGACAAGAGCAATAAGCCTGGCATCAGAAAAGGGCCTGGACTGAACACAACAGCTATCGCAGCTGCAGCAACCAACAGGGACAAGCCAAACCAAAGGCTGGCAAGCGCTATATTCTGAGGTGGTTTTTCTGTATACAAAGGACAATCTCCTCTTTCGATCTGCTCCAACACCACAGAAAACAGCGGATCTCAGGCTGTTTTCTGTGATGAAGTAGTTATGCTTGCAAAGTGACCAGAGCACATCCTATTTACTGTAGCGACGCATCACTGCGACTTTGCCTGCTTCAAGCTCCAGCACATCCAATGCAGTTTTAGCGTAACTAAATTCTGAGCCATCGGCACGTTTTCCCCTGGCTGAAAACTTATGTTTAATCACCACAGCATTGTAGCCAACTTCATAACTCATCAGTTCAGCCTTGTATTCAGTATGGCCGCCTAAATAATGGGTCATGCCCTTACGCATCTGCGCTTTGCCGTCAGGCTGACGCGAATCGTCAGGTGCATTTGGAAAATGCTGGTTGCCCACGTCTTCGGTTAAAAAAGACAGGTAATGTTCCAAATCATCTTTGGTTGCGTCTGGCTGCTGAGTCGCCACCTGAGCCTGATAATAAGCTTTTACAAAAGCATCATAATCAAAATCGTCAGCGGCCAGATTGGCGTGATAAACAACACTAAGTCCACAGAGTACAAGCCATAATTTCTTCATTTAAGTTCCTTTTTTATTTATTCGATTTATCTATCAATAACTGCAGTTCACTCAGCACCAATTGTGGTTCATCAAACTGCACGTAGTGACCGCTTTTTTTGGTTAAAACAGCCCTGCCCTGTGGAAAGGCTGTTGCCCATTGCTGCCACATCTCGCCCCACATCTGGCGGGCCTGATCGGTGAAAAACAAGTTGCCTGGCTTTTCATGAGTTTTAACCGAAGCAATCACTGTGACTGGCATATCTTTGATGTGCGGGTAATCCGGCAGCGGTCTTTTACTCCAGAAATCCAGATACTGATTCGACATGCCATTGGCCATATCATCCAGCTTAATTTGCGCTATTTCACGGTTTCCCTGCTCTAAATTGATAGCCCGCATAATGTCCACATCATGTTCAGAGGAAGGGTCAAGCAGCAAGAGTGCTTTCACTTGTGTAGGGTAAGTTGCGGCGAAATCCCGGGCTATACTGCCACCATAGGAATGCGCCACCAGTATCACAGGTGATGTGATATTCAGTTTGATCAGCAGCTCGCTGGCATAACCGGCGTAATCACGTGACGTAAAATGGCGTTTTATAGCGGTGGAGTTGCCGTTGCCAGCCCTGGAGTACCGGATCACAGTGGCCTGCTTTGCCATAGGCTGAAATACCGGTTCCCAGTCTGACAGTGCAGCACCACCACCAGCTTCCAGCAAAATAACGGTTTTACCGCTCCCCGCCATTTCATATTCAAGTTCAGCATCTTTCACCTGTACTAATGTGCTGCCTGCGGCAGAAAGGGAAAAAGACATAACAGCTATAATGAAACTCAGTGATATAAATGCGTTGTAAAACATAGTCTTCCTTGTTTAAACCACTTTCGCAGACCGCAACATTCTATAGTTGAAAAGCGTTCAGCTGAGCGTTTTTTTCTGCTGTTTAGCCAGATAATGTTCAATTTCGAGTGCCGACTGCTGAATAGTTAATCCGCTGCTGTTGAGATGGAAAGTTTCAACTTCGGCTATATCCACAGAAAAATCGAATCTGTTCAGATAGTCTTCAAGATAAAGTTTCGATTGAATTTTATTGGTGTTTTTCCGCTGTTCAGACGTCACCCGACTAATGTGTTCTTCCAGATCACAGGATAATCTGACGAAGTCGGCCTTGATCTGATGTTCATTGAGCAGCTCAAAAAGGCCTTCGATAAAGTAATTACTGGCCGGATAAACGTAACAGAAGGTAAAAACGATTCCTGCGACTTTCTTGTCCATCAGCGTTCTGAATGCGTCTAAGCAAATCTTGCGCTGGTACTTCTCAAAACCCGTATGACCAAAGCCCACAACAGCACAAGCAATGTCAAAAGCCAGATGCTGAGGAAATAGATGCCAGCCATTCTTTTTTGCCAGCTCACGTCCAACGCTTTCTTTACCAACGCCTGAGGCACCATAAATCATCACAAATTTCATGCTTATCTTCCTTGAATAATAAAACGCCGCATAAAGAACTGAAACTCAGGGTTTACAGCTACGGCCTTTTGGCCGAACAACAAACCAGCTAGCCAAAACCAATAAGCCAAAAGCGCTGTACAACAGAATAAATACCCATTCAGGCGCTGTGTAAAACAGCAACTGATGTAACCAGTGCTGAATAAAAGAGCCTGAATAAGTCACAGCCCCGGCTTCTTTTCGAAGTGCCATTTCCCAAATGGTTAAAGGGCAAATCACACCCAACCAGGATTGCAGGACTACTATGCCAATAGCAAACAAATGCAGCAACCGAAAGGCCAGGTTTCTGACCCACAACCAGTTCAGGAAATACCCCAGATAAATAGCCAAAAGCCCAAAGACAACAAAACAGACAAAAAGCACATGCACCAGCAAAATCGCATCAGCCACTACAATCAGCAGCAGTTCTCCGGACATGGCATTTCTCTCAGGCTTTGTTCATTGGCAGTGACCAGACAACAAGTAAAACCAGTTCAACATTACACGCGCTGTCAGTACTGCTCTGCACGACGACCTGAGCGCATTAGTCTGAACGGCAACATAATCAGCATATTTAATAACAAAGCCAACACCACGCCAAACAACAAGCCACTTGCGTTCAGTGGTATACCCACTTTGAAATTCTGGAGCACCTCTTTCACCACATGAACTCTGTCGGGGTGTAGCATAAAAATCATCTTCTCTAACAAATTGCCATGGGCAAAGATATCCATGCCGCTGGTTAATTCCTGCAATAACTCAACAGTATGCCGTTTTTGTTCTGCATCCGTTCTGACACTGGGTTCAGCGTTTTTCAGGTGGTTATCAATCATAGAGTTCACGTCAGCAAACTGATGGGCTTTTGCAGTGGCTTCGTAGCCATCCACTTGCCATTGGGTAGCGCTGTAAAGGCCAGACAAATACTGATGATAATGATCGACCAGCAAAGGCATTTGCAGCGCTAAAATTAACGCTGCACCAAAAACCAACTTATCGAGCAGTCTTCCCATCAAAATGAAGTGTCCTGTATCCGGTTATCGAATTAAAAATAGTTATGCCGTGAACATAGTTATGCAGTGAAGGCAAACACCAGAGCCAGCATTAAAACAGCCAGTCCCCAGGGAAATGGCGACGCCCACCAACTGAATGAATTTTCCCGCGCCGCAATAACATCCTGCCGCTGTTGTGCTGTTTTTTCGTTCGTGGGTTCAAACTTTGCTTTTAATTGCGGCCCGGGAAATAGCCCAAAGGTAACCCCCAGTACTATCACATACCAGCCAGCGTTAGAGTGAGCCGGAAAATACCACAGCATAAAGAGGCCAATACTCAGTAATAAGCAACAGCTTATCAGTTCAATTTTTGTCGGCAGTTTTTTCATAGATAGCACAAGCTCCTGGTGAGGCATACCTTATAGCATCAGCAATTTAATGTCATTTTTTCAGCCAGCTGGCAATCGCATCAGCCGTAGCTAAAGCAGGCTGAATGTCAGTGACTATCAGATCGCTGTTGCTGCGAACCTGATTGACTGTCTCGATATAAATATCCCTCAGGTACTCTTCATAATGAGTCAGGTAGCTTTGCACTGAGTTCAAACTATCTGAGGAGTTTCTGCCAATATTCCTTCTGATCATTCTGCAAAGACATAGCTCCAAAGGCAGATCAAGCAACACCACATGGGTGATCATCGAAGCAATGCTCTGACGTCCCCTGCCAAATGGCTCTTCCACAAAAATATAACTATGCTGCTGCGCTATTAAATCCCGCAGCGATACGGCCATAGTGGGCGTGTTAATTTCAGACACATCAGCCCCTTTTTCAAACCAGGCTTTCATGTTCATCGGGTAGGTGTTGCTGTCAACATGATCGTCAAAATACAGAGATGGGCAAGCAAAATAACCTGACAATGCCTTCACTACAGACGTTTTCCCCGCACCTGAAGCACCGCTTATTGCTATTACTTTGGTCATCTGTGGATTATCCATGCCGAAATTCAGTACTCAGCAAACCAAAACACCGCAGATCATGAAAGCTGTTTTTCCAGCAGCCAGCTCCCCTTCTGGGCCCTTCATCCTTAAAGCCAAGCTTACGTAGCAATGCCTCGGATGCTTCATTACCCACAACTGTATCAGCCTGAATCCGATGCAAGGGCCCACAAGACAACTGGCCGGAAAATGCAGCAAGACTAATGGCGCGAACTGCTTCTGAAGCATAACCTTTCCCCCAGAATTCAGGTAAAAGGTCATAGCCGATAACAGCGTTACGCATTTTGCTGCTCCAGGAGTTAAAGCCACAGGTTCCGATGAGCCCACCTTCCCCCGCACCTTTTAATCGGATAGCCCAGCGAATACCAAGCTGCTCTTTGTATCTTGTCTTAAAAAGATCGATCAGAGCACTGGCCTGCTCAGGTTGATGAAAAACTTCTAAATCATAGTATTCAACTACATCTGGATTGGAAAACAAATTAAATAGAGAGCATTCATCATCCGGCTGAAGTTCGGTGAGCCATAATCGATGCGTGTCTAATTCTGGAAATGTCATGCATTCACTCCTTGAACCTGTTTTCCCCAGTCAAGCACAGCCTAATATCAGGAGATTGATCATCAAAGTTCTGACGAATTAAAAATCAGCCTCACTGCACTGCTTTGGCTCTGTAGCTACCATTAGGTAGAGGCATGCTCCTGCATTCGCCAACACCCTGAACAACTATCACCCGTTCCCACAGAGTCTGATTAAAGTACTGATTAAAGTACTGATTATATTCACATAAAACAACAACTTTAACGGACAACTTTGCCTTGATGGATCACTGCAAAAATCTTTTGGCTGTTGCGAATATCTTCAATGGGTGAACTATCCAGAATCACTACACTAGCCTCTGCACCAACCTGTAAGCCTGCTGGTTTTCTCAGAAATTGCCTTGCATCGCTGCTGGCACTGGCCAGCGCTTGCCAGGTGCTTAGTCCTGAGGCAACAAACTTTTCCATTTCCCGATGCACAGTAAAACCTTGTAAAGTGCCATAGTTGCCTGCGTCAGTACCGCTCAATAACAACACATCAGCCGCCACCAGATGTTTCATCGACAGGTAGTATTTTTCAGTTCTTTGTTTGGCTTGTTGCTTTTGTGCGGGCGTCATATCACTGGCTGCTTTTTGATACCCCTGAATAATACGGGGGGCCGCTAATTGTTTGGCAAGAGCAGATTGCAGCACATCAGAGAACATAAATTCATATTCATCGGTATCACAGGCAAGAGTTGGAATAACAACCACTTTATTGGCTGCCAGCCTCTGCGCTAATTCAGCTGTGATCGCTGCATCATCCGGCAAGTGAGTGATGGCATCAGCACCTGCAGCTATAGCACTGTCGATATCAGCCAAAGTATGAATATGCACTATGGTTTTTATACCCTGCTTTTTCGCTTCATCCACTGAGGTTTTAAGTAAAACAGGAGAAAGCGATGGCAAGCTGCCGCCTATAGTACTGACCAGCTTAATCACATCGGCTTGTTTAGTTGCTAGCTCAGCAATATGCTGCCTGGCTTCATCTTCGCTGTTGATGGTCCGGGTTTTACCAAATTGCGAGCAGTGCCCTCCTGGCGCGGTTAAACAGGACAAGCTGGTATAGATATCAGCACCAGCTATTAAGCCGTTGCGCTGTAATCGTCTGTGTTCAAACAGCTGATCTTCATTGCCAAATAAATCAACAAAACCCGTCACTCCTGCATGCAACACCACTTGAGCTGTGGTGCCTGGCCCCATAATTTCGCTTTGAGCATGTGGGCCACGATTACCAAAAGCATGGGTGTGCATATCAATCAAACCGGGGATCACAAACTTGCCATTAATATCCAGCTGTTGCCCGGCAAAATTTGCCGGAATACTGTCCAGTCTGGCAATAATGCCGGTTTCACCCAGCAGCAGATGTTGTTTGGTGATGCTCTGATCGCTGGGATCCAATAAAGTGCCATGGGTCAGAAGTAGCTGCCCGGCAACGACGGGTAATACTGAAACACAATAAATACAGAGGAAAAGTGTGAGTTTTATCAGGCTGCCCTTCAGGGCAACCTGCGGCTGTGGAAATTGTCTATCCTGCCAATTGTTCATTCTTAATCCCTTAGCTCAAACGGCTTTTTGTGGAAAAAATATTACTCAGAGGCCCACACAAATGAGCCACCAAATTTTGTTTACACCACTTAGTCGTAGCAAAAAGGGAAAAGGTTTGAATGCGTTTCAACTACTTATAAAAAATTGTCTGCCAAAGCTGTCTTTGTTTTTATCCTTAACACCTGGGCCCCAAGGTTAGTTTCGCTGTCTTTGTCAGTGGGCTACAACTGAATCACAGCTAACATATCCTCGCCCTCGTCATCCATACCCACCTCAACAAAACCAAAGCTGGCATAAAAATCCCTGGCTACCGGATTTTTGGGGTTATAACAAATTTCAATTTGCTGCAGGCCCGGACTTTGTTTTATCTGCTGCACTGCAAGATCTAATGCAATCCGGCCTATACCTTGTTGTTGATGCTGTTGATCCACCATAAAACGCCAAATTGACACTTTTTCCCCGGACTCTTTTACCCACATTAAAAAGCCAACAGGCCTCTCATGCAGACAGATAGCTCTGGTTTCATAACCCTCGTTAAACATAGCTTCCACCAATGACCACATGTTACTGGCCACATAGTCCTGTTGATCCTCTGTCACATCCAGATCACAGACTGCTTCATAATTTTCTTTAGTAACTTGTTCTAGCGATACCTGCATTGTTTGTCCTTAAACTTAGGGAAAAGGTCACGGCGCATCAGCGCCAGGGTGTAAACACCACAATTGGCTATCAATAAGGCTGCTGATAAGGCACCTGCTTGCTAACGATAAAGGTACGTAGTTAAGGCACACTTACTTCGCAGAACGTTTGATCTTAACCGCTATTAAAAACGTCAGAGTGCAAGCTACAACAACCAGATCCATGCCGATAGCCAGGGCAGCTTTTTGCAAAAAGCTCTGGCCGTATAGAAAAAGCAGCGCCACAAAAATCAGTTTGCTGATGGCAGCTACTGTTGCAGCAAACACTCTGTGTTTTTCATTGAATGCACCATAAATCAACATCAGACCTATAAGGCCAACCAAAGCAGACCAGCTACGGATAATCAATGATTCAAGTTCACCATTAAATGAGCTGCCAAACATGGACTGCAGCGCAGCCTGAGGTGCAAAAAGGCCATAAAGCATAGTGCAGGTCAGCACACCGGACAGCAGCATCAGCCATTTAAAATTCCGTAAAATAAAATTCATCATTCCCTTCTATGCCTTTTGTTAGGGTTGCGATTTCAGTCATCATCCACTCACCTTTCCTTTTTATGTACTGGCGAAGCAAATCACTCTGCGCTCTTCGCTGAAAAATCAGCAGCATCTTCAACCACTTTAAGATCTTCTGCTATGTTAAGCGCAAGACGAGCCCGCTTCAGTGCCAGACGGCTGTGGTACTCTGCAGCTTGCCGTATATCGGCATCCTGACTTGATGCCAGAGACTCAAGCGCTTTTTGCAGTCTTACTGCCACCTCAATGACTCCAGCGCCGTCCCGGGCTATTGCGGTGAAGGCGTCATCAAACATATCCAGTACCGACAACTCAGGTACTGCTACACGGTCATACTTCGACTTCAGTTTCTCTTCAGCAGCCAGGGGTTCACCCCAGAGGGTAAAAAGCCGGACTAGTGCTCCAATAATACATATGGCTGTACCAGGATCATTGACGGCGGGAGACAAAGCACGACCAGAAATTTCCGACAGTACCACCAGACCAAACCGCGGATCATCATCGAAAAGGCGTGAACTTCCCACCTGAAATGCCCCTGCAACAGCAGTGTAATCAACGTCAGTTGGCGCCCCCTGATCGGCAATGATGTAAGCCAATGCTTTGTTTGGTGTAGCAAAAGTACCGGGCAAAGCAGCTACAACTAACAGCGCTTTGTTTTGTTCTGCCCAGCTTTGGAGCGCCGCTATATCTATGTATTGGACATAACCCACATTCGCTGCATACACCACCTGATCGCTCTTTTGTGAACTCACAGCTACCCCACAAAGATGTGGAGCACTCCTCCGCCGTTTCAAAGCTGCGGCAGTGGCATTTTCAACTTTTTCAATGGTTGTTCCCATACGTCCAAGGCGCGCAATACGGTCGACCCAGCGCACAAAAGTAACCACCACCATACCGAATATAACAGTTGTCAGAACAAAAAGAATAAACAGCCCTGCCCTCTCAAAATAGTCGTTCTTGACCGCGGTCAGCGCTACTATGCTAAAAATAAATGCGCCAACAAAAGTAGAAAGTGCATTTTGCGATGCGTCGTCAGAGACAACCAAAGTGAATGAACGCGGCGTTGCGGTGTTGGCTGCAGAAGCATAGGCAGAGACCATAGACGAGACGGAGAAAGTGGCAATAACCAGCATGCTGGACGCCATAATAGAAAGCAGAGCCTCTATCGAGTCCAATGAAACCTCTGGTGTAAATTTTGCCAAGCCAATGCCATCTGCAAATTTTGCGACAAAGGCTACCGCAACAGAGAGTAAACAAACAGCCAAGGGTTTTACCCAAAGCCGGTCACGACACTTGTTAAAAACAAGCCTAAAACGTTCTGCTAACACAACAAAGCTCCTTTGGTTTTTGTCTGGCACTGGTTTTCAGCTATCGCCAAAGGGTTCAGTACAGCTCTGCACTCATTATGCTGACTATCTGCTGAGACCATTCAATTTTCCAGCATATTGTTGTATCCCTTACGACAGATTTTTGTTTTTACACAGCCACTCTTGTCTTTCAAGTTTGTAGTATTTGACCCCAGGTTCAGCACCAACATCATCCCTTAGATACTGAAAGCCACTTTTTGTGATCACTCTGCCAGAGGCCGGATTCCCGGCAAGGTGCCTTGCATCAATACGGGACAAAGCGTAGTGGTTAAAACCAAACTCAAGGATCCGCATAGAAGCTTCGGTGCAATAACCTTGTCCCCAATAAGGCAGTCCGATCCAATACCCCAGGTTCCCGCTCTGCCCTGAAATTTGCGTAATACTGACAGCACCTATAAGTTCACCGCTTTCCCGGATCACAATAGCAAACACGACCGCAGTTCCGCTTTTACACCAGACATCATGCAACCCAATCCATTCCTCTGCCATACCATCCAGATAAGGATGAGGTATGTTTTCTGTCATATCGGCAATAATTTTTTCACCGGCAAGCAGTTGAACTCCTGGTGCATCTTCAGCGTTAAAAGGCCTGAGAATTAATCTCTTTGTCTCTAATGTCGGTATCATTGTAGTCCTCAGCTATGTCTGTCCACTAATGCCCTGATTGTCATAAAAAACAACGATACGTTCAGCATCTATACCAGGCCGCTGAGCCTCCCGCGTGAATTGCTCTGCTACAGGAAAGGCGTGAACTTGTGTAGAGGTTAAATCACACAATGATGTTTCCCGACATTTATGCGTAGATGCTGCATGAACTGGTATTCACACTACTTATAAAAGCGAAAAACTACAATAACTTAACAACTGAGTTAGATTACAGACAGAAAAAAGCCCCGAAACCGGGGCCTTTATTCTGATGACCGATTTGCTGAGTTAAGCTCGCTCAGGAATACGCTCCAGCACAGCGAGCAATAATTCCCAGTACTGACCTACAGTAGTGATATTCACCATTTCATCCGGACCATGCGGGAAGCGGATAGTCGGGCCTATCGACACCATATCCATATCCGGATAAGGCTTTTTAAACAAACCACATTCTAAACCAGCGTGGATCACCATAATGACCGGCTCTTTGTTATAAATATCCTGATAAGTGTCGCGCACTATGGCCATCACTGGTGAATCCGGGTTCGGTTTCCAGCCCGGGTATGCGCCGCTGAATTTCACCTCTGCGCCCGCTAACAACGCCAGTGAACTTAACATGCTTTCTACCTGTTCACGGCCACTGTCTATTAATGAACGGATTAAACAGAGCACCTGAATGCTGTTTGTTTTGGTGCTGATCACGCCCATATTTAATGAGGTTTCAGTCACGCCTTCTACTTCATCACTCATCCGTATCACGCCGTTAGGGCAGACATTGAGTAAGTGGATCAGTGTAGTTTGAGTCGCAGCGGTCAGTACCTGAGCCGGAGTAACCACCTCGGCCAGACTGAGTTTTAATGCAGGTTCAACAGCAGCTAATTCAAACTGCAACAAGGCTTCAAACTTTGCCACCGCTTGTTGCAACCGGGTCAGTTTTTCCGAAGGCACAGTGAGCGTGACTGTCGCTTCACGAGGTATCGCATTACGCAACGAACCACCGCTAAAGTTGGCGATGGTTAATTCCAGTTCTGTTGCATGGTCAGCTAAAAAACGTGCCAACTGTTTATTGGCATTGCCACGGCCCAGATGAATATTCACACCTGAGTGGCCACCTTTTAAGCCTGTCAGACTTAAATCAAAAGCGATAACGCCAGTAGCTGCAGCTTGCCACACGACTGGCACTGTAAATTCAGCGTCTACGCCGCCGGCGCAGCCCATGTAAATTTCGCCTTCCTGCTCAGAGTCAGTATTGATCAGAATTTCGGCATCCAGCATGCCAGGTTCTACACCAAAGGCCCCTGTCATACCTGCTTCTTCGTCTATGGTCAGCAGCACTTCCAAAGGACCGTGTTTAATCTCATCACTGCCTAAAATGGCCAGAGCTGAGGCCATGCCTATACCGTTGTCGGCACCTAAGGTTGTGCCTCTGGCTTTTACCCAGTCACCGTCGATATACGCATCTATAGGATCTGTTGTGAAATCATGGTTTTTATCAGCGTTTTTCTGCGGAACCATATCCAGATGCGCCTGGATCACCACCACTTTACGGTTTTCAAAACCTGGTGTTGCAGGCTTTTTAATGATCAGGTTGCCCACTTTGTCTTCAACCACAGTTAAGCCTTTGTCGCGCGCCCAATGTTGAATATGCTGGCTTAACGCCTGCTCGTGTTTCGACGGGTGCGGAATAGCACAAATTTGATCAAACCATTGCCATAAAGGCTGCGGATATAAGGATGATAATGCTGACACAACAACTCCTGATTAAGACGCTCAGCTAAAAACGCCGACATTTTAACATAAAGCACAGCGAACAAAGAACGCCGCCGCTCTGAGTGCCCAGTGTAACAGGCTCAGTAAAATGGCTTTAGTGTAAAGATGCAGTGTAGCTGATCGTACAAAACCTTAGCGACGACTAGTAGCCCCGAACACAAGCTGCAGTGAGGCACACTAAGTGCCTACCTGGTTAAGACTCTCCTGCACCAGACCAGCGGCCATTCAGGTGCAGAAACACTGATTGAGTGAGCGTCTGATGCTTAAGTTTCTGTTTACATTTACCGATGTGTCATACGCGACAACCCACGCTCCAAAAAAGCAATTTAAAATCAAAGGCCTAACAAATAAAAAGCCTCTAAAAAAAGACCCAAAGTGAGTAGATGACTAAATTTTATTAGCCAAAAAAGGGAAATACCTATTGAAAAAAAGAAAATACCTGTGTAAGTATGTGTATTCGGCACAGGGGCCGTTAACAGTAATTATGAAGGAAATTAACATGATTATCGAAAAAACTAAAAAGTCCAACGATTTAGCGACCAAATTAAACGCGCTTAAAAGCAGCTTTTCTGGTCAAACCTTGAGTATTGCCAACGTGAATCAAGCTCGTGTTGACAGTATTTCGGTTGCTCCACCAATTACCGCCTGGAACTGGTCTAAGTCATTCGAAAACGCAAATTAATTGCCACTCCGTAGTACTAAGTAATGAAGTTAACCAGCAGTCAGATACTTTTTATTTGACTGCTATTTTTCCTAGAGCAGCCCTGTGAATTTATTAACTAAGACTCTTCCGCAATGCCTTAAATGGCAAGATCCTGAGTTTGCTGAAATATTTAAACATCATAAGCTCAATATTGTGGTTGATGTATTGCAAAAGACGATCACCCAGTCCCCCAATTTGCATGAGCTGTTTGACCTTTGGTTTGGGCTGCTCACGCAAGAAGAGCTAGAACATGCTTTACTATCGCCAAAAATATGGAAGTTCCTGATAGCACAACAACAAAGCGAGCAATTTTCTGACGCTTTAAAAGCCTTGATACAATTTGAAATCAGTGTTTTACAGCAAGCAGCCGAACCAAAAAAATTTATTCACCACACTTCACCTTCGCTACAGTGGAATCTGCTTACCAATGAGGCTCGCAACACTGCAGGAGAAATTTACAAAAACCCATATAAACACTTAGGGTTTACCGTAGATTTGTTCAGTGATCTGGTTCGTGGTGAACAGCGCGATATCCCATGGAGTGACAGTGGTTTTACTGAAGTTCAATGTGAAAGCGCAGTATCAAAAATCACTGCAGCATTAGATTTCATCGAAAGGCTATCACCGCCATGCTTTACTATAATGCAATCGTCGATTCACACCATTGCAGTAAGGTTTGATAGCAGTCGTCCCCGATTCAATTGTGCATCCACTAACTACGTCAATGGTATGGTTTTCATCATTAACCCAGATTTGCCAGAAGTTAGTACTGAAACCATCGTAGATGCACTAGTGCATGAAATGACACATAATCTGTTTGATATTGCAGAACTTTACGAACCCTGCGTACCCACCAAGTTTCATCCGGGAACAATACGTTCGCCTTGGACTGGACGCTTACTCGACCCCAACACTTATGTCCAGGCTTGCTATACATGGTACGGCCTGAAAAATTTTTGGGCCCTTGCACAACAGAGAATGCCTTCTCAGAACACAGCCTTATACCTTCAACAAGCTCAACGGGGTTTTGCCCAGATAGAGCATATACATGCAGTCAACCTGTCTGGTTTTACCTTTGACGACAAAATAATTGCAACTTTACAATCATTACAATAGAGGGAATTGCTTCATGATAGGTGATATCGAAATTCAGGTAATAGACAACAATGATGTAGAGCTACAACTCGATCCCAACCTGCAGCTATCCAGTTATCAGTACGCCAGACTGGCATCACAACTCATTGGCGAGATCCCTGCAGCTGAAATGCTTGATGATGAAGAACTCCTTGCATTCCAACAAATAAAACAACAACCATTCAATGCTCAACCCCTGCAAGCAGGCAAAGTAGTAGTCGTTTTAAAAGCAACCCGGCTCTGTAATTTGCGCTGTACCTATTGCCATTCATGGGCTGAAGGGCCAAATCAAACGGTAAAATTCACGACCTTAGTGACCATAGTGAAAAAAGTGCTGGCTATTCCTAATGTTTCAAGGGTTGAGTTTGTTTGGCACGGCGGCGAAGTGACTTTACTTAAGCCCCAATTTTTCAAGAAGTTGATTTGGCTACAGGAGCAATTTAAACGCCCTGACCATCACATAACTAATACGATGCAATCCAATGCAGTGAACATCTCTGATGAATGGCTGACGTTCTTAAAAGGCATAGGTATGTCGGTAGGGATTAGTTTTGACGGCGTTCCTGAAATTAATGACAGCCGCCGTATTGACCTTAAAGGCCGCCCAACCAGCCACAAAGTCGCTGCAGGAATCCAAAAACTTAAAGAATATGATATTCCTTATGGGGCTTTAATTGTTGTTGACCGCGCAGTTTACGAAATAGATGCAGAGTATTTATTGAGTTATCTGGCATCTATTCAGCTGAACAATATTGAGTTTTTGAATATAGTTCCTGACAACCGCGCCCAACCCGGAGATGACATCGGCGATAACTATATTAGTTACGCCGAGTACATTCAGTTTCTTATTCGTGTCTATCAAGTTTGGCATCGGGAATACCGTGATGTGATTAAAATCATCATGTTTGAGAATTTTGCCGAAGTACTGACAGATCAAACTAAAACTTTATCTGCTTGCTACTGGGCAGGAAACTGTTCCCAGGAAATCATCACCATCGAACCCAATGGTGACGTATCACCCTGTGATAAATACGTTGGTGATCCGGGCAGCATCTATGGCTCGTTACTAAATTCTGATCTCGCTGTCTTATTAAAAGATTCACACCACAATAAAACCGCTGTGCAAGAAGAGCTTGATTCACAAACCCAGATGCACGAATGTGAATGGTTCCAGATTTGTAATGGTGGTTGCCCCCATGACCGTGTTATTAACCGTCGTCATGTAACTGGCTATGATGATAAATGCTGCGGCACAGGTAAGCTTTTAAAAGTAATAAAAGACTCGATGTGCGAAACCATCGGATAACGGAGTCGTTGTGGTAGTAAATACGATCCAAGATGTCATTAAACAGACGTGCCTGAAAAGCCGTCTTACGATACTTATGGTCTTTCTTCTTAATTTATTAATTTTAGCAAGTTCCTTTGCGATCACACTAACTGTGGAACAGCTATTTAATACAGAAATAAACCAAGTCACTTTAAACAATTTTACTGCCATTATTATCGGGTTGCTGATTGCTTTTTCAGCAGCCACTGGTATACGGCAGAAACTCACTAATGATTTTAAAGAAAGAGCCGCGCTGGCTATCTTTAATTTTACTATCAACAAGGTACTTCGGCGGGAGCAGGAGTTTTTTGATGAAATCAGTGCTGCTCATATTCACTCGCAGATCAACTACGACCTCCATGCTATTAAAGTATGCATTCATTTTGTATTAAATATTTTAATGCAAAGTCTCGGTGTTCTGAGTGTAGGATTTATTTTCCTGTTCTATACCAACGCCAGCATGACTTTGGTTTCACTGGCTATTGTGCCTGTCGTTATCATTATGATTTTTAAGATAGGAAGTTATGCAGCGACTGCGAATCAATTCAGGAAACAGGCTAACAGCGAATTCGACAGTGCCTTTATTGAAGGATTCGGCGGGATCCAGTCCGTAAAAGTGCATCGCATTGAATCATTATTAAGCGATACACTCAAATCCAAATGCGAGCACGCCTTTGCATGTGCCAGAAAACTCCATCTCCTTGAATCACTGACCTCAACCCTTGTCATTTTCGGCAGTTTTTCCAGTCTGGTGTTGGTACTTTGGTTAGGTGGCGGCTATGTCGTGGCTGGAACTATACAAGTTGGTGAGCTTGTTGCGTTTGTTATGGTATTGCTATTGATATCCTACTCCCTGGCATCGATTAGTGATGTCAGCTCTGTCTATATCCGCTCTAAGGCAGCACTACACAGCCTTAATATTTTTGTTGAATTACCACCTAAAACAAGCTCCCGGCAGCTTGTTGTCACTCAGCCGGTTGAGCAAATCAGGTTGGAAAACCTGAGTTTTAGCTACAAAAACTCAAATTTGAGTTCACTACAGGCTCTGAATTTTCGCTTTGAAAAAAATAATGTTTATACCTTAATTGGCAAGTCAGGCTCAGGCAAAACAACCCTGGCAAAACTTATTAGCGGCCTCTATCAAAGCTATGAAGGGCAACTGATATTTGACGAAATTAATCTTGCAGCAATTGACAGTGAAAGTTCGTGCACACAAGTAGCTATCGTAGAACAACAACCATTCTTTTTTAAAGGCACTATCCAGCAAAACATAACGTTGCATCATGACTGTATTAATGAGGACAGGCTCAAATTAGCTGTTGAATTATCTTGCTTCGATCAAGTATTGGAAAAAAACCAGCTCTCTTTAGATAGTGACCTGAATACAAACAGCACAAATTTATCTGGTGGCGAACGGCAACGCCTGGCTATCGCAAGGGCACTTTACTCAAATACAAATGTGCTGATCCTGGACGAAGCGACCAATGCCTTAGACTGCGCGACAGAAAATCGTTTTTACCGTTATTTGAATGACATTAAACAGAACAAAATTGTGATTTGGATAACCCATAACTTACAGGCCATAGAATATTCTGACGTGGTGTTAGTCATGGACAATGGGCAGTTAGCCGCATCAGGTTCGCCTGAACAAATAACAGCTAATCATTACTTCAAAAAAATCAGCGCACAATGAAATTATATAAGGATTATGCAGTGAATACGTTTGAAATAATTATTATTGGCGCAGGTCCTGCTGGCTTGCAGCTCAGTTATTTTCTTAAACAAGCCAATATCTCCCATATCGTTTTGGAAAGGGCGGACTGTGCCGGGAGTTTTTTCACAACCTACCCGCCTCACAAAAAACTGATATCCATCAACAAAGTTAATACCGGGTTTGACGATGATGATAAAAATCTCCGTTGGGACTGGAATTCACTTTTAAGCAAAGGGCATAACCTCTTACTCAAGCAGTTTGATCAAAGTTACTATCCAAACAGCGATAATTTAGTGGCCTACCTCAACCAATTTGCACAGCAACATCAGTTGCCGGTTTTGTATCAGTGTGCAGTATCTATGGTCGAAAGACACCAGGAACAATTTCTGGTCACAACGGCGCAGCAAGAGCAATACTGTGCCCGCTTGGTGGTTGATGCTACAGGTACAGGAAAAGCTAACGTACCAGATATCGAAGGCATTGAGCATGCCCATGCTTACGCAGAGATGAGTAATGATGTCAGTGCATTTAAAAACAAAAGAGTCCTCATTTTAGGTAAGGGAAATTCAGCTTTTGAAACAGCAGACAGCCTGCTGCAGAGTGCCGCCAACATTCACTTAATAAGTCCTAATGATTTCAATTTTGCCTGGGTTACGCACTATCCAGGTCATTTACGTTCAGTGAATCAGGGATTTTTAGACACTTTTTTCTTGAAACAGCAAAACGCGATTCTGAATGGAAAAGTGAAGTGGATCCGGGTTAATGATAAAGGAACATTAGATGTTGAAATGATGTTCTCTGAAGACAATGATATCGAAGTTAACCAGTATGACGCTGTCGTCAATTGCACCGGATTTAGCTGTGAACTTAGCTACTACGATAAGGCGATTACGCCTAATCGGTGTTTACATGGCAAATTCCCTGAGCTAACAGAAAACTGGGAAAGCACTAATGTCCCTGGGCTCTATTTTGCGGGCACAAATATGCAATACAATGACTATAAAAAATCTTCAACACCTTTTATTCATGGTATCCGGCATAATGTTGAAGCTCTCAGCCAAATACTGATCAGCAAATTACGCAATACACCACTACCGTCAAGTAAAATATCTGCACAACAATTATATTCCTCTGTTTGCGAACGGATCAGAAAATCTGCATCTGTCTGGTTTTTATTTGGCAATATGTACGATGTATATCAAAACACAGATGATGGCGCTTATCAGTGTTTTAAAGACATTCCACGGCTGGTTTTTGAACGTGGTGAACAATTTAATCAGTTCAGTGGTTATATTTTAATGTTTAGCTATGCCATTCCTCAGGATGAAAATGAACGTAAAAAGTTCTCACAACATGGATTTTTACATCCAGTCGTGCGGCAATATGCTCAAGGAGAGATAGTGGCTGAGCGACATATGCTTGAAGATATATATAGTGAGTGGGAAAACCTTGAGCGCCTGGATAATGGGATTAGAGCGATGTTGAGTTAGAATAAAAGGACCTGGTTTTCTAGTGACGCAAACCAGGTCCTTTGAACTTACTGCGTTTTCGAGAAATTGAACATTCCATCATTTTCACTGTCAGCCAAGTGAGCTAAGTCGGGACTCTGAAACCTACACCTTAAATTTGATCTAAAATCAGGAATTTTTATTTCACTCATGAAGCTGCTAATTCAACACCGAAGATCATATATCAGCATCCTAACATTAATAAACATTATTTAATCAAGTAACGGAGCTTTGCTTTGAAAGCATGGGGTATTTCTATTCTATTTCATATTCTTCTACTCTTAATTGCATTGAACACTCATGTGCCCAATAAAATAGAAGAACCAGGTTCTGTTATTATTACCTCCTACACTTACAGTCAGGCAAAATCATCGCTCGCTCCAATAACTGAACCAGCCCCCTCCAGGCCAATTGAAAAGATAAGCACTCCGCCCAAGGTTGCGTCACCGGAAAAATCGAATTCAATTCATAAAGAAAAGGAAAAATCCCAATTAAATAAAACAGTCACTCACACTGCGGCTACAATTCAGCCTCAATCTGCAAATAATTCAATAAACACAAAAACAGAAACAAAAGAAACTCATCAGGGGATAAGCACGGGTTCTGCTGGGTTATCTCTTGCTGAACGAGCACTGGCTGCAGCATCAGGAGCATCTGCTGCACCACTTCCGGTCTTTAACAGTGATACAACAGAACCATCAGAAAAACCTTTTGTAGCGGACAATACTGGTATAACTCCCGCCATAATTAAAGAGATAAAGAGTTATGCCGATGGTTCTGCTTTAGTAAAAGGAGCTAATGGTTGTTGGAAAGTTCCTCCGACAGAGGCTCGCAAAAATGCAATTTGGCTATCAACATCAACTAAATGTGAACCAGACACTACAGTTGATGATATTAATAATATATTAGATAAACGAAGAGGCTATACCAGAGAATGACTTCACTGTAACCAGCTAAGTACTTGCTCTGACGGTGACTGGTTTTGTACTGGTGTCTGCCAGCGAGACATCTCCTTCAATGCCTGATGCATTGATGGCTGACGCCACAGAGCTGTCAGCCGATAACAGCGCTGCCCAGTGTTAATGCACTGATAAGAAAAAAAACCAACCAGGACAAATGTTTACCTTTTGTATAGAAGCCAGACAAAATCCCACTCAGCGCAAAAACAACACTGACGGTTAATAAAACAGCAGTCGAGTCAGGCTGTACTATAAGCAGTGCGGCAAAACCCAACCAGGCCAAAGTTGTGATATGCCAGGCAAATCGAAGTGTTCCTTTGGTAAATTGATCACTGCCAAAAAGATGGGGCAGGTTATCCCGCTTAAACAAGCGGCTCAGAATATAGCGCTCTCCAAGAATGGAATGCACCAATCCACACAACACGAGTAATAACGACGCAATAATCAGCACTATATTTCCTTAAAGGCTTAAGTCTGAATTAAACACGACAACAGACAGGCGCTGCCTGACTAAAGCCCCGCTTCAACCATAGATTTAATTTTATTCGCTTTCTCAAAATGATTAAGCTTGTGGGTTTTTATCCACCAGGTTGCGGCTTCCATCAGAAGATCCGGGTCATCATTTTTGTTGGCAAAAAACGCATAAAACGAGACGCCAACTGCCTCCCCCTTGCTCAGTATTTTACCGGCGCACACCCTGGCAATTTTCTCTCTCAGCTCATCTCTCATCTGCTTGCTCCATTGCCTCAGAACCTCTGGCAGATCTGACATTTGTATAAAACAAAAAAGGTTGTCTAGTCTTCGTCATCCTGGATCTCTTTCACAATTTCTTTTGTCTCTTTACCAATAGCCTTGACGGTATCCCTTGAAGCATGTCCAATTTTTTTGGTGACATCCCTCGTGGTATGGCCAATAGTTTTGCCCGTCTCTTTGATAGCGGCACATGATGCCAGCAAAGATACAGCCACAGAACAGAGGATAATTTTCATTAGATTATTCAATTTATAACTCCTGATCCCAAATGCGATAAATCTGACCCAAGCCTGAGTCGACGAGCCAACCTTTAAACTCACTTCGCGGTTTTCCAGTTCCCAGTGCACTGGACACGCCTGCTCAATACAGCATTTACCAGTCAAAGCTATTTGTGACTTTTTAACGTCCCACGCCGGCCTGAACTTATACCGCACTCTATGGGTCAGCTTCAGTTGTCAGACAACTTATCTGGTGAATCCTCACCTTGCACTATTGGCAAAATATGATTCCGGCTCAGGCGGTGGTGTGTTGCATTTGCATACTTAGTGTTGTGTGCGTTCAGCAACAACACGACCAATAAGTCGCGATCCGGAACAAATTGAATGAGTGCAGTGTAACCAAAGTCTGTACTGCCCCCCATTTGAATGATGGGCTCCCCCTGGATATCAAGCGTGGAGAAGCTACCCAACAGCCATTTTTCATTGGCCTGAGTAAAGGTTAAATTAGCTGTGTTGTCGGGAAACAGACTCCCATCTTTTAGCGCTGCAAACCAGGAGGCTAAATCATCCACTGACGTTAGCATACCCCCAGCGCCTATAAGCGCCCAGGTTAGGCCTTTCTGATAAGTTGTTTTTCCCTCATCATCACCGCCATATCCACGAGCCAGCTTACTGACCGGAATAGTTGAGTCCTGATAAAAGCCAGTGTCAGCCAGTTTTAACGGATTCAGCAGATGCTGCCGAACATACTCCTGAAAGCTTTGATGTGTTGTTTTCTCCACTATGGCGGCCAAAAGCGTATAGGCTGCATTTGAATACGCAATCTTTTCGCCAGGCGCAGCAATCAATGGCATGGATAAAATTCTGCGTTCTGCCTCTGTTTTATCCATCAATTCAAAGTCTGAATCGTTATGAAAGTTATCCAGACCACCAGAGTGACCCAATAACTGCTCAATGGTGACAGGTTTTATAGCATCGGCAGCTTCAGGATATAAATCTCCGACCTTGGTGGACAACTGCAATTTTTGATTGGCAACAAGCTGAAGTACTGCAGCGGCAGTAAATGTTTTAGCAATAGATCCCATATCCGAGACAGTAGTGATACTGTTTTTTACCCTGTGT
Source organism: Gammaproteobacteria bacterium (assembly GCA_018825965.1). Taxonomy (GTDB): domain Bacteria; phylum Pseudomonadota; class Gammaproteobacteria; order Enterobacterales; family Alteromonadaceae; genus Pararheinheimera. The sequence continues at coordinate 30,196 of JAHKAA010000016.1, forward strand.
TGCCTGTCTGCACAGCCGTAAGCTGTCTTAAATACAACACTGTTGTTTTGAGCAATAAGCACCTGCCCGGCAAAAGTACCAGCTTTGTGTTCACGCTGAAGTTCATCAGCCAAAGCAGTAACCGCTTTGTTATTTGTCTGACTGAGTGGTGCTGTGTCCGTCGTGCAATCAGGTGTTCCACTGCAGCCAGAAACTGCCAATAACAACGAAAAAACTGTCCATCGATATAGAAGTTGCAGTGTATTCGTTGCCATCGCTATTCAAGATCCCAGTCTAATTGCACTTTCACTCCGGTTTCTGTCACTGCAACACCATTGACTATTTTTGGCTTGTATTGCCATTTTGATAATGCACAGATAGCCTGTGCATCAAAAACACCTTCTGGTTCAGATTTTATCACCTTGATATTCACTGGCTTGCCTTCAGGACTTATATCAAATCCTAATTGCACAAAACCTTCTATACCTTGCCTCGCAGCTGAAATAGGGTAACCACTATCACATGCTGCTGAATCAGTGGCAAAGGCGCCACCACTAAGAAGGACAAGGGTAAGCAAACATATTTTCATTATTCAAAATCCTTTTGGGAAAAGAATACCGCCTGCAAAGGCGAGCAATTGGTTCTAAGTGCAGCGCACTTCGTAAGCTATTTTTTGCACAAATCACGACAGATTTTTGCCCCATAGTTTGTCCGTTATGCCATGCAAAATCACCGGGCACCTCATGACTGGAAAGCATCCAGGCCAGTCCAATATCATCACATTTAGGGTCGTTAAAAGCGGCTGATTTACCGCATCTTCGTAGCTGCTCCCCATATGATCAGCCAGAAGATCACCCAGCAGTGCAATCCCGATAGTTGAGTAGTTAAACTTACCGCTCTTTAACGGCTTATTGAGCCCATTGAAGAAATGAGTGTAATCGGCATGGCTGAAATTCCTTAGCGCTTTATCGCCGCTCAGGATAAATCCTTTGAAAGGATCTCGTGGCAAACCTGAGGTATGTGTCGCCAGCTGCAATAAGGTGGTGTCTTTGGCAAAAGGCAGATCCGGCCTATAGCTGGCTACCTTATTATTGAAATGAACCAAATTATGTTCAGCTAAAACTGCGAGTAAGGTCGCTGTAAAAGTGTTGCCAACTGCGCCAATTTCAAAAACATCAACCTCAGGTTGCGCTTCAAAGCCATCAGATGAGTGATAAATCATACCCAATTCCCACGTCCAATTGAGGGATAGAGGATTGAGTCACCCAAGCTTTAATTTTATCTTCAAGCCCTTTATTCATTCTGATAGTCCCAGGCTAAGCCAACAGTCGGTAACCTGGGGCGAACATGGCCAAAGCCCCCCAGCGTTGCAGCTTCAGTGACCGAAGGGACTGAGTTTAGCGTCTTGTTATGCACCTTTGCCCACTTTCCACGGTGGATTCAAACGATTTTCACCAGCACGGTAAAGCTTAATTTTATTCCCTGACGGATCTTTAAGGATCGCTTCTTTCCATAAATACCTTTGCTCAGAAGGTTGTTGCTCAAACCTGATACCTTTTTGAGAAAGCTGTTGGCAAAGCTCTTCAAGGTTTTCATGTTCAAAATAGATAACAGAATGATTTTCGAAATCATCCTGTTCTAATGATAGAGAAAATGTGGAGTCGCCGTCCGGGCACGCGAACCGCGCATAATGCGGTGTATCAACAATTTGAGTAAAACCAGGAATAAGATAAAACTGCACTGCTTTATCCATGTCTTTTACTGGCAAAGTAACCTGATTAAGATCCATTCAACCTCCTGGTGAATAACGACCGCCACACAGACGGGCAACGTGTTGCGAGTTGAGCTGCAAAGCGGCGTTTTGATGGTTCGGCACAGATCAAATTTTCGAGGCTTTGCAAAAAAATTACTCAGCCTTTATTCCGACAGCCGATCGACTTTGCGTTCAAGCTCCTGAACCTGCAATTGAAGTGCTTCAACCTTAAGCTCAAGATTTTTACGGGTTTTGCCATTTTTTACATGAGCTCTTATCCAATCAGGTAGATCAAATAACTCAATTAAAAACATCATCACTATCATGGCTGCAAGAACACTCACCATCTCCCACATTTGCACCTCCATTTATTTATGTATCTACACTATAAACCACAGCGGTTAACGCATTACGAATGAGCAGCATAAGCCGTCCCGTGCAGGCCAGCTGTCAGCCTTGCTTACGTACACTTTTTAAAGCTGAATAGACGATAAACCAAATTATTAGTGCAGCTAAATTTACGGACAATGAAAAGCTATCAAAGGACAATGAAAAAGTGAATTGAAAACCGAAACTCAGAGAAAATAGAAGGTATTCGGTTTCAACTCCAACAACTTGCACACCATAAAGCCACAAACACAGAATCAAGGCTTTTTCGCTTAGCTTATATAGTCTGTATGTGAAATAGGTATTTAAAACAAGCATAGCCAAAAGAGCAGAAACCAATATATGCATAAAAGTTGCTGATTGGTTTGTTATTAACTGAGTCGTCATAAGGCTTATAGTTACGACACCTACGAGGCTGCTTACAGCTAGGGTCCAATACGCCAATTTTGTATTAAAGTTATGATGTAAAAACATACTTTCCTTGTAAGGCTAACCTATTACTCACCGGTAAATGACAAGCGCCAGTGAGTTATCTTTCCGATACAGCAACGTGTGAGCCGCTCTGCGGAATTACTTCATTTAATAGTGATAACGGCACGAAATGATAGTAATAGCCTGATCATCAACTGCATAAACTAAACGGTTTGTATCATCAATGCGGCGTGACCAGAAGCCAGCCAGGTTTTCTTTTAATGGCTCAGCTTTACCCAGACCTTCAAAAGGTGAGCGCTTTACGTCACTTATAAGTTTGTTTACCCGTTTGAGCGTTTTTTTGTCCTGCCTTTGCCAATACAAGTAATCGCTCCATGCTTCGTCAGTCCATGAAAGCAAACGACTAGTCATCCATCAGGTCTCTTTGAGTTGCCTGACCAGCTTTGAATTGTTCAATTGAGCGATTCAAATGTGCAGCATTTGCTGGTGAACGCAGTAAATGCACAGTTTCCATTAAGCTGTTGTAGTAGTCCAGTGACATAACAACAGCATCTTCTGAATCACGACGAGTAATCACAGCAGTATCAGCATTATTTACCACTGAATCGAGCACTGCTTTTAAGCTATTTCTTGCTTCTGTAAAAGACACAATTCTCATAGAACCTCCAGATGTACAACTTAGAGGACAAGTATAGAGTTAAAGCCCCGAGTTGTACAGGTAACAAGACATGTCTGTTTGGGTGGCAAACTATAAGCACAGGCGCGCGAACTTGTGAGCGTCCCGCGACTGCGTATTCCCACGCATGGCGATCGCTCAATAACATTCATGCCGATCGCACAATAAGATCGCAAGCCGATCACTTTTGCCACTTGATGGGAAACCCTGATCGGCCTCTATGTTATTACGTGACATTTTCTCCCCGCTTCGTTAAACCCGCACTTTTACTCAACAATCCCTGAGGAAAGTGCATGTCTGCGAGGCCTATTACTATGAGAAAACTCAAAGAAGTTCTTCGTCTGAAATACCAGGCGTAACTGACACAACAGCAAATTGCACTGGGCCTGACTATCTCCGCCAGCACTGTGTCCTATTACGTCAATCGCTCTGCTCAGCCTGGGATCCACACCTGGCCGCTCAATGACCTCTGGACTGACGTCACGCTGGAGCTGCTATGGCAGGAATATGCTGAACGCAACAGTGCTGATCATTACAGCTACAACCACTTCTGCCGTTTGTACAATGAGTGGGCCAGTGTGTTGCCCCCCATACGGCAAACCTGATATGTTTTAATTTAACCGTTTAATAAGTGCTGTCACCCATTTAACTAAATGTTTCTCCTGGACAAAAGCCATAAACAGCCCAATCAAAGGAAAAAGTGCACAAAATACAACGGCGAACGTTTTTGCATATTTGTCCGTTGTCGGTATGCCATTTATTGTAATCACAGCATGAGGATCAAAAGCAGCTTGCAAGAAGAAGAAAAGCATCAAGCCACCAATAATTGCCAGTGTGCCGCCTCCAAGCCGACAAAGCCCGATAAGCGTATCTACCTTTTTCTTTAAAGCTTCGTCCATACTCACCTTAATACGTGACGCCCACCACACATGCGGGCAACTTGTTACCAGCCGAACGCTTTAGACGCATTGTCCCGGCCTTTATTACCTGCTGTGTGGGTTAACCAACGCTGTAAGCACATGATCTTCCCACTTATCGTTAATTTTTAAATAATTTTTGGCGAGCCCTTCCTTAACAAAACCTAAACGCCTAAGCAGTGCTTCTGACCTTTTGTTGCAAGGCATATAATTCGCCATAATTCTATTAAGCTGGAGCTCTGAAAAAGCATAATCAATGGCATGGTCGCATAATTTTTTCATCAGCCCAGCACCTTGATATCTCTTTGAAACGGCATAACCCATGTGACACGCCATAAAGGGGCCCCGAACAATATTTGTCAGAGAACATAAGGCTACAATCTCCATTTCTATTGGATTAAAGCTAATAAAATGCGCTGATTTACCTTCGGCAAGCTCTCTCTCACGCTCTTGTAGTCGCTGTGTCCATGCATCAGTCGAATGATAGCCTTCTTCTCTGCACGGTTCCCATATATGCAAGTGTTCTTCATTCCTGAGATAAAAGTCAGAAATAAAGGCTGCATCATCTGTTGATACAAATCTGATTTCCATGCTTGTCACACTTAATGCCATAAACAGCGGCGAGCTTTATCGAGTCTGGCACCGAAGGTGCGATGCTGGCTTGTTTTATCAGAAGTCATAACCTCGCTCTTTTAATATAGTCAGAACTTCACCATGGCCCAGCACGTATGAGGATAAACGTACCTTTTTACCGGATCTGAATTTAAGCCTATACCAATACATAGATGCATTAAATTTTGCTGAAACCAGATCATCCCAATTTTCCTTTTTTGTCCCCGTCCAAAGGGTATGAAACGCAATATCGTCCGAATCAAAGCGACCTTTGACTTTGAAATACTCCGCGAAACAGGCGAGTGCAAGAGTAAGAATAAGTAAGCCGTGTTTAAGCTCTCCGCTGGTCGCCGTCTTTCTGACGGCGTTGGTGAAGATAACCCCAATAACAACTGCAACACATCCACCAATTAATCCTGACGAAATCCATGATTCCAATCTGTACTCCTTAACTTCAACGCCCACATTTAGGATGCAAAATGCAGCGTAGCGGAACTAAGGTTCCAAGCCAGGCAGCACGAGAGAATGAAATGCTAAAAGTGAATTTTTAGGAATGGGTTTCCTTGGTTTATCCGGTTCATCAAGCCTCCACCAGATTAAGTTGATAGGCGATTTGCACTAGTTGCACCACATTTTTCGCGTCCATCTTTTTCATGATGTTTTCCCGATGTTTGTCAACGGTGCGCGCCGACACACCCAATGCTTCTGCAATCGAGCTGGATGGCTTGCCGAGCACCAGCAGGGTCAGTATTTGAAATTCACGCTGGGTCAGGGAAAAATCAACGGACGCGATTCTGTCACTAACCGATTGGTGAATAACCCGCTTGCCCGCCATGACCTGATCCAGGGTGGATATCATCGCTTTGCCGGAGCCTTCCTTGAGCAGTACCGCATCGGCCCTGGATTCGGCAAGTTGCCGCAGTGAAGCACCGGACTGGGTACCGGTAAGCAACACCACCTTAAGCTTCGGATAGCGCTTTTTGATATAGTCCAGCACCGCCAGGGAATTGTCCCCGGGCATATGGTAATCCATGATCACCAGGTCAGGTTGCAATCGTTGCACCTGTTCCTTAAGATCCATAGCATTTTCTGCTTCACTGACAATATCATAGTCAGGGCGGCTGCCCAGCAACAGCTTCAGACCGTCCCGGAAAATCTCATGATCATCAGCAATGATTATTTGCATGGTGTATGCTCCAATGTGGAACAACGGATACTACGGCGTTTGTCAACATAGTTAGCGGAACCTTTATAATTGATCCTTTTCTTCTTGTTCATTCTGTTCTATCCGTCGGCTATCAACGCCGATGAGCGAATAGTTGTTACCCCGCCTCTGGATGCCAACCATTTTAGTGTAAAACAGGTCACCACCTATTACACGGAAACCACTGGCCCCTTGTCAGTTGACGAGGTGAGAAGAAAATTCGGCGAATTCAAACCATTATCGACCAAAAGACCAGATCAGATCCACTTGCACCGAATTTACTGGCTTAGAATAAAGTTACATAACCCTGCTTCGCATGACCATAGCTGGTACTTGAATCTTGGATTGCCGTCGATGTTGCAACTGGAGGCTTACCTCATTTCCGGGCATAGGCAGACACATCTGCTGAGCCTGGATGATACTTCGGGGTATGCGGCCAGGCCAGTGGACGATCCCCAGTTGGTTTTACCGCTTTCTCTGTTAGCCGGGGAATCCGCCGATGTCTTGCTACGCTACCGGTCGTTTGCAGATACGCCACTGTTACTGGAGTTATTCAGCCCCTCCCACTTTGAACAATACAGCAAGGAAAGCTTTCTCAGCAACGGCCTGGTAATGGGCATTCTGCTGGCGTTCCTTTGTGTGGTGCTACTCCAGGCTTTTGTCAGTCCCAATCGCATCTATGTGTTCTATGCCGGATTCATCATTTGTGTGCTGCTTGTCATCAGCGACATGTCTGGCTATACCCTGAAATATTTATGGCCTGACCAACCCAGCTGGGATAATTCCGCCCCACAAAAACTGTTCTCACTACAGGGCTTATTTTATGCTTTGTTTATTGTTCATCTATTGCAGCTTAAACGTTATTCAACAGGGTTATATCGTTGCTACCTGGCCTTTATTGCCTTCACCCTCATGGCTTTTGGGCTGTCCTTCTTTATCGAAATAGCTGCGGCGCTCAGAATAACGGCCCTTGCCATTATGCCGTTAATGCTTGTGACTATTGTTATCTCGGTAAAAAAGAAATTGCCTGCAGCGAGAATTCTGGCAGCCGGTTTGGTTGTCCATATTATCTTTATCAACCTGTTGTTTTTTCTGGGCATCCTGGGGGTAGAGGTGTTTGGCCATGTCCATCTGTTTACCTATCCGAAAGTGGGCTATGTCATCGAAACCCTGCTGTTTGCCGTCGCGATTTCACTACAAAATCGTCAACTGCGTATTGAGCATTCGGAGAATTTACGCCACCGTTTAGCCGAAGCGGAAGAGCTGGCGCACAGCGAAATGGACAAGCGTCGAATACTGGAGCGAACGCAAGATAAGATTTTGCAATTTGCCACCACTACACATGACCTGTCGCAACCCTTGTCCTCCATCCGCATGGCGCTGGAGGCTGTCGATGATAAACAGAGTCGTGCCGCCAAAGCGCATATCGACCGAACGCTGGAGTACGCAGAAGGCTTGTTGCGTACCATTATTCGAGAAGCCCAGAGCGATCTGTCGGAAGTGCAGGAAATTTGTGAATTACAACAGGTGTTTGAATCAATCTTACTGCGCCATAAAGGGCATGCACAAAAGAAAAAACTGAGTTTACGTATTTACGATACCGCACTACGCGCACAGGTCTCCCCTATTTTGTTGGAGCGGATCCTGGATAACCTGGTGGCGAATGCGATTCGCTACACAGACAAAGGAGGTGTACTGCTGGGGGTTCGCCATATTGATGCTCGTATCGCGCTGTCAATTTACGATACCGGACACGGCATGGAGCAAGGGCTCATCAAACGGTTGCTGAATCCGTTTGAGCAAAGCGGAGAGCTGGCGGCTGAACAAACCGGCTATGGCCTGGGGTTGTACATCGTAAAGTCGCTGTGCGAAAAAGCAAGCTTTGAACTCAGGATCCTGTCCAGGCCGGGGAAAGGCAGTTGTTTCACGATCCTGATATCCCGGCAATGTTTGTTAGACTAATGGCCTGGTTTATCATCCAGGCCATTAGTCTTTAGAGTCCATCCTTCAGCACCCGCTTCGCTTTCTCTCTGTTCCAACTGCTGGTTGCATAAAGGGCCATATGCCCGATAATCGGGCCTGTTGTATCGTTAAGACCGATATCGAGTACCCGCATAAAGGCCTCTTCCTGAATCTCTTCATCACTGAAATACAGCAGATCGGTCAAGGCGTGAATATGCTCCACCGATACCGCTTTTTCCAGTAATAACAGTGCCTCCCCCATTTCATCCTCATTCATCAGAGAAAGGTTTTCGATCAGTTTATTGGCGATGTCATGATCCAGCGGCTCTTCGGTAAGTTGCTTCAGTTCAGTGGACAAGGCAATCAACTGTTGAGGGGGCAAGGCTGCCTGTAGTTTCTCACGGAGAAGGGATTCCGTGGCAAGGGCCCCGGTAGATCCAATGCTGTTGTTCTCCGCCATGGAATGAACAGCCGTCTGCACATGATCCGGATAATCGTCTTGTGCGTTCTGAAGGTCGTTATGGTCGGTCGTCAATTGATGCGCCAGAACGACCTCTGTGCAAGCTGTCGTCGCCTGCGGCTTAACCTGGGCGCTGGCCGATTGCGCGCTCCTCACATCTGAACTGGCGGATTGGTTCAGGTTGAATGTGTAGAACGGGAAAAAGTGATTAACAGCGATGCCGATTGCGAAGATAGTGGTGTGAGTAAATAACGCTTTCATTAATCGTATCCTACAAGTGGCGAACAAGACCCTGGCATGAAGAGCAAGCGGCAAGCCGTTAGCCGGCTTGCCTTGGGTATGACCTGGTATCTTACCTGGCGTCATAGACCTTGTTACATTCGGCTGCGATGGTGCCGAAGTGACCGTCATAGGTTTTGGTCTGATTCAGCTTGACTCTAAGCACAGCTTGATCATTTTGCATTTCCCACAAGCCAATGCGCTGATAGCACAAGCTTACATCGTTGACTTCTCCTGCCATCAAATTACCGCCGATTTGACCGGAAACGCCGTTTTTATCCAGGTAACTATTCTTGCCGTCGAAGGATTTTGCGGTGACCGACTGATCCTTGCCCGCTGTCTTTTTCGCAGTGACAGAGGCTATGTAGTCAGTGGAGCCACAACTTCCTGTCACTGATATAAGGATCGCGGAGTTCTTATGATTGGTGTGGCGGATCTCATCGTTGCCGCTGCAATTCATGGCACCGCCATAAATTGAGCTATCAGTGACAGTGCAGGTCACTTTACCTTTATCACCGTCATAATATTTGTAAGTCACTTTACAGGCATTCATTTTTCCGTCGGAGTAGGATGCTGATAGAGAGTCGGCTGCTGCCATTCCTGGTAACAACAAGCCAGCTGTCAAAAGGGCGAAAGTAAGTTTGAAATTTTTCATGTGTATTTACCTGGTCCTGGTTTTCATTAAATAGGGGTTGGTCGTGACCAGATAAAGTCTAAGGCGTTGGGGAGTGGGACAACATACGCAATACAACGTATTTTTCTGGCTGCCAGCCAACTATATTGAGGATTGAGGTCACTTGGGTATAAACCACCTTACCCACTTACTGCGGCCGATGTTGAACCTACATCTTTTTAAAGCACTAGCACCGGGCGCACTCGAGCCGCAAAGCGGCGCTTTGATGACGTTTGTTAGCCGCCATTATGGTTGCCCCGACATAACACCTTGAACCCATTGCTTATAATGATTCAGTCGAACATTACAAGTGACTTGGCCGTATCGCCCTGGTGTTCTGTTCGTACTTTGCAGATCAGTCCAGGAAGTCAAACCGGCTAACAGCCATCCTGTTTTATCCTCAATCAAAACTGGTCCACCGCTATCGCCATTTCCTGATCCGCCTTCAAGAGGTAAAGCATCCACTGAGTTGTCAAACAGATAGCAGATCCATCGGCCATCCGCACTCGTGACCTTATTGTACGCACGACGAAGTTCAGTTCGATGTGGGTCGCTGAATTCATAACCACTCAAACCATTCCCTGTAGCGCCTTTTCCGATAACCTTAACGATTTGTCCGAACTCACTATTACCACTAAAAATAGACGCAGGTACAACATCGGTGATGGGCTTTGCTAATTTCAGCAGAGCGATGTCATCCGACGAAGCGAGCAAAACCCTGAAAAGCGTCCAATCCCAGGTCGCTAGTGCTTGCTCAAGGAGTTGCTTCGCCGGCGCTTTATAACCGGGATGTATCTCAATACGCTCAACAGCTCTGGGTATACCGCCCACCATGACTTGTTTGATTTCAGCTTGCCATGTGATCGCATGAGCGGCGGTAATAATCCATTGTGGTGCAATTAATACACCATGCCCCTCAACGGGCATGTCCGCCAGAGCTGGAAACTCAGTGGCCTGAATTCGATACTTTGAATCGTCAACGTCGGGTCGAATCACGATAGCGTTTACGCTAAAAGACAAAGCAAGCAGTGTGAAAAGCAAAACTTGAGGCATTTATATTTCCTTTGAAGTTCCCTTCGACGGCTAACTTCTCAATCAGCCGATACGTCAGCGGTCGGCTGCATTAATTTGTTAGCATTAGTTGAACCACTCGATTTAAGCTCTTCTTTGGTCTCTTCAGTGGCCGACTCTTCTTGTTGCTCAATAAATTGGGAGAAGTTCTCCTGACTAATGAATGGATTGATGGTTTTGTATTTGGCACTGATCCCGCGATTAGAAAACAAATTGTTCTTATGCGGATGGTTGGACAGGTTAACTGTTACTGCGGGGCTTTGCGTTGCTATCTTCTTGATGCGAGCCATGCTAGCCATAAACTGCCTGGCAAGACCAGGTTTTTGGAAATTTGCTCCATGCCCACCAACTACAAACGCGCGATATTGCTTACCTTTATCTTCCACGAAGAAGTCGATGGACAGGTCGCCCTCTGTATGTCCTGGTGTAATATAGAATTTAAACTCTGTATCGCCGACAACAATAGTTGAGCTATCCCCGGCGTACGATTCTACAACTGGTGGTAAAAAAACCGCTTTGCCTTTGCTTTTCAGAGCTTGTTCTTTAGCTAATTCAAGCGCTTTTTCCGACATGATGACTTTGGAACCATACAGAGACTGAAGAAACTCTGCGCCACCAACATGGTCGGAATGCCCATGGGTTATAAAAATGTGAGTAACTTTCTTATCATTCAGACCTAGTTTTTTTAAATTGGCAGGTATCCACTTGCTAAATGGAAAATCAAGAGTATCTATGATGACCAAACCGGATGATGTTTCGACAGCATACGAGGAGACCCACTGATCTCCGACGTAGTACAGGTTGTCAAACATCCTGAAGGGCTCAACATACCCATTCTCCCCCTTCATTTCTGGAACACCTGCGTTTGCCACAGCGTTCATTGAAATACATAAGACGAGAAAAACAATATTTTTACGCATATTGACTTCCAAAATGCTAACGCCCGCAGCACATGCCGAAACCCGCGCAGCGGTTGAGGTCGCAGCCAGCACTTTTTGCCGACGATAAGATTTGATTGTTAGCATTTAACTCAATCAATGTTTAACATGGGAAGTAACATGGTTTGTTGTAATTCCATAAATTTACTTTTTGTATATGGCCCAAAAACAAATTCTGCTGCCTCAGCATATTGATGATCTTTGCTCTTATCAATGTAATAAAAACCGCAAGAATCTTCAGGGCACGCGTACAAAGAGATGTACTTTTCATTGACTTGGATTTCTTTAGGGTTTTCTATCCGCCGGATGTATGCGCCATCTCCCAAGCTGTAGCCAAGGTTTTTTTTCCCATCAATCCAATAAACCTCGTACGGTCCATCACTCCATGAAGGCCAAAGACTGAAAATGATTATGCAAGATACTAAAATGACAAAATATTTCACGAAGCACCTTAACCGGCTGTCGCTCTGCCGCTGCTTGTTAGTGTGTACGGAGTTCGGGGCACATTTCACGAAGTTGCATACTTGCCAATCGCACCATAGTCTTGTTGAAATTTTGAGCATAGCTTTTGGCCTGCGCTCTAAGAGCTTCATGGTTAACGCAGTACTGCGAATCAGCTCCAACCCAAAGCATCTCCCATTTAGTATTTTTAAAAATACATGAAGTAAATGAGATATCGAAGCCTGGGCGAGAAGATGCAATTCCATCCGCTACTGCGATGAAGTAAACACTATTCTCTTTAAACGCCTTCTCAGCCAGACTAGCTGCAACTTCTAGTTTGTAATTATCCTTTTGCGATTCAAAAGAGCAATCAGCAAGAGCCTTTCCAGAAACTAAACATAGTAGTGTCAATATCAGTATTTTTTTCATGCTTACACTAACGTTTGCAGCGGCGGAGAGCAAAGCGAATCCGCGGCCTGCACTTGTTAGGTTTTTATTTACGTTCAAATTTAACAATTTTATCTTTCTTAATATCGTAGTAAATAACACCATTTTTATATGACTCATCAATTTCGTTTTTACTCCTTCGGTATGTTGAGGAGTGCTTTATATAAAAACGGTATAAGCCAGTTGTCACGTCCAAAGAATTTTCAGCTAGGTAGTACTTGTTTAGAACTTCATTCTGATTTTTCAAATACGCTTTTGCAGCTTCAAATGCCTTAATTTCCAGCTCGGTCTCAGCATTGAATGACCAAAAAGCAGTCATTCCATCTGGAATTGGAACAACTCTGTCTGACCTTACTGGACTAGCCAACAAAATTAGCAGGATTACGAGGTATTTCATTTTTAACCTAACGCCCAAATTTAGCGCGGAAAGCCGCGCAGCGGGTTGACGTCGCAGCCAGCGCTTTTGCTGGCGATAATATTTGTTTGTTTGTTAGCTGCCATTTTTTTGATAATACCTATCAAAAAGCTCTTTACCACGTCTGCTTTTAAACAATATGTAATAAGTTATGACCAGCAGTAAAACAATGCCGAAGGCAATCCAACCAACTAAGCTACTGTCATCTGAAATGAAATCGATACGAGCGAATATAAGCAGAGTCAGTAAGGCTGACATAGTTAAGAACGTTCGACGAAACCACATGTTAGAAAAGTTGAATTTAATTAGTTCTATGTTAGCCCTGATTGAGATGACAGCCGAAATGATTAAAAGTCCCAGCATTTCCAGTCGACCAGTTAGTGCAAAAAGCACAAGAAAAAATGGCAAAAATAGGAAACGTGCAAGGCTGGCTTCATATATTTTTTCCGCTTCTTTTTTCTTATATCCTTTAGGATCAATATGCTTCGCAATATCGTCACTGCTAGCGGTTGCAAGGCAACCACATTGAGCGCAAATATCTGTATTGGCTTCATTGGAAGCTGAGCAGGCATTACATGTCCATCTATAACCAACCATTCTCTGACACTTTCCTTTTTAGCAGCTAACGATATAGCTCAATGGCGCGTTTAGCGTCCATTGCAGCGTCTTGTTCTGTCTTTGGTTTGCGGTGGAGCACCATTCCCTTGGATCCTTATGACTCTAGCAGTAAAACAATTCCCGACGAGAAAACTCGCCGGTGTCGGGGTTTGTGGCCTTACTCGAGGCTTGTGCGCGCCATCCGTCTGTATGCTCGCATCGGCGGTGACGCGAACGCTTCGAGCGTTGCAGAAAAACACAAACTTTTCAAGATTAGTTTGTTCTTTAAATCTGGACATTCTGCTCCGCCGATCTAAAGCCCTAAATCCAGCGAGACAGAACAATTTAATAGAAGGCTTTCTGCCCGCAAGTCGAACATTTTTTTGCCTTCTTTCAAGATTTTTACTCATACCAAAGTAGCGTCAATGTAACTCTATTTCAACAGGTTTTTCTGAAATCAGTAAATGTATGGCCGACAAAATCTATACAAGCAGTACCCTAGTTGGTGGATTTTTTACTAAAGCCGAACCACTGTTTATTTAGACAGTTATTCGGAGATCAAAAATGGCCTCTCCTCTTTTGGATTATGTCAGAGAGTTCATGGTGCCGCGGCGTTATGCCAAGCGTACCGTCGAAACCTATTTGTATTGGATCCGGTTCTACATTTTGTTTCATCACAAACAGCATCCGAATCAATTGTCCGACACCGATGTGGAGAGTTTTTTATCTTACCTTTCCAATCAGCGTACTGTGGCGATTAAAACTCAGGCTACTGCTTTGAATGCGCTGAGTTTTTTATATAGACATATTATTTTGCGGCCACTGTCGCTCAACCTTAATTTTAATAAAGCTCGGGTAGCGCAAAAACTGCCCGTGGTGCTTACTCGTGTTGAGGTTCAGCAATTATTGGCCTTGATTGAACCTAAATACAAATTGCTGGCGCAACTGATGTATGGCAGTGGCTTGCGTTTAATGGAGGCCGTCAGGCTGCGGGGGCAGGATATTGATTTTGATTATTTGTCGGTATTGGTGTGGCAAGGCAAAGGTAATAAAAACCGCCGGGGGACGCTGGCGCCTGAGCTTGTTCCAGCTCTTAAATTACAAATTGAGTATGTAAAACAGCATTTTCAAACGGATCTGCACAACCCCTCGTATGCAGGAGTCTGGTTACTTTTTGCCTTGGCCCGAAAATATCCGGCAGCGCCAAAAGAGATTGGCTGGCATTATTTATTTCCGTCTAACCTGCTTAGCCTTGATCAGGAATCAAAGTTAATACGTCGGCATCATTTGGATGAAACTACGGTTAGACGTGCTATAAAAGTAGCTGCTCGATTAGCGAAAATATCAAAAAACGTTACCTGCCATACACTCAGGCACTCTTTTAGAAACTACATCCCTGTAGTTTCCTCTGCGGGCCAGCCTGCGGCTGTTCAAATTCATTCCCGATGAATTTGTGCAACTCACTTATTAGAAGCTGGAATCGATATAAGAACAGTACAGGAACAACCAGGCCATAGCGATGTAAAAACCACACAAATTTATACCCATGTCTTAAACAGGGGTGGCAATGCAGTGAAAAGTCCGTTGTCTTTGTTGTTGAATGGGTGAAGGTTTAGAACGTTTCTAACTGAACGATAGGCGGGAAGGTTGTAGGGGTCGAGGCCTGTCCCGCCCCGCCAACGGGCAGCGCGTTATCCTTAGACGGGCGGGTGCAAGACCCGCCCCTACAATAAATGTGAATGGCCCCGAAAATTAGCGGACAATTTCCATCTCTGCCAATAAATTATCGGCGTTATCAACGTATTGCATCATCCACAATACATAGCGGATATCAACGTGAATGGCGCGGGTGATCTCCGGGTTAAAGTACCAGTCTTTGGTAATCGACTCATACGTCGAGTCGAAGTTTAAGCCCACCAGTTCGCCTTTGCCGTTCATCACAGCAGAACCTGAATTACCACCAGTGGTGTCGGCGCTGGATAAAAAGTTGACCGGTACAGAGTTAAAAGCTTTTACGTCGCTTTTTGGGCAGCTGAAAATACCGCAGAACCACGGCTCTTTAGTTTGGGCTGCTAAGTCGGCGTAAAAATAGCCTTCAGTTTTGCCAGCCTGGTAGGCATCCACCAGGTGTTGTGGGGCGTTAAAAGGGTAATCTGCCTGACGTTTGGCAATTAAGCCTTTCACCGACGTAAATGGCGTTTTATACACACCGTCTTTGGCCGGGTAACCGTCCACTGAGCCATAGGTAATACGCAAAGTGCTGTTAGCATCCGGGTACACTGGTTTTCCCTGCGCTTTGTTGTAGGCAATAATGGCCTGCATATAAGCCGGACGCACTGTTGATAATTGGCCTTTTAACTCTTTATCCTGCGCTTCTAAAACCAGGTTTTTCTCAGAAATTGCTACAGCGATACGAATAAACGGATCTGAACTTTGCGCAAAATCAGCTGGCGTTTTACCCAGCCAGGCTTTACGGCCTTCAGTGCTTGTCAGGCCACTTTGTGGGTAAAGCGCCGTTAGTTTTTCTGCAATTTGAGCTTGGGTCATGCCTGCTGTTAAACCTAAAGCGGCGTCTAATTCGGCAACACGCACCGCATCAGGCTGCGCCATATAATCGGCCAACTGTTCTGACCAAATGGCAATATCCATAGTAGGGTGAAAGCTTTTTTCCATCCGGGCTAAGCGGCCTTCAATCATTTTTAAGTCACGTTGCTGAAAACCCATGTCGCGATCTGCGTCCGGCTTTTGGCTTTCCTGTGCTAAGCGATACAACAGCATAGCGGCTTGCAATAAATCGCTGCGTTTGGCGGCTTCAAAGTAATAAGTTTGCTGAGTAAAAGCCTGCTCGGTTTTTATCAGTTGTTTGAGCGCATCCATACTTTGCAGGTAGGGTTTGCGTGTTTCATCGGCTTTGATCCAGTTCAGCAATTCCTGCTCACGTTGCACTTTAATAGCGTGAATATCTGTTACTTTAAAACCGTCCAATAAGCCCTGCAGTTTTTTCATGCGGTTATTGTGACTTTTTACGGTAGAGGAGTATTTCACTTTTAAATCGCCGTCAGCTGCACCTAAACGGTCTATGGTATTGATCATTTGCTGATAGGTTTTCACCATAGCCGGATATTGCCAGTCGGCCGCAAAAGAGATTTCATCGGCTAAACGATAACGGCTGGTTTGGCCCGGGTATCCTGCCAATAAAATACCATCGCCCTGCCGTACACCACTGGCATTCACTTTTAAAAAGTTTTTGCTTTGGTAGGGTACGTTATCCACTGAATAAGGCGCTGGTTTGCCATCTTTGCCGACATAACCACGAATAAAGGTGTAATCGCCTGTATGGCGTGGGTATTCGAAGTTGTCGATATCACCACCGTAGTTTCCGACCGCCTCTGACGGTGCATAAACTAAACGCACGTCCTGTAACATCAGCTGTTTGATCTGGAAATACTCCATACCGTGGTGAAAACTCACCACAGAGCAGCGGTAGTTCGCATCACTTTCGCAGTCTTTAATTAATGCCTTACGGTTCGCTTCTATCGCCTCATAACGCTCTTTCCCCGATAAATCAGCCGCCAGTGAACCGGTAATTTGTGCTGTTACATCAGTCACGGCTTCAGTGATATACAAGCGTTCCTGCGGCCCCGCTGGCAGCTCTTCAGCCATAGTTTTGGCTAAAAATCCTTTATCAATCAGATTATTGTCTTTGCTTGAGTTGTTCTGAATGGCGTTGTAAGCACAGTGATGGTTGGTCACAACCAGGCCTTGAGGCGAAACAAAAGACGCCGAGCAATACCCCAAGCTGACAATAGCGTTCATTGGGTACTGGCTTAAATCTGCCAGTTGTTTACCCGGTATATCAATGCCTTTGGCGGTTAATTCTTTTTGTAATTCAGCCAGTTGATGAGGTTGCCACTGGCCTTCGTCGGCCAGAGTGGCAAAGCTGAGGCTAAGCGCCACAGTGCTAAGCAGGCATACAGATTTCATACAATTCCTTGGTATTTTTTAGTTGTAGTTTTAGCTTGTGAAAGCGAAGGGCAAATTATCCATGTTAAAAGCCCCGGCGCAACCTTGTTAAGGCAATACTCAGGATTTAAGCGTCATTTAACTAGAGCGAGTTAACGTTTCGAGATTAAATTTTGTTCGTTCTGGCGCCGCTTTGAGCGCGAAACTAACCTGTCGACAACTTAAAACCTCAAGCTGTAAACGGACACCAGTTGAACATCTGCTGTAGTTCAACAGCGATGAAATGCTACGGATCAGTAGTCAAATCAGAGGTGAAATTCACTATTTAGTGGTGTTTTTCACAGTTCAGCTTTCGCCGCTTTCAATTATCTTATTGATTTATATAAAAATAAAAACTGGCCTTAATCTTGTAACCTTTTTGGCAGAAGCTAAAAAAGGAGAGCTATGATGAGTGTTTTAAGGCTGATATTTAATATTTTATGGTTTGTGATGGGTGGCTTTTTAATGGGACTGGCCTGGTGGTTTATCGGCTTACTCTGTTTTGTAAGCATTGTATTTATTCCTTTTGGCCGCGCCTGTTTTGTTATTGGTGAAATGGCGTTTTGGCCTTTTGGCAACGAACATGTCAACCGTGAGCGCTTAAACCGGATTTCTGATATTGGTACTGGCCCGCTGGGTTTTATCGGTAATGTGATTTGGTTTGTATTTGCAGGTTTCTGGCTGGCGTTGGGCCATTTGATTCATGCAGTGGCCTGTTTTATTACCATCATAGGTATTCCGTTTGGCTTAGCCCACTTAAAACTGGCCACTTTAAGCCTGGCACCTATAGGCCGCACAGTGGTCAATAAAGCTTATTAAAATGTTTTGGGAAGCAGATGAAATAATTTAACCGGGGCACAGGTCTTCTTGGCGTTCATTCCTACGAAAGCCTATTGTGAAGAAGAAAGTGGAGAAGCCTGTGCCTTTTTTATCTGTTGCCGTTATTGCTTGTATCAGCCTGAGTTTTATACTGCTGGCGTTATCCAGTTTTGCCGGAGTCGATGCCGGGCTGGTCAAAATTCTTGGTTTTTACCAGTTCAATAAAGAGGCGGACTTGCCGCTGATACGGCAATTAAGTTCTATTTTGTTTGGTCTGCTCGCGCTGCTTCCCTGGCTGACATTACGTTATGGTTCGCTGAAAAAGCCGCTGGCTGTATTATTACTACTTTGTGCTGTTCCGCCTTTAGTATCGCTGACAGGTTCAATCCACTGGATTGAAAGTTTGGGTGGTTTCCCTGCTATTGGTTCAGGTCAGGGCATTATCAAATATGCAGCTTTATTGGCTTTAGCCTGGTACTTCTGGCAACCAGAGAGCAAGTTTCAGCATTGGGTGCAGTACGCTCCTGTAGCTTTGGTGTTGCTCTGGATTGGCGGTATGAAGTTCACTCAGATAGAAGCTGAAGGTATAGCGGATCTGGTACAAAGCTCTCCATTGATGAGCTGGTTGTATCTGCTGTTTGATCTACAAACTACTTCTGATCTGATAGGCATTTATGATCTACTGGCGTTGTTGCTGTTAGGCGCAGGTTTACAGTACCGCCCGTTATTTTTACCAGGCTGGCTGATGTGCATGGCAGTGTTTCTGACCACTCAGAGCTTCCTGCTGAGCTTTTCAGGTGCTTTTTCAGCCAATGGACTATTAACAGCTTCAGGTCAGTTTTTAATCAAAGATTTATGGTTTATTGCCTCTATGCTGTTGTTACTGCGCTGGTATTTCACTGTACATTTCACGGCAAAGCAGCAACAGCAAATCAGCCAGAACTAGCTTCATTATCAGTATCAGAACCCCGGGCCAACCAGGCTTTTTGCTGAGCCCGGTAATAATCCCAGACACAAGGGCAACAGCTGCCGCTGCCACAACAATCGCTGCTTTCTGGTGCTACAGGCTCTTCGGTGGGGATACGCAGCCGAATACCGTCGATAGTGGTAAACATAAAAAACTCCGGCAAAAAAAACGGTGGTATTGTAGCATTGCTGGCAGAAAAACAACCACCGATGTGCTTTGATGCAGCAACCCATCCCGTCTAAACAACAAAAAATCTGGCAAACGGTATTACAGATTCCGGCCGGAAAAATTGCCAGTTATGGCCAGATTGCTGATTTGGCAGGTTTACCAGGCCGCGCCCGTCTGGTAGGGAAAACTTTGGGGTTAGCACCGGATGAACTACAACTGCCCTGGTACAGAGTGATGCGCTCTGGCGGTCAACTGGCTTTTGCAGCAGGCAGCCCTGCGGCTTTAGCGCAACAACAACTGCTGCTGGCCGAAGGTGTGATAGTACGTAATGGCCGGGTTGCTAAAGACTTCTGGTGGCACCCTGATTTGGCTGAGCTGCTGTTTAAGTTGCAGTACTAACACTACTGGCCCCCCAGCTTAAGTAAAAGCTTTGGAGCGCAACAACCAGCGCAGTGGCAATTGGGACACCAGCATCCCCAGTAACATCAGGCCACAGCCTGTCAGCGCCCTGCTACTTAGCTCTTCTCCCAACAGCCATACACCACCTACAGCAGCAAAGACGGTTTCTAAACTTAAGATAATGGCAGCATGAGCAGGATGGGCATGTTTTTGTGCCATCACCTGCAAGGTGTAAGCAATACCCACAGAGACTACACCGGCATAGAGTACAGATTTCCAAGCCAATAACGCATTAGTGACTGTGGGTGTTTCAATGCTAAAAGCCACCACCATGCTCAAGGCACCACAGACCACAAATTGCAGGCAAGCCAATAAAATTGGCGGTACTTTTTTGCTGTAATGATCAATAGTGAGTAAATGCGCTGCCCAGAAAAATGCGCCTATCAGCTGCAATAGATCACCAAAATTCACTGAAAAGTTGTCACCTACACTCAATATATACAAACCAGAGACAGCAATAGCGCAGCCTAGCCAGATATTGCCACTGATTTTATGCTTCAGAAAAATCCCCAACAGCGGCACCAGCACTATATAAAGGCCGGTAATAAAACCCGCATTGGCGGCCGTAGTGTACAAAAGCCCAACTTGCTGAAGTGATGCGGCGATAAAGAGCAAAACACCAACAGGTAAACCAGCCCACAGCAGCGGCTTCCAGTCCACATCTTGCAATTTTCCCTGATACTGATACCACCAAATCAAGGGCAATAAACTGAAAGCCCCGATAAAAAAACGTAGGCCGTTAAAGGAATAAGGCCCTAAATGCTCCATACCCAAACGCTGGGCGACAAAACCTAAACCCCAGATCGCAGCGGCCAGCAATAACATCAGATTGGCTTGCATGATGGACTCCATAAAAAAGCCTATTGAAATTTTGTGTTGTAAAACGCCGGATTAAAACGTGTCGCCATCACCATCAAAAGCACAGCTATAGCAGCTAACAATAACCAACTGAGACTAAAGCTCTGGCTGAAATCCCGGATAAAACCAGCAATCAAAGGCGAAAAAGCCGCCAGCGTATAGCCTATGCCCTGAACAAAAGCTGTCAGACTGGCCGCAGCAGAAGGCTGATGTCGATGATCCATAGACACAATCAAAGACAATGGAAACAAACCACCAATACCTAAACCCAATAACGAAGCCCAAAGCAACCCCAACTGTGGGGCGAAAACTAAACCAGCAAAACCTGTTGCCATCAGTACCAGTAAAACCAGCATCACAGGCCGGCGATCCGGCTTACGACTGGCCAACCAGGGGCTGACAAAACCTGATACCACTTCCATACAGAGCAACAAACCCAGCAGTAAACCACTTTTTTGTTCACTCCAGCCTTGTTCAACATAATAAGCCGGCAACCAGGCCAACACACAGGTAAAGGCACAAGTCACCAGACCAAAAAATAGGGCCAAAGTCCAGGAGCGGCCATATTTACTAAAGCTCAATGGTTTTTGTTGCGACTGAGCTACAGGCAGGTTTTGAATGGCGTTTTTTTGTGAAAACCACAAGACTAAAGCTACTATAGATAAAAGCACCCAACCGGATAAAGCCACACGCCAGCTTTGGGCCCAGTCAGCCCAAAAGGCCGCCAGGGATGCAGTTAAAGCAGCTCCGGCAATAATGGCAGATATATACCAGCCCATGACTAAAGGTGCTTTAGTGCCAAATTTTTGTTTAATCACACCAGGTACCACGGCTTGCACCATGGCAATACCTAAACCAGCCACTATGGCACTTAAGGTGAGATCCAAAGCACCGACAGCCCAATAACGCTGCGCTGTAGCTGCAGCTATAGCGATGGATGCCCAGAACACAACCTGATAAGAGCCAAACCACAACGCCAGTTGATGTGCAAAAAAGATACCCAGGCCCATGGCTAATACAGGCAACATGGTCAGTAAAGACGCCTGAGTAAAAGACAAATGTAATTCAGGTTGCATAAAGGGCAATAAAGGCCCGATAGAGGCCATTGAAGGCCTTAAGGTGAAAGCAATCAGCACTAAACTCAGGATCAGGATCCAGGTTTTTGTAGTAAAACTAGTGGTTTCAGTCATATCAGTACCCTAAGTCAAATCAGCTGCCTGAGGGCAAAGCAGATCAGATAAACAGGAGGCGGAAAAGCCGCGCACATTAACATAATTATTACCTCCTTAGCCATCAGATACAGCTGAATACAAAAACTCTGACTTTGCCCTTGCGATCCAAAACAGATCTCTTATACTGTTTTTATATACAGCATTTTGAGATAAAAAGCATGAATGCTCTGCTGCAACAGCTACAGAACAGGCAACTGATCTGGCAGGCCAGTCAAACTGAAGCCCCTTATGAACATTGCCAAAGCACAGGTTTTACCGCTTTGGACAAGCTTCTGGGTGGCGGTTGGCCAGCGCATAATGTCGTTGAATTACAAAGCCATGGCGCTTGTGCTGAACTGCAATTGATCCAAAAAGCACTGGCAGGATCCGGATCTGAGCTGTTGCAAGTCTGGATCAACCCACCAGCCAGCCTTTGTGCTGAGTATTTGTTGCAGCAAAAACGACCTTTGCATCAGATACTGCAACTGAATGCTCCCCACTCTGCGGATGCCCTCTGGGCGGCTGAACTTTGCTTAAAAAGTGGCAGTTGTATGGATGTCCTGCTGTGGCAAAACAGCTTAAATTTAACCCAGCTCAAACGTTTGCAGTTAGCGGCGGCACAAGGCCAAAGCCAGTTGTATTTTTTCCGCAAGGCACAATCTGAACAACAGCTGCTGCCCTGGGCTTTAAGTTTACAACTGACTCCGGCTACAACTGGCTTGCAGATCCGTATTCTGAAACGTAAAGGCGGCTGGCAACAACAAGAATTAGTGCTGCCATGGGCAGAATTATATCCGCAGTTTATAAAGCCAGAGCTACAACACGAACAGCATGGCCGTCCCCCTTTATCACGAGTCAGCTGAGGCTAAGTGTTATGTCTGAGCGGATGGAGTTTTGGTTGTATTTATATTTCCCGCAGTTGCAGCTGGATAAGTTGTTAGTGCTGCAAAACACAACTACAGCCTTGTCAGGTCAGAATAAAAGTAATAACTACCTCAATTTAACTGCACCTCTGGCGATAGTAGGCGCTGACCATCAGTTGCTGCAATTAAACTCAGCTGCGCGCCAGGCTGGCTTAACTTTGGGCATGGGATTAGCTTCGGCCGCGTCTTTATGCCATCAACTGCAACTGGTGCCACATCAGGCTGAACAAGAACAGCAGCAACTGCAGCAGTTAGCCCAGTTGTTGTATCAATACTGTGGTGATATAGCGCTGCAAACTGATACAGCTTTAGTACTGAAGTTAAGCCCTATGCTGGCTTTGTATGGTGGCGCTATGCAGTTCTGGCAACAGATACAACAAGTCTTGCAGCAAGCTGGTTATCAATACCATTTTGCGACAGCACAACAGCCTCTGGTCGCGCGTTTATTGGCACAACAAGGCTGGGATCAGTTTTTACTGCAAAAGGATAAAATTCAGCAGCAACTCAAAGCCTTGCCACTGCAACAGGCTCAACTACCAGAAAAACTACTGGAACAATTACAGCGGCTAGGGCTTGCCCGGCTTGATGATCTATTAAAGATCCCACAGGCTGAGCTGGTTCGGCGTTTTGGTGTTGAAATGCTGCAGTATTTGCAGCAACTGACAGGAGCCAAACCCGCTTTGCTGCAGTTTATTCAGCCAGTTGAGCAGTTTGAGCAACAACTGGAACTGCTGTATGAAATGGAGCGCAGCGACCAGTTACTGGGGCCGCTGAAGCATTTATTTGGCTTATTGCAGCTGTATTTACAACAACGGGATCAACTGGCCTATCAGTTAGAACTTAGTTTATTACAGCGCCAGGATCAGCAACAACAGCTGCAATTGCATTCAGCTCAGGGCGAATATCAAAGCAAAGACTGGCTGAAGATCTGCGAATTGCAGCTGGAACGCTTAAAACTGAAAAGGCCCGTGATCCAGCTGAAACTGATTTTAAGGCGCTGTGGGCCGCGTTACGCTCAGTACAACCCCCTTTTTGCCGGCAATTTGGGCGCCGGTAAAGAGCAGTTGTACTCAGCCTTGCAACTTTTGTCATTACTACAGGCCCGTTTGGGTAAGGAGCAGGTAAAAAGCCCTTGTTTACACAACGATTTATTGCCCGAGCAAGCCAGTAGCTATGCTGCTGCTTTAGAGCCACAAACTGCCATTGCCGGCTCTTTAGCTGCGGTGCGACCGGCATTTTTAGTGGAACCGCCTTTGACGCTTGATGCAGAGCAGCAACAGCAGTTGCAGCTACACTATGGCCCTGAACGCTTAAGCAGTGGCTGGTGGCAACAGCAAAGCCAACACCGCGATTATTATGTAGCTCAGAATGCACAAGGCCAGTGGTTGTGGTTATATCGTGACTTGCAGCAGCCAGAGCAACTGTACCTGCAGGGGTATTTCAGCTGATGAAAAGCCCTGCCGCCATTAAAACTACTGGCTATGCCGAATTAGTCTGCCAGAGCCATTTTTCATTTCTGCAAGGCGCTTCCAGCCCGGCAGAATTAGTGCAGCAGGCCGCAGTTTTAGGCTACACAGCTTTGGCCATCACTGATGAGTGCTCGCTGGCAGGCGTAGTACGCGCTCACCATCAGATCAAAGAAAACCAGTTGCCGCTGAAACTGCTCATTGGCTCTTTACTGGTACTGAACCCACAGTTACGGCTGGTGTTACTCTGCCCGAACAAAACCGCCTACAGCGAGTTATGCCGTATTATCACTCAGGCCAGACGTCGCGCTGAAAAAGGCTCTTACCAGTTAGCCGAATGGGATATTCAGCGTATTCAGCATTGTCAGATCCTCTGGCTGCCCAGTGGAGATCGTCAGACCGATCAGTACTGGGGCAACTGGTTACAGCAGCATCATGCAGCACGTTTATGGTTAGGTGCCAGCCGCAAATTACAAAGCCAGGATCAGTTTTATTTGCCCTACTGCCAGCAACTGGCGCAGCAGTTGCAACTGCCCTGCTGCGCTACAGGTGAAGTGTTAATGCATCAGGCCAGTCGCTTGCCTTTGCAACATGCATTAAGCGCTATTAAAGCAGGCAAAGCTGTGCCTGATATGGCGAGGCAGCTGTTAAGCAACGCCGAACAAAGTTTAAGGCCTATCAAAAAACTCCAGCAGTTGTTTCCGGCAGAACTTTTAGACAACAGCCAGAAACTGGCTGATTTATGCAGCTTTTCATTGGATGAACTGAGTTACCAGTATCCGGCAGAACTGGTACCTGAAGGCCTGACGGCCATGCAGCATTTACGAGCGCTGGTTAAAAAGGGTGAACAGCAACGTTTCCCTGAAGGCGTACCTGATGAAATACAGCACACCATCAACAAAGAGCTGAATTTAATAGAACAGCTGAACTACCCCTACTATTTTTTAACTATTCACGATTTGGTGGTATTTGCACAGAAACAACAGATTTTGTATCAGGGCCGGGGTTCAGCGGCTAACTCAGTGGTGTGTTATTGCCTGGCGATTACGGCTGTGGATCCGCGCCAAATTCAGGTCTTAATTGAACGTTTTATTTCCATAGAGCGGGCCGAACCTCCTGATATAGATGTCGATTTTGAACATGAACGCCGTGAAGAGGTTATTCAGTATATTTACCGGAAATATGGCCGCGAACGCGCAGCGCTGGCTGCCACTGTAATTTGCTATCGCTTTAAAAGCGCCTTTCGGGATATCAGCAAAGCTTTGGGCTTTGAGTTGCATCAGGTGGAGTTTTTTTTAAAAAATCTGCACAGGCGCGATAAAAGCCAGCACTGGAGCAGCCAATTGACTCAGTTGGGGCTGGATCCACAAGCGAAAAAAGCTCAGCTTCTGGTGCAACTGGTGCAACAACTGGTCGGCATGCCACGGCATTTGTCGCAACATGTTGGGGGTTTTGTTATATCCCAGGGGCCTTTGTACGAGCTGGTGCCGGTGGAAAATGCAGCCATGGCCGATCGTACTGTGATCCAATGGGATAAAGATGATCTGGAATCATTAAAGCTACTAAAAGTAGATGTGCTGGCTTTAGGTATGTTAAGCGCCATTCGTAAGACCTTTGATTTGGTCAGGCGTTACCAGAACACCGATTTAAGCATAGTGACTATCACCAAAGCAGGTGACGACCCCAAGGTGTATCAAGCTATTCAGAAGGCTGATACGGTAGGTTTATTTCAGATTGAATCACGGGCCCAGATGTCGATGCTGCCACGGCTTCGCCCGCACTGTTATTACGACTTAGTGATCCAGATTGCCATAGTACGGCCTGGCCCTATTCAGGGCGATATGGTGCATCCTTATTTAAAACGCCGCCATGGCGAAGAAGCTGTGTCTTACCCTTCACCTGCTGTGCAAAGCGTGCTGGAACGCACTTTAGGTGTGCCTATTTTTCAGGAGCAAGTGATTAAACTGGCGATGGTCGCAGCTGGTTTTAGTGGCGGTGAAGCCGATCAGCTACGCCGTGCTATGGCCAGCTGGAAAAAAACCGGCGAATTGATTCAGTTTAAGCAAAAATTGATCGATGGCATGTTAAACAGAGGCTATCAGCAAGACTTTGCCGAACGTATTTACCAGCAAATTTGTGGTTTTGGTGAATATGGTTTTCCCGAATCGCATTCAGCCAGTTTTGCTGTGCTGGCTTATGTATCGGCTTACTTAAAACACTATTACCCTGTGGCTTTTTATGTGGCTTTGCTTAATAGCCAGCCTATGGGGTTTTACGCACCCAGCCAGTTGATCCAGGATGCCCGTATGCATGATGTAGAGGTGCTGCCGGTTTGTGTGAATCAATCCGACTGGGATCATTTAATGGTTCCTGCCTCTTCTGCAGCTAAATCGGCTTTTGCAATTCGTTTAGGCTTGCGACTGGTGAAAGGTTTAAGCCGGCAAGGTGCACAGCTGCTGCTGGAACACAGACCCACAGCAGGTTATCAGCAACTGGCTGAAGTAGCACAACCGGGTTTGTCCGATAGTGATTTAACAGCCCTTGCCAGTGCCAATGCTTTGCAACAACTGTCGGGACAACGGTATCAGGCACGCTGGCAACTGTTGGATCAGCAACATAAATTGCCATTATTAGCCGCCGAACCTTACCAAACCCAGTACCAGTTGCCTATACCCACAGAGCTCTCTGAAGTAGTCGAAGATTATCAAAGCACAGGCCTGAGTTTACGCACTCACCCTGTTCAATTATTAAAGCAACAAGGGGTGTTGGGGAAATTTGCACAGGCAGCCGAGCTGGACAGACTGAACCATAAGTCGGTGGTGACTGTAATAGGTTTAGTCACAGCACGACAAAGCCCTGGGACAGCGTCGGGCGTGACTTTTATGACGCTGGAAGATGGCACAGGTTTTAGCAATGTAGTGGTCTGGTCGGCTACAGCTTCGGCGCAGCGCCAGCCGTATTTAAAATCTAAACTATTGAAGGTTAATGGCATTCTGGAGAAAAAAGACGGGGTGATTCATATTATCGCCGGGCGTTTAACCGACCTGACGCCTTTGTTAGGATCACTGAAATCCTACTCCAGAGAGTTTCACTAATATTAATCAGAACGAATAAAAACCATGTGGGCACCTAAAAGCAATAAACAACACAGACCTTACCGGGTGAAAAAAACCGGTATTAAAGATGAAAACATCGACCGGCAAATTTTGGTCTTGCATCAGGCTATAGCTGCCAAATTACTGACAGAGCCTGATTTGCTCGAACAGGTGAAAGCCAAACTGGAAGAGCGACGCGACAACGGCTAGTTGGGCTATGGGGCTTATTTACACTGGGTTTCTGTGCTGGAGTTGTATCAGCAACCAGCACAATTTTGTGCAGGTATCATTGAAGACAGCCCTTATTTACGTAAATTACGTCGCCGCACTCCTTTTGTCGGTATTTTAACTGAGCAAGAGCGGCAACAGGCTTTACAGCAAGACGCTATGGGAGATCTGGAGCAGGTTCTGGTTGATTTTTAACAACAAGTCCTGAAGAACACCTTGCCAAATCAGCAGCTTGCTCAGACAATCAACCATAGCTTTTTCTATTGGTATCTTATGCACGATCACAGTTTTTTACATAAACTCCGCTCCAGTCTGGCTCATCAGCTCGACCCTGTATTGTATTCAGGCCGCGGCATGTCTCCGCTGAATATAGCCATAGCCTTGGTGATTTTGGCTGGTATTCTGCTGGCTATTATTCAAACCGAACCTCATATCCGCCAGGGCCATGAACACTGGTTTCGTTACACTGAATTGGCTTTAGGTTCGCTGTTTTTGCTGGAGTATCTGGCGAGGCTCTGGACCTGTATTGAAAATGATTCGATAAAAAGCCGCTGGCAACATTTCTTTTCATTTTTTGCTATGGCTGATTTATTGGCCATAGTAGTGGCCTTTTCACTTTATATGGGCAATGGCGGCGTCATTTTACGTCTGGTATTACTGATCCGGGTGGTGCGACTGGCACGGTTAGGCCGTTTTTCTACAGCGTTGGAATGTATAGCTGTCGCTATCCGTAGCCGCACTTATGAGCTGCTGGTCAGTGGTATTTTTGGTGTCATTGTTTTACTTTTTGCCGCCACTTGCCTCTATCTGGTGGAAGGCGATATTCAACCTGAAGCTTTTGGCTCTATACCCCGCGCAACCTGGTGGGCTGTCGCAACTTTAACTACTGTAGGTTATGGCGATGTCTACCCTATTACCCTGCTTGGCCGTATTCTGGCTGGTATTACTGCGGTCACAGGGATATGTATGATTGCCGTGCCCACAGGTATTCTGGCATCGGCTTTTAGTGATGCCATTAAAGAAGCCAAAGAAAAACACCGCCGCCTGCCAAAAGTGCTGGATCGTGAAATTTGATGAAACCACCACAGTTTTTTTGCTAAATTAAACAGGCCTTGTTTTGCCAAAGTGAGTGTAAATGCGCCCCTGGTTGCTGATCATTAGTATTTTTTGTAGTGCGGGTTTTGCAACTTCCGCTGAAAAAACGACCTACAGTCTGGGGACGCACAATATCAGCTATAAACCCCACTACGACTTTAATACCCCTGAAACCGACAGCTTTGCTGAAGCTTTATTGCAACTTTTTGCAACTCATCAGCACATTCAGTTTAAGGTCGTAAATTTACCCGGCAAAAGATTAAATTTTGAAGACGAAGTGGATTTTATCTATCCGGACAATCCACTGTGGCGACAGGCAAGGCAGCACCAGCCTGAGCTATTTTTTAGCCAAAGTGCAGTCCATATACTCGGAACCACCATGGTGCCGGTGTTGCGCCAGCATCTGCCGCTGAATAAAGTGAAAAGCATTGCAGTACCACGAGGTTTTACTCCGGATCATTTACTTAAAGTACAACCTGCTTATGGTTTTAAATTAGTAGAAACTCCGGATGCTGAGTCGGCCCTGAAGATGGTACTGATGGGCCGGGTGGACGCCGCCGATGTTGAACTTAATGTGGCTAACTTCTTATTAGGGCAAATGCAGCAAGCCGGCACTTTAGTACCAGGCACTGCATTGCCATTTTCCCCGGTCAGTTTTCACTTATCCAGCGCCAGACATCCGGAACTGATCCAGGCTTTTGACCAATTTTTACACAGTCACAGCCAACAAATAAAACAACTTAAACAGCACTACAAACTGCAGGAAAGTTTAACTGATTAAGGTCCTGTAGCTTCTGCCACCACAAACAAAAAACCATTACAAGTTCTGCAGGCTCTTGCGGCCAAAACTTAACACTGTACTGAATACCATCAGAAATAACCCCAGCAATTGCAGCACTGTGTTGCCAACACGCTCAACCTTATGACCGCCCTTGTACATAAAGGTACGGCTGCCTCCTTCCGCTGGACGAACATAATACTCGCCTTTATGTTCAAAACTCAGCTCGGAGATTTGCGCCAACCTTTTATACATCAGCTGTTCCTGCTCTGCCTTCGCGTTTATCGATTGGCGTATTGCCTCGTCCGACCCCCTGCTGATAGGAAAATAACGATCCCAGTCTGTAAATACAAAAGCCGATTCGCCTGGCAGCACCACACCTTGAGATTGATACTGATAGAGTTTTTCCGGAAAGCATAAGGCCTGAAAACCGGCATAAAAACAGGCGGCCCCTAAGGCAAAAATAAAACTTAAACTCAGCACTAACACTGCAGAGTGACGCTGCTGCTTTTGATTTTTCTGTTTCACAAAATGCTCAATATCCGCTATGGCCGTCAGTTGCTGCAGTTCTTCAACTGAAAAAGCCGCGACAAAATGTGGCAACGGCGTCTCAACGGCATTTAGCAAACGACGAAAAACATCGTTAGAAGGTAAAGATTTATCATTTTCAAGTTTGGACAAATAAGACTGTTCAATGCCAATTTGTTCAGCAAGTTGCGGCTGGCTTAATGCCATAGCTGCACGCTTTTCTCTGATATATTCACCTAAGGTCATGACAGTTCCTTGTTGATTGAAGTCCTGAGTATGCTTATGAATTCCTTCAGAAATAGGAAGCAGAATAGCGGGGAATAATAATGAATCTTCAGAATAGTGTCACATTCAGCCGGCTTTTTTCCAATTGATGCTCATTAACCCGCTCTCACAGGTGCAACCAATGCGCTAACTCCAGCAGATCATCCACGACGACATCAGCCAGCTCTGCATACATATGGTTATCACCATAACGGTATAAACAACAATAAGCACCTGCGTTGCGGGCTGTTTGGATATCAAACAAATAGTCGCCTACATAAAGTATTTGATCAGGAGCGACGCCCAACTGTTCAGCTATCAGCCACAAGCCTTCAGGCTGAGGTTTAGCCGGAGCGTCGTCGCGGGTCAGCACCAAATCAATAGGAATATTCAGCGCCTGCATACATAAATCTGTGGCCTGGCGCATATTGCGGGTTAAGATGGCCATCGGCATATTCTGCTGCTTCAGTTGCTGTAGCAACACCTCAGCATTCGGCATCCAGCTGGCGTTACGCGCCCCCTCAAGTTCAAAGTCGATAATAATCCGCTCTGCCTGTTGTTTCTTCAAAGCACAATCTAAGCTGGCTAAATGCTCCAGGATCAGTGTGTGCTCAGGCCAGCCTAAACGGCGACGCAGCTCGGAAAAATCCAGTCTGGAGTCCACCAAAGTGCCATCCAGATCAAAAACTACAGCTTTAATGTTTTTATTCAAGGTTCATCTCTTACACTCTTTATGGCCGACATCTGAGTACGTACAAAACCACCACATAGCCCAGTTAAACAGCTGACCAGACTTTTAACCAGGGATAGTGACTAAAAGCTTCACTAAACCATTGCAGTGCTTTGCCCTGACTTTGTTTTTGCCAGGCCAGATACAACATGGCTTTTTCGCGTGGAATGCTGGTTTTTTTGGCGATTAATAAACCTCTGGCTAATTCATCCTGAATTAAATGTTTTGGTAAAAAACCAACCCCTAACCCCTGCACCTGAGCAGCAA
This sequence comes from Gammaproteobacteria bacterium, assembly GCA_018825965.1. GTDB lineage: Bacteria > Pseudomonadota > Gammaproteobacteria > Enterobacterales > Alteromonadaceae > Pararheinheimera. The sequence goes on from JAHKAA010000016.1 coordinate 61,297, forward strand.
TTTTGGCCTGCATTGAACTGACTCTGAGTACGCGGCGGGTGGTAAATAAGCCGGAACTACGTTTAGGTGCATCCAAAGCCGAATCCGACACCACTATAGCTGTTTCCTGCTCTACATCCGCTAAATCAATTTGTCTGTTGATATTGGCCAGTTCATGTTGCGGCGACAACGCAAACACAAACTCTACTTCGCCAATTGGCACCAGTTCGTATTTTCCTTTGGGCATATCGGCCGATACCCCCAAAGCAATGTGAGCCCGACCAGTTTCCAAAGCCTCCCAGCCACCACCTAAGACTTCTTCACGCATACTGACTTCCGTCATTTTGCCAAGCGCCATAAATTCATGAATAAGGCTCAACACAGGCGGATAGGGCACTATGCTGTCTTTGGCTATTACAAACTGTGTTTCCCAGCCGGTATCCACTTGCTTAATTGCATCCTGTAACCGGCTGGCGGCTTGCACTAATTCACGACCCTGTTGCAGCAGTAACAGACCAGCTGGTGTCAGCTGTGCTTTTTGTTTGGAACGGTCAAACAGCTGCACTTCCAGATCTGCCTCAAGTTTGGCTATGGTATAGCTAAGGGCTGAAGGCACTTTGTATAAGTGTTCAGCCGCAGCGGCAAAGCTGCCCTTGCGGTCGATAGCATCCAGCGCACGCAAAGCGTCCAGCGTCAGAATAGGATGATTGGCCATAATACCTTCATTTTCATGTTCAAATATTTTGAATGATGAACTCAGTTTATTCCGCTTTTTTATAAATGCAAGCCGTTCTAAAGTACAGACATCGGAACTGACAAGCGGTTTAAAGCAGTCTGACAACCCTAACTTAAGGTCAATTTATTTAAAGGTGAATATTATGAACAAAGCAACTTTACAACAAACTTTCAGTACTAACGCAGGTTTTGGCGCTTTAGCATTACGAGTTCCAGTCGGTATTATTTTTGCCGCACACGGTGCACAAAAATTATTTGGCTGGTTTGGTGGCTACGGTTTAGAAGGCACTGGTGGCTGGATGGAAAGCATAGGCCTGGCTCCTGGTGTTTTGATGGCCTTTTTAGCTGGTGCGGCTGAGTTTTTTGGTGGTTTGGCTCTGGTGTTTGGTGTGTTAACCCGCCCTGCAGCAGTGACCTTAATTATCGCCATGTTAGTGGCCATCTTTAAAGTGCACTTTGCCAACGGATTTTTTATGAGCACCAACGGCTACGAATTTGCCTTAGCCTTGTTAGCAGCCAGTGTTTCTCTGTTATTCAGCGGTGCAGGTAAAGCCTCGGTCGATGCCATTATCGCGAAAAAACTAAGCCAATAATCCAATCAAAGGAACACTCTCTGCAAAGAGAGTGTCAACCGGAGTACCAAGAAATGATTGAACTAAGATATGCGGCCGACCGCGGCACCGCCAATTTTGGCTGGTTAAACAGCAAACATACCTTTTCTTTTGGCCGTTATTACGACCCGGCCCATATGGGGTTTTCAGCGCTTCGGGTGATTAACGATGACGAAGTAGACGCAGCTGCAGGCTTTGACACCCATGGCCATCAGGATATGGAAATCATCAGTTATGTGCTGCAAGGTCAAATTGCCCACAAAGATTCAGCAGGCAATGTAAAAACTTTACCTGCGGGTGAATTTCAGCTGATGAGTGCAGGCAAAGGCATTTATCACAGCGAATTTAACGCCAGTGATACAGACAACTTAAAATTTTTGCAGATTTGGATCCAGCCCAATCAATTTGGTGGCGAGCCTGGTTATCAGCAAAAAGACTTTAAGGCCGAAGCCGGCTTAACTTTGGTGATTACTCCGGATGGCCGTGATGGCACTTTGCAGATCAAACAGGATGCTTGTTTATCCCAGCTGTTGTTAAGCGAGCATGATGTGATTGAATTGCCAGTGACTGCCAAACGCAACTTCTACCTGCATTTAATTGAAGGGGAACTGGAGTTAAACGGCACAACAATGCAACCTGGTGATGGCGCAAAAATCAGTCGGGAAACTGAGCTGAAAGCTTTAGCCACTCAAGGGCCAGTTCAAGCCCTGTGGTTTGATTTGCCTTAATATCTGCAGGGAGCAGCTTTGCCGCTCCCTTTATTGTCTGTCTAAACCCTTAAGCTCTTTTATTCAATTTGTTTAAAGTTTCCGACAAGCTATTCAATAGCGATTGATTGCGCCCTACCACCGAATTAATCTCACTGGCCGAAGCACTAGCTTTGGATGCCAGATGGCGAACTTCATCTGCAACCACAGAAAAGCCGCGTCCAGCCTCCCCCGCTCTTGCCGCTTCTATTGCTGCATTAAGCGCCAGCAAGTTAGTTTGATCTGCAATGGAATTTATAGAAGACACCATATTATTAATGCTTTGCCCTGAGCTTACCAGTTCAGACATGACAGAATCGCTGGTTTGAACCACTAATAAACGTTCTGAAATATCTGACCCAAACATAATAATTTTCTGCAGTTCACCATAGGTATCTTTGACCACGCAGAAAGTGGCCGCTATGCCCAAAGCTTTGCCTTCAAGCTTGAGCTGAATATCAACGGAGATACTTTGCCCGTCAAGAACTTTGGCCGCCTGGTCCTGATTTAAAAAACTACGCCAGTCAGCCACAGCCCTGCTGAATTGTTCGTTGTTCAGTTTAAATTGTTGCTGTGGGTAATCATTCATCTCAATCAGCTGTCCGGCTTTGTCCCATTCCAGCATCAGATTCGACTGACTAATAGCCTGAAAGCGGGTTTGGAATTCCAAAGCTGAAGATTTGACTTTACTGATATCGGTTAAAATCGCAATGTAATTGCTGTGCTGACCTTGTTCATCGTACACCGGGTTGCTGGTGACGGAGATCCACAAAGAGGTACCATCCCGACGATGAATTTCTATTTCATCATAAAAAGCCCGTGGTGCATTTAATTCAGCTTCAATGCGCTCTTTAGTCACAGGATCTGTTTTAGGCCCGACCAGAAACTCCCGGGCTCTGTGACCTAACACTTCATGTTGCATATAACCTGTCATTTGGCTAAAGCCTTTATTAACGTACTGAATTTTTCTTTCTGCGTCAGATATCAGAACCGCATTGTCAGTTTCATTCGCCACCATCGAAAGCAAACGAAATTCCTTTTTTTGTTCCACTTCATGACTAATGTCATTGGCAAATTTTACAATTTTCAGCACTTTGCCATCAGGCCCTTTAATCGGGTTGTAAGTTGCGTGGATCCAGATTTCTTTGCCACTTTTAGTCAACCTTTTATACTCAGCCGTCTGGTAGTTGCCTTCCCTCAATAGACGCCAGAAATCCGAGTAGCTGTTTGATGCAGCTTCTTTTGGATCAACAAAAATACGGTGATGTTGCCCTGTCACTTCCTTTAAGCTATATCCCATCAAATTCAGAAAGTTAGCATTGGCAAATAAAATTTTTCCGTCTAAATCAAATTCAATCACAGCCTGAGCTCTGTGAATGGCTTGCAACTGAGATTCAAAATTCGCTTGCTTTGCAACTTGTTCCGTCACGTCGGAGGCAAATTTAATCACCTTCTGTACTTTGCCATTCTGGATAATGGGTGTGTAAGACGCCTGGATCCATACTTCAGTACCATTTTTCGCGATACGTTTAAATTCAGCGGTTTGAGATTTTCCTGAACGTAGATCGGCCCAAAATTGCTGATAGGCTGCTGAGTTGGCTGTGTCTGGCCCGACAAAAATACTGTGATGTTTCCCTTGTATTTCCTGCAACTGATACCCCATCAGTTTCAGGAAATTGTCATTAGCGTGCTCAATCCGTCCATCCAGCGAAAACTGAATTACGGCCTGAGTTGTATTGATGGCATTGACGATGTTGTCAGAATTTGAATTAAAACCAAACATAAGTACACTCCCTTGCTGCAGATGTAACTTGAAACGGTACATAGTAACTATAGGCAGGTGTCTGATTTAGTACAGAAAGTCATGGTTATTTTTTGAGTATCCGCCGATATAAACTCTACGGCTTAACCTCCTTGTTTAAGCAGTAGACTGGAACCTGAATTTTACTGATGGACCTTAAACAACCACAAAACTGCTATTTTAAATTCAGACCGCCAGGCCGCTTCGTTATGTTCGGCTTCCTCCACCAGATGATACTGAGTCAATTCAGCCGGATGACCCTGACTGAGCACAGCCTGATACACCTTTTGCAGGTCCGGCACCATAGAGTCGCCTTCTTTACCGCCCATGTAAAAATACAAACGCGCGTCCTTAGCTGCCGGATGATTTTCAAACCATCTGACCTGTTCACCTGTGATCCAATACGAAGGTGAAAAAATACCCGCTTTACCAAACACCTGTGGAAATTGCAGTATGGCGTAATGGCTGATTAAACCGCCTAAAGAACTGCCCATAATAGCTGTGTGTTCAACATCAGCCAAAGTGCGGTAATGCTGGTCTATATAAGGTTTCACTGCAGTGGCAATAAATTCGATATAAGCTTTGCCTTCGGCTTTACCAAACTTCGCATGATCCACAGGGTTCAGCTCAGTCATACGTTTTTCACCACCGTTATCTATCGCCACCACAATAAGCTCAAGCTGACCTGATGCTGCAAGTTCATTCAGCGTTTCATCAACTCCCCACTCACCCGCATAAGCTGTTGCATCATCAAACAGGTTCTGGCCGTCGTGCATATAAAGCACCGGGTATCTTTTATCTGAACTGCTGTACCCCGGTGGTAAATACAACCGCACTTGCCTGCTGCGGTTCAAACCAGGCATAGCAAAAGCTTCGGTCAGTACTGTTACTTCAGCCAAAGCAGTAGAGACTTTTGGCTGGGGTGCGGGTTCAGAGCAGGCTGAGATCACTATGATCAGAGGTAAAACAAAAATAAGCGAACGCATACTATGTCCTTCAGCTATAACAGAAAAGACTTGAGCCTACCCAGCCTGGCTGAAAACAACAAATAAAAAGTTGTTACTAAATGCAGTCAAAACTGTTGTTAAAAACGCCACTTGAATTGTGCAAAGCGGGTCGCTACAGTGACGATCTTTCTGGTTTGCTCAGCAGTGGCTATTGCATGTTTTTATCGTCTTACCGTTACTTTTATATGGCCGCTTTAGCCGCAGCTATGATGGGCACTATAGGTTTAATAGCCCGCTACAGTGCTGTTGACCCAGCCAGCCTTACTTTTTACCGCTTAGGCTTGGGCGCCTGTATTCTGGCATTGTATTTAACCTTAACCGGGCAATTACGGCTGCTATGGGGGAAACCACCAGTCTTAGTGCTGCTGAATGGTGTGTTGCTGGCCAGTTTTATTTTGTGCTTTTTATCTGCAATTCAGACAATCTCTTTAACCCTGGCTATTTTGCTGGTGTATCTGGCTCCGGCATTGTCGGCCATTATTGCCCATTTTTTGTTTGCTGAACGCTTAACCAGTCGCACTTTGTTATTGATCATACTGGCTTTTTTTGGTTTTTTTATGCTGCAGGAGTTTCAGCCTGGCAGCTATATTGAACAGCAACAAGGCCTTGGGTATGCAGTGGCTTCTTTAGTCACCTACACGGCTTTTATTTTATTCAATAAAAAAGTGCCTGATACCATACCTCTGTATCACAAAAGTTTTTATCAGTTGCTGGTAGGCTCTCTCTGTGTTTTGCCTTTGATGATGGATAAACCCATGCCTGACACAGAACAATGGTTGTGGTTGCTGGCTGCCGGGTTATTTCCGGGATTTCTGGCCTTGCTGTTTGCATTGCAAGCCATTCAACATTTACCCACCCGCGTGTTTGGGACTCTGGCTTATCTGGAACCTGTAGTGGTCATTATCACTGCCTGGCTGCTGTTTGCTGAACCTATGTCTGTTTTGCAATGGCTTGGCGCGCTGCTGATTTTAGCTTCTGGTATAGCTCAGGCCTGGTTAAGCCAAAGCCCACAACAAAGCTGATTCAATCAACCTAAGGAGCCACGTCCAGCGACACTCTGTTGCGTAAAATCACTTCTTCACCAGGACTAAAGAGGTTGGTGTTATGCAGGAACAACTCCAGCCTCATCGCAGGTGTAATACGTAAAGGCCTTTCCAGCACATAACGTTTGGTGCAAGGTAAGCTAAGCAACAGTTCGTCCTGTAATCTGAGTTCTAACTGACAATGGATGCCGTCAGGCAACACGCCCGTCATACTGTAGGCAATAAAATCTGTCTGTTTTTCCGGCCACTGGGGTTGATGAGGCAAGCGGCTGCGCTGGCCTGCGATCAAGAGTTTTTCTGTAGTCCAGGTGAGATCCAGAGGTGCAGACAACACCAGTAAAGGCATACTCAATAACAGAGCACAAAAAAGCTTCATCTGTTGATCACCTTAGTCAGCCCCCTTGTTAGCCACCTTGCTGGATCAAACTAAACTGCAATTCGGCTTGTTTTAAATCACGCTGTAACTGGCCTTGCATTTGGTTCAGCTCACGCAGCTGTTGCTGCAGATTGCGGTTTTCATCCAACAACTTTTGTTTCTGCTGCTTGTCTTTTTGCACACTCAACTCTTTGCTGTTGTCGTCGATACGTTGTTCCAATTGCTCTATAGTGCCGGCATTTCGCTGCAAGGTTTTTTGTAAATTCAGCAGCGCAGATTCAGCCTGATACCATGTACGGCCTCTGTCATAACCTAAACGAAACTGCGGCTCTAAAGCACCGGTACAAACTTTGTTATAAGCACCACCACTTTGGCCTAACGCTCTGCCAGCATCGTAAGTGCAGTACAACATCACCCCTTGTGCGTGGCCTTGTTCATAAGCTTTAAAATCAGCAGCTACCCCATGTTCAGCACAGTCTTTTTGGTAGCTGCGAAATTTAGTGCTGGCGATGCCTTGCTGACCATCGATTTTGCCAATAGCAAACCAGTCTCCCATCTGACATTCCTGTGGACTGATGCTGCTGCAGCCTGTAAGCACTAGTGCAGCTATCAGTAAAACCCCTTGTTTCATGTCACTTATCCCTTTGCATTTCTCTTCATTTTAAGACACTTACTTATAGCGGATTAGTTCAGCAAATACATCTTTTTTGCCTTAGACTAAAGGCAGTTTTGCAGAAATCCCGTGGTGTAATGAATTATCTGGCCCATCTGCTGTTAGCACAACCCAAGACTGATTCCCGTATTGGTAATTTATTGGGTGACTTTTACCATGGCACCAGGCTGGAGTTATTAAGCCCTGCAGTGGCCGCCGGTTTATATAATCACAGAGCTGTGGATTGGTTTACCGATCAACATCCACAAGTTCGCTCAGCCCGTTTGCTGTTTAGCCCACAAGTACGGCGTTTTTCCCCTATAGCTTTGGATATGTTGTTTGATTTTTGCCTGATTAAACACTGGAGCCATTTTTTTGCTTCAGACTTTAGCGACTACAAGGCTCAGCTGTATCGTCAGTTGCAAAACGACTTGCCACAGATGCCAGAGGCTATGGCCAGAACCTTTAAAGCTGTGACTGAACAAGACTGGTTTGGCCGTTACGCCCAACTTGAAGGTATTCAACAGGCGTTACGCCGTATGGCGCTGCATGGCCGCTTTACTGCCCGTTATGCCTCTATTGCAGATGAATTGCCAGAGCTTCAGGCAGAAACAGAAGCTGTGTTCCTCAGCTTTTTCCCCCAGTTACAAAGCTTTATTCAACATGCTGCCATAGAACAGGACCCCATGCTGGCCTTTGAACGTTACAGTAAAGCCACAGGCAAAGACCAAAGCAATACCGCCTGATCAGGGCTAAGTTCAAGCGCTGTAATGGAGGCTTTTTTGATATAAAAATGCCCGGCGTCGCTATTCAGTAACAGCGCCAGCAAAACAGAAATATCAGGTTCATGGCCGACACAGCAGACGGACTCAACCCCTTGTTTGGTCAGTTCAGTTAACGCCTTGCGCTGCACTTCTGGTTGAGTATCAATAATCAGCCAGGCTTGTTGTTGAGGTTCAGGCCAGTCGGCATGCTGATGCAGCAACAGCGCTGTTTGTTCGGCTCGATGAAAAGGACTGGTCAGCAGCAGTTGTGGATGTATCTGCTGCTTTTTACAAAAATCCGCCAGTTTTTGACATTGTTTAATACCTTTATCCACCAGATCACGACTTGGATCCGGCAGTCCCAAAGCTCTGTCCTGTGCCGTAGCATGACGCACTAAATACAGCAGCATCAGGTTTTACTTCGCTTGAGGTGCAAAATCTGCACTTTCAAAATAAAGCTGCTCTGCATCTTTGCCTTTGGCCTGATAAAGAATTTCATCCACAGCACCTTCACCTTTAATAGCCCTGACCAATAGCTCGCCTTGCGAAAGTGCAATACGATAAAGCCCGTCTTGCTCCGCCGCTGCGCCAACAGCTTTATCCAGCAATTTTTTTTGCACCAGCACTGTTACAGTGCCGAGATCTTTACCGCCCCGTTCAAAGTGGCCCAGATAAACTTGTGCATTAAAGGTCTTTATCTTGCCCTGCTGTAAATCCTGTAACGCAAAAGGCTGTGGCTCCAATGTCACCAGGCTTTTTGCTGTGAGCGCCTGCAGAACTTGCTCTGGTAGTTCACTGCTGACCTGAAGCACAATCTGATGGGCGTGTTTACCTGTAGGAAAAGGCAGATGAGAGGCAATAAACTGATCGTCCACCTGCAGTAATACCATGCCGTGTGTTCCATGACTGGCATGCAGACAAGCCCAAAGCGGTGAACTCACACAAAACAATACAAGCAAAAATGCTTTCATCAGGACCAACTCCTTCATTCTACTTTGGCTGAGTCTGCAACTATCCATGACATGGGTCAAGTTCAATACCAGATTGCCATACCCACCAGCTAAAAAATATTGCTATAATCCGGCCACTTGCCGCACCGGTCCTGCCGGGTCGGTCTATTAAACTGATGTGGAGAGCGGACCATGCAATTTCCTGATGACGGCAACGGCGATATGCTGCGTGCCTTAATGGACGCCGGAATAGATTTAAGCCAGCCTCTGGCCATCGATTTTTATCTGGTATTCAAAAACAAAGACCAAGCAGAAAAAGCTATGGCCGCTTTAGTAGCGTCAGAGCTGCAAGGTGAAGTCGAACTGCACTTCAACGATCTGGAGCAATGGGAGCTGATTGTCAGCCAGACCATGGTGCCAGAGCATGCTGCAGTGACAACCCGTGAAGCTGAACTGGATAAATTCGCTAAGAAATTCAGTGGCCACAATGATGGCTGGGGCGTGATGCAACATCAGGACGGCGACGACGACTTTGATGATGAACATGGCGACGACTGCGACCCTGACTGTGGTCACCAGCATTAATTTTTACTGATACAGATACGAGAGAGAAGCAATGGGCGCTCAATGGAAAGTTAAACACAAAGCTGACGCTTCGGCTGCCAAAGGCCGTATTTTTACTAAACTAGCCAAAGAAATCATGGTTGCAGCCCGTAACGGTGCCGACCCTGATATGAACTCTAAATTACGTGTTGCAGTTGAAGCCGCCAAAAAAGCTTCAATGCCTCGTGAGACTTTAGAGCGCGCCATTAAAAAAGGCGCAGGTTTACTGGACGGCCCGGCCAACTATGAAACCGTCGTGTACGAAGGTTTTGCCCCACATCAGGTGCCTGTTATTGTTGAATGTTTAACAGACAACAAAAACCGCTCGGCCCAGAGTATCCGTGTGCTGTTCCGTAAAGGTCAGTTAGGCGGTTCGGGTTCAGTCTCATGGGACTTCAAATACTTAGGCGAAATTGTTGCACACGCCGTAACACCTGATGCCGATTTAGAAGTAGCAGCTATTGAAGCTGGTGCCCAGGATTTTGAAGAAGGTGAAGAAGGCGATAGCGTATTCCTGACCGAACCTACAGATCTGGATGCCGTCAGCAAAGCTTTACCTGCTTTTGGTTTTAACGTCACCTCAGCCAAACTGGTGTATCGTCCAAATAACCCTGTGACTTTGGATGACGCAGCCCGCGCTGAAGTGGAAGCCTTTTTGGAAGCTATTGACGCCGACGATGACGTACAACATGTGTACGTAGGGTTAGCAGGTTAATACTGCACACTGAAAACAAAGGCGGCTTGGGCCGCCTTTGTTTTTTATGAACTTTGAACTCTTTGCTCTACAGGTATTGTGATGTTAATGATTCAGGTCGCCTCAGCTAATCCGGCCAAAATCAAAGCCGTGGCTTCTGCTTTTGCTGAACTATTCCCCGCTGACACTCTGGATGTGCAGGGTGTCGCTGTGCCCAGTGGTGTTGCAGCTCAGCCGATGAGCAGCGATGAAACCTTATTGGGGGCTATGAACAGAGTGGCTGAATTGGCCAGCTTCAGTGCAGATTTTCGTGTGGCGATAGAAGCAGGTTTAGATGGGGATTTCACCTTTGCCTGGATGGTGATTGAACACAAGGGCAAATTCGGCAAAGCCCGTTCTGCCAGTTTAATGCTGCCGCCAGTGGCTTTGGCACAACTAAAAGCAGGTAAAGAGCTGGGGGATGTGATGGATGCCATGTTTGAGCAACACAATATCAAACAAAAAGGCGGCGCTATTGCCCTGCTGACCCATAACACACTCAGCCGTAGTTCGGTTTATCACCAGGCTTTAATTCTGGCGATGATCCCTTTTTTAAATCCGGAACTGTTTTAAATAAGCTTGTCATTCAAAAGCTTCAGACTTAATGTAGAGTAAAACACAGCATCAAGGAGAATCGAATGTCTGAATTGCAAGTACTGGCGCTTTGCGGCAGCTTAAGAGCCAAATCGACCAATAAAGCTTTGGTAGAGTATGCAATAGCCCATGCCCCTGAAGGCATGCAGATTGAGCTGGCGGATTTATCTGAACTGCCATTTTACAATGCCGACCTTACAGCTAAACCTGCAGCAGTAGAACGCTTGCTGGCTCAGTTTGCCAGGGCGGATGCTTTGCTGCTGGCCTGCCCCGAATACAACTACTCTATTGCACCAGCACTAAAAAACGCTCTGGATTGGGTTTCCCGTGAACCCAACAATGAATTAATGGCGGGTAAAGTAGCAGCCATTATGGGCTCAGGCGGCGGTATGGGTACGTCCAGGGCTCAGTATCATTTGCGTCAGGTCTGTGTCTTTTTAGATCTCCATTTGGTGAATAAACCCGAAGTCTTCTGTAATGCTTTTGCCAACACCTTTGATGCAGAAGGTAAGCTGATCGATGAACGGGTTCAAAGCCTGATAGTGCAGCAGTTGGGTGCTTTGCAAGAGCTGGCATTACGCTTTAAAAACTAAAGACTTAGCAGAAACTTCCTCTGGTACCAGGCAGATAAAACAACAGAGTTGTGTTCATCTGCTTTCTTTGTCAGAGTAGCAAACAGAATAAGAAATGACCTTTTTATCAAGCCATCATTCCAAGTGGCAAGGACCGAAACTTGTTACAGCGCTTAAAAGACAATTTCCACCTGTCGATGATTACTTTGGTTGGCGTGATCGCCAGCTGTACTCTATTGCCTTATGCTTTATACCGTTTAGCCACAGGAAGTTATTTGGTGGGAATAACGGACTTGCTGATGATAGCTGTCAGTACGGTTTCAGTCTGGATGGCGTGGCGCACCGGGGATACCGAAAAACCGGGCTTTCTGATGGCGGCCGTATTTTGTTTTGGCGCCGTTTTAGTTTGTATGAAGCTCGGGCAGGACGTGCTGTTCTGGATTTACCCTTTGATGGTGTTTATCTTCTTTTTAGTAGCCCCCCTTAAAGCTTTACTCTTATTGTTACTCATGGTCAGCGCCATAGTGTCGCTGCATTTTTCTGATCATTCCCGCATTTTTAATAATGGCTTTCAACTGCTGGCTTTTATCACCACTACCTTCATCACCAGTATTTTTGCTTATATTTTTGCTTATCGCACTCATTTACAACGTAAAGAATTGCGACATTTAGCCACAACAGATCCACTGACAGGCGCAGCAACCCGTCATTCTCTGACCGACGAACTGACAGCTGCCATAGATCTGTACCAACAAAAAAGTATGGTCAGCGGCTTAATGCTGCTGGACCTGGATCATTTTAAGCGTATCAACGATAACTTTGGCCATCAGTCCGGCGATCAAATTCTGAGTCAACTGGTGCCTTTATTAAAACAAATGATCCGCCAACAGGATTCTGTATTCCGTTACGGTGGTGAAGAGTTTGTAGTGCTGATCAAAGAAATTCAGCTGGCTGATTTACATCGTTTAGCGGAAAAAATCCGGCATGCGGTCTGGCACCAGTTATCTTTGCCTGACGGTTCAGCCCTGACAACTTCTATTGGCATTGCCACAGTGCAACAAGCTGCAGACTGGGAAAGTTGGTTGCAACAGGCCGATGTGGCTTTGTATCAGGCCAAACATCAGGGCCGCAATCAGGTGGTGATAGCTACAGGTCCTGAAGCAAACAAAAAAGATCCGTCTTAGACTTAAGTCGAAGCGCCATTTATTCAGTAATACTTTAAGCTGACTGAATGAATCCCCTGCAGGTGTGTTTTATGTTGTCTTTTATCATCAGCCGTTTTTTTGCTTTTCAAATTCTGGTGCTGCTGGCTCTGGCTTTAGCCAACTACTTTTCAGCCATTAAATTTGGATTTATTCAGGATGTTGTGTTGTTGCCAGCGCTGACTGTGTATCTGGTCTATCAGTACTCTAAACAACAAAAGGCTTTTTTAACTCAGGCGCAAAGCCATAAAGTGATTTATGCGCTGATTTTAAGTGATGCGCTCATACAGGCAGTGCTGATCTTCAGCAGTCCTCAAGGTTTTATTGCATCAGAACATGTTGTAAATGCCGCTTTAACTTATGCTGCCGTGATGCTGTTCCATAGCCTGATGATTTATTTTGCTGTGGCATACAGCAAAAACTTATTTGAAAAACGCCAGGCCGTCTGACCAGAAGCGTCAGCCACCACAGTGCTGGCGTTCACATGGAATACCATCGTTATCGCCGTCAATCATCACATCAGGGCAGTTTTTTAAATAGAATTTAGCCTCGTCACAAGACAACATGTCAGAACAATAGTGCTTAGCTTCACATTGAAAGTGCTGCCCGTACCGGGCTTGTTTAACGCTCGACACTGGCTCATCTGACAAAGCCATCTCTGCTGGTTCTGTGATCACAGGTAAAACCGGGGCAGCATGTGCACTAAACAAATACAAAGACTGATAACCCAGCCAGGCCAGAATAGTCACAGTCACCACTACCGATAATAACTGCTGAAATGGCAAAGTGGAGAGCCTTGGCTTTTGTACTGCAGGTGCAGGCGCAAAACGCTGTCCCGCTTTGTAAGCAGAAACCGCCAGGGCTTTACCTTCTGAATCGACTTCAATCTGAAAAAAGATCAGATCGCCATTGTTGAGTTGATCGGGTTTCTTACGAAAGCCGCTGCTACAGATCCGAATATCAGGGCCAGCCTTGTGCTGCTGCAAAAAACCAGTCCCTTTAGCGCTATCCCAATCTTTTAACTTTCCCTGATGTAACATATCAACGTCCTGTTGTTGCTGTTTTAAAAACACCTTATTTAACCTAAATCGCTTTTCTTTTACAAGCATAAAAAAGGGCCGTCTATCTCAAAGCGGCCCTTTTAAGCAAAATAAACTCTTAGTTACGGATCAAGTAGTCAAAAGCACCTAAAGCCGCTGTTGCACCACTGCCCATCGCAATAATAATTTGTTTGAAGGGTGTGTTCGTCGCGTCACCTGCCGCAAACACGCCTTTGAGTGACGTCTGGCCATGGCTGTCGACTATGATTTCACCCCGTGGTGTTAATTCCACAGCACCACGTAACCACTCAGTATTTGGCACTAAACCAATTTGTACAAAGATACCGGCCAGTTCCACTGTTTTGCTTTCGCCATTGGTGCGGTCTGTGTACTGCAAGCCAACAACTCTCTGACCATCGCCCAGCACTTCTGTGGTTTGTGCCTGAGTGATAATAGTAATGTTGCCCATAGACTGCGCTTTTTTAATCAGCACTGCATCTGCACGCAAGGTGCTGTCAAATTCCAGCACAGTCACATGCTGCACTATGCCAGCTAAGTCAATCGCCGCTTCAATACCTGAGTTACCGCCACCTATGACTGCGACTTTTTTGCCTTTAAATAAAGGACCATCACAGTGTGGGCAGTAAGCAACACCTTTACCGCGGTATTCTTTTTCACCTGGCACATTCATCTCTCTCCAGCGTGCACCAGGGGATAAGACGATGCTTTTGCTTTTCAGCACAGCGCCGTTTTCAAGCGTGATTTCAAACAAGTCGTTTTTGCTCAGCTTCACTGCTTTTTGGCTATTCATAATGTCCACTTCGTAATGACGAACGTGAGACTCTAAATTAGCCACCAGTTTTGGACCTTCAGTTTCTTTGACAGAAATAAAGTTCTCAATGCCGACAGTGTCTGCCACCTGGCCGCCAAAACGCTCAGCAACAATACCAGTGTTCAGGCCTTTACGGGCTGCATAAATAGCAGCTGCAGAACCAGCCGGGCCACCACCCACAATCAGCATGTCGAAGTTATCTTTGGTTTTCAACGCTTCAGCCTGACGAGCTGCAGCAGCGCTGTCGACTTTGTTCAGAATATTGGTCAGGGTAATAGCGCCCTGAGAGAACTGCTGACCATTTAAATAGACTGTTGGTACAGCCATGATATTACGTTTGCTGACTTCATCAGGGAATACAGCACCGTCAATCATGGTGGTTTTAATATGTGGGTTTACCGCTGCCATTAAATTCAGCGCCTGCACTACTTCAGGGCAGGTCTGACAGCTTAAGGATACAAAAACTTCAAAGTTAAATTCACCCTGCAAAGCAGCAATTTGCTCCAGTACAGCAGCTTCTTCTTTAATGCTGTGGCCGCCTGAATGCAACAAAGCCAGCACCAAAGAGGTAAACTCGTGGCCCATAGGCACACCAGCAAAACGAATTTGAGTGTTCTTCGCAGTAGAGCGCACCAGCATAGATGGCTTTAATACTGCAGGGTCTGTCTCATCTTTTACATGGATCAGCGAACTTAAACCGGCGATATCTTCAGCCAGACTCTTTAACTCGGCTGCTTTATCGCTGCCGTCTAACGCAACTACCAGCTCCACCGGGCTTTTCAGGTTTTGCAAATAGGTTTTTAATTGGTTCTTTAAATTGGTATCTAACATATTTGGCCCCTTTCTTATTGCCACAGTCACGGCCACCTTCAGGTGGATTGCCACTGCCCTTTTGGACAAAGCTTCGCCGTACCAGTAAATTCTGGTGAGCAAAACTCACAAATTATTCATTTTAAAGGAGGGCTGAGAACTCAGCCCTCTTAGTCTGGATCAGACTTAGATTTTACCAACCAGGTCTAAAGATGGAGCTAAAGTCGCTTCACCCGGAGTCCATTTAGCTGGACATACTTCACCGTCGTGGTTTGCTACGTATTGTGCAGCCTGAACTTTACGGAACAGTTCTGCAGCGCTACGGCCGATACCTAAGTCGTGAATTTCAGCAACTTTGATTTCGCCTTGTGGGTTGATGACGAAAGTACCACGTAAAGCTAAACCTTCTTCCTCGATCATCACACCGAA
The DNA here is from genome assembly GCA_018825965.1 of Gammaproteobacteria bacterium. GTDB lineage: Bacteria > Pseudomonadota > Gammaproteobacteria > Enterobacterales > Alteromonadaceae > Pararheinheimera. The sequence goes on from JAHKAA010000016.1 coordinate 76,776, forward strand.
GTTACGGGTGATAGTGCCTGTTGGGTCACCGATCATTGGGTAGTTGATTTTTTTGATAGTTTCAGAAGCATCGTGCCACGCTTTGTGAGTGAAATGCGTGTCAGTAGATACTGAATAAACTTCAACACCGATTTCCTGGAACTTAGGGTAGAAATCAGCCAGGTCGCCTAATTCAGTTGGGCAAACGAAAGTGAAGTCAGCTGGGTAGAACACTACTACTGACCATTTGCCAGCCAGATCCTGTTCAGTCACTGGAACAAATTTACCGTGATGGAAGGCAGTCGCTTTGAATGGCTTGATGGTGCTGTTGATAATTGAAGACATTGTCTTACTCCATGTTGGTTGGTTACTAAAATTGAACTCGCTTCGATGGAACAAAGAATAACTGCTCCGAACGATTTGAGATAACGAAATAAATCTATATAGCTAATCTGTTTTTACGATTGAAAAACTGAACTATTTATCTGTTTTTCCACTTTATTCTAAAGTGCCTTTATGACAACACTAAAAAACAGGGTTCTGAACTGCAATCTATCTTTGCTGATGAAAGTCACAAAAAGGGCAAAGAATGACTATGCTCACTAAGTCAGGTTTAAAGTGGGGGCATAAATTGAAACTTCAAGCAGCTAAAGCCCTGGCAGGCTGTGTTTTTTTAGTGCTGGCCCCTGCTGTGATTGCAGATACTCCTGCAGTGTATCGCTACCAGCAAGCCAATGGCGTCACCGCCTTTTCCGACAGAGCCCCCACAAACCGGCCTTATATCAAAGTTCGTTTTGATTGTTTTGCCTGCAACCTGAAAAGCACAGTGAACTGGCACAATACCCCCCTGTTTTTAAAGCAGTATCAGCGGGAAATAGCAACCGCAGCTTCGCATCATCAGCTAGACCCTGCGCTGCTAAGAGCCATCATTCACGCCGAATCCGCTTTTAATCCCAAAGCTTTATCCAAAAGTGGTGCAGCAGGTTTAATGCAACTGATGCCGGACACAGCCACAGAAGTAGGTGTGAAAGATGTCTGGCATCAACAGCAGAATATTCAGGGCGGAGCTTCTTACCTGGCGTTTTTACTGAAACGTTATAAAGGCGATCTCAAACTAGCCACAGCAGCCTACAATGCAGGGCCAGGTGCTGTGGATAAACATCAGGGCATTCCACCTTATGCTGAAACCCAAACTTATGTAGAGCGGGTTCAACTCTTATTTTCACGTTATCAAAATGCCATATACAGTTCCTGAAACATTTAAAAGCAAAGAGTAACAAATTATAAGCACTTGTTTTTAAAAGACTTTAACAAGCACCTTTCTTTTGCAATTCATAAGCACAACAGGCAGACTAACAACACTATGAAGGAGCTGGTTTAAAGGACCTGTTATGAAAAAATTGATTGCTGTCTGTATTCCCACCTTAGTGCTCAGTGCCTGCGTGATCCACGTAGGTCATAGCTCTGCAGCTGAAGACCTGAAACACCAACAACGTCAGTTGCAGTTAAGTGCTGCAGGTTTGAGCGGGTTAAAAGCTGAAACTGAAGCGGGCAACCTGAAAATTGTCGGAGTCAAAGGGGCCAGTCAGATTGAAGTGACCGCTGATATTTATTCCAGCGAAGACAGACCTTTTACTTTATCACTGGAAAAACAAGGCTCGGCCGCAGTACTTAAAGCTGTCGGCAGCTCTTGCATCGGTATTTGCACTGGTTCCTCTGCTTATGCAGATCTGGTTGTTAAAATGCCAGCCGAACTGGCGTTGACACTGGAGGACGGTTCAGGTGACATCCATATCGAAGGCTTAAACTCTGATCTGGTGATTGAAGATGGCTCGGGCAATTTAACAGTGCAAGGTGGCAATAATCTGGTGCTGGAAGATGGCTCAGGCAATATCAGCCTGACTCAACTCAGTGGCAATCTGACTGTCGAAGATGGCTCAGGTGATTTGTTTATTCAGCAGGTTGCAGGCACTGTACTGGTGGAAGATGGTTCTGGTGATATAGATATTCAGCAAGTCAAAGCCATGGTCAGTGTTAGTGATGGTTCAGGTGATATCCGCGTGCAACAGGCAGGTGGTTTTACCTTGCTTGAGGATGGTTCAGGCGAACTGAAAATTGATCAGATCAACGGCCCTGTCAGTTTAAATAAAGACTAATCCGCACTCGTATCCAAACAAGCAGGTCAGAGTTTAACTCTGACCTTTGTCCGCGGCAGCACGCAGTTGCCTTAGCTGTTTATCATGTAAATTCTTCAGCATAAACCAGCCCAGCACAGCCCCCATTAAGGCCCACAGCATATCGGATTGGGTATCCCAGATATAACCCTGAGTGCCCAAAAAGGCTTCAGCATCTTCACCTGTAGCTAAGGCAACCCACCATTCAATGAGCTCGTAAAAAGCGCTAAAAGCTAAACAAAAACAAATACTAAAAAAACATTGCCAGCTTTGACCAAAAATTAAACCTTTACGCAGAATAATTTCACGGCAAATAATCACAGGTATAAAGCCCTGAGCTAAATGCCCGACTTTATCGTAGTTGTTCCGCTCACCGCCCGTCCAATCACGGATCCAATCAAACAATGGCACTTCGGCATAAGTGTAATGGCCGCCGACCATCAAAATCACTGAATGCAGCAAAATTAAGCCATAAAGCAAAGGAGTCAGTGGAAAACGGCTTTTAGTAACAGCCAGCACCACCAGACCAATGAAAGCGGGTAAAACTTCCAGAAACCAGGTGAACTGGTCTTTTGGATCTATGCCTGACCATATCAGTACCACAAAAAATACAGCTAACCATACGCCTTGTTTCATGCCGATATTACCTTTCCTTGCTCAGTTAACGCTATCAAAGCAATAAAACAACGGAAACACAAGCCTGAGCACCGCAATTCAGCAGCCTGAATATCCACCTATCCCCTTAACTCACCGTTGGTCACTTTTTCCCTCACAAACGCAGTTTTGTGCGACACACTTGCATCAATTCGCTCACTGGTACCGGCATGATGGAAAATATCAAACAACGATTCAAAGGCTTTCTGCTTAGTTTTATCTGCCTGAGTTGTATTCTGGGCATGGGCCCTTATCTGACATTACAAACAGCACCAGCTTTGGGCACTTTACTGACCATGCTGCCCTGACGCCCGGCTGTGTTTCTTCGCTGCGGTAAAACATTCCCGTCGCTATAATTTCGATTGTGATGCTGAACAGTAGCTTCACTGCCGGATCGTAAATTCCGATTTGAGTTCTTACTTAGCCGGACCAGAGAGCAAGGGCGCTGACCCGGTTTACTGCTGCTGACGATACCATTCGCCTAAAATCAGACTGGCGGCCACGCTGACATTTAACGACTCTACTTTGCCTGTGCCTGGAATTTGCAGCGCTATATCAGCAGATTTAGCCACAGACTGAGAGACACCAAACATTTCTTCACCAAAAACTATCACTACTTTGGCGGGCAACTGGCTGCTGTACAGCGATACGCCGCCATGACTGGAAGTGGTCACCAGTGTATAACCGGCTTGTTTACATAGCTGTAAGGCCAGCGGCAGGTTGTCACAACTTAAACCTTCAACAAACTCAACCCCACCTTCAGCAGTGCGCGCAGCAGCGCCGTGCGCCAGTAAGTCAGGGTCTTTCATCACTATGCCACTGATGCCAAAGTGAGCGCAGCTGCGGGCTATAGCGCCTAAATTGTGTGGATTACCTACCCCATCTAACGCCAGCAAACAATCCTGTTTTTTGCGACCGTTTTGGGTTAAATAAGTCGCCAGCGATAACACAGCCTTACGTTTCACCAACAGCACCACACCACCGTGATGCTGACTGCCTGCAACTTTCTCAAGCTCGGCTTCAGACACCACATGATAGGCTTTTTTATTGGCCGCTAAATACTTCATCAGATCAGCAAACTTAGGTGCCATCGGCTCGCTTAAATACAAACGCACCAAAGCTTCAGGACGTTGTAAAAAGGCGACCCGACAGGCATTTTCGCCATAAATTTTAGCTTCTTCCTGGCGGTTCTGTTTTAATACTTTGGCAGAGACAGTTTTAGGCTGAGCAGATTTTACATCTGCTTTTTTGGCTGCAGCAGCTTTGGTTTTAGTCCATGGCTTTTGTAGTTCTGAACCAGGTTGTGTTTTTTTATGCTGTGGTGCTGGGATTTTGCGATTCAAAGGAGATCCTGTACGGGGGCTGTCGCTGATGGGGCAGATTTTAACACTGCATCAGCCAGAACCCCAAGCAACTTATGACTTACAGCGATACACAGAATACTTGCCTTTCTGCTCTGGCGCAGTATGCTGGCGCCTTGTGCCGCTATTACGGCGAAAAACACTGAAACATCACCGTTAAAAGAGTCTTCTTATGCTGAGTTATCGTCATAGTTATCACGCAGGCAATCACGCAGATGTGATTAAACATCTGGTACAGATTTGCATTCTGAATTACTTAAAACGCAAAGATAAGCCGTTTTGCTATCACGATACCCATGCAGGTGCAGGTTTATACAGCCTGCACAGTGAACAGGCGCAAAAAACGGCGGAATACCAGACAGGCATAGGTAAACTCTGGAACTATCAGGGCAGTAATGCCGATATTAAAGCCTATGTGGATACCATCAGGCTGGTGAACGATAGCGACGACTTAGCTTTTTACCCTGGTTCACCAAAAATTGCCGATTTGCTGTGTCGTGCTACAGACACCATTCAGGCCACTGAATTACACCCAAGTGATCAGCCTATTCTGGCCAGCCAGTTTCAGCGTCGTAAATTTTGCCGTATTGAAAAAATGGATGCCTGGGCTGGCTTACGCGCTATGTTGCCGCCTTTATCCAAACGTGGCTTAGTGCTGATTGACCCGCCTTATGAATTAAAAACTGAGTATCAGGATCTGGTCAAAGGCCTGCAACAAGCTTACCAGCGCTTTCCACAAGGCACTTATGCCATCTGGTATCCGGTGATAGAACGTCAGGCTGTTGAAAGCTTTATTGATGCCATAGTAGATACACAAATTCGTAATCAGCTGCGGATAGAATATAGCCCATTGCCGGATAACGAAGGTTTTGGCATGACAGGCAGCGGCATGCTGGTGATTAACCCGCCTTTTACGCTAAAGCAGGATATGGAAAATTGCTTAAAAGAGCTGGCACCTTTGCTGTCACAAAGCCCGGCGGCGCAGTGGCAAGTCACTCAACTGGTCGATGAATAAGGAAAGCCCCCAATGCGTACTCTGGTTTTAGCTTTAACCTTGTTTTGCAGCCCTGTTTTTGCTTTTGGTGAATTAGGCCATCAAATGGTCTGCTCTATGGCCTATCAGTTATTAAGTCCGGTCAGCCAGAATAAAGTGCAGCAACTGATGCAATTACATGACCAGCCCGATTTTACCCAAGCCTGCTCCTGGCCGGATCAGGTGCGCTCTTTACCAGAGTATCAGCACACCAAAGTCTGGCATTACGTCAATATCAAACGCTCTGACAGCACATTGACCATGCAGCACTGCCCCAAAGAAGGCTGCGTCTTGTCTGCCATTGAACAAGAGCGGAAAAAGCTGACACCTTTTGCACCGTCAAAAACTCAGTTAGAAGCTCTGCTGTTTGTAGGACACTTTATCGCTGATTTGCACCAGCCTTTGCATGCAGGTTATGCCGATGATCTGGGCGGCAACAGAACTGCGGTGTATTTTGCAGGCGAACCATCGAATTTACATGGGGTGTGGGACAGTCGTATTCTGGAAGCCGCCTCTTATCAGGATGATGCGAAGCAACAGGCCTTGTATCAGGCACTCAAAACCAAACAGCAGCAATGGCAAAAAGTCAGTGTTTTGGACTGGGCAAATGAGTCGGTCTTGCTGGTGAAACTGATTTATCAGGGTTATAAACCCGGTATGCTTATAGGCGAAAATTATCAGCAACAGCATTTGCCTCAGCTGGAACAAAGGCTGCAACAAGCTGCTGTACGTCTGGCTTTAGTGCTGGAACAAAGTTTTAATCCAACTGACGCTGATTAATATCAGCGGCGGTTAAAGTCTTCCAGCACAAAGCTTTTAAACCGGCTCAGTTTTAATTGGCTAAGCAACCTGGCCAGATGATCCTGATGGTTCAAATAGCCGGGTTCAGCCAGATAAGCTTTGTAATACATTTTTGCCGCAGGTCGTAGATCGCCGTCTTTTTCGTGCCTTAAGCCCATTTGAGCATAGATCTGGCCTCTGTCTTCTGCGCTGTACATCAGGTGAAAGGCCTGCTGATGCACAGAAGCTGCATAAACTTTATGCATACTGTGTGGCAACAGATCCAGTGCTTTATTGCCTGAATACATCAAATCAAAAGCCGCGTTCATTTTGCCAAGACTTGCCATTAAAGCTGCACCCTGACACAAACTGGCCACAGACATCTGCATTGTCGCTAAATGCTGTTTCTGTTTCTCTAAAAACACTATGGCGGCTTCATTGCCTTCAGCCTGAGCCAGTAAACTGCCCTGCAACCAAATAATATCAGCCGCAAACTGGCTGGCTTCTTTATCGGTGATCAACTGGCGAAAGCATTGCTGCAACATCACCAGGTTGGGAGTCGGATTTTGCTCCGCACCAGAGTGCGCCATCAGATACAACAACAGTTTGCACAAAGCCACAGTTAAAACACAAAATTGATAGCCACTGCCTGCCAGTCGCCTTTTCCGCTCTACCAGTTCAATAGCCTGCTCTGTTTTATCCGACACCATCATCACCAGTTGCACTAACTGAGTCAGTTGAGTTGACATAGCGGCAGGTGGAATTTTTAAGGCCACATGAAGGGCGGCTGCGTAGTCTTCGTTTTCTAACGCCAGATAAATTTGCCAGACTTCCTTTCTTTCCTGATAACGCGGCAGCTCCTCAGCATTGGCTAAAAAGTTGTGACAAGACTCCAGCTCACCTTGTTCATAATCCAGTAAAAATTGCAGCCACAAAGCCCATTCCTGTTGTTTGGCACAAGCCGATTTAATCACGGCTGAGGCGGCATCATACACCCCCACTTCCAGCAAAATTTCAGCTTTTAACTGCAGTACAGCAACAGGAGTGTCAGCTCCGGCTTTTTGTTGTAATTCATTAATGAGTTTAAAAGCATCGATATAACGGCGCTTGTGGATCAACGGCAGCACCTGATCCATATAGGCCTTCAGGCGCACATGCAGTTTTAACTGCTCGTCGATATGAAATTTATTGCAGGGCCTGTCGAGAAAATCGACCTGATGGAAAGGATAATCCATTCCATACTTTTGCCGCTCAGCAGCAGTAGACAACACCACCAGACGACACAAAGGGCTGACGATATTTTTGTGCAACAACAGCTCAATCAGATCCATGCCGGAGATCGAAGGTTCAACGTCATAATCGAGAAAAATTACATCGTAAGCGGTTGAGACTTCACCGCCAAGCAAAGGCAACACTGTCCGGCTTAGTTCGGTTTTTTTGATCCCAAGGCCAGTCAGTATTTGTTTTAACTGATGACCAGAGGTGGGATCAGACTCAATCACTAATACATTGAGATCAAATAACTTACTAAAATCAAATCGGGTCAGGCTCAAGCTTTTGCCTCATTTTCTTATCGATCAGGGATCGTTCGATAAACACCTATTGAGTGTAGGCGTAAGCTGGCTGAGCGCAAAATGAAAATTCAGAAAAAATGGTATTAAATCTGATGCTTGGCTGATTTTTTACCCCGATTTAGTCCTGTCCACGCCAGCGGGCATGACATAAAGTTTCAAATTTTTCTTTTGACAATAAAATTCTGGCCAAAACTATTTCTGCCACCGCATTCACATCAGCTAAACCAATGCGGGCTTCCACATGCAGTTCAGGGTCAATATCCATGGCGATCATATCCACCCAGTCGTCGGTGGCCGGAACTAAATCCACATACGCAGATACCGCTGCATGTTGTTGATACAACGCATAATCTTCAGCAGATAAGTTCTCTTCTGCTAACTCTTCAAAAATCGCAAAAGCGTGATCACACAACTCATCCAAAGACCAGAGCTCCAGTTCTGCACCAGACATTTTTCTCTCCACAGATAAAATAAAGACCGCAGTATACCAAGAGCCATCCTCAACTGCCCAGCAACTCAACCCTAAAAAGCCAATATTTGCTGGTATCCACGGCTTCGGATCGGTAGCATAGCGCCACTTTTTCTTCAGTCCGGAGCAACGGCTATGAAACAAAGTTTAGGTTTAATCAGCCTGTTAGTGGCTGACTATGACGAAGCCATAGAGTTTTACACGCAAAAACTGGGTTTTGAGTTAGTGGAAGACAGCCCACAAGGTGAAAAAAGGTGGGTGGTGGTGCGGCCCCAAGGCGCAGCAGAAACCGCTATTTTGTTGGCTAAAGCCAGCAATGAGCAACAAAAGCAACAGATTGGCAATCAATCTGGTGGCCGGGTCTTCCTGTTTTTAAATACAGACGATTTCTGGCGTGATCACAAACAAATGCAACAACAAGGCGTAAAGTTTCTCGAAACACCCCGCGAGGAAGCTTATGGTACTGTGGCTGTGTTTGAAGACTTGTACGGTACCCGCTGGGACTTGTTGCAACTGAATTAACTGAGTTTTTTATAGTGACCGGAGTTGTTATGTACCGCTGCCCGCTTTGCCAACAGAGCCTGACTCAACACCACAATAGTTTTGCTTGTGCTCAGGGCCATAGTTTTGATCTGGCCAAAGAAGGTTATTTGCATTTACTGCCCGTCCAGCAAAAAAACTCCAAAGTGCCGGGCGATTCAGCACTGATGATGCAATGCCGCCGTGATTTCTTAAATGCTGGTTATTATCAGTTGTTGTCCGATGCGGTGAACCAGACTTTTGCTTCTGTATTAGCACAACAAGCTGTGCTGCTGGATTTAGGCTGCGGTGAAGGGTATTACAGCAACAGGCTGATGCAGGCTCTGGCAGACAAAGAAGCGACTCTCTATGGTGTGGATATCGCCAAAACTGCCATTAAAAAAGCAGCTAAAGCCTACCCTGCTATTCACTTTTGTGTTGCCAGTGCCTGGCATCTGCCTTTTGCCGATCAAAGTTTTGATGCGGCACTTAAACTTTGTGCACCTTGTGAGCCGGAGGAACTGGCGCGGGTATTAAAAGCTGGCGGAGCTCTGCTGACAGTCACACCAGCACCGGAACATTTAGTGGAGATCAAACAGCAGGTCTACAGCTCTGTGCGTCTGCACAGCGATGCAATTGAAGCTATCCCGGGTTTTGTGCATCAACAACGGCAGGAATTAAAACAGCAACTGACGGATGTACCCGCAGACATGGTACTGAACCTGCTGGAAATGACACCTTTAGCCTGGAAGTTCAAACCCGAACAAAAGCAGCAATTTGCTCAAAGCTCCCCTCAAATCAGCCTGAATTTTTATCTGGACTTGTATCGGAAAAATCATTAAACAATGGGGCAGGCAGAGGGATAAAACACTCTATGTGCTTTTAATCTGTTAAATCGATAGAGGCTAGTGAATTAAAACGTTATATAGCAACCGCATTCATCTTTGTGCTAAACAAAGTTTAAGCTGTGTAGCGCAAGCGGTTTCACTCATCTCCCTGAACCGCTATTTTTCGCCCGGCTCTGTAGCCGGGCTTTTTTTATTTTACTGACAAGGCCAAATCAATTCTGAATAGTGGTCACTCTGTTCCATAAATTCTGATTTTTACTGTAGGAGAAATACTCGTCCGGAAACCAGCATTTGGGGATTAATTCCATATTTTTACGTTCTTCAAAATTGGATACCAACTTCCTCAGAATTTCCAATAAACGTTCTTCGCTCATTTTCTCCAGCTTTTTCCGCGCTGTTGGAAAATACAAATTGTTATCCACACTGATCACCACATTAGTGCCTGTGTTACTGAACGCCATACTGCGTGTCACGACACGGCATATGGGCATATCAGTGGCTGGCGGGTACAAAGACACAACCAGTGCATATTCGTACCTGTCTAAATCACGCTTGTCTGAGTCTTTTGGTATATAAGTGACACCATAACCCTGAGGAAAGAGGCCGGTAATTTTAATCAACGCATCGACAGCGGCTTTATGGTAATAACCCCGCTCTACGCCGCTTTGCAGCACAAGCACAGCTTTGGGTAAAGACTCATAGCTATGGTTTAACTTGGTCGACAAGACCACAGAGGTATAAATTTGCGGAATTTTTAGTAAATTACCCACGCCACCTTCAGGTTTAATAGCGTTTTTAAGCAAAGTATAAACAAAATTCAGCTTGTCTTGTTCGTTTTGATTAAACAGCTCCCTCTCTTCTTTTGAATTCCCGACATAGCGGTCACAAGCCAGGCCTTTAGTGACATAACTTAAAGTTTCCTGATAGTTAATTTTCAAAAGTGCGACGCGGTTTTCATCGTCCAACACCCGAAACTCATCCAGGTCGCCATCTGCACCTTTGAGAATAGCCAAAGCATCCGGATGGTATGTACCTATGTCCTGCAATATAGCTGCCATCAATAAAGGCAGCTGGACGTCATCACGAAAAGGTGAATAGTCGGCTTTATAAGCTGCCTCTGAGTTATCCAGCATCTCTTTAGCGGCGCGCACCTTGCCCAGCACATAGTTATTGTTCAGCTCGTTATCCAGCAACAAGCGGTCGAGTAAACGCAAACTTAAAATGCCTTTGTACAGATGTTTAAACTTCTGGTTCACTGTGGCGACATATTTACCGTTGCCAGGTGCTAACAGTTGAATAGTGCCTAAAAACTTCGACGACATTTGAACTGTCTCGTCAAAGTTTTCGCCTTCAGTGAGCTGCAATACGGATATACACACAGCTTTTAAGGCTCTGTACCGCTCTACCCTGCTGTCATCGAGCATACGCACATAAAGTTTTAACGCAGACTGGGCTTCGGCCAATTGCTTTTGTTCACCGGAAGACCGATCAGGCTTTTTTTCCAGTTTGCGTACCTGCAATTGCAATTGCTGAAGTTTTTCATCCTGCTGCTTCGCATGACGAAAATAATCAGTCGCCACTTCATAGACTGAATCATTGAGCGCTGTGGCATCGTGGACTTTGCTCAGGATAGTTTTTACGGTTTTACTATACGAAGACTGACTTATGGTTCCCATCGACATATCGGGCATCTATCCTTTTCAGCGGGCCACTTTGTTTGTACCAAAGGTGAGTATAGCAGTCCTTTGCATCTGTCCAGTGTTAGTCTGCCAATAGCGGCACTTGCCACTCAACATCAGATCCCATCTCCATTTCCCATTCTTGTTGCATCTGGGCTGCAATACGTTTCTTTTTCTGCGGTTTAACGGCCAGCAAATTCGACCAGAACCAGGTGGATAAATCCCCCACCAGATTGGTTTCAGCGTTAATCAACACCACCAATCCTACACCTTTTTCTTTAGAATAGGCCATCTCTGTACGATAGCCTTTCACCCAACCACCGTGATAATAGACTTCGTTACCACCAAAGTTAAAAATACGCACACCTAAGCCATAGTGGGACGTGGTGACGTACTGGCCCCAGGTGCGGCCACCTAAATCATCCGCTACTTTAATTCTTTTACTGCGTACATCCTGCAGCATAGCCGGGCTGAGCACAGCAGGGTAATGACCTAACTGAGCTATCAGCCATTGACTCATATCCATCACACTGGCATTGACGCCTGCGGCAGGACTGACCCGGTAATAGCTTGGATTTACTTTTGCTTCAGCCCAACCTCTTTTCACTCTGACATGAGGCATAGCACGGTTTTTGGAGGCTAAAAATGCAGAATACCCCACTGAGGCTGTTGGCATTTTTAATGGTTTAAACAGTTTTTGCTCCATCAGGCTTTCAAAGCTGCTGCCTGTGGTTTTTTCCATCACAGGCCGGATCAGGCTGAACAACACATTCTGATAACCATAACATTTGCCTGGTGCACAACGGGGGTTTAAATACCGGAACTTAGGTAAAATCTGGGCTGGCGTCTGGTTGGCTTCAATCAGGTCATCATAGGTATTAGGCACTAAACCTGCACTTTGTGATAACAAGTGTTCCACTTGCAAAGCGCCGGTATGGCGTGGACTTTTAAAAGAAAAAGCCGGCACATAACGGGTGACAGGATCATCGAACTTAAAATGGCCCTGATGCACCAGCAAAGACGATAACTGACCAGTAAAAGTTTTAGAGACAGAAGCCAGCCGGAATACGGTATAGGCATCTATATTCGACTTGGTCCCTATATTTCGTACACCATAAGCTCCTACTTTTACTACTCTGTTATCTTTGACGATAGCGTAAGCTGCACCCGGAATATTGTTCTTTTTTAAGGTCTGGCGGAAATGCCAGTCAAAATTGGTAGCCAGTTTATCAACATCAGCTGCCAGTAACTGGGGGGAAAAGACGAAGAAGGCGCCCACCAGTAATTGGATTAATTTCAATGTGTCAGTCCTCAGACAAAGGAGTTACCTTTGTTTTAGCGCCGGTATCGGCCTGTAAGTGATGATAAGTCGTTAACATCGACGGTATCAGCTGTGTAATTAAATGCTCTGTATGGCTTTGACTAACCTGTTGCAAAGACCAGTCTCCGGTCAGATAAGGCTGCAAGGCTGGTCCTGCTGTGTAACACCAGGCGTCCAGCCATAGGCCTAAAGACTGAACTCTTACCTTCTCACGAAGGTATAAACCAGAATCCAGCTCTTCAAAAAAATCCAGCTTTGCCAGTTCTTCAGGCAATACACCCAAAAGCACCTGTCCGTGCTGTAAATAGCCGGGACACTGAGCTAAGGCAGGCACTGGTGTATCACCGGGCTGCTGGCTTAAACCATACCTTTTGTAATCAAGCAGACTGGCGTCCTGCATCACATAGTCTTTGCCCGTAATAGCAAACACGACTTCGGGTAACATCAACAAACCATACACAAAAACTGCATCACCATCAGGCTTCATACCGCTTTCCCTTCCAGCTGTCTCAAAGTTAAGAACAGACGTAAGTCGAATTCCAATTGATGATACTGGGGTTCCATGTGCTGACACAATTGATAAAAGGCTTTGTTGTGATCTTTTTCGCGCAAATGCGCCAGTTCGTGCACCACCACCATTTTTAGCAGGGCAAAAGGCAGTTGTTTAAATAAAGCAGAAATGCGGATTTCCTGTTTTGCTTTCAGTTTGCCGCCTTGCACCCTGCTAACAAAACTATGTAAACCTAAGCTGTTGTCCAGATGAATTTTTCCATCAAAACAGACCTTACTGACAGGTGGGCTGGATTTAACAAAACGTTGTTTCAGCTCCTGAGTAAACTGATACAAGGTTTTGTCATTCTGAATATCATGCGACATCTGTGGATAGCGGGTCGCCAGCACTTCAGCCAGACGCCCCTGTGCGATCAGTGACTGCACCTGAGTTCGCACAGCTTCAGGATAAGAGGTCAAAAAAGTTAACAGGGGTTCCACTAAGCATCATCCAGAATTAAAACAATGCTTAGTGTATAAAAATAACAGCGCTGGCGTGAATTTTTCTTTAGCTGCTGCAGTGCAAAGGTGCTTTGCCTGCAACAATAGCCAGAATTTGCCCCTGCTGACCGGTTTTAAGCTCTACCCATTGCCCGGCATGCCATGGCAGGTCTTTTTGCAGTTCCAGTGCCAGTTGCTGATCAATTTTTACCAATAGCTGGTCACAGACTTCGACTTGCCAGTGCTGACCACTAAAACTGAGTTGACCAACCAGACTATTACTTTGCTCAAGCTGGTGACGGGCTTGCTGATACTGCTGGTATCGTTGCTGATAGGCCGTTTGCTGCGGCGAGGTTTCATTATTCGCCAGACTATGCAACTGCACCTGATGGTAGTTTGCATCCAACTGCAACACGATTTGGTAATAGGCTGGTTGCCACCAAAGTTGTTGCGCTAACCAAATTAAAGCCACAGAAGCCGCCAGTCCCTGTGCTGCAGGCCATAAAGATCTCCAGTTCGTTTTACGCTGCTCAGGCTTGAGCTGTAACAACTGTTGCCTGAGTTGATCAGGCATAGGCTGCTCAGTTTTACTTTGCTGATACAACTGTTGTAGTTTTTCATCCAGCTTATTCATCGTGCTCTCCAAGCTGTTTTGCCAACGCCTGCCGTGCATAACGAAGACGACTTTTAACGGTTTCTGCTTCTGCTTTGGTGATCTGCGCTATTTGCAGCACGCTGAATCCTTCCAGTTGCAGCAATACAGTTTCGCGTTGCAATAACGGCAGCAGCTCTAATAAATGCTGTAACTTCAGTTCACTTTGCTGCAGCTCCACTGCTGTAGCAGGGCTGTGATCTTCCGATGCTAAGTCTTCACTGATTTCATAGACCCAGCGTTTTTGTTTTCTGAATTCATCCAGTAGTAAATGACGGCCTATAGCAAACAACCAGGTTTTAAAACTGCTGTGTCCGGCAAACTGTTGTTTCTGCTCCATCACCTTTAACCAGCTTTGCTGACTCAGATCAGCCGCCAGTGCCGGATCACTTTGCTTTAATAAAAAATGATACAAATCATCACCATAACATTGGATCAGTTGGGCAAGGTAAGCAGGATTATCCGTTTGAATATAACCTTGCATCAGGTGCTGTGGATCAGACTCTGGCAGAGCCCCACTTCGATTAAACCAGGATAGCAGCATCCCTTACTCCTCTTTCGGCCAGGCCAGCACCACAGCAGTGCTGGCTTTGAGTCTTATGCTTTATCCAGACTAAAATCCAGCTGAACTTGCAAATTACGCTGTACCACAGCTTTGCCATTGCTCATCTGGGGTTGATATTTCCATGAGCGTAAAGCTTTTACAGCCTCCCGGTCAAAAATACGTTTGGGTTCGGCATCCAGCACTTCAACATCAATCACTGCACCAGTGACGTCAATGGAAAAACTTAATTTAACCCAGCCTTCTATGCCATTTTTAGCTGCTTCTGCCGGGTATCTGGGATCAATACGAACCATAGCTGTGGCTGTTTTATCCATCTGAATAAATTCACCTGCCCCACCTAAATCCAGAGTCGGCAATACCGGATCCACAGATAACTCCAGCATAGGACCAGAATCTCCTGTCGTTTCTCTTGCCATAGCTTCAGGTCTTGCCACAGGTTTTTGTGGCTCCGGCAAAGTTCGTATTATGATGTTGGCCGGACTGTCTTTTCTCGGTTCGTGCAGTTCATGTTCAATAGATGTGGGCCCTGGCCGGATAGACACTCTGTCAGTTCCTATTAACTGCTGCATCAAAGCAAATAATAAAAAAGTGATCAATAAAGCCGGAATGGCAGCTGCCATCAATTTTGATCTGTCTGTGCTGGTATCAATAGTATTCATCTGGCATTCTCCTGTTGTTTTTCAGTTAGACGAAACAGCAGGAAAAAAGGGGTTAAGCCGTGATAAAAAAAATAATAGCTGTAGCTGCAGTCATAGTAGCAAGCAGTGTTGTGTTTAAGCTGCACTCAGCGCCCGCTGAAATTTATCTGGTGCGACATGCCGAAAAAGTTAAATCTGCCAATAAAGACCCAAAGTTGAGTGCTTGTGGTCTGGCTCAGGCTCAAGCTATGGCTGCACTGCTTCCAAATACTATAACCAGGCTGTATCACAGTGGTTATCAAAGAACCCAACAAACAGCAGAGCAAATACGGCTTAAGCAACCAACAGCCTCAATCAAAGCTTATGACGCCAGAGATTTAGCTGCCCTTGCCAAAGCCATCCAACAACAAAACAGCCCGGTATTGGTGGTAGGCCATAGCAATACCACACCAGAACTCATTCAACTGCTGAGTCAGTTAACTCCGCCGCACATTGGCGAGCAGGACTACGGTGTGGTTTATCAGCTAAAGCAGTCTGAGCAAGGTTATCAGTTGTTTAGTTTTGCCATTTCACAACCCACTATTTGCCAGGCGAAAACTATTTAAATCACGCTCTTGGATCAAACACTTAGCTACAGCGCCTCAGGGCAGAAAAAATCCGCTATGCTAGACTGAACATAGTAAAAACTTTCCGTCTTTTAGCAAGCTACAGTCTGGTGCAGGGGTTTTATGGCGTTTTATCAGAAGTTGTTAGAGCTGTTCCAGTCCATCCATAACTCAGAGCGTTTTCTGGATGTATTTCCAGAACTGGAAGCACAAATACTGCAGCTTTTTGCGGCTGAACGTATCACCATTTATCAGCGCAGTTATCACAGTCAGGATATTTATTCGCGCTTTAAAACCGGCTCAGAACTGACGGAAATACGGGTGCCTATAGGCCCACAATCTATCGCAGGTTTTGTTGCTTTAAGTAAAAAATCAGTACTGATCAAAGACGCTTATGATGAACAGGAATTGCAAAGCATCCATCCTAAGCTGAACTTTGCCCGGCAGTTTGACCAGAAATCCGGTTTTCGCACCAAATCTGTACTTGCCGTGCCTATTACCGAACAAAATGTGTTGTTAGGGGTGATCCAACTGATTAACTCCAAAAATTCTGCAGCGTTCAGTCAGGACGACTCTGATAAAGCCACTCAACTGGCCCAATTACTAGGGCAAAAATTTCGTTATGAGTTAGGGGCTACCCGTGGGCCCTTTGATTATTTACAGCATCGAAACTTAATTTCCGCCAGTCAGTTGCAGCAATTAAACCTGCCGCCACAGGATTTTGCCACTCAAGTGAATAAAGTGCTCACCGACTTTAAAGTCAGTAAAGAGCAGCTGGGTTTATCACTGGAGGCTTTTTATCAGGTCAGCTTTATTGGTTTTGAACCGGACAAATATCAGTTGCATGCGCTGAACGCCAAGCTGAACCGCTCTTATTTATTAAAAAACCATCTGGTGATCCTCGAAGATCAGGCTGGCAAAGTAGTGATAGTGCTGACCAATCCCAACCATGCCGATACTCTGATGGAGGTGGAGCGAGCCACAGGCTTACTGAGCTACGATATTTATGTGGCCTTGCCTGACGATATAGACCATTACATCAAAGGCCAGCAGGAAGATAACTTAACTGAACTGGGCGATTTATTAAATGAAGCCGATGACGACCTGACGCTGGAGACTCTGCAACAGGAAGACGAAGGTATTTCTGAAGAAACCCCTGTGGTGGTGAAGCTGGTGAACAGGGTGTTGATGGACGCTCAGCGCCTGAATGCTTCAGATATTCATATTGAATCCGGCAAAGGTAAAAGCTCCTGCCGGGTGCGTTTGCGGGTAGATGGGGAGTGCCGTGAACTGATCCAAATCCCACCGGCTTTTATGCCACCTGTGGTGTCGCGGATCAAGATAATGGCCAGACTGGATATAGCCGAAAAACGCCTGCCACAAGACGGGAAATTCAGCGTAAAGCTGGCCGGTAAAATTATCGAAGTGCGGGTTGCGACTCTGCCGACCGTATTTGGTGAAGGTGTGGTGATGCGGATTTTAGCCAGCGGTGAAGCTTTGCCTTTTGATAAGCTGCAACTGAGCCCACGCAATTACCAGATGATGTCGCAAATGATTAAACACCCTCATGGTGTGTTACTGGTGGTTGGCCCCACAGGTTCAGGCAAAACCACAACTTTGCATGCCATCTTAGGCCGGCTGAATACCACAGATAAAAAAATATGGACTGCTGAAGATCCGGTTGAAATCACCCAGCCTGGTTTGCAGCAAGTGCAAATGAATAATAAGTCGGGTTTAACTTTTGCTGTGGCACTACGGGCTTTTTTGCGGGCCGATCCGGATATTATTTTAATAGGGGAAATGCGTGACAAAGAAACGGCTCATGCTGGTATCGAAGCTTCGTTGACCGGGCACTTAGTATTATCCACACTACATACGAACTCAGCCCCTGAAACCATCACCCGTCTGATTGATATTGGTATAGATCCTATCAACTTTGCAGATGCCTGTATTGGTATTCTGGCACAGCGGCTGGTCCGCACTTTGTGTGGCAAATGCAAAGTAGCTTATCAACCTGAGCAAATTGAGCTGGATTATCTACAGCGGCATTATGGTTTGGCTTTTGCACCTGAACTGGAGCTAAAAACGCCGCTGACACTCTACAAAGCCAAAGGCTGTCCGGCCTGCGAACAAACAGGCTATAAAGGCCGGGTCGGCGTGCATGAGCTGTTGCCCATCACCTCTAAGGTTCGCCAACTGATTTATCATAAAGCCAGCATAGAGCAGATCCAACAGCAGGCGATAGCTGATGGTATGCGTACTTTAGTGCAGGATGGCATTTTAAAGGTGTTGTCTGGTATGACAGATTTTAAACAGTTGCAGGCCATTTCGGTATTTGAAGACTAAAGCCGGTTCCCCGGCTTTAATTGGAGCTACAAATTAAACCTTGCGGAAACGCTCCACCAGCTCATGCAATTGCTCAGAGGTATTTTGTAAATCTTTACCACTTTTGCTGACCGCTGTGCCCTGACTTAATGAGGTAGCGGCAAGATCAGAAATACTGACTATTTGTTGGTTAATGTCTTCAGCCACATGAGCCTGCTCTTCTACAGCGGCCGCCATTTGTCCCGCCATAGCGGCAATACTGCTGACCGCCACACTAATACCTTCCAGCACCTTCTCAGTCTGAGCCACCTGAGTCACTCCAAGTTCAGCATCTTTGCGACCATTTTCAGCGACCAGCACTGAAGCTTTGGCTTTGGTCGACAGCTGCTGAATAATGTCATAAATCTCTTTGGTTGATGCGGTAGTACGGGACGCCAGCAGCCGCACTTCATCAGCGACCACGGCAAAACCCCGGCCTTGTTCACCAGCCCGTGCAGCTTCAATAGCAGCGTTTAATGCCAGCAAGTTAGTTTGCTCTGCGATCTGCTCAATAATTTGTGCAGCCCCCACAATTTTGTTGGTTTGCTCAGCCAAATCTGCCACCGACTGACTGATATCATTGACTGTTTTTTGTAGTTGTTGCATAGCACCACGGGTCTGTGCCGCGACAGTTGAACCAGAACGGGCCAAAGCGTCGGCGTCGTCGGCTTTGCTGGCCGTGTCCTGCACATGAGATGAAACTTCAGCAATAGTAGTGGTCATCTGGTTCATCGCAGTCGCTACTTGCTCTGTTTGCATCTGCTGTTTGCGAATACTGTCTGCAGCATCAACAGATAAACTTCGCACCTGATCAGACTGCACTGCCACTTTTGTCGAGGCATCTTCAATCCGGGTTAATACGGTATTTAAATGAGCAGACTCCGCCAACAGAGCCACTTCCAGCTGTCCTAACCTCCCCTGATGTTTGGCATAAGACGCCACAGCCAAAGGGTCGGTAAAAGCTGTGGGCATTAAATCGACTAGCCCAGACAAGGATTGCTTTAAGCGATATACACCCAGGCTATAACTTAATAACGCAGTGACAACAAAAGCTATGGCCGCAGCTACCGGACCTATAGCCCACCATAACAGCAATGAGACAAAAACGGCCAACAGCGGCATCAGAGCCCAACGTAAATCCGCTGCTACATCTGAAGCTGCTTTTGCAGTATTTTTTCCGGCATTAATAGCTTTATATAATTGTTCGGCATGAGCCACCTGAGCGCGGCTTGGTACAGTACGCACCGATTCATAACCTACAACCCGACCATGTTCTGTAATAGGAGTGACATAAGCATTGACCCAATAATAGTCTCCATTTTTACAGCGGTTTTTTACCAACCCCATCCAGGGTTTACCTTGCTGTAAATAGCTCCACATGGTTTGAAATGCGGCTTCAGGCATATCAGGATGCCTGACAATATTATGAGGTTTACCCACTAATTCCTCTTTGCTAAAGCCGCTGATCGAAGCAAAAGCATCGTTACAATGCAAAATGGTGCCCTTGATATCGGTCGAGGAAATAAGCTGCTGCTCTTTGGGAAAAGTACGTTCTCTTTCGGTAACGGGTAGGTTCTTACGCATTGGTGACACTCTCCATAGTGGTCCACGAGCTGACTAGATCCAACGGACATTATTTAAAACAGGGAAATGATAATAGTGATAAAAAGTTAGCAGTAGATCCAGGGCATAGATAGGACAAGTGAGAAAAAATACACAGATCCAGCTAAAAGAGGCGGTTTGATCAGAAACAAACTCCGGATCAAATCACCTTATCCCGTCGCTGCAGCAGGGTTAACACCTCAGCGTGGTGGGTATGAGGAAACATATCAAACAGCTGCACTTTAAGCAGTTGATAGTCTGCGCTCAGCACAGCCAAATCGCTGGCTAACGTATCAGGATTACAGCTGGAATAAATCAGCCATGCAGGTTGTAACGCCAACACAGACTTGCAAAGCCCGGCCCCCAAACCCCGTCTCGGTGGATTGACCAGTAGCAGATCAGGTGTTTGTTCTGCCGCTTTGGCAAAAGCAGTGGCATCTAAAGCCTGAAACTTTACTTCGGTCAATCCAAGTTCAGCGGCTGAACGAGTGGCGCTGGCTATTGCTTTTGGCGCAATCTCAATACCTGTTAAAGCCCGAACCTGGCCTTGTGCGGAACTGGCCAGATGCAAACCAAAGCCACCCACACCACAAAACAAATCCCAAAGCCTGTGCCCTGGTAAGGGTTCTGCCCATTGTTTTGCGCTGGCATACAAAGCTGCAGCCACAGCGCTGTTGGTCTGGAAAAAACTTTGTGGTGTCAGATAAAGCGGAATGCCGTTTAACTCCTCGCGTAATAACTCTTCCGGAGTCAGCACTATTTCTTCAGGCCCTTCCAGCACCGCCATATGCACAGGCTGAAGATTCACCGAACAGACCTCAAGTTCAGGCCATTGTTGCTGCAACCAGGGCAAATGTTTTTGAATGGACGCCAGACAGTTTTTTGAGCGCAACACAAAACGCAGCATAAAACGGCCCGAACGCTGACTTTGACTGAGTAAAACAAGCTTCAGCTCACCCTGCTTTTGCTCAAGTTGATAAGGGCTTAACCCGGCACGTTGAATAAAGCTTTTGATCAAGGCAAATGCAGGCTCAAAGGCTGGCGGATACAAAGGGCAGGCCGACAAATCCACAGGCTGTTGTCCGTTCAGAATGCCCAGCACAGGCTCTTTTACAGTACCAGACACCACCATTTTGGCTTTAGTGCGAAAGCCCTGTTCGTCACTTGCTACAGCAGGCAAGAGTTCAGCTTCCGCAAAAGGCGCCATCAAAAGCGCCAGTTTCTGTTGTTTTTGAGCTAATTGTTCAGCATAAGGCACAGCAAGCTGGCTACAGGAGTTACAACGTCCGGCTAAAAACTCAACACAATTCATCGTCTCTCAACTGTACTCAAAGGCCTGGCAGGAATGGCCACCATTTTACGACGTTAATCCAGGCCAAAGCCAGAAAAACTGCCTGTAGCAGCTACATCTGGCGGAACAAAGCTACGGCTTGCTGGTAATTTTGCAGCGCTAAAGCCGCATCATAACGCTCGCCCTCATCACGCATGAAGGCATGCTGAGCATTGTATTCGTGCCAGCTAAAATGGACTTTGGCCTCTGTCAGTTGTTGATACACTTTCTGCCGCCCTTCAAGTGACACATGAGGGTCCTGTTTGCCCCAGACCATCACCAGTTCCCCCTGAATATCAGCGGCACGGCTTAAGGTTTGCTGGCCTTCGCCACAAGGCAAGGTATCACTCTGTAGATCTGTGGCGTACAAACAATAGGTGGCTTTGATGGCAGGATTGAGTGCAGCACGAAATGCCAGATGGCCACCAATACAAACGCCCATAGCCCCCACTTCAGGCCGGACATAAGGCAGGCTTTTTAAATAATCCAGCATGGCCTGATTGTCGCTGTCATAACTTTCCAGCGGTTTAGTCCATTTGTCCTGATTGCCTTTGTCTTTGCCGGCATCGTCATAAGCAAGCACTGTCCCTGCCTGGTTGAGCTCATGGAAAATTTCAGGCACCAGCACTACAAAACCATGGCTGGCCAGCATGGCTGCACTGCGGGCTATAGGGGCAGTTTGCTGAAAAATCTCTGAATAAAACAAAATAGCTGGCCAGGTTTTGCCCGCAGTAGCTGCTGTTAGTGGCTGGTACTGATACACCAGCATAGGCCCTGTTGCTGTGGTTAAGGTCACTTTGCTCTGTTCAATTTGCATAAAAAAATCGTCTGTAGAGAAGGCTGGGCATCCATCATAAAGAGCTAAACACAAAGTCACCAGCTTGTTTTTGCTGTCAGTGCAGTATTAATCAGGCATTCAGTTGAAGCGCATACACTTGAATCATCAGCTAACAGGAGTTTTTATATGGTCCAGTCCCGTTCATGGGTTTCAGCAACAATTCTGGCTTTGGCTTTGGTTGCAGGCAGCGCTATTTTAGCCAACAGTCTGATCCAGTTCAGAGCTATGGAGCGTGTTGTTCAGGTTAAAGGTTTAGCTGAACGGGAGGTTGCAGCAGATAGGGTGATATGGCCTATCAAATTTAACGATGTCGACAATAACCTGACCACTTTAGTGGCTAATGTTGAGCGTAAAAACGAGCAAATTCAGGCGTTTTTAAAACTGCAGGGCTTTGGTCTGAACGAAATATCTGTGGCTGTGCCACAAATAGTCGACCGTCAGGCCGGTTATTACGACCCCAATGCCAATCAAATGCGCTACACAGCCAGCTCCATTGTCACCGTATACAGCAGCAATGTCGATTTAGTGCATCAGGCCATGGCGAAGCTACTGGAGCTTAGTAAAACAGGGATCGCCATAGCCGGGCAGGATTATGACAGCAAAGCCGAATTTATTTTCAGCGGTTTAAACGAATTAAAACCCAACATGATTGAAGAAGCCACCCGCAATGCCCGTGAAGTGGCCACTAAATTTGCCGCAGATTCACAAAGTAAACTCGGCAAAATTAAAACCGCCAGCCAAGGTCAGTTCAGTATCAGTGACCGTGACAGCAATACGCCTTACATCAAAAAAGTACGGGTAGTGGCGACTGTTGACTACTACCTGTCAGATTAGTAACAACTTACAGACGGAGCTTATGATGAAAAAAGCAGTGTTTCTGACCAGCAGTATTGCAGTTTTACTGACATTAACAGGCTGTGTGGTGCGTGGCCCCAGCGTCTGGGTTGAACCACCAGGCTATTACGGCACTGCTGTGATAGTTGAACCAAGGCCAGCTATCATCGTGGTGGAAGAGCGGCATTATGATCAGGACAGGCATTACCATAAAAAGCATAAAAAACAAAAACGCCATTACCATCGCCATCATTAACTTGTGCCCGCAACTGTTGCAGAGATAGGTAAACAGAGCTAAGCTTTGACTGCTGGATCAGATTTCGTTTTTAGTTTTTTATTTGGCAGGACGTGTGGAAAGGCCGGAGCTTAGTGACTTCACAAAGCCCCGGCTTTTTTTACTGCTGTACAGGCCCCACTTCAAGTCAGCTTATAAAGCGCGCTTAAGACTGAAACTATAGCTATGCTGTGGCAGCGGTGTGGCAACACCCGTCTGATAAGTGTCGACCTGCATTATGCCTTTGTCATTCAGGCTGAAGACTCTGAACATAGGAGTATGTTGGGTCTCATCAGGAATTTTGGTGCGCTCCAGGGCTGGAATATGTAAATAATGCACCTGACCCAATTGCTTCGAATGCCCGACTCTATCCATATCCATATGTAAATCACCTGAAATCACAGCAACCAGATTGGACTGAGCTATTACTTCTGCAAAGCCGGGATGGTGGATGCCTTTTTCTGCATTTTCAGGATAAACCCCTGCCTGGGCGCCATGAACAATCAATAGCACGGGTTTGTTGTTTAAGCGTTTTAGTTCGCCCAGTATCCAGCTGATCCCCTGGTCATTAAAATCACGGCCATGATCGGGTGACGCAAAAACCAAAGCCACCGCATCATACTCCAGCACATAACTGGGTGAATCAAGCGTCACTTTGCCCTGGTTCCACAGATTGGCATACGTCATAAAACGCTCTACTGTACTGCCATGCTCTTCATTCCCCATAATTGGGTAAAACGGCAATTTTAATTGCTGTAGTACTGGAGTCGCATTTTCATATTGGATTTGGGTGCCCTTGTGCGCTATATCGCCCACCCCGACCACAAAGCTTAGCTTCAGAGGCTCTGTCAGTTGGTTCACATCGGCTACAGCAGCGGCCAGGTGAGGAAATTGAGGTTCAGGTTTAGGTTCGGCATCACCTAATACAGCAAAAGCCAAAACTACAGAGCCAGTTTCTGCTGGCGCAGTGACTGCAGCAGCCTGGGCCTGCGGCTTCTGTTGTTGCAGCGCTGTCGATGGATCAGCCTCAGAGCAGGCACTCAACAAAAGGCTGAGTACCAGAGGTACAAAAAGGCTGAAATGAGTTTTCATAAATAGTCCCGTTATCAATGTGGTGGTTAATTAAAATGGAACAAGCCTTTAAAACTGCTGGGAATTAATCCTGTCCAGCGTTTAAAGGCACGGCGAAAGTTGTGTTCATCTGAGTAGCCCAGCTTCAGCGCCAGCTGGCGGTTTGAATACTGGCCTTGTTGCAGCAGATTGCGGGCAGCATCACGGCGTACTTCATCGATCAAACGGGCAAAATTAGTGTCATTCCGGCTGAGCAAACGTTTGAGTGCACTGTTGCTCAGCCCTAAAGCCAAAGCCACCTGTTCCTGACTCAACAACTGTGGCAAAGCACGCTGTTGCAAGCGGCAAATACTTTCCAGCACACCCCGTTGTTTTATCAACACATGGTTCAACTGACGGCAGGTTCGTCTGGCCGCTTTAAATTGCTCCGCGTCTGCATCATGAAATGCGTGCTGCCACAGAGGCAACGGAATACGTAAAGTGTCGCAGGGCTGATTAACATTCAGCTCACAGCCCCACAACTGATGCTCTGCGCTGTGATGCTGCAACTGCACACTGACGCCAGCTAAAGAACCCAATTGCTGTTTAATCAGGCTCAACAACAAGGAGCAGACAATGGTCAGCAGAAATGGCTGCTGCGACGCTAAACCCAGCGCAGCTTTAAACTCAATCACTATATGGTCATGTTGCTGGTATAGCCTGACATACAAAGCCGGAAACAACTGATGACGGAAATAATACAAATGGCACAGTGCTTGTTTCAGGTTTTTTGCAAACTGCAAACTTTGGCAGACGGCAATATAGCGGCTATTCAGCATGGCGTTGCCCAATAAAAAAGGCAGCTCAGGGCTTTTTAACTGATGCTGACAATTGTGCAATAACTTCAGCCAGTCGGCATGGTGCAGCCGTCCATGGGGCTTTTGTAAATCCTGCTCAAAAATACTGGTGCCACTTAATAACTTATGCAGTTCAACTCCACGACGCTGAGCTAAAGCCAGCAGCTCTGTGCAGCCATGCTGCAGTAACAGAATTTTGTCGTGAGAATCAAAGTGGCGTGTTGACATCAGACAGGCTGCAATCTGAATTCAGTGCCCTGTTTAGAGGCGGCTAACATCTGAAGTGCTGCCTGCAGCGCAGCAGAGGCTGAGTCCTGACTCACTTGCATCACAGCTATGGTTAAATCAGGCTTATTTTCTTCATCCGTTAACTGCACCACCTGCTGTTGCAGATGCTGAGCCATAATCTGAGCCGCAGTTGCCGCTGTATCAGGTAAGACTGCAACAAAACAATCTCCGCTGTAGCGGCATACCACATCACTGTGACGTAACTGACTTAACAGCAACTCACTCAGTTGACTCAAATAATGATCACCAGCCGCTATGCCATTACGTCGGTTAAAATCAGCGAAGTTGTGAATATCCAACACCAGTACGCTTAATGGCTGACGCTGGCTTTGATGTAATTCAACTTCCCTTTGCAATACAGCTAATAAATACTCGCTGCCATAGAGCTGAGTTAAAGGGTCAATCAACTCATGGTTTCGTAAAAATAACTCCCGGCCACGCAGTTGCCTGTTGATAGCCCGCTGTTCCCTGTGCCAGCCAATCAAACCATAAGTTAAAATCAGCATGCCCACTGGCGCAGGTAATGACTCCAGCCAACTCATCAGACGCACATCCTCAGGGTACTGGATAAACTCATCCAATACATTGAGAAAATAGGAATACACTAACAGCAAGCTGCCATAGTACAGCCACTCGGTCACCCTTCCTGCCGGACGACTGCTGACTATTAACCCCAACCAGCCACAAGCAACCAGTAAAGTTGTGCCTTCTCCCAGCACATCCACCCAATCAAACTCATCGCTTAGTTTTGCGTCACCACAATAAAACGCGAGCAATACACCGCTGAGTAACAGCAGCAGGCTAAATAACAATTTATATCGATGTTGACGCCACATCATGCTCAGATCCAGGCAAATAAAAGCTATTTTGCGGTTGGCGCATGACAGTTACATGACAAAGTGAAGCGCTGACAGTAACAGGCTGAGCGGTAAAGACCCGGGTCAGCAGCGCTCAGCCAGGCTTATTCAGAAAGGGTGTTTTGTCACAGAGCAACGGCAGACTGGCAACAGGTTTAATAAGTCCACTGAGAGCTAAAATGACACTAAACTATCGCCCTAACTTGCTTGCCTTTGCCGTTACTTTGGCCTGCAGCACCCTCTCCACCTCATTATTGGCCGATGCCGATGTAGAAGGCCGGATCACAGATAATCGTAATAGCTTGCTGGCAGGAGCACAGGTCAGTATTCCTGAACTTAAATTGCGCCGTACTACAGGTGCTGATGGCAGCTTTCATTTCAGACAACTAGCTGCAGGAACTTATACTCTGCAGGTCAACTACTTAGGTGCTGCCCCACAAAGCCAGATACTGGTGGTTGCGGATACGCAGCAACGACTGGCGGATATCAAACTGCTCTCGGCCAGTAATTCTGTTGAACACATAGAAGTAGTGGGACAATCAGGTGCCATCAGCAAAGCGTTAAACCGCCAGCGTAACGCTAACGGCATTTTAACTGTGGCCAGCACAGATGAAATGGGGCAGTTTCCGGACAGTAACGTCAGCGAAGCCTTGCAACGCCTGGCAGGTTTATCTGTAGAGCGGGATCAGGGCGAAGGCCGTTTTGTCCGGGTCCGGGGTTTGGCTCCGGACTACAATGCGGTGACTTATAACGGCACTCAACTGGCTGCTCCTGAAGCGGGTCGCCGCGCTGTGGCTTTGGATGTCATTCCTTCTGATTTACTTGAATCGGTAGAAGTAAATAAAACCCTGACCCCGGATATGCCGGCAGGCTCTTTGGGTGGCACAGTAGAAATCAAAAGTTTATCTGCATTTGATCGCAGCCATGACTTTTATTCCGCCACAGTGGAAGCCGGCCACAACGAGCTAGAAAGCAAAACCAGCCCTAAAGTGTCAGCTGTGATCAGCAGAATCATGGATTTAGGTGGTGAAACTGATGTCTTTGGTGTGGCTTTGGCGGCCAGTTTTGCTGAACGTAAGTTTGGCTCAGAAAACGTTGAAACGGGTGGAAACTGGGACTTTGAAGAAGGTCTGGAAGAATTTGAATTACGGGATTACAGCATTAGTCGTGAACGCCTGGGTGTGGCACTGAATCTGGACTACAGACCAGGCAACAACAATGACTATTACCTCCGTACTCTGTACAGCCGCTTTAGCGATACAGAAGAACGTCAAGGCATGATTGTTGAACTGGCTGATCCGCTTTTTGCCGGCGATACAGGTGAAGCCGCGCTGATCCGATCATTAAAACAGCGGGAAGAAACTCAAAGTATCAGTGCTTTTGTTTTGGGCACCAAACAGACATCAGGGGACTGGCAATGGCAACTGGAAGCCGGTGCCAGCAAAGCAGATGAAGATACACCTTTTAATATTAGCGCCGCCGACTTTGAGCAGGAGTTTGACCAGGGTGTAGGCTACAGCGGCAGCACTATGTTGCGCCTGACAGCTCCAGCGGAAGCTTATCTGGCTGAGGGCTATGAGTTAAAAGAAGTGGAAATGGGCGATACCTATACCAAAGAAACTGAACGTAATATCAAATTTGATCTGAGTCGCGAATTTACCCAAAGCCAGGGCACTATGCTGCTCAAAAGTGGCGCTAAATTCAGCCAGCGCGAAAAAACAGCGGACGAAGACATCTGGTTGTTTGAAGATTTTGAGGATCTGGGGATCAATGCTCTGAGTATGGCCAATTATGCCGGTGGACAGGTGGATTATGGTCTGGGCACTATGGGGCAAGCTGTCAACAGCAACGACATCTATCAGTTAGTGAACAGCCTGAACCGCGATGATTTTGTGGATGACGTCGAGTCACAAATTAATGACTATCAGGTAGACGAAGATATCAGCGCCGCCTATTTGATGGCGCAGTGGGAACGCGATAACTGGCAGTTGATCACTGGTGTGCGTTATGAGCATGAAAAACGTGATGCTCTCGGCAGTCGGTATGACGCCATCAACGAGACCTTTAGTGCCAATCAGGTGAAAAACTCTGAAGGCTATTGGTTACCAGCAGTAGTTGCACGTTATAACCTGTCGGAGCAAAGCATAGTGCGTGCTGCGTTCAGCACAGGTTTGGTCAGGCCAAACTTTGAGCAACTGTCCCCTGCTTTCCTGCTGGAAGAAGATGACGATGAAGTAGAAGCCGCTTTTGGTAACCCTGAATTAGAAGCTCTGACATCAAACAATTTTGACCTCGGCATTGAACACTACGCAGATCAACTGGGTGTGTTGTCGGCCATGCTGTTTTACAAACAAATTGACAACTTTATCTATGAAGCCGACCTTGCTGGCCGTGGAGAATACGCCGATTTTGCTGTGGCTGAAACTTATGTCAACGGCGGCAAAGCAGATTTATATGGTATTGAACTGAATGCTGTGCATAAAGTTTCAGGTTTTGGCAACTGGCTGGATAACCTGCTGTTATCAACAAATCTGACGCTGACGGATTCAGCCGCCGATATTGAATGGTTTGATGACGGTACTTTATTCAGCCGTGAAGTGGCCTTACCCAGCCAATCCGATAAAACAGCGAACCTCAGCCTGGGTTATGAAACAAATGTAATCAGTCTGCGCCTTGCCGCCAATTATAAATCTGATTATCTGGCTGAAGTGGGTGACATCACGGACAAAGAGCACGACGTGCACGCCGATGACCATATGCAGGTTGATTTCACCAGTAAATGGACAGTGCAACCTGGCATGCAGTTTTACTTTAATGTCGTCAACCTCAATGACGAACCTTATTACGCTTACACTGGGCGCAAGCCTTATAACTTCCAGTATGAACAGTATGGCCGCACCTTTGTGCTGGGCCTGCAAATCACCAACTGGTAAGCAAGGACAACATCATGATATCGACTACAAGTTTTTTTAAATTAAGCATCATAGCGCTGACGCTGAGCACAGTGTTGAGTGCCTGTCAGGCCAGTCAAGCACAGCAGCACCTCGCAACTTCTGCTTCTGCGCCTAAAGCTTTGAACATCAAAGCCAGTCATTACCATCAGGTGCAGGTTGCAGGGCAAGAGTACCAGATTTTCACTGATGGTCAGCTCTTACAGATCAGGCTGGGCGAAACCCAACAAAGCAGCTACAGCGGCAGTTTTAACCGCCTGACCCTACAGCCACTTTCAGCCGACAGTTTGCTGCTGGCCGCTATGGACAGCAACGACAATAGCTTGTACTTGTGGCGTTTTTCACCAAAAGAACAAAAACCTTTAGTGCTGATCAGGCAACAGCTGATCAGCAGCAGAGTGGTGGAAGACTTGTGTTTTTACCAGAGTCACGAAAATCAGCAATTGAGCTTATTTTTACTGGGTGGCCGCGGTGGTGCAGACCAATTATTGCTGCAACAAAAGCAAGAGTGGCTGGCAGAGCCAATGGTGATCCGTGAACTGAATGTGCCTTATGACAGCAAAGCCTGCGTTGTGGATCCACAAACTGCAGCACTCTATATAGCGGAAGCAGACAGAGCTATCTGGTCTTACCAGGCAGAGCCTGAAGCAGATGAAGGCCGCAGTTTAGTTCAGGTCAATCAGCCATTTGGTCAGCTGCAAGGTGAAATAATGGCATTGCAAGTGCTACCAGACAGCAGCCTGCTGGCGCTGGAAGCAGAACCAGCCAGACTGCTGCATCTGAGCAGCACAGGTCAGGTGATCCATCACAATGCAATACCAGCTTTCGCTGAAGCCACTGCTTTATCAGTCCGTGTACAAGGCAACAGCACAACAGCTTATATCAGCAATGAAGATGCAGAGACTGTGCAAAGTCTGAGGTTGCAGACCAAAACTACTGCTGCAGCAACAAAACCAGCCATGCTTCAGATGCAACCCACCTTGCAAACAGAAGCTGCCAGCCAGCGTGGTGATGTAATGGATGACCCTGCGGTATGGCATCATCCTACCCAACCTGAGCTGAGCCTGATCCTCGGCACTGACAAAAGAGCTGGCCTGGATGTGTACAGTATGCAGGGCAAGCGGGTGCAACAACTGGCTGTCGGGCGCTTAAATAATGTGGATCTGCGTTACCACTTAAACTGGCAGGGCAAACAACACGATATCGCCGCAGCCAGTTTACGCGATGACAACAGCCTGCAACTTTTTGCAATTGATCAACAAGGGCTGTTGCATAATGCAGGTAAAGTGCCGACCTCAATGCAAGAAATTTATGGTCTGTGCATGTATCAGGATGCAAAAAGCGGCTCACACTACGTTTTTGTTAATGATAAATCCGGCTTGATTGAACAATACCGTATCAACAGCGATGGTACAGACTGGCAAGGCACTTTAGTGCGTTCTTTGCAGGTGCCAGGTCAGCCAGAAGGCTGTGTTGCAGACGATAAACGTGGCATTTTGTTTATCGGTGAAGAGGATGAAGGCGTATGGCGATTTGCAGCAGGCGCAGAAGCCAAAAACACAGGTGAAAAAATCATTTCTGTGGATGGCAAACGTCTGGTCGATGATGTAGAAGGTATAGCTCTGGCTGAGCACAACGGAGCCAGTTATCTGATCGTCTCCAGTCAGGGCAATGACAGCTATATCATTTACGATGCAGCGCCACCATACACAGAGCGTCTGAGATTCAGAGTGACCACAAATCCTCAATTGGGTATAGATGGAGCTTCTGAAACCGATGGTCTTGAAGTGACCACCCGCTCTTTGGGTCCTGGCTTTGAACAAGGTGCTTTGATAGTGCAGGATGGCCGCAATCGTATGCCGGAGCAAGGTCAGAATATGAAACTGGTGCCCTGGCATAAACTGCTGCAAGAGTTGCAGAAGCAAGGTAAATAATACCGAAACGAAATCCCTCTTTAGGGGTTTACATAAAATGCAGTTAAGGCGACTGATTTAGCTCAAAAAACCAGTCGCTTTTTTATTTGATACGGCCACACTTAAAGGCCTCTTTATTGTATCCATGAGTCTGCTGAACTTGTTTTATCAGGAAAACATCGTTTACTTATTGCGCTTTCCACAAAATCACGACATGCTTAAGTCAGATAAATGCCCCAAGCAAGGATGTTGCGCATGACTATAGATCAATCTTCTATCCTGATCGTCGATGACGTCAGTTCAGTTCGTTATTTCTTAAATCAGAATTTGCGTATTATGGGCGCTGAAAAAGTGTCGGAAGCCAGTACAGGGCAACAAGCTTTGATGGCTATCAGCACTGATCATCATGATGTGATTTTTTTGGATGTTGAACTACCGGACAGTAACGGTCATGAGCTGTTAGGCCGCATTAAAGCCTTGGACCCCGGGTGCCATGTGGTCATTATGTCAGCACACAGCACTGTAGAAAATGTCAAACGCAGTGTTGAAGGAGGAGCCAGTGGTTTTATGGCAAAACCTTTTACCCCACAAAAAATTCAGGCAACGATGAATCGTATCTGCAACTTGCGCCAGGCCCAATCCGCTTAAGCCATAATGACTAAACGGATTTTGGCTTTAACGCCTGACCGCTGAATTCAATACCATCCCAGCCGTATTGCATAATGACTAAACGGATTTTGGCTTTAACGCCTGCCCGTCGAATTCAATGCCATCCCAGCCGAATTGCATAATGACTAAACGGATTTTGGCTTTAACGCCTGCCCGTCGAATTCAATGCCATCCCAGCCGTATTGCATAAACTGACGGATATTGGCGTGATCTGAGCCTGTTGGGCTGGATAACACATCCACACGGTAATAGTCGCCAAACATCTGCAAAGCCTGAGGCTCTGACAAACGGTGCAACAAGGCAAAAGCTAAAATCTTGCAAGAGCCATTATTCTCACCGGCCGCATTCTGTTTATCGCCGTTCTGAAAGGCTGTTTCAGTAAAGTCATATAAGTTATCAATCAACTCTATACTTTGCTGAAAGCTAATGCTGTCTGGATCTGTCGTCAACTGACGGAAAAAATTTTCTAACATAATGAAGCCCTGATTAAAGTTTGTACAATCCTGGTCGATATAGTCGTTAAGCCCAAGTCAGAGGGGAGCCAGAATGCAAATCCTCAGCATCAAGCAACAACAGAACTCCAGCAGTCAGCAGTTATTGTATTCAGGTCGCACTGTGAGTCCAGAGCGAAATGACAGCTTAACTGTAACAAAGGATAACAGAAGTTTAACTCAGACTTCTCTGTTACCTTCGGCTAATGTTATTTCTTCTGAAAATATGCCAGCGTCAAAAGCTGCAGATGTGAAAGAAGCGAAGAGTGACGATGGTCTTTTTAACGCTGTGTATTCCATTGGCACCATCAAACGTTTGCTGGAACAACTGACAGGCGAAGAGTTAAAAGGCTGGCTAGACCCGGCAGAATTAAACCAGGCTCTGAATGGCCCGGCCACCACAACAGAGCCAGACCAGCTTGAAAATCAAAATGCTTCAGGTGTCACCATTCGTGAGTGGTCCTATAGGTACGAAGCCATCAGTGCTGATTTTTCAGGTTCAGTAGCGCTGGAGGATGGCAGCAGTTTTAGCTGGTCGATGCAATTTTCCATGAGCTATGAAGAATTCAGCTACAGCGAACGCACAGAACAGCCAATGAAAGACCCGCTGGTCATGAGTTTTAACGGCCGCCCTGTGGAACTGACAGGCCAGACTACAGCTTTTCATCTGACAGACAATGCCAGGCAGATTCAGCAACTTGCACAAGGCCAGTATTATCTGGCCAAAGACAGCAATGCCAATGGCCTGGTGGATTCAGGCAGCGAACTATTTGGCCCCACCACAGGCAAAGGTTTTGCCGAACTGGCAGCTTTTGATCAAGACCAAAACGGCCTGATCGATCAACAAGATCCTATCTGGCAAAGCTTATGGTTATGGCGTCCTGAAGAAAAAGGCTTGTACAGCTTAAAAGACATGGGCGTCACAGCCCTGAGCGTCGATTCTGTCGCCACTCCTTTTACCTTAAGGCACAAAGACGAAATACAAGGCCGGCTGGAGCGCAGCTCGATTTTTATCACTGAAAATAAAGAGGTGGGCTTATTGCAGCAGATTGATTTAAAGGTGTAAGTGCCGTATTGGCTTTGCCTGAATACATAAAGCTGAACTGACAGCTATCAACTGCTGCAAACTATCAATTGCGCTACTGAAAAAGTAGCGATACACTCTTGCTATCAAATTAGTAGCAAATAAACTCAGCTAAAAGCGGGAGAACTATGTTTCTGGTAGATATGACATTTTTAGATATGGACAAAATCACAGTTGAACTCACTCAACAGCACAAGGCTTACCTTGAGCGTCAATACCAGTCCAATACACTGCTGTTTGGTGGCCGCAAAGTGCCACGAACCGGCGGCATACTTTTATCCCAACATGCAACAGAACAAGAGTTAAGGCAGGTGTTAGATGCAGATCCCTTTATTCAAAGCGGAGCTGTAAGTTATTCAATTACTGAATTTATTCCCGTAATGGCGTCAAAAGACTATACACAAATCTTAGAACAGGCAGGCAGTTGAGGGGACAGCCCGTTGCTGTGAAGCAGACCAGTACCAGCAGCTGGCTCCATCTGTTACAAATCTGCTAGCATAGCGCCATCATCTGTTACAACCTGAGTTTGAGTGTTATGGCAAAGCCAATTGTGCCTCATCAACCAGTCCGGGGCTCTGACTCCGGCATTCCCATTATGGCTGCTTTTGACCTCTTAGGTCAGAAGTGGACTATGCGGATTTTATGGCAGTTAAACCAAAATCCTATGACGTTCAGACAATTACAGCAAGCTTGCGGTCAGGTGGCTCCCTCGATGCTGAACAGCAGAATCAAACAACTGAAACTGGCTCAGTTGCTGCTTATGACGGATGCTGGCTACGAGTTAACTCAGACAGGCCAGGCTTTAGTTAAAGCACTGGATCCATTAAGAGACTGGTCGCAACAATGGGCTGAGGTTGTACAGAAGCAGTCTCTAATTTTTGATGATGAAGCCATCACCAAAAATTAGAGACGAACCACGTTTATCAGTCGCCACTTTGTATTCATCATGATCTCAAATCAATTGCATCTGTCACTCCGAAGACCTGGCGTTATACCAGAATGCAACTATGTACTGTATTTTTAATGCTCTAAGCCTATGGAAAATTATAAAAAATGCTATTTGAACTGCGGGAACTAAGCCAAAGCACAGCTAGAAAAGCGCTTAAGATCATTGGGGTGAATATCCTGTTGTGGACAGCAATTTTTGTTGGCTACCATTACATTCCAGACATTCTTAATGTGGAAAACGGCAAGCCAATCAGACTGGTCGTTGTTATCCTGATGGGGCCTGCTGTCGCACTGATGATTTCAATACAAATTGGCGTTAAAGCACAACGCATTTTTACAGCAAATGAGCAAGGTATCCGCTTTGGTGATCCGGTCATGGGGATCAAGCATTATTCCTGGAATGACATCAGCCATTTCGACTTATCACCAGACTCCAAGTTATTAACCCTCAGTTTAAAAAACACGGATAACACACAAAGCATCCCGCTAAAAAGCTTTGGTATCAATCAGCAACAATACGACAACCTGCTTCAATGGTCCTCTGCTGCTTTAGGCAAGTAGCACAGAGTTGCCTGATATGAATTTAGTTCGCCCCTTTCAGGGCAAGACACTGGATCTTGCCCTGTATTTACTCAGCCACCACTTAGTTCGGACAAGCCCCCAGTTGCCAATAACCTGCACTGGTGGACGATAAAACACTGACACCCCAGGTGGAACCAGCCAGCGCTGTATTGCTGCCGGTCGCGAAATAATCTGGCGTATAAGGATTACCTGAACTGTAAGCCCGGCCTGCCAGTTTGTGGCTGTAGTTATTGGTACTGAACTGCACACAATCTGCTGCTGGTGGTGGTGTTGGATCGCCACCATCCTCCCCTCCACCTGCGCTGCTGCAACTTTGAGTGGGACCAAAACAACTGGCATCATTATCCTGCCAACGGCATTGATCACCTGTAACCAGCTGTTCACGCAGTATAAAACTGGCGGTGCTGTATTCCAGATAACAGTTGGCATAGTTGGTGTAATCCAAACGACCAGCCGCGATATGTTGATCCAGAGTCGCGTTTTGCCCTGCATCTATGCTGAAGTTCAGCAGTTCAGAGCTAAGCAGGCCTTCAGCATCCAGTGCAGTTACTAAAGCTGTATTGTTACCACCAGTTAAACCACAACGCTGTGCACTCAATAAATCGCCGTTCAAAGTGGCAGCCACAGTGCCGGTACTGAATTCAACGTTGACCGAAGCTAAATCACGATTTAAATCAAATACCCGTCCTGTGACTGTGGCACATTGGCCCTCAACACTCACGGCAAGTTCACTCAGCTCTGGCGCAGTGGCAGGAGGTGGTGGCCCAAGCAGAACCGAAGTGCTGTAAGGCTCACTGACCAAACCTTCACTGTCGGTGGCTGTCACTGTAATTTGATACCAGTCATTGGCCAAAACCGGGCTGGTCAGGCTGAAGTTGCCTGTGGTGTTGGGCGTTGCGCTGACACTCACCGTCTGGTTTATGCTGTTATTAAAACTGGCGTTGACACTGATGGGATCTGCGTCGGCATCTGTTGCTTTCCCACTGACACTGATTTGATTCGTGCCCTGACTGACACTGATCTGGCTTAGCTCCGGCGCGCTATTACGGTTTACCCTTTGGTTATTGTCGCTAAAATATTGCCCTAAATAACTGGCGTAGTTAATGCTGTTGCCATTGATGTAAGAGCCGCTGGCCCCCTGACCACCAGACCAGGCGTGATCCACATTATTGAGCCATAACATAGACACCCTGCCGTTTTGCCACAGTGTTTCATCTGCAGTCCGGCCCGTGCCGTTGCTGATCAGATTCTCGCCTGCCAGGCGGGTTACATTGTATAAATCAGCCATGCCAGTGGCATTTTGCTCGTTATAACAAAGGTTCACTGTCGTATCGTTACGGCCATGGGCAATAGAGGCAATCTGGCTGCTGAAATGACTGGCATAACTGCCAGCATATTGGTTACAACGTGTGGCAACATCTGCGGTTTCACAAGGCCCCAAAGCACCGTTAGAGCTGGTGCCTATGCTTGGGCCTGCACTAACGCCCACACCTGCAAAAATATCAGGTGCAATACAAGCTGTGGTATGGGCAAAAGAGGCTCCAGAGGATAAACCGGCAATATAGACCTGGTTCGGATCGATCTGATAACCAGGGGTGGCCATTAATGCAGTGGCCAGATTGATCAGATTTTTATAGTCGCCACTGCTGCGGTTTCTGGTGCCCTGCCAGTAGGACCAGCAGCCAAAACCCGCTTTATTCATTGCATCAGGTACTGCGATCACTAAACCATGTTGCTCAGCCGCTTGCGCCAGATTGGCGGTTAAATATGCATCAACCGACTGAGTACAACCATGCAATACCACCAGCAAGCCCCTGCCCTGACCAATAGAAGAGACTGAATCCGGGGTATATAAATGTACTTTGTTAAAGCCGCCAACAGCCTGATTTTGTTGCCAGCTACCGGCTAAAGCAGGTGAAGAGAAGATGCCCAGCGTGAATAGAGCCGCCAGAGGGTAAGAATATTTTTGCACTTTGTCTGTTCCTTATCTTTATTGTTTTGATGAACACCGAAGCAACGCAGCCCTTCCCTATTTGCTTGTGAGCAACTACAGCAGCAGGCTTTGGCGTGAAAAAAACTATAGATGGAACAACTAAAAAGCGCGGTAGTACTTTAGTGCTGTGAGCAATCAGCACAACGGCCAAGGGCGCATTACTGCGCCCTACTGATCATTTTATCGTCAAACATAAGTTTCTCCTTTTGATCATATGATCATACACAGGACCTTTAAAACGTTATCAGTATAGTCAGAGAGCGAAAGGCTGCATCAAATCAGGCTAACTGCTGTTTGAGTACATCTACCACGGACTGAAACTCTGTCTTGTTTTTTTCATTCAACGCAATCAGTGCTTCGTGTGCATGCAGGATCATCAGGCCTTTTTGCTGATCGCTGTAGGGCTGGGCCTGAACGCTGGTCATATCAACAGCTTGATTTGTAGGCTGCTGCACTATATCAAAAGCTTGATCCAGACAGAGGCTAAACAACAGCTCGTTGACCGCAGGCACGGTGCAAAACAAAGTGGGTTTGGGTAAATCTTGCTGCTGACAATAACGCGCCAGACTGGCCAATAAACCTATATAGGTGCTGTCCATAAAGCTGGCTTGGTTTAAATCCACCACCAATTGTTCGCACTGCAGTTCTGCAGAAAACAACCGTTCAACCAAATCGTCCATGCCGGTGGCATTGGTGTAACGCAGCTCGCCACATAATTTAAAATAACAACAGTGTTCAACACAGGCGAACAGAATTTGATCTTGTGGTGTCGTCATAGTTTTACTCTTTATTTGCGTGAGTGCCGGGTTAACTTCAGTATAGTTAAATCGTCTGGTAAAGGCTGAGTTGGATCTATGGCTAAAGCCTCAAGTAAAGCGGCAATGTCGTTTTGTTCTGCACTGACCTGCAATAAATACTGGAGTTTCTGCTCTGTGTTTTGTTGTGGCAATACATCTAACACACCGTCGGACCACAACACTAAGCTGCTGTTTTCCTGAATTAACAGGCGTTGATTCGTGTAATAAGCAAAATCAAACATACCCACTGGGGTACTTTTTAATTCCAGATAGCTGCCATGCTGCTGTTGCACAAGCAAAGGCCAGGGAAAAGCCCCGGCATTGGCATAGGTTATTTCTGCAGTTCTGGTGTCCAGCACCGCATAAAACAGCGCTATGTATTTGCCGATTTTTTCTTTCAGCAGCTCTTTGTTTAATTCAGCCAAAACAGCAGCGGGGTCAATAATATGGTCGCAGGTACCACGCTGATAACGTTCCAGTTTAGCGCTGATAAAACGCTTCAGATACACAGTCACAAAGGCGGATGCCACGCCGTGACCTGACACATCAGCAATATAAAACGCCACCTTATGCTCATCGACCGCAAAATAATCGACAAAATCACCACTCATAAATTCAGATGGATACAAGGCATGACAAAACTGATACTCAGCACAATGAAAACTTGGCGGTGGTAACATTTTAAACTGCACCTGCTTGCCGGCTTTTTCACCCGCTTCCAGCTCCGCCAGAGAATGCTGTAATTGCTGATTACTGCTCTGCAATTGCTCTGTTCTGGCCTGAACTTGCTGTTCAAGGCTGGCGTTCAGCTGCGCCAACTGCTCAATGGCCATAAAGGCTCTTAACGCAGACACCACACTGGTCGTCAGACGTTGCACTGTCAGTTCAGTTTTAGAGCGGTAATCATTGATATCATAATCCAGCACTATACGATGCTCGGGCGCCTGACCCGGCTGACCTGTACGTAAAATAATACGTACCAGCTGGTTTTGTAACTGGTCACGAATGTAACGCACCAGTACAAGACCCGCATCGTCAGTTTCCATCACTACATCCAGCAGTATCAGCGCTATATTGCTGTTCGTCTCCAGAATATGCCTGGCTTCGGCGGCACTGTAAGCACTGATAAACTGCAGTTTATGCTGCTGGAAAGTAAAATCACGCAGCGCTAATAAGGTGATCTGATGTATTTCTGGCTCATCATCGACAATAAGCACTGTCCAGCTGGGTTGCTGATCGTCATCCGCTTCAGCATCAACGGCAAACAACAGTTCATCGTCATCAGAGCCTTGAGTTAGCTGAGCATTAAAGTGTTGTTCCATACAGCTTTCCTTCACATTAATGTCTGTTCGCACAAGTTAAAGAAGTGCAGAGGCATAGCTTAACTATAGCCGCCTGTATTTAATCTGTAGTCCGGGTCGTGATATTCGGCTCAGAAAAAGCCACGTCTTCTAGTCAAACTGTAGTCCGGATCTTATTATCCAACTCAGAAAAAGCTTTTCTTTCAGTGCCGGATCCGGCCAGCTTTTTTTCTGCCGCCAAGTTACACTCTGTTTAGTTTCTGCTGATGAGTCTTCGCTATGCTGGATCCCCTGGTCTGCCAACAAGCCCGTTTATCGCGTGACAGTCGTTTTGATGGCCTGTTTTTTATTGCGGTAAAAAGCACTGGTATTTATTGCCGCACTATTTGCCCGGCAAAGTCTCCGGCTGAACATCAGGTGAGTTATTTTTCCTGTGCAGCAGCGGCCGCGGCTGCGGGTTACCGGCCTTGTTTACGTTGCAGACCCGACAGTGCGCCACAGTCGCCCGCCTGGTTGGGCGTGGAAACCAGTGTCCGGCGGGCTTTAAAACTGATAGCAGAAGGAGCTTTGGTGCATGGCGATCAGGCCGCTTTAGCTTCGCGCCTTGGCATCAGCGAACGTTATTTACGTAAGCTGTTTCAGCAACATTTAGGGGTTGCGCCCAAACAATATGCCTTGTATCAACAAGTGCTTTTGGCCAAGCAACTGTTGCATCAAAGCCAATTGCCTGTGCATCAGATCGCCGCTTTATCTGGTTTTCACAGTATCCGGCGTTTTAACGATGCCTTTAAGCAGCAGTTGCTGTTAAACCCAAGCCAAATTCGCCGTAAAAAAATGACAGGACACTCTTCAGTGATTGAATTACAACTTAGTTACAGGCCGCCTTTAAACTGGCAAGCTCAGCTCGATTTCTGGCGTCAACGCACGCTGGATAGCATGGAGTGGGTGAAAGGTGATGCTTATGGCAGAACTTTTAGCTGGCCTACCGCAGAAGGACTGGTGCATGGCTGGTTTGAGTTAAGTCCGGTCAAAGAAGGTGTGATGTTGCTAAAACTGGATTGGCCCAGCCAGCAGGAGCTGACCTCTGTACTGCAACGTATTCGCCAACTCGCCGATTTAGATGCCAATATGCCACAGATAGAACAGCAGCTTGCACCTGTGTTTGGTGACTTTCTGGAACCAGGCTTACGGCTGCCTGGTTTATGGAGCCCTTTTGAAGCAGCTGTACGGGCTATTTTAGGTCAGCAAGTCAGTGTGCAAGGCGCCCGTACTCAGCTTAATAGGTTACTAACAGAATTGGCGGAACCATTGGCTGATGATCCGGAAAAAAAGCTGTTTCCGACTCCCGAAGCCATCACTCAAAACGAATTGCTGATGCTTAAAGTGCCACAAGCCAGACGCGATACCTTAAAACAACTGGCCGCTACTGTGATTGCTGAACCACAGAGTACACCGGATGACTGGTTAAAACTCAAAGGCATAGGGCCATGGACTGTGGCCTACAGTAAAATGCGTGGCCTTGCCGATCCGGATATCTGGTTAGGGGGGGATTTAGGTGTGCAAAAAGCTTTAAAACGCCATGGGGATATCACACCTGAGCAACTGGCTCCCTGGCGCAGTTATGCCACCTTTCAGCTGTGGTTTAGCTTATCCCGCCCTGCTTTGAAGGAGACTACTGAATGAAACAACTGCAATTTGCCACCCCTTTAGGGCCTTTAGTCATCACAGCGAATTCAAAAGGCATAGAGTCGGTGTTGTTCAGAGATTCAAGTGACGCACCGGATCAGAGCAACGATATGTTACTACAGGACTGCAAAGCCCAGTTTGATGCGTATTTTAAAGGAAAACTGCAGCAATTCGATTTGCCCTTAGCCGCCATTGGCACTGAATTCCAGCAAGCAGTCTGGCAGCAGTTGAGCAAAATTCCTTTTGCACAGCTGCGTAGCTACAGCGACATTGCCCATGCCCTGAATAACCCAAAAGCAGTAAGGGCCGTAGGTGCAGCCAATGGCCGTAACCCGCTGACCATTATTGTGCCCTGCCACAGAGTGATAGGAGCCAATGGCACCTTAACAGGCTATGCCGGCGGCTTAGAGCGCAAAGACTGGCTGCTGAAACATGAACAAACTACAGCTTTGGCCCTGGGTTTGTTTCCATGATCCGTAGGGGCGACCTTTATGGTCGCCCGCATCAATGAATTCCACCTAGCGACTGCGGAACGTTCAAATTTTTCGAACACTCAAAGCAAAACTATCCGCTATTGCTTCGATTAAAGAGCTGTTTTAATAGACCTATCAACAGCTACTAACCAGGTAAAGTAATTATGACAGCCCGTACTTTAAAACAACTGATCCCTGCCATGCTGGCGTCTGACGGCGCTGGCGTAAAAATTAAACGTAGTCTGGGCCAAAGTCAGGCTGTGCGACTGGACCCGTTTTTAATGCTGGACGCTTTTGGCTCAGACAAAGCCGACGACTACATCGCAGGTTTCCCTGCCCATCCACATCGGGGTTTTGAAACTGTCACTTATATGCTCGATGGTCATATGCTGCACGAAGATCATTTGGGCAATAAAGGCCATTTAACCAGTGGTGGTGTACAGTGGATGACAGCGGGCCGCGGCATTATTCACTCAGAAATGCCACAGCAGGAATCTGGCCTGATGCGTGGTTTTCAGCTGTGGATCAATTTACCTGCCGCAGAAAAAATGAAAGACGCCGCTTATATTGATATTCCATCTGCTGATATTCCGCTGGTGAATTTAACGGCGCAGAGTTTTGTCAAAGTGATAGCAGGCGAAACCGATCTGAATGGCAACATTGTTCGTGGTCCTATTTTTGGCTTATCGACTGAACCTTTGTATCTGGATGTGCAGTTAGAAGCAGGCCAAAGTCTGACTTTTCCAGTCACGACTGGTCATAACGCTTATGTTTATCCTTTTGAAGGCGAGGTTTTTGTGGAAGGCTTAAAGGTGGCTAATCATCACGGCGCAGTATTAACAGATGGCGATAAAGTGACAGTCTCGGCGCAGGACAAAGCTCGTTTTATCCTGTTAGCTGCTAAACCTATCAAAGAGAGCGTCGTGCAATACGGTCCTTTTGTGATGAACAAGCCAGAGGAAGTTGAACAGGCTATCCGTGATTATCAGGCCGGAACTCTGACCAATAACCAGCAAGCCAAAACCATAGCTATTCATAAATCGCTCTAAAAAGTTGTACTGTTAAGAGATGGGGGGCGGATGTTATCATCTGCCTCTTTCTTTCAGAGGGGATCGGCAGATGCAACTTGTGGGTATTATCGGCGCCATGGAGCCGGAAATTGCAATTTTAAAAGCTCAGTTAAGCGATATGACCAGCGTCAAACTGGCCGACTATGAGTTTTACCAGGGTCGTCTGGCCGACACTGAGGTCGTGTTAGTGCAATCAGGCATAGGTAAAGTGGCTTCAGCTGTAGCGACAACCTTAATGATTAGCCAATTTAAACCTGATTGTGTGATCAATACAGGCTCGGCAGGTGGTTTTGATCCTGAATTAAATGTAGGTGATGTAGTCATTTCATCTGAAGTACGGCATCACGATGTGGATGTGACAGCTTTTGGTTATGAAATTGGTCAGGTGCCCCGTATGCCTGCAGCTTTTACAGCGCATCCGGCTTTGATTAGCGCGGCAGAGCAAAGCATAGCTACCTTAGGTTTTTGTAAAACAAAAAAAGGCTTAATCACCACAGGTGATGTCTTTATGTGCCAACCTGAGCGTATTGCCAAAACCCGTGCTGAATTTCCCACTATGCTGGCGGTAGAAATGGAAGGCGCTGCCATAGCTCAGGCTTGTTATCAGCTCAATACTCCATTTGTGGTGATCCGCAGCTTAAGTGATATAGCAGGCAAAGAGTCACCTACCTCTTTTGAAGCTTATTTAGAAATTGCCTCTAAAAACAGTTCAGCCATGGTGCTGGAACTGCTGAAAAACCTTAAAACAGTTCAGTTAAACTAAATGCCGTACTGGCTGACTGATCTTTCGGCTTATCCACTGATACTGCTGTGCATTTGGTTGCCCGGCAGTCTGGTGCTTTTGCCGCAGGATTATCAGCCTTTAACTTTTTTCCGCATTTTTGCGAAACAACTGGCCGCTAAAGTTCACCCTGATCCAAATAGAGCCAGCAGTCAGCAGTTAATTTCCGGCAGTTTAGCTTTGGCTGTGGTGATCTTACCCACTTTAGCTTTACTGGCCCCTTTGTACTGGTTATCGGACTGGCCTTTGGTGCTGGATGGCCTGCTGCTGTATTTTTGTCTGGATTTTGTTTATTACCGCAAACAAAGTCACAAAATAGCTTTGGCAGTCAGTCAGCAACAAAACAGCAGAGCCAAAGATTTATTGCAACCTTTGGTGTTACGCCAAACCCAAAGTTTAAGCAGCACAGGCTTATGCAAAGCCACTATCGAAATGCTATGGCTTCGTACCGCCAAACAATGGATAGGAGTCAGTTTCTGGTTTTTAATTGGCGGCGGTTTAGCTGCTGTGGCCTATCGTTTGCTGCTGCTGTGCAATCAACAATGGAATGATAAACACAGCAATTTCCGCTATTTTGGCCGCCCAGCCTCTTTGTTAACCCAATGGGCCAGTTTTCCCGCCAGCCTGATCACAGCGTTGTTGCTGGCTATGCTGACGGATGTTACA
This sequence comes from Gammaproteobacteria bacterium, assembly GCA_018825965.1. Taxonomy (GTDB): domain Bacteria; phylum Pseudomonadota; class Gammaproteobacteria; order Enterobacterales; family Alteromonadaceae; genus Pararheinheimera. The sequence goes on from JAHKAA010000016.1 coordinate 120,316, forward strand.
GGCGCTGTGCGGCAATGGCGTCAGGCCGCCAAGCTGAAACTCTGCTTGCCACATCTGCTTATTCTGGGTGCTTTAGCTTCTGCCTTGCGGGTAAATCTGGCAGGCCCTGTGATCTATCAGCACCAGAAAAATCAGCGCCAACGGCTTGGACCAACTCCCTTACCTCAAGTGAATGACATGCTTGGGTCACTGAAATTAAACCGGCAATTCCAGCTTTATTCCGCCCTTCTTGTGTTTATTTTCAGCTTGTTACAAAGCCTGTGGCTGATCTATTAACAAGCTTTCTGTTTTTGTAAATTTCTTTGGAACTATGCTGGACTTTGTAACGCCATTCGCTGTATTTTCTTAGGCCTCTTGCACCAGATTGACACCTATAACAATAACAACCATACCTTCAGAGGAATAGTTTTGCCTGTTTTAGCCTTAGTGCGCTATGTTTGCGGCCTGTTGCTGCTCTGTTGCCTTTGCAAATCTGCAATGGCTGAGCCGCTATTGCAGCCATTAACGCCGGATCAAAACTTATCTCAGGGTTCAGTCAATGATTTATTACTCGACCGTCAGGGCTTCTTATGGATAGCTACAGATGCGGGATTAAACCGCTACGACGGCTATCAAAACCTGCTGATTGGTGCAGACTCCCCTCAATTACAAAGCCTGGCTTTTACTCAATTAGTATTAGACGCAAAACAAAGATTATGGGCTTTGGCCCCACGTTCAGGCTTATATGCTTTTGATCCGCTGAAAGCTCAGTTATTTTTGCATGCCGCCTTGCCCGGTACTGCAACACTGCAAAACCGCTTCGTCAATTTAATACAATCCGATGACGAACACTTGCTGCTGAGCAGCAGAACAGAGCTCTACAGCTATCAGACAGACAACAGCCAACTGACTGTGTTAGCCAGGTTGGCCGATATAGCATTAGCAGAGGCCAATATCCGCGTGTTGTTGCAAACCCCGGACTGGATACTGCTGGGGACCAGTCATGGCTTAGTCCTCTATGATCAAAGCACTCAACAACTAAAGCTGGTGCCTCATTTGCCCCCTGGTCAGTCACTGGACTATCAGCGCCATGTAAAAGCCTTACAAATTCAGGATCAACATCTGTTGGTGGGTACTGTCGAAGGCTTGTATCAACTGGAACTGTCGGCCATAAAACAGTTTTTACAAACAGGGCAAACTCCGGCGAGCAAAGAGCTGATTGCCGGGCCTAATATCTGGCAAATTAAGATCCAGTCTGATCATTTATTAGTAGCGACAGAACGTGGTTTGTTGCGTTATACACCAGAACAAAACAGCACAGAGCTGGTGCTGAAATTCAGCGAAAGTAGTTTTAATTTGTCTGACGACAATATAGTGGCTTTGCAGGATGATGGTCAGGGTGGTTATTGGCTGGGGAGTCGTTTTGATGGTGCTTATTATTGGCATCCACGCAGCAAAGCCATTCGCAATTTCAGTCACACAGGACCTGCAGCTTTAAGTAATGACAAAATTACTGCCATAGCTGAAAAAAGCAGGGAAGAATTGTGGTTGGGTAGTCGCAATGGCCTGAACTTATTAAATCTGCAAACTCAGCAGGTTCAGCATTTTCTGGTGAACCCGGATCCAAAAGCCGTCTGGCATACCAGTACTATTATGAATTTATCTATGGATAAAGCCGGTGACTTATGGTTTTTATCCTCCAGTGGCCTGAACTATTTCTCCAGTCAACATAAAGAACTGCAGCAAGCCCCTGTCGCAGGGCCTGAAGAACAGGCAGTGCTGAACAAAGCGCGGCCCGGCAGTTGGCTGAATCAGCAACAGCCCTTTTATTTGCTGACCAGAGAAAGCTTTTATCAGTACCAGGTGGAAACAGGGCAAGTAGAAGAGCTCACTGCACTAAAGCAAAAGTTGCCCGCCAGCGAGGTTCGTGCTGTATTAGGTAAATGGCCAGGTCAACCGGACTGGCTGGTGTTATCCGCTTATGAAAAACTCTGGGCCTACCATGAAAAAACAACAGAGTTAAAGCTGTTGTATCAGGCTGAAGTAAGTACAGCTTTTAGTATGCGTTTTGCCGATCAGATGGCTTTGGATAAAAACAATACTTTATGGTTCAGTGCTGCAGATATAGGTTTACTGGCTTTTGATGCAAAAACTATGCAGCTGAAGCATCATTTTCACAGTAAAAACAAGCTCAACACCAATGTGATTTATGCGGTGAACCGCGATCAGCTGGGCCATATCTGGTTTTCCAGCTTGCATGGTGTCTCTTCGTTAAATGTTGATACTCTGCATATAGAGCAATTCAGTAAAAAAGATGGCCTGTCCAGTAATGAATTTATCAGCCAAAGTAGTCAAAGCTTAAGCAATGGCGAGATGGCGTTTGGCTCCATTCGCGGAGTGAACCTGCTATCACCGGCTCAATTGACAGAACCCAGGCGCAAACCCCGTATTGTCATTACACAGCTGGATTTATTGTCTTCGCCTGTAGAAAGCCCGCTCACTGATCTATCCGGTCAGTTTTTTAGTTTGCCTTATAACAGCCAGGGTTTAACCATCAGTTATTCCAGCCTGAATTTCAGGGACAGTGGAAAAATGCGTTACCGTTATTGGCTGGACGGCCCGCAACGTTTAGTCTTTCCGGAGCAAAGCTCAAGTTCTGTTATGTTCCCTCAACTCACGCCGGGCGATTATCAGTTTAATGTAGTGGCTGTATCGCCGGTGACAGGCCTCGAAAGCGAAGTGGCGACTCTGCGTCTTAAAGTAGAACCTGCTCCCTGGCTCAGTTATTGGGCCTATATGGCTTACGCTTCAGTCACCCTGATTGTGATGCTGTTTTATTTGCGAACCCGGCAAAAACAGCAACGTATGCTCAAAGTAGCTCATGCCAAAGTGACAGCCAGTGAACAACGCTTAAAACAAGCGCTGGATTCCATCGACAGTGGAGCCTGGGAATGGCATGCCCGCAAAAACATTATGTTTGCCTCCCGTATTCATAGCATGCTGGGTTATCAGGAAGCGCTCAATCCGCTGGCGATGAGCCAACATTTATCTTTATTGCACCCGGAAGACAAAGACGCTTACCAGCAAGCCTGGCTAAAACTGATGCAAACGCCGGATAGAACCTTTGATCACACCTACCGTATGCAGCATAAAAATGGCAAATGGTTGTGGTTCCGCGACATAGGAAAAGTGGCTGAAGTGGATGATGAAGGTCAGCCAGAACGGGTCATTGGTACCTTTAGCAACATTACCGAAACCAGAGCGAATCAGGAAAAAGCCCGGCTTTTTGGTGAGGCGTTTCAGCAAACCCGTGACTGGGTGGTGATTTTAGATGCCAGCCAAAGAGTGATAGCTGCGAACCAGTCTTTTGCGGATGTCTTTGGTTCTGTTGATCAGTATCTGGTTAGCCCAAAAACCCATCATCTGGGCATTAGCCTGCAACGTCGTCGTTTTTACACTTCGTTGTTACGAGGTTTAACCGTCAATCAGCACTGGCAAGGGGAAGAACTGGTGCATACACCTGACGGTAAAGAGCGCCCAGCCCTGATTAATATCAGCGCTATAGGTGATGTGGATAAAGTAGAGTTTTTTGTATTGGTGTTTACCGACATCACAGCGCAAAAAGTAGCAGAAGAAGAATTACGTTATTTAGCCAGCTACGACTCTTTAACAGGCCTACCTAACCGCACTTTGCTGATGGATCGTATTCAACATGGCATAGATCAGGCTAAACGGGCTAAAAAATCTCTGGCTTTGTGTTTTATCGATCTCGACAAGTTTAAACAGATCAACGACTCTTTAGGCCATGATGTCGGCGATCAATTACTGCAGGAAGTCGCCAGACGTTTGCGCGCCACTTTAAGAGAAACAGATACCATAGCTCGTTTAGGTGGTGATGAATTTGTGGTATTGCTGGAGAGCTATAAAAACGATGACAATATCAGCCATGTAGCCCGCAAAATGCTGCAATCTATTGGCGAGCCTATGCAGTTAGGCACCCATACCGTCAGCGTCTCGCCCAGCATAGGTATAGCTGTGTATCCTGACGATGCCATGGACGCTAATTCGTTATTAAAACATGCTGACGTGGCCATGTATCACGCTAAAGATTTGGGCCGGAACAACTTCCAGTTTTTTATTGCCGAAATGAACGAAAAAGCCCATATGCAACTGGCAAAAGAAACCCAGCTCAGACAAGCCTTTAAAGACGGCGAATTTATTAACTACTACCAGCCTATTGTCGATTGCCGCAGCCAGTCGGTGATAGGGGTGGAAGTATTAATGCGCTGGAGTCATAAAAACACCCTGATTCCGCCAACCGAATTTATTCCTATGGCAGAAGATTTACGTTTAATCATTCCTATGACTTTATCTTTGCTGGAAAGGGCTTTGGTTGATTTGCAGCAATGGCGTCAGGCCGGATTAGATTTGTATTTGTCGGTGAATTTATCCACCAGTCATTTAGAACAACTGTCTCTGGCGGAACATACTGAGAATCTGCTGAATAAATACCAGTTGCCCGCCTCTTGCTTGCGTTATGAAGTGACCGAAAGTGCACTGATGCGCGACCACGAAAAAGCCATTACCACTATGCTGGCATTAAGTGAGTTGGGTATTCAACTGGCTTTGGACGACTTTGGAACTGGTTATTCGTCGTTAAAATACTTAAAAGAGCTGCCAATAGACGCCATTAAAATTGACCGCAGTTTTGTTAAGGACATCGGCATAGATCCGGATGATGAAACCATTATCGAAGCTATTTTGTCGATGGCTGGCAGCTTAGGTATGAGTTGTGTCGCTGAAGGTGTAGAAACCGAACAGCAACTGGCTTTCTTCAGCAGCCGCCAGTGTTATCTGATCCAGGGTTATTTATTTGCCAAGCCTATGCCAGCTATTGAACTGATCAACTGGCTGCATAGTGAGCATTTGAATTGAGTAGTAATAGTGCCCGTTTGGCCTGAAACTTTTAGTTGAGGGTTCTTCTAAGCGGATTAGCGAGGTGCAGTATGACCAGATCAGCAGCGCAATTGCCGATAGCGTTGTAATAGAGTTTGCAGCCTTTGTGGAATGGAACCATAGATATCTTCATCGATTTGATAAGCTGCAACATTGTCAGAAATAAAATGCAGCGAAGGCAGCAACAGCTCCATTACAGGTACAATAGCCTCTGGTGCAGCATCAAGCTTTGCTTGAACCAGATTAAAATAACAATCGACGGCACAATCACTGTCGTCGGAACTGTACTGCTCATCAACTATATAGTCACGCAACGCAAAAATATAATATTGAAAAGCTCTCACTGGCATAAACTGCAGTTCATCGGTACGCTCAATCACATTCCGCTTGAACAGGGGTTGTAGCTCTGCAAGAGTTTTGCCGAAGAAAATCTTAAAAGCATAGCGGGCATCAATATCGTCTTTGTAACCTTGCCAGTCTTGCAAGCAAGGAATTTTATCGGTCATAGGTTACTCTCTTAGTTTGAATTGCGTTAATGGAGCAGATTCAAAATGAACGTACCCATTGGATTCACTCACAAAAAATCACTGCTGTTGGTTGATATCGTCTGTAACACATAACCTCACATACGGAGTGATTTGAAGACGACTATCTTGGTTTACGTTTAGGTGCTGCATGTCAACTTTGAGTGATTTAAATACATTATCGTTACAGCAGCGGCCGAGCGTAGCGAGGTCCAGTTCCAAAGGGGCGTTGCTGACTGCACTTGTTACATGCCTACCACTCAATTTGAATTTTTGTACCGACATTTACCAACTCCATAAATTCATCCATTTCGGAGTTTGTAATAGCAATACAGCCGTTTGTCCAATTAAAGCGCTGTGCAATTGGAGCAAACCAACCTAACCAATTAGGCTGGCCATGAACCATAATAAAACCGCCTGGCGAAACGCCATTTTTCTCAGCATTAGCTATATCAACTTCGTTTGGATAGCTAACACGCATGGATCTGTAGAATGAAGAGTCTTCTTTCTTGTAATCAAGCGTGTATTCACCTTCAGGCGTCTTTTCGTCACCCTCTTGTTCTTTATGTCCTTTAGGATTGGATCCAAGGGCAACGTCATAAACCTTCACTATTTCACCGGCTGACAATAAGTACATTTTCCTTTCGGATTTGTCGACTTTAACCAGATCTACTCCAGCAAAAGCTGTTTGAGTGGCGAACATCAAAATGAGCAGAATATATTTCATAGCAGCTTTGGGGCGGCTGGAGCGCAGCGTAAGCCGTCCCAGCCGCAATAGCGGCGACAATAGCGCCTTGTTATATGTTGTGCTATTTACCATGAAATATTGACCAGAAGCTTTCTCTTATTTTGTGAACATTTGCCAAAGTTTCGCCTTTAGCAAGGCACAGTAAAAGGCCGATAAGTACGAAAATAATGGGCAAAATTAAGTTTCCCATTTTTGCCTCGATGTCATTTCTTACTATGCCATTTAAATTAATGGTTACATTTGGATCTAGAATCGCTTGTAAAGCGGTATACCCAAAAAGCAAACCAACGCAGATAAAGATAAACCCCAATACTCGGAGCGTTTTTTTATAAATATCAACTGGCAAAAACATGGAACCCTCTGAACATATAACGCTGCCAGCAAGCGCGACGTTGTTTGGCGTCGCTTGACTGGCCTTGTAGCAGCCTACACTGAACTATCGCGGCTTGCCGCACTGGCAAACCCGAACAACGGCAAGCTGCTGGTATTAAAAACTAAACCGGTTAAATGCGAAACAGCGAGCCAACCGGAACCTATAAAACTGTTAAGCGAAGCCAGGA
>JAHKAA010000017.1 GCA_018825965.1 Gammaproteobacteria bacterium
CGAAGCAATGTCGGCTACCTTGTGAGACAGGCTAACACCGCAGTGCAATCGCCCAGCGACTCCCTTCGGGCGGGGCTAAAAGCGCTTTATGCCGCGTTAACTGTTGTCGCTTTAGAACCACTAGAGCTTCCAACAGCTGCCTTGCCTAAAGTGCTTTTTTCTCCCGCTGAATTCTGCATCTTGAAGTCACTTGGGTATAGCATACCAACTTACCAGTGGCAACAAGGTTGGGTGGCTGTGGCTAATCAGAAAGCTTATGTGTCGTTATACACCTGCTCGGCTGAACATTTACTGCAGTTTCAGCAAAAACACCCAAACATCAAATGCGGCAAGGGTTGTATTAATTTTAAAGACAAAGACCCGCTGCCGCTGCAGGATCTGCAACAGGTGATCATTAGTGCGATGACAGCCTCTTAGCCCGGTCATTGATCGACGTAGAAAGAGCACAATGTTTCCGTTATATGTATGTTCTGTCATACAAGGTGCCACTTTGACACGCGGCTTGATCTTTCATCAGGAGAGGCAGATAATTTATCAAAGTGCCACTTTGGCACGGGAGATTAAATAATGGCGACTACACCACCTCGTATTACAGCAAGAGTTGATAGTGAAACCCAAAACTTGCTAGCTAAAGCGGCGGCTATCACAGGAGTATCGAGCATAAATTCTTTTGTGCTGAGCGCAGCAGTTGAGAAAGCCAAACAAATTATTGAGCGTGAGCAAAAGCTGAAGCTTTCCGAACGAGACGCCTTACTGTTGATGGAAGCGCTTGATAACCCGGCTAGTGTTCATACTCATCTGGCGGCTGCATTTGCCCGTTATGAAGGCAAAGTTCAATAATGCAAAGCCTGTTGCTGGATAAATCGAAACACGACAGAAATCGATTTAATTGTGGCATCGATGCGTTAAACAATTACTTAAAAGTCATGGCAAGCCAGCAAAGTAAAAAAGACAATACCCGTACTTTTGTGCTTGAAGATAAAACCAATTCCCAACACATTGTCGGTTTTTATACCCTGAGCATGACTCCGGTAGATATGCAGAGTCTTCCGGCGGCATTGCAGAAAAAGCACCACTCTTCAACATCAGGTGGCCTGATAGCACGGCTTGCTGTGGATGAAAGATACAAAGGTCAGAAAATAGGTGAGTGGTTGTTGATTGACGCACTTAAAAAACTACTGCAAGCCAGTGATGCAGTAGGTTTCCCTATCATTATTGTGGATGCAAAAGACGGAGCCAAAGGTTTTTATCAAAAGTATGGCTTTCGCTCCTTTGAGGATGCTGAACATAAGCTTTTTATCACCATAGCGGATGTGCGGGCCAGTTTTGGCTAAATGGCATCATTGTTTTTCTGTTCAGCCTTAGCCTTAGGCAAAAAGCAGGACAACAGCACAGTGGCCAGAATAAAACCGCTGGACCAGACCAGGCAAGCTTCTAACCCCTGGGTTTGATACAAATAACCCGACAACAGAGTGCCAATTAAGCGGCCCATGGCGTTGGCCATATAATAAAAACCCACGTCCAGTGATACGCCATCAGATTTGGCATAGCTGACAATCAAATAGCTGTGCAGCGATGAATTAACAGCAAATACAGCACCAAATAACAGCAACACCGAGACTAACAAGGTTTCCGTTGGGAAGGGCAGTGGTAATAGTTTCGCCAACACAGCCGGGATCAGACAAAGTGCTAAAGCCCAGCCAACAGCGGCCCAACGGCCCGGTACTTTGCCTGCTTTTTTACCTGTAATGAATGGAGCCAGGCTTTGTACCACCCCATAACCAATAATCCACAATGCCAAAAAAGTGCCTATAGCCTGCTGGCTCCAGGCCAGTTGTTGAGCTAAAAACAGCGGCAGTGCTATCACAAACCATAAATCGCGCGCGCCAAATAAAAATAAACGGGCGGCGGATAACAAATTAATAGGGCCACTTTTCGACAGCATGTCTTTAAATTTGGGTTTGTAACTGCTTTTACCCAAGTCCTTTTTCAGCAGCACTAAACTGAGCAACCAAACCAAAGCTAAAGCGCCAGCCATGACCGCCACAGCGGCTTGAAAACCTAATTGAGTTAATAAAAAACCGCCAATAAAAAAGCCAACACCTTTAAGTGCATTTTTCGAACCTGTAAGTATCGCTACCCATTGATACAGCTTGCTTTGGGAGTCCTGCGGCACCAACAATTTAATCGAGCTTTTGGCACTCATTTTATTTAAATCTTTGGCGACACCAGATAATGCCTGAGCTGCCATCACCCAGGGCACTAGTAGCCACTGTGCTGGAACCAATAACATCGACAGCGCTGCTATTTGTAAAAACAGCCCTATATTCATGGTTTTATTCAAACCAATACGAGCGCCCAGCCAGCCACCAAACAAGTTAGTGATCACGCCAAATAGCTCGTAAAACACAAATAACGAAGCAATTTCTAAGGGGCTGTAGCCAAGTTTATAAAAATGCAGCAGCACCAGCATACGCAAAGCGCCATCTGTCAGGGTAAAAGCCCAGTAGTTGCCTGTAACTACCATATATTGCTTCAGTGCTGTCTGCATAATTAAAAACCTGCCTCTTATTAAGCCTGATCAGCTAAACCAACCAGTTTGGCTAACTCCACTGTGCGGTTAGCGTAACCCCATTCGTTATCGTACCAGGCGTAAATTTTTACCTGAGTGCCGTTAATCACCATAGTGGATAAAGCATCGATAATGCTGGATCGTGGGTCTGTTTTATAATCGACGGACACCAAAGGCCGCTCTTCGTAGCCCAGAATATCTTTCAGCTCTTGTTGTGAAGCTGCTTTTAATAAGGCATTTACTTCTTCTGCGCTAGTGGCGCGTTCTACTTCAAATACGCAGTCGGTTAAAGACGCGTTGGCAAGCGGCACCCGCACTGCATGACCATTTAAGCGGCCTTTGAGTTCGGGGAATATTTCGGTAATAGCAGTAGCTGAACCTGTAGTGGTTGGAATTAAGCTGCTGCCACAAGCGCGGGCGCGGCGTAAGTCTTTATGGGGTGTATCCAGAATAGACTGGGTATTAGTTAAGTCGTGAATAGTGGTGATAGAGCCGTGTTTAATGCCCAGCTTTTCGTGGATCACTTTCACCACAGGAGCCAGACAGTTAGTGGTGCAGCTGGCCGCAGTCACTATCTTATGCACAGCAGCGTCAAATAACTGATGATTCACCCCCATCACCACGTTTAATACACCGGCTTCTTTTACTGGCGCGCTGACCACTACACGTTTAACGCCCTGATCTAAATAGCCCTGCAGCTGGGCTGAGCTTTTCATTTTGCCCGAGCATTCAATGACTATATCGCAACCCGACCAATTGGTGTCTGCAATAGCTTTATTATGCGTGACTGCAATACGCTGGCCTTTGATAATCACTGTATTGCCTTCGGCTTCAGCCTGATTTAACCAGCGGCCATGCACTGAGTCGAAGTTCAGTAAATGGGCAAAAGTTGCAGCGTCGCCGGCCGGGTCGTTGATCTGCACAAACTCAAATTCAGGCCAGTCAAAGGCGGCTCGTAATGCCAAACGGCCAATACGGCCAAAACCGTTAATACCTACTTTAATTTTTTGCATAAAAACCTTCTAAAACAAAGTAATGAAAAACTTAACAACAGCCTTTTTGCCGCTCTGGTCTGTCGCCCATCTGACAAAGTTGCTGCTGGTTTACTGCCAGCCAATCAGAATGTGCGGCCGCTGTCTGTTGCATGCACAACAGAGCCCAGTCTGGCAGTTCAGGATTTAAACGGTAATAGACCCACAAGCCTTGTTTGCGGTCGAGCAGAATGCCATCGCGGCGCAACTGGGCTAAATGACGGGATATTTTGGGCTGGCTATCGGCTAAAGCGGCCACCAGTTCACACACACAAAGCTCCTGTTCATGCTGAATAAGCAGCAAACAACGTAGCCGGGTTTCGTCCGACAGTGCTTTAAAAAAGGTGACAGGCTCAAGTAGCATGATTGAAATCAATATATATGGAAAATGATATGTATCAGTTTATATATGCTTTTCCATATGTAAACTTAAATTTAGTCAGAACCGGATTAGCCTTGCCTGACGCCTTTGCGTTATGCTGGCGTTATTGAGAAATAAGGAAGCTTTGCCATGACCAATCAACTGCTTGATGCCGGATTTCTGCACGACCAGTGCTTGTCCGGCCCTTTACCAGATCAGTGGTTGGTGTTACCTGCACAGGCTTTAACCAAAAGACGGTGCAGCTGGCTGCTGACTTTGCTGGTTGTGGTGGCCGTATTACTTATGATGCAGTGGTGGTGGGGCTCAGAATGGGCATTTTGGCTGTTTCCACTGTGTTGGGGCCTGACCGGACTGCTTTTTCTGACCAGTTGGTTCTGGTTACCCCTGGACATCCGGCACTCGCGATTTTTACTCCGTACTCAGGATTTTCTGCTGCAATCCGGCGTGCTCTGGCGCAAAGCTGTGCTGATCCCTTTGCATAGAGTGCAACATGTCACTATCAGCCAGGGGCCACTGCAAAAACGTTTTGGGCTGGCCACACTAAAAGTTTATACCGCTGGTGGTATGGAAGCGGAAGCTGCGCTGGCTGATATTGAATATGCCGTGGCACAGGCGCTGAGTGAGCAGCTTAGTTTGTTGATCCCGCGAGGAGATATTGATGCCGGACACTGAGATACCAGCACAGCAGGTTCTATCTGAAGAGTGGCAGCGTAGCTCTGTTTGGGCACTGTTGCCGCTGCTGGTAAAAGCCGTGGTGCAATGGATGGGTGTGATCATTGGTGGCGCTTATTTGTCTTTTAGTAGCAACTTTCAGGCTTATGCTCCCTATTGGATCACAGGCTTGACTCTGTTAGTTCTGGGCAGTGCTTTGTTGAGCTGGCGCTACACCCTGTTTCGGGTGTCAAGCCAAGGCGTAGAGTTACGGCGCGGCGTGCTGCAAAAAGACCATCTGCTATTGGCAAAATCGCGTATTCAGGAGCTGCAAGTTCAGCAACCCTTCTACTTCCGGCCGTTGCGGTTATTTACTGTCAGTCTGGATAGTGCAGGCAGCCAACAACAAGAGTTTTATCTGACCGGCGTGACGTCAGAGCAACTGGCCTTGTTGCAAGGCGGTGTGCAGGTTGATCAAGCATTGCCTTCGACACCATTTGTGCGGGTTTGGCTCGCGACTTTATACAACAAACATTTGTGGTTGCCGTTAGTGGCGGTTTTAGGGGCGGCGCAGTCACAGCTGAGTGGTAAGCGGTTTGATCACTTGTTTGCACAAGGCCATGAAGTGCTGCAAGAGTCGGGGCTACAGCAAAGTTTTACACTGCAACTAGCGGCAAGCCTGAGCGTGCTGCTCTTGGTTGCCTTGGTGTTGCTGCTGATGACCTTGATTTGGCTCTATCCACAGCGGTTTTTACGTGATGAAAGACAACTGCAACTGACCCAAGGCGCTGTATTAAAAAAATCCCAGCGCATTCATGCAAAACGGGTGCAGATGATGACTGTTAATCAGCCGTGGCTGGCGCGGATTCTTGGGCATTTTTCGCTTATTTTCCATGGTTTTACCAATGCTCAGGTCCAGAGAAGTAAGTTTGTATTGTTAGGGCAAACCGGCGATGACATTAATCAGCAATTAAAGGCACAACAGCTGTTAGCCCTGTCTGAGATCCGGCGACTCCCTTTACAGCCTTATGTGCCAGTTTATTTTCAGCGCTTGTTGTTGATCAGGGGCCTCATTGCCGTATTACTTAGTTTGCTTTGTGTTGCTCTGTGGCAAACCGGAGTGGTCGCTTTCAGCACGGGCGCTCTGGTGCTGTTGGCTGCAGTACTCTGGCTGTTGGCCGATTGGTGGGCCTACCGTCGTTGGCATGGATTCTGTGTGCAGGATCAGGTGTTGTACCTGTGGCATGGTGGCCTTGGCCAGTTCTGGCAGGTACTGCCGCTGCGGCAGGTACAAAAAGTACAGCTGGTGCAATCCTTATTTTTTCGCCGACAACACCTGGTGCAGGTTAAATTCAGTACGGCCAATGGCACAGTCACACTGGCAGCACTACCCAATCAGCAAGCTCAGGATTTATATCGGCTGGTGCTGAAATTAAAGCCTGAGTTAGTTTCAACCCCTGAATTAATCAAGCGGCACTAATTCAAAATCAACAAAGTCGTCCCATTTCTTAAACCACTGATAAAAAAGCTCACTGTCATTGGATTCCATCAGTTGGTAGCAGACATTCAGCTCTTTATTGACCCAGGAATTCAGGTAATGCAGGCCCTCAGGGAACATACGACCCTGACTGTTATATCTTTGATAATTAGCTTCGATACAACCTGGTTTAAACTTCTCGATAACCATATATTTTTTCATTTCTGAGATCCTTTGTAGTTAAGCGCAGTAACTCGCTGCAGCCAAATCAAATAAGTGGGTGTATTCATTTCTGAGTGAGCTCATTTATCAGTTTCAGCTTTATGTTGCTTCTGCAAATAACCAATCACCGCGCCTGTCAGTATGCCAGCAGCTATACCTAAGGCGAAATGTCCGACAGCGACACCTAATCCGGAGCCTATGGCAAGGCCTATGCATAACCAAAATCCGATTGGGTTTGCCAGTTCAGTTTTGTTTTTCCATGTACTCAATTTGTTTTGTCCTTATTAGCCAACCCAACCATCAAATGCGGGCAACTTGTTGTGAATTCAGCACTTATGGCTTGTTGCAATGCTGATTGTTATATCTTGTTACCTGATCAGGCCCCAAGTAGCTGAAGGTGTTTCAGGCTATGGTATTTTAATGCCAGCTGCAGGCAGTGGCTTAATGGCCCTTTTTTTATCGCCGTATCTAACGGCAGCACCAGTGCTCTTTTTCCTTCATAGCTAAATTCATCCCGGTATATCTCTCTGAAGGTTTCAACCAGACTGGTTTGGCAATGAAAATAGATCTGTATCACAGCCGGGGTTTTTGCTTTCCAGTCTATCCGGATTGGGCTGCCGCCTTTGACCAGATAGCTGGCTTCTCCCCATTTCAGGCTTTCTTCCACTGTACCCAAGGCATTTTCTGCTGCCACAGTAAAAATCAGACCGCGAACATACTCAAGCTGTCGTTGAGCCTGTACAGGATAGCTGGCAAATTTAGCTTGTATTTCAGGTGCCATACCAGCTCCGGATGAATAACAAATAGATGGCTAACAAATAACAGCAGTTTGTCTGGGCTTGCCAGCTTAAGCGTCTAAATTAGAGTAGTTTTCCTGACACAGCAACAAATCGCAGCTCAATCTTTACTAACTATTATTACAAGCTGTATCTGCTTCTAGTCCGTTCTTTGTAACCTGCCATATACAGACCGGATTCAGTGACCACGCTTTAACCCTTTAAAGTGATAATTTGCAGCAAAATTGCTTTTGTTATTTGAGAATGGTTCTTGTTTGTGGCTATACTGCTGCAACTTTCAGTGAACCTCAACGGAGTATCCGATGAAATTGTGGCAAAAATCTTTAGTTGCAGTGGCTTTGTCTGCAGCTGCTTTGGCTCAGGCAGCAGAAGTGAATGTGTATTCTGGCCGTCAGGAAGAACTGATTAAGCCAATGCTGGATAAATTCAGTCAGGAAACAGGTATTAAAGTAAACCTGATCACCGGTAAGCCGGATGAACTGATCAGCCGTATGCAAAGTGAAGGTCGTAACAGCCCGGCCGATTTGTTGATCAGTACGGATGTAGGTCGTTTATACCGCGCTGAAACTCAGGGCTTATTGCAGGCAGTGGATTCTAAAGTACTGACCGAGGCTATTCCGGCAAGCTTACGCCACCCAGAACAACAGTGGTTTGGTTTAACTATGCGCGCGCGCCCTGTGATGTACGTGCCGGGCAAAATAAAACCAGAGCAATTAAGCACAGTTGAAGATTTGGCCGACCCAAAATGGAAAGGTAAAATTTGCATCCGCTCTTCTGACAATATTTATAACCAGTCGATGGTAGCCGCTTTAATAGCTCAGTTGGGTGAAGAAAAAACTCAGGCCTGGGCCAATGGTTTTGTCAAAAACTTCGCTCAGCCACCTAAAGGTGGTGACCGTGACCAGATCAAAGCAGCAGCCGCTGGTGTTTGTGATATCGCCATTGCTAACACTTACTACTTAGGTGGCATGTTTGATGAGGCCGGTGATAAAGCTGCAGCTGAAGCTGTGAAAGTATTCTGGCCAAATCAGCAGGACCGCGGCGCTCATATTAATATCTCTGGCGCTGGTGTGGCTAAATATGCACCCAACAAAACTGAAGCTGTGAAGCTGTTGGAATATATGGTCAAACCTGAAGCCCAGAGCTGGTACGCTGAAGTGAACCACGAGTACCCTGTAGTGCAGGGGGTAAAATGGAGCCAACGACTTGAATCTTTTGGGCAATTTAAGGCAGACCAGTTACAATTGTCGACCTTAGGTGAATTGAACGCCAAAGCAATCACTGTAATGGACAAAGCAGGCTGGAAATAAATTTAGCCTGAGTACCCAGTGTTAAAGCTATAGAAGGGCGACCATTAAGGTCGCCCCTACGTTTTCTTAGAGTAAGGTTTTTTGAGAAGGACATATTTCGTTTGACGAGCCCTTTATTCAGCCGGACTGTAACAGTGTTTGCCTTGCTATTGGCTGTGCCCGTGCTGGTGGTGCTTGGGTCTTTGTTCAGTCCTCAGCCTGAACTTTGGGCGCATTTGTTTGATACAGTGCTGGCCGACTATGTCACTAACTCTCTGCTGTTGGCTTTGGGTGTGGCTGTGCTAAGCGCTGGCATAGGTACTTTAACAGCCTGGACTGTGGCGCGTTATCAGTTTGTCGGCCGCTCTGTGGTGCAGTGGTTATTGCTGCTGCCTATGGCTATTCCGGCTTATATCATGGCATACAGTTATACAGGTTTATTAGATTTTGCCGGGCCTGTGCAAAGCCAGCTGCGGCTCTGGTTTGGCTGGTCGTACGGCGATTATTATTTCCCTGAAATCCGCTCTTTGCCCGGCGCTATTCTGATGCTGTCGCTGGTGCTTTATCCTTATGTGTATATGTTGGCCCGCACCGCTTTTCGTCAGCAATCCGGCTCATTACTTGAAGCCAGTCGTACCTTAGGTTTAACACCCCGTCAGCATTTCTGGAAAGTGGCTTTGCCAGTCGCTCGCCCAGCCATATTAACCGGAGCTGCGCTGGCGATGATGGAAGCTCTGGCCGACTATGGCACAGTGCAGTATTTTGGTGTCACTACTTTTACCACTGGTATTTTCCGTACCTGGTTTGGTATGGGCAATCAGCTAGGCGCGGCGCAATTGTCGGCGCTCTTGTGTAGTTTTGTGTTGTTGCTGCTTTATCTGGAGCAGTGGTCCAGACGCAAACTGAAGTTTTATCAGCAAGGCCAAAAACAGCAGGAACCCACTCGTCAGCCGCTGACAGGAGTGGCAGGAGTTACTTTGCTGTTGTTGTGTTTATTGCCTGTGCTGTTGGGTTTTGTCTTGCCGGCTTTGCAGCTGTTGGGCTGGGCCAGTGACAGGCTGGATCAGCTGTGGTCCCCCGGTTTTATTCAGCTTTTAATCAATAGCTTCTCTCTTGCGGCCTTAACAGCTGTAGTCACTGCCAGTCTGGCTTTAAGTTTTGCTTATGCCAAACGATTATCAGGCCACTGGTCATTAGCTTTGCCTGTACGTATTGCTTCTATGGGCTACGCCTTGCCTGGCACAGTGATAGCTATAGGTGTGATGTTGCCGCTGGCAGCTTTGGATAACTCGATAGATGTATGGGCAGAGCAGCAATTTGGCATTCGCACTGGTTTATTGTTGTCCGGCACTTTGGTTGCGCTGGTGCTGGCGTATACGGTGCGTTTTATGGCGGTGGCTTTGCATAGTGTGGAAGCTGGCCTGATGCAAATTACGCCTTCGATGGACAACGCCGCCCGCAGTTTAGGCGAAAGCCCGGTTGGAGTGTTAAAGCGTGTGCATTTGCCGTTATTGCGCGCTTCAGTGCTTAGTGCTTTATTGCTGGTCTTTGTTGACGTATTAAAAGAGTTACCCGCCACTTTATTGCTGCGGCCTTTTAACTTTAATACCTTGTCGGTGCGTACTTACGAGCTGGCTTCAGACGAGCGGCTGGCCGATGCGGCTTTGCCTGCCCTTGCCATAGTACTGATAGGTTTAATTCCGGTGATCCTGCTGTCCCGTGCTTTGGATAATTCTAACAGAGGAGCAACTTAGTGCTGGTACTAGATCAGGTTTCAATAGCTTATGGCCCGGCCACTGTGGTCAAAGATGTCGGCTTAACCTTGCAACAAGGCCAGATAGGTTGCTTATTAGGGCCGTCAGGCTGCGGTAAAACCAGTTTATTACGGGCTATTGCAGGTTTTGAACCTGTGCAAACGGGCTCTGTTCTGTTGGCCGGTGTGGCTCTGTCAACGCCTGAGCATTTGATTAATCCTGAGCAACGCCGTATTGGTATGGTATTTCAGGACTTTGCGCTTTTTCCACATCTGACTGTGGCGCAAAATATAGCTTTTGGTGTAAAGAAAAAGCCTAAAGCACAACAGCAACAAATAGTGGCTGATCTGTTGGCTTTGGTAGGTTTGCCCACTTTAGGTGAGCGTTATGTGCATCAGCTCTCTGGTGGCCAGCAGCAGCGGGTGGCTTTAGCCCGTGCATTAGCGCCAGAGCCTGAAGTCTTGCTGTTGGATGAACCTTTTTCTGGTTTAGACGCCGACTTACGTGAAGCTTTAGCACAGGATATCCGTGGCATTATCAAACAACGTGGCATTAGCGCTTTAATGGTGACTCATGATCAGTTTGAAGCTTTTGCGATGGCCGATCAGATAGGCGTGATGCAACATGGCAAACTGCAGCAGTGGGGCAGTGCTTATGAGTTGTACCATCAGCCTGCCAACAGATTTGTCGCTGACTTTGTGGGTCACGGCGCTTTATTAAAAGGCGAAGTATTGGCGGATGGTCAGGTGTACACAGCTTTAGGTGCCTTTACCCAAACAGAATCGGAATTTACACCGGGTGCAACTGTGGATCTGTTGGTCAGGCCGGACGATATAGTGCATGACGACGAAAGTGGTTTTACCGCCAAAGTGGTGGGCAAGTCGTTTCGTGGTTCGCATATTTTATATAGTCTGGAATTAGAAGGGGCAGAGCAGGTGTATTGTTTAGCGCCAAGCCACCATAATCACCAGTTGCAAAGCCGCATTGGTATTAAACTGGAGCTGGATCATCTTGTGTTATTTCAGGCCCAGAGTCATTCACTCTGAGCCTGACAGTTTTGCTTTATAAGGTAAAACGGGCCACAGCGTTATTCAGCCCGGTGGATAAAGTGCGAAGCTCATGCGCCACTTCGCTGTTGTGGCGGGTGGCTTCACTGTTTTGCGCTGACATAGTAGCAATACGTTCAATATGGCCTGCCACTTCGTTACTGGCTGAATTTTGTTCGTGCAACGACTGTGAAATCGATTCAATTACACTGACGACTTGTTGAAAGCTACGTTGGATCATGTCAATGGCCTGACCTGCCTGACCCGCCAGTTCAACCCCCATATTCACCTGTTCCACCCCGGTACTCATCTGGCCTACAGCATCCACAGTGCTATTCAGTATGACGTCAATCATACCGGAAATTTCAGTGGTCGATTGAGTGGTGCGCTGCGCCAGTAAACGTACTTCGTCTGCGACCACCGCAAAACCACGGCCTTGTTCACCAGCCCGTGCTGCTTCAATAGCTGCATTCAGTGCCAATAAGTTGGTTTGATCTGCTATGCCTTTGATTACATTGACGATAGAAGAAATTTGCTCGGACTGTTTACCCAGTTCTTCAATACGGCCTGAGGCTGAGCGCACTACCTGGGCAATACGTTCCATACTGGCCACTGTGTCATTAATGACTTTGCTGCTTTGTTGCGCCTGCTGACCTGATTTACCGGCGATAGTCTGAGCTTCGCTGGCATTGGCTGAGACCGAATCGATACTGACACTTAACTCTTCCACTGCAGCTGCAATAGAGGAAGAAGCCCGTGATTGTTCTTCAGCTGAAGCCGACAGTTGTTCTGTAGTGCTGGCAACAGTGGAACTGGCACCGCTTAATTCTGCTGCTGCAGATTTGATTTGGCTCATCAACTGATGCAACTGAGTTTGCATTTTGCTCAACGCCAGCAGCAATTGAGCCACTTCATCGCCGCCACTGCTGTCGATACTGTTGTTTAACTTACCGCTTGCTACTGCAGAGACTAAATCTTTGGCCACCTGCAGGCGGTTTTGTAAGGTGTTTTTTAAGTACAGGGCGATCAGAACGCTGAACAGCAAAATAACTAAACCGCCAATAATGGATGTAGCGAAAACAAAACTTTTGGCTTCAGCTGCGTCTTTACTGCGGCTTTCCAGCAAATCACGTTCACGTTGCTGCAAAATTTCCATGTGCTGGCGAAGTTGATCCATAAACTCTCTGCCAATACCAGTACGTATAAACTCGCGCACCGCCTGACGAGCCGCTGTATCTGTACCTGCGGCTCTCATCTGGCTGATGCTGGGGTCAATAGCTTTTGTCAGCCAATCGTTATACAAGCTTTGAATAGTTTTTAAGCTTTGTTGTAGTGCCGGGTTATCCGCAGTTTTTTGTAATAATTCTTTTAAATCTTTTTCGGCTTCGGCTTTGCCAAGCTGATAAGGCTGTAATGAAATTTCATCAGAGGTAATAATAAAACCACGCTGGCCTGTTTCTATATTTACTAAAGCTTCGGACAATCTGTTGGTAGTGCGGATCACTTCGAAGGTATGGTTATTCAGCTCTACAGCTTGCTGCATTTGAGTCAGCTGATTTAATGTAATGAAGGTGGATAAAGTGACCAAAGCCACAATAGCAGCAAAAGCAAAAACAAGTTTTCTAACCAGTGTCATGGTTCACCTCAGTGGATTAATAGGGATGGGAGTGGAGCAAAAGCCCGCTGCTGTAAAAAGGTCAGTACAAAGATACGTTGATCACCTGAACCAGATCAGTTGTTTGTAAGTGAAATTTATACAGGAATGGCACACAAGCGGCAAGGCTTAATCGGTTTAGAAAAAGCAGCTAAAACATAGGTTTTAGCTGCAATCAGATAAAAAGAGCATACAAAGCCTGAGAGTGAATCATTTGACTAAATTTCCCACGTTCTCCATCTATCCGGCTTGAGCAGCAAGACTTTCATGAAGGAGACAGCCCCGTTTTTGATAGCGCTTGTCAGAACTCATGCTATACCTGCCTGAACAAAGGCTCTCACCAAAGGTGATACTGCACCCTTCAGTGCAGCTCGTTCAGGCTGGAAAAGAGTGGCAAAGAAAAAGGGATGCCCGCTGAGTTCTACAGCACGTATCTCGCCAGTCGAGTCATCGGCAGCTCCCCGCAATGGACCTTTCAGCAGAGCCTCGCTGAATTCTGGATTCAGTCCATACCGGCAACGATATCCCTCAACTATCTCAAGGGTGCCGTAAATTCCGGCAAGGCTACTGTCCTGGAAAATAGTTACTTTTTCGCTGGTTTCAACCAGTGAGCAGGCAAGTGGTGAAATGAGCGGTAGTGTTGTGTCCGGAGATGATTCAGCATGATCGGCCCTGGCCCAGCCAAGAACATTGCGGGCATACTCGATGATCGCATGCTGAAAGCCACCACATGTACCAAGGAAAGGAAGCTGTTTTTCTCTGGCGTATTGAATCGCAAGAAGTGCGCCGTCCATGCTTAGATAAGGCGTAGCAGGTACACACCAGATAGCATCGAAACCGGTAAGTGAATCAACACTGAGGATCTGGTCTGTTGGAAGCCATTCAAAAGCAATAGCAACACCTAATGATGTTGCAGCTTGATTCAGTGAAAGAGGGATAGCCTGATGTGCAGGAACAGTATCATCACGCTCACCTATCAGGCCAATTTTAATATTTCGCATAGATTTTCCTTTGAGTTCTGACATATGCAGAAAAACCCGCGCTACGCTTGAGGTCCAGGCCACTGTGGCCATCTATGCCTGCGCTTGTTATAAGCGTTGTTTTGTTTGCACATGGCCATGTTGTTTCAATTTTTTTAGTGCTTTTTGCCGCTTTAAGGGAGACACATCATAGATAAACAAATTCCCTGCCAACCTGTGGCGCTGCCAGACCCATACTCTTAGTTGTGGAGTACATTGTTTCGCGCATATCATCAGTGAATGATTGAACTGCAGTACTCTTTGTGACAGATCGGGCTTTTATTTTAAGCCTTGGATCGGGTGCCGTTAAAATGTCTGAAACTGCCATAGGCCCTCAAATTATTAAACACTTATAACGCCGCCAGCATGGCCGGCTTTGCAGTGAAGGAGGCTGTCCCGCACAAGGGCTGCAACCTCGCTATGCAATAGAGGCGCACCTGCAAGTACTGCGTATTCTTTGTCTGCAGCAGATCCAGATATATCTAAGTCGAGTTGCTGTCCGGTCAAATCTGTATAGAGCCCTCCGGCTTCTTGAACTATGAGCATGGGGGCTGCTATATCCCAAAGCCTTGTGCTTTGATTCAGCATGCCGCCTAGACGACCTTCCGCTGTGTAAGCAGGGTCCATCAGGCTGTTGGTCGCCCGGATATTTCTTACGCGGCGAAGCAGTTTGAGAAGGTATGCATTGTGTTCTGCCTCCTCGTCTGTCGATCCGGCATCCATGCCGTAAGCCCAAAGAACATCTGCCAGCATATGGTTGTTAGCCACAAAAATAGGTTCGCCATTCTTAAAAGCGCCACGTCCGGCTTGCGCCGAATAGACATCTCCTGTTGATGGAATATGAATGACTGCTGCCACTGGTTTTTTACCTTGCAGCACTGCTATCAGTACACCAAACCAGGGAATTCCTGCCGCATAATTTGAGGTTCCATCCAGCGGATCTACAACCCAGGTGAACCCGGATCCCCGCAGATCACAGCCAGTTTCTTCCGCAATGATGGAATGATCAGGATACTGTTGACGGATCCCTTGAACAATAATGGCCTCAGACGCAGCATCAGCTGCAGTAACAATATTGCTATGGTCACCTTTCTTCGACAGAACCTGCACATTGCCATTAGATCCCAGCAGAGCTAATCCGGCCTTTTTGGCAAGTGTTATGGCGGTATTCAATAATTCGTTTTCAAGGTTCATATACATGGCCCGGTGAAAATTGTCAGACCTGGCACAAAGCACAGGGGGGAAAACTGCGTCAGAGGCTTTGAATTCCAATCGCCCAAAGCCGCGACAGGCATAACCTGTTATGTTTAACTTACACTTTTTGAATAACTGCTGCGATCAATATCTATCACCTCAACTGTTAATGAGCAGTTTTGCAGCTCAAGCTTTTGAAGTGTAGATAAGACTGATTCTGAAAGCATTTTTTTCTGCTCAGGGGTTCTGCCCGAGAGGATTTTCAAAACAACATGCACAAAATCAGATGTGTTCAGCCCTGTCAGATAACTTTGATAGGCAATTGCTCTCACTTTTATATCCATGCCATCAGCTTCAAATAGCTCTGACTTCAAAGCTCCTGAAAAAACCAGCGGCACCAGAATTTCACCATCTAATGATGATGAATGCTCAACTATGCAATGTGGCATGTACTACTCCAAAAACCTGACTAGCTGCGCGAAACTGTGAGCGTCTCTGCGAGTCTGTTCAATGACAAACCTATGCCAGGGGCCAGATTTATCTTCTGAGGCAAATCGAAATTTCATGCAAATTCGTACCCCTTCACTGA
The DNA here is from genome assembly GCA_018825965.1 of Gammaproteobacteria bacterium. GTDB lineage: Bacteria > Pseudomonadota > Gammaproteobacteria > Enterobacterales > Alteromonadaceae > Pararheinheimera. The sequence continues at coordinate 15,678 of JAHKAA010000017.1, forward strand.
ACATGGGGAATGCTTTTTCTCATTTCCAGTATTATTTTCTTATCTACATCTGAGGGGGTTCAAGTAATGCATTGAACACCAAATTCAGCGGGCATTATGCTGCAATTTATTGTTAGTATTCTCTTTTCCCAACAATGAAATCAAGCCTTTACCAATCGTATGCCGCCAACCCAGATGCGAATGGCCGCCTTTATACTGATAATAATCAACCTGATAACCTTTCAGCGCCAATAGGTCCCGCAACTGCCGGTTAGTCCCAACCGCAGCTAAACCCAAATCATACAAACCTACATCAAGATAAAATTGAATATTCCGCTGGGCAGAGGATCGGAAATCCCGCACCAACTTGCCTTCAAATTCAGGGTAAATTGGCCAGTTTTCTTGTTCTTGCAAGGTGTAATAAAACGAACCTGACTGGGATAAAACAGAACCAACAATATCTGCGTGCCGAAAGGCGGTATTTGCCGCAGCAAAACCAGCTCTGCTTGGGCCTGAAACGACAATGTTTTTTGGATTTGCTGAAATATTAAAATTGGCGCGTGCCCAGCTGACTAACTCCAGCGCGACAAAGTCTGCCATTTTATCGTTAATCAGATCGCCTGAACGATTGCCTTGGTTGTGGATAAAAATAGCCACAGTGGGGCCAATTTCTTGTTGGTGGATTAAGTTATCCAGAATAGTTGGCAGGGGTGTCCACCCTTCCCATGCGGGTCGCTGTGCATCAGTGGCGGAGTAGTTTTGGCCGTCAAACTGTAACAGCAGATGATGTGCAACTTGTGGATCATAGCCCGCCGGCACATAGACCTCAATTTTGCGCTGTTCCCCCAGCGCTTTGCTGTTCACCATCATTTCAAGCAATGAGCCACGCGGCACGGCAGGCTTATTCTGAATCAAGTCAGATAACGGCGCTGTTGGACCAATCACTACACCATCCGCAATATGTTCTACCGAGCTTTGTAACAAGCCTGCAGCACCTTTGACAATCTTTGCGCGGAACTCATTGATGCCATACACGAACCACGCATCGCGCGGAATTTTCTGTACGCAGTAAAAAACATCCGAGCCAGCCAAACGCCTGAACCTAAGCCCATAAAAATCCGGGCCGCCAGACTGCATGATGTAATCGGTATCAGCGCTGCCTTTAGCAAAGTAAGTCACAGTGGCCTGGTGGACATCTTTCGGATCCAATTCAATCAGATGCTTTTCGGTGAGTGCGTTGTAAAATTTCAGCGCAGCATCTTTATCTTTTTGCTGTTCCAGCCAGATTTTATAAAGCGTATCAGTTGGATACTCTGTTCTGGCAATCTGTTCTTGCTTTGATGTTGCTGCTACATTCGTCATAAAGCTCAACAACAACAACGAAACTAAAAAAAATTTGTTCATTAACCTTCCTTGTTCCTTGCGCGTATTTGCAGGACGCTGACAAGTTCCCGCGCAAGCGTGTCAGCGTCGCAGGGGCAGCAGCCCCGAATGACACTGATAGTTAGCTGCCAACCTTATTCACCAGTAGCGTCAGTTTTTGAGCACCAATTTCCATTGTTGCTTCTTTGCCGTAGGCAACAGTAAATGAAGGATTTATCGTGCTATCACCAACAGTAACCGCAGCAACCACGCCTGCTGTTTCATCTTGGTTTGGCTTCACTGTAAGGTTATAGCTAAAGCCATTACCTATAGTGATTGAAGCCATTTTATTTGCTTCAACCACCATGGTTGGAGATGCGACCAGTTTGCCCTGGGAGTACACAGATGCAGAGACCTGGTAAGTATCAGCAGCGAAGCATGACACAGACGCCAGCAAAGTAGTCATCAGTAAACTTGCCTTAATTTTCATTCTAACTTCCTTATGTGATGTGAAGGTGAAACAGAGCTAACGGCTGCATTTGCGCGCGAACCTGTGAGTGTCGCAGGGGCCAAAGGCTGCAAAGTGCCGCGCCTTATTAGTGATTGACACGACCCCAGATGATTTCAGTATTTGGAGCGACGCTTAAGACTCTGTTAGTGACATTTAACACTATTTCATGACGAAGCTCGGGGGTCGCAAGTACATGAACGACCCCAATTTTACATTCTTTATGAGCCTGAATCAGGTGATTGCCGAACTCTTCGGGAGAGAACAGGCCACCGTTAAACCGTATACTTTGAGCATCTTGCACTTCAACTTTATGTTTATGCGTTTCACAACGACTTAGACAGCAAGTGCCAGGGCATTTTGAACTTGTATCAACTTCAAATCCAACTTCATCTTTCTGGAAGTTGAGAAATGCAAAGTACATTACTAGCGAAAGAAGAATTGACACAAAACCTAATTGCACTGAGTTGCTCATTGGATTTCGCCTTTATGATTAACGCCCCGCACAAGGGCAGACAAATAAGCGCAGCGTTTTGGCTGTCCCAGCGACCAACGGGAGCGATTGCTGCGGCTTGTGTACGCCCAGCATGGGCATGAACTTATGAGGTGAAAGTCCTCTGTAGGAAGATCACCGTTTACCTTGTTGAATCAATACAGTAAACGATAACTACTAGTGAATGGCAAGGGCAAAATCGTGAGGTTTTGTCTGGAGGAAGCCGCTAGCAAAACTGCGAGCTGATGAACAAAAAAACCTCATATGAGGCGTAGGCTGAAGGCGAGCTGGCACAAGACAGCGAAGCCAAGTGATCTAACGGCCACCGTAAATGAGGCAGTTGCGCAGTGAAAGTTCATGTTCTTATCTGGGGAGATCTGTTTACCGTGCGATCGGCCTAGCAACCAGTCAGGCTCTGGTATACAAGTGCCTCGGTCCTCTGAAGTCATCGTTCTGAGGGAGCAAACAAGATGAAAACCGATAGCGCGTTCAGGAGTAACTCTGATCGTGAGTAAACAGAAGTCAGCAGAGGGCGTAGTAGCCAAATGCCAGTCGTAATGGGCTGGACAAGGTGAAGGCCCAAACATTCAGAGAAAGGAGGAGCCTTGTCAAACTTGAATACACGAATGCCGACTGGCAATGACGTGACTCAGCGTATTGACCTGAAGCCAGCCTTTAGCAACAATCTGTTCGAACAAATGCTGCAACCAGCAAACTTACTGCAGGCATGGAAACAAGTTCGGGCTAATAAAGGAGCCGCAGGAGTCGATGGTATGTCTGTCGATGAGTTTCCTGCATGGGTAAAGGCCGGTGGCTGGGAGGCAGTAAAGTCAGAGCTATGTTCCGGCGACTACCAACCCAAACCAGTTCGGCGCGTTGAAATAGAGAAACCTGATGGAGGCAAGCGACCGCTTGGCATCCCAACGGTGACGGATCGCGTTATTCAACAAGCCATTGCTCAAGTGCTCACGCCCATTTTCGAGCCAACCTTCTCAGAACACAGCTATGGGTTCCGAGCCGGACGAAATGGGCAACAAGCGGTGAAGCAGGTACAGCAAATCATTAAACAGAAACGGCGTATTGCCGTGGATGTTGATTTGTCTAAGTTCTTTGATCGTGTCAATCATGATTTGCTTATGTCGCTGTTGAACCGACGGGTTCATGACAAACGACTAAAGCAACTGATTGCACGATATCTTCGAGCTGGGTTTATCGATAACCAGCTTTTCCACGAGACACGGGAAGGTGTACCGCAAGGTGGTCCGTTATCACCGCTGCTGGCCAACATCATGCTTGACCCTCTGGACAAGGAACTGGAGCGGCGTAACCACAAGTTTGCTCGTTATGCTGATGATTTCATCATTCTGGTGAAAAGTCAGCGTGCCGGAGAACGTGTATTGCAAAGCGTCACTCACTACCTGCAAAACCGCTTAAAGCTTGTAATAAACACACAGAAAAGTCAGGTGGTGAAAACCAGTGAGAGTAAGTTCTTGGGATTTACATTCAAGAATGGACATATCAAATGGCACCCGAACACGCTGTTGAAATTTAAACAGCGAATACGGGAATTAACCAACCGAAACTGGGGCGTCAGCATGAGCTACCAGCTCTTTAAAACCAGTCAGTACATACGTGGCTGGATCAACTATTTTGGTATCGCCAATAGCTATCAGCTGTGTTGTGATCTGGATCACTGGGTCCGACGCAGAGTACGGATGGCCTACTGGCGGCAATGGCGAAAGCCACGCACCAAGGTAAGGAATTTAATGAGACTGGGTGTGCATGTTCAAGCCGCAGTTGCCTGTGGAATTACAAGCAAAGGTCCGTGGCGCAGCTCTAAAACACCAGGGATAAATCAGGCATTATCAAATGAATTTTTGATGAAGGCAGGTTTAGTCACTCTGCGCGATGGATGGATCAAGCTTCACTACTCTGAGTGAAACGCCCTGTGCGGATCCGCATGCAGGGTGTTGTGGGGACTGGAGGCTAGAAACCTCCGGTTACCCGATTAGAGGCTTTTTATTCACAAGTTGGCTGCCCTTTTTAGGGTTTTATAAACAAGGTTAGAGTCAGCACCAAGCTGCTTCAATTTAAATGGCTTTTTTGCATTCTTGGTAATTATCCAGACCTCAGGAATTCGATTGCCTTTGTCAAACTCATCAGCAATAACTATATCGTCAATATCTGTTAATAGGATATTTTTGTTAGTGAAGGGGTATGACACATTAATAACATTGCCAGTGATTTTGACGCTGATTGCTGTTGCAATGTATTCATAAATAATGAAGATAACTACAACGCTCATCGCGCCATATCCCAATAAAGGATCTCCGCTTTTCCCTACATAGAAGCCTAAAGCAGAAAAGCCAATTACAGCCGCCAAATAAAAAAGATGGTAAAACGGCCCTTTAGAGAAGCTCGATTGGTCAAGATTTTTATTTTGCGCTCCAGCCCTATCATTTAATATTTCACGGAGCATCTCAAAACCCAGCAATTGATATTCAACTCTGAGCAATTCTTGATTATCGATATCCAGAAGATCTAGACGTTGCATGTATAGCCTTTCTTTTACTGTGTGAATTTTATCCCAAGGGATTAATCCGTTATCTTTTCCAATGTGCAAATACCAAACTCCATCTTCATCAGCTGCAACGTCTGCGAATGGAAGTTTTTTTAAAGTACGCCACGTAAGAATTGAAAAGGCTCCAAAGAGAACAGTACACATAATCGTAATCATGAGCGTGCCTTTTAGATTTTCTCCATTCTCGTCAGGAAGAAAAGGCAAAGAAAACCCTAGCGCTAAAAATGCTATAAGAATCACTAAGCATACTTTCATTAAGGTGATGTATTTTTTGTCGAGCTTGAATTCTTGCATGAGCTTCTTAGTGCCCTCTAACGCTGCCAGCAAGCGCGACGTTGTTTGGCGTCGCTTGACTGGCCTGTTAGCAGCCTACACTGAACTATCGCGGCTTGCCGCACTGGCAAACCCGAACAACGGCAAGCTGCTGGTATTAAAAACTAAACCGGTTAAATGCGAAACAGCGAGCCAACCGGAACCTATAAAACTGTTAAGCGAAGCCAGGA
>JAHKAA010000018.1 GCA_018825965.1 Gammaproteobacteria bacterium
ACCCCCAGGATGCTTAGCTCAGCTGGGAGAGCATCGCCCTTACAAGGCGAGGGTCACTGGTTCGAGCCCAGTAGCATCCACCATCTTCTTAGATGTCTCTACATAGTAATTGTTAGTCCCAGGATGCTTAGCTCAGCTGGGAGAGCATCGCCCTTACAAGGCGAGGGTCACTGGTTCGAGCCCAGTAGCATCCACCACTCCTTCGATAAAAAAGCATCGCCACTCTTCACAAAGAATAGGCTCGATGGTTCGAGCCCAGTAGCATCCACCACTCCTTCGATAAAAAAGCATCGCCACTCTTCACAAAAGAATAGGCTCGATGGTTCGATCCCAGTAGCATCCACTCCTTCTTTAGAACACCAAAATCCCTAACTTATTGTTTTCGACCACCTTACACGTTACGTTTTTACTATTTTTTCACTTATTTATAATTTTCCCAAATCAGAAAAACGCTACCTATTGAATTCATTTAAAAATTATGGAGCTTTTTCCATATTTAATGGCTATATTTGATAGAAATGATAACAGGTGTCTGATGCATTTATGGCAGTAAAACTTAATAAGGACATCCAGATACTGGTTGTAGATGAACAACCTTTAACTCAAAATTATCTGCGTTATGCGTTGGAAACTCTGGGCTACTCCAGTTTCCACTATGCGGAAAACTCTGCTGTTGCTTTGACTTTGTGTCAGGACAAAGCTTTTGATTTAATCATTTGCTCCTTTAATCTAAATGGCAAAGATGGCTATCAGCTGTATCAGGAGCTCAAAGCCCGCAATTTATTCAGCCACAGCACTGGCTTTATTTTTATCAGCGCTGAGACAGATCCGAGCCTGGTACATAGCGTTTTAGAGTTGCAGCCTGATGAATTTATGGTGAAACCTTACGCTATTAAAGATTTAAAATCCCGTATTGACCGCACAGTGCAACGCAAGAACTTATTCCGCCCTTTGTATAGCCTGCTGGATCAGAAAAAAACCGGGCCAGCCCTGAAGTTATTGGATCAGTGGCTGGAACAGGGTTATCAAAACAAATACAACCTGATGTTGCTTAAAATCAAAGGCGAGGTACTGCAACAAGCTGACCGCTGGACTGAGGCAGAGCAGTTTTATAGCGGCCAGGTACATAATGAAAATTCACAGTGGGCAAAACTGGGGCTGGCGCGCTGCTTAATTCAACGTGAGCATTACTCTGAAGCCACTGCCCTGCTACAGCCTCTGTTGCATAAAGCGGATATGAAACTGGCGGCTTTGGATTTATTGGCAGAGATCCACCTGCGCCAGCACATGTATAAAAAAGCTCAGTCTGAACTACTGCAAGCTGCAGATATGGCACCTCGCAATTTATTGCGCCAGCAAAAGCTGATGCACTTATCGCGTTTAATCCATGATTATGAACATCAGTTTAAAGCAGCTAAAGACTTATTACGTTTTGCCCGTTTTTCTGTGTATGAACAACCGGATCTGTATCTGAATCTGGCTCGCGCTTCCATCGACTATGCCTTAAGTGTGAATGAAGAAGAACAAACCAGCCGGCTGTCTAAAATGGCAAATGACACCTTAACCAATATGCGGCAGTTATTTCCTGAGCAACGGAAAGAAGATCAGCAAGTGGTGGTTCAGGCGCGAATTTATTATTTAAAAGATCAGATTGAAAAGGCCAAACAGCTGCTATTGGCTTTGGAAAAAAGCCCTGTGACGCAAGGGCCTGAAGATATTCTGGATAAAGCCAAAGCCTTGCATGAAGTAGGCTTAATCAGCAGTTCCCGTGAGCTATTGCGTCAATTGACACAAGATACTAAGCAGTTGGAAAATGCCGACCCGGTGTTTATTACCTACCTGCAGCAAGAGCAGCAGGAGCGTGAGAGCTTACCTATGGGTCCACGCGAATTTAACAACAACGCTGTACAACTTTATGAAAAAGGCCTGTGGCAGCAGGCTCTGACTGCCTTTATTCAGGCTTTTCGTATTATGCCGGGCAATGTGGGTATAGCGCTTAACTTGCTGCAATCGCTGCGTTCAACAGACAAGATTGATCCGTCAATCCAAACCGAACAATTGCGCCTGCAATGCGAAGTGATGCTGTCCAAAGCCAAATTAAATGAAGAGCAGCAAAAACGCTGGCAACAGTTACAAAACCCACAGAAAATTGCTATTTAGCCTTCTTAGTCTCAGGCCATTCTTTGCTGATAAGCTTCAGTTGTTCACTGCTGTACAGCCACATGATGCTGGAAAGCAGAAACAGCGGTACCGCCAGCATCTGCGGAGATTTCAGAATCATATAGTTTGGCCAGTTGCTGACGGTATGTATTAAATCAGTGCAAGCCACCACGAACATGATCCAACGGCCATATTGCCAAATTTTAAACCAGGCTTTGTGGCTATTTTCTTTACGTTGGCTCAACGCCATTACCACCAGTAACAAAGGACAAGCAATAAGACAGGCTGTGGCAAAATCATTGGCTTTTGGATAAATGGCCGCCAAAAATCTGTCCCCCCCTTCCGGCATAGTCAGCACAATGATCCAGACAAGGAAAGGTCGCATTAACAGCAGCAAAACAGCATAAAACCGCAGAGGAATACGCACCAAACCGTTTTTATCTAATAAAGGATAAAACTCTGACATATCAATTCAACCCATGTTGTTGAAACAAATCTAACATTTGTTGTTCAGTCCAGACAGGCACTGACAACTCAGTAGCCTTAGCAAGTTTGGAGCCAGCATTATCCCCTGCTATTACAGCATAGGTTTTAGCAGATACAGAACCCGATACTTTAGCCCCTAAACGCTGCAGTTTCTCTTTGGCATCATCCCGCCCCATGCTGGTTAAGGTGCCGGTTAACACTACAGTTAAACCCGCTAAAGGTTGCTCACCTTGCTGCTGTTTTTCAATCAGGGGCCAATGAATACCGGCGTCAATCAACTGCTGGATCACAGCCGTGTTATGCTCTTCTGCCATAAAATGCTGAATATTACCTGCGACAACAGTACCCACATCCTGCACTTCTAATAGCTGTTCCAGGCTGGCGTGTTGCACAGCATCTAAAACGGCAAAATGGCTGGCTAAATTAAGGGCTGTGGCTTCGCCTACTTCCCGTATGCCTAAAGAATAAATAAAACGCGCTAAAGTGGTTTGTTTCGAGTCCGCTATGGATTTCAGCAGTTTAAGCGCCAGCTTTTCGCCCATACGCTCAAGGCCTACTAAAGCGGGCATATCCAGGCGGAAAATATCAGCAGGCGTTTTCACCAGTTGCTGATCCACTAACTGCTCGATGATCTTGTCGCCTAAACCTTCAATATCCATGGCTTTGCGTGAAACAAAGTGCTTGAGTGCTTCTTTTCGCTGAGCAGCACAAAACAAACCACCTGTACAGCGTGCTACGGCTTCGCCTTCCACTCGTTCTATGCTGGATTGGCAAACAGGACAAAGCGTTGGAAACAGGATGTCACGAGCGTCCTGAGGCCGTTGTTCCAGTACCACAGAAACAATTTGTGGGATCACGTCTCCTGCCCGCCGCACTATGACGGTATCGCCCACTTTGACACCCAGACGGTTAATTTCATCCTGATTATGCAAAGTGGCATTACTGACAGTGACACCGCCCACTATGACAGGCTCTAAACGTGCAACGGGCGTAATAGAACCAGTGCGACCGACCTGAAATTCCACATCCACTAAAGTAGTGGTTTTTTCCTGAGCCGGAAATTTAAAGGCTATGGCCCAACGTGGCGCCCGTGCGACAAAACCCAAAGCTTGTTGCTGCGCTAAATCGTCGACTTTCAGCACCACGCCATCTATTTCATAAGGTAAAGCTGAACGTTTAGTCAGAATACTCTGCTGATAATCTAAAGCAGCCTGCAAGCCTGTAACATGACGAATTTCAGGACAAACCGGCAAACCCCAGCCTTTGAGTTGCTGTAAACGTGCATAATGGCTTTTGCTGTTCAGCAATTGAGTCGCATCTTCGACAGCGCCTACTGCATAGGCATAAAACATCAAAGGACGGCTGGCGGTGATCTTCGGGTCCAGCTGTCGTAAGCTGCCAGCAGCAGCATTACGTGGGTTGGCAAAAACTTTATCGCCTGCGGCTTTGGCTTTGTCGTTCATTGCTTCAAAACCTGCCAAAGGCATAAAAACTTCACCCCGAACTTCCAGTACGGCCGGCACTTCGCCTTGCAGTTTTAATGGCACAGCCCGAATGGTTTTCACGTTGCTGGTAATATCTTCACCGGTAAAACCATCACCACGGGTGGCGGCTTGCACCAGCAGGCCTTGTTCATAACGGATACTAACAGCTAAGCCATCCAGTTTAGGTTCGGCACAAAATTCAAAGTCACGGCTCGCATCAATACGGTCTGCCATACGTTTGTAAAAGGCGGCAAAGTCGTCGGCATCAAAAGCATTATCCAGCGACAACATAGCCACCTGATGGCTGATTTGACCAAATTTGCTTAAAGGCGCTGCACCAACCCTCTGAGTAGGAGAGTCAGCAGTCACCAGTTCCGGATTTTGTTGTTCTATCTGCTGCAGCTCCTGAAACAACAGGTCATAATCGGCGTCCGGTATGCTTGGATTATCCAGCACATAATACTGGTGGTTATGAAAAGCCAGTTGATCTTTGAGCTGCTGCAGGCGTTGTTGGATAGCTTGGTTCATTTGCTTTACTCAGGCACTTAAAGTCTAACATCTTAAATTCTAAAATAAAGAAGCCCCGAAAACGGGGCCTCTTTAACATGATTATTGCATTAACCGTGGATCAGGCGCTGGCGCTGAAACTCACGGATTTTTTCTACATAATGCCGCACTGTTTGAACTGTCAGTACTGAACGCTGGCCATCCAGTACCTGACCACCAAATTCATCGGCCAGTTTTTTCGCAGCACTGTGCATCAGGTTGAAGTTTTGTAAGGCTTCGCCAGGCCCTGGCAAGGTCATAAACAAACTTAAACCACGGGTATTCATTTTTTCCATCTCTTCTAAATCGAAGGTGCCAGGATTAAACATATTGGCCAGTGAAAACAACACTTCACCTGAGCCTGCATTGTCCTGAAACCTGTGGAAAATATTCATCTCGCCGTATTTAAAGCCAAGCGTCAGCAATGAAGGCAGTAATAAAGAGCCGTTAATTTCTTCGCCTTCTGGCAGCAATACGTACAGGATCAGCACTTCGTTGGCCGGAGCCTGAGCGCTTTGATCTTTTTCGGCCTCGTAAGCCGCTTGTTGCTCTTCAGCTACAGCTTCAGCATAAGGCTCGTCTGTGGCAGAAAAACTGCCCATATCTAAAGACGGCTCGTTTAACTCTGGTTCACGACGTACTTTGACCGGTTCACGTAACTTATTCGCTTTTGGTGGCACTGTTGGCTCAGGTTTAGGTTGTGGCTTTTCGCCAGGTTGCAATACCCGCTTACGGCCTATGCCCAGCTCATCAAAGCCATCACCTCTGGCCCCGGAACTTCCAGAAGGGTCTACATCGTATTTACCGTTGTCTTTATTATTTTTCCGGACAGTCCACCAGCCATGTAAAGCTAAAGCGCTGATCCCTAACACACCCAAAACAATCAGGACTAAACGTAATTCCTCAGCCATCTCTTTTACCTTTTAGTTTTTAGGCTTGTGCCATTTTCACGGCATCTTCCACATCTACAGCCACAACTCTGGACACACCGGGTTCCTGCATAGTCACCCCCATTAATTGTGCCGCCATTTCCATGGCAATTTTATTGTGGCTGATATAAATAAATTGCACAGTTTCAGACATTTCCCGTACCAGATTACAAAATCTGCCCACGTTTGCATCATCTAAAGGTGCATCAACCTCATCCAGCATGCAAAAAGGTGCCGGATTTAATCGAAAAATCGAAAACACCAATGATAAAGCGGTTAGCGCTTTTTCACCACCCGAGAGTAAGTGAATTGTGCTGTTTTTTTTCCCTGGCGGTCTCGCCATGATAGTTACACCAGTTTCTAACAGATCTTCTTCGGTTAAATCAAGATAGGCACTGCCTCCACCAAAAACTTTTGGAAATAAAGTTTGCAAGCCGTCATTGACCTGCTCAAAGGTTTCTTTAAATTTCTGCCTGGTTTCCCGGTCAATTTTACGAATCGCAGTTTCCAGTGTCTCCAGCGCTGAAACTAAATCCTGATGCTGTGCATCCAGATACTGCTTGCGTTCATCCTGCTGCTCAAACTCCTCAATAGCTGCCAGGTTAATAGGACCTAAGCGTGACACCGAATCCTGTGTTTTTTCCAGCTGTTGTTGCCATTCCTGCTCATTGGCTTCAGGTGGCAGAGTTTCACTCAACTCTTTAAAATTTACCTGCAACTCTGTCAGTTGCTCAAGCATATTGTTGGCGCGCACTCTGTAACCTTCAGCGCTTAACTGTAAATCAGCTAATTCTTTTTGCTTTTGCGTTAATACATGAGCCACACCCTGATGGCCCTGTTCGGCCTGGCGCAGCTTTTCATCCAAAGCATGCAAAGCTTCGGCTTTTTGCTGCACTAATAGTTCAACTTCAGCACGCTGTTCCAGCATTAACTGCAGGGTTTCGTGTTGCTCGCCATCAGGTTCTGACACTTCGGCCAGCTGTTCCTGCACTAATTGATGGCGCTGTTGCAGTTGTTGTTGTTGCTGCTGGCTTCGCTGCAAATTCTGCTGACTGAAACTTAACTGTTTTTGGGCACTTTGTTGTTCCAGTTGCACTTGCTGCAGTTGTTGACGTATTAAATCCTGCTGCTGTTTCAGGTGCTGATGCTGCTGCTGACACTGGCTGAGTTGTTGCTGCAACTGCCACTCTTTGGCTTTTTGGCTCTGATACTGCTCGTCCAGTGCTTCGGATTCTTGTTCCAGCTCATCAAGCTGCAGGCTTAATAACTCAAAGTCCTGCTGCTGTGTTGTCAGTTCTGAAGATGCCTGTAAACGTCTTTGCTGCTGCAGTTGCTGCTGTTGTTGCAGTAATAAAAGGTCGGTGCTGATGTTTTGCAGTTGATCTTTAGCCTGCTGCAACTGCGCCAGGCTTTGTTGCCACTGCTGTTTGCTGCTAGCTAGTTCAGCATCGGATTGCGCTTCTTGCTGCTGGTCCGCCAAAAGTAGCTGTTCAAGCTGCCGGATTTGTTCAGCCAGTTCCAGCAATTGCTGCTGCCGTGTTAAGTAGTTATCTGAAGCAGCTTGCCCTGGCACCAGTTGCCAGTTACTGCCAAACCAGATGCCTTCAGGGCAAATCACAGATTGTTGGGGTTGTAGCTGTTGTTGCTTGGCTTGAGCTTGTTCAGTGTTAGCAGCAAGCAAAACAGTATGAAAAGAGTCCGGATACAAACCTGAACGTATCACTGCAGCTAAAGTACCGGCTTTGGCTTCAAGCTGACAGGGTGAGACATAACTTTGCTCAGTTCCCTCTTTAGCGCCCTGCTCTGCAGTGGCATGCTGAAGTTCACCTAACACCAGACTGACAGCCTTAGCCCATTGAGGCTCAATCTCCAGCTGCTTTAACAGCTGTTGTTGCTGCTGGTTCACCTGCTGCTGAATTTGACTGAGTTTATCCTGCTGGTTTTTCAGCTGTTTTAGCTCGCTTTGCCTTACCAGTTGCTGCTGTTTACGTTCCTGCTGCCCTTGTTGCAGAGCCTGATAACGCAGCTCCATTTCAGTACTTTGTTGCCCAACCACTTCAAGTTGCTGCTGTGTTTCTTGCTGTTTGGCCAATAATGGCTGTGTCGCTTTCGAGTCAGCTACAAGATCCAGTTGTGCCAATTCTTGCTGCAACTGACTGATGCGGTTGAGTAATTGCTGTTGCTGCTGCTGGCTGTGTTCGGTTTTCAGCTTGTTTTGTTGCTGCTGTTGCTGCAGCGCAAAAAACTGCTGCTGCCACTGCTGGAGTGCACTCTGGGCCTGGAGCAGTTGTTCCTGCGCCTGTTCGGCCTGTTCAGTCAGGCTTTCAAACTGCTCTTGTTTCAGTTCGCTATCCGGAGCTGCGGTTTCAAGCTGAAATTCGAGTTCTGCCAGTTGCTCCCTCTGCTGCGCCATATAAGAGTCAGCGTCCTGCAAGGTCAGCTGCAATGAGCGCAGTTCATCAGTCAGGCTTTGACGGCGCTGGCGTTGATGCAGTTGCTGCTGCTCTAAGCGGGTGATCTGATTACCGACCTGATAATACTGCTGCTGTACTTGCTGCTGTTCAGTACGTAAATCCTGTTGCTGCTCTTTAAGTTGCAGCACCAGCAACTGATCACCAGACTGAGCGGCCTGAAACTGTTCTATTTCGGTCAGCTTGTGCTGAATATCCAACTCTGTTTTTTGCAACAGGCCATGAAAGTGTAACCATTTCACACAGGCCAATTCGGCTTTGAGCTTACGCTCCTGCGCTTTGAGTTCTTTAAAACGCGCGGCGGCCGCCGCCTGACGTTTGAGTTTATCGAGGTTTTTACCCAGTTCTTCCCGCACGTCAGATAAACGGTCCAGATTTTCGCGGGTATGTTTAATACGGTTTTCGGTTTCGCGTCGCCGTTCTTTGTATTTGGAAATACCGGCCGCTTCTTCGATAAAAATACGTAAATCAGCAGGCTTGGATTCTATCAGCCGCGAAATCATGCCCTGTTCAATAATGGCGTAACTGCGTGGGCCTAAACCCGTACCAAGGAAGATATCTGTGATATCACGGCGGCGGCATTTAGTGCCGTTGAGGAAATAATTCGACTGGCCATCCCGTGTGACTAAACGTTTGATGGCTATTTCACTGCGATCAGCCAGGGTGCCTTGCAAACGGCCCTGAGTGTTTTCAAACATCAGTTCAACAGAGGCCTGGGACACAGGTTTACGTTGCGTGGAGCCGTTAAAAATAACGTCTGTCATCGCATCACCACGCAGGTTTTTCGCCGAGCTTTCACCCAATACCCAACGTACAGCGTCAATCACGTTGGATTTACCGCAGCCGTTTGGTCCCACTACAGCTGTCATTGCAGCGGGAAAAGCCACCTGGGTAGGGTCAACGAAGGATTTAAAACCCGCTAATTTAATTTGCTTAAGACGCATCTGTCCCTGAACAATAAGGCCGAGGTTTTGTTAACAAAAGTGAATGTAACAGAACAGCAGGGCAACTGTCACGGCCGCTTTGTGTCAGGACACTGAAAAAGTTGCTTACGGATTTTATCTTGCGGCTCAGATACATGGCCTATATGCTCGCGCTATTCCCCGTTAAGGTATAAAAGTTATGCATTATCTAATGAAAGGTTTGGACTTAATTCGGGTCAAAGGTTTAAAACGTTATGTGGTGGTGCCGCTTTGCATCAACCTGGTGTTGTTTGCTTTGGCTTTTGGTTATTTATTCAGTCAGTTAGGTGGCTGGGTCGAACAGGTGGTGGCAACCTTACCGGACTGGCTGAGTTTTATCGGTTTTTTAGTCTGGCCTTTGGCGCTGTTTTCTATTGTGATGGGTTTGGCTTTAACCTTTACCATGGTCGCCAACTTTATTGCTGCACCTTTTAATGCCTTACTGGCAGAAAAAACAGAACTCTATTTAACAGGTCAGCCGCTACCGGATCAGGGCCTGGCCGCATTTTTAAAAGATGTGCCCCGTATGCTGGGGCGTGAATGGCAAAAGTTTGTTTATTGCCTGCCCCGCGCCATCGGCTTTTTGTTGCTGTTTTTTATCCTGCCAGGCATAGGCCAGTTGTTATGGTTTTTATTCTGCAGCTGGATGCTGGCTATTCAGTACTGTGACTACCCTTTTGATAACCATAAAGTCCCTTTTACCACCATGAGAAAGGCGTTAAAACTGCAGTGGAAACATAGCTATGCTTTTGGTATCACTGTTTATGTGCTGAGCCTGGTACCGCTGATTAACTTATTGATTATGCCGGTGGCTGTTTGTGGCGCAACGGCTATGTGGGTAGATAAGTTCCGCGAAGCCCTGCGTCTGCCAGACTAACCCCTTCGTACTCCAATTACTTTGGGTTTAAGCAAAACCAGATATGAAAAAGGGCCGCAAAGGCCCTTTTTAATGATGCTTCGTAAGTTACCGATGATCCGGGAATCTTCGCCGCCATCTGTTTACCATTTTGTTTTTATCTGCTCTGAACTGGTGTTGCACTATGACAGGACGGGACACAATGAGGTTATTAGGATAAACAATTTGTTCGTTATTTTTGGTCAGTAATACAGTGCTGAATAAGTTAATTTCCACCACTTTACCTTCAACATGATTAGCCCCGTCAAGAATTTTCACTTCAGCGCCAGGTGCAAAGTTGCGCTGGCCTAACATGATAAAAAAGGCGGTGATGTTACTCAGCAACGACCAGGCCGCAAATAAAGCCACACCTATCACCGCTATCATTGAGGAGGCTAGAACCAGCAAACCTTTGATATCGATGCCCCACACCACACTCAAAATAACAACCAGCAGTAAAAACAGCAGAATATGAAACACCACCAGAGCACGGCGGTTCATTTCTTCTTTTAATACGCTGGCCGCTATAGTGCGGTATAAAAACGGCGCAATACGACGGCTTAATACGATGTAAATCAGAATGATGACGGAACTTATCACCATCTGCACTATGGCCGGACTAAAACTGGCCATTAATAGTTTGAACTGATGCAAAATCTGCATGGCTTCTTGCACAATCACCACCCTCTCACAAAAAATCCGCCATTCTTCCATGCTGAACTGAATACTGACTGAAAGTGATTAATCCAGATCGTTTATAGCCCAGGTCACGATATAGTCTTCGAATTTTTCCATATCGACTTCATCTTCCGAAATGGTTTTATTGCGAACCGACATTTGTTTTTTATGCATCAGACTTTTTTTACCGTTATTCAGAAGCGGATGCCAGGATGGCAAACCACGGCCTTCATGCAAACGGCGATAGCTGCAACTGTTTGGCATAAAAAAGATGTCTTTTAAATTATCCTGAGTCAGCTTCACGCAGTCAGGCACCAGCACTGTGCGTTTTTCATAGACAGTACAGGCACACTTATGGCTGTCCAGATAACGGCAAGCGATATTGGTAAAATGGATTTGTTCGTCCGGCTTGATAAAGTCGGTTGGGCCTTCAGCCTCTTCGTCTTCATCATCAATAAATTTATTCAGGCAACATTTAGCGCAGCCATCACAAACAGCTTCCCACTCTTCTATTGTCATTTGTTCCAGGCTTTTTGTTTCCCAGAATTTTGCTGTTAACACTTCAACCTCTCTGTCAGCGTACTGACGTCTTCATATGTAGCTTGTTAGCCAAAGTTAATTCTAACTGATCACCAGTGTTTAGCGGCCCCACACCAGCA
Organism: Gammaproteobacteria bacterium; assembly: GCA_018825965.1. Lineage (GTDB taxonomy): Bacteria > Pseudomonadota > Gammaproteobacteria > Enterobacterales > Alteromonadaceae > Pararheinheimera. The sequence continues at coordinate 11,271 of JAHKAA010000018.1, forward strand.
GGCGTGCCAGTGAGCACCAGATCACCTGGTAACAAGGTAAAAAACTGGGACATCTCACTGATGATTTGAGTCACAGAACGGATCATCATACGGGTATCGCCTTGCTGACGCAGTTCACCATTCACCTTCAGGCTAAACTGCAACTGCTGCACATCACCCAGTTCATCAGCAGCAATAAAAGCAGAGACGGGGCAAGCACCATCAAAACCTTTGGCAATTTCCCACGGGCGCCCCAATTCTTTTAATTTCTTTTGCTGATCCCGCAGTGTTAAATCCAGCGCCAGAGCATAACCCCAAATTGCATCCGGCACTTGATCTGCTGTTACTTTGGTTAAAGGCGCTTTAATCAGTACAGCCAGCTCAGTTTCATTATGCACATCACCTAAGTGGTGTGGGATAGGAAAAGGCTGATGGATATCAACCACTGCTGTGCCTGGTTTAATAAAAAACAGCGCTTCTGGTGCTGTTTTGCTGTTCATCTCAACAATATGGTCCTGATAGTTCTGACCTATACACAACACTTTTCCTGAGGGCAAATCAATAAGATTTCCCTGTTGATCTTTATGCTGATAACTCATGCTAATCCTCAGCCACTATTAAATCGGCCAGATACCCTACGCTGGTGACAAAATAATAAGAGCGGTTCCAGTGCATCAGCGTTTGATAGTTGCTGTACGCCAGATAAACCCGGCCCTTTTCGTCATCCGGCATCACCAATGCAGCTTTTAGATCCCGTGTTGGCAAGGCTTTGCCTTCAGTGGTGCGAACCCCTAAAGTTTGCCATGCAGCCAAAGAGCGTTCTGATTTAGCCCACCAGTCTAACCACTGAGCTCTGTCTTTGCTGCCTGTAGGGATCACAGAGGAGAAATCAAAGTTTTTGGGCACTTTCACTTCCCTGCCCCAGGTTTGGCTGTTATCCCAACCCCGCGTTTTTAAATAATTGGCAATAGAAGCAAAAGCGTCGGTGCGGCTTTGCCAGATATTGATCAGACCATCACCGTCGCCATCCTGAGCATAGGACATAAAAGCACTGGGCATAAACTGACTTTGCCCCATAGCGCCTGCCCATGAGCCTTTCATATCGGCTAATTTGACATGGCCTTGCTGCAGAATATCTAAAGCCAGAAAAAACTCTGATTTAAAGAAAGTTTCACGACGGCCGTCATACGCCAGAGTGGCTAAGGCTGAAGGCACTGAATAGCTGCCCATAATTTTGCCGAAGCTGCTTTCCAGCCCCCACAAGGCCACAATAAAACGTGGTTGCACACCATATTTTTTGCCTATAGCATCCAGCTCTTTTTGATGTTCTTTGTAGTATTTACGAGCCAGTTCTATACGTTGTTTACTGATGCGTTTTGGCAAATAAGTATCTAAAGTTTCTGTGAATTCAGGCTGTTTTTTATCAGCGACCACAGCAGACTGGTAATGCTTCAAACTGGCAAAGACTTCATCGACTAAAGCTTTGGCATAGCCTTTTTCTATAGCTTCCTGTTTTAAAGCAGCTACATAACTTTCAAAACTGCCTTTAGTGACAGCGGCCTGAACAGGCACAGCTGCAGTGGCCCTGGCCTGAGACTGCACTGGTGTTGTAGTTGGTGTTGTTGTAGCAGGTTCTGTTTTTACGACTTCAGCTGTAGTCTGAGTTTTGCTTGCTACAGTAGTAGTGCAAGCCAACAATAAAGCGCTGGCGACTATAACTGCAATTTGAGTGCACTTCATCTACTACTCCTTGTTTTGCTGGCTCTCTTTATGCGCTTTGAGTAAATCTTCCGGCGGCGGAGGTAACTGCAAATAAAAACCCTGCTCTGTCAGCTGTTGTCTGACCTTGTCGATGTCGGCATGGGCTAATTTGCTTTTGGTTGCCAGATTAATCAGCGTCACCAGCTGTGGTTTGCCAAAGGTTTTAACTAAGGCTTCAGGTACAGCGCTAAAGTCATCGCGGCGCAATACGTATAAATAGGTTTGGTCCAGCTTTGGACTTTTATAAACAACACATAACATAGGACAAAAACTACTCTGACTAACTTGCCTAACAGGGGCGCAAACTATAACATGAAGCACCAGCCTTGCGTACCAAGCGAATAAAGGCTGACACGAATTTTTGCCGTCATTAAACAAATAATAAAGTGCGCATTTTGAGCTATGTCTGATCATTCCTTTGAATTAAAAGGCAGTTTGTTTCCACTGTCTGTGTTGTATTGTCAGGACCTGTCTGCTGCTGCTGTAAAAACTCAGCTGCAACAAAAACTGGCCCAAGCTCCTGCCTTTTTCTACCGCGCACCTGTGGTGATTAATGTCGAGTCTGCTACTCAAGCTCCTGATTTTGAAGCTATTGCTGAAGTATTCAAAGAGCTTGAGCTGGTATTAGTGGGTGTATGTGGTGCTTCATCTGAGCTGAAAAAAGCAGCTCAGGCTGCTGGTTTAGCTGCACTGCAGCTGAGTAAAAGCAAAACACCGGCTAAAGAAGTAAAAGAACCAGAAACCAAAGCAGAAGCCGTAGTTGCTGCTGTAATGGAAACCAAAGTGGTGGAGCAGAATATCCGCTCTGGCCAGCAAATTTATGCCAAAGGTGCAGATTTAGTGATCCGTGGTACTGTAGGTGCAGGTGCTGAAGTCATTGCCGATGGAAATATACATATTTACGGTACGCTGCGTGGTAAAGCCATAGCGGGCGCAGCCGGAGATAATCAAAAACGCGTGTTTTGTCACAAGCTGGAAGCCGAACTGATCTCCATAGCCGGAAGTTACTGGCTCAGTGACAGTCTGCAAGGCGAATATTGGGGTAAGTCGGCTTGCATTGGGTTGCAGGACGATAAGTTGGTTTTAGCAGATTTGCTTTAAGGATATTTTGCGATGGCAAAAATCATTGTTGTTACATCAGGTAAAGGTGGCGTAGGCAAAACTACGTCAAGCGCTGCTATAGGTACAGGCATCGCCATGCGCGGTTTTAAAACCGTCATTATTGATTTTGATATAGGTTTAAGAAACCTGGATTTAATCATGGGCTGCGAGCGTCGTGTTGTATACGACTTCGTGAACGTGATTAACGGTGAAGCGAATTTAAAACAGGCGATGATCAAAGATAAACGTATCGACACCCTGTTTATTTTGCCTGCTTCACAAACCCGTGATAAAGATGCGTTGAGTAAAGAAGGTGTAGAACGCATCCTGAATGAGCTGGCACAGGAATTTGATTACATCATCTGTGACTCACCGGCCGGTATTGAATCTGGCGCTATGATGGCGCTGTATTTCGCCGACGAAGCTGTGGTTGTGACTAACCCTGAAGTCTCTTCAGTACGTGATTCAGACCGCATTTTAGGCATGCTGAGTAGCAAGTCACGTCGCGCTGAACAAGGGTTACCAGGCATTAAAGAACACTTGTTGTTAACCCGCTACAACCCAGAGCGTGTTGTAAAAGGTGAAATGTTGAGTGTGGAAGACGTGGGCGAAATTCTGGCGATTAAACTGCTGGGCGTGATCCCTGAATCTCAGGCCGTGTTAAATGCATCGAACTCAGGGCAGCCTGTTATTCTGGATCAGGACAGTGATGCTGGCCAGGCCTATTTAGATACGGTCGCCCGCTTGCTTGGCGAAGAAGTGCCTTTCCGCTTCCTGAATGTGGAGAAAAAAGGCTTGCTGAAACGTATATTTGGAGGCTAAGCGAATGTCGTTATTGGATTATTTCCGTTCAACGAAAAAAAATACAGCTTCAACTGCCAAAGAGCGGTTACAGATCATCGTTGCCCATGAACGCAACAGACGCAACAGTCCGGATTATTTACCGCAACTGGAACGCGATATTCTGGCAGTGATCCGTAAGTATGTGGATATAGCTGACGATCAGGTATCGGTATCGCTGGAAAAGAGCTCGGATGAACTCTCTGTGCTGGAATTAAACGTCACTTTCCCTGACGATAAGAAGTAACGAATTAATCTGGGTCAGAGTAAAGTTAAATCCCAGATTTAATTTTACTCTGACCCGGATTTTTACAGTAACCAGATTTAGATCAACGACTGGACGTGAGCGGGAACAGGTAAGTGTTGTATTAAGATCTCACGACGCCAGCCACGTAAAAACTCCGGAACAGGCAGTTGAGATCTGTCTTCGTCGCTGACCCGCCAGCACCAGTTAAAATATTCTGTGCTTTGGCGGCGAACCGCAATAAATTCAGCAGCAATGCCAGAGGCTTTGGCGGCAGCTTTGATGCCATTGGTAATACGCTGCAGCTCTTCTTTAAAACCGGCAAATACATCAGCGTGATAAAACGGCTGTGGACACTCTTCCAGTGGCAAGGCTTTGGCTTGCTCTATCAGTGCCAGTACTGTTTTACCGTGGCGGCGTACTTCACGACCTGGTAAGTCAGGAATATTAAACATCGACTCCAGACTGCCAGGCCGACGTTTGGCTATATCTAATAAATGATGATCTTTAAAGATAAATCCCAGCGCCATATCATGTTGCTGTGCATACTCTTGCCGCCAGCTCACTAATTCACGCAAAATGGCCAGCTCGCGTGGCGTCAGCAAATTGCTGTTTTTGAGTTCAAGATGACGAAATGACAGAGGTAATGCAAAAGAACGCCGTGCTATTAAATGCTCGCCTTCGGCGAGCAGTAAATCGTATTGATCTTTTGCGACCAGTTCAGCTTTCAGCGCCTGATAGACATCCAGTAAATGCTCAACATCTTTGGCGGCGTAGTCCAGTTGTAAAGCAGATAAAGGCCGTGCTATCCAGTCAGTGCGGGATTCACTTTTATCCAGCTCAATAGCGCAAACTCTTTGCACCAGCTTAGCGTAACCCTGACTTCCCCCCCAACCTGCCAGTTCCGCCGCCAGTTGAGTATCAATCAAAGGCAATATAGGTAACAAATGTTGAGTGGCTAAAGCTTCTAAATCTTCGTTGCAGGAATGCACTACCTTACAAACAGACGGATTAGCAAAGAGTTGCTGCAATGAACTCCAGTCATCAATAGTCAAAGGATCAACCAACACCAGTTGTTTGCCATCAAACAACTGAATTAACCCAAGCTTAGGGTATAAGGTGGTTTGGCGGACAAATTCAGTATCCACAGCTAACACCTCAGCACTGGCGGCCTGTGCACAAAAAGCAGCTAAAGCAGATGAAGTGGTAATAAGCTGATACGTCATTTGATATCCTTGATTTTCTTTATTTTGGTCTCTGACTTTTAACAAAAAAAAACCGGCAGGCGCCGGTTTTTTCTGGATCAACCTTTAAGCTCCCGCCTTAAGATTTTACCCACATTGGTTTTTGGCAATTCAGTGCGGAATTCTACCAGCTTCGGCACTTTATAGCCCGTCAAACGTTCCTTACAGTGTTGAATTAATTCAGCATCTGTCAGGCTCTGGTCTTTTTTCACCACAAAAATTTTCACGGCTTCACCAGTGGCTTCGTTGGGCACACCCACAGCGGCCACTTCCAGCACCTTGTCGTTCATCGCCACTACTTCTTCAATTTCATTCGGATAAACGTTAAAACCAGAGACTAAAATCATGTCTTTTTTACGGTCTACTATATAAAAGAAACCATCGTCATCCATACGGGCAATGTCGCCTGTTGCCAACCAGCCTTCTTCGTTTAAAACTTTTGCCGTCTCTTCAGGTCTGTTGAAATAGCCTTTCATCACTTGCGGGCCTTTGACCCACATTTCACCGGGTTCGCCAGCAGCCACTTCAACGCCATCATCATTGACCAGTTTGATGTCTGTAGAAGGTGCAGGAAAACCAATACTACCGTTGTAGGCTGGCAGATTGTAAGGGCTGACAGTGACCAGGGGAGCGCATTCAGTTAAACCATAACCTTCCACTAATCTGGTGTTTGTTACTTTCTGCCAGCGATCTGCCACAGGACGCTGTACAGCCATACCACCACCTAAAGCCAGCTTCACTTTGCTGAAATCCAACTGGGCAAAACCAGCTGTATTCAATAAACCATTAAACAAGGTATTGACGCCAGTTAAAGCAGTGAAAGGATAGTTCGACAGCTCTTTAACAAAATTGGGCATGTCCCTTGGGTTAGTGATCAGAAGGTTAGTACCACCATATTTCATAAACATCAGGAAATTAGCGGTTAAAGCGAAGATATGGTAAAGCGGCAAAGCGGTAACAATAAACTCCTGACCTCTGGTCAGTACAGGACCAATGCAACCATCCGCCTGTTCAAGGTTAGCTATCATATTACGATGGGTTAGCATAGCACCTTTAGAAACCCCGGTAGTGCCGCCTGTGTATTGCAGAAAGGCTAAATCGTCTCCGGCAACAACTGGCTTTTTATAAGCAGAGGCATCACCTGAAGCTATCACTTGCTTATAAGTGACGTATTTTTTCAGATTATGAGCAGGGATCAGCTTTTTGACATGCTTGACGACCAGATTGACGATAGTGCCTTTCACCAGACCTAACATGTCGCCCATATGAGTCAGGATCACATGATCCAGTTGCACTTTGTCCTGTACATCAGACAAGGTATGGGCAAAATTCTCGACAATCACTATAGCTTTAGCTTTTGAGTCGAGCAGTTGATGTTGCAGTTCGCGTGGTGTGTACAGTGGATTGACGTTCACTACCACACAGCCGGCACGTAAAATACCTAAAATACACACAGGATATTGCAACAGGTTTGGCATCATCACAGCAACGGCGTCGCCTTGTTTCATGCCTAATTGTTGTTGCAAATAAGCGGCAAACTGTAAGCTCAGTTTGTCCAGCTCTGCATAAGTAATGCTTTTGCCCATATTGATAAAGGCGGTTCTGTCGGCGTAGTCTCTGATGCTTTCATCAAAGACTTCCAGTAACGATGCGTAATGGTCGGCATTGATATCAACCGGAACGCCTTCAGGGTAATTTTTTGACCAGACTCGATCCACTGTCCTCTCCTCGCGATATTTATTATTTTTTAGTTATAGTAGTTATAGTTAGTGCTTTGGCCCTTTGCACAGACAGAGTGTGATTCTGATACAAAGGACACTGAGTTTTTACTCTAATACAGCATCATCCCACAATTGTTCAGATTTAACAATTACCTGCAGAACCCCAGTTCTTGCCTTGACTATAACAGCATAAAAAAATCGTCAGGAACGATTTTTAACAGCTTTAGCTGGCCCGCAAGGGTGCTCTGCAGGATTGCAGAACATAAAAAATCGTCAGGAACGATTTTTAACAGCTTTAGCTGGCCCGCAAGGGTGCTCTGCAGGATTGCAGAGCATAAAAAATCGTCAGGAACGATTTTTAACAGCTTTAGCTGGCCCGCGAGGGTGCTCTGCAGGATTGCAGAGCATAAAAAATCGTCAGGAACGATTTTTAACAGCTTTAGCTGGCCCGCG
>JAHKAA010000087.1 GCA_018825965.1 Gammaproteobacteria bacterium
ATATTCTCAGGAACCCCCCGTCACGGTCTAAATTAAACCCGACAACCATTTTTCACTCGGTCGTTGCCTGGTGCCAAAGGTATAATGTTCATTTCTTCACGGTGCCGAATCGAGCGTTCGGGGAGAAGTTGACATATCGACTGATAGAACGGTTTTGGAGGGATATAAATGAAAAATAACCCCACAACATAAACTCCAAACACCCCAGGAAACACTACCCATTAGCTTCTTGAGGATTAAATATGAATACAAACTTAAAAAATGAAAGGAGGAATTGTTTATGAAAAAGAAAACGACCGCTGACTTAAAGAAAGAAATTCTTGCTATTTTGAACATCGAATCCGAATATAATGCCCTTGGGGTCCAGACAAGTGGGAAAATACAACCAAGCGGTTGGATGGCCTGCCGGAGCCCATACAATACAGACGCACACCCATCCTGTGGGATATACGTTGGGGAAGGCTCCTACAGGGGCCAATTAACAGTTTTTAATAAACCCGATGGCGTTAAGCTCAAGCCTTATCTTAGTTACACTTTTTGGGCAGTCGCACTCGATAAATTGAAAAACGTCGTGGATGAGTATGAAGTCTTACAGTATTATGCTAAAAAAGCAGGGGTTAGTTTTAATCTCACCCCTCAGAAACCGCCGACCAAAGAATTAATTAAATCCTTTCAAGAGGCCATCCCGCCGGATGCCAGGGAATTCCTCCATACCAAGCGCGGTCTCACCGACGAATCGATCAAAAAATATGAGATAGGCTTCCGGCAGCATGATAAACGAAATACATTCCCTGTCTATGATTCAAATGATAACCTTGTAAATATCCGCTATCATTCATCCAAAGCCAAACCGAAAACTCTCAATCACGCCGGTTTCGGCGAGGCCCGCCTATGGAACCTCAATACCCTCGCCAAAGCGCCGCCAGGCTCCACCGTAGGCATCACAGAGGGAGAATTTGACTCGATGCTCGTCGAGCAGGAATCAAATATCATATCTGTCAGCCCGACCAACGGCAATTCCGCCTTTTCCCACGCCTGGGTTCCACACTTCTACGGCCACCATGTAGTTTTGATCTTCGATTGTGACCGGCCCGGCCGGGATGCCGTCCAGAAAATTATATTACCCGCCTTCATGCCTGCCGTTATCAGTAAGAAAGTCCTATCCATTAAAATCATCTGGCTATTCCAAACCGAATCAAAGAATCATAAGGATTTCACCGATTATATTGTGAAAGCCGGAGGGTCCGGGGATAAGCTCCTCCATCTCATAACTCAAACCCCGCCTCATCAATATTCTCAAACCCAGATCGATAATCCTGCGGTCGACCCAGACCTGTTCTTCGACGGTAAATCCTTTATTCCTACGCAAATGGTAAATTATCTAACCGAAAATAACGATATATTTCACGATGAAAATGATTTTTACATTTATGATACACCCAAGGGCATCTGGCAGGAGGTCCACCCAAACATACTTGGTAAAAAAATCCTAAAAGGCCTGGGCAATAAAGCCAAAACCATCCATGCCAAGGACGCTCTCAACCTCCTGGAATATCAAACCTATATCCCACCTGAAACGCTTAGACCGAACAATTTATTGATCAATATGAAAAATAAGATGCTCGATCTTCAATATATGAAATTAATCCCACATGACAAAAAGTATTATTCCCGCCTCCAAACCCCGATTGACTATGACCCTGATGCCAAATGCCCATTACTTGATCGGTCTCTATCTCAAATATTCCGCGATGATCCTGACAAAACAATAACTATCCAGCAGTTTGCCGGGTACTGCTTATATGCTGAAATATTCATCCATAAATGTCTTTTTTTGATAGGAGAGGGTGGGAACGGAAAGTCTACCATAATAGAGATTATATCCCGACTGGTAGGCTCTGATCATGTAACATCTCTCAATCTAATCATGCTCGCGGATAAATTTATGCTCGGCACCCTGAAAAATTCTATGCTCAATATCTCAACTGAAATTGAAACCCGGGAACCGATTGCAGATCATATTTTCAAACAGGTTGTTTCAGGTGACCGTGTCCAGGCCGATGTAAAATATGGAAAGCCTTTTAGTTTTTACCCTATCGCAAAACACGTTTTCAGCATGAACAGAATACCGATAATCACTGATAGATCA
>JAHKAA010000019.1 GCA_018825965.1 Gammaproteobacteria bacterium
AGCCTCTGAGCGTTGGACACACCCAGTACAAAACTGGAATCTGACACTGTCACAGCTGTCGATCCACTTCGATGGGCGCTTAGACGCTCACATCGACCTGTGAACTTATGACTTGGCTGACACAGAATAATGAACACCCTCCCTTTTACCTTTTCCACGATATGGTGAATATTCCATTCCGTTTCCTTGGTAATCGGGTACCGACATAACGAACAGCATTTCTGCTGCCGCAGCCAGAGATAAAGCACTTTCCGCTGACCAGCCATTGAGTCTCTCCAAGTGCGCTCAAGCCGCTTCTCAAAGTATTCCTCATCGGCCAAATCATATGGATTGGCTTCTGACCTAATTTTTATATGCCGCTTAATCGGCGTGTCATTGCAGTATTTCAGTGTGTCGATAAATCGACTATTTAGTAAGCGAGTTTAAGTCCTGAAAATTTTGTACTTTTCTTTTTTAGTCTGGCGAGCACAACTGCCGTTGATTCGCCAGTTTCGATGGCTGTAGAGCTGGCGACTGCTCGATAAATCGCTTTTATTGTTGGCTTTTTGTTTACTTTTTTGGGTTCCATCTACCGCCCTTTTTTAATTTCAGCTGGCTTATCTTAACTATATTTTGTTGAGGCTGGCAGGACATTTTTACTCGTTAACTGCTGAATCATCTGAGCGGTTTGCTACATACCAAACACCAGTAACTGCGTAGTGAGCAATCAAAAGTGAGCGCGGGAGGCGCGAACGGGCGAACGTAGTAGTTGGTGGTGGTTGGGCTGGTTCGGAGAGCGGTTTGCCACCTTCAAAATCCACTATCGCCATAAACAGAAAACCCGGCACAAACCGGGTTTTCCTTTGAAAAACAATGACGTAACTAAGTTACATCATGCCTCCCATTCCACCCATGCCGCCCATATCTGGCATTGATGGAGCATCTTTCTTCGGCAGTTCTGTGACCATAGCTTCGGTGGTGATCATCAGAGAACCAACAGAAGCTGCGAACTGCAGAGCAGAACGTGTTACTTTCGTTGGATCCAGGATACCCATTTCCAGCATATCGCCGTATTCGCCAGTTGCAGCATTGTAACCGTAGTTACCAGCACCAGCTTTTACGTTGTTTACTACCACTGATGGCTCTTCACCGGCGTTATCAACGATTTGACGCAGTGGTGCTTCCATCGCACGCAGTGCGATTTTGATACCGTGGTTTTGGTCTTCGTTAATGCCACGCAGTTCAGTCAGTTTGGCAGCTACACGAACTAAAGCCACACCACCGCCAGGTACTACGCCTTCTTCAACGGCAGCACGGGTTGCGTGCAGCGCGTCTTCTACGCGGTGTTTTTTCTCTTTCATTTCGATTTCAGTAGCAGCGCCAACTTTAATCACAGCAACACCACCTGCTAACTTAGCCAGGCGCTCTTGCAGTTTTTCTTTATCGTAATCTGAAGTGGCATCTTCCACTTGTTGACGGATTTGCTTCACGCGACCGTCAATGGCTTCCTGCTCACCGGCACCATCAATGATAGTGGTGTTGTCTTTAGTGATCACAACACGCTTCGCAGTACCTAAATCTTCCAGAGTGGCTTTTTCCAGCTCTAAGCCGATTTCTTCAGAAATCACTACACCACCAGTTAATACAGCGATGTCTTGCAGCATAGCTTTACGACGATCACCGAAACCTGGGGCTTTCACCGCGGAAACTTTGACGATACCGCGCATGTTGTTCACAACCAGCGTTGCTAAAGCTTCGCCTTCTAAATCTTCAGCGATGATCAGCAGTGGTTTGCCTGACTTGGCCACGCCTTCTAATACCGGCAGTAATTCACGGATGTTGCTGATTTTTTTATCCACAGTCAGGATGAACGGGTTGTCCAGTTCTACCTGGCCAGCTTCCGGGTTGTTGATGAAGTACGGAGACAGGTAACCACGGTCAAACTGCATACCTTCAACCACAGCCAGCTCGTTGGCTAAGCCCTGGCCTTCTTCAACAGTGATCACGCCTTCTTTGCCTACTTTGTCCATGGCATTGGCAATAATTTGGCCAATTTCATCGTCAGAGTTTGCAGAGATAGTACCTACCTGAGCGATAGCTTTGGTGTCGGCACATGGCTGAGATAATAATTTCAGTTCAGCAACAGCAGCAATCACAGCTTTGTCGATACCACGTTTTAAATCCATTGGATTCATACCGGCAGCAACAGCTTTTACGCCTTCATTGATAATGTTTTGTGCTAACACAGTCGCAGTAGTAGTACCGTCACCGGCTTCGTCATTGGCTTTAGAAGCAACTTCTTTCACCATTTGTGCGCCCATGTTCTCGAACTTGTCTTCCAGCTCGATTTCTTTGGCAACAGATACACCGTCTTTGGTGATCATTGGCGAACCAAATGACTTGTCCAGAATCACGTTACGGCCTTTAGGGCCTAAAGTAACGCGCACTGCGTTTGCTAAAATGTTGACGCCTTTGAGCATCTTGTTACGGGCGTCGTCGCCAAAACGTACTTCTTTTGCAGCCATTTTAAAAATTCCTCTGAATACTTTGAAATTAAATTAGAAAGTTCGGTTTAATTATTCGGTGATCACGCCAAGGATGTTGTCTTCTTTGGTGATGACATATTCCTGGCCTTCGATTTTTTCAGTGCGCTCTACATAAGCACCAAAGATCACTTTGTCGCCGACTTTCACATCTAAAGGACGGACTGTGCCGTTTTCTAAAATGCGGCCGTTGCCTACAGCAACAACTTCACCACGAGTAGATTTTTCAGCAGAAGCGCCAGTCAGCACAATACCACCAGCGGATTTGCTTTCAGCTTCCAAACGCTTGATGATGACGCGATCGTGTAATGGACGAATATTCATGCTTTTTTATCTCCTAAAAGCGATTTGAGTTTTAACATTGGGTGTTAAATTTGTTGTGCTTGCTATATGGGGCAATCTCCTTATGAACCCAAGGGCTATTTTTTAAAAATTTTGCGCTTTGAAGTGTTTTTGCTTAGTTTTTGTGCAAACACAGTATTTCCTGCAACAAAACCAGTACTTGGCAGGTCTTGTTTGCCGTGACAGAGAGGATTCGACCATGATGATGGAACTGATTTTATGTAATTGTCCTGATTTACAAGTCGCAGAACGCATAACCCGGCATCTGCTGGAGCGAAAGCTGGCGGCTTGTGTTAACGTTTTGCCAGAGGTGCAGTCGCATTATGTCTGGCAAGGCAAGTTGGAGCAAAGCACTGAAATTCCACTGCTAATTAAAGCCAGAAAAGAAGATTTTATTGAAATAGAACAGGCCATTTGTGATTTACATCCGTATCAAGTGCCTGAAATTATTGCCATTGCAGCGCAACAAGTATTCGCACCCTATTTACAGTGGGTTCAAGAGGTAACAAGTCGTGATTAAGAGTTTTTTATTTAGCCTGCTGTTAAGCCTCTCTTTTATAAGTCAGGCCCAAAGCACCAGTGTACTGGCCGCTTTGCAACAAGATTCGCAGTTTCTGCCGGTAGAGCAGGCTTTTGTAATGGATTTCCGTCAGCAGGAAAACAAGTTGCAGGTGAGCTTTACCATAGCCGATGGCTACTACCTGTATAAAGACAAGTTTAAGTTTGTTGGCATAGATGCGGCCTTTTCTCATCCGCAGTATCCAAAAGGTGTGATGATCCACGACGAATACTTTGGTGAATCCGAAGTCTATTTTCATCAGGTGGTATTGGATATTCCGCTGAGCCAGTTGGGTTCTGAAGCCATGCTCAAAGTGCGCTTTCAGGGCTGTGCTGAAGCAGGTTTATGTTATCCGGTGCAAACGCTGGATATTCCATTAATAGCGCCAGCTTCAACAACAAGTGCCAGTGCAACTGATGCTGTTGCGGCTTTAGGTATGACGGATAATTCTTCCTCAAGTATCACCAGCTCAGCTCCTGTATCAGAACAACTGCAACTTTTAGATAAATTACAAACCGACAGCACGGTCAAAGCGCTGTTTTTGTTTTTCCTATTGGGTTTAGGTTTAGCTTTTACGCCTTGTGTGTTTCCTATGTACCCTATTTTAACCAGCATTATTGTAGGCCAAGGCCAGCAGTTATCCGGCAAACGTGCTTTTAGTTTGTCTATGGCTTATGTGCAAGGTATGGCGGTCAGCTACTCCTTATTGGGTTTATTGGTCGCAAGCTTAGGCTTGCAGTTCCAGACCTACTTTCAGCACCCTGTAGTCCTGGTTGCCATCAGCATTTTATTTGTTGTTTTGGCTTTGGCTATGTTTGGCGTCTTTCACTTAAGCCTGCCGGAAAAATGGCAAAACAAGGTGAATAGTTTAAGCAACAAACAACAAGGTGGCAGCATCAAAGGTGCGGCTTTGATGGGCTTGTTATCAGGTTTAGTCGCCTCCCCTTGCACCACAGCCCCACTGACAGCAGCGCTTTTATATGTAGCTCAATCCGGCGATTTAGCTTTGGGCGCTTTAACACTGTATATCTTAAGTATGGGTATGGGTTTGCCTCTGCTTATTTTAGGCAGCACTGGCGGTAAGTTTTTACCTAAAGCCGGAGCCTGGATGGATGTAGTCAAAGCCAGCTTTGGTTTCCTGTTATTAGCAGTGCCTGTCTGGTTACTGAGCCGATTCCTGCCAACTTACATAGTAGTCATAGCCGGAACCTTAGTTTTATTGATGCTGGCCGTGTATTTACACCGCTTATCACAACAGCTTGTTAAAGGCACCAGCGGCCAAAGCATCAGTTGGATGCTGGCCCTGGTGATAGTGCTAGGCACTACAGGCGCTAACTTATGGTATTGGTTACCATCGCCAGTGGTTGTTGCAGGCCAGGCTGTTCAAACACAAAACACTGAATTTACTCTGGTAAAAACGCTGGATGAGCTGCAACAGCAAGTGAAAAAGTCGGCTGACGCCGGTAAACCTGTGCTGGTGGATTTATACGCCGACTGGTGTGTGGCCTGTAAAGAGTTTGAACACATCACTTTTGCCGATGGCGAAGTGGAAAGCTTAATGGCGCAATTTACCTTGATTAAGGTAGATGTGACCCATGCCACCGATCAGGATCAGCAATTATTGGATCATTTTCAGGTTTTAGGTTTGCCAACTTTGCTGTTATTTGACAAAAACGGCAGCGAATTAACGCAATCCCGCATCACTGGCTTCATGGGACCAAAAGATTTTAGTGCCCATTTAGGTCCAATACTGCAGTAAAAAATTTTGCGTCCCTCACGGCAAAGTCAGACTGGCTCTGACTTTGCCTGAATTCCCCCACTTCAGTTTCAACTTCGTAAAAAAGTTCCGTTCTGCTGATAAGACCAGTATTTTGCTGCCATTTGCAACGATTTCACTATAATAAGCGGCAAATCTGCAGCGACTGCTGGTCGCTGAACAAAAAAGATGCAATTGCTTTGTGCCTTTGGCAAGATAGTGAGCAATCAATAAAAATGACGGGAACTTCGCGCTATATGTCGACAAACTTACGTATTTTGCTGCTCAACGGCCCTAACTTAAATATGTTAGGCAAACGTGAGCCTCAAATTTATGGCGCCGCCACTTTACCGCACATTGTTGATGGCTTAACTGCCCATGCTAAAGAGCTGAATGCCACTTTGACTCATCTGCAATCTAACGCCGAACATGAGCTCATCAACGCTATTCAGCAAAGTTTAGGACAACAGGACTTTATTATTATCAACCCGGGCGCATATACCCATACCAGCGTGGCCATTCGTGATGCATTGCTGGCTGTGGCTATCCCTTTTATTGAAGTGCATTTGTCCAATGTACATGCGCGGGAAGAATTCCGTCGTCACTCGTATTTATCCGATATCGCCAAAGGTGTGATTTGTGGTTTAGGGGCCAAAGGCTACCACTATGCACTGGAATCGGCGGTGTCGTCCTTATCAACCATTCCATCAAATTAATTAGGCAACTACGTCATGGATATCAGAAAAATTAAAAAATTGATCGAACTGCTGGAAGAATCAGGCATTAACGAGCTTGAAATTACTGAAGGCGAAGAATCCGTTCGTATCAGCCGCAATGGCCCAATGCAGCAATATGCTCCTATGCACTATGCTGCTGCGCCAATGCAACAAGCTCCAGCTGCAGCACCAGTGGCTGCCGCTGCTCCTGCTGAAGCTGCCAAGCCGGTAGTCACAGGTCATCAGATGCGTTCACCTATGGTAGGTTCCTTCTACCGCGCTGCTTCTCCTACTTCTAAATCTTTTGTTGAAGTGGGTCAGAGCGTTAAAGTGGGCGACACCCTGTGTATTATCGAAGCGATGAAAATGATGAACCAGATCCAGTCTGACAAGGCCGGTGTGGTGACACAAATTCTGGTAGAAAACGGCGAGCCGGTTGAGTTTGACCAGCCATTATTTGTGATCGAATAAGTTAAAAGGCAGACTCATGCTAGAAAAAGTACTGATCGCCAACCGGGGTGAAATTGCACTGCGTATTTTACGTGCGTGCAAGGAACTCGGTATCAAAACGGTAGCTGTGCACTCTACAGTTGACCGTAATCTGAAACACGTGCTGCTGGCCGACGAGACCATTTGTATTGGTCCTGCGCCATCACCACAAAGTTACTTAAATATTCCTGCGCTGATTGCCGCAGCTGAAGTGACCAATGCCCAGGCTATTCACCCAGGTTATGGTTTCCTGGCTGAACGTGCTGACTTTGCCCAGCAAGTGGAAGAAAGTGGTCTGGTATTTATCGGCCCACGCCCTGAGTCTATCCGTTTAATGGGTGACAAAGTTTCTGCCATTGAAGCCATGAAAAAAGCCGGTGTGCCTTGTGTACCAGGTTCTGACGGCGCTGTAGGCGACGACGACGAAGTCAACAAAGCCATAGCTAAACGTATAGGTTACCCTATTATCGTGAAAGCTGCTGGTGGCGGTGGTGGTCGTGGTATGCGTGTGGTACGCAGCGAAGAAGAGCTGGTTGAATCTATTGCAATGACCAAAAACGAAGCTGGCACTGCTTTTGGTAATGACATGGTGTACATGGAGAAATTCCTGGAAAACCCACGTCATATCGAAATTCAGGTGCTGGCTGATGGTCAGGGCAGTGCCATTCACTTAGGTGAACGTGACTGCTCTATGCAACGTCGTCACCAGAAAGTAGTGGAAGAAGCGCCAGCTCCTGGTATTACTCAGGAACTGCGTAACTTTATCGGTGCCCGTTGTGTGCAGGCTTGTATCGATCTGAACTACCGCGGTGCTGGTACTTTTGAATTCCTGTTTGAAGACGGCGAGTTTTATTTCATCGAAATGAACACCCGTATTCAGGTAGAACACCCTGTGACAGAAATGATCACTGGCGTGGACTTGATTAAAGAGCAGTTGCGTATCGCTTCTGGCATGCCGCTGAGCATTAAGCAGTCCGACATTGTGATCCGTGGTCATGCAGTGGAATGCCGTATCAACGCTGAAGATGCCAAGACTTTTATTCCGTCGCCAGGCACCATCACCCGCTTCCACCCTCCAGGTGGCAACGGTGTGCGTTGGGATTCGCATATTTACGCTGATTACACAGTGCCGCCAAACTACGATTCAATGGTTGGCAAGCTGATCACCTACGGTGAAAACCGTGATATTGCTATAGCACGTATGCGTAATGCATTAAGCGAACTGCTGGTCGGTGGCATCAAAACCAATATCGAACTGCACAAGCTGATTATGGCCGACGAGAACTTCAATAAAGGTGGAACTAACATCCACTATCTTGAACACAAACTCGGTTTAAAATAATACCCTGCGTACTTGAAGCCGCAGCGTTGTTGCCTTCATGCTCTAGCCCCACATGGGTTTGAACATGAGACGGGCGGGGACAAGCCCAGCCCCTACAGAGCCACCTTCGCGGTGGCTTTCTTATTTGCGCCACCTAAGCGCTGATTTTAAGCCGCCAAACTGCTACAATTCGTGCCCAATTCCAGAAAGTGAAGAGCAACGCCATGCCGTGGATCCAATTACGCGTAAACAGCACTGAAAAACAAGCCGAGCAGGTCAGCGATATGCTGATGAGCTGGGGCGCGCAAGCTGTCAGTTTTGTTGACGCCAAAGACACCCCTATTTACGAACCTATGCCGGGTGAAGTCTTGTATTGGGAAAATACGGTTGTGGTGGGTTTGTTTGACGCTGAACATAAAATGGACAAAGTGGTGCGTCAGCTGGAAAAAGCCGCCATTTTCAAAAATGGGGTGCAGTACAAGCTGGAACAACTGGAAGACAAAGACTGGGAAAGAGAATGGATGGATAACTTCCACCCTATCCGCTTTGGTAACCGTTTATGGGTTTGCCCAAGCTGGCGCGATATTCCAGACCCAACGGCAGTCAACGTGATGCTCGACCCTGGCCTGGCTTTTGGTACCGGCACACACCCAACCACAGCACTTTGTATGGAATGGCTGGATGCACAGGAATTGTCGCAAAGTTTAGTGGTAGATTTTGGTTGTGGCTCAGGTATTTTAGGTATTGCTGCATTAAAGCTGGGTGCTAAGCGTGTGGTTGGTATCGATATTGACCCACAAGCTATCGAATCCAGCCTCGCCAACGCCACCCGTAACGGTGTAGAGCAACAAATTGAGTTGTATTTGCCGAAGGATCAACCTGCTTCATTGCAAGCCGATGTAGTAGTGGCGAATATTTTGGCCGGTCCTTTGGCGCAGCTTTCAGGCATTATCAGTGCTTATGTCAAACCAGGTGGTTTATTGGCGCTGTCCGGTATTCTGGAAAGTCAGGCTCAGTCGGTGATCGATGCTTACGCTGCAGAATTTGAATTTGACCCTGTAACAGTCAAAGAAGAATGGGTGCGCTTAACGGCACGGAAAAACGTTTAAAGCTATAACGACCTACGTCTCTACAGGCGACCTGCCCATCAGGTCGCCTGTTTCTAACAAACTCATATCAGTACACCCAACGTTCTGGCAGTATTAAAGCAGCTGCGATATAAGCGACCACCACAGCAACCGGAAAACACAACGCCAGCAATACCACTACAGTGCGGACTAACCAGATTGGCTGCTCATAAAAAGCGGCAAAACCTGCACACACACCTGAAATTTTACGTTTGGCCTTATTCACAAACCAGGCACTTTTATCTTTTTCTAAGCTCATATGCTTACTCTCCAACTTCGTTATAAACCGCTCTGTCTAACAACCAGAGCAAACCAGCTAAAGCCCAGACCACGACAATGTTGATAATAATCAGTGACATGTTCCGCCTCTCCTTAACCTCTGTCTGTTCAGACTTCGTCTGCAGCCCAGCTGCCAACAATGCCAAACCAAGCTAATACAACCATCAGTGCTGCTATTTCCATTTTGACTCTCCTTACCTTTGTTTATGTTTTTTTGATCTTGCTGATACCCATCAGCGCTTAGCTTTTCAGACTTCGTCTACAGCCCAGCTGCCAACAATACCGAACCAAGCTAGTACAACCATCAGTGCTGCTATTTCCATTTTGACTATCCTCAATCTTAGTTAGTGGTTTAATTCATCATCAGTTCATCTGTTGATATCTATGTATTGCAGCTGTTATGCCAACTTGAAAACGAATTTCAACACATTGTTTTTGAAAGATATTTTTTAAATTTATATAAAAACATCTATAGCTCAAATTTCACCCAAAGCACATAAATAGTATTTTTAACCACTTTTTGGTCGATTTTAAAACAGGCAATTATGGCTAAATTCAGGCGTGCAAATGCAGCAGGATGGCACTACAGAAGAGTTTGAGAATTGGCAAAAATAGAGGGATCGACTGGTGCAAACAGGAAAACGGGAAAGGACTTAAAAAACAAAACCCGGTACTACTTAAAACCGGGTTGAAACAGGAATATCGAACGGGGGTAATAACCAATGCCAGATCACAGATACCAGGCCAACACTAACGACGGGCAATAAAAACAGCCCCAACAAGCCTAATGTTAAGCTCAGCATCCTTAGTTCACCTTAGTTGCTGCAATAACTGCTTGTTGATCAGTTTCAGTGCTGGTGACTAAAGTTGCTTCCAGTTCAGCCAGAGCTTTTTTGCTTTGTTCAGCAATGGCCGCTTTCAATTCAGTCATTTGCTGACTCATCAATTCAGTAGCAAAGTTACTGATCGCTTGTGTATTGACTGAAGGTAAGCTCAGCTCATTGGCTTGCGCTGCAGGGGTAACAGCAAAAGCTGCAGAGGTAATCAGAACTAATGTAGCTAGTGTTTTCATGGTCGTGCTCCTTAATGAGTAATGAAGTTCACTATCTCTATTTCAAGGTGCGTGCCATACTGAAAATATTTTTTAAGTCATTGATAATAAATAACTTAACTAAGATTAAAAGGGTTTTTCAGAATCAAATAAAAAACCATAAAACAAAAAAGTGGTGAAATTCACCACTTTTTTGTTTTCAACGTTAAAGCTGTGGCACCTTTTTCAGCGCATCCAGCATCACTTCTGGACCACTGGTCGGCAGATGGCCTATTTCACTTAAATGCCGGCGCCATAAACGGGCACCTGGTACGCCCTGAAACAACCCCAGCATATGGCGTGCTATATGCCAGAATCGGGCACCCTGCGTCATTTGTCGCTCAATATAAGGCAACATCAGTTCAACCACTTGATGGGGTGTGGGTACAGCTCGTGGGTTGTTATAAATAGCAGCGTCAATTTGTGCCAGCATCAAAGGGTTACTATAGGCTTCACGCCCCACCATGACGCCATCCACATGCTGTAAATGGGTTAAACAATCAGCCAGGGTTTTCACACCACCATTGATGGAGATATCTAAATGCGGGAAATCTTTTTTCAGCTGATACACACGCTCATAATCCAGTGGCGGAATTTCACGGTTTTCTTTTGGGCTTAGCCCACTTAACCAGGCTTTACGGGCATGCACAATGAACTGGTTACAACCGGATTCAGCGATAGTGCCGATAAAATCAACTAAAAACTGATAGCTGTCCTGATCATCAATACCAATACGGCTTTTTACCGTGACAGGAATATCCACCACAGAACGCATTTCATGAATACAGGCAGCCACTAATTCAGGTCTGGCCATCAGGCAAGCACCAAACATACCATTTTGTACTCTGTCCGAAGGGCAACCTACATTGATGTTAATAGCGTCATAGCCCCTTTCCTGACAGAGCTTAGCGCTATGCGCCATATCTTTAGGATCTGAGCCACCCAGCTGAACTACGACCGGATGTTCTTCGTCATTAAAACCAAGATAATCCCCCTGCCCATAAATAATGGCCCCGGTAGTCACCATTTCGGTATAAAGCACCGCATGTTCAGACAACAAACGGTGGAAATAACGACAATGTTTATCCGTCCAATCCAGCATAGGGGCAATGGAAAAACGGTGATCGATGGTTTTATTACGGGAATCAGCTACAGAGCCTGTTTTTACTGAGTTTTCGTTGTTCTGTTTCTGAGTCATCTTGGGTCGTTTCCAGTCATTTACTAATTGCACCTGCCCCATATCTGCCCCACAGTTCCATGGGGCAGGTAAATTCCAGGAGGTTAGTCATGGCCGGTTATACCATTGAAAAACGCAAAACCAGCAAAGGCGAATTACGCTATCGCTGTACCGTCCGGGAACATAAAGGCGAGGCGGTAGTATACCGCGAATCGCGCACCTTTGGCAGATTTGGAGGCGTACATTGATCAACAACCTGAGAAGGAGTCGAGACGTTTGGCAGCTATTAATCCAAGGGCTGTGAGCGCCCTATCTGCCCGGTAAGGCGCTCAGATATCAGCTAAGCTAAACAAGCCTACAACACAGCCCGTGAGTTTCACGGCTTTTAAGTTATCAATAAACCACTTAATACATGTAATAACTGTCTACTTAATAGATTGAATATGCACAAGTGGACACTTATACTATGAATAAGTGTATTTCACGCACAGATATAAACTATGCAACAGACCACAGCGATCCAGCGTTTAAGTGAGCTAGACCAGCAAGGACGTTATGTATTTAGCCAGCGCGATCTGGAGAAAATTTTTTCTGAAGATAGCAAACGCACCTTGCATGCCGGGCTTGAGCGTTTGGTACGACAGAACATTCTGGAAAGGGCTGCCCGTGGCGTCTACCTCTTTGCTTTGTCACATCATAAAAAAGGTCCAGAAACTCTGGAACTGATTGCCAAAACTCTGCGGCGTGGCGAATACAATTACGTCAGCCTGGAATCAGCGCTCTCCAGTTATGGCGTGATTTCGCAAATCCCGATGGACAGACTAACCGTGATGACCACAGGGCGCAAAGGTGAATACAAAACTCACTATGGCACCATTGAATTCACGCATACCAAGCGGCCGGTCCGTGAAATTATTCAGAGTTTCATCTCTGTCAACCGGCCACTGCGGATGGCCACAAAGCAAGCTGCCTGGCGCGACCAAAAACGGGTTGGCCGCAATACTCACCTGGTCCAGAAGGAAATGCTGAATGAAGATTGATTCGGCAGATTTTAATGCCTTGGTGGCTAAGGCAATGCAACAGGCTGAAGTTGCTGCCATGCGGCCCGTGATTGAAAAAGAGTTACTGCACTACGATATTTTGTACTGTCTTGACCAGGCAGGTTTGCTGAATGAGTTGGTGTTTCAAGGCGGAACTTCGTTAAGGCTTTGTCATGACGGCAACCGCTTCAGCGAAGATCTGGATTTTGCCGGTGGTGTCGATTTTTCATCGGCCAGGCTGACAGAAATGAAAACCTGTATCGAAGACTATATTGGCAAACGTTATGGCCTGGAAGTCACGGTGAAAGAGCCTGCGTCGCTGAAACAAGAAAAAGAGTACGCCGAACTGCGGATTGATAAATGGCAAATTAACATCACCACAGCGCCAGGCCAGAAGGATATGCCGAAGCAAAAGATTAAGCTTGAGGTAGCGAATGTGCCAGCGTATACCAAAGAAGCTTTGCCTCTTCGGAACAACTATGACTTTTTACCTGATGGCTACGAAGACACGCTGGTGTTTACTGAAACACTGGACGAAGTGATGGCAGATAAGCTGATTTCTCTACCTGCCACTCAACGCTACATTCGGCACCGCGATTTATGGGATTTGGTCTGGCTGCAGCAGCAGAATGCTCAGCTCAATCCTGAACTCATCCGCTTAAAGCTGACTGACTACAAAATTCCAGACTACCAACAACTGCTGGGAAGCCGGATTGCTTCGCTGGATGAGATTGTCGCAAGTGCAGCATTTCATAATGAGATGAAACGTTTTTTACCAACCAACGTCTATGACCGGACTTTGGGGCAGGAAAAATTTAAGTCCTTTATGCTGGGGGCTTTGAAAAAAATGCTAACGGAGTTACATACCAAGCTGTTTGGCGGTTCAACTCCTGAACCTGAATTTAAACTTTAAGCTGCAGTGAATAGATAAAAGAAGCACAAAAAACGGGCAAAAATGACAAAGCTACAAATTGATAAGGGGAAACACTAAAACAAAGGAGCTTGTATGCGTAACTTTCTGGTGTTTTTTGTTTACATTGATTTGTACCCTTAGCCTGATCTCAACAGCTGAAGCCTGTACCAGAGCTGTTTATAAGGGTCCTGAGCAACTGGTGCTTACTGCCCGTTCGATGGATTGGCGTGATGAGATCCCGGTGAATCTTTGGCTATTTCCCCGAGGTATGCAACGCCAGGGAGAAGTTGGCCCTAACTCAGTGCGCTGGACCTCGCGATATGGCAGCGTAGTCGCCAGTGCCTTTGATATTTCAAGTACTGATGGTTTGAACGAAAAAGGCCTGGTCGCTAATCTGTTGTGGTTAGTGGAGTCACGTTATGCCGACTATGACGGCAGTCAACCCGGTTTGAGTATTGCTGCCTGGGTACAATATATGCTGGAAAATTTTGCGACAGTCTCTGAAGCTGTAGCGGCCATTCAGAACGAACCTTTTGTTGTCGCTGCAAATATTCCGGGAACTGACCGTTTAGCCACCTTACATTTATCTTTATCAGACGCTTCAGGCGACAATGCGGTGTTTGAGTATATCAATGGAAAGTTGGTGATCCATCACGATCCGTCTTATACCGTGATGACCAACTCCCCCGTAATTGAAAAACAGCTGGCAATCAACGAATACTGGCGTGAATTGGGAGGCACCACTATGCTGCCGGGAACAAACAGAGCAGCAGACCGTTTTGTCAGAGCATCAAACCTACGCAGGAAATGCGGTTTCACAATTCAGGCCAGCCGAAGCGTTTCAGTTTGCAGGCTTGTAGATGGCAACTGAACCATCACAGCAGCGTAAAACTTAACTTTTGTTTTGTATAGGGAATTACCCATTCAAAGGCTGGAGCAGACAAACTTCTGTGATAAACTGCCGCCATTGCTACCGGAGTGAGCTACCTTATGTCGATTGAATCTTTGGTCACCAGAGCCCGCCATATTTGTGATGTCAATGGTGCCCGCTTTACCAGCATTCGTGAAAAAGTGTTTCGTTTATTAGCGCAAACTCACGGTGGTATTGGTGCCTATGAATTACTGGAACAATTAAAAGCCAGTGAACCTGCAGCTAAACCTGCCACTATTTATCGTGCTTTGGATTTTCTGACCGAACAGGGGTTCATTCATAAAATTGAATCAACCAATGCTTTTTTGCTCTGCCACCACTTCGAGCAACATCATCCGGCACAGTTGCTGATCTGTGATCAATGTGGTCATGTGGAAGAATTACATTCATCCCCATTACAGCAAGAGTTCGTGAAATTAGCCTCAGAAAAAGGCTTTTTAATTCAACGACAAACTGTAGAGGCTCATGGGAGTTGCCAAAGCTGCCTGAAAAAAGCGTCAATCGACTGAATCCGCTTGACGCCTTGCTGCCTCAGTGGCTATTTTAGTGGTCAGAACCGAATAAAATTGTAAAGATTTTAGAAAAAATCATACCAAAACAATAAGCTAGACTTGTGTTATACGACATAGCCACCTAATCTTGAAGTTGGCAATGCACTCAGGTCCAGACTCCGAACAGGCTAATTAAATGAATGTTGAGTATGTAAATCCGTTTCTCTCTTCGTTAGTCAATGTGTTAGGTACCATGGCCAATACTAAAATTGTGCCAGGGCAGCCACGATTGAAGAAAGACGAGCAGGCTCGCGGCGAAGTATCAGGTTTGATTGGTATGATAGGCCCTACCACAAAAGGGTCGTTTTCAGTCACTTTTGAAGAGTCCTTGGCGCTGGAAATCATGTCCAGAATGTTGGGCGAAAAACCTGACACTATTAACGCTGATGTGACTGATATGGTGGGTGAAATCACCAACATGGTGACTGGTGGTGCTAAGCGTATTTTAGGTGAAAAAGGCCATGAATTCAGTATGGCGACCCCAGTTGTTGTATCAGGCAAAGGCCACACCATTACTCATAAAACCACTGGAGCTAAAATTTTGATGCCATTTGATTCAGACTTTGGCAAAGTGTTTATTGAAGTCAGCTTCGACGAATAAGCTGATCTGCACCTACAAAAAAGCCGACTTCAGTCGGCTTTTTGCAATTAAAGATCCAGATATCTGAACTCGACTCTGCTGGTGATATTACAGAGTAACTCATAAGGAATAGTCTGCGCCTGCTCTGCAATTTCTTCGACCGGCAAATCAGTACCCCATAACAGCACTTCATCACCAATCTGCACATCAGCTTTGCCAATATCGACAGTGGTCATATCCATAGAGACACGACCCACTATCGGATAACGTTTGCCTTTAATCAGCACAGGGCAGCCATTGCCGGCCGCTCTTGGATAACCATCGCCATAACCTACAGCCACTACAGCAAGACGGGTATCTGTTGGCGCAGTCCAGGTGCCGCCGTAGCCGACTTTGTCGCCTTGCTTTACGTCACGCACCGCAATCACGCTGCTGCTAAAGCTCATCACGGCTTTTAACTGGTGTTGCTCTGCTCTGCCCTGCTCTATCGGCGAAACACCGTACAAAGCCAATCCAGGACGGATCCAGTGACCATGACTTTGAGGCCAGGCCAAAGTGCCTGCAGAATTCGCCAGGCAATGTTCGCCTGCCAAACCTTCAACAGTTTTCATAAAAAGATCAATCTGCTGCTGAGTGCTATCCTGCGCCAGCTCATCGGCGCTGGCAAAATGAGTCATCAGCCGCATTGGCTGGATCACATTAGCGCTTTGACACAACTGCTGATAGGCCTGCAAAAACTCTTGTGGCAACAAACCTAAACGGTGCATACCACTGTCCATTTTTAACCAGACATGGACGGGTGAATCCAGCTCAGCCGAAACTAAAGCCTCGACCTGACTTGGATGATGCACTACGACCTGTAGGTTACTGGCAACAACTTGCGGTAATTCGTCTGCGTGGAAAAAACCTTCCAGCAGCACTATAGGTTTAACTATGCCACCGGCGCGCAGCATCAGCGCTTCGTCGATACGGGCAACACCAAAAGCACTGGCGTCTTTTAGTTGCTCAGCTACTTTCAGTAAACCATGGCCATAGGCATTGGCTTTTAATACCGCCAGTACTTTGCTGTTCGGCGCAGCAGCACGTACTTGTTGTAAATTATGCAATAAGGCCGCCAAATCAATGCGGGCCAGTGGACGACGACTCATTAATACTCGTCCTCAAAACGGGCTGCACCGGCGTAATTGTCAAAACGTGAATAGCGGCCATGGAAGGTCAAACGAATACGTCCTATAGGGCCGTTACGCTGTTTACCTATGATGACTTCGGCCGTGCCCTTATCCGGGCTGTCGTCGTGATAGACCTCATCACGGTAGATAAACATAATTAAGTCGGCATCCTGCTCGATGGAACCGGATTCCCTTAAGTCGGAGTTGACCGGGCGCTTGTCGGCTCTTTGTTCCAAACTACGGTTAAGCTGAGATAAAGCAACAACAGGAACTTTTAACTCTTTGGCGAGAGCTTTGAGTGAACGCGAAATTTCGGCGATTTCTAAAGTACGGTTTTCCGATAAGCCAGGCACTGTCATCAGCTGCAGATAGTCGACCATGATCATGCTCAGGCCTCCATGTTCACGCGCCACCCGACGGGCACGGGAACGCACTTCAGTCGGTGTTAAACCTGAAGCATCATCAATATACATTTTGCCTTTGCTGTTCAGAAGTTCGATGGCGGAGGATAAACGCGCCCAATCTTCATCATCCAGCTGACCTGTCCGCACTTTGGTTTGATCAATACGGCCCAAAGATGCCAGCATCCTCATCATAATTTGTTCGGACGGCATCTCTAAGCTGAAAATAAGCACGGGCTTGTCGCTGGTAATAGCAGCGTGTTCACACAAGTTCATCGCAAAAGTGGTTTTACCCATAGAAGGACGGGCCGCCACAATAATCAGATCCGACGGCTGCATACCGTTGGTCATTTTATCCAGATCCATATAACCAGTAGAGACACCAGTTAAACCACCGGCGCTTGGGTTACGAAACAGCTCGTCAATTTTATCTATGGTTTTCGACAGAATGCTGTTGATAGGCTCAGGGCCTTCATTCGAGTTGGCGCGCTGTTCAGCTATTTTAAAGACTTTAGTCTCTGCAAAATCGAGCAGTTCAGCACTGTTACGGCCTTGTGGGTCGTAACCTGCGTCAGCAATATCGTGCGCCACTGAAATCATATCCCGCACTACAGCCCGCTCACGCACTATGTCGGCATAGGCCAGAATATTGGCCGCACTTGGAGTGTTTTTGGCAATTTCGCCTAAATAGGCAAAACCACCTACATCAGCTAATTGCTGACTGCGCTCCAGGGTTTCGGACACTGTAATTAAATCGATAGGCTGATTGGCTTCAGCTACCCGCGACATGGCAGAAAAAATAAAGCGGTGTGAACGTAAGTAAAAGTCGTGTTCCACCACTTTTTCTGAGACTTTGTCCCAGGCGTCGTTGTCCAGCATCAAGCCACCCAAAACGGATTGCTCAGCTTCAATGGAATGTGGCGGCATTTTTACCGCTGCGACTTGTTTATCTCTTTGCTTATTGTCCATAACACCAGAAGTTCTAGAAATTGTGCGACAGGTTTATATAGTGTAGATACAGCACCTGCATGGGAGCGATAGCCTACCATTAAAGCATGCTTAAAGGCTTGGAAAAATCAGTAAAGCGGAATTTTTTTAACGTAAAACGAAGGCAAAACGGGGAAGGATTGGGCACACAAATTTGTGTGCCCAAAAGGCTTATTAAGCCTCAGCAACCACTACTACTTTGATAGTAGTTGTTACTTCTGCGTGTAACTGCAGCGCGATGTCGAATTCGCCAGTTTCACGGATAGTACCGTTAGGTAACTTCACTTCTGCTTTCGTTACTGCAACACCTGCAGCAGTGATAGCATCAGCGATATCACGTGTACCAACTGAACCGAACAATTTGCCTTCGTCACCAGCTTTAGAAGCTAAAGTCACTTCAGCCAGAGCAGCGATCTTCTCAGCACGAGCTTGAGAAGTTGCTAAAGTTTCAGCCAGTTTGGCTTCTAACTCAGCACGACGCTGTTCAAATTTTTCGATGTTAGCTTTGGTAGCTGGAACTGCTTTTCCCTGTGGGAATAAGAAGTTACGAGCATAACCAGACTTAACAGTTACGTTGTCGCCTAAACCACCAAGGTTAGCAACTTTGTCCAACAGAATAATTTCCATTGTAATACCCTCTCTGTATACGGTTTAACCAGTCGCTGCTTAGCTGTGTGAATCGCTGTATGGTAACAAGGCCAGGTAGCGGGCGCGTTTGATAGCGCGGGCTAATTGACGTTGATACTTAGCGCTGGTACCAGTGATACGGCTTGGGACAATTTTGCCACTTTCAGTGACATAATTTTTTAACGTAGCTGTATCTTTGTAATCGATCTCAATCACGCCTTCTGCAGAGAAACGGCAGAATTTACGGCGACGGAAATAACGAGCCATGAAACTTCTCCTAACTTAATATTTCAATCTGTTGGGCATGCAGCACCAGTTTAGACTGACCGCTGCGGCTCTGATGCCGGTTTAAAAAACCTGTCACCCGAACTTTGTTTCCCAGTTTCAAATTGTGAGTTTGTTGCGTTAACCCGGTTCCTGCACAGACTACTTGTAGTCTGACATAAACCTGACGGTTAAAACCGGCTTCCTGCTGCACCGATTGGTGCTCAATCACTAAATAACTGTGAGGAATACCGGCCGGACTTTCGCTGTGGTCGACCTGACGGCAGATAGTGCCAGTCACAACCAGGCTATTGTCCATCTGCAAATTACTCGTCGTTTGCTACCTGCTCGTCTGAATCACGAGGAGCACGGTCACGACGTTCATCACGTACCTTGGCCATTGGTGATGGCTCAGTCACAGCAGTGTTAGTGCGCATGATCAGGTTACGCAATACAGCGTCGTTGAAGCGGAAGTTAGTTTCCAGCTCGTCAATTACTGCCTGTGGCGCTTCTACGTTCATCAGAACATAGTGAGCTTTGTGCAGCTTTTCGATTGGATAAGCTAATTGACGACGGCCCCAGTCTTCTAAGCGGTGAATTGAACCACCAGCTTCTTTGATCGCGCCAGTGTAACGCTCGATCATTCCTGGAACTTGTTCACTTTGATCTGGGTGAACCATAAACACGATTTCGTAATGACGCATTGTAGCTCCTTACGGTTAGTTAGCCTCGGGTGAGCTCGACCAGACTCGCATAGAGGCAAGGAACGTTCTGGATGGTCGAAGGGGCGGTATTCTAGGGGTTTCTTGCTGTTAAAACAAGCTACAGAACAGATTTTTATTAGCGCTGGCCTTAGTCTGGTTACACTTTGTTGCTATTTAAACAAAAACCCCCCATAACAAAAGCTGCTGAGCAAAAAACAAACAGGAATTAAGTCATGGCTTTCAGAACAGAACGCGACAGTATGGGTGAAGTAAAACTACCGGCAGAGGCCTTGTATCAGGCGCAAACCCAACGCGCTTTGGATAATTTTCAAATCAGCCCTTTGACTATGCCACCTGCTTTTATTAAAGCTGTGCTTCGGGTTAAACAAGCTGCTGCTGCTGCCAATCTTGAGTTGAAGTTACTGCAACCAGAGATTGCATCTGCCATCAATTCTGCCGCAGAGCAACAACTACTTGAGCTGGATATGACGCACTACCCTGTCGACCTGTTTCAGACCGGCTCTGGCACCAGCACCAATATGAATGTGAATGAAGTGCTGTCCACTTTAGCCAGCCAAAGTTCCGGTCTTAGTATCAGCCCTAACGATCATATTAATCTCGGCCAAAGCAGTAATGATGTGATCCCAACAGCTATTCATTTAAGTGCTGCTATTGCCAATCATCATCTGATTTCAGAGCTAACCAAACTGGAAGCGGTGATAGCCACAAAAGCAAAGGAGATTGGTTTTATTGTTAAAACAGGCCGCACTCATTTAATGGATGCAATGCCTGTGACTTTTGCTCAGGTACTATCCGGCTGGCAGGCCCAAATTGCTCATGCACGACAGCAACTGGAGTTTGCCCAGCAGCAGGTATTGGCCTTGGCTCAGGGCGGTACAGCTGTGGGCACTGGTGTGAATGCCCATCCGGATTTTGCTGCTTTGTTTTGTCAGAAGTTAAGTGCCCAGACAGGTTTAAAATTCAAATCCAGCTCTAACTTCTTTTTCAGTTTAGGCTCGCAAGACGCTATTGTGGCTTTATCAGGTGCGACTAAAGTGCTGGCTGTGGCGTTAATGAAAATAGCCAATGACTTACGCTGGATGAATTCTGGCCCGCTGGCAGGTTTAGGCGAAATTGTTTTGCCTGCCTTGCAACCTGGTTCTTCCATTATGCCGGGCAAAGTGAACCCGGTGATCCCTGAAGCTGTGGCCATGGTGGCCGCTCAAGTGATAGGTAACGACAGCACTATTACTATCGCCGGTCAGTCCGGCAACTTTGAGCTAAATGTGATGTTGCCCGTCATAGCCCATAACATCTTACAAAGCCTGGAGCTGTTAAGCTCAGCAAGCACTGCTTTAGGTGAAAAAGCCATAGCGGGTTTTACAGTGCAACAAGACAAAATAAACGAGGCTTTGTCCCGTAACCCTATTCTGGTGACTGCACTGAATCCATTGATTGGGTATTTAAAAGCGGCGGATATTGCCAAGATAGCCTACAAAGAAAAGCGGCCTGTGATTGATGTCGCAGTAGAACAAACCAGTTACAGCAGAGCAGAGTTAGAAAAGTTATTGGATCCAGCCCTGCTTAGCAAGGGTTAGAAGGCTTGGGGTCTGGCCATCAGGCAGACCCCATAACCGGATTACTGGCGCTGACGCACAGCTTCAAATAAGCAGATACCAGTCGCGACCGATACGTTTAAGCTCGAGACTGAACCAAACATTGGGATCTTCATCAGCGAATCACAGAGCTCGCGGGTCAGACGGCGTAAACCATCACCTTCAGCACCTAAAGCTATGGCCAGAGGACCATTTAGCTTGGTTTGATAAATAGTGGTCTCAGTTTCACCTGCAGCACCCACCACCCAAATACCAGCGTCTTTTAACTCACGAATAGTACGGGCTAAGTTCGTCACAGTAATAAAAGGCACCACTTCTGCAGCACCACAAGCCACTTTACGCACCACAGGTGTGACTTTGACTGAGCGGTCTTTTGCTGCAACCACTGCATGCACACCGGCAGCATCAGCACTACGCAAAATAGCGCCTAAGTTATGCGGATCGGTAATGCCATCTAAAATCAGAATAAAAGGACTGGATTGCTCAGAGATAATACGGGCTAAATCCTGCTCATTGCCGGATTGTTGAGCTCGGGCTCTTGCCACTACGCCTTGATGCTGCGCGCCATTCACCTTTTCATCCAAAGCTCTGCGGTTGCAGTATTGCACCGACACGCCAAAATCACGGGCGAACTTCAACAGCGGCTGTAAACGCTGATCGTCTTTGTCTTTTAAGATAAAAAGTTCAAGAACATCTTCCGGCGCACGTTCAAATAACGCACTTACCGCATGAATACCAAATACAAAATCTGCGCTCATCGCAACCTCAATTGAAATAGCAAAGCCCGGTGGCACCGGGCTTTGGTTTAACTGTCGACTAGTGTAGCAAAAACACCAGCCTATTGCTTTTGCTACTTACGCTTACGCGGTGCTTTGCCAGGACGTGGACCTGCCGGGCTTTTCACTGCAGCTTTACCAGTAGCAGGCTTTTTCGCTGCTGGCTTTTTATCACCCGCTTTAGCCGGAACTGCTTTACCTGCACCAGCTTTACGGGCACCTTTTTTCCGCATAGAGGCTTTTTCTTCGGCTGGTGTCATAGCTGCTTTTTTACTGGCACTGATTTTGCGATTCGAGGTTGTGCGCTTTTCCATGCCCACTATGCCTAAATCAATTTTGCGCGCTTCCAGGTTCACCGCCAGCACTTTGACTTCAATCAGGTCGCCCATGCGGTATTGCACATTGCTATGTTCACCTTTGAGCACCTGACGTTCAGTATCAAAGTGGTAATAGTCGTTTTGCAACGAGGTGACATGCACCAGACCTTCGATATACAAGTCACTGATCCGGACAAACAAACCAAAGTTTGTCACAGTCGACACCACACCTTTGAAGCTGTCGCCAATGTGATCCTGCATATACTCACATTTCAGCCAGTCCGCCACTTCACGGGTTGCATCGTCTGCACGGCGCTCCGTCATCGAACATTGTTCACCCAAAGGATGAATTTGCTTTTCAGTATAACCTTTAGGCCCTGTGACTTTCTGGCCCTGAGTTTGCAAAATGGCTTTAATAGCACGGTGCAATACCAGATCCGGATAACGACGAATAGGTGAGGTAAAGTGTGCATAAGCCTCTAACGCCAGACCAAAGTGACCTAAGTTATCGCCCTGATACACAGCCTGCTTCATCGAGCGCAGCATAGTGGTTTCAATCAGCTCTTTATCCGGTCTGTCTTGCAGTTTTTGCAAGGTCAGCATCAGATCCAAAGGTGTTGGCTCCACCGGCAGATTAGCTTCAATACCTAATTCAGCCAGGAAACGTCTGAAGTTGGCAAAACGATCGCCATCCGGGCGCTCATGCACACGGAATAAAGCAAAAGCTTCATGTTTTTCAATCAGCTTAGCAGCCGAAACGTTGGCTAAAATCATGCATTCTTCAATGATCTTATGCGCTTCGTTGCGATGAATTGGCACTATCTGTTCAATTTTACGATGGCTATTAAAGATAAAACGGGTTTCGACCGTTTCAAATTCAATAGCGCCACGCTCGGCCCGCACTTTCGCCATTTGTTTATACAGCGAATACAGGTTATCGATATTGGTTAAGTTGGCTTCGTACTGCTGACGTAACTTCGGCTCACCTTCTAAAATGGCGTGCACTTTGTTGTAGGTCAGACGCGCACTGGAGTGCATCACAGCTTCATAAAACTGATAGCCATCCAGTTTGCCTTGTTTGCTGATATGCATTTCAGCGACAAAACAAAGCCGGTCTGTATGTGGATTCAGTGAACATAAACCGTTGGATAAGACTTCAGGCAGCATAGGAACCACATGGTCCGGGAAATACACCGAGTTACCACGTTCCAGCGCTTCTTTATCTAAAGGAGTATCTGGCAGTACATAAGCGCTGACATCAGCAATGGCGACCCATAAATGCCAGCCACCATCGGCTTTGCGTTCACAGTACACTGCATCATCAAAGTCACGGGCATCTTCACCATCTATGGTAATTAAACCCAGTTGCGTCAGATCAACACGGCCAGCTTTGGCTTCCACCGGTACTTCAGTGCCATAACCAGCTACCTGCTGTTCAACAGCTTGAGAAAACTCGTGTGGGATCTGATGGTTACGAATAGCAATTTCGATTTCCATACCAGGCGCCATATGTTCGCCCAGCACTTCAATGACTTTACCTACGGCGTTCACTCTTTTGCTTGGACGCTGGCTGATTTCAACCAACACCACCTGACCATGACGGGCTGCGCCTTCTTCACCTGGTGGTATCACTATGTCCTGGCTCAAACGTGGATCGTCTGGTACCACAACACCTAAAGCAAAATCTTTAAAGTAACGGCCTACTATAGGTTCATTACGGGCTTCTAAAATGCGGACTATACGGGCTTCCACTTTGTCGCGGCTGGCAAAATCGCTTTTCGATGCCAACACCACGTCGCCATGCAGCAGACGTTTCATTTCAAAGTTAGGAATAAACCAGTCAGGACCACCTTGTTCCAGCTTTAAGAAGCCAAAACCATCACGGTGTCCTAACACAGTGCCTTTAACTAAATCCAGGTCGTCGACCAGCCCATAACGCTTGCTTTTGTTAAACAGCAACTGGCCGTCACGTTCCATGGCGCGCAGACGTTTTTTCAGCGCAAACATCGCTTCATCGTCTGTCAGCTTTAATTCAGCGGCCAACTCTTCAAAGTAGGCAGGTTGTTGCCGCTGCTTTAAGTGTTCGAGGATAAATTCCCGACTAGGGATGGGGTTTTCATATTTTTCTTGCTCACGCGCAAGATGCGGATCTTTGACCGTCATGTTTTCTCTTTTTCACTAATTCAGCCTGCAGTGTAGCAGTCGCAGGTGAATTTTTCACTACAATGGCCTTTTGGCCCTCGTTAGCGCAGCACCCGGCATTTTTTTTGCCAGCTGAGCTAACAGCTGTTGCACCTGTTGGTGCGTTTTGGTGTCGGCGATCACAGAGTGATGCAGCCAACGGTAACAATCTTCCATATCCAACGGACTGGCGTCGCCTTTGATCAGCATTTGGGCAAAACGCATTTGCGCCTTTAAATTGCCTAAACCTGCAGCTTCACGCAGATAGACCACAGCTTTGCTGTTGTCCTGCTGAACAAAACGCCCAATGTGGTAATAACGCCCTACTTGTTCCAGCGCTTCAGGTAACCCCTGAGAGGCGGCTTGCTGCATTAAATCCCAGCCCCGTTCCACATCTTTTTTGACACAAACGCCAAAGGCCAGCATATCACCATATAAAAACTGATAAGCCGGCACTTTCATTACATCAGCTCTGGCCTGAATATCATTCACCAGTTGGCAGTCGTCTTTTTGCACCCGTTGTAAATGCACGTTTTGTTTAATTAAATCCAGCAGTTCATCCTGAGTATACAGCTGCACTACTGTTACTTCCTGCGCTTTAGAACCAACAGAGCATAGAAGCAGGGCAGCTCCTGTCAGAACTAATTTTCTTTTCCAGATCAATGAAACCACTTTATCACCTTGCCAGTCGGATACTGCTGAATAACTTTTTATAACTCTAGCAACTAACAGGCCAACTTATCTAATAGTTTGTGCCAACTTTACCATGCTTCCACAGAGGCGACTGACTCAGCTTGTTGTGCTGTTTACCTTGTGTCGTCAGGTTCGCACTACACTGATTAGTCTGAATATACTGCATAGCCTCCGCCAGTAAAGGATCAGTTAAAGCGCCCCAATTGCCGTTTACAAAGTCTGTAACTTCACATTCAACAGCTAAGCCATCCAGAAAATCTCCCTGGCCTAACGCATTAAATGTCTGAAAATTCACAGCGGTCACTACTTTGTCGCAAATTTGTACAAAGTGCATACCATAAGGTTTACCACAGGTTTTTGCACCTATGCTCACTACATCAACAAAAGGACTCAAAGCATTGATCAGCATCTCACTGGCAGAACAAGTAGCAGCTGAGGTCAGAATAAAAACCCGGGTTAAGTTCAGAGGATCAGAAGCAGAGCCAAGGCTAAAATTAAAAGTTTTGTTGCTGCCTGAATTTTTGCTGTTGTACTTATACTGTAAAAAGGTTTTGTTTTTCACCTGATTCCAGGCAAGCTGCGACGCTAACTGATTTGCCAGTTGGATTAAACCACCGCCGTTGTATCTTAAATCCAGCACCAGTTCCTGCACAGATTGAGCAGAAAAATCTTTGAACGCAGTGATTAATTCCTGCTCTGTAGGTTGGACAAATTCTTTGACTACTAAATATCCTACTTTACCCTGTTCGCTGTTAAACACCTGCTGATGTAATACAGAATTGGTTTTTACACTGGTTTTGACAAGCTGCTGAGTGCGTAAACTACCATCTTGTTGTTGCCATTGATAAGTACGGGCTATACCTGCCTCATTTGGACCATGCATATCCTCATAGCTTGCCTGTCCTGCTTCGATCTCAGCAAGCCAGTCTGCAACGCTCTTATTGTCTATCGCAACAATTTTATCGCCTCTTTGCAGCAAAGCCTGATCTGACGGGCTATTGTCAAATACATATCTTACCAGCAGGCTTTGTTTATCCGGACTGCTTTCAGAAGACATACCAAAACCAAAATAAGTGGCGTTCACATACCGATCGTCATATTCCTGTTTGGTTGTAATGAAGCTAAAACGATCCTGAGGAGCAACAACAGCGGCAAGTAAGGCGGAGGATGTGGCAAACTCCTTATAATCAACACTCGCTGGCAATTGAGTATTCCAAAAATATTTATCTTGCAGATAGTCAAACAACAGCTGATTTTCTTTTTCTATGCTGCACTGTCCAGTCTCACCACCAATCACTGTAAGTTCATCTGAACCAGACTCAGTACAGCCAATTAGTACAAACGATAAAGCTAAATATGCCAGATTAGTAAATTTCATGTGTTTATGTCCTTATTTATCCAGACAAAACAGTAACATAAACAAAATCACCAGCAACACTTTTATAACAAAAAAACAATTAACCATAGCCGTTGCCGCTTTAGCTGCCCTGTCAGGTGAACAGCAGAGATACTAAACCGAATAAAAAAACGCTGCACATGGCAGCGTTTTTTCTTTTTACCGAAGATTAAACGGCAAAGGGATGACGCAGCGTGATAGTCTGAATACGATCCGGGCCTGTTGAAATAATATCAATAGGTACACCAGTGATCTGTTCCAGACGAGTGATGTAGTTGCGAGCTTCTACTGGCAAATCTTCCAGCTTCTGGATACCAAAAGTGCTTTGGGTCCAGCCCGGCATTTCTTCAAATACCGGAGTGACAACTTCATAACCTTCAGCTGCCATTGGCGGCACGTCAGTGATAGAACCATCATCTGCTTTGTAGCCGATACAAATTTTGACGACACTTAGGCCATCTAAAACGTCGAGCTTAGTTAAGCAGAATCCAGAGATACTGTTTAACTGCACTGCACGTTTTACTGCAACAGCATCAAACCAACCACAACGGCGCTTACGGCCAGTGGTTGCGCCAAATTCATGGCCTTTAACACCTAAGTGTTCACCAACTTCACAGTCCAGTTCTGTTGGGAACGGGCCTGAACCCACACGGGTGGTATAAGCTTTCACAATACCTAACACATAGTCTAAGTAACGTGGGCCAAAACCAGCACCGGTAGCTACGCCACCAGCAGTAGTGTTAGACGAAGTCACGTAGGGGTAAGTACCGTGGTCAATGTCTAATAAAGTACCCTGGGCACCTTCAAACATGATTTCTTTACCGGCTTTACGGGCTTTATCCAGTAAATCAGTGACGTCTACAACCATAGGCTTTAACACGTCAGCTATAGCTAAGGCGTTATCTAAGGTGGTTTGGAAATCAATCGCATCCACTTTGTAGTACTGAGTTAAAGTGAAGTTGTGTAAATCCATCAGAACTTTCAGCTTTTCAGCAAATAATTCAGGATTAAACAAATCACCTACACGCAGACCACGACGCGCTACTTTGTCTTCATAGGCTGGACCAATACCACGACCTGTAGTACCAATTGGCTTATCGCCACGGGCTACTTCGCGCGCTTTATCCAAAGCCACATGGAAAGGCAGGATTAACGGACAAGCTTCGCTCAACAACAGACGCTCTTTCACCGGAACACCTTTTTGTTCCAGCATGGCCATCTCTTTTAATAAAGCTTCAGGGGATAAAACCACACCGTTACCAATCACACATTTTACGTTTGCACGCAAAACACCTGATGGGATCAAATGCAGTACCGTTTTTTCACCGTCTATTACTAACGTATGACCGGCATTATGGCCGCCTTGATAGCGCACCACATAGCTTGCCTTGTCAGTTAACAAGTCAACGATTTTTCCTTTTCCTTCGTCACCCCATTGGGTTCCGAGTACGACAACGTTTTTGGCCATGGTTCCTACATCATGGAGAAAAATTAGGCGGGGATTCTACCAAATTAACAACCAAAGTTCAGCGCGATTAAGAAAAAAAAACCAGATATTTTCTTTCTGGTTCTTTTTCAACAACTAAGAGGGACAAAAATGGCTAAGAGACAAAGAAAAACAGCAGCAAAACACCGGCTATAACCAGCATTCCCCCTACCTGCTGCATTTGGGCTGTGGGCTGTTCTGCGATTTTTTGCAGATAAGAGCGCCATTTATTCGGAAATAACATCGGACCCAGCCCTTCAATGATCAACACCAGCCCTAAAGCCGCCCACCAGTAATCGGTCATTTAGCGAATATCCTTCAGGCAACTTAA
Source organism: Gammaproteobacteria bacterium (assembly GCA_018825965.1). GTDB lineage: Bacteria > Pseudomonadota > Gammaproteobacteria > Enterobacterales > Alteromonadaceae > Pararheinheimera. The sequence continues at coordinate 28,342 of JAHKAA010000019.1, forward strand.
GTTGTAATCTGCGGCATTGTGATACAAAGCAAAACCAAAGCGTAGCCGGTCGCCGCGATAATCCGTCATAATGCCTTGCTGCTTTAATGCAGCAGCGATACGCGCCACATCATCAGATGCAAAACGGAAAGTTAAAAACTGGCCTTGTTGCTGATTTTGTTTATCCAGCAGATGCTGGCGATTTAACAGCGGGTGCTGTATTTCATCTAATATAGCGAGGAACCTGTGCTGCAGGCTTTGGATATAGGCCTGCACTTTTTCTACGCTAAGTCCTTGCTGTTGGTACAAGTCAAATACCGCCAATACCCGGTACAAAGCCGAACAATCCATAGTAGCACCGGCAAAACGATAGCCATTGTTAGCGTATTGCACCTGGCCTTGTTTGGCCTTTGCCAGTTCACCAAATTCAGCAAACCAGCCGGTGTAGATAGGTCTGTGTTCGCTGCTTGGTGGCACTGCCAGAAAACAGCAACCTTCGCCACCCTGTGCATACTTATAACTGCCGGCCAGATAAAAAATGCGCTGGGCAATAGCAGTTAAATCGGTCGGCACCGCCATAAAACCATGATAACCATCAACTACTATCATGGCGTCTGTGACTTTATCCAGCGCCTGTACCAGAGCTGTTAAATCTTTTATCCCTACACCAGAGTTAAAAAACACCTGACTGAAAAACACCAAATCAACAGGCTGAGCTGCTACAGCAGCTTCAAAGCGCTGTGGAAAGCTGGCGAAAGGTTCAGTCGGTACCCGAATCACATTGATTGTAGTTAATTCAGACAAGCGGTTGATTTGGCGATGAAAACTATGGAATTCACTGTCTGTAGTGACCACAGTCAAAGAGGTGGACCAGTCAAAACAACTTAATAAACGCATGACAAATTCATGAGTATTAGGCGCAAACACTATTTGCTCTGGTTCAGGCAGCTTTAAAATACCGGCTATATGTTGTTGTACAGCAGGCACCTTTTCACCAAACACCAAATCCCATTTGTCATCCACCAAGCTGGCACTATCATCCCAGTAAGCCAGAGTAGCGCCCCGGGTGACGTCAGGCCAATAGTGGTGCGAATGGCAGGCAAAATGTTGTTTACCTGGGTTGGCTTTTAAAAAGCGCTGATAAAACTGCTGATACATAAAGAGATCCTTGCATTAGATGCGAGCAGAGTAACCGAAAGCTATAGGAACAGAAAAGGCCCTCAAGGGCCTTTTCTTATTTAGCGAAACACCAACTGTTGTCAGCTTAGTTTTGCACTTTGTCCGACTTCATATATTTGAAGAAGTCGTTGTCTGGCTGAATAACCATCACATCGTTTTTGTTTTGGAAGCTATTTTTGTAGGCTTCTAAACTACGAACAAAACTGTAGAACTCGCTATTTTTACTGTACACATCTGCATAAACTTTTGCAGCGGAAGCATCACCTTCACCACGCACAGTACGGGAGTTACGCTCAGCGTCGGCCACCATAATAGTCACGCGGGCATCTACATCAGCTTTGATAATTTCAGACTGCTCCATACCACGGCTGCGGTGTTCTTTTGCTACAGCAGTACGTTCAGCGCGCATACGCTGGAAAATCGAGTTACTGATTTCGTCAGGTAAGTTGATTTTCTTCACACGAACGTCAAGGATATCTATACCTAATTCTTTTGCACCAGCAGCAGCTTGCTCCATCGCTCTTTGCATCAGTTGAGTACGTTCACCTGACACAATTTCCTGAATGGTACGGCTACCAAACTCTGTACGTAAACCGTTATTGATATACTGCTTTAACAGCACTTCAGCCTGAGACAAATTACCGCCTGTGGATAAGAAATACTTACCAAAGTCGGCAATACGCCATTTCACATAGCTGTCAACCAATAAGTCTTTTTTCTCGGCAGTTACAAAACGATCAGACGACGGATCGGCCAATGTCTGGATACGGGCATCAAGCTTACGGACGTTTTCAATCAGCGGCATTTTAAAGTGCAGGCCTGGTTCAAATACACGCACCATTTCTGCGTCATCACGCTGGATTTTACCAAAACGGATCACTATACCGCGTTCGCCTTCAGGGATAACAAAAACTGAAGACACGGCAACAATACCAAGGATAGCAATTAAGGCTAATACTAAATTTTTCATCACTTAACCTCTGCCTGTTCTGGTGCTGTCAGCACGGCTTGCTTCAGGACGCAGATCCGGAGTTCTGCCATCGTTGCTATTGATTCTGCTGTTTGGCGACAAAGGATTTATAGCAGGAGCTTTGGTATCGCCACTGTTATTGATCATTTTGTCCAAAGGTAAATACATAATGTTATTACCGTTTTTCACATCAACCAATACCTTCGAGCTGTTGCCATACACCTGCTCCATAGTCTCTAAGTACATACGGTCGCGGGTCACTTGTGGTGCAGCCAGATATTCAGGTAATAGTTTCTCGAAACGAGCCACTTCACCCTGAGCTTTTAACAAAATTTGTTGTTTGTAAGCTTCAGCTTCCTGCATCATGCGGTTTACCTGACCACGGGCACGCGGTTCAATTTCACGGGCATAAGCTTCAGCTTCACGGATATAACGTTGCTCATCTTCCTGCGCCGCTATTGCATCATCAAAAGCTTCTTTCACTTCTTCTGGTGGACGGGCATCACGGAAGTTCACATCAACCAGCTCCAAACCCATAGCATAAGGCGCAATGATTTGCTCTAACTCGGTTCTGGTGTTTTGACGGATCACTTCACGGCCTTTCGTCAGCACGTCATCCATAATGGAATGACCAACCACATAACGTAAGGCTGCGTCTGTCGCTTCACGTAAGCTGCTGTCGGCATCCACTACAGAGAACTTATAAGCACGGGCGTCAAACACACGGTACTGAATTTCAAAGGTGACACGAACCAGGTTTTGATCCTGAGTCAGCATAAAACCATCAGTACGTAATGAACGAACGCTGGTGATATCAACCGGAGTGACTGTATCGATAAAAGTGGGTTTCCAGTGAATACCTGGCATCACTTCTGAGTGATACTGACCAAAACGTAAGATCAAACCACGTTCTGATTCTTTAATGGTATAGAAACCGCTGAAAGCCCAGACCAGTAATGCAACCACCGCTATCAATATCAGTGCGGCAGAACCACCACTGTTATTACTGTTGCTGTTACCGCTGTTTTTATTGCCACCAAAGATACCACCGAACTTTTTGCTTAAGTTGCGGAAGACTTCATCTAAATCGGGCGGGCCTTGATCACGACCACCTTGTTTCCAGGGGTCTTTATCTTTGCCGTTATTGCCCGGCTCGTTCCAAGCCATGCTTCACTCCATCTCTAATTGTGATATTGAAACTAATGTATCAAAAAAAGCTCAGGGCTGACGATAAAAAACTAAAGACTGACTATATAGTTTTGTAACAGTCCGTCACTTTGTTTCAGTAAACGTGCCCACTCTGCTTTTGATAACGCTATTCTCACCTGAGTTTCACCCAGATCGGTAAAAGATTCAGTCTGAACCGCTGATAATTCATGTAAACGTGCCCGCCACACAGCTGCATCGGCAGGCAGCTTTAAATCCAGCTGCATATAATCATCTGCTAAACGCTCGCGGATCACTTGCAGCAGTAATTCGATACCCACAGCTTGCTTTGCAGAAATATATACAGCAATGGGTTCAGCCTGCTCGTTATATTCTATACGGGCCTGCTGCTCAGTCTGGTCAATTTTATTAAACACCAGTAATTGCGGCACCTGATCAGCGTCAATCTCATGCAACACCAGTTGCACTTGCTTGATATTGTCCGCCATACGCTGGTCAGCCACATCAATCACATGCAATTGTAAATCGGCATCACGGCTTTCCTGCAAGGTTGATTTAAAAGCTGCAACTAAATCATGAGGCAAGTGCCGGATAAAACCCACTGTGTCGGCAAAAATGATAGAGCCAAACTCCGGCAGCTTCACTTGCCGCAATGTTGGGTCCAAAGTAGCAAACAGCTGATCGGCTGCATACACATCCGAACTGGTCAGGCGGTTAAATAAAGTAGATTTACCGGCATTGGTGTAGCCCACCAAAGACACCACAGGAATTTCAGCACGCTGCCGGGCTTTACGGCCCTGTTCACGCTGCTTACTGACTTTATCCAGCTTGACTAACAAAGCCGTGATTTTATCCCGCAATAAACGTCTGTCGGTTTCGAGGCGGGTTTCCCCAGGACCTCTCATGCCTATACCGCCTTTTTGCCGCTCAGCATTATCCCAGCCACGCACTAAACGTGACGACAAATGTTTTAACTGAGCCAGTTCAACCTGCAACTTACCTTCGTAGCTGCGGGCGCGCTGGGCAAAAATATCCAGGATCAAAGTGGTACGATCAATAACCCGGCACTGACAAAGCAATTCCAGGTTACGGGTTTGAGCTGGGGTTAAAGAGTGATTAAAAATAATCAGATCAACTTGTAGCTCAGCGACAGCTTGCGCTAGTTCTGCCGCTTTGCCACTACCAAGAAAAAATTTGGCGTCGATCGTACTACGGTTGGCAGTCATCACAGCACGTGATTCAACTCCAGCCGACGAAACAAGCATCTCCAGTTCCTGCAAATCTTCACTGGCACTGTCTTGTGAAAGATAGATATGCACAAGGATCGCTTGCTCGGGCACCATATCGCTGTCAAACAAGCTTTAGAATTCCTGGTTATTCCATCTCGTCCATATCGCCTGTACCAGTACCATGGCTAGCCATGGTATTGACAGCACGAGCCGGAACTACAGTAGAAATGGCATGTTTATAGACCATTTGGCTGACTGTGTTTTTAAGAAGGATCACAAATTGATCAAAAGACTCGATTTGTCCCTGCAGTTTAATACCGTTCACCAGATAAATAGAGACTGGGATACGCTCGCGTCTTAAAGTATTTAAAAACGGGTCTTGTAACGATTGGCCCTTTGCCATTTTCGCTTTCCTTATTTCTAATTATGTTTCTCTATATATGGATTATTATATTATTTTCAAGTCGTTAAATAACAACTTTTTTTCAATTATCTTCAACTAGCTTAGCGAAGTTAAAATGGCTTGCAAGTTTTCTGCCTGTTTGTCTTCGGTTTTTAACCAATTTAATTCAGGCCAACTGCGTAACCAGGTTAATTGCCGTTTCGCCAGTTGACGTGTTGCAGCAATTCCCTGATCAATCATCTCCTGCTCAGACAACTGCCCTTGCAAGTGTAACCACATCTGGCGATAACCCACACAACGCATCGAAGGTAAATCCAAATGCAGATCAGAACGTTGCATCAAAGCTTTTACTTCATCTGCAAAACCACAATCTAACATTTGCCGGAATCTGACAGCTATACGGTGGTGAAGTTCAGACCGATCTGTTGGATTGATAGCAAATTGTTGTACCTGGTACGGAAAAGGCTCGCCTTTATCTTCTGTCAATTCAGTTAAACTCTTGCCCGTTAGCCGATACACTTCCACAGCCCTGTTGACCCTTTGTGGATCATTAGGGTGAATACGAGCCGCCGACACAGGATCAAAGTCTGCCAGTTGCTGATGTAAATAACCCCAACCATGCTCTGCTGCTTCAGCTTCAATCTGTTGTCGTATTTCTGGATCCGCTTCAGGCAAAGGGGATATGCCCTGCAACAAAGTGCGGAAATACAACATAGTGCCCCCCACCAGAATAGCGGTTTTCCCCCTGCTGTGGATATCAGCAATAAGTCGTAGAGCGTCGGTGCGAAAATCAGCCGCTGAATAAGATGAAGCCGGGTCAAGAATATCAATTAAATGATGAGGCGCGTCTGCAAGCTCTGCCGCAGTAGGTTTGGCGGTACCTATATTCATGCCTTTATAAATTAAGGCGCTGTCGACACTAATCAGCTCAGACGGGATGCTTTTGTGCAGATCAATCGCCAGTGAAGTTTTACCGCTGGCGGTAGGTCCCATTAAAAAAATAACTTTAGGATCCATCTGAGTCCTGTAATAACTGGATAGAAGCTGTTAAATCTAAAGGCACAGCATGCCAATGTGGGCCTTGCTGACTTAACAGTGGGAAATTTTTGATTAAAACTGCGGCTTGCAACAGAGCTGAACTCAGTAGCTGCTGCAGTAACAAGCTTAGCAATTGATAGTCCTGCTGCTGCAACCAACCTTGCAACCACAAAGGTAACCACTGCGCTACCGCACTTTGACGCAACCAGGCTGGCACAGCTCTGACAATCAGCGTCTGGTTGTTGACTAAAAAGTCAAAACCCAGGTGATTTAATAAAGCCGCTTTGCTTAGCAAAAATTCTTGCTCAGTTTGTTGCAGCGCCAGCCGCACCGGCATTAATAAAGGTAAAGGTTCTGCCCCTTGCTCCAGCCATAAGTTGGCTGTGCTGCTGGCAATATCCACCAGCCATAATTGCTCCACAGCTGAACAGATGAAATAACGATTCTGGCTGATCAGAGTTTCGTGTTGTACTTCAATGCCGGATGGCGCTGATAGCAGTGCTTTTTCCGGGAAAACCGGCCAACTTTGTGCTTTTGGCTGTGCCACAGCAGGTCGGTAGGCTTGCCCGGCATAAGCTGAAGGTCGGGCGGCATAAGCAGGTGTACTTGCCGCCTGCCGTTGTGGTTCAGTTCCTCTTTGCTGTGCAGCAGTTTCAGCTCTGGAAAAAGCGGCAGCTTCAGCTACGGTTGCCACCTCAACACTGTGTTGCCCTGGTTCTAACTGCAACAGCGCATTGGTTAAAGCAGAAGCCACAAAGTCGTGCACTAAACGGGCCTGATGAAACCGCACTTCATGTTTAGCCGGATGCACGTTAACATCGACCTGACGTGGATTAATATCCAGATAGAGCACAAAAGCAGGCTGCTGTTCGGCACTTAGCAGAGAGCCGTAGGCCTGACGTATCGCATGATTGAGCAATTTGTCTTTCATCATACGGCCATTGACATAGCTGTACTGGCACTGCAGTTGCTCTTTACAGGCTGAAGGTTGCAATACCCAACCCCAGAGCTTTAAATCGTCGTACGCCACTTCGACAAAAGCTGCCTGCTCCAGAAAGTTTTTACCGCATAAAGCTGCAACCCGTTTTTGCTGTGCTTCACGGCTTTCGGCTTTTTTCAGTTGCCGCACTGTCTGGCCGTTATGAATTAAAGTCCAACTGACATCAAAGCGACTTAAAGCTAAACGTTTGACCAATTCATCAATATGAGCGAATTCAGTTTTATCGCTGCGTAAAAACTTACGTCGGGCCGGCGTATTAAAAAACAGATCCAGTACTTCAATACTGCTACCGTCCGGATGAGCTGCAGGTTTAATTTGCACCTGCATATCACGGCCTTCGGCATAAGCCTGCCAGGCTTTATCCTGAGCTGCAGGCTTGGAAGTTAAGGTCAGACGGGAAACTGAACTGATGGAAGCTAAAGCTTCACCTCTGAAACCAAGGCTGACAATTTGTTCTAAATCATCCAGAGAACTGATTTTACTGGTGGCATGCCGGCTTAACGCCAGGCCTAACTCAGCTTCAGCTATACCTGAACCATTGTCACGGATCAGAATTTTTTTACTGCCACCGCGCTCAATCTCAATCAAAATTTGATCAGCACCTGCATCCAGGCTGTTTTCGACCAGCTCTTTAACGACAGAAGCTGGCCTTTCGACTACTTCGCCTGCAGCAATCTGGTTCGCCAGTTGAGGAGGTAAAATCTGAATAGGCATCAGGGGATCCTAAGCACCTGGCCGATCAGAATATTGTCGCTTTTCAGATTATTGTGTCGACGCAATGCAGTCATACTGACACCATACTGTTTCGCTACTCTGGACAAAGAATCGCCACGTTTCACTTTATGAGTACGGTTAGTACTGCTGATCACAGTCACTGCTCTGTTCTGCGAAGCAGGCACGGAACGGCCGTTATTTTTATGTGCGGCAAATAATGAATCTGCCGGTGGTGATTTTTCAAAATAACCTTTTACAGCCCTGAAAATAGCCAGAGCCAACTTATGCTGATGATTTGGATCTTTGAGTAAACGCTCTTCGTTGTAATTCGAAATAAACCCGGTTTCTACCAAAATAGACGGAATATCAGGCGCTTTTAATACAGCAAGACTAGCCGCTTGTGGCTCTTTTTTATGTAAATGCGCCACTGTCGACATTTCACGTAATACTTCTTTAGCCACTTCAAAACCAGTCACCATCGAATGGTTCATCGACAGATCCAATACGGTTTGCGCCAGATAACGTTCGTTGGCTGAGTCTTTGATGACTTCAGCCACACCACCTAATAACTCAGAGTGCTGTTCAGTTTGTTCCAGCATCCGGCCCACTTCAGTAGTAGCGCGGCGCATAGACAATACCCAGACCGAAGCGCCGTGTGCTTTACGGTTTTGCACTGCGTCGGCATGAATAGAAATTAATAAATCGGCCTGCTTTTGCCTTGCGATCTCAGGTCTTTTATTTGGGTGGATGTAATAATCACCGGTACGGGTTAACACTGCTTTTAAACCAGGCTGTTGATTGATCATCGCGGCTAACTGACGTGATACCGACTGAGTAATAATTTTTTCGTGGGTACCTTTAGGCCCCACAGCACCAGGGTCCTGACCACCATGACCAGCGTCAATAGCAATAATAATATCGCGGCCAGTGACTCTGCTGCTTGTTGCTGGTTGAGCGGGCTGAGACACCACAGGCGCAGGTTTTGCTGAACTGACAGCAGCGCCCTGCGCTTTTAGATCAACAACTAAACGATGGCCATACGGAGGTGAAGGTGGCAAAGAGAAAATGCTGTCGCTGACAGGAAAAGAGAGTTCAATGACTACTGCTGTGGCAGCACTTGGAGTGCGGCTGGCATACACACTTTTAACTAAGGGCGAGTCACCAGTAACAGCACCTATGTTCAGGCTGCTAACACCAGCAAGCTCGATTTCTAATCGGGTTGGATTACTTAGGCGTTTTACTTTATGCGAAGGTGCGTTGGCTAAATCCAAAACCAGTCGGGTGTTATCAGGCGCATGCCAAATCCGTACTCCTTTGACACTGTTCACCGCCCAGCTATAACTGCATAGCAGCAACAGCATCAGGCTAAACACCCGTACTATCAGACTCATTGAGCCTGACTCCATTGCAGGGCAATAGCGTCCATCCATAGCACAGCTTGCGGCTGATTGGCGGTGACGCTAAGCTGACGTTGATTTTGATCAATCTGCAGTTGCAGCTCCAAATCGGCGTCAGCCAATAAACCATAACCCCGTTCTGGCCACTCAATCAGACATAAGTTTCCTTTGGAGAAATAGTCCCGAATGCCCATAAATTCAAGCTCTTCCGGATCACGCAGGCGGTATAAATCAAAATGGAATACAGGCTGATCAGCAATAGTATAAGGTTCAACCAAAGTGTAAGTTGGGCTTTTTACATTACCCTGATGGCCCATAGCCTGCAACAAACCGCGGCTAAAGGTGGTTTTGCCTGCACCTAAATCGCCTTGCAAATACAGCACAGCCCCCTGCCGTAAATGGGGGGCAAATAAGGCAGCCAATGCCAAAGTAGCGGTTTCATCCGATAAGTGAAAAGTGTAACTTTGAGCTGTCATCTGTACCTAAGCTGAGTGATCTCAGTCATAACTATTTTATAAGCGCACATGCTGTTCAAATACAGCAGATGAATTGGCCGCTATGCTAACAAAAACAGCGCAGTGCAGCCAGTTTCTTTCTACAAAAGCATACCGGGTGGTCAAAGCAAAAACCTGATCGGCTTTTATGCTAAAGTGCGCGGCGAAAATAAGCGGATTTAATGATGACCAGCAACAGCCTCAATACCACAAACAGCAGCATCAATTGGCAACATCTTGCAGAGCAAATAAAAGTCTGGGGCCAGCAACTTGGCTTCCAGCAGATAGGTATTACCGATACAGATTTAACATCGGAAGAAGCCAAATTGCAGCAATGGCTGGACGCTGGTTTTCACGGTGAAATGGACTATATGGCCGCTCATTGCATGAAAAGAGCGCGCCCTGCCGAATTGCACCCGGGCACTATCCGGGTCATCAGCGCACGGATGGATTACTTGCCGGAGCATGCCCAGTTTGCCGCCAACCTGGCCGATCCTTCGATGGCTTATATCAGCCGTTATGCGCTGGGACGGGATTACCATAAGCTGATCCGTAACCGCTTAAAACAGCTGGGTGAACGGATAGAAAAAGAGCTGGGAGCTTTAGGTTTCCGGCCTTTTGTCGACTCAGCCCCTATTCTGGAGCGGCCTTTAGCGGTCAAAGCAGGCTTGGGCTGGCAAGGCAAACATAGTCTGGTGCTGAATCAGGATGCGGGTTCCTGGTTTTTCCTCGGCGAATTGTTGGTTGATATCCCGCTGCCTGTTGACCCTGTGCATAGCGGCGATTGTGGTACCTGTGTTGCCTGCATCACTATTTGCCCTACTCAAGCCATAGTAGCGCCTTACACTGTAGACGCCAGACGCTGCATCTCATATCTGACCATAGAACTACAAGGCGCTATTCCGGAAGAATTCCGGCCTATGCTGGGCAACCGTATTTATGGCTGCGACGATTGCCAGCTGGTGTGCCCTGTTAACAGAGCAGCTGACACCACACAAGAGCAAGACTTTCAGCGCAGGCCACAGTGGCTGAATAAATCGCTGCTGGATTTATGGCGCTGGACTGAAGCCGAATTTCTAAACTACACCCAAGGTTCAGCCATTCGCCGAATCGGCTATCAACGCTGGCAACGTAATATTGCTGTGGCTTTGGGTAATGCACCTTATGATCTGGCCATTATTGAAGCTTTGCAGCAACAACTGCCGCAAAGTGATGAGTTGGTGTCAGAACATATTCAGTGGGCTTTGCTACAGCAGCAGAAAAAAAGTCTGTTGCAACAGAATTTATTAAGCCGCCAGACTGACCGTTTAGTAAGGGTTATTCAGAAGGGGTTACCACGGGATGCCTGAGGTCAAACCGGGGTTTGGCAGCCAAACGTTGTTGCGAATTTTGTAAAATTTGTAGTTTTTGTGTCTGATCGGCTGTATGCCAGTCTTTAATTTCCTGCAAAGTACGGCCACAGCCTAAACAAACGTCAGAGTGATTTAAACAACAGATCCGGTTACAAGGTGATGCAGGCATAGAAGTCTCCGTTACTAGATTAATCATAGCCTGCAATTGAGCTTATCGTCTCTGTTTTGGTACCCAGGCCCAGACAAACTCTGCAATCACTGGCTCCACATTTACTTCGTCAGTAATTTTCACCAGCATAGTGATGTCGCCTTTTTCAGTGTCGCGAATAAACCGGATCTGCTCTTCTGTTAAGGACGTTGTCGCAACCAGCTTGCCCGTTGCTCTTTTGACATAGTTCAGTTGCATCGACTTTAACAACGGAATACGGTCGTCCGCCACATGCAAACCGACCAGAAAGCCACTGGCTGACTCGCCCAACAAAGCCATAGCAGCTGCATGCACAGAACCTATATGGTTTTGCACTTTGGTTTTATTGGCCAGACTTAACTGCGCTTGCTGAAAATTTAATACATCAACTTTCACCGAAGCTGTACCGGCAAACTTCACTGCTTTGCCAAATAACAAGGTCAATAGAGGTGAGCGTAACCAGGGCGAGTAGTGATTTATTTTGGCAACATAACGGCCAAGTTTATTGATGGCTTTCATACTGGTCTTACCTGTAAGTTTTAGTCTGGCAAAGATAGCAGTAATAAAATCAGGCAGCAAGTTGGGTGCAAAGCAAAAGAGTAAGTTTTAGATTTAAGATGAAAATAAAAAGCGGAGTAAAATTTGGAGCGGGCAACGAGGCTCGAACTCGTGACCTCGACCTTGGCAAGGTCGCGCTCTACCAACACAACTATGCCCGCATGGGTAGTGTTTGATTAGAGTGGAGTTATTACTTAACAAGATTGAAATTTGGAGCGGGCAACGAGGCTCGAACTCGTGACCTCGACCTTGGCAAGGTCGCGCTCTACCAACTGAGCTATGCCCGCATCCTGTTTTCGTAATCTGTGCTCTTTACGTTGGAATTAAAGAAGATTACTAAAAACGCCGCTTCAATTGAATTTTCGTTCGAAGCGGCGCGCATTTTACAAAATTCTCTAGCCTTTGCAAGAGATTTTATTCAGGAATTTTGAAAAAATGTGTTTTATAAACTGCTAATTCAGCAATAGATTCCCGAATATCATCCAAAGCTAAATGACTTGACGACTTTTTAACCAACTTAGTCACTTCCGGGTACCATCTTCTGGCCAACTCTTTTACTGTGCTGACATCCAGATTACGGTAGTGGAAAAAGGCTTCAAATTCTGGTGCATACTTAACTAAAAAGCGTCTGTCCTGGCCAATGCTATTACCGCACATAGGAGATTTGCCTGCAGGAACATAAGCTGATAAGAAGCTGATTGTCTGCGCCATAGCGTCAGCCAACTCAGTATCGCTTTCCAGACAACGTTTGGTTAAGCCACTTTTTCCGTGGGTTTCAGTACACCATGCATCCATGCCGTCCAAAACTTCTTTGGGTGTTTTAATGGCAAACACCGGGCCTTCAGCAAGGATATTTAACTGGCTGTCGGTCACTATAGTGGCCATTTCTAAAATCACATCCTTTTCCGGATCCAGACCTGTCATTTCCAGATCGATCCACACCAGATTATTGTCGTTGCTCGCCATGCTGTATACCTTTGATTAGTGCAGCCAGTTTTGCTGCTTTGTAACTTGCCCGAATAGCGGTATCATACTATGCCTTAAGCAAAGTAAAAACCGCCGCAGTCAGGCGACAGTAAAGGCACAAGGCCACAGTGACCAAAAAAAAGCATCTTAATCAACGCCAGCATCAACGTATAGCCGCCAATCAGGATCGTCGTTTAGCCCGGGCTCAGAATAAAACCAACAAAAAAGAGCTGGATTCAGACTTATTGGCTGAAGCTGAACATGGCTTAGTGATCAGTCGTTTTGGTCAACATGCCGATATTGAAGATAGCTCAGGCCAGATTTTCCGCTGCAATATCCGTCGCACTATCAATTCTTTAGTCACAGGCGACAAAGTCGTATTCTGCCGCACCAAAGTACCAGGTGGTGGCCCTGAAGGTGTGGTCGAAGCCGTAGCTGAACGTGAGTCTGTTTTACTGCGCCCGGATTTTTATGATGGCTTAAAACCTGTAGCAGCCAATATAGATTTAATGATTATTGTCTCAGCCGTTTTACCTGCGTTTTCGCTGAATATTGTCGACCGTTACTTGATAGCCGCCGAAGCCATGCATATCAAGCCGTTGTTACTGCTGAATAAAATTGATTTATTAACCGAAGAGCAGCGCGCCGAAGTCGATCAGCAACTGGCGATTTATCAGAACATTGGTTACGAGTTTTTATTGCTGAGCGCAAAAACCGGTGAAGGTACAGCTCAGTTGGATTCTTACCTGAAGCAAGGCGTCAGTATTTTTGTCGGTCAGTCTGGTGTAGGTAAGTCCTCTTTAGTGAATAACCTGCTGCCTGATTTAGGTGTCGAAACCCGCGAAGTATCAGAAAACTCAGGTTTGGGCCAACACACCACTACCACAGCACGCTTGTATCATTTACCGGATGGCGGCGATTTAATTGATTCACCCGGTATCCGTGAATTCGCCTTGTGGCATTTAGAACCAGACCAGATTGTTTTGGGTTTTCCGGAATTTAAAGACTGGCTGGGCCGCTGTAAATTCCGTGACTGTAAACATTTGAATGACCCGGGCTGTGCACTGCAACATGCGGTCAGTATTGGTGAAGTTCACCCGGAGCGTTTTGCCAGTTATCATAAAATCCTGCTCAGTATGGCGCAGGATAAACCGAATTATTTTCAACCCTGAGGTTTAAATCCACCATGGATAAAGTCAAAATCGCATTGCAATATGCAATGCCAAAGCATTTGTTATCCCGTCTTGTTGGCTATTTGGCGGCGGCGCGTTTAGGTTTTATCAGCCATGCGCTGATCAGCCTCTTTATCAAAGCCTATAAAATTAATATGGCCGAAGCTCAATTTGAAAAGGCTTCTGATTACGCCAGCTTTAATGAATTTTTTACCCGCCCATTAAAAGAGGGTATACGCCCAATCAATACCGATGCTGATATCGTTTGTCAGCCGGTCGATGGCGCTATCAGTCAGTTGGGTGATATTGTCGACGGCAAGTTGATTCAGGCGAAGAACCACAACTATTCATTGCAGGCATTATTAGGCGGCGATGCGGCTACGGCAGCGCCTTATGCTGGCGGTAAGTTTGCCACTATTTATCTGGCCCCCAAAGACTATCACCGTATTCATATGCCAATCACCGGCACCTTACGTGAAATGATTTATGTGCCTGGTGACTTGTTTTCAGTGAACCCATTAACCGCAGAAAACGTGCCGGATTTATTTGCCCGTAATGAGCGTGTAGTGGCTATTTTTGATACTGAATTGGGCCCTATGGCTTTGGTCTTAGTAGGCGCAACTATAGTGGCCAGCATAGAAACCGTCTGGGCAGGCACTGTGACTCCACCTGCAGGTAAAGACGTCTTCCGCTGGACTTACCCAGCAACAGGGCCACAAGCTGTGACTTTAGAAAAAGGCGCTGAGATGGGCCGCTTTAAACTGGGATCCACAGTGATCCTGGCGTTTCAGGCGGGTCAGATCGAATTTACTGACAAGCAATATCCAACGGCGGTGACCCGAATGGGTGAGCCTTTTGCCGATATAGTCAATAAGGCTTAATCAAAAGAAGAAGCAGAGCTTAGCTCTGCTTTTTTATTGCTCTGAATTCTTGAATCAGGCGACGGAGAATACAAATGCAGATTATTGCCCACCGTGGTGCCAGCGGTTTTTACCCGGAAAATACCTTGCTGGCGATAGAACAGGCTTTGCTGGCAAAGGCCGATGGTATTGAAATTGATGTGTTTTGTGTTGAAAATACTCTGGTGGTGATCCATGACCAGAATGTCAGCCGCACCACCAAAGGTACAGGTTTTTTGTCGGATTTCACCTTAAAGCAACTACAGCAACTGGACGCAGGTTCAGGCCAGCAGGTGCCTACTTTATGGCAGGTGCTGCAACTGGTGAACAATCAGACGCTGCTGAACATTGAACTTAAAGGCGCTGATACTGCAGAGGCGTTATTACAACTGATCGAAAAAGCTGAAACAGAACTGGGCACAGATCCGGAGAAACTGCTGATCTCCTCGTTTAATCATCATCTGCTGAACTATATAAAAAAACACCGGCCAGATTTAAAAATTGGCGCTTTAACAGCTTCATTGCCACTGGATTACGCCGCCTTTGCATCAGAACTGGGCGCCTGGTCTGTGAATTGTGATAAAGATTTTATTGATCAACAAATGGTTACGGATGCACATCAACGTGGCTTAAAAGTACTGGTTTACACAGTCAACGATGCCGTCACTGCCGCAAAAATGCAGCAGTTAGGTGTGGATGGGATTTTTTGTAATTATCCGCTGCAAGCCAGGAGCTGGTAGCAGTTCAACAGAAAATCAGCCTTTGTGACTATCACAACTATGGCACTGATTACACAAACGAATATTGAGTATATGCGCCAGCACCACAAAAGATGCGCCAACAATCAGGATATAGTGCTCATAGTCATGGCCAAAAATGTCTTTTTGCCAATAAATAAAGCCACCTAAAAACAACGAATAAAAAGGGTAAATCTTTTTATGGTAACGGTGGAAACCAGCAAACAAGGTAATAAAACCCAAGGCCATAGTGATTAACAGGATAATCTGCTCAAAGGCATGATTATGCCAGGCGCTTAAGCCCAACAGTGGTAAAACAGGCAATAACACGGGCAGCATAATGCAATGGATAGCGCACAAAGATGTGATAGCTATACCTACTTTATCCAAGGTAGCACGAACCTGACTTAACACGAATTGACACTCCGTTTTTGAAGGAGTGAGATAATATAACAAATCAAAACAAAAACAAACCGCCCTGCTCATTCTTTTGCTGCCAACAACGAAAAGCACTGCGACTCAATCGGCATCTGGTGTTGGCTATGGCATAATGCGGAAAATTTTTTGGAGACAAAATCATGGATCAGTTACTGGATCAATTGGATCAAAACTTAAAAGAGTTGTACCGCAAAGCTTTGGATGCAGACGCTCTATTGGATGAAGTGCAACAGCAGGGCCATGGTAAATATCAGCGCATTTTTGTTGATGACAAAAGTTTTCAGGTCAGCAGCGACAGATTTATGCCTTATTTAAGCGAAGCGGCTGAACAAGTTGCCGCTATGCGTCAGACTCAGCAATTTAATACCGCCACTTTGCAGCGGGTGGTCAAACAAATTCAGTTATTACACAAGACCTTAGCTGAGTTTCGACAGGCCATTACAAAATAGCTCATTTTTTGACCTTCTTATAAAAAACTATTCTAACGCCAAAAGGCCGTTGCACTACTCTAACAGAGGAGAAGGAGTACGCTATGGCCACTTTAACGACTTCATTAGACAGTATCAAACTGGAAGCCAGACAATTAGCTTTGTCCGGTAATCAGAGCCGTGCAAATCCCGCTGCTTCGCTCGCTAAGGAGCTGGAGCCCACACTACAGCAAAACAAATTTCAACAGGCTGTCTCCAGCTTGCCACAAGAGCAACCCCAGAAAGAAGAAACCCGGCAGGATTCAATCCGGGTGACCAGTACTATAGGAAAGGCAGCCTCCAGTGGTCAGTTAAGCCGGGAGGAGGCCGTTGCCATTTACAGAGAGATCGCTAATCTGATTTAGCCGTTTTTTGCTGATGTGAAGTAACGGCAGGAGTCATAGTGTCTTTAAACCAACGCTCCAGCATCACCTTTTCGTATTCAAAAGCACGCTCAGATCGGTTCACACTGCTTCTGCTCATAAAGCCCATATCTTTTAACTTCAGATCTTTTTCTTCAGCCACCACCACTTTGTTTTGGTCAAGCAGGCTGTAACTAAAATTAATACGCGGGATAAAGATGTCTTTGATCACGCGGATCTGTTGACCTGTCTGAGTAAACATATGATTCACATCACCCGCCAAATCTATATCTGTCACTACGACATTCCAGCTATAACCTTCTGGTAATTCTTTGGCTAAGTCTGCAAATATTTTGTCGAAGCTGGCCATAGTTCTTTTTTCAAAAGCGCCACGGGCTTCGTTGGCTGGTTTCATATCGGTAAATTTTTTGTAGTCTTTGTATTCCACTTTGACTTCACCTGCCATCGCAGCACTGATAGCAAGCAGGGAAAGTATCACTACACCAGATTTCATAAAACGCATAACACACCTCTTCTTTTTGCACCTGCCACACCATTGGTTCAACACAGTCTGTGGCCTGTTACTCTGAATAAATGATCCAGGATCTCTTACTCTACTGACATCACTATAGCTTAGCCCGTTCCTTTGCCTGAAGTGATTAATTGTGCCAAGAAGTGTTCAGATGTAATAGCTTGCTGACAAAACCTGACACTTGGATTTATTCAGCTTTTGCAGACTTTTATCAGCTGTATTGTTTGAGAGGATACTGATAGTAAAAAACCGCCCGGAGGCGGTTTTTATTTAACTAAAACAACGTATTAACCAGCACGGCCAGCACGTTTACGGTCGTTTTCAGTTAAGTGGCGTTTACGGATACGAATAGAAGCTGGTGTTACTTCAACCAGTTCGTCGTCATCGATAAATTCCAGAGCCTGCTCTAAAGCGTAACGGATTGGCGGAACCAGGTTAATGGCTTCGTCAGTACCAGAAGCACGTACGTTGGTTAACTGTTTGCCTTTTAAGCAGTTTACAGTTAAGTCGTTGCTACGGCTGTGAATACCAATGACCTGACCTTCGTACACTTCTTCAGCATGGCTGATAAACATACGACCACGTTCCTGCAGAGAGAAAATAGCGTAACCAGCAGCTTTACCTGTAGCGTTAGAAATCAACACACCGTTCATACGCTGACCTATAGTGCCGCCTTTGTATGGACCGTAGCAGTCGAAGCTGTGGTACATCAGACCAGTACCTGAAGTCAGAGTCATAAATTCAGTACGGAAACCAATTAAACCACGGCTTGGCATGTTGAAGTCCATACGGATACGGCCTTTACCATCGGGTTGCATATTGGTCAGGTCAGCTTTACGCTCACCCATTTTCTCCATGATAGAACCCTGGTGTTGTTCTTCCACGTCAATAGTCACGTTTTCCATAGGTTCAGTTTTAACGCCGTCTTCAACGCGCATTATTACTTCAGGACGTGATACAGCCAGTTCAAAACCTTCACGACGCATGTTTTCAATTAACACGCCTAAGTGTAATTCACCACGGCCTGATACTTTGAACTTGTCACCGTCTTCTGTTTCTTCAACACGTAAAGCCACGTTGTGTTTCAGTTCAGCATTTAAGCGATCTAAAATCTGACGTGAAGTAACAAATTTACCTTCTTTACCCGCGAACGGTGACGTATTGACCTGGAAGGTCATAGTCACTGTTGGTTCATCTACCTGCAGAGCTGGTAATGGATCCAGATTGTTTGGAGCACAAATGGTATCAGAGATTTTCAGCTCGCCTAAACCAGTGAAGGCAACAATATCACCAGCGTTAGCTTCAGTGGCTTCAATACGCTCCAGACCTAAGTAACCAAAAACCTGACCTACTTTAGCGTTACGTTTATTGCCATCGGCACCAATGACTGTGACTTGCTGGTTAGGCTTTAAAGTACCACGCTTGATACGACCGATACCGATAATGCCTAAGTAGCTAGAGTAATCCAGCTGAGACACCTGAATCTGGGTATCACCGTTCAGTTCAACTTTTGGTGGAGCTACGTGCTCAACAATAGCAGCGAACAAATCGTTGATATCTGTTTTTGGCTCGTTGTAATCCAGAGTCGCCCAGCCATTGATGGCTGATGCGTAAACGATAGGGAAATCTAACTGCTCGTCAGTTGCGCCTAAGTTGTCGAACAGGTCGAACACCTGGTCAATAACCCAATCAGGACGTGCGCCCGGACGGTCAATTTTATTGACAACAACAATAGGCTTTAAACCGTGGGCAAAAGCTTTTTGAGTAACGAAACGTGTTTGTGGCATTGGGCCTTCAACAGCGTCAACTAATAACAATACAGAGTCAGCCATAGACAATACACGTTCAACTTCACCACCGAAGTCGGCGTGGCCTGGTGTGTCCAGAATGTTGATGTGGTAACCGTTCCAGCGTACTGAGGTATTTTTTGCCAATATTGTTATACCGCGTTCGGATTCCTGGGCATTAGAGTCCATTACACGTTCCTGCAACTTAGCGCGGGCATCAAAAGTGCCTGACTGTTGCAGCAATTTGTCTACCAAAGTTGTTTTACCATGGTCAACGTGCGCGATAATGGCGACATTACGCAGTTTTTCGATCGCTGAAGCGGTTCCGCTCATTTATATTTCCTCTGTGGCACTAGCTGACCATAATCCTGACTACTAGGCATTGACTAAAAGTTGTTCGAATTCAAGGGCGCGTATTCTACTCTGTTTTTACGCAGAAAGAAAAAATAACTGTGATCTGCAGCGGCTTATTTTTACTCCACTGTAACTAAAGGATGAATTTCAACGCTTTTCAGTGACAGCAGGATGAAACTTGCTATTTTAAGGCGTGTTTATTTGAAAAAGCACCAGGCTGGGGCTTTTGCATCACAATGAAGCAACATTGCACCAATATAATGCACAGGCATAAATCATTGCGGAGCAGCACAACACAAAGTCGTTACAAATCAATACCATAAATCTTTGGCATAAGAATGGCATTACAAAGCGCAAAGCTTTGGCCTAAGCCAGCATTATAAAAACAGGTGCTTTATGGCACCCGTCAACAGCACAAACCGGAGGAATGCATGTCTGCATCTACAGTACTGAGTTTTATCAAAGAGAACGACGTAAGATTCGTTGATTTACGCTTTACAGATACCAAAGGTAAAGAACAACACGTGACTATTCCAGTCAGCCAGATCAACGAAGATTTCTTTGAAGACGGCAAAATGTTCGACGGTTCCTCTATTGCCGGCTGGAAAGGTATTAATGACTCAGACATGATCCTGATGCCTCAGGCCGACACCATGTTACTGGACCCGTTTTCAGAAGAAACGACAGTAAACATCAGCTGTGACGTGATCGAACCAAGCACTATGCAAGGTTACGAGCGTTGCCCACGTTCTATCGCTAAACGTGCTGAAGAGTACCTGAAATCTACCGGTATTGCTGACACTGTATTGTTTGGACCTGAGCCAGAATGGTTCATGTTTGATGACGTGCGTTTCAAAAACACTATGTCTACTGCATTCTTCGCTATCGATTCAGCAGAAGCTGCATGGAACTCAGATAAAGTATACGAAGGCGGTAACAAAGCTCACCGTCCTGGTATCAAAGGCGGTTACTTCCCGGTACCACCAGTAGATCAACACCACGATATCCGTAGCGCCATGTGTGTGGTGCTGGAAGAAATGGGTCAGGTCGTTGAAGCTCACCACCATGAAGTGGCTACTGCGGGTCAGAACGAAATCGCAACCCGTTTCAATACCTTAACTAAAAAAGCTGATGAAATTCAGGTTCTGAAATACGTGATCCACAACGTAGCTAACCTGTACGGCAAAACTGTGACCTTTATGCCAAAACCACTGGTTGGCGACAACGGTTCAGGTATGCACTGTCACCAGTCATTAGCAAAAGATGGTGTCAACCTGTTTGCTGGTGATAAATATGCTGGTTTGTCTGAAACTGCGCTGTACTACATAGGCGGTATCATCAAACATGCTAAATCAATCAATGCCTTCACTAACCCTTCTACCAACTCGTACAAGCGTTTAGTGCCACACTTCGAAGCTCCTGTGATGCTGGCTTACTCAGCCCGTAACCGTTCAGCTTCTATCCGTATTCCACTGGTACCAAGTGCTAAAGCACGTCGTATCGAAGTGCGTTTCCCGGATCCGGCAGCGAACCCTTACTTAGCTTTCGTAGCTCAGTTAATGGCTGGTTTAGATGGTATTCAAAACAAGATCCACCCAGGCGATGCCATGGACAAAGACTTGTATGACCTGCCACCGGAAGAAGAAGCACTGATCCCTCAGGTTTGTGGTTCTTTAGACGAAGCTCTGGATGCATTAGATGCAAACCGCGCTATCTATACGAAAGGCGGCGTAATGTCTGACGCGATGATCGATGCCTACATCGAATTGAAACGTGCTGAAGCCAAACGTGTTTCTGTCGCAGTTCACCCACTGGAATATGAACTGTACTACAGCGTGTAATCCACCTATTAGTCTGTAGAATGATGAAAACCCGCGCCTGCGCGGGTTTTTCTTTGGCTGGAATTTGAGATCCCAGCCCGGACAGATTAGAGTGAATACAGCTGCACCCCTCATCCGGATTTACATGAACAAGCTGATCCTTTTTTTTGTTTTACTCTGCACCACAGCATTTTGCACCAGCCTGTTTGCACAGCAGGTTTATGTCAGTGTTGATGAAAATGGCGTTCCCCTGTATTCAGACAAAGCCAGCGCAGGGGCTAAAAAAATAGAACTGAAAGTATCACTGCAAAGCCAACAGCCACAACAAGCCACTCAAATCGACCCTCTTGCCTCTTTAACTGAGGAGGCACCACTTTATCAGTTGACCATATTGACGCCAGCTGCAGAAGACACAGTGATTTCCAATCAGGGGGAAGTGGTAGTTCAAAGCGACGTCAGCCCGGAACTTGCCGACCACCACAAATTACGTTTAGTGCTGGATAACAGTCAGCACAGCCCGCTGCAACAAAGTAGCAACTTCCGCTTACTTGGCGTTGAACGGGGAGAACATCAACTTCAGCTGCAAGCCCTTGATCAAAACGGCAAGCTAATTGCAGAAAGTCCTGTCACAACCTTTTATTTACGTAAAACGACAATAGCTACACCAAAATAGTGCGTTTTGACGGAGATCCGTCTGATTTTACAGTAGACTGTGAAATCAAAGCACCATTTTGGTGCGACAGGTGAGCGCAGTGACCCAAGAACAAAAGACGATGGATTTTTCCACCACCGACTTTACCGATCAGCTCAGTACCGCCATTTTGGTGCTGGATAGCCAATTACAGGTGCAGTATTTTAATACCGCCAGTTCGGCAATGTTTGGTGTGGGCGAAAAACGACTGGCGCAACAGTATTTTTTTACCTTGTTTCAATACACAGACTTAACCTCCAGTTTCTTTTTAACCGCATTGCAAAACCGGCAAGGTTTTGGAATCAGTGATGTGCAGGCAGTTTTACTGGATGGGCGGCATATTCTGCTGGATGTCACAGTGAATCTGATTGAACAACCCCATTTAGCTTTGATGCTGGAACTACGGCAGGTGGATCAGCAACGTAAAATCAGTCTGGAAAGCCTGCAACAGCACCAGCATTTAGCAGCCCGTGAATTGATACGGGGTTTAGCCCACGAAATTAAAAACCCTTTAGGTGGTTTGCGCGGTGCGGCACAGTTGCTGGAAGAGTCGCTGAATGAGGATCAAAAAGAATACACTCAGTTGATTATTGCCCAGGCCGACCGGCTGCGTAATCTGGTCGATCGTTTATTAGGCCCCTACAAAGCCCCGAGTAAACAACTATCTAACGTGCATCAGGTGCTGGAACGAGTCAGCCAACTGGCTCAAATGGATAACCCGACTCAGGTGCAGTTTGTGCGCGATTACGATCCCAGTATTCCGGACTTTTCCTTTGATCCCGAATTGATAGAACAAGCCTTGCTGAACATAGTAGGCAATGCTCAGCAAGTGCTGACTGAAGGTGGCCAAATCACCTTACAAACCCGGATTTTAAATCAGCATACCATTCATGGTCGTCGTCACCGCTTAGTCGCAGCCGTCAAAGTGATAGATAACGGCCCTGGTATTCCACCTGAAATTAAAGACACCTTATTTTTCCCTATGGTCACAGGCAAACCCGGAGGTACAGGTTTGGGCTTGTCTATAGCTCAAACCCTGATCCATCAACATGGTGGCTGGATTGACTGCGAAAGCTGGCCGGGGCAAACCGCTTTTACTTTGTATTTACCGCTCAATAACTCTGGAGAAGAAGAATGCAGCAAGTAGTCTGGATTATTGATGATGACAATTCGATCCGCTGGGTATTGGAAAAGGCGTTAGCCAGGGCAGATATTGCCTGCGAAAGTTATGCCTCTGCTGATTTGATGTTGCAACGTCTGCAGTATGAACAACCTACAGTGGTGGTATCCGACATTCGGATGCCTGGCACTGATGGTATGGCGCTGTTAACCAAGTTGCAGGAACTCTCCCCTGAATTGCCCGTGATTATTATGACGGCGCATTCGGATCTGGACAGTGCAGTCAACGCCTTTAAAAAAGGCGCTTTTGAATACCTGCCAAAACCTTTTGATATCAATGAAGCTGTGTCGCTTATTCAGCGTGCTTTGGCACATAGTCAGGCGAAACAGCCAAAACAACAGGCTGTAGCACAAACCGAAGTACCGGAAATTATCGGTGAAGCACCTGCCATGCAGGAAGTATTTCGTGCTATTGGCCGCTTATCCCGCTCCAGTATCAGCGTGCTGATCAACGGTCAGTCCGGTACAGGCAAAGAGTTAGTGGCTCATGCACTGCACAAACACAGTCCACGCTCAGAACAGCCTTTTATTGCGTTGAATATGGCGGCTATTCCAAAAGATCTGATTGAGTCGGAGCTGTTTGGTCATGAAAAAGGTGCTTTTACCGGCGCTGCCAATTTACGTAAAGGCCGCTTTGAACAAGCAGATGGTGGTACTTTATTTCTCGACGAAATTGGTGATATGCCGCTGGACGTACAAACCCGTTTGTTAAGAGTGCTGGCTGATGGTCAGTTTTATCGTGTCGGTGGTCATCAGGGCATCAGCGTGGATGTACGCATTATTGCAGCCACTCACCAGAATCTGGAAATACTGGTGGCTGAAGGTAAATTCCGTGAAGATTTATTCCATCGCCTGAATGTGATCCGCATTCAGATTCCGGCGCTAAAAGATCGCAAACAGGATATTCCCAAACTGGCGCAACATTTCCTGCAGCAGGCAGCCCGTGAGCTGAATGTCGAAGCAAAAAATCTGGCACCTGAGACCGAAAAGTTTATAGCTCAGCTCGACTGGCCCGGTAACGTGCGCCAGCTGGAAAACAGCTGTCGTTGGTTAACCGTCATGGCCAGTGGCAAACAAGTGCTGTTATCCGACTTACCGCCTGAACTCACCAGTGCACCTAAAGTCATAGTAAGCTCCACAACAGGTGGTCAACAAAGCTGGCAAGATGCGTTGGCGGCCTGGGTCAGTCAAAAACTCAATGCGGGTGAAGAAAACATTCTGGCAGAAGCAGGTCCTGAATTTGAGAAGATTGTGCTGCAACAAGCGTTGCATTATACCCATGGGCATAAACAAGATGCAGCTAAACGTTTAGGCTGGGGCCGGAATACTCTGACCCGTAAGTTAAAAGAACTGAATATGGAATAGGGGATCTTCCCTTCCCCCTGCTCAGCTATAAAAAAACCAGCCAGATGGCACATCTTTCCATCTGGCCGGCAGGAAATTGAATTGCGTTCAAAAGGGTTCGAGCGCAATTTCTATGCTTTTGTAATACAACGAGGTTAAGCCTTCGTACCCTGAATCTGTGCCTACAAATACCCAGACTTTGCCTTGCCCATCACTGTATAAAGGAATGCGCTGACTGGTTGTGGTTTGTACTGTTTTTTCAGCGAATGCAGAACCATCACAGGCTGCACCTTGCGCTGCAACATTGCCTATCACTTTGGCATGACTGCCTGATTGTGACTGCTGCCCCTTGTCCAGGTTTAAATAGTAACCCTCTTGTTTGGGTTCTTTGTCGCCGTAACCAAACTTCAGATATACGCTTTCACCTGGTGCGCCCCCTACTCCGGCACAATCAACACCTGCATTGGATAAAAAACTCAGGCGAACCCTGGCGTAATATTTAGTGGAAGGTTCCAGCCCGGAAAACTGGTTTTTCAGAAACATAAACAAATCGTCACTGCGATTCATACCAGAGAGGTAAAATCCTTTAGTTGATGTCTCACCCGGCAAAGTGCGGATCCCCGACTCCAACTGGTAAATAGCTGCATTGTCGGCAGGATAATCAGAAAAGCCAGCCGTCCAGCCCTGAGCTCCGGAGTTGAAATTAAAATTGTAGGCTTTGTCCTGACCTGATATCAGCTCCACATCACAGCCTGAAAGGAACAACCCACTAAAAACCATTACAAAAGCCAAACGCTGCATCATCGATCTCCTTTTTGCTGCCTTGAGTCTAAGGGCAAGAAAAAGTGAGGCTGTGACCATTTGTAATGGTTAGGTTGGCAAAAGTTACCGGATACAACCAAAGGTAAAACCAGCCGCTGGGTACGGCTGATTTATGCAGTATTAAGCAAAAGGCTGCTCAATACTGACTGCAGGTTCTGTAAACCAGCGAGGGCCAGCAGTTGTCATGTAAAAATGATCCTCCAGCCGCACGCCAAATTCATCAGGCACACAGATCATAGGCTCGTTACTGAAACACATACCCGGCGCCAGTAAAGTCTGTTCATTACGCACCAGGTAAGGGCCTTCATGAATATCCATGCCTATGCCATGGCCAGTTCTGTGCGGTAAACCGGGCAGTGCATAATCCGGCCCTAAACCAAAAGCTTCTATCACTTCGCGTGCAGCCACATCCACCAGACCACAAGCCATTCCGGGCTTTGCAGCATTAAAAGCCGCGGCCTGAGCGGCTTTTTCCACAGCCCAGATTTCGCGCTGACGTTCTGAGGGAGTGCCAAACACATAACTGCGGGTGATATCAGAGACATAACCCAATAAACGACAACCCGTATCTATTAACACCATATCGCCGCTTTCAAGATGTTTTGGTGTTTTCACGCCATGTGGATACGCTGAATCAGGTCCAAACAACACAATACAAAAATACGAGCCACTGGCCCCTACTTTGCGGTGTGCTTCATCAATAAAAGCTTCCACTTCAGAGGTGCTGATGCCTTCATACAAGATACTGGCGACGGCTTTATGCACTGCCAAAGTCATATCCATAGCCCGCTGCATAATGGCGATCTCAGCTTCTGATTTCTGAGCTCTACAGCCTTGCGTAATGACTTTGCCACTGACAATCTGTTGCTGTGGGTTGGCCTGACGTAAGCCTTCGAAAATAAAAAATGCGCTGCTGTCATCCAAAGCCAGCACTGGCTTTGGCTTATTGCAACATTGCTTCAGGGCATTGAGCATGAGTTGATACGGGTTTTCATCTTCATGCCAGCCCAGCACTTCGCCCTGCACCACCTGAAAACCGCTGAGCGTAGGAATTTCAAACACAGGGCTGATATACAAGAGTTCACTTTCAGCCGACCCTTCTGCAAATAGCAGAGCCCCCACTAACCTTTCACTGGCATACCAGACTGTGCCTGTGAAGTAACTTAAATTAGTGCCGGCATTCAGGTACAAAGCATCAATGCCGTGCTGACGCATCAGTTGCTGCGCTTTTTTGATCCTGGACTGGTATTCCGCTAGTCCTATAGGCTGAACACCCTCCGTCATTGATCTTAAGCTGTCCAGCGCCTGTTGTTTGGTTTGACCACCTATCTGACTCATGATGCACTCCGCTTTTAAACTGATGTGTTGAGTATGCGACTGTGACTGCATGAATTAAAATGATATAAACTCAACAACCCATGAATTGAGCTCATCCATGTTGCCACCACTAAAAGCACTGCAGGCTTTTGAAGCCACAGCCCGACTAAAAAGCTTCAGCAAAGCAGCAGAGCAGTTATTTGTCACACAAAGCGCTATTAGCCATCAGGTGAAGCAGTTGGAAGATTTTATCGGCCAGCCTTTGTTGCTGCGGCAAAACAAAAGTGTAGAGCTGACCCAGTCTGGCGATATGCTGTATTCAGTGGTGCGGGATTGTTTTGTCCGGCTGAACTCTGTCACTCAGCATTTATTAAACCAGCCTCCGGTGCAGTTAAAAATTCTGGCACAAACTTCTATTGCAGTGGAATGGCTGGCGCCCCGGCTGGAACTCTTTAAACAGCGCTACCCACAGCTGGATACCTTATTGGATATGGCCTCTATGGCGCACCACGCCGATGCAGAGCAATACGATATGATCCTTGGCACCTGGCCCGCCCCTGCCGGTTTTGTCAGCCGGCAATTACGCACTGAGTTTTGGTACCCGGTGTGCGCGCCGGCCCAGTTTCAGTTGTTAACTGGCACAGAAGCAGCAGAGCTACTGGATTACCCATTGTATAGCTCTGAAACAGGTGAAGACTGGCAGTTATGGTGTCAGCATCAACAACTGCGAAGCCCTGCGGCTTTGCAGCTGCGTTATGTCAATCTGGCGTTATTGGCAACTAAAGCCGTTAGTTGTGGCAGTGGCTTTGCATTGTCGAATGATTTTATTGCCGGACCTGCAGTAGCTGCAGGTCAGTTGATTGCCTTGCGTCAGTTTAGTTATCAGTTGCCCTGGGGCCAGTACCAGCTGCATTACAAAGCCGACAGTGTGCAAGCTACTGCAGTAGAACAGTTTATTCAGTGGCTGACAGAACAACTGCAGCCACAAGAGGTTCAGAATTCAGTGCGCTGAGCGTAGGCCCGCCAGAACATCACACCACAGATTAAAAACATAAAAGCCAGCACCAGCGGCAGACTATTCCACTTTTGCATCACAATAATGTTGTCCTCTGGCCACAGCAGCTTTTTATTGGTCGCCGCAGAGCGGATACCGTGGATGGAAAAATCACCCACTTTATTTTCAATAAAAAATATCAGCTGATTTTCTTTGTTTAAAAAACCATATAACTGCTGGGTATTGTCGCAATCCTGTCTGTCCTGCAGAGGCAACCATTCGGTCGATAAGCTGCTTTTTAAATAAATAATACCTTTGCGATCCGCTCCGGCATCACAGCTCATGCCACTTAAAACAGCAGGAACCTGCAATAAATCGGAGCCATCACTTTGCACTGTGTATTTGGGAAACCAGACAAAAACGGCCACTGCGGCAGCTGCAAGCAAAAAACTGAACAGACTGCTCCATTTTAAACGCCGCAAACTCCAGTTCAGATAAGACAGGCTTTTTTTCATCGCTTCACCCCAAGACTGTAAAAGCCGCTAAGGTAGCAGTGTCGTGGGTTTTAGGAAAGCAGAAAACAATCTTGCGTCTGATCAGTAAGCCTTTTCCCTCTGCATAAAAAAACGGCAGCCTGTTAAGCAGACCGCCGTTTTCTAAGACTACAAATTAAGACTTAGCTTCTGCTCTGGCTTCTGCCTTTGCTTTGGCTTTTTCCTGCCATTTCTGTTGGCGTTCTGCCTGTTTAGCTTTTTGTTCAACCGTCAGTATCTGGTTGATCTCAAACTGTAATTTGGCGCGGGCCACTTCGTGATCCAGTCTGTCTTTTTGTTTGGACTCTAATAAAGCCCGTACCGCTGCTTCATCAAAATGATCAGCTTGAACCAGGGCTTTTAACTGATCCATTTCTGGTTTTGCTTCACCCCGCTTTGGCATAGTGGCGCGGTGTTGTTCCATCAGAGTTTTGATCTGAGTTTTTTGCGCTTCGGTTAAATCCAGGCCTTTTAAGGCTTTCATATGGAAGCCGGCTGCCGGGCCATGGTCTTGATGACCACGTTCAGGACCTGCAAAGCTGCTGATGCTGGTTGCGGCAACTAAACCACTGAATAATAATGCAATCACTGTAGAATGTTTCATAGTGTCTTTCCTCGTTTGGGCTGTATTGCGACAGTGATAGCTTACGACACTGAATGCAAAGCAGCGCAAAGCCAACGTAAAGGTTGTGTAAAGGACTGCAACAAGATGGCCTTGTCTTTTACACTGGCAAAAAAACAGCCCGGAGCTGAAATGACTTCTATATTGATGATTGATGATGATGTAGCTCTGACCCAACTGGTGGCGGAATACCTGCAGCTGGATGGTTATCAGTTTACGGCTGTGCATCAGGGGCCTGAAGGTCTTGAACTTGCCAAATCCAACACCTTTCAATTGGTATTGTTAGATATTATGTTGCCCGGTATGGACGGTTTAACTGTGCTGAAGCAATTGCGCCAGCACAGCTATTGCCCTGTGCTGATGCTCACAGCCCGGGGGGATGAAATTGACAGGGTGGTGGGCCTGGAGCTGGGTGCTGATGATTATCTGGCGAAACCTTTTAGCCCAAGAGAACTGGTGGCGCGCATTAAAGCTATTTTGCGCCGGGTCGAATTGGTGCAACAACAACAGCAACCTCAAGCCAGTTCCTTGCAGGTGAATCAGTTGAAACTCGATAGCGCCAAACGCCAAATCTGTGTGCTGGATAACCCTTTGGTGTTAACAGCCACCGAATATCAAATTCTTGAGCTATTAATGCGCCATGCCGGTGATGTGGTCAGTAAAGAAGATTTAAGCCAGTTGGCTTTAGGAAAAAGACTACAGCTGTACGATCGCAGCCTGGATATGCATATCAGCAATATCCGCAAAAAAATTGCTCAGTATGATGAAGGTGAAAAAATTCAGACCTTAAGAGGTTTAGGTTATCTGTTACTTCAGGGTGAGAACTGATGAACTGGTCACGCTGTAACCCGGTGAATTATCTGGCTGGCCGCATATTTTTATGGTTCTGGCTGGTCTTGTCTGTGGCTGTAGCTGGCGCTATTTTATTAGCCAGAGGCTGGCCTGAACAAACGGAAATACGGCGTTTGCCCCACCCTGTGGCTGAACAATTCAGGCACCTGAAAGAACATTTCCAACCTGTTGCCAATCTCAATACCTTACAGCACAATTTGGAACGCAAATACAAAGGCCGTTGGCTGATGGTTGATCTAGATAATAATCAGTTGCTGAACCCGGAGGCCTTGCCAAAAAACTTCGATCCGAACTGGTTAACTGAGCTGTCGCAGCTGAGCAGACCCCGTATGCTGGTGTATAAAAATACCTTTGTGATGGGGCCATTAGTCATTGTGGCTTCGGATAAAAATGTCGCCTTATTTCAGCTAAAACAACGGCCTGAACAAGCCTGGTGGCAACTGCATACACTGCCGGAAGGCTTTTTACTGATCTTACTGCTCGCCGTTTCTGCCGTTGCCAGCTTAATTCTGGCCTTGTCCATCACACGACCTTTGCGCGAGCTTAGCAGCAGTCATTTAAAGTTTGCCCAAGGTGAACTGGACAACAGGGTCACAGCTCTGGCCGCCCGTAAAGATGAACTGGGTGATTTAGGCCGGGGTTTTAATACCATGGCCGCTCAGATAGAAAACCTGATCCATAACCAGCAGCGTTTATTGCGGGATGTGTCGCATGAATTACGCTCCCCGCTGACCCGATCACAACTGGCGCTGGCATTGCAGCAACGACAAGGGGATCATCCTCAGTTACAACGTATTGAAATGGAACTGAAATTACTCGATCAACTGCTGGATGAATTGTTAACCTTCAGCCGGCTGGACGCAGGTCAATACCCACTGGAAAAACAGCGGCTGGATCTGACTGAGTTACTTTATGCCATTATTGAACTGAATCAGCTGGAAGCCGATGCTAAACAACAGCAGGTCCATCTGAATGCGCCTGAAGAGTGCTGGCTGGACGCCGATCAACGTTTATTGGGTCGTGCCATTGAAAACGTGCTGCGTAACGCTATTAAATACAGTCCGGCAGAAAGCCTGATTTTATGTACACTGAAGCAACACGAACACCAGTTGGAATTACTGATCCAGGATCAGGGGCCAGGCGTGCCAGCAGAGAGCTTATCGCAAATTTTTGCACCTTTTTACCGGGTGTCCGCAGTGCGTGAACACCAGAATGGCACAGGCCTTGGTTTGGCTATTGCAGCTTCAGCCATAAGGCAACATCAGGGCAGCATTAGCGCCACAGTGCCTGAAAACGGCGGTTTAGTGATCCGCATTTTGTTACCTTTGAGCAACGAAGGACGACCCCTTGCCTGAATCCAGTTTTCAACCTTTGTCCGCCCGTTTTAGCGAAGAGCAACTGGCATCAGCATTGCCTGTTTTGCAGCAATTCTGGCAACAAGGCCAGCATCAGTCTTTTTTAAGTTTTGATCAAACCCGGCTTTGTTACAGCAGTTTTCGCCATCCAAAGCCCAGAGCTGAAATAGTGCTGTCACCAGGCCGGATTGAAGCCAGCCAGAAGTATCAGGAATTTTGTTTTGATTTATATCAGGCCGGTTTTACTGTGCATCTGATTGATCACAGAGGTCAGGGTTTGTCAGACAGAATAAACCCTGATCGGCATTTAGGCGATGTGGCGGATTTTCAGCATTATGTGCAGGATTTTGCCCTCTGGTTACAGTGCCATATTCTGCCCCAGCAACAGGCACCCTTGCTGGGTTTAGCTCATTCAATGGGCAGCGCCATTTTATGCCGTTACTTGCAGCAGTATGCACAACATGGGCTGATGGGTGCTGTGTATTGCTCCCCTATGTTTGGTATAAGAAGTCATCCTTTACCAAAAGCAATAGCTGAGCCTTTTGCCCGCCTGATGGCAAGACTAAACAGGCTGTGCAGTACACAAAACTGGTATTTCCCAGGCCAATCCCGCTATAAAGACAAGCCTTTTACCGGCAATCATCTGACACACAGCCAGGTGCGTTATCAGCAGTTTCGACAACTCTATCTTGAGCAGCCACAACTGCAATTAGGCGGCGTATCCTGCCGCTGGCTGGCACAGGCTCTGCTTGCCATTGAAGAACTACAACACGCACCGGCTTTGTCTTTGCCACAGCTGCTTATTCAGGCCACAGCAGACCCTGTAGTGGATAACCAGATGCAACAAAGTTATCAGGACAAACATCAACAGCACTGTGAGTTAGTAAAAATTGAAGGCGCCTTGCACGAAATTATTTTTGAAAGCGATGCACTGCGTAACCCAATGTTCAGAGCGCTAAATAAGTTTTTTCTTCAACTCGGACTCTGAATAAGGCTCAGCGTGAATAATGACCTCAGCTTGTTTATACAAGGCCATTAGTTGCTGCTCGGCCCTATCCACTATGGCGTGAGCGGCCAGCAGAGATAAATCATCCTGCAACACCAGCCGCAGTTGAATAAATACCGCAGGCCCGGCCTGGCGGGTTTTTAGCTGCTCAACTGCCAGTACTTCGGGTTGTGTTAATACAGAGTGTTCAATGTGCTGCAGTTGTTCTGCGGGTAATTGTTCGTCTAACAGATGCTGCAGTGCTTCTTTAGCAAGTTCATAGGCACTATAAAGCAGATAACCACAAATCAGCACGGCCACCAGATTATCAACCCAAAGAAAACTCTGACTGGTCAAAAACAAAGCCAGCAGCACCAACAGGTTCATCAGTAAATCACTGCGGTAATGTAATAAATCAGCTTTTACCGCCAAAGAACCGGTACGCCGGATAATCCAGCGCTGGATCAGCACCAAAGTGAAAGTGAGGCCAGCACAAAGCACAGTGATCCACATACCAAAAGCCAGTTGCTGCACTACTCCGGTTTGATGAAAACGGCTCACCGTTTGAGTGAATAACAGCAAAGCGGCTCCGGCTAAAAAAGCCGCCTGCAACAAGGCCATCACAGCTTCGGCTTTGCCATGACCAAAACTATGGTTTTTATCCGCAGGACGCAGCGCGTAACTCAATACTGAAAAATTTAATACCGACACCAATAAATCCAGTGATGCGTCGGTAAATGACGCCAGCACAGAACTGGAATTGGTGACTATCACAGCCCACAACTTCAGCACTAAGATAGTGAATGCAATGCTCAGGGTCAGATAACCAGAACGCTTAACCCAGAGCCGGTAATCTGTGCTTTGGTTCTTTTGTGTATTCAAGGTGCTCATGCCAGCCTCTTTCCTCCTCTTCCTCCATAGGCATTGTACGCCAATTTTGATACACTCACCGGGCTTCACATACTGGAAATCATCATGCTGGACATAGTGTTATACGAACCTGAAATCCCGCCAAATACCGGCAATATTATCCGCCTTTGTGCTAATACAGGCTTTCGCCTGCATTTAATTGAACCACTGGGTTTTGCCTGGGACGATAAACGCATCAAAAGAGCTGGCCTGGACTACCACGAATTTGCTGATGTGAAACGTCATGCGAACTTTGCAGCCTTTTTAGCGGACGTTCAGCCCAAACGGGTTTTTGCCTGTACCACCAAAGGCAGCAATCATCATAGTGATGCACAGTACCAGTTAGGAGATGCGCTGGTATTTGGCCCTGAGAGTCGGGGTTTACCTGCGGATCTGCTGGCCACTTTGCCAAAAGAGCAATGGTTACGTATTCCAATGACGCCAGACAGCCGCTCTATGAATCTGTCCAATGCGGTATCGGTATTTGTTTATGAGTCATGGCGTCAGTTGGGTTATGCAGGCGCCAGAGCCTGAGTTTGCCAAGCCCTGAATCCTGGAGCTATAGTGATACTCAGCCTGCTGATTTATCAGTGTTTTTAATAAAACTATCCAGGGATTACATTCAGATGCTGCTGCGTTGCCTAAAACTTTGTCTGGCGCTTTGGCTTGTTTGCAGCAGCGCTGGTCTGCAGGCTTATTTGCAAGTGCAACCTATGGTGCACTCCCGTCAGTCGCAGCATTTGGCCATAGAGCTTTTTACTCAGGATAAATCAGGCCTGTTATGGTGGAGCACCAGTACCCAACTGCACCGCTTTGATGGTCATGATCACCGATCTTATACTTTACCTGCCGAATTACAGACTCAGGCTTTGGTGCAGTTGCTGACGCTGGATCAGCATAAATTGTGGCTGGCCAGTGTTGATCAGCTCTGGTTATTTGAACAACAAAGTGGTGAGTTCCGCCAGATTTGGCAAAGCAAAGCCCCTATTAAAGCGCTGTTTCTATCCGGCAGATCCACCCCATTGATCTTAACAGAACAGGAAATCTGGCAATGGTCGGCCGAGTCCACTGATGCCCAGTTATTGTGGCGTGGTAGCAGTACAGCCGCAGGCTGGGCTCAGGGCGTCAGTGATGGTAGCTACTTATGGTTATGGTCCAAAGATGCAAAATTAGCCCGCTATGATTTAGTGAATCAAAGCTGGCAACATTATCCGGTGAATTTACCCCAGCAAACCGATTTAGCTTTAGGTCCGGACCAACAGCTATGGTTGCTGGCGCAAAATCAAACACTTTATCAATTCAAAAAACAACAGCTACAGCCGGTAAAAACTCCAGAACACTTTTATGCCACAGCCTTTGAAGTGGATCCATTGGGTCAGGTCTGGCTGTTATCGGCCCAAAAACTTTACCTCTATCAGCACGACAGCCAAAGCTGGCAGACACAGCAACTGGCTCAACCCTGGGTTCAACTTTTTGCCGACCGGCACCAGAATATCTGGCTGGCCGATCCGGGCGGCGCTTTAGCTCTGGCGCAATCTTCAGCTTTAGAAGTGCAAGCCAGAGGTAAGCCAGTCGTTTTGGATCATAAAGGCCAGAGCTGGCAACTGGAACAGCAGCAACTCACTCAGGTGACACCAGAACAAAACAACAAGCCAGTACTGGCTTTTCCTTTTGCTTTGGAGCAGGTGAAAAAATTCTGGCACCAGCAGCAGTATTTTGTTTGGGTTGATCAGCAAATCTGGCGTTACAACGACAGCACAGCCAACTGGGTGCCAGTGGAACAAGATCCCGTACTGGATCTGACTCTGGCGGATGAGCAATTCTGGTATCTGACGCATCAGGGACTTTGGCAATGGGATCAGTCTACTGCTGCCTCCATCTTGCTGACCAACCAGGCCAACTGGTTTTTAGTGCGTTATCAGTCCGGACAACTCTGGCTCTCCGGCAACAACAGGCTGTATTCATACCTACTGGCTGATCAGCAGTTGCGTACCTACGACATCAGCCCCTGTGCCTCCTCCCCCTGTCTGGATGCAAGGCAAATACTGGATATAGTGCCGGAGCAACAAGAGTTATGGCTGCTGACGCCGGATCAGCTGTATCACTATCAGGCTCAGCACAACAATTCTAAGCTGACCCTGGTACTGCAAAACAAATGGCAGGTGCCCTGGCAGCAACAGCATATGTTAAAGCAGGATCAACAGGTTTGGCTTTGGTCCAGACAACGGCTGAGTTTATTGGATCTGACCGATAAGTCTCTGCTGCAATGGCAACTGAATCAGGCAGAACAGCTGAATCCCTTTCAGGTTCAGTTGGTGGATCAGCAGCTGCATATCAACAGCTCCATAGGCCATTACCAACTGCCACTGGCTCAACAAAAAAACAGCTTTATAGCGAATCCTTTGCGTCTTGAACTCATTGCCGAAAATGGACAGCGACTAAAACAGCAGGACCATGTGTTGCAGCTGGACAGTTGGAGCCCACAGCTACGGTTTAGTCTAAGCCATTACCCTACAGCAGGTAAGCAATGGAATTACTTCCGTTATAGCCTGGATAATGCCCAGCCTGTAATGCTGACGTATCCTCAACGCCAGTTCACATTGCAGCTGGATAACAGTGCAACCTACTTGTTGTCTGTTGAAGCCAGTCAGGATGGCCTGAGCTGGCAACGTGTGGGTGACTACCAATTGCAATTTAACCGCTACTGGTGGGTTCAACAAAGCTGGCTCTGGTTGATGCTGTTTGCTTCAGTCCTGATGTTGGCATTGTTGTTATGGCGCTACAAAAAACATCAGCATCGATTGCATCAGGCTATGGAACAGCAACTGATGATAAGCTCCTTGTTCGACAATACTCAGGATGCAGTCTGGTTAGGCGATGAGCAGTTGCGTATAGAAAAAGTAAACCAGGCCTTTTGTCAGATCACCGGCTTTGCGCCAGCTCAGATGGAAGGTAAAACCTTACAACTCTATACAGCTCAGGGGCATCAGACACAACTGCTGAAAACCATAGTGCAGCAGTTACAACAATTCAGTTTCTGGCGGGGTGAAGTCTGGAGTAAAAAAGCCAACGGCGACAGCTTTGCTTTGTCTTTAGCTATCACCTTGTTGTCTGGTAAAGGAGCTCAGGAGAGCAAACTTTATCTGGCGATCTTCTCGGATGTCACTAATCGTAAGCTGAATGAACGTGAGCTACGTAAACTCAGCACCAGAGATCCTCTGACCCAGCTGCCCAACCGTGCCTTGTTTCTTGAACATCTGGACAGAGCATTTTTTAGTTGCAGCAGTCGTTTTCCGCACTTTGCTGTGCTGCTGGTTGACCTGGATCGTTTTGCCAAAATTAACGACTCCTTAGGCCACGACAGCGGCAATATGCTGCTGCAAATGGTGGCTGAACGTCTGCAAAAACAACTGCCGGCAGGCTATATTCTGGCAAAACT
This sequence comes from Gammaproteobacteria bacterium, assembly GCA_018825965.1. GTDB lineage: Bacteria > Pseudomonadota > Gammaproteobacteria > Enterobacterales > Alteromonadaceae > Pararheinheimera. Next base: position 64,585 of record JAHKAA010000019.1, read on the forward strand.
AGGCGTTGATGAATTTGCTGTTCTGGTCCCTTCCCATTTTAGTGTTGAACAGTTTGATCTGTTACTGAACCGGCTGAGTTTACAGTTATTGCTGCACATCAGGCAGCCGCTGTTATTGGGAGATCTGGAAATCACCCTGACCGCCAGTATTGGTATAGCGGTTTACCCCGACGATGGCCGCTCTTCAGATATTTTGTTACGTAGTGCGGATACAGCCTTACACCATGCCAAACAAATGGGCCGTAACAATGCCCAGTTTTTTAACGACAAAATGCTGCAGCGCACTCCGGAATATCTGGCGTTGGAAAGTGACTTATGGCGGGGCATCAGTCAGGGCGAATTTAAAGTGATGTACCAGCCCAAATACAATGTCAGCACCAATACCATAGTGGGCTATGAAGCCTTATGTCGATGGCACAATCCAGGCCGGGGTATGGTGTCTCCTCTGATGTTTATCCCTATAGCAGAAGAAAATGGCGTTATTATTCAGTTGGACAGACTGGTATTCAGTCAGGTCTGTGCTCAGATCCGTCAGTGGCAGCAACAAGGACGGATGCGGGGTCGTGTCGCAGTGAATCTGTCAGTGCAACAACTGCAACAACCGGATTTATTAGATTTTTTACAGCAGGAGCTACAGCATTACCAACTGGACGCCAGTTTACTGGAACTGGAAATCACCGAAACTGCGATGATGCGCGATGCAGAGCATTGCCTTGAGGTAATGCATCAGTTAAAAGCCCTTGGTTTTACGCTGGCGCTGGACGATTTCGGTACTGGTTATTCCTCTTTGGGTTACCTGAAGCGCTTCCCTATAGATACCTTAAAAATTGACCGGGCTTTTATCAAAGATATGGATAGCTCAGAGCAGGATCGCAATATCACCTCCACCATAATCCGGTTGGCCAGTTATCTGAAAATTGCCGTAGTGGCCGAAGGTGTGGAAACTGAAATGCAGGCCTATTTGCTGCATGTGATGGGGTGCCAGGTGGTACAGGGCTACTTATTCAGCCCACCAGTACAAGCTGAACAGGTAGCTTTGCTGCTGGATAAAGAACCGAAGAAAGACAACTAAACTGCGCCGCCAAGTCCGACGGGGATTTTAGCCTAAGTAATTGGAGTTGCAGCGCGGCGGCAAGAATGTAGGGGCTGGGCTTGCCCCGCCCGTTTCAAATTCCAATTCAATCCGGGCGAGCAGCGCAGCCAACAAAGCTGCGGCTTCAAGTACGACGGCTAATACCCTAAGTAGTTGGTGTTGCAGCTAGGCGACAAACGAGCGAGACCCCAGGAGCATAGCTGTCTATGCGACTGGGGCGAGAGAGAGAAGTCAACAACGCTGCGGCGCCAAATACGACGGGTATTTTATTCGTCGCGTTTTTCGCGGCCCAGTAAATCCATCGCCGCTAACCTGGCATCTTTGCCCTGATACAACACCTGGTAAATTTGCTCGGTAATTGGCATTTCTACACCAACACGTTGCGCCAGATTAAAAACTTCTTTGGCGTTACGATAACCTTCCACCACCTGGCCTATGGCCGTCATGGCTTCTTCTACGCCTTTGCCTTCACCTAATAACAGGCCAAAACGTCTGTTGCGGGATTGGTTGTCTGTGCAGGTTAAAACTAAGTCACCTAAACCGGCCATGCCCATAAAGGTTTCTTTTTTTGCCCCTAAGGCACAACCTAAACGGCACATCTCTGTTAAACCACGGGTAATTAGTGCTGTACGTGCATTAGCACCAAAGCCAATACCGTCGGCCATACCAGCACCAATAGCGATGACGTTTTTCACAGCACCACCCAGTTGCACCCCAATAAAATCAGGATTGGTGTACACCCTGAAGGTTTTAGTGCAATGCAATAAGTCAGAGAGTGCGGAAATGAACTCTGGATCGGTTGAAGACAAGGAAATAGCTGTAGGTAAACCTTTGGCCAGTTCTTTGGCAAAAGTTGGGCCTGAGAGTACAGCTAAAGACACCTGCTCACCTAAAATCTCTTTGGCAACATCCTGCAGTAACCGTCCTGTTTCAGGCTCCAGACCTTTAGTAGCCCAGGCCACACGGGCATTGTCCTGTAAAAAAGGTTTGATTTGTCTTAAGGTATCGGCAAAAGCATGGCTTGGCACAGACAATAAAATATCCCGGCATGAAGCAACTGCATAAGCCAGATCATCTGTGACAGCTAAGGAATCAGGCAAACGAATATCAGCTAAATAGCGCTGATTCATTCGTTGTTCTGCCATCACACGGATATCATCCGCATTGCGACCCCACAACAAAGTTGGATTGCCATTGCGGGCCAGTGAAATAGCAAGGGCGGTCCCGTACGAGCCCGCCCCTAACACAGCAATTGCAGCCTTCATCTTAAGACTGTAGTTCTACGCCTTGCTGGGCCTGAGCTTCAGCCTGACGTTTTTGTACATATTGAGCAAATAAGGCATCAAAATTCACAGGTGCCAGATTCAGTTGCGGGAAAGTACCGCGGTTTACCAGATTAGACACTGCTTCACGGGCATAAGGGAACAGAATGTTCGGGCAAAATGAAGCTAACATATGAGCCATTTGTGCATCTTCCAGTACAGGCACACTGAAAATACCAGCCTGTTGCACTTCACATAAAAACGCTACTTCTTCTTCAACGCGGGCTGTGACCGTCAGAGATAACACCACTTCAAAGGTATTGTCGTCTAACTTCTCGCTACGGGTATCTAAATCGAGCTGAATAGCTGGTTGCCACTCTTTACGGAATATTGCCGGTGCGTTAGGTGACTCATAAGAAATGTCTTTGACGTAAATACGCTGGATGGCAAATTGTTCAGCAACTTGTTGTTCGGCCATGATAAATCCTAGTTTTAATTATGTTTAATGATCGAGTTTAGTAATCGACAGAAAGCCAGCCGCAGTTACGCAGCGAGCATCGAATTCAAAGTACCGGCATTTTCCAGTGCAAAAAGATCGTCACAACCACCTACATGAGTATCGCCGATAAAAATTTGCGGTACTGTGGTGCGGCCATTGGCACGCTCAATCATGGCTGGACGCAATTCTGGCTGTTCGTCGATTTTAATCTCGTCAAACTGCACGCCTTTTTGGCCTAATAATGCCTTAGCGCGAACACAATAAGGACAATAGGCCTTAGTGTAAATAGTGACTTGTGCCATCAGAGCTCCGACTTACGTTTTACTTTTACTTTTTAACCAGAGGCAGGTTCGCACCTGTCCAGGTACCCATACCGCCCTGTAAAACAAAAACCTTAGTAAAGCCCTGTTTTGACAAGGTAGTTGCTGCGCCTTGTGCAGACATACCTGCCTGACAGACTACTATGATGGGTGCGTCTTTTTTGTTTTCAAGGCCGCCGATGGCCTGAGTGTTAATTTGTTCGGTTGTCAGATGACGGGCGCCGGTAATATGGCCCTTTTTGAAGTCGGCTTCAGCGCGGATATCAATCACTGTTGCATCTTCTCTGTTTACCATCAAGGTCAGTTGAGTCGGCGTCACTTGTTTGACTGAAGAAGTTAAAGATTTAATCCAGCTGACCACTAAGGCTAAAAATAACGCCACCCAAGCGGCGGTCAGGTACGGATGATTGCTTAAAAAATCAATATATTGCTGCATAAACACCATTCTGTTTCATTTCAGGAGCAAAACTTTGCGGCCGAGTATACCTAGTTTGATAAAAGAATGCAGCATTGAAGCCCTATACGTACTATTTCGTCACTGTTTTCACAGGAAAAACAAGGTAAGATAGGCCATCAAAACGATGATCAAGCAACAAGATACGGAGCCATGAGTATGCAGCCAAAAAAGCCGTTAGTCTTACTGATATTGGATGGATGGGGATACAGAGAAGAACGTGAATCCAACGCCATTTTACAAGCCAATACTCCGGTTATGGACAAATTATGGGCAGAGTATCCTCATACGCTGATTTCAGGCTCTGGTCTGGATGTCGGGTTGCCAGATGGTCAGATGGGCAATTCTGAAGTAGGTCATGTTAATTTAGGCTCAGGCCGTGTGGTCTATCAGGACTTTACCCGTATCACTAAAGCTATTGCTGATGGCGACTTTTTTACTAACCCTGTGCTGGTAGAAGCCACTCAGAGTGCGGTACGCCAGGGTAAAGCTGTGCATCTGATGGGTTTGTTATCACCAGGTGGTGTGCACAGCCATGAAGATCACATCATTGCGATGATTGACTTAGCCAAACAACAAGGTGCAACTGAAATATACCTGCACGCCTTTTTAGATGGCCGTGATACGCCACCTCGCAGCGCAGAAGCTTCGCTGCAACGGGTGGAAGATCACTTTAAAGCCCTAGGTGTAGGCCAGGTTGCTTCTGTGATTGGCCGTTATTTTGCGATGGACCGGGATAAACGCTGGGACCGTGTGCAAGCTGCTTATGACTTATTAACTCAGGGCAAAGCTGAATTTACTGCAACTACAGCAGTGGACGCATTAAAAGCTGCCTACAGCCGTGATGAAAATGACGAGTTTGTTAAAGCAACCGCCATTAAAAACCCGGCTGGTAATCTGATTAAAATGCAAGATGGCGACAGTCTGATTTTTATGAACTTCCGTGCCGACCGTGCCCGTCAGTTCAGCCGTGCTTTTATTGATGCCGACTTCACAGGTTTTGCCCGTGACCACCAGCCACAACTGTCCAGCTTTGTGATGTTGACTGAATACGCTGCTGATATTAAAGCCCCTTGTGCTTATCCACCAGAAAGTCTGGATAACGTTTTGGGTGAATGGCTGGCGAAACATCAGAAAACCCAGTTACGCATTTCCGAAACTGAAAAATACGCCCATGTGACCTTCTTTTTCAGTGGTGGCCGTGAAGATGTATTTGACGGCGAGCAACGTATTCTGGTGCCGTCCCCTAATGTCGCCACCTATGATTTGCAGCCGGAAATGAATTCCACCGAACTGACCAACAAACTGGTCGGCGCTATTCACAGCGGCGAGTATGATGTGATCATTTGTAATTATCCAAATGGCGATATGGTCGGCCACACTGGCATTTTATCTGCTGCTGTTAAAGCGGTAGAAGCAGTGGATCACTGCATTGGCCGTGTGGTGGAAGCATTACAGCAAGTGGGCGGCGAATGTTTAATTACAGCCGACCATGGCAATGCCGAACAAATGCAGGATCTGGAATCTGGTCAGGCTCATACAGCCCATACCAGCGGTCCTGTGCCACTGATTTATGTAGGTCGCAATGCGGCGGTAACTCCTGGCGGCATTTTAAGTGATATAGCCCCTACCATGCTGCATTTAATGGGTATGCCAATTCCTGCCGAGATGACAGGCAAAATTCTGATGAAGTTAAATTAATGCCAGTAAGACTCGTCAACTACAGAGTGAAGATGCAGCAGAGCTTAGCTCTGCTGCTCTGTTTAGCCTCGGCTCCCTTATTGGCACAGGATCAAAAAGAAGTGCAGCAGGAGCTGTCAGAGCTCAAAGGCCAGATTCAGCAAACTGAAAAAGAGCTGAAGCAGCAACAAAAGGCTTTTACCAAAGCTCAGGATTTGTTGAAAACTGCGGATCAATCCTTAGCCAGGCTGGCGCGACAACTACGTCAGAGCACCGCGGAGCTGGCCGAACTGCACAAACAACAACAGCAGTTGCAACTGCAGCAGCAACAACTGCAACAAAGTTTCGAGTTGCAAAAGTCATTGCTTGCACAACAGCTCAAAGGGGCTTTTGTCACAGGCGAACACGACTACACCAAGATGCTGCTGAACCAGCAGGACAGCACTAAGCTGGAGCGGATATTAACTTATTATCAGTATCTGAATCAGGCGCGGATGCAGCAGCTACAACACATAGAGCAAACAGCTGAAGAACTGAAACAAGTCGGGCTGGATTTGCAAACAAAGGCACAGCAACAGCAGCAACTGCAAGCTCAACTGGAACAGCAAAAGCAGGAACTGACCGAAGCAAAAAGCAGTCAGCTGGTTTCAGTCAAAAAGATGAAAAGCTTTTTAACAGATCAAGAGCAACAGCTGAACTACCTGAAACAAAACGAACAAAGCCTGCAAAACACCCTGGGCAAACTAAAAGCTGCTGCCATAGCGGCGAAAAAACGCATCAACTTGCCAAAAACCAAAGGCAAACTGCCATGGCCAGTGCAAGGCGATATTTTGCAGGGTTATGGTGAAAAACGCCTGGCTGGCGTTAGTTCCAGGGGCATTTTAATAGCAGCTGCCGAAGGTTCAAAAGTTAAAGCCGTGGCAGACGGGCAAGTCATTTATGCCGACTGGCTGAAAGGTTATGGCTGGGTGATAGTGCTGGACCACGGCAACGGTGTTATGAGTTTGTATGGTCATAATCAAACCTTATTAAAGAAACCAGGCGAGTCTGTGAATGCCAGTGACGCTGTGGCTTTAGTGGGTGCCAGTGGTGGTCAGGCGCAGGCTGGATTGTATTTTGAGATCCGGCAAAAAGGCTCAGCCATTAACCCTATTACCTGGTTACAAAAACGCGCAGGATCTTAGTCATGAAGTATTGGATCAGCTTAGCTTTTGCGCTTTGCAGCTTACCTTCTTTCGCCGCTAAAGTGGCTATAGTGATTGACGACATTGGTTACCACAAGCTTGACTACAAGCTGCTGGAATTACCTTATGAGTTAACCTTTGCCGTTATTCCTCATACCACGCACAGTAATGCGGTAGCCAAAGCGGCCTATCAGCAGCGTCGTGATGTGATTTTGCATATGCCGATGGAGTCTGCACGCCGGGCTGACTTAAGTAAAAATGCACTGAAAGTGACCATGAGCCGTTCGCAGATAGAGCGCAAACTTCAGGCTGCTTTTGCCGATGTACCTTATGCTATTGGCATCAATAATCACATGGGCGGCTATTTTACCGAGCAGGCTAATGTGATGGACTGGACTTTGGCTTATGTGGCTAAACGTCAGCTGTTTTTCCTCGACAGCAAAACCACAGCCCGCAGTCAGGCAGGTGTTTATGCCAAAAAACACCAAATCCCGCTGTTAACCCGTCATGTTTTTCTGGATAACGACCGCTCTTACAAAGCTTTGGATAAACAATTTAATCTGATGATCAAGCTGGCGAAACAACAGCAACAGGCCATAGCTATAGGTCATCCTTATCCTGAAACTTATGCCTATCTGAAAAAACACTTACCCGATTTAGCAGCCCGGGGTATAGAAGTGGTAAAACTCTCCAGCTTGTTACCCTCAGACTATGCAATTATCACTGCGGCACAAACTGCAGATGTGCCTTTATCCTTGCCAGAACAGGATCCTATTCAGCCAAAACCAGTTGCAAAACCAGAGAAAAAATCTATGAATATGACAACTGCGGCAGTATTTACCCCAGCCATTGATGATCCTGCAGCTATTATCAGCATGTACCAGCGGCAATGGGATATACCTGCCCTGCTGAACCCTATGACTCTGCCCCGGATTAAACCTACTCAGCCGCTGATGCAAAAACCCTGGGAACTACCAGAGCCAGTGAAAAAACCAACCCGCTCTCTGCCGTTTTATCAGTTAGGCGGTAGTTTGTAATCTACCTTCAGAAACGCAAAAGCCCTGACAAGTCAGGGCTTTTTACTATAAAAAAACGCTTTAAACAGCCATTGCAGCCTGTAGTTTTTTCATCGCATTTTTTTCCAGCTGACGTACACGCTCGGCAGACACCTGATAACGGTCCGCTAACTCCTGCAAAGTCAGTTTCTGATCATCCAACCAACGGGCACGGATAATGTCCTGGCTGCGCTCATCCAATGTGCTTACTGCGGCTTGCAGTCGATCCACTGCCGCATTGTCCCATTGGTCTTCTTCAATACGGTTGGCTAAATCAGACTCTTTGTCCTGTAAATAGAATACCGGAGCAGTGTAATTGCTTTCGTCTTCATCATCAGATGCATCAAAAGGCATATCGTAGTTGCTCATGCGGGATTCCATTTCCATCACTTCGTGTACAGGAACACCTAAAGAGTCTGCGACGTTTTGCACTTCTTCTTTACTGAACCAGCCTAAATGTTTTTTGGCTTTACGCAGATTAAAGAACAACTTACGTTGTGCCTTTGTCGTTGCCACTTTAACAATACGCCAGTTTTTCAGAACAAATTCATGAATTTCTGCTTTGATCCAGTGCACGGCAAAAGAGACTAAACGTACACCCACTGAAGGGTCAAAACGTTTCACAGCTTTCATCAGGCCTATATTGCCTTCCTGGATCAGATCGCTGATTGGCAAACCGTAACCTGAATAGCTGCGGGCAATATGCACTACAAAACGCAGGTGAGACATAATCAGCACACGGGCCGATTCTAAATCACCGTCTTGCTGTAATTTTTCAGCTAAAGAACGTTCTTCTTCTGCTGTGAGCATAGGGATGGTACTTACCGCATGAGTGTAAGCTTCAAGGCTGCCACTTCCAGCCACTGTCAGAGTCATCATTTGTGAAGCCTGAGTCATGTAATTTCCCCTTACTTGCTTGATTGGGACAAATCTTAGCACTCTTTAACCGAGAGTGCTAAAGGAAATTTTCATCTTTTAAGATCCGAATTGTATAAGCACTGTTTTTTAATAATATCAATTCATATATAAAGGCTGTTTTTTCTTATATGATAAATTTAGAACTTGCGATCAGTCTGAATGATGAAAAACAAAAAAAAATAACTCAAGGCCATGTCTATGTACTGTTATGTCGCGCGCCAGCCTATTTTCGACCGCCAAAAAGCAGTAACAGGCTACGAACTGTTATTCCGCGATGGTGTAGACAACTGTTTTCCAGGTATTAATGCCGATGAAGCCACCTCTAAATTGATTACCCAGCATCACTTGTTGCTTGGGGTGGAAAAAATCACCGGCGGCAAACAAGCTTTTATTAACTTTTCAGCCGACACCTTAATCCACCACTTCCCGACATCCATTGACCCCAACAGTATGGTGATAGAAATACTGGAAACAGTGCCTATCAGCGATGAACTACTGACGGCCTGTAAAGAGCTGCATAAAATGGGCTATCGCCTTGCATTAGACGATCATGACTTTGATACCAAGTGGGACGTATTTTTACCTTATGTCAGCATTATTAAGGTGGATGTACAGATGTTTAATATGCTGCAGATCAGTAAGTACCTGCGACGTATTGCTAAATACCCTGTGACCTTGCTGGCGGAGAAAGTAGAAACAGCAGATGAATATGAGCAGCTCAAAACACTGGGCTTTGATTTATATCAGGGCTATTTTTTTGCCCGGCCAGAAATGCTGAAACATAAACAACTAGGCAGCAATAAACTGAACCTGCTGGCTCTGATCAGCGAGTCCAGCAAGGAACGGCTGGATTTTGATGGCCTTGCCGCTATTGTTGAACGTGATTTGGACATGTCCTATAAATTGCTGCGTTTTATTAACAGTGCTAACTTTGCCCGCAGCCAAAGCATTGGTTCATTAAAACACGCCATGGTGTATATGGGTGAAGCTGAACTGAAGAAGTTTATTTCCCTGCTGGCACTGGCGAATCTGGCCGAAGGCCAATCCGACGAATTGTTAGTGATGTCGCTAATCCGGGCGCGTTTTTGTGATCGTCTGGCCAATATTCGGGGGGATAAAGAAAACCCTCCTGCAGCATTTTTAACAGGTTTATTTTCTCTGGTGGATGCCTTGCTGGAGCAACCACTGGACGAATTGTTAGCTCAATTACCTTTGCTGCCGGAAATTAAAGCCGCTTTGCTGGAAAACAAAGGAATACTGGCCGATTATCTGACGGTTGAACGCACTTTTGAACAGGGCTTATGGCAACAACAAACAGAGCTGTCGTCCCGCATGGTACCGCAAAACGTTGATTTGAATCTGGTGTACTTTGAGGCGGTGGAATGGGGTCAACGCTTACTGAAGGTACAGCACTGATAGCGTGTAGAGTGTAGAGTGTTTCACCCGACGGCCAGAATAGCTGATGGCCGTCAGGTTTTATCTGCTTTAAAGACCCGTAGCTTCTATTTGACTGATATTACGCCGTACGGCCAGCAAAGAGCCAAAAAAACCTAAACTGATGGCAACCAGCAGTAAATAACCCAGTTCAGCCAGACTCATCGGCTCCAGGGTAAAACTACTTTCATACAACTGAGTGACGCCTGCTATAGCGTGTTTTAACCACCAAAGCAGCACTTCTTCGATTAAAAAGGTCAGAATACCGCCAAAAAAGCCTAACCAAATACCTGTGTATAAAAAAGGACGCTGGATATAGCTGTTGGTAGCACCTACCAGTTTCATCACTTCAATTTCATCTTTTTTATTCAGGATCATCAGGCGGATGGTATTTCCCACCACCAGCAGCACAGCCACCATCAGCAATAAAGCCACAGCCATAGCCACCTGTCGCACTAAACTGACAATAGCATCCAACCGTTCTAACCAGCCGATATCCAGTTTTGCCAGCTCCACATAACGTTCTTGTTTTAAGGTCTCGAGTAAGGCTGAAGCCGCGACGCTTGAGGTATTTTTTGGACTCACCAGCATCACATGAGGTAAAGGATTGTCTTCGATGTAACTAAAGGCATCGCCAAAACCCGACTCAGCGGTAAATTCCGCCAAAGCCTGGCCTTTATCAATAAACTGCACATCTGCAACTTCTGGATTGGCCTGCAATAATGCAATCAGCTCCGCAATTTGGGTTTCATTGGTGTCGGCTTTTAAAAACAAACTGATTTGAGCCGCCTGATCAATACTGCTGCTAACCTGCTGCAGATTTTTCACCATCAGATGCAAAGTGACAGGTAAAGTTAAACTCACCCCCAATACGGCCACTGTTAATAAGGAAGAAGCCGGGGTTAACCAGATTTCGCCTAAGCTGGTTAATGCCTGACGAATATGATGCACCCAAAACATCACAAATCTGTTCCACAGACTTTGTTTTACTGCAGTGGCACCTGTGGCACGACCCTGAAATAAAATACTCATTCATCGGCTCCATAGGACGTTAAGCCATCGTTGATCATGCGGCCATTTTTCAGCGTCAGGGTACGGTAACGCATCCGGGCCAATAAACTTAAATCATGACTGGCAATCAACACAGATACCCCCACCTGATTAAAAGCTTCAAACACATTCATAATGTCTTTGGATAAATCAGGGTCCAGGTTGCCTGTGGGTTCATCGGCTAATAATAAAGGCGGACGATTCACTACAGCGCGGGCTATACCCACTCGTTGCTGTTCACCACCAGATAAGGTGTGAGGCAGACAACGCACTTTATCCAGCAGTCCTACTTTGTCCAGGGCCGCATGCACCCGCTTGGTCATGTCTTTGCCGCTAAAGCCTTCAATCACTAAAGGCAAAGCCACATTATCAAACACGCTGTGGTTCATCAGCAGTTTGTGGTTCTGGAAAATCATGCCTATATCACGGCGAACATAAGGCACCTGACCTCTGTTGACCCGGCTTAAATCCACGCCATTAATAAACACTTTGCCTGTGGTTGGGCGTTCAATCAGGCTGATCAGTTTTAATAAAGTACTTTTACCAGCGCCGGAGTGCCCTGTTAAAAAGGCCATTTCACCTTTTTCCAGATGAAAACTAACCCTGTCGAGCGCGACAAAACCACCGCTATAACTTTTTGTGACTTGTTCAAAACGCAACATAATCAGAGATCCCTGGCAAACAATGCCTTAATAAAATCTTTACTGTCGAACACCCGCAAGTCATCTATGCCTTCACCGACACCAATATAACGAATAGGTAATTTAAACTGATCGGCGATGGCAAAAATCACTCCACCTTTGGCTGTGCCATCAAGCTTGGTTAAGCTGATACCACTAATATCTACAGCTTCTTTAAATAACCGCGCCTGACTTAAAGCATTTTGGCCAGTGCCGGCGTCCAGCGTCAGCATCACTTCATGCGGTGCATTCACATCAATTTTTTTCATCACCCGGACAATTTTTTTCAGCTCTTCCATCAAATGCGCTTTGTTTTGTAAGCGACCCGCAGTATCAGCAATTAATACATCTACCCCCCTGGCTTTAGCTGCCTGATAAGCATCAAAAATCACCGATGCGCTATCAGCACCGCTATGCTGGGCTATCACAGGAATCGCATTACGCTCACCCCATACTTGCAATTGCTCCACAGCTGCAGCTCTGAAGGTATCACCAGCGGCTAACATCACCGACTTGCCTTGTTGCTTAAACTGCTGCGCCATCTTGCCAATAGTGGTGGTTTTACCTACGCCATTGACACCTACCATCAGAATAACAAAAGGACCATCAGCACCTTTGAGTTGCAATGGTTGCTCCACCTCATCTAACAGCAGCGCCATTTCCTGTTGGAGTTTGTCATACAAGGCATCAGCATCTTTTAACTGTTTACGATTGGCGTGCTGCACCAGCTGTTTAATCAGTTTCTGGCTGGTATCCACACCTACATCGGCCATTAACAGCTGAGTTTCCAGCTCTTCGTATAAATCATCGTCAATTTTTTTACCTGTAAACAGGCTGGCTAAGCCATTGCCTAAATTTTGGCTGGTCTTAGTTAAACCTTGCTTTAAGCGGGCAAAAAAGCCAGGACGTTCAGCAGGTTGAGGCTGTAATTCAGTCACAGCAGCTATAGCGACTGAGGCTAAAGCATCGGCCTGAACCACTTCAGGTTTTACTTCCACCACATCAGCAGCTTCAACAGGCGCAATGATTTCTGTGACTTCCGTCGTTTCAGTGACCTGAACAACTTCAGTATCAGCCTGTGGTTCTGTTGGCTGGATCTGCTGTTCTGCTGCATGTTCAACAGGCGCAGCCTCTGTTTTTTTACCAAAACCAAGCCAGGAGAAGAGTTTATTTTGCTTTGTCATAAAGGTCGCTGCCAGAAGATCCGAAAACTAAGGTAAAATTGGCCCATATAGTACCATCTTTAAGATGCAGGACAAAAATACTCAATGAAAACAGCAAAGGGCCGCAGCGCAGCGGCAACACATCAGGGGCCGGGTTTTGTCAGGCTGATCAGTGGCCGCTGGAAAGGGCGGCGTTTACCTGTGTTAGATGCTGCAGGCTTAAGACCCACTTCAGACAGAGTGAAAGAAACCTTGTTCAACTGGCTGATGCAGGATGTAGCAGGAAGTACTGTGCTGGATTGTTTCGCTGGCAGCGGCAGCTTGGGTTTAGAAGCTTTATCACGCTATGCCGATTTTGTAGTTTTGCTGGAAAAAGAAGCCAAAGCGGCCAGCTTGCTAAAGCAGCATCTGACCAGTCTGAGCAGCACAGAAGCCGAGGTACTACAAACAGATACCCTGCTCTGGTTACAAAAACCAGCACAGCGCCAATTTGATTTAGTTTTTATTGACCCACCTTTTCGCCAGAATATGGCCCTGCCCTGCTGTCAGTCTTTAGTCGAACAAGGTTGGCTTAAGCCTGGCGCTTTGATTTATCTGGAAACAGAAAAAGAACTGGCGCTGGATCAACTGCCGGCAGACTGGGTATTACTAAAAGAAAAAGTGGCAGGGCAACTCGCTTACCGCCTCTGGCAAGCCTGACAAGGAACATGTTTGGACAGGATGGATCGGTGTTTCATCTGACAATAGGTAGTGGCAGCACTTTACCACTTCTGTGACAGGCTGCTATGGGCTAATTGCGACCTAAAAGGCGCAAGTTTGCGAGCGTTTGCGACCATAGGGAGCGGCATTAATGGCATTATTGTGTTCTTATACATGCTGATCTATAAGAATAGGATTTCCATCTGGATCAATAATCGAGAAGCTCGATGGTCCTTGCTCTCCGGTAACAGAATCTTCAGCTATCTCTATACCTTCAGACCTAAACTTTTGAAGCAACTGGCGTACATCATCAAACGACTCAACATTTTCAGCATTTTGATTCCATCCAGGATTGAAGGTCAGAATATTCTTCTCAAACATACCCTGGAATAAGCCAATCTTTGTGTCGCCATGCTTCATTATCAAAAAACCATGAGACTCTTCACTGGCAAACACTTCGAAGCCAATTTTTTCGTAGAAGGCTTTAGACTTTCCCAAATCTTTCACAGCCAAACTTATTGAAAAGCAACCTAGTTTCATACTCTTCTCCTGAGCTAAATTATCGAACACTACGCTTTGCTAATGACTGCCGCAGCGTAGTCAGTCCCGTGGAGGCCATGTTTTTAGTGGCCGGAACGAAATTAAGCAACTTGTTCCAAGGGTAAGGTCGCGGCTGCGCGCGGCCTATCCTTATTTGTTATAGCGCCTTTTTAACATTTTTTAATTCATGATCTGAAAGGGCCATAAGCGTCGAGGCATAACCATGAAAAATGAGCGCCTGCTTGCTCACTGGCTAATTTCATAATTTTCGTTTCTGAATTTGTATATCCGCCTTCCGACTTTTCAACAAAGTGGATAAATAAATCCGGCTTGAAAATATAATCAGTCCAAGTTTTATAATGTTCAATAATACTTTGATAAAGCTCAACTAATTGCTCGAAATCACCAGCCATAGCTCTAGGGTGACTTAACGCTTTAGCGGAGAAAACCTCGTCTTTAGTTTTGCCAACTATCCTAGCTTCAACCCTATTTCTTCTTAATTTAATATATATGAATTTTCTCATAACCTGTTTGCGCTATAACGCCTAAGTTCACTGGACCAATTGCCGTAGCAAAGCGAAGGCAAATTTTTCCGGTGCAACGCCTTGTTGAACGAAGCCGCAAGCGGCAGAATGAATCATCGCCTGTACTTCTTATGCCCTTCAATGGTGAAGGTAATGTAAGGAGTATTACCATGAACATCGACGATCAAACCCGCTTTAATAATTTGTATCAAGACTATC
>JAHKAA010000077.1 GCA_018825965.1 Gammaproteobacteria bacterium
GTATCGCCCTGACAAACGCTTCCAGTGCTTCACCTGCTCCTGGAGCAGGCGGACGTCTTCGTCTGCCTCTTCTGCCGCCATGGCAGCCAGGGCCGTGTAATCCAGATCGCGCCCCGAGAGAATGTCCCGCAGAGTAGTGCGGGGCATATCCAGTTCCTGCGCGATGTCAGTCAGGTTGGTGCCGCGCGATGCTGCTGCCACCGCCTGGGCAACCACCTGGTCCGGGTTATACTTTCTGTTGGCCACAGATTTTACCTCCTCGGGCAATCACGGTCAATCGCGGAGAAGCAGGATCATGAACTGGACAAAGGCCGCCATGTCGTCCGTGCGTGGCCACCACTCCCACACACGCTGCGCGAATGCCAGTTTGTCTTCCCATGTCCACTTGGTCTCGACCCTGATCTCGGCCTGGCTATTCTCGTCGTTTTCCTTCATCATTTTTCCTTTCTTGATCGGCTCAAGCTCGCCCTGATTATTCCCAGGGCGGCACTTCTGTTGATAGTCTGGGTAGCATAGATGTCTTGTAGAAGGGCAGGTATGCCAATAGCGTGGCTGGCATCGACGACGCCTCGCCCTCTGCCGCTACCACATCCAGCGCCTCTAGCGTGTACTCTAACTCTGCCCAGCGCGCTGCGCCCTCCGGCGAGCCCGTCATGGCATAAACAGCGCGAGCCGTCACGGCGTTGCCGCCAATGGCCGGCACCACGGAAGTCTTGACGTACCATATAACCCACTGTGTGCACTCACCGCCCATGGCCAAGCCTTCCATGATGAGTCTGTTCATTGCCCCAATGGTGGCCGACAGCTCTTCATCGGGCACATTGTCGAAGGCCGCACCGTCCAGGTACACCCAGGCAGACAGCATGCGCGTCCCACACGGCAAACAACCCGAGTCCTCGATGTCAAGAACGTAGAGATATGGGTTCTGCTCAATGTGCTCGACTGCCTTGTAGCGCCAGTCCATGTTCATGGCTGCCCTGACCTTGGCATCGTACATGTAGGTCTGGAGCCCCTCGTAGTTGGCCAGGATAGCAGTCTGGCCAATCAGCGCAACAGCGAGAACGACTAGCAAAAACCTGTAAATCTTCACTTCACTTACTCCTCAGATAGTCTTGATATTGGCCCAGGCTGACGATCTCGATACTCAGTTCAACCCGCCTGGGGCGGCCACCCAGATACTCTATGATGGCCTGTCTGATGTAGCCCTCGATTGTCTCTGTGTCTTCCGGCGGCAGTGGCGCCGCCATCACTTCCATAATCTGGCCCTCCTCATCGGATGTGATCTGCATATCTCTCATGCGGGCTATCGAGAGTGCCATACTGCCCACAAATGCAGCCACCTTCTGCCGCACTACCATAGGCGGCAATGCTTCCGGGTTGTCAATCTGATAGGTCAGCTCCAATACGGCCACGCGCCCCGCATTCTCGGCGTAGTAGATGTAGCCCATCTCTACGCCATTTACTCGCTTGGGCACCAACGCCCAGCGGTAGCCCAGCGGGATCGTCGTTGGTCCCTCTGTGACCATCGCTATGCGCTCTGTGCCTTCTGCATTTGTGATAATAGCATGGTAGCCCCCGATGGGGTAAGCCGTGCGCAGCACAGTCAGGGCCAGGACAACACAGAGCACGGTCGCCACCACCACGCTGGCCAGGCTAGGTGTCCGTGCCTCCTCACGCTCTGCGTGCATATAGAACGGCGGGGAGACGTATGGGCCACGCAGCACAATCTTTTGTCCCAGTGCTTTCTCCAGACCGGCCAGCTTACGCAGCCGGGCCACTAAATGCACTGCCTGGCCCAGGTAGACCAGGCCAAGTCCAAGCGGGAACAGCGCCAGATAAGCGGGGTGGAACTTAAGAGTATATGGCAGCCACCAAACCACGGCGGCGATCAACAACCCTATCATACCCCCTATCCACGCCAAGGCTGCCCCGCGTTTCAGGGCCACGCGTAGATAATCCGCAGCCTTACGCAGGGCATTGCCCATTGCCGCCTGGCCGTAGAGCACCTGCTTGATTTCCCCAGAATTAGTGCCCAGACAAGCGGCCAGCGCCTCGGGGGCCAATTGAGCCTGGCCCTTCACGACGAAGTATTTAAGCTGTCGCATACGGCCTCCATAAACAGAAGAGTCTGCTGAACCCTTTCATCGAACCCATACAGGCCCCGCCTGGCCGTTGGGAAAGTCTCTGAGA
>JAHKAA010000067.1 GCA_018825965.1 Gammaproteobacteria bacterium
ACTATCAAAAGAAACACGCAAAGTTTTCTGAGGAAAAACAGCTGCTTAAGCAAAAGCCTTATTTGATTGCTAGAAAATCTGTTGTAAAAGGTGTGCAGGAAGATCCAAAACTTGCTCTTGAGTACATGAAGCTGAAAAAAAATAAAGAGTTTACGTTAAACAGCAACGTGAATGTTGTTGGTGATAAAGAAAACCCGATTGAGGTTGTTCACTATGTAAAACGATTTGAAGAAATGGAAGATGATGAACTCAACAGATATCTTGATTCGGCAAAAAAAGATTGATCGAGCCAAGTTGATCAATGCGGCAAAAGAAAGTTTTGAAGCTAAAGTTGCATTGAAGGAAAAAGCGAAAAGGGATATTGTTTTTTTTGTTAATCAATTTTGCTGGACTTATGACCCGAGACCAGAAAATTTTCCAAATCATTTTTCATTTTTAACATACCCATTTCAAGATGATTATCTTTTAAGGTTGGAAGAAAGTTACAATAATAATAAAGATTTTCTAACAATCAAATCAAGAGACATGGGTGTGTCATGGATGATTTTAGTTTGGGCTGTTTGGCATTGGTTGTTTGATTCTTCATTCAACATGCTGATTGGTTCAAGAAAAGAAGATCTTGTTGACAACTTTCAGTTAGATTCTCTTTTTGGAAAGATTGATTATTGTGTTAGAAGATTACCAAAGTATCTTTTGCCAAAAGATTTTGAAGTTAAAAAGCACAGGACGTTTTGTAAGTTAATAAATCCAGAAAGAGAAAATTCAATTCAAGGCGAATCGGCAAACCTAGAGTTTTCAAGGCAGGGACGCTATTCTTGTTGTATGCTAGATGAGTTTGCATTTTGGCAATTTGCTGAGAGTGTTTGGACAGCAACGGCAGACTCAAGCCCTGTTAGAATTGTTGTTTCAACTCCCTGTGGGAAGAACAACAAGTTTTATGATCTTTCTAAAACAGAAACAATAAACAAAGTTAGTTTGCATTGGTCATTGCATCCATACAAAACAAAAGAGTGGTATGAAGACGAAAAGAAAAGAAGAACACCGAGAGAAATTGCTCAAGAGCTTGACATGGACTTTGAGGCATCTGGTGCAGAGAGGGTGTTTGATATACGAAGCAATCAGGAATTAAGGCAAAACGTTTATATTGATCCTTTTGATATTCCTGAATCGTGGAAGTTGCGAGCTGGTTTAGATTATGGAACCAGAAACGTTTCAGCGTTTCATGTTTTTGCTCAAGATCATAATTCGTGTAGTTATGCAATTTGGGAATGGAGAAGAAACCTTGATGATTTAAAAAAAGAAGGCTTCTTTGGTTCAATGGTTCAAGCTATTGCATGGATGCTTGTTTATAAATGCCCTTATTATGATATAATTGATCATGTAAGAGCAGATCCTAGCTTGTGGGTTAAAAATCAGAACAGCCCAGATGGAATGGTTTCAATCATTCAGCAGATACAACAAGAAATATCTAGACTAATAGAAGAAGAAAAAAAGAATGGAAAGGAAAGAAAAAAGATAGGGTTTATTGAAGGGGCTCAAAACGATTTGGCTTGCATTGAGAGAACAAAATCATTGTGGTCTGATGTTAGTGATCCGCTTCTAAAGATTTTTAGGAGTTGTTCTGGTTTGATGACAGAACTGGACGAGCTGATGTGGCAAGACTGGAGTGAGGTGCAACAACAAAGCAGGAGCATAAAAGAAAAGATTGAAGACAAAAACAATCATAGTTGGGACGCTTGGAAGTATTACATTATGAGCAAACCTGCGCCACCACTATTGAAGCAACAACAGCCTAGACTTTACACTTACAAATGGTTTGAAAACAAATCCAAACTAACAGAAAATAATAAACTTAGGAATTTAAGATGACACAAGAAATAGTACAAATTGAAGAGAAACCAGAAATTGAAAAGCCAGAAGTATCTTCAAAAGAACAGAAATATACTCAAAAAGAAATATTACAAAAGATTGAAGATGGCGTGAAGTGGGTAAAGAGCGGTGAATACATTGGAGACGAGGCAAGGTCTAATCAGTGGAAAAAGAATAAGAAATATAAAAAATGTATTTGGCCAGATTCAAAGAAGAATGATATTGCTGTTAATACTATTTGGGCAAACTTTCATTTACAGTTGCCGCACTTGTATTTTAGAAATCCTCGTATAACAGCTATATCTAAACAACCAACTTTCAAAAGAGATGACTTTGGTTATCCGATGAAGGATGAAAATGGCAATCCAGTTCTTGTTAACAATTATCTTGCTGGAAAAAAGCTAAGCATAAAGATTAATTATGAACTTAAAGAACTTGGATTTAAAAAAATAGCAAAGAGATGTGTTGCTGATGTGTTGTGTCCATATGGTATTGGTATTGCTAAGGTTGGATTTTCTAAAATCACGCAGACAGAAGGAACAGAAAAAGGCGATAAATATTCTTATTGGATTAGTCGAGTTGATCCAAACAACTTTTGTTTTGATCCGTTTGCAAACGATTTAGAATTTGCCAGGTGGACAGCAGAGAGAATACAAATTTCAATAAAGGATGCTCGTGATTCTGGTTTTAATATTCCAAAAGGATATGTTGCTTCTATTCCAGAACACGAAAAAGACAAACTAGATAAGATTGGTTCAGATGGTCTTGCATACATTTGGGAGTTTCACGATTTAGAAAACAATGTTCTATATTGGGTTTTAGATGGTCAGAAAGATTCGCAGACGCTAGATGAAGAATGGATAAAAGAACCAGAAATCAATCCATATCCTTTTGAAGGAACATCTTATGCAGATCTTGTTTTTGATATTGATAACGATGATGTAATTG
>JAHKAA010000020.1 GCA_018825965.1 Gammaproteobacteria bacterium
AGCCTCTGAGCGTTGGACACACCCAGTACAAAACTGGAATCTGACACTGTCACAGCTGTCGATCCACTTCGATGGGCGCTTAGACGCTCACATCGACCTGTGAACTTATGACTTGGCTGACACAGAATAATGAACACCCTCAGTAAAACCAACTCACTACACAGGACTGCCGTTATGAAAACAGGACTCGTACTCGTGGCCGAAGCCAAAGCGAAAATTCAGGAGCTGACAGTGCAGCAACTGGCTGCGTTATTACAAAGCAGTCAGGCTCGTATTATTGATGTGCGTGAACCAGCTGAATTTGCCACTGGCCATATTCCTACTGCTGTCAATATGCCGCGTGGGGTGCTGGAAATGCAATTGCCGCAGCATCCGGCTGTAGCGCAGCATAAGGATGCTGTTGAAGCTTTAACTGAATTAGCGAATCAGCCTTTGTATTTAATTTGCCGCTCTGGTGCCCGTTCGGCTTTAGCGGCGGAATCTCTGCAACGTATGGGGTTTCGGGACTTGTACTCTATAGCTGGTGGTATGCAGGCTTGGGCCGACAATGGTTTTCCTGTCAGGCAATAAGGCCAAAGCGACCTAGACTTTAGTCGCAATCCCCTGCGGATGGTTTGACAGTTGCTGACAGAGCAGAAACACTGCCAGAACCGAAACGCTACAGAGTTTACAACTCTGTGATGTTGTCTTCTGGCCTCTGTTGATGGGAAGTCGTTATGGAAAATGTACGGGCTGCTTTGGTTTTTGTGCTGTTCTGGCTGTTGGCACAGGTGCTGTATTTGTGGCTGAACTGGAATAGCTGGCTGCTGGTGCTGTTCAACCTGCTTGCAGTAGGTGCTTTCCTGTGGTGGACAGGACGCAAAGAACCAGAACTTCAGCCGCAAAATGGATCCAATGCGCTGGCTGACAGTGCCCATCATATTACCGAAGCCACTTCAAAAATGGCGATAGGTGCAGCCGAAGTTTCCTTTTATATCGATGCTTTAATTAAAGACATCAAACACAGTGGCGACGATTGTGGTCAGATAGGCAGCGCCGCTGCTGGTTTAGCCGATACCAGCGGCCAACTCACAGATAATTTGCAACAAATCAGCCATAGCATTACCCATACCGCCAATGCCTGTAGCACTGCCGATCAACGTCTGCAAAAAAGTGTAAATAATATCAATCAGTTGGCTAATGCCGTCAGCGATGCAGCAGCCCGTTTGGAGCAACTCAAAGGCAGCGCTGACGATATTCAGCGTATTACTGAAGTCATCACTGGCGTGGCGAATCAAACCAATTTATTAGCGCTGAACGCTGCTATTGAAGCGGCCAGGGCTGGCGAACAAGGTCGCGGTTTTGCTGTTGTGGCCGATGAAGTGCGGGCTTTGGCAGGCAAAACCTCTGAAGCCACTAAAGATATAGCCAAAATGCTGGCTGATATTCGTAGTCAAAGTGAACAAACAGCGGATGTAATGACACAGCTGGTGCAGTTAAGTGGCGATGTGCAGCAGGAATTACACAGTGTCGCCTCGGGTTTTAATGGTATTAATACTGAAGTTGAGCAGGTATCTGCCGCGCTGGAGCAAATTGAGCAGGTCAGTACTGGTCTGGAAAATACCAGCCAGCAATTGGGTCAGTCGATTCAGAGTATTAATAAGGCCTTATCGGCAATAGAACAGAAAGGCAGCACAGTGGCCGAACAAGCCATTGAGTTGTCGGTAGAAACCGAAAGTATTTACCGCGAACTCAGCACTGTCACCAGTCAAAGCTTTTTTAACCCTGTATTAAAAGAAGCTCAGCAAGCAGCCGCTGCTATAGGCGCTTTGTTTGAAAAAGCTCTGAGCGACGGCAAGCTGACCGAACAGCAGTTGTTTGCTGAGCAGTACCAGGCCATAGCCAATACCAATCCACAAAAATTCCATACCTCTTACGACAGTTTTACCGACCAATTTTTCCCTTTAATCCAGGAACCCATTTTAGAGCGGCATAACAATGTGTTGTACGCTGGTGGTGTGGATCGCAAAGGTTATTTCCCCACCCACAATAAAAAATACAGCCAGGCCTTAACAGGCAACTACGAGAAAGACTTACTGCAAAACCGCACCAAACGAGTCTTTGGTGATCGCACCGGCAGCCGCTGTGGCAGTAATACCCAACCTATGCTGCTGCAAACTTATAAACGCGACACAGGCGAAATTCTGCATGATTTGTCAGTGCCCATTATGGTCAAAGGTCGGCATTGGGGTGGGTTTAGGATAGGCTTTAAGCGGGTTTGAACCGCTATATGAAACAAATAAAATGAAAAAAGTTCTGATTGTTACCGGAGGCAGCCGGGGTATTGGCGCTGCTACTGCAAAACTGGCAGCGGCTCAGGGTTATGCGGTTTGTGTGAATTATTTAACTAATCAACAAGCTGCAGATGCTGTTGTTGCTGACATTCAAGCGAGCAACGGAACGGCCATCGCAATGCAGGCGGATCTTTCTGTTGAAGCAGAAATAGTGGCTTTATTTCAGCGGGTTGATCAGGAGCTGGGGCCTGTGAATGCGCTGGTGAATAACGCTGGTATTCTGGAAACCCAAAGTTGTCTACTGGAGATGGATCAAGCGCGTTTACAGCGGGTGTTTGCTGCGAATGTTGTCGGCCCTATGTTATGTGCACGCGAAGCTGTAAAGCGTATGTCGGTAAAATTTGGCGGCAAAGGCGGCGCTATTGTTAATGTATCTTCAGTCGCCTCCCGTTTAGGTGCGCCTGGAGAATACGTGGATTATGCCGCATCCAAAGGTGCGTTGGATAGCTTCACTCTGGGTTTATCCAAAGAAGTGGCCGATCAGGGCATTCGCGTGAATTCAGTCCGGCCAGGTTTTATCTACACAGATATTCACGCCAGCGGCGGCGAACCAGGGCGTGTCGATCGCATTAAAGATGCCATTCCAATGAAACGAGGCGGCCAGCCGGAAGAAGTGGCACAGGCGATTTTATGGTTATTATCCGATCAGGCCTCTTATGCCACCGGCACTTTTATTGATTTGGCTGGCGGGCGGTAGCTTTTTCAGGTTTTTTGGTTTCACTTCTAAGTTGGCGTCAAGTTTATTGGCACTTGTTGGTAAAGCAGACTTTATAGATGCTGACAATATGCATCCACAGACAGGTCATAACCCATCAACCTGAATCCCATCCCCTCAAACTGCCAGAACTTCGCCTGCGTATCCGGCTGAATAATTTGTTGGATCAGCAACATAGCCTGCATAGCACCTATAATTCCAGGCAAAGGAGCTACTACACCTAAGTTGCTGCAGTTGCCGGATTGGTCTGTTAAATCAGGGAATAAACATTGGTAGCAAGGGCTGCGGTTTTGGGCAAAAGGCCAGAGCATCAACTGGCCTTGTTGGGCTATAGCTGCGGCGCTGATCAGGCTGACTTGATGCTGCTGGCAAAGCTGGTTAATGAGTTTTCTGCTTTGGAAATTATCAGTACAGTCCAGCACCCAGTCGATGTTTGCTAATAATTCATTGGCATTGTTGGCGCTAAAATGCTGCTCTACAGCGCTTAGCTGTACATAAGGATTCAGCTGTTTAAGCTGGCGCTTTGCCATTTTGGCTTTATTAAAACCTCTGTCGCTGTCGCGGAATAAAATTTGCCGTTGCAGGTTGGACAACTCCACTTTGTCGCCATCGACAAGCGTCAGTTGGCCTATACCTGATGACACCAGATATTGGCTGGCGGCATGACCTAAACCGCCACAGCCCACCAGCAACACCTTGCTTTGTTTCAGTTTTAACTGAGCAGCTTCGCCAAAGTCGGGCAACATCAGTTGGCGGCTATAACGGATAAATTCCAAATCATTCAGCATGGCTTTTGCTCCAGTTGGGCCTTGGCTATCAATTGTTGCATCTGTTGCACCCATAGCTTTGGCTCTGCAGCGGTGGCAAAAGCCTGTACTACCGCCAGATGTTGGATGCCACAAGCCAATACAGCTTTGGCATTGCTTTGGTTAATGCCACCAATAGCGACCAGTGGTGTGGTGGGGAATAAGGCAGGGTAACGAGCAAGCTTTTGCAGCCCCTGTAATTTACCGCCCATCTCTTTGGTTTGAGTGGCAAAAACAGCACCTATCGCCAGATAACTGGGCTTTAGTTGCTGCGCTCTTAGTAGTTTATAAAAACCATGGCTGGATAAACCCAGCCGCAGTCCCGCTTGTTGCAAAGCTGCTAAGTTGGTGCTGTTGATATCTTCCTGGCCTAAATGCACGCCATAAGCGCCCAATTCCAGCGCCAATTGCCAGTGATCATTAATAAAAAGCTGAAGATCAGGGTGCTGACAGAGCTGGATCGCCTGCTGAATTTCTTGCCTCAATAGCGCCTGATCTGTGCTTTTTATTCGTAGTTGCAGGGTTTTTACTCCTGCTGTCAAAGCCCTTTGCAGTTCTGCCACTGAAGGTACTATCACATATAAACCTAAAGGCGCTTTCAGTGGCGCAAAGGCCTTGACTGGCTGCAGCAGATTGTCAGTGAGCAGCTGTGGCAGATAATCTGCTTTGGCTGGAAAACCCCAATGCCCTAAAGTGCCTGAACTGTCTGTGAGCACAACTGGCTGACTTAAACCCTGATTGATATAGCTTTTTGCCACTACAAAAGCATCTTCCAGTGCATAACCTAAAGCCAAAGCTGCTGCCAAAGCGCTGCTAAAACAACAGCCTGTACCATGGTTAAACTGGTGCTGTTGGCGTGGACTGCGAAGGCTGATCTGATGGCTATAAGCCGGATAACCGCGGTAACTAAATTGCGGGCTGATAAAAAGCTGGTCCGTGCAGCTTTGTGTATCAAAGTCGTGGCCGCCTTTGACTAAGACAGCCTTCACGCCAAACTCAAACAATTGCTGCACTGCTTGCTGGCAGGGTGCAGCTTTAGTTAATGCTTCCAGCTCTGGTAAATTGGGAGTTAATAAGTCGAGCTGTGGCAATAAGTGTTGCATCACAGCCTGGTATAAATCAGCGTCCGCCATCCTTGAACCAGAGCTGCTCAACGCCACTGGGTCATAAATGACCAACAGAGCAGTGTGCTGTTGCCTGAGTTCTTGTAAAAATTCAGCCAACCAAAGCACCTGAAGTTTATTCACCAGCAAACCAATTTTAATCACAGCAGGCGTTGCATCTTTCAGTAAAGCCATAGCCTGCTGGTGCAGCATAGCCACAGATACAGCCATACAGCTATCCACTCCCGAACTATGCTGGGCGGTAATAGCTGTCACTAAAGTGCATAAGTGCAAGGGCTGCTCTGGAGTTGAAAAACTCTGGATGGTTTTTAAGTCGGCCTGAATACCGGCCCCTGCGCTATTGTCGGAACCTGCAATACTCCAGAGGATTGTTGCCTGATTTGATACGTGAATCATGGTGCCTCCTGTAACCAAAACGGCATACCAAGTACAGGTGTTGAAGGGCTGGCAAAATCTTGTTTGGGCATAGCCCCTGCTAAAAATGCTGAACGGCCTGCTGCTACTGCATGCGAAAAAGCCTGGGCCATCAGCACAGGATCTTTGGCCAAAGCCACAGCAGAATTCAGTAATACGCCGTCAAAACCCATTTCCATCACCTGACAGGCGTGACTGGGTAAACCTAAACCCGCATCCACTATTAAAGTGGCATCCGGCAAACGTTCCCTTAAAGTACGCAGTGCATAGGGGTTTAACACACCTAAACCCGAGCCTATTGGCGCAGCCCATGGCATCAGCACCTTGCAGCCCAACTCATACAACCTTTTGCAAAGCACTAAATCGTCAGTGCAATAAGGCAAGACCTCAAAGCCATCGGCCAGCAATTGTTCGGCCGCTTGCAGCAATAAAATGGGGTCGGGCTGCAGGTTGTAGTCGTCTCCTATCAGTTCCAGCTTGATCCAATTGGTTTGGAAAATTTCCCGCGACATTTGCGCTAAAGTCACGGCTTGTTGCACTGAATGGCAGCCCGCTGTATTGGGCAATAGTTTGAGTTTTAAATCGCGGATCAACTGCCAGAACTGCTCGCCCCCTTGTTGCTCCGGTGCCTGCCGCCTTAAGCTTAAAGTCACAGCTTCACAGCCACTTTGTTGCAGCGCCTGCTGCATCAAGGCCGGGTTTGGATAGAGGGCGCTGCCTAAAATCAGCCTGCTGTTAAGTGTTTGGCCATATATGTTGAAGTCTGGGTTCATACTTAACCTCCGGCTATTGGACTGACAATATCCAGTTGATCACCAGCTTTAAGCGCAATATCCGGATACTGAGCTGCGGCAATAAAACGGCCATTTAAAGCCACAGCAAAAGGGGCTTTAAAGCGTGGCAATAACTCGCTTAATTGGTTCGACGTTAATGCTTCGGTTTTGCCATTCAGCCAGATATTCAGTGTTGTATCTGTCACTTCAGCCATAACACAGCTCCTTAGTTTCACTGAATTGAAGCAAAGCCAGTTGGGCTACTTGTTCAGCCAA
Source organism: Gammaproteobacteria bacterium (assembly GCA_018825965.1). Classification (GTDB taxonomy): domain Bacteria; phylum Pseudomonadota; class Gammaproteobacteria; order Enterobacterales; family Alteromonadaceae; genus Pararheinheimera. The sequence goes on from JAHKAA010000020.1 coordinate 6,442, forward strand.
AGCCGGGCCTAATAAATAACCATGGCGGTATAAACCATTCACCCGAATCAAGCCGGGTTGCTGGGAAATAGCAGGTCTGTTATCTGGCAAAGCAGGGCGGGCAGATGCTTGTAGACTTAAAATTTCCGCATCGGCAAAAGCAGGGTCTACTGAATACAAAGCAGATAACAGTTCCAGTGCCGAACGCACCGAAGGGCCGGATTGATCGGCCGACTCCAGCTCTGTAGCGCCTACCACAAAAATGCCGTCGCCTTTGGGTGCTATATAAAGCGCATAACGGGGATGAAACAAGCGCACAGGGCGGCTTAATTGTACTGCTGGTGCTTTGACCCGCAGTACTTCACCCCGTACTGACCGCAATTGTGGCAATGCAGTGGATGCGCCTAAACCACGGCAATCAATCACTAAGTCGGCAACTTCTTGCTTGCCATTGCACCAGAGGTGATCGCCTTTAAACTCAGCAGGAGATTGAGCTTCCAGCGACACACCACGTTGTTGCAATAGCAGCAGGGAATGCTGTAAAAAAGCCTGATTATCCAGCTGACCTTCGCCTGGCAAATAACAACTATGCTGAAAACGCCCGGCTAACGAAGGCTCAAGTTCTTTCAGTTCGGTTTTATTCAGCCATTGAGCTTTGTATTCAGGTTGAGCCTTAATTTGGCTGACCAGATGCAATAACAAATGCTGTTGTTGCGGATGTGCCAGCAGCAAAGCCCCTTGTTGTTGCAAGCCAAAATCCGGCAACTGCTGTTGCAGCTGTTGCCACAGCTGCATACTGCGATAGCCCAGTTCAACTAAATCCTGCTCTAAAAGCACAGACTCAGCCAAAGGCGACAGCATAGCTGCAGCCACAAAAGCTGCGTTGGGTTGATACATCTGTTGGTCAGGGGTAAAACTCCCCTTTTCCAGCAGGCGAATACGGGCTGGCTTTGGCCAAAAACCGGGTTCGGACAAAGCCAAAGCGCATAAACGTCCCATTAAACCGCCACCGAGGATCAGCAGCGTCTGGTTCATAGCTGCGGTTCCTCCTGTGGTGTATCAGAGAGTGTTTTGTCCGAGCCGTGATAAAGCTCTGCACCAGATTGGCGGAACTGCTGCGCCTTTTTCTGCATTTCTGCTTGTTGCTGCTCTGTATCCAGCTGTTTCACTTCAATACTGGCTGCATAGTCGCGCACATCCTGACTGATTTTCATCGAGCAAAACTTAGGGCCACACATAGAACAAAAGTGCGCTACTTTGCCGGATTCCTGCGGCAGGGTTTGATCGTGGTAAGAGCGGGCGCGTTCAGGGTCTAAACTTAAATTAAACTGATCCTGCCAGCGGAACTCAAAACGGGCTTTGGATAAAGCGTCATCCCGAATTTGTGCGCCAGGATGGCCTTTGGCTAAATCGGCGGCGTGGGCGGCAATTTTGTAAGCAATCATACCTTCTTTGACATCGTTTTTATCAGGTAAACCTAAGTGCTCTTTTGGCGTGACATAACACAGCATAGCGCAGCCATACCAGCCAATCTGAGCCGCGCCAATGGCCGACGTCAGATGATCGTAACCCGGCGCTATATCTGTGGTCAGTGGGCCTAAAGTATAAAAAGGCGCTTCAGCGCAGTATTCCAGCTGCAACTGCATATTTTCACGAATCAGCTGCATAGGCACATGGCCAGGGCCTTCCACCATCACCTGCACATCTTTGGCCCAGGCGCGGTGCGTCAGTTCACCTAAGGTTTTCAGCTCGGCAAACTGAGCTTCGTCATTGGCATCGGCAATGGAGCCGGGCCGCAGGCCATCACCCAAACTAAAGCTGATATCGTAAGCGCGCATAATGTCGCAGATATCGTCAAAGTGTTGATATAAAAAGTTTTCCTGATGATGCGCCAGACACCATTTGGCCATAATAGAGCCACCACGGGACACTATACCGGTCAGACGTTTGGCTGTCATAGGCACATAAGCTAAGCGCACTCCGGCGTGAATAGTAAAATAATCCACCCCTTGTTCGGCTTGCTCAATTAAGGTGTCGCGGAATAATTCCCAGCTTAAGTCTTCGGCTATGCCACCTACTTTTTCCAGCGCCTGATACAAAGGCACAGTGCCAATGGGCACAGGGCTGTTGCGGATAATCCATTCGCGGGTTTGGTGAATATAACGGCCAGTGGATAAATCCATCACAGTATCTGCGCCCCAGCGGGTGGCCCACAGTAGCTTTTCCACTTCTTCTTCAATGGACGAGCTAACTGCTGAATTGCCGATATTGGCGTTCACCTTCACCAGAAAGTTACGGCCAATAATCATAGGTTCAATTTCAGGGTGATTGATATTGGCAGGCAAAATGGCACGGCCTGCCGCTATTTCCTGCCGGACAAATTCAGCGGTAATTTGTTTGGGTAAATTGGCTCCAAAACTCTGGCCAGAATGTTGGGTTCTGGCTTCAGTAGCTGCTGCCAGGTTAGCGCGGCTTAAGTTTTCCCGAATGGCTACGTATTCCATTTCAGGTGTAATAAAACCACGACGGGCGTAGGCCAGTTGAGTCACAGCCTCGCCAGCTTTGGCTTTACGTCTTTCAGTCAAAGCTTCAAATCTTAAACTTTGCAGGCTTTCATCCAGCCACTGCTCTTTGCTGTACACAGAACCAAAATCGGTGACCAAATCCGTGTCGCCACGCTCTTTGATCCAGTCGGTACGAAGGGCTGGCAAGCCTTTACGAATATCTATTTTGGCATCAGGGCAGGAATAGGGCCCTGAGGTGTCGTACACCCGAACTGGCGTATTAGGCGCAAATAATGGCTGGTCTTTGGTACCGCCAATTAAACTGGGCTGCAGTTCAATTTCACGCATGCCCACTTTCACGCCGGGTAATTCGCCTTCGATGTACACCTTACGGCTGGCCGGATAAGGCTGGCCCTGAAACTGCTGAATAAATTGTTCGGCGGCAGCGCGGGTGGCGCGACGGTTTTGATTTTCTGACATATAAACTCCGATGAAATAATTAAATAGTTAATTTTCAACAGAGCTTGGGAAAAGCGTGGACAGCCATCAACAGATGAGCCGAATGAGTGCGCCAACAGGCAGACGGATCACCGCCGCTATGAGCGCTCTTGTTTCCCTCCGCAGGTATTATCCTGTTCAGGTTCCACGGATTCCGCCCAAGGGCGGTCTCAGCTGACAAACAAGGTTTGTGCAGCACTCCGACAAGCTAAGTGCGGCCAGCATAAACAGCTTTTTTCAAGGCGGCAAGGGGAAATTGGTGAATGGCGTGTTGCGACCTTGTATTTTCTGTGGGCTGATTTGTGGCAATAACGGGCTTAAATTCCCCCAAAAAGCTGATAAAAAAGTGTAGGGGGCGGGTTTATCCCGACCCGCAAAAGGTTCAGCTATGAGCTTTGTAGGTTGCACTCGCAGCGAAGCGGTGCAATATGATTTTTTTACAAAGTTTTCTTTCTCTGGTGATATTAAGCAATATTCAGTCCATTTAATATTATTTGAAACATTAGCCTTTGGTATGATTACAAATGCTAAGAAAATTAGACCCTAATTTTCATCATCCAAAGATTCATCATTATCAATTTCACCGCTATCTAAAAGATCTCGTTCAATACCTTTTAAGTGCTGCTCATATGCTATTTTCAGTGCGTGATTTTGAATCTCAGCCTTTGCTAAATTATCAAAGTAAATGTGTTTGAGACTCGTGTTCTTTGCGTGTTGAAAATAATCCAGTTGGTTATCTTCGCGCATTCGCATAAACCAATCCATGAAATGTGACTTAGCAGCACGGCTCGCTTGCAAGCCAGCAATACTTGCGGCGAAAGATGTTCCATGGTTTTGATCTTTTACTTCAGCCAAACTCGTTTTACTAATCGTTATATTGAAGAATTTTGTTGCGTGATGCAAAAACTGCGACCCTTCATAAATTAATATTTCTTGACCTGATTCCTTGATAAACTCTGAGAGTAATTCTGCTCTCGGACCAATTTTTTTTCCTCTATACTCTAGCCACCAATCTTCTTTCTGGTCATCAGTTACCAATATCACGTTTTTCTGTTTATCTTTAGCCTCAGAGATAATTGATTTCCATATAATCAAATCTCCAAACTTACTTTTTTTCCCTGAGAATCCAGGTTTGTCGCCAGCTTTTTTTGCATCTTTGTAACCAGGAGGAATTTGATCTGCATACCGTAATTCTCCTTCTCTAAATAACGCTTCATACTGTTCTTTAGAAAACTCAGCTCCGATCCTTCCATCTGTAAGCTGATTTATTTTTTCCAAAATTTCGTCAGTTTTTCCCAGTGACTCAAAACCATCCATACTGGTAGTTAATTCTGTGTTAACTCGTTCAATTACTCTTTTTAATGCTCTCAATGCATTTTCTGAGATAAAAGGGTGACTCCTATGATTAGTAAATGTCGTCTCAATACTTGCTAGTTCTTTTTTGATAGAGCTATAGCTATTGATCTGCTCACTTATTCTATCAAGTCGCCCATTAAAATATTCACTAGCAACTTGATATGGGATCCACAACCTGTCTTGAAATCTCTCCATAATTTCAATGAGTTCATTTCTTGTTTTTTCGGAGTAGCGATACAGATTGAATAAGATATTTGTATCAAGAACTACGATACTTTCCTCCCAAATTCCTTTAATTGTTTCTTCAGACTTCGGAAAAAATCCGGGAAAAGTATTTTTCAAATTGGCCATATCTATCCTTGAGTTGTGCTAACCATCCTAACTCTACCTATAATTAGTACAAAAAAAAGTCTTTTAAATGGGATCGTGGTATCGCAGCATTAAAGATTTGAGCAGCTTGTTAGGAATCCACACGAATTTAAGCGCGAGAAATAGAAGGAAAGTGGCAACTAACTGGAAAAACGCCGTAGGACGCCGATTTTTACTTTGTCGCTTCGATTATCTAAAGCTTGTTGTTTTAATTTTTGCAGACTCATCACTATTAAACCTCGTTTTGCCTTCCCCGTTATCTTAGCTAAGCCACAAGAAGATCCCACCAATTTATGCTAATTTGCCTGCGGTGTGCCATTTTGAAAAAGACAAGCCTGTGGACAGACGTCAGTTTTTAACTTTAAGCAGCGCTGCTGCTTTAGCTACAGTTTCTGGCTGTCAGTTCAGCCCAACCATAGCTTTGCCTGAAGCTACAGACTGGCAGCTGCTCAAGGCCAGTTTTTCTGGTCAGTTATTGTTTCCGGCAGAGGCTGGTTTCCATCGTTTTTATAAAGCGGCCAATTCCCGTTACGACTCTATTATTCCAGCTGTGATAGCGCGTTGTGCCACTGTGGACGATGTGCAGCTGGTTTTAGCTTTTGCCCGCCGCTATCAATTACCAATCACAGGTCGTAGTGGGGGTCATAATTATGCGGGCTACTCCAGCACTCAGGGGATTTTACTGGACTTGGCTTTAATGGCCGATATTCAGTTGCAGCCAGAAGACAACACAGCCTGGATAGGTGCCGGGGCTAAATTAGGGGATGTTTACGACCAACTTAGTAAAAAAGGCCGTTCTATTCCTGCCGGCAGTTGTGTAGGTGTGGGTATTACAGGTTTAACTCAGGGCGGCGGTTTTGGTATTGCCGACCGCTTATACGGTTTAACCTGTGATGCAGTGCTGGAGGCAGAAGTAGTCACAGTAGATGGCAAAGTGCTGCATTGCAGTGAGCAGCAAAATACTGATTTATTCTGGGGCTTAAAAGGTGGTGGCGGTGGCCAGTTTGGCATAGTCACCCGCTTTAAATTTCAAACCTTTGCCACCAGCGATATCTTAAGTTGTAGGGCCTCTTTTGCACTGAAAGACGCTTTGCCTGTGCTGAGTGCCTGGCAAGACTGGAGTCAGCAATTACCAGAAGAGTTATGGTCGCAAGTTGCTTTATGGTGGCGCGGCGACACAAAGCGTGAACTGGTGGTGCAAATACGGCTGACCAGTTTAGGCTTAGCTGAGCAGGCAAAGCAATTATGGCAAAACTGGTTGCAGCTTTTGAAGGTAGAGCCGCTGACCCAGGAAGTGGCTTTGCATCCATACCGGGATTTTATGCTCAGTGATTGTGATGGGTTGGAGATGCCTGAATGCAAGCTGCCGCATCAGTCGGAGCAGGCCAAACTCAACCGCACTGCTATGGCCGGTAGTTCGGACTTTTTTAATCGGCCTATTAATCAGGCTGGTTTAACGGCTTTGCTGGAACAGGTGCAGTTACGTCAGCAGCAAGGACTTTCAGGCGGTATTTTATTAACGCTGATGGGTGGTGCAATCCGTTCAGTAGCTGCAGATCAGACCGCTTTTGTGCACAGAGATGCGGTATTTTGTGCCCAGTATATGGTGAGTTACCCTGTGGGTACTGATGAAACTTTACTGCAAAGTGCCGCGCTTTGGGTCAATCAGATGCGTTCTGTAATGCAGCCCTACAGCACAGGTGGTGCTTATTTAAATTACACAGACGCTTTGCTTAAAAACTGGTCTGATGCTTATTATGCTGGTCATTACAGCAAACTACAGCAACTCAAAGGCCGTTACGATCCACAGCGATTACTACGATTTTCGCAAGGCATTACACCAGCCTGACCGATAAAGGATAAAACTGATGAAAGTTAAATTACTGATTTTATTGCTATCTGTTTCCGGTTTTTTGGTACGGGCAGATAAGCAGATTGATAGTAGCGACTTTGTCACTGATGGGGTTTTTCATGCCGCTATTGAAGGCCCGGCTACAGATAAAAACGGCTATCTGTATGCGGTGAATTATGGCGTTGAGGGCACCATAGGCAAAGTCAGTCCTGAAGGTGAGGTGAGCTTAGCCCTGACTTTACCTAAAGGCAGCATTGGCAACGGCATCCGTTTTGATCAAAAAGGTTTGATGTATATAGCTGATTACACAGGCCACAATATCTGGCGTTATGACGGAAAACAGCTGCAATTACATGCCCATCAACCTCTGATGTTTCAGCCAAACGATTTAACCATAGCCAATAACGGCGTGATTTTCGCCAGCGATCCGGACTGGAAAAACCGCAAAGGCCAGTTGTGGCGTATTGAAACAGACGGCAGCTCCAGTCTGGTTGAAGCAGAGATGGGCACCACTAATGGGGTGGAAATCAGCCCTGACCAGACCAGGCTTTATGTTAATGAAAGCGCGCAGCGCAGAGTCTGGGTTTATGATTTGGATAAGAAACTGCAAGCCAGCAACAAAAGGCTGTTGATCCAGTTCCCTGATTTTGGTTTAGACGGCATGCGCTGCGATGCAGCAGGTAATCTTTATATAGCCCGTTATGGCAAAGGTGTGGTTGCCAAAGTGAGCCCGGAGGGTACATTACTGAAAGAATACCAACTGAAAGGTGAGTTTCCGACCAATGTCGCTTTTTCGCAAAAAGATCCAAGCCTGTTGTATGTCACAATGCAAAAACGTGGTGCAGTGGAGCTGATTCAACTTTAATGCAAAAAGCTGCTTTTTCAGCAGCTTTGTTCGGAATGATCTGTGCTTAATGCACCTGATAATGGCGGCAGAAAAAGTCGATCACTTTGTCCGGATCAGGCCGTGTTACCATTTTGTGTTTAATTGCCAAACCTGTAGCCAAAGCCCGTAAGGTAACATCTAAAGGCGCACCTGCAGGTTTTTCAATTTGATAGTTTTGGAACAAAAAGTTAATAGCTGCTCCGGCATAAGAGTTGACCGAATGCGAAGGCAGCAAACGCAACTCCTGGAGCCTTACTCCAAGTTCACGCATTCTTTGTAAGCGGCTGGCTTCGTTCATTTCTGTCTCCCTTCAAAAGCAGTTAAACCTGATGCTTATGTATCTGCCGTGATTGGGAAAGCTTGAGTGAAATCCTTGCTGGCTGAGTGACTCTTTTTATTAATTAAATGATTTTATTTGTTTTTTAAGCAAGGAAAATGCCGCCTTAAATCGGAATAACCGACAGTGTGGAAGCAGGTCTTTGGAGGTACTGATGATTGTGGTGTGGAAAATGCCGCCATAAACCAGGAGACCTGACAGAGGGAGGTCTTTGGAGGTACCTATACTCTGTGGCGGCTTTCAAAACCCCGTTCCGCGGGAATGAATACGAAACGGGGAAAACCAGAAACATACGTCTTTGCCGCACTGCGAATGCGGCACGGCAAAGGTCGATCAGGCATACATACGGTCAAAAATATTCAAAAAAGTCGGTGCTTTTTCAATATGAACCGGAATATGTAGGCGGTTTGCGATATCGCTGGCGGATATCACTCCCCGAATATGGTGAGACTCGGTATCAATGACTAAACAATACTGCTCACCATTGTGTTGCAGAGTATTTAGCACATCGCCGATAGAGCAGTGTTTCACTTGTTGATAAGCCAGGGCTTTGATTTTGTCGCGTGGACGCATTAAATCGGCCACTGTCAGGTCAGTACGATTCACGCCTTTGCCTAAACGTTGTAACACATTCTGGATAGACAACTGTTCGTAGCTGATTAAACCAATCATTTCCTGATTGGCGTCTATCACCAGTTTTAACTTGCTATGTTCATGATTCATCATGTCCTCTGCTTCGACAGCACAGGTACCAGCGTCAATCATCATAGGGCTGTTGGTTTTAAAATCAGACAGGAAATCCAATGCTGCTGAATTTAAAGTTGCTTCGGCAAATTCGGCTGGCTGAACTAAATGATCTATCACGTCAACGTTGAATAAATTTAACTTTTTCATAGAAACCTCTCATCAGTCCGCTCAGAGGCAGCGAACCGGATATCAATACAATGGATGTCGTCAGATCTATGGCGTTGAGCCTGAAACTCTGACTATTTCAATGGATTAAGAGAGACCCGAGGGTGGTGCACGCGCCGCGTAACAGCTTCGTTGCGCTTTATTGAAATTTGAGTCTGGCTGCTGATAAAAACGGTTTTGTGCCAGAGGAAACTCAAAGCTATTCCAGCAAACAGGGCTTTTATCATCATCAGTTGAGCTTTCTGTTGAATCAACAGAGGAATGAGGGGCTGAAGCGACCAGAGCCAAAGTGAAGTTTTTATTCGCTTGTTGTAAGTCTACCCAACTGCTGGACGCAGAATGACCTGCTGAAGGAAACAGCAAACTCAGGTAAAACAACACTGCGATAAAACTTAAATACTTCATTTTTCGCGCCCGGTAAGAACCAATACAGCTTGGTCTTTACCTGACTATAGCAGCGTTGTTTTTTAAAATGCAAATAAAAAAATGAAAAAAGTGATAAAGACGAAGCTGTTGAACGACACTTTCCTTGTGTCAGATCAATAAAAGCCTGCTGCTGATTAGATAAAAACTGTTGATTTTTTTAGCGCTTTATAAAAACTTCATCCCCTGTTTTAACAGCCAGGCGATCAACAGCAAAGTTAAAAAACCAGTCAGGTACAGCACCACAAACCACTGGCCCTGGGAAAGTTTATCTAGCCATTTCATTAGTAGCCCTCCTGATAATCTTCAATTTTTCCGGCAAAAATCTTATAGCCCCATAAAGTGTAAGCACAAATAAGAGGTAAAAAGATAAAGATGCCTGGCAGCATAAACATCAGACTGCTGTCAGGCGCTGCGGCTTCCTGGTAGGTCAGTTGGCGTGGCAGCAAGTAAGGGAACACACTGACCAGTAAACCGACAAAAGCCAGCAGGAACAAGGCTGCAGCCAGCCAGAACGGCCTTTCTTCATGACGTTCCTGCACAGCAGTTTCCGCTTTATGGCTGCGGTTCACCCGGCCTAAATCGCGGAATAATAAACGGGCGGCAAGCACCGACAACAGAGGCAGTGGTATTAACCATAAAGCGTGCCAGCCGCCAAACCAACGAGCCCGAATTTCCGGCTCAATCCAGACAGTCCAGAGGCTGACCAACAGCATGGATAACATCACAATCAGTAATAAACGCTGACCATAACGGGCTGCTTTGTGTTGTAACCCGCCACGGCTTTTCATCACCAGATAACAACAAGCCAGCAGGGCGTAGCCCGCCATTACGGCTAAACCACAAAATAAGCTGAAAGGGCTAAGCCAGCTGAAACTGGACTGATCAATAAAATCTGTTGGTACACCTTGTACTAAAGTGCCCAGCATCAGGCCCTGACAGAAGGCAGCAAGGCTGGATCCAATGGCAAAAGCTGAGTTCCAGTACTTCTTTGAGGTGTCTGATTTAAAACGGTATTCAAAAGCCACTCCACGGAAAATCAAACCTATCAGCATCAGCACTATCGGCAGATAAAAAGCGGAGGCAATAGCGGCGTAAGCGGCTGGAAAAGCACCAAACAATATAACGCCACCAAACACCAGCCAGGTTTCGTTGCCATCCCAGACGTGAGCGACAGAGCGCATCAGGTGATCGTGTTCAGCGTCACTGTTAAACCAGGGATATAAAATGCCCATGCCTAAATCAAAGCCATCCAGCAGCACATACATCAGAATGGCAAAGCCAAGCAGCAATAGATAAAACAGGCTTACACTCAGTTCCAGTTCCATTAGTGAGCTCCTTTTGGATCAGTGGCGGGGGAATTTGATGTTTCAGCATCAGTGGCTAAGGTTTTGGTAAAAGACAGCGCATAACCTGAAGCTTTTACACCTATACGTTGTTGTTGCAGATGACCGACAGCTGCCGGGCCTTTTTTGATCAGCTTACGCATAAAGTACAGATACACAGCAAATAGCAGGCTGTAGGTCAGCACAAACAAGGTCAGCGAAAACAACACCCGTTCAGCAGGCAAAGGGCTGACTACTTCGCTGGTGCGAACCAAACCATAAATAATCCAGGGTTGACGACCAATCTCAACTACATACCAGCCGGCTAATACGGCGATAATTCCTGTAGGAGCCATAAAGCTGACAGGCCAGAGGAACCAGTTGCTTTGATACAAAGTGCCACGCCAGCGCAGATAAGTACCCAGCAGCGCAACGCCTATCATCAGCATGCCAATGCCGACCATCACGCGGAAGCTGAAAAACACCATAGGCACATTAGGTCTGTCGGCTGCAGGCACTGATTTTAAGCCTTGCAACTCGCCGTCCCAACTGTGGGTCAGTATTAAGCTGGCCAATCCTGGCACTGCCACTTCATAGTGATTTTTTTCAGCTTTCATATCAGGTAAAGCAAATAACAGCAGCGGCACATTGGCTTCGGTTGAAGCCCAAATCCCTTCCATGGCCGCCAGTTTTACCGGTTGGTGTTCTTTTACATTTAAGCCATGCAAATCACCCACCCAGGCCTGCAGCGGGGTCAGCACCAAAGCTATCCATAAGGTCATAGACAGACCTTTGCGGCCAAAATCTATATGTTGGCCTTTACGTAAATACCAGGCATGAGTGGCCATCACCACAAAAGTGGCGGTGATAAAAGCGGCTAATAACATATGGAAAAAACGATAGGGCATAGAAGGGTTAAAAATCACTTCCATCCAACTGACGACTTCAAATTTACCATCAACAAACTGATGCCCTTGTGGGGTTTGCATCCAGGAATTGGCTGCAATAATCCAGAACGCAGAAATCCAGGTGCCCACTGCTACTGTGACAGTGGCAAAAAAGTGCATTTTAGCGCTGACACGTTGCCAGCCAAATAACATCACACCTAAAAAGCCAGCCTCAAGGAAAAAAGCGGTCAGCACTTCATAGGCCATTAAAGGCCCAATCACTGCACCGGCCATTTCGGAGAATTTGGAGAAGTTGGTACCAAACTCATAAGACAACACAATGCCGGACACCACGCCCATACCAAAGGTAATGGCAAAAGGTTTGATCCAGAACTTCGCCAGTTGCAGATACTGTGGGTTGCCGGTTTTCAGCCATAAGCCTTCCCAGATCGCAATCAGAGTGGCTAAACCTATAGTGATAGAAGGAAAAATAATATGGAAGCTTACCGTAAAAGCAAACTGGATCCGGGAGAGGATACTGACATCAAGTTCCATAACTACCTCAGTTTTTAGACGTTTTGATCCGGCTTAGCACCGCAGGCGCAAGCGCAACAGATAACAACAGCAACATGGTTAGCAGTTCAGCTGCAAAAATAGACAGATCAGGCATAGTGTTCTCTTTGTTGACAAGTTATGCAGCATTCAGGCTGCTTAGCTTTGTAGTGCCAGAATCAGGCCATAATTTCATATCTTTGTAATGTGCTGATTTTAAATGAATAAAATTTAGTGTTTGCAGGCGGTGTTAACTTGATTTACGCTTTAAAGCCAAAGTGGTGACAACTAAGTTGACGGTGAACTGTGGATCTGATTTTAGCTTTTGAGCTGATGATGTTAGTCACCAGTGCTTGTGCTGCGTTGATGTCGGGTTGGTTATGGTGGCATTCGCGTTATCAGCGCACGCTGGCAGGCCTGGCTGGTTTTGGTGCCATGATGGCGCTCTGGTGTCTGGGTCATATTTTTGTATTACATAATGAGCCGCAGCTTGGCCGCTATTTATTATTGGCCAATCCCTTGATGCCGACCTTTTTCCTGCATTTTGCGTTGCGTTTTGTGGAGCAGGATCAGGTAAAAGCGCCCTGGCTGAGTTGGGCACGCCGCCATATTGGCTGGTTGTATTTTCTGACTGCTCTGGTGGTTCTGCTGAGCTGGAGCCTTGATGCCGGTGATGTGCTGCACAGTGCTGCTTTGGGCCAGGTTTTTGTTTTTCATTCTTATGGTTTTTTAAATCTGCTCTACACAGTGGTTTTGGGAGTATTAGCTCATGCCGTCTTGTGGTACGGCTGGCGTTATCATCAGGGCAATAAAAAGCGTTCTATAGTAGCGATGTTTTTGGCCGGCGGCTGGGGCTTATTGCTGGCGACCCCTGTGGTTTTCCCTTCTTTTGGGCTGGACTGGTTTCCTTATCCTATGTTGTTGCTGCCCAGCTATCCTGTGTTACTGGTGTATGGCGTAGTGCGTTATCAGATGCTGGCGGTGAATGCCCTGGCCAACAGAGCCTTGCTTTGGCTGGTAATGTCCTTGTTATTGCTGTTGTTGATGGCGCTGGTCAGCTCGATTTTTGGCCAGTTGGGCATGCAGGCACTGGCGAATGTACCAGGCTGGCAGTTGTGGTTGTATTCCAGTCTGGTGTTGTTGTTAACAGCAGCTTGTTACCGGCCTGTGGCTAAACTGGCTGAACGCTTAATTTACCCTGGTGCCATTTTAGATCAGTTGTTGATCAGCACCTGGCGGCAGCAATTGGGGCAATGTCAGAACTGGACCCAATTGAGTCAAACCGCAGCTGAGTTGTTGTCGCACACCCTGACGCAAAAGGTGCAGGTGGAATTAGCCTCGGCCGTTGCAGGTGACCAAAGTCAGCTGAAACTGCGTTGTTACCTGCAGCAAGGCCAATGGCAAGTGCAGTTGGTGGGCTGGGATGATATGACGCCCGGCATACGTTTAATGGCCGAAGTCTTTGGTTCTTTGCTTGGCAGCAGCTGTGAGTTACTGGCGCAGTCGTTGCAACTGGCTGAAGCTGAAAAACAACAGTTGTCGCAACAACATCTGGTGGAAATGGGCGCTTTGGCTGCTTCTATGGCGCATGAGTTGCGTAACCCGCTGAATATTATTTCAATGGCATCCGCCGGTGTGGACGCAGAACTGCGGGGTCATATTCAGCAGCAACTGAAAAGAGCCGACCGGCTGATTTCCGATATGCTGGTGTACTCAGGCCGGTTGCAACTGCAATACAGTCAGATTGAACTGGAACCTTTGCTGCAAAGCTTGTTGCAGCAGTTTGACTGGCAACAGGTACAACTGCAACTTCAGGTACCAGCTGGCTTGATGCTACGGGCTGACCAGCACAGAGTGCAGCAGGTGTTTTTAAATTTATTCGATAATGCCAATGCTTTTTTACGTAATCAGGCCAATGCGTCTTTACTGATTGAAGTGACACAGACCAGCGGGCAAATTCAGCTAAGAGTGCATAACAATGGCCCGGCTTTGGATTCCAGTTTAACCACTGAATTGTTATTCCGGCCTTTTATCAGCAAACGTAGCGGTGGCAGTGGTTTAGGTTTAGCCATAGTGAAACGTATTATGGACGCCCATCAGGGTCAGATCAGTTTCCGCACTGATTTGGGCTGGCCCGTCAGTTTTGAACTTCTGTTTCCCAAGGATACTCCTTATGTTTAGCGCACTAACGCCTGCACAGGCGCGCATTTTAATTGTCGATGATGAACCGGCCTTTCGTTTATTAGCCGAGCGTTTTTTACAGCAACAAGGTTATCAGGTGGCAGGCGCTGCCAGTCTGGAAGAAACCCGTACTAAATTGCAGCAGTTTGATGCTGACTTAATTTTATTGGATCTGGCGTTACCACCGCAGTTTGACCCTGCTCATACGCTGGCTGCTGTGCCTGAATTCTCCGGCAGGCCTGTGATTATTTTAACGGGTCATGCCGAGCGGGAACTGGCGTTGCAGGCAATAGCTCAGGGCGCGTGGGACTTTATTGCCAAGCCTATAGATCCGGAATTATTGGCTGTAGTGGTGAAACGCGCCATTACTAAACATCAGCTGGAAAAAGAGCTGAGTCAGTTAAAACAAGGTTTACAGCAACATAGTTTTTTGCCGAAGTTAGCTGGCCATTCGCGGCATATGGAAACAGTTCGTACCTTAGTGCAACGTATAGCTCCCACTGAAGTGCGGGTGCTGGTGACAGGGCCTTCAGGGACGGGAAAAGAAGTGATTTCACGGGCTTTGCATGAGCTAAGTCCACGCGCTGGCAAAGCTTTTGTCTCAGTACACTGCGGCGCTATTCCGGCTGAACTGCTGGAAAGTGAGCTATTTGGTTATGTTAAAGGCGCTTTTACCGGTGCAGACAAAGACAGACAAGGTTTATTAAAACTGGCGGATGGCGGCACTTTGTTTCTGGATGAAATTGGTGAAATGCCTTTGGCCATGCAGGTGAAACTACTGAGGGTGTTGCAGGAAGGTACTTTTTATCCTGTGGGTGGGCGTGAGCAGCAAAAAATTGATATTCGTTTAGTGTCGGCCACTAATGCTAATCTGCCGGATTTAGTCAAACAAGGTAAGTTTCGTGAAGATCTGTATTACCGCATTAAAGGCGTCACTATAGAAACAGTGGCTTTGGATGAACGGCGGGAAGATATTCCTTTGCTGATCCAGTTTTTTCTGGAGCAACTAAGCCAACAGTATGGCCAGAAGCTGCAACTGGAATCAGCTGCTATCAGCTGGTTTTTGCAAAAACGCTGGCCAGGTAATGTACGTGAATTAAAAAATACGCTGGAAAGTGTCGCCGCTATAGCTCAACAAGGGGTGATCCGGGTTGCAGATATTCAGCTGCTGCATTTGGAGCATCAAAGCACGGCAACAGAAAGCGGACTCTTGCCAGGCGCTGATTTAAGTAGTCTGGATGAACAGGTCAAAGCGCTGGAGATCCGTTTAATTCAGCAGGCTATGGCCCAACATAAAGGAAATAAGAGCCAGGCGTCTCGTGTTTTAGGCATTTCGCGGCAGGGTTTACTGAAAAAAATTGAGCGTTATGGCCTGACAGATTTGGGTGATGACTAATCCAACCTATACTCAGGTAGTTAGCCAAAAGGAGTGCCAGCTATGACCCATTTTAGTGCCCATGGCAAATTCAGTGTTACACCCCATGATGAAGTGCTGTTATGCGAAATTCAGGGGGCCTGGAATAAAGAAGGTTCAGAGCTGCTGATAGCGGAATTGAAATCCCTGGTTCAGGGTTTTTCCGGTAAAAAATGGGCCCGTGTGATGAATATGCAAAGCTGGGAACTGTCGACCCCGGATGCGATCAGTCTGATGACTGATTTCAGTGCATGGGAAGACCAACACGGCTGCGTACTGCGCTGCTATATTGGCCTAAACCCTATACAGCAGCAACTGCTGGAAATGAAATACCAGCACTCCCACAAGCCACAACATTTTAGCCACACAGGCACAGCCCTGACTTACGCTAAACAATTTTTACAACGGCTCTGAAAAACCAGACATGTCGGCATACCAGGCTTTGGTCAGCACTTTTTCCAGTGCTGCTGCGGCCGCATCTTTAATTGGCATATTCTGTTTACTGAGTTCGTAATCCAGCTGAGCAATTTGGGCTTTGTGGTTCATCATCATAGGTGGAACTTCAATCGTCAGACTGAGTTCTGCTGCCACCACAGCTGCTGGTTCATCTGCACGTATCACTTTGCAAATCGACAGTAAGACTTCGCCCTGACGGCCACGGTAACCTGCTGCACCAAACATACGGCATACAGCAGGTCTGTAAGCATAAATACTACAGTGACCGCTTTTACGATCTGCTGATGAGGGCTGATAAAAAAAACAGCTCTCCTGCTCGTATTGTTGTATGGCTGCGAGGGTGCTTTCTGCTGTGCCTTGTTCATGCAGGTGCAGTGCTAAAGGCAACATTTCAAGCACTGAAGCTTCAATGCCCGGATGCAGACAACATTCACCACAGCCAGTGCGGCAAAACAGCTTACGATCGTTCTGGTAACCACTGTAAGTTTTAGCAATTTCGTCGTTGAGGATCATTAACTCAGAAGTGACTGCAAGCAGCTGCTGCATAGGTTCTCCGAACAAACAGCAAAACCCCGGATGGGGCGGGGCGCTATTGTAATGACAGCAGATCCTACTCAGCAATAGGGCGCAAAAAATATACTTTGGCTGCTGAACATCGGGATAGTTACTGGTTTTATTCCTGTTGATATAAGGGGCGGGGTTTGGCTATGCCGTAGCCTTGAGCGAAGTCTATTCCCATCTCTGTCAGCTTGTGACAAATCTCCATGTTTTCAACATATTCGGCAACGGTTTGGATCTTCATAGCTCTGGCTATATCGTGAATCGACTGCACTATGGCGCAATCAAATGGGTCGATCAGCAAATCGCGGACAAAGCTGCCGTCAATTTTGACAAAGTCGACGGGGAAGTTTTTCAGATAACCATAAGAGGAAAAACCACTGCCAAAGTCGTCTAACGCAAACTTACAGCCTAAAGTGCGGAAATGGGAGATAAAATCCAGCGTCTGATGCACATTTAAAATCGCCATACTTTCAGTGATTTCAAAACAGACCCTGGCAAAAGGGATCCGGTATTCACGAAACAACGAGGCGACATAAGCTTTAAACAAGGGGTCTGTTAATGAAGCGCCGGATAAATTGATATTGGCTAAACCCAGTTCTGCCAGATGAGCAGGTTGTTGCGCCAGCCAGCGGAAATAGTTACGGATCACCCAACGGTCGATTTGTGGCATCAGGCCGTAACGTTCTGCCGAGCTTAAGAAATTTCCTGGTGCTATCAGCCCCTGATCCGGTAAAGATAAACGCAATAACAGCTCGTAATGCAAGCCCTGCTGAGTCTGCTGAATTGCAGCTATAGGCTGCATAAAAAGCACAAAATTATCTTGCTCCAGTGCTTGTCGTAAGGTTTTTAACCACTGAATTTCAGATTGATGCCGTTGCAGCTCTTCGTCATTGGCATTAAACATATGAATACGGTTGCGGCCTTTTTCTTTGGCCACAAAACAGGCGGAATCTGCTTGCTTTAACCAATGTTCAGTACTTTTATTGCCGTCTGAATTTTCTGCCAGACCAATGCTGACACTGATGTTGAACACGCTGTCCTGCCAGATAAAACGGAATTCTTTTACTGTGTCCAGCAACTGACGGGCAATGGCAAAAGCCTCATTGCTGGTTAAATGTGGCAGCAGCACTACAAATTCGTCACTTTCCAGCCGGGCCAAAATACCTCTGTTATCCAGTACTCTTTGCATTTGATTACTGATTTGGCATAACAGGGCGTCACCTGCTCTGTGGTCGCAGGTGGTATTGATCAGTTTAAATTGATCTATGTCCAGATAAAGCAAAGTGGCTTTATGCTCAGAGCGCAACGTCAGTTCCAGTTGCTCTATAAAATAATGCCGGTTGTACAAAGAGGTCAGCGGATCGTGAGTGGCCAGATAAGCCAGTTGTTCAGTATTTTGTTTATGGGCTGTGATATCGACTATAGAGCCATGTACATAAGCACTTTGGACGCCATCTCCTTCTGCCAACCTGGCTGACATCAAAGCCCAGAACGCCGAACCGTCGGAGCGTAAACCTCTGATTTCAAAGTTTTTATTGTCACCCAGTTGCAGTTGTTTCAGCATCTGCGCTCTGTCTTCCGGATTGGCGTAATAACGCGCCATACTGGATTTTGCGACATCCTGCTGCATTTGCTGCAAATTTTGATAACCCAGCATAGTCAGCAATGCCTGATTAGCGGTAATTAACTGGCCCTGCAAAGTGCTGGTAAACATACCTTCAACAGCGTTGTGATAAATATCGTAATACTGCTGCAAATGTGCATTCGCCAGGCGCTGATGATCCTGACTTTGTTGCTGAGTACCTTTGATATTTTGCAGCAAGCTAAAGTTCATCAGTGCCATGCTGCCCATCACAGCCATCAGCAACAGATAATGCCAGGCCTGAGCTGTGGGTAAATAACCAATTTGAGACAAAGCCAGTACGACTATGCAACCAAAGAAAAATGCCCAGCCTAAGGCAAAGGTTTTGGCGGTACGGTCGCCTTTAATAGCGTGCATCAAGGCAAACAGGGTGTTTACACCTAAACATAATGCAGTGACCACCAATAAGCCCCAGAAGCGCAATTGGTTATTGGCATAGAGTGGACTAAAGAGTAATAACAAGGCACTGATTAAGCATAAATAAAAACCAAAACGCCCCAGTATTCCACCTTGTTGTTTACGGACATGCCAGCTGAACAGCGTCAGGCAAGTGTAAGTTGCTCCGGCTGCCACATACAAAATAGCCTGATTAATTTCCGGATAGTCGGGCCAAAGTATCGCAAAAGCCAGGCCATTTAAAATGGCCAACACCAGAGCACAATTGATAAAAAAGCCTGAATAATACAAATACAGCCGCTGTTGCACTGAAAAAAACAAAAACAGGTTGTAGGTCGCCATCAGCAATAACACACCACACAACAGGCCATCCAGAATATTTTTATACAGCTGGTCCAGCACAAAATTGTTGTGCTGCCATAAAGTTAACTGCACTGGGGCAACTGCCGCATCCTGAACCTTGATAAAGAGATCAAGTTCCTGACCTGGCTCAAAGTTGACTGGAAATGCAAAACTGCGGTAAGCCAGAGCGCGCTGATAAAAAGGCACCGAAGCCCCTGTGCTGCTTAACAGCTGCAGATCATTTTTTTCTCTGTTGTAGCTGTACACTTGCACCAGGTCGGCCAGAGGAAAATCATAATGCAGCACAGTCTGAACGGGCGTTTGGCCTTTGTAGTGCAAACGGGTAAATAGCCATAACGCCTGATCGGCACTTTGCAGCGACTTTTTGTATTCGGTGATCAGACGAAAAGCATGATGGCGCTCGGGGTCAAATATTAGTTCTTCCAGTGGTAAGGCTTTATGGCTTTGCTGAAAATACAGCGCAGGCCCTAATTCCTGACGGCTAAGCTGTTTATCAAAGTGATTCACCTGAGCATGAAAAGCAAAAACATTGCCGCAGAACATCAGCAGCATCAGCCACCATAGCTTTAATACATGCTGAAGTTTTGCCGTCATCCGATCCTCAAATTACTGAACTCTTTTGCTAATTCTGACAGTAACATAGCGCTGCCTGCACTGTCAGCCGTCACCCAAAAACTTTCGCTATAATCTTCATAACAAAATGTGAAAGTTTCATTAACGAAACTTAAACCTAGTTCTACCCTGTCTGCGCCGTAAGATAAAGTACCGATCCGGATTGAGCTTTGTTCAAACCACAGCTTGCACTGCTGTACCTGTTCAAACCGCATTGGCCATAAAGGAGTCAGCAACAGCTGTTTTTGTTCGATTTGCACTATAAAACTGTTGGTCAGGTTTTTATTCATAAAGCTTCCGTTAACTGCTGCAGGAGATATCCATGCCTTTACCCCAATCCGGTGGCGGAGCTGCAAAAGCTTCTTTACCAGCCTGTAGCTGATAGGGGTTTTGTAACAGCTGCATCAGTTCATGCAAAGGCGCTGTATCCCCTTGTTCTGCCGCGCTAATCACTTGTTGAGCTAAGTAGTTTCTCAATATATACAAAGGGTTGATGCTGTTCATCTGGCTTTTACGTTCAATGGCTGAAGCGGGTTCCAATGCCAGACGAGCGCGATACAATTCAGCCCATTGATCAAAAGCGGCGACATCCAGCATATGATCACGAACAGAAGAACCTGTTGCATCATCCGTAAAATCAGCCAGACGGCGGAAACTTAAACTGTAGTCCTGCTGCTGTTGCTGCAATAACGCCAGCCATTGGCCTACTAAGGCTCTGTCTGCGGGTTGTTGTGTGCTAAGACCCAGCTTTTTGCCCATCAATGTCATGTAATGGTTCACCAGAGCCGGCTCATACAAACCAAGCGCAGAGCGTAAGTCTTCGACTTCTATTAAAGGGGATAACGCATGAGCCAGCGCGTTGAGGTTCCACAAACCTATACCAGGTTGTTCATCAAAGGCATAACGGCCGCTGTGATCCGAATGGTTGCAGATATAACCCGGCTGATAATCATCTAAAAATGCATAAGGGCCATAATCAAAACTCAGGCCTAAAATTGACATATTGTCTGTGTTCATCACGCCATGGTTAAAACCCACTGCTTGCCACTGACTAATCAACTCAGCTGTACGCACTACCACTTGTTGCAACATAGCCAAAGCAGGATTTTCGGTATTCAGGCAGTCGGGGAAATGCTGCTGCACTGTAAAATCGACCAGCCGCTGCAACTGGTTTTTATCGCCAGTGTAAAAGCAGTGTTCAAAATGGCCAAAACGTATATGGCTTGGGCAAAGCCGTATCACCATAGCGCCTTGTTCTATAGTTTCACGTTGCACAGGCTCGGAGCTTCCGACCAGACTTAAAGCTCTGCTCGTCGGAATACCTAAATGATGCATAGCTTCGGAGGCTAAAAACTCACGGATGCTGGAGCGTAATACAGCTCGGCCATCACCAAAACGTGAATACGGGGTGCGGCCAGCGCCTTTTAAA
Source organism: Gammaproteobacteria bacterium (assembly GCA_018825965.1). Taxonomy (GTDB): domain Bacteria; phylum Pseudomonadota; class Gammaproteobacteria; order Enterobacterales; family Alteromonadaceae; genus Pararheinheimera. Next base: position 27,376 of record JAHKAA010000020.1, read on the forward strand.
TGTAAATCGTAACGCAGGCCATCGCTGCCCTGGATATCACCCAGCAGCAAACCCCGGCCATCGCCTAATTCCGGATTGTAGTGACCAAACTGGTGCCCTGCGTATTTTTGCGCCACAGGGGTGCTGCCGGCAAACAGCTTTTTGCCACTTAAATAGTCAGCGGCATCTGTTTGGCTAAAAAAGGCTGTGGGAAGTTGCAACAAAGCTGCTGTATCAGAGCTAAAAGCCAGAAGTCTGGGCTCTGCAAAAGGCGTCACTGCAACAGCGCTGACTAAATCAGGCAAATGCGTGGCATAAGTGGAACTTAAAATAAGTGACATAACCAATCCCAAAACTGCGATGGCCTATTGTGGTTGCTGTATCTGCTGAGCTCAAGCGCTTTCTGGTTTGTTGGCGGCCCTTTGCATGTATTTTGCACTCTGACTTGTATAAACAAGTGCTTAGGTCTTTAATGGACAAAAGATCTAAAAAAATAAACCCAAAGTCCATATTCAGGGAGAATAACAATAATGCGATTTATGCCGTTGATAGTATTAGTTTTAATCGGCTTGTCTGCACCAGCTATGGCGCAAGATGCAGCTGTAGGAAAAACCAAAGCTGCGGTTTGTGCTGCTTGCCATGGTGCAGAAGGGGTGTCTGTGATTCCGGATTACCCGAACTTAGCAGGGCAAAAAGTGAAGTATCTGGAAAGCTCCATCAAAGCCTACCGTGATGGCCAGCGTAAACATGCGGTGATGTCACCTATGGCTGCAGGTTTGTCTGATGCAGATATTCTGGATTTAGCCGCTTATTTTGCGGCTTTGCCTGCAAAGAAATAGGGATAGGTAACAGCACGGCTGTCGCAACTGACAGCCTGATGCAAAAATCAGTTTTAATTTGATGGATCTTCTGAGGAAACCAGCCACTGCAAACCCACATTTAAAACGCCGTTTATCACATCTGGCAGCAAAGAAGAATCTGGCTTTTGGTGTAGCTGTTCTGCTTGTTTTTCTCTTTCCTCAGCGCTATTTGTAGCACCATCCAGAAAAGCCTGGGCGGCCTGATGTTTATCGTAGCTACTGCATCCAGTCATTAAAGCTGCACTTGCCAGAATAACAACAAAACCAAATCCATGTTTTTGCATAAGCTTCTCCTTTGCTTTTTGGTGATGGGTCTAACGCTGTAATTTGGGCGACAGGTTAATCTGAACGCTTTTTTGTGTCAATTTAACGTTAATCGCCTGCTAAATAATCGCTGATTAAATCGAGGAAATCAGCGCCATAACGGCCCAGTTTAGTCTGGCCTACACCGCTGATGGCTAAGAACTCCACGCTGTTGGTGGGGCAGGCTTGCGCCATTTCGATCAGTGTGGCGTCTGAGAACACCACAAAAGGGGGCACGTCGTCGCGGTCTGCTATGGCTTTACGCAGTACTTTTAAGCGGGCAAACAGCTTGCGGTCATAGTTTTGTGGTGCTGTGGTTTTGCTGCTACTGCTGGCTTTGGTTTGTACCAGGCGTGGCACAGCCAGTTGCAAACTTTGTTCAGCACGTAATACAGAGCGTGCAGCTTCCTGTAGTTTTAATACAGAGTGCTGGCTGATGTCCTGCTGCAATAAACCACAATGCACCAACTGGCGCAGAATACTCAGCCAGTAATCATGTGACTGATCTTTGCCTATCGCATAAGTGGATAGTTTATCGTGCCCCAGTTCGTGAATGCGGCTGGTTTGGCTGCCACGCAATACGTCGATCACATGGTTCATACCAAAGCTTTGATTGACTCTGTAGACACAAGACAAGGCTTTTCGCGCCAGTTCAGTGGCATCAAATTGTTTCGGTGGGTCTATACAAATGTCGCAGTTGCCGCAGGGTTTCTGGCTGGATTCACCAAAATAGTTCAGCAGCACTAAACGTCTGCAGGTTTGAGCCTGAGCAAAAGCGGCCATCTGGTTAAAGCGCTGCAACGCAACTTCGGTTCTGCTGTTGTTTTCATCCTTTTCGATCCAGCTGCGCATCCGGGCTATATCGGCAGGGTCCACCAGCATCAAAGCTTCTGCAGGCACACCGTCACGGCCAGCACGGCCTGTTTCCTGATAATAAGCTTCGATGGTACGGGGTAATTCAAAGTGAATGACAAAACGTATATTGGATTTGTTCACGCCCATGCCAAAAGCCACAGTGGCGATAATCAGCTGGATTTGGTCTTTTTTGAAGGCTTCCTGCACCGAGTTACGTTGCTCGTTAGTTAAGCCTGCGTGATAAGCCGCCACCTGAAAGCCTTTGCCCGCCAGCTGTTCGGTCAGCTCGTCGACTTTACGGCGTGAAGCACAATAAATAATGCCGCTTTGTTGTTCCTGCAGTTTCAGGTAATTCACCACCTGTTCCAGCGGGCGGAATTTTTCCTGTACTGTGTAGCGGATATTAGGCCGGTCAAAGCTGCCGACTGAGACATAAGGTTGCTGTAAGTTCAGCTGACGGCTGATGTCTTTTTGGGTTGCAGGATCCGCTGTGGCAGTTAAAGCCATCATAGGCACATGGGGGAAATAGTGCTTGAGTTGCGCCAGTTCAGTGTAATGAGGTCTGAAGTCGTGGCCCCACTGTGAAATACAATGTGCTTCGTCTATCGCAAACAAACTGACACCCACTTCCGCCAGGCGTGACATAAAATCAGCTTGCAATAACCGCTCAGGCGCCAGATACAACAGCTTCAGCTGCTGGTTGCGTAAACGGCGGATCACATCCTGAATTTCTTCTCTGCTTTGGCTGCTGTTAATAAATTCAGCCGCTATACCATTGGCCTGCAAAGCGTCGACCTGATCTTTCATCAGCGACATTAAAGGTGAGACCACCACAGTGACATAAGGCAGCAGCAACGCAGGTAACTGATAACACAAGGATTTACCGCCCCCTGTTGGCATCAGCACAAAAGTGTCCTGACCGCTCAGGCAAGCCTGGATCACCTCCAGTTGTCCATGACGGAACTGGCTGTAACCAAAAGCTTGTTTTAAGGTGTCGAACAATAGTTGTGGCAAAGGGCGTTACTGCGTTATGAAAAATCTGGCGCATTGTAATCAAAACTAACAAGGCTGTCTTGGGCATTGTGTCATTGGCTGTACTGGGGTAAATTCCCTACTGCTCTTACCAGTCACATTGAGAACCTTATGCACGCCGATCAGTTACTGCCTTTTATCGCCGATACCTTTGACCAAATGCCTTTTAACAGATTGTTGGGGTTAAAAGTCACCCGTTTTGATGAGCAACAAGCTGAAGTGCGTTTTGACTGGGCAGGTCAGCTGGTGGGTAATCCGGTGCAGCAGATTTTACATGGTGGCGTTATTGCCTCAGTGCTGGATGTAGTCGGCGGCCTGATGGCCGTGTCCAGCGCTTTAAGCCGTTTTGGTGATATAGCAGACGCTGAACTGGCAGAAAAGCTCGGAAAAATGAGCACCATAGATATTCGTACTGACTATTTACGTCCTGGTCGTGGTCAGCAGTTTATTGCGACTGCCCAAGTGATCCGCACTGGTAATAAGGTTTGTGTTTGCCGCATGGAGCTGCATAACGAGCAGGGCATTCATATTGCTTTGGGCACAGGTACCTACCTTGTAGGGTAAAACTAAAGCTGCTTTTAGCCAGATTTATCTGATATTGCGCCAGATTGGTCTTTGGAGCATCGCCTGAAGACCTCTTATCCAGTACAATGCTGGCCTTCCTCAATATCTGTATGCCTCAGCAAGAGTGGTCGACATGTCTTTAAGTCCGGCGCAAAAAATAGGTGGCGCCTTTGCCGCCAGTGCTTATACCTTATGGGGTATAGCTCCGCTTTATTTTAAACAAATTGATTTTGTGCCAGCGCAGGAAATTCTGATCCACAGAGTCGTCTGGTCTTTTGTATTGTTGGTGCTGATTGTGTTTGCGATGCAGCAATGGAGCAAAGTGCAGCAAATTTTAGCCCAGCCTAAACTGGTATTGGCTTTGTTAGGCACCTCGCTGATTTTAGGCGGCAACTGGGGTTTGTTTATCTGGGCTGTGAATAATCATCATATGCTGGATGCCAGTTTAGGCTATTACATCAATCCCTTGCTGAATGTGCTGTTGGGCATGTTTTTTCTTGGTGAGCGGTTACGTAAATTTCAGTGGCTTGCTTTGTCGCTGGCGGCTACAGGGGTGCTGATCCAATTGGTCACTTTTGGTTCTGTACCCTGGATTGCATTAACCCTGGCCTGTACTTTTGCGCTTTATGGCCTGTTTCGCAAAAAGCTGGCGATTGATGCCATTACAGGGCTTTTTATTGAATCCTTGTTGTTATTGCCTTTGGCTTTGTATTACTGGTGGCAGTTTGCGGACAGCAGTGCAGCTGATTTTATTCAAAACAGCTGGAGTTTAAACTTGTGGCTGGTGGCTGCTGGTTTTGTCACTACAGTGCCTTTGCTGTTTTTTATTGCGGGCGCAAAACGCTTACAACTCTCAACCATGGGCTTTTTCCAATACATAGGCCCAAGTTTTATGTTTGTATTTGGGGTTTGGTTGTACAACGAAACTTTAACTACAGCTAAGCTGGTGACTTTTGGTTTTATCTGGCTGGCGCTGATTGTGTATTCACTGGATGCTTATCTGGCGCTACGGAAAAAACCTGCTGTTCAGGTTATAGAATAGGGCGGACCTTTAATTTCGACTGTATTGCCTTCAGGGTCCTGAACATAAATAGACGGGCCCTTACCTTCAGCCCCATAACGTGATTCTACGGGGCCTGCGGTCACGCCTTTGTTTTGAAAATGCATCTGCAGAGCTTGTGGGTCAAAAGGTTCAATGCGTAAACACAAGTGGTCCATATTGTGGCCTTCAGGGCCAGGTGCTTTACCACCTTGTTGCCCTAAAGGTTGATCCACAGGCACCAGATCAATCAGGCTGTTGCCAGCCCTTAATTGATACAAACCTAAATCTGTTTCCTGGCGCTCTAAGCTACAGCCCAGCACCTGCTGATAAAAATCCAGCATCAGCTGCAGGTTTTTCACCCGAAGCACTATATGGTCAATCTGAACTATTTGGAACATTCTTGCTTCAGTTCATCAGAGTTGTGGAGTAAACAATAACAGAACTGCCACACGAGCTGCCAGTTCAAGTTGGGTTTGGTCTGTTAAGTCCGGTCTGAACCAAACCCGGCCACTACCTGATATTTCCACCTGAGCTAAAGCGCCTTGTTCGTCAGTTAATAAATAGCCAACAGGAGACAGAGTTGGATAAGTGGTTTTTTCCAGAAAATGCAGTGACCGGATTTTGATGGAGCGGTCTGACAATTCACCAGATCCGATAAATTGGTTATCCCACTCAGGAGTCAGGTAAAAAGTCACATTAGCTAATCCGCTGATGCCACAAGCCAAAGCAGGTTTCTGGCCATTATTTGAGTGGACAGGCCAGTGAGGTATTTCTGTCAGATGACGACGACTGACACATTCCAGATATTGCCACTGCAGACCATTGGTCATAGTGAGTTGGTAGGCTGGTGTCTGAGCATCCAGGGGTAATCCTAAGATAGCTAAAGCCGAACCTTGGGTATGCTGTTGTTGTGGGCTTGTTGTATGCCAGATACTAAAACTAAGGGCGTTGCTCCATTGTCTGGGTTCCGGGGATATCACCTGATAGGGCTCTACAGTCTGGAATGCTTTGATGCTCTGGATTTGCCTGGCATCAAGATGAAAAGCCACTGCATAAGTGAAAAGAATGATTGCGCTGATGAGCCGCATTATGTTGTTTCCTTCTTTGGGATTTTACTGCTTCACTAAATCCCTCAGATTGAAAGCACTTTCCTTGTCTTTTTTTACTCTGACTATTATAAGCGGCCAGAGTTAGTTTTTTCTGTAATAAAAAATAGAAATTTGTTTTGAAATTGTCATGCCTGGGCGTAAATCTCTTTCAAACCTAACCAACGGCGGATTAAAGGCGGGCAGTTGTGGTGATATTGTTGCCAGAGTAAAGCTGCAGCTTGTTGAGCCGCAGGGATAAGCTGAGCGTCCCGGCTTAAGTCAGCAATGCGGTAGCTGACCTGACCTGTTTGTTTGGTACCCAGCAGTTCACCTGGCCCACGTATTTCCAAATCACGTTGTGCTATGACAAAACCATCATTACTTTCGCGTAGCACAGCCAAACGAGCCTGAGCTGTGGGGGATAAAGGCGCGTGATAAAGCAGAACACAGTGGGAGACTGCACTGCCACGGCCAACCCGGCCACGTAATTGATGCAGCTGAGCTAAACCTAAACGCTCCGGGTTTTCAATAATCATTAAACTGGCATTGGGAACATCCACCCCTACTTCAATCACAGTAGTAGCGACTAATAAATCCAGTTCACCGGCTTTAAAAGCGGCCATGACCTGTTGTTTTTCCGCAGCTTTTAAACGGCCATGCACTAAAGCTATACGTAAATCCGGTAAAGCGGCAGCCAGCTCGACCGCTGTCATTTCTGCGGCCTGGCATTGCAACTGTTCCGACTCTTCAATCAAAGTACAAACCCAATAGGCTTGCCTGCCCTGATTTTGCACCACCTGGCGTACCCGCTCCGTTACTTCACCACGTCTGCTATCGGGCAATACCACAGTAGTGACTGGAGTTCGGCCTGGTGGTAACTCGTCTATGACAGAGGTATCTAAGTCGGCATAAGCTGTCATGGCTAAAGTGCGGGGTATAGGGGTGGCTGTCATCACCAGTTGATGTGGATAAAAGCCAGTATCAGCACCTTTTTCACGCAGCTCCAGCCGTTGATGCACACCAAATCTGTGTTGCTCATCGATAATGACAAAAGCCAGTTGTTGAAACTGCACCTGCTGCTGAAACAAAGCGTGAGTACCAATCACCATTTTGGCTTCACCTGTTTGAATAGCATTCAGTTGTAACTGCTTTTGTTTGACTGAGGCTTTACCGGCCAGCCAGGCAATCTGATAACCCAAAGGCTCCAGCCAGGCTTTGAAGGTAGTGGCATGCTGTTCTGCCAACAGCTCAGTCGGGGCCATCAGGGCCACCTGAGCGCCACGACTTAACACAGTTAAAGCCGATAAAGCAGCCACTAAAGTTTTGCCAGAACCTACATCGCCCTGCACCAGACGCAACATAGGTTCGGTTTGAGCTAAATCATGACGGATTTCTTTGATCACGCGCCGCTGCGCCGCTGTAGGGGCAAAAGGTAAAGCGGCTAAAAATTGTTGATCCTGCTGCTCTTCGACTACAAAACTGCGACTTTGCCGGACACGACATTGTTGGCGTAATTGCAGCATGGATAACTGTTGTGCCACTAACTCTTCGAAGATCAGCCGCTGTTGCGCCGGATGCTGGCCTTGCTCCAGCAGTTGCAAAGACGCATCTGGTGGCGGTCTGTGCAGATAAAATAAAGCATCAGACAAAGACCAGCTGTTGTGGCCCAGCACTGGCGCTAAGTATTCGGTCGGGCTGCTGCGTTGTAAGATCTGCAAAGCGGCGTCTGTTAAATTACGCCAGCTGTTTTGTTTTAAACCTTCGGTACTGGGATAAACAGGGGTCAGAGTTTCAGCTACATCCTGATCAAAACCGTCTTTTAAGACTTTGTATTCGGGGTGCATCATCTCAAAACCCCGCATACCGCGTTTTACTTCCCCAAAGACTCTTAAGGTAACACCTGGCGTGACGGCATTTTTTTGTGCCGCATTAAAGTGGAAAAAGCGTAAGGTCAGATGGCCTGAACCGTCACGAATAGACACCAGCCAGCTGCGTCTTTTACCAAAGGTGATTTCACTGCTGATCACTTCGCCCTGTACTGTGGCTGTTTGCTGGGGCCATAAGTCGGCAATTGGATAAAGGCGGGTGCGATCTTCATAACGTAAGGGCAGATGAAACAACAAGTCCTGCACACTCTGAATACCCAGCTTATGCAGCTGTTCACTGACTTTGGCGCCAACACCTTTTAGCTGGCTGATTGAGAGGGTATCCAGTGCTGTAACTGTCAAAATATATTCCCTTCGTACTTGAAGCTGCCACTTTGTTCGCTGCGTTCGCGCACCCCAATCACATAGTGTCTCTATGCTCATGGGGATGCTTGTACTTGCTGCCGCGTCGCAGCTGCAATTACTTTGGGTAATAAAAAGCTAAGTGGCTGATAACAGGCAGTTTAACTTGTGATCCTCTTTGAGGGTAGCTTTAGTCTTTTGCTCGTTTGATATTGTGGTGAAAATGATCAATTAAACCGTCCTGAACCATAGTTTGCAACGCATCTTCGATCTGCTGCTTTTGTTGCTCAGAGACGGATTTTTTGGATAACCCCAGGTAAACAAAACGGTCTTCAGCCGGCTGGAATTGTAAAACTGCGGGTTGGAATTGGGATTTGTAACGTGGATTAGAGTCTATGACGTTGATGGCTTGCTGAGCTGGTGCAATCAGAGAATCAATACGGCTTGTCAGCAACATCGCAAAGCCTATATCCAGACTGCTCACTTCGACCTGATTTTGCACTGTCAGTTTTCCGAGCAAAGCTGCATTGTAGACATAACCCCGAACCAGCCCCAGTTGCTGGTTATTTAGTTCAGCCCAACTCTTGAGTGCTGGTGCGCCTTTACGTTGATACAACACTTCCACTCTGGCTTTGTCATAAGGCAGCAAATACATAAACTCTGCTCTGGCTGCTGAGTAATTCAGACTGGTCATCAGGTCACTTTTACCCTGTTTCAGATGTTGCAAACAACGTGGGAAAGGGGTGTTTGTACTGTAAGTGATTGTAAACCCAGTTCTTTTGGATAGTTCTTGTATCAGATCAACAGTAGGGCCATAAGGTTCGTTATTGTCAGGATAAAAATGCCTGTGTGGGAAATGATCAAGGCACCACTCCAGGGTTGAAGCTGAGGCCAAAACACTGCATAAACTGAAACAGCACATCAGAAAAACTTTCATCATGGCTTCACCTCTGCCGCCTCTGCCAGATAGGTAGGGCCATGTTCTAAAGGGTTAAAGGCATAGAGTTTTTTTACTGTACCGTCCTGCACCATAGAGGCGATGGCCTGTTTAATCCGGTTTTGTAGTGCAAGATGTCTGCTTTTTTTAGACAAGCCAATATTGATAAAACGTTTTTCTACCACAGAAAAATCAACAGGGGCTCTTTTAAACTGATAATGCAGCTCCTGTTTGTCGGCTATGACATCCAAAGAGCTTTGAGTGGGCACTATTAAGCCATCCACCCGGCCACGTAACAGCATTTCAAAACCTGTTTCTATGCTGGCGATCTCAACATGGCGTCTGGAGCTTTTGATCAATGGCATCAGGCTGGGGTGGTACGTGTAGTTGCGCACTGTTGCCAGAGTTAAAGAAGCCAGTTGGTTAAAATTGCGGATCTGCCGTGGATCCGCAGCTTTTAAATACAAAGATTCAGGAATTCTTTCGTTATAAGGCATCAGATAAATAAATTCTGCTCTTTCTTCGGTAAAGTTCAGATTGCTCATTAAATCTGCTTCGCCAGTCTGCATTTGACGAAAACAACGGGCTGAGGGTGTTTTAGGGCTGAATTGCAAAATGAAGCCAGCGCGTTTAGCCAGTTCCTGCATTAAATCTACAGAAGGACCATAAGGCTTCTTGCCTGCTTCATAGGCATGAAAACGCGAAAAATGATCAAGACACCAGGTGAGCACTGGTGTCTCTGCAGCGACTGCCAGGCGAGAAACAACCAGCAGTAAAACACAACACAGAATTTTATTCACTCAGTTCGCCTTGCAGGAAAGAAGCAATGGAAATCCCTGTCAGTTCGTTGAAGGAACTTCCATCACACCATCAATTTCAACCTGAGCGCCACGAGGTAAAGCACTGACCTGAACCGCAGCACGAGCCGGATAAGGGGCGCTGAAATGTTTGCTCATAATTTCATTGACGGTGGCGAAGTTTGACAGATCGGTCAGGAAAATATTCACCTTCACCATATCATTTAAACTGCCACCAGCAGCCTGACAAACTGCGGCCAGGTTTTCAAACACCTGCTGGGTTTGTTCAGCGAAATTTTCAGACACCATTTGCATAGTGTCTGGTACTAAAGGGATCTGGCCAGATAAATACACAGTAGTACCAATTTTAACAGCCTGACTGTAAGTACCAATAGCGGCAGGAGCTTTATCTGTACTGATGATCACTTTTGACATAACAACTATTTCCTTCTGTAAACTTTAAGTACCTCAGGCACAACACGGATTTTGCGCATGACGTTAGCTAAATTAATGCGGTCACGTACAGATAAAGTGATTTTCACCACGTATTCACCTGTGTCTCTGTCGTCGGTCGACAAGTCCTGAATATTTGAATCCTGTGAAGCTATCACAGTCGTCAGTTTTGCCAGCACACCGGGCTGATTGAGAATAAATACCCGGATATCACATAAAAACTGTTTATCGCCTGTTTTATCCCATTTCACCGGGAAGTATTTACCCGGCTCTTTTTCCCAGCCCCTGATGTTACGGCATTCAACCCGGTGTACGTTCAGGCCTTTACCCGGCGTAGCATTGGCGGCAATTTCATCACCAGGAATAGGGCGGCAACATTTGGCGAAGGTCAATAACATGCCTTCAGAGCCAATAATAAAAGCTTTGGTTTTTTGGTTGGCAGGATTTTCAGCAGGCAATGCTTCTTCACCCGAATCAAACCCCCCCATCAAACGCCGGGCTACAGCTATAGGCAGTTGATTACCTAAACCAATTTCAACCAGCAATTCATCCAGCGATTTTTGCGTGGTGCTTTGCAGCACCTGTTCAATACGCTCTGACGGAATAGATTCGAGTTTTACATCACCCAAAGCAGAAGTCAGTAAACGACGGCCTAAGCCCACAGCTTCGCTCAATTGCTGTTTTTTCAGATAGTTACGAATACCTAAAATAGCGCGGCTGGTCACCACATGGTTCAGCCAGTTGGCATTAGGTTTACCACCAGGGCTGGTAATAATTTCGACCGTCTGGCCAGTTTCTAAAGGTTTATTCAGCGGATAAGGTTTACGATCCACCCGCGCGCCGACACATCTGTTGCCTATGTCGGTATGCACTGTGTAGGCAAAATCGACCGCATTGGCACCTATAGGTAATTCAACAATCTGGCCTTTAGGGCTGAATACATAAAGCTCATCCGGATAAAGTTCAGATTTGACGTTTTCGACAAATTCGTAGGTGTTGCCTGAGCTTTGTTGCAGCTCAAGTAAACTTTGCATCCAGCGCTGGGCACGGATTTGCGCTGTGGTATTTTTGTTTTCGCCAGCGCCTTTATAGGACCAGTGGGCTGCTATCCCTTTGTCAGCCATTTCATCCATTTCACGGGTACGCATCTGAATTTCCACTGGAATACCGTGTGGACCAATCAAGGAGGTGTGCAAAGACTGGTAACCGTTTTGTTTTGGAATGGCGATATAGTCTTTAAAGCGGCTTTCTATTGGCTTAAACAGATTATGCACAACGCCTAATACACGATAGCAGTTGTCTATACTGTTAATCAGCACCCGGAAACCATAAATATCCATCACATCGTTAAACATCAGCTCTTTGCTTTTCATCTTGCGATAAATGCTATACAGATGTTTTTCACGACCTGCGACTTCAGCTTCAATGCCAGCGGCTTTAATACGCTGCTCTATTTCCGCCTGAATGCGTTCAATAATTTCTTTGCGGTTACCCCGGGCCTGCTTCACTGCAGTTTCCAAAGCCCGATAACGCATAGGGTATAAAGCGCGGAAGCCCCAGTTTTCCAGTTCGTTTTTAATATTGTGAATACCTAAACGGTTGGCTATAGGGGCGTAGAGTTCTAAAGTTTCACGGGCAATACGACGGCGTTTTTCTGGTTTGAGAGCACCTATGGTGCGCATGTTATGAGTGCGGTCGGCCAGTTTAATTAAAATAACGCGGATATCCTGCGTCATCGCCATAAACATCTTTTGCAGATTGGTAACTTCGAACTCTTTGATATCTTTAAATTTAACTTTGTCGAGTTTACTGACACCCTGTACCAGTTCGGCTACTGTTTCACCAAAAGTACGGGTTAAGTCTTCTTTACTGACAGGTGTATCTTCAATGACATCGTGTAATAACGCAGCCATTAAGGTTTCGTAATCCATCCGCATTTCGGCGAGGATACTGGCAACTGCAACAGGATGAGTAATATAAGGTTCGCCGCTGGAGCGAATTTGTGGCGCATGCGCGTCGCGGGCGACAACATAAGCCTGTTGCACCAGAACGACCTGCTCAGCCGGCAGGTAAGCACTGATTTGATTTTTCAGGCCTTCAAACAGATACATCCGAAACTCCCCAATACGCACAACGCTTTGGCGTGTTCCTTTGAATATACGTGGATTTCAAACTATTGCCAACGGCCGGATACCGTTGGCAGAGGGTACAAGCTCAGATTATTCGTCAGAACCGATAATTGCAGCAACAGCAGCCATTTCTGACGCTTCTTGCTGTAACTGTTCACGACGTTCCTGCTGGTCCAGAATACCGTTAGTGATAAAACCTTTTTCGATTTCACGCAAAGCTACTACTGTAGGCTTGTCGTTTTCAGGATCAACCATTGGCTCTTTGCCTTCAACAGCTAACTGACGGGCACGACGTGAGGCCACCAGAATTAAATCAAAGCGGTTACCAATTTTATTTACTGCATCTTCAACTGTTACGCGAGCCATCTGCCACTCCGGTTAATCTGGGTCTGAATAAAGACCGCATAGTCTACTCTATTTCGTTTCGTTCGCCAACAGGCCAGAAATTAACTTCTGTTGCCGCAGGGCTTGTTTGTTTTGTTTTAAACGCTGGGTGAGGATAATGCCGGAAAATTGCTGTAATGCCAGTTCCAGATCATCATTTACCACCCAGTAGTCGTATTCGCTGGCATGACTGATTTCATCACGGGCTTTGGCCATGCGGCCAGCAATGACTTCTGCACTATCCTGACCACGCTGATTCAGGCGTTGCTCTAAAGCTTCCACGCTAGGTGGCAGAATAAAAATAGTAGTAACAAAAGGCAGTTGGGCTTTAATTTGACGGGCACCTTGCCAGTCAATATCCAAAAAGACATCAATACCTTGACTGAGTTTATCGCTCAAAGCCGCTTTGGAGGTGCCGTAATAATTGCCAAAAACTTCTGCCCACTCAATAAACTGATCCTGTTCAATCAGTTGTTTAAATTGATGTACATCAGTGAAATGGTATTGCACACCATTGCTTTCGCCCGTCCTTGGTGAGCGGGTGGTATGAGATACACTCAGTTGCATATCGGCATGTTGTTGCAGCAGCGCATTGATCAACGTGGATTTCCCGGCCCCGCTTGGCGCTGAAATAATAAATAAGTTACCTAATAAGTCCTGCATGCCGTACCACCTTCTGATCAAAAGCGGATTTTAGCCGCATCGTTGCCGTGCTGCAAACAAGGTGTGGTGTTTGTTCAGGATTTCTTTTTCGCTTTGACCGACAAAGTCAAAGTGAATTTGGCCATCAGCTCGTCGCCATGCAAAGAAGGGCAGGTGACATCAATAGTCACTGGCTGATTAATCCGCTCGCCTGTATCCAATGATTGCTGGATCATCTGGTCTATTAAAGCGCCATCGTTGCTGATGAAATGAATAGCCGCTTCAGGGCGTTTTAAAAACTCACCCTGCACATCTTTAAAAGCAAAATGGATATTCAGCTTTTTCTGCCGTGCTTTGTAAAAGACTAAAAAAGCACCTGCCAGGTCGGCGCCGATCGCCAAAGCGCCAAAATAAATACTGCCCAAATGGTTTTTAGTATGGCGATGGTGTGGCATACGAATGACGGTGCGTTCGTCAGTTAATTCCAGAATTTTGGGCTTACAAAAACCAATCAGCGGAATATAACGAAATCCAAACCACCAGAGTTGCCAATTGGCTTTAGTCAGTGCCTTCATAAAAAGATGCTCCAAAATTCAACTGGTCGGAGCTTATCATTCTGGTGGCGATAGTGCGAATTTTTGCTGCCATTGTCGCTCAAAGTTGGCTTTGGCTTGCTGGCGCTGCTCTACGCACCATACCATTTGCCTGCTGTCGCGTACGCCAAAACATTGTTTAGGTTCAGAGTAATACTCCAGCCATGCCTGTAGTTTTTTGCCCTGATAAGGCGCTTTTACTGATATTGAGCTGACGTACAGCTTTGGGCCTTTGGCTATGTCGGCCAATGGATCCGGGGCAGTTTTAGTTTTGACTGTCTTTTTTATTTTTGGTTTTTTCGGATCAGAGGCTATGACGGGTTTTTGACAAAACTGGTCCAGCTGTTTTTCCAGCAGACGTTGATCAGCGCTGAGTTGTTCTGCCTCTTTTAAGCTATAGCCCGAACTGATTTTTTGCTCCACCTGCTGCAGTTTTTTCATCGCTTTAGTGCAATCGGTCTCAGACCATTGGTTTTGACCATAAAGTGCAAAACTACAGCAGAGCAACATAAAGACGAGCGGTTTCATCCCGAACTCCGCCTGTTAATGAAGGGTTAAATAACTATAGTCGATTTTTACCTGTTGAGCAGGCTGAATTCCGCAGGGCACACAGGCTCTGCTGGTCTGCTTTTTTTTGCAGCTGAACGCATTCTCTGATCCTTTATCAGACTGAAATCGTTTAGCTTGGTTAGATAATACAAAATACTGAATAAATTAAAGAAATAGCCTACGACTTCCAGATAACGCTGGCTATGCTGAGTGGGCTGAACAGGCTGTTTATGGTCACTGAATTAAGCGGAGTTTTTGCATGAAATTGGTAAAACTAGTGATGCTATCCGGCCTTTGGCTGAGCTGCGCTGTTGTTGCACAACAAAGCCCGGCTGTACCTGTCAAAACCGCTGTGGTGCAACAGCAGGCTGTGCCTGTTTGGATCCGTGCTATAGGACAGGTGAAAGCCCAACAAAGTGTCGAAATACGTCCGCAGGTCGATGGGGTGTTGCAGCGCATTCTGGTGGAAGAAGGCCAGTTGGTGCAGGCCGGGGATCTGCTGGCTGTGATTGATGATCGCAGCATTAAAGCAGCCCTTGAGCAGGCGAAAGCTCAGCTTTCTGTGGTTCAGGCCCAGTTGGATGTGGCGCGGCTGGATTTAAAGCGTTATCAGAATTTACGTAAAGATCAGGCGGTATCGGCACAAATGGCCGATCAGCAACAAGCCATAGTTCAGCAGTTAGAAGCTGAACTTCGTAGTGTGCAAGCTACTATCAATGCACAGCAAGTGGAGTTGTCTTTTACGCAAATTCTGTCACCTATTGCAGGCCAGGTCGGCATTCGCAATGTAGATGCAGGCAACTATGTCCGCACCAGCGATGCCAGCAGTTTGTTTTCTGTGGTGCAACTGGACCCTATCAGTATTGAAATTGCCTTACCTCAGTCCCGTTTAGCCGGGTTACAGCTGTTGATGCGACAAATCAGGCAAAAACAAACTGTGCCCGTTTTGGCTTATTTAAAAGAAGGAGCGGATCCATTGGCTCAGGGGCAGCTCACTGTGGTGGATAACAGGGTAACTTCAGCGACTGGTACTATCAGAGTCAAAGCTGATTTCGCCAATCCGGATTCTGCCTTATGGCCAAATCAGTCTGTGGTCATAGCTCTGCAAAGCAAAGTGTTAGAAAACGCTTTGACTATTCCCGCCAAAGCCTTGCAGCAAGGACCACAAGGCGCTTTTGTCTGGTTTGATGATCAAGGCAAAGCAGCTACTGCAGCCGTTGATGTGGTATTGCAGGATAAAAATCAGGTAGTGGTGACAGGAGTCACTGCAGGTCAGCAGGTGGTAGTGGATGGGCAAAGCCGGTTACGCAGAGGATCGGAGCTGAAAGTTCTGACTGATACGCCTCAAACTGCGGCTACGGAGCGTTAAGCATGAAAAGCCGCAGTCTGTATGCCTGGTGTATGGATCACCCTATAGGCACAGTATTACTGACATTCGCTTTGGTGTTGTTAGGTATATTGGCCTTTCCACGTTTATCTATAGCACCTTTGCCTGAAGCTGATTTTCCTACTATTCAGGTGAATGCCCGTTTACCAGGTGCCAGTGCCGAAACTATGGCTTCTTCTGTTGCCACACCTTTGGAGGTGGCATTAAGTTCAGTGCCTGGCATTACCGAAATGACTTCAACCAGCGCTTTAGGTTCGGTGGAAGTGACGTTGCAGTTTGTACTGGAAAAAGATATCGACAGTGCAGCTCAGGAAGTCCAAGCCGCACTGAATCAGGCGGCAGGGCGTTTGCCTGATATGCCTAATTTACCCACCTGGCGTAAGGTGAACCCAGCCGACAGTCCTATTTTAATTATTGGTGTGACTTCTGACACTTTGTCCCGCACGGAAATCAGTGATTTGGCTGAAACCGTACTGGCGCGCCAGATGACCCAAATTAACGGTGTAGGTGACGTCTTTATTGGCGGCCAGCAAAAGCCTGCTATTCGCATTCAGGCCAGGCCTGAAGTTTTAGCTGCTGCGGGTTTAACCCTGGCTGATATTCGCACCGCAGTGCAAAGAGCCAGCGTTAATTTGCCTAAAGGCGCTTTGTTTGGTGACAACAGAGTGTCCACTCTGGCGGTCAATGATCAAATTTTTTCTGCCGGGGAATACGCCGATTTAATCGTCAGTTATACCTATGGTTCTCCCGTGTATTTGCGTGATGTGGCCACAGTGAAACTGGGAGCTGAAAACGATTTTGTGCAGATTTGGCCAAACGGTGAGTCGGGTGTGGCACTGATCATTCGTCGTCAGCCGGGGGCCAATATAGTGGCGACAGCGGACCGTATTCGTGAGGCTTTGCCTCAGTTGACTGCCGCTTTGCCAGCCGATGTCAAAGTAGAAATCTTTAACGACAGAACCCGGACTATCCGTTCTTCTTTGCATGAGGTAGAACTGACGCTGGCGATTGCCGTGGTGCTGGTGATTGCTGTCATGGCGGCGTTTTTACGGCAATGGTCGGCCACCCTTATTGTCTCTGCTGTGCTTGGGGTGTCCTTGATTGGCACCTGTGCTTTTATGTATTTAGTAGGGTTCAGCCTGAATAACCTGACGCTTGTGGCTATTGTTATAGCCGTTGGTTTTATTGTTGATGATGCCATAGTAGTGATTGAAAACATTCACCGGCACTTAGAAGCGGGCGACAGCAAAAGAGTAGCTGCGCTTAAAGGGGCTGAAGAAATTGGTTTTACTGTGGTGTCTATCAGCCTGTCTTTGGTCGCAGCTTTTATTCCGCTGCTCTTTATGGGCGGTATTATCGGCAAGTTGTTTCTGGAGTTTTCGTTAACAGCAGCGGCGGCTATTCTGATATCCGTGGTGGTGTGTTTAACTTTAGCTCCAACCTTAGCCTCTATTTTTATGGACAAAGCGCCAGATCATGACCCGGACAATCCCGGCTTTTTTGATCGCTTAGTCCAACGTTATGACAAAGTGCTGACCTGGGCTCTGGATCATCAGAAAATTATGCTGGGGGTGTTTTTTCTGACCGTGGCGGGCAGTGTAGTCAGTTTTATGGCCATTCCTAAAGGCTTTTTTCCATTGCAGGACACAGGTTTTGTTCTGGGTGTGACTCAGGCTGCTTCAGATATTTCATACGAAGATATGATTGCCAAACATAAACAGCTGGAGCAGATCTTAAAAAATGATCCGGATATCACAGGCTTTAACCATGCGGTGGGTGGCAATAACTCGACAGGCTCAGGCCGGGTTTGGGTGGTATTAAGCGATCCGGACGACAGAGATGCCAGTGCCAGTGAAATTATTGACCGCTTACGTCCTCAGTTTGCACAAATCCCTGGCTTTCAGGTGTTTTTACGGGCCGCTCAGGATATTAATCTGGGCGCTGGTCCTGGCCGGGCTCAGTATAGTTATGTGCTCAAAGCCTTAAGCAGTGAAGAGTTAGCTACCTGGACTCAGGCGTTAACGGCGAAGTTACGGCAAAATCCGATCTTTACCGATTTATCCAACGACTTACAGTGGGATGCCAATATTATTAAGCTGGAACTGGACAGGCAGGAAGCGGCCCGTTTAGGTTTTGCTGCTGCAGATTTAGATCAGGCCCTGTACGATGCTTTTGGTCAGCGCCAGATCAACGAATACCAGACTGAAACCAACCAATACAACGTGATACTGGAACTGGATCCGGCACAACGTGGCACAGCAGACAGCCTTAATTATTTCCACTTACGTTCTCCCACTACAGGGCAAATGGTGCCTTTATTGGCTTTTGCCAAAGTACTGCCAGCCACAAGTGGTCCTGTAGTGATTGCACACAATGGCATGCAACCGGCAGCGAATTTATCCTTTAACCTGGCTGCAGGTATTTCATTGGGTGAGGCTGTGGATGCTCTGGAACAAGCCCGTACCGAGTTACAAATGCCAGCTTCAGTGTCGGGTTCATTCCTTGGTGCAGCTCAGGCGTTTCAGGATTCTCTGGCCACTCAACCTCTGCTGATTTTCACTGCTTTATTAGCTGTGTATATTATTTTGGGCGTGTTGTATGAGAGTTTTGTTCACCCTCTGACAATTTTGTCTACTCTGCCTTCCGCTGCGATTGGAGCCATTCTGCTGCTATGGGTCTGGCAGCTGGATTTCTCCATTATGGCGCTTATTGGCATTATTTTGCTGATAGGCATAGTGAAGAAAAACGGCATTCTGATGGTCGACTTTGCGTTGCAAGCTCAGCGTGAGCAAGGCTTATCGGCCAAAGAGGCTATTCATCAGGCCTGTTTAGTAAGGTTCCGTCCTATCATGATGACCACTCTGGCCGCTATATTAGGTGCAGTGCCTTTAATGATGGGCTTTGGTACAGGTGCTGAACTGCGTGTGCCTTTAGGTGTGGCTGTAGTGGGCGGCTTAGCCTTTAGCCAGGTACTGACCTTATTAACGACTCCTGTGGTATTCCTCGCCCTGGACAAAGCTTTTTTACGGAAGAAATAACGAATGAGGGAAATCACCACTATTTATGCTGGCAAAGGTCATATGACGACCAGGTCGTTAGAACCGACCACTTTAAAGCCCTATAATGTTACTCATAGTCTGTAGATATATAGTATTCAGATAAATAGGATTAGGCCCTATGAAAATAGTTGAATCATTCGGGGCCAGGCTCCAAAGCATTAGAAAAACACATGGCCTTTCACAGGAAAAACTTTCTGAGCTGTCTGGATTACACCGCACTTACATTAGCTCTTTAGAGCGTGGAACCAGAAACCCAACGCTCACGACTTTAAGCGTTATTGCAAATGCCCTGAATGTTGAAATTGCCTACTTAGTATCAGGGATCAGCGATGAGTAATGTGTTTTCAAATCAAGACCAACTGAAAAGAATTTCCAGTATTTTAACGGGTTACTTAAAACTTCCATTCTCTGGAGACATTATTCCTGGCGCATTAGTGGAGAGTGTAATAGCCAGTGTAAGGAATGGAGAAGTTTTAAATACGTATGACTTTGTAGATGTCATTGACAGGAATTTAAAAGTCGGATGGCAGGTCAAATCCACCCAGGCATCAACCCCGGTGACATGGAAACGCGCAAAAATTCCTAACTCAATGCAATTGATAGAAGAATCCAGAATCAATGAGTCTGCTCTTCAGGCTCTCGGCGATGAAATAATAAAGTTTTGTAATGATCATGCAGCTGAGAGTTTTGCCCGATACGATTTAGATGAAATAGGATTCTCCAGACTGATTGTTCACAAGAAGGGGAGGATCAGTTATTTTGAAAAGATTTTATGTACCAGAGATAGTCCCAAAATATTTGATGAAAAAGATTTTGCATGGAAATGGTCTACACCGAAAAAGACAACCAAAAAAGAGCAGCTTCAGGCATTACATGGCATCCATAAACCAAGTAATTCAAAATGGTTTGCCTGGCACGGGTTAGGTGAGAACCAACTGCACTTTAGTGGTGAAAAAAACTGGTGGCCGTCAGACTCAGAGAGAAAAATAGACTTTTCTTTCCCTGAGCAAAGACTAAGCCAGGTTGAGTTCATGAAACTTCTGGATCAAATTTCATTAGCTCTTTAAAAAGGCTTCACCCATTATTTTACCTAAGAGCGGCGGGACTGAATTCCCCAGTTGACCCGCCTGCTCGGTATAACTTCCAACAAACTTAAAAGAATCTTTGAAGCTATGAAGTCGTGCGGCCTCTCTTATGGTAATCAGCCGTAAATCTACCGGGTGTCCCCACCGGCCAGATCCGGCATGGAAAACCCATCTGGTGATCGTAGGCATAATCATATCTTTTGTTAATCTGCCGTAGGCTCCGCTATAACCACCTTTGGGTCTGAGATGATCGGGTAAGTCTTTGATACCTTGCCCTGGTTCTAAAGAGCAAATTCTTTCAAACTGTGTGGGTTTGAGTGCTTTGGCTACATGATTATAAGTAAATTCACAGCCATTTCGGATGTATTCCTGATACTCATTTTGAGGGGGCGTGAAGTACGAATCTGGCGAAGCGCCCTCTCCATGCGTAAGCGGTCTTAGATCGCTTATAGCGTCCCACACTGTAACATGAGATTTTAGCGGCAAAAACAAGTCATCCTTAGCTTCTTTTGCATGTGTTTCTTTTGGTTCCTCAGGTTTGATACCATCACGGCGAGCCATAAAAAATGCACGTCTCCGGCGCTGTGGTACGCCATAATCTGCCGAATTGTGAACCCCATGTATTACTTCATATCCCGCACTTGTAAGTCGTTCTACAATTTCATCTGTGTAGTGCTGTCCAAAGCCATTTCTCATTTCAGCAACATTTTCCATCAATACCCACCTGGGCAAAATAGCTTCACAATGTTCAAGAAAGGTTTTAACCAGCGTATTATTTTGGCTATCAAGTTGTCGCTGTGAGCGAGGAACATTTTTTGAGAATCCCTGGCATGGTGGTCCACCTGCCAGTAAATCTAATTCCCCTTTTTTTAGTCCTAGTTTGGCTAACAAATCGGTGGAATCCAGCTTTGAAACGTCTTGACACAATGACAAGGTACCGGGGAAGTTTTCAGTAAAGGTTTGGATATAAGCAGGCTCTATATCGATTCCTGCAAGAATCTCAAAACCAGCATCACGAAGACCTGCTGATAGACCGCCGCAGCCACAAAATAAGTCAATAACCTTCAAAACAGTTTCCATCGTTGTCACGCAGTAATATGTTACGCATAGTATTCATTTTGAGGTCAAAGTCAAGGTTGGGGTGAGACCAGGTACGCTGGTTGCGAAGCATTAAGTAGAAGCCCTTTCCACAATACGGTAACCCACATCTATAGGGGGTTGATGGGTTTTGTCTTCGCCTGATGCTGCCATCAATAATTCAACAGCTTGCTGACCCATTTCAAAACGGGGTGAGGCGACGCTGGTGATTGAAGGTTCCACCAAAGCTGAAGCTTCTAAATCATTAAAACCACAAATGGCAATATCTGCCGGTACTTTCAGGTTCATTCGTTTGGCTTCAAATAAAGCGCCCAAAGCCAAATCGTCGTTACAGCAGAACACTGCATCACACTGACCTTGAGATTCGGCCATCACAGCCTGCAACAACTGACCGCCTAATCGTATGGATGAAGACTGAGTGGTAGTGACCACATAACTTTGGCAAGGCTGTTTAAAGTCCGCTATCGCCTTTTTAAAACCGGCCAAACGTTGCTGAGTACGAGGGTCCATTCTGGCACCTAAAAAGCCCGGTTTACGATAGCCTTTTTGCAGCAAATGCCTGGTGATATCCATCCCTGCATTAAAGTGCGAAAAGCCAATATTCATATCAATGGGGCTGTCTGTTAATTCCATCAGTTGCACTATAGGAATACCGGATTGTTGCAGCAATTTGCGGGCATAATGGGTTTGATCTGTGCCGGTTAAAATAAAACCTTCAGGCGATTGGCTGAGCAGGGTTGCGATCAGCTTTTCTTCTTCCAAAGGTGAATAATGGCAATCCCCCAGGATCACCTGCAATTGATGCTGTTTCACCGCGCTGTAAATACCCTGCAAAACATCATTAAAAACTATGTTCGATAATGATGGAATGATAACCGCAATCACACCTGAACGACGCGAGGCTAAAGCACTGGCGGCATGATTACGGATATAACCAATTTCATGCACAGCCTGTTCAACTTTTGCCCGCAGCTTTTCTGATACTTTATCCGGATTACTTAGCACGCGGGACACAGTAATAGCGCTGACTCCCGCTACTTTGGCCACATCTTTCAGGTTAGGTTTTTTATTCATTATGCCACTCTCAAGCCTTTGAAAAACAATAACGGAAACTATGGTTTGAGTCAAAATGGTTGCGCTATCATTTTGGCTGCATTAAGCTGGCTCATCTTTTTACAGCTGGTTTGGTAACATCTGGTGCAGCAACATCAAGCAGAACAACAGACACCTGAGTCAGCAGGCTGTCAGACGTTGATCATTATGGGCGTGGCTGGCAGCGGCAAATCCACACTGGCTTTACGGCTGGCTGAGCAACTGGGCTGGTTTTATCTCGAAGGGGATGATTTTCACAGTCTTGAAGCCAAACAGATGATGGCATCAGGCACTCCTATTCGCAGTGAGATGCGGGATCAGTGGGTTGGCCGTTTATGTGCAGCTTTGCAAGACTGTGCAGTAAAACAACAGCCAGTGGTATTAAGTTACTCAGGTTTAATCCGTAAGCATCGCGAGCAAATCCGTTTGGCCGCATCCAACCCACAGTTTATTTATTTACAAGGCAGCGCTGAATTACTGGCACAACGGCTGGCGCAGCGGCAAAACCATTTTATGCCTGTGTCTATGCTGCAAAGCCAACTGGCCACTATGGAATCGGTAGAGCAGGAAGCTGATGTGTTGTGTCTGGATATCAACCAAAGTGTTAAGGCGCTGGTGCAATACCTTTTACTAAAAATAAAAACATGCGGATCAGCATAAAAAGGATGACAAGGTGACAACAGAAACTGCGGTACCTCAAGACCGGCTAAAGCTGCGCGAAAAAGTCGGTTATGGCCTGGGCGATATGGGTTTTAACTTCTATTGGGCCAATATCTCGGCTTTTTTATTAATTTTCTACACAGATGTATTTGGTATTTCAGCAGCAGCCGCCGGCACCATGATGCTGATCACCAAAATCATTGATGCTTTTACCGACCCTATGATGGGCGCTTTAGCAGACAGAACCAAAAGCCGTTTTGGTAAATTCCGGCCTTATTTATTGTGGTTGGCTTTGCCTTTAGCTGGTGCTGGTGTGTTGACCTACAGCACACCGGACTTAGGCCCTGGCGGTAAACTGGTCTGGGCTTATTGCACTTATAGCTTGCTGATGCTGACCTACACGGCAATTAATATTCCTTATTCAGCTTTGTCTGGCGTAATGACCCGTAACAGTCAGGAGCGCACCACTTTAGTTAGCTTCCGTTTTATTGGCGGTTTTACCGGCGGTATTCTGGTGACTTATTTAACACCTAAGCTGGTGGTGGTGTTGGGGCAGGGCGATGAAATCTTAGGCTGGCAACTGACCATGGGCGTCTTTGGTGTGGCTGCTGCTTTGCTGTTTTTATTTACTTTTGCCAGCACTAAAGAACGTATTCAGCCGGTTAGCGAAACTAACAATGCTGTGATGCAGGATTTACTGGATTTAAAAAACAACAAACCCTGGCTGGTGCTGTTTAGCCTGGCGCTGATCATTATGATTACGATCACTATGAGAGCCAGCAGCGGTGTGTATTACTTTAAATATTATGTGGAACGACCTGAACTGGTGGGCGAGTTTTTGTCGTCTTATATGTTTGCTTTGGCTTTAGGTGCGGCCTCTACCCCTTTAATGACTAAGGTTATGGATAAAAAGCCGCTAATGATGCTGCTAATGAGCCTGGCCGGTGTGTTTTCTATCAGCCTGTTTTTTGTGCCAGCCGATCAGGTAGGTTTAATTTTTGCTATCAACCTGGCTATAGGTTTTGTGTTAGGGCCTAAGTCGCCACTGGCTTTTTCTATGTATGCCGACACTGCCGATTACAACGAATGGCGCACTGGCCGTCGTGCAACCGCTATGACCTTTTCAGCCGCTACTTTTTCGCAAAAACTCGGTGGCGCTATTGCTTCAGCTGTGATTGGTTGGTTATTAGCGCTGATAGGTTATGTTGCCAATACGGAGCAAAGTGCGGGCTCACAAATGGGTATTTTACTGATGGTGTCTGTGATCCCTGGCTTAGTGGCCTTTTTAGCAGCTTTTGTCATGCGCTTTTACCATTTAGATGAAAAACAATTGCTGACCATTCAACAGGAACTGGACCAGCGTAAAACAGCACCCTTTATAAAATCTGCAGCAGTCGGAGTGTCGGAGTAATGATGAAGACCTTGATGCAAGCCACAGAAAACGGCCAGCGTTATGAATTATACAGCGCCACTGCGATGCCACAGGCTGCGGCTTTTTTATGGAACAAGGTCATGATGATCCAGCAAAACTGCCGTGGTTATGCCACAGCGCAGTTTATGCAACCAGAACCCGCCAAATATGCCCATGCGCCGAACTTAGAAGCCAAAACTTTTATGCAGCCTGAGCAGCCCTATTACGCTCATCATCCGGGCCGTTTTGTGTATATCAAAGATGAAAACAGTGGTGAAATCTGGTCTGTGCCTTACGAGCCGGTACGCAAAGAAGCCCAAAGCTTTGTGTTTTCGGTGGGCAAGTCGGATATCCGCTGGCAACTGACGCTGGACTCTGGTTTAACTGTGGAATGGTTATTGACCTTGACGCCAGATCAGCCGCTGGAGTTATGGCAACTGACAGTACACAACGATTCAGATCAGAACCGTTCCTTAAGTTTATATCCCTATTTCCCGGTCGGTTATATGTCCTGGATGAACCAGTCTGGCCGTTATGATGCGGATTTAAAAGCCATTATCTGCTCATCAGTGACGCCTTATCAAAAGTATCCGGATTATTTTAAAAACCAGTTTTTAAAAGACAAAACCTTCTTATTGGCCGAACGCACACCGGATTTCTGGGAACTGAACCAGCAACAGTTTGAAGGGCAGGGCAGCTTGCATGCACCTTCTGCAGTACAACAGCCGTTTTTAGCTTGTGGTGATTCGGATTACGAAACGCCAGCTTGTGTGATGCAGTACAGAATATCTTTAGCTTCATGCCAAACCGAACAGTACCGTTTTGTGTTTGGTCCGGCTTACGATAACGCCGAAGTAGCACACATTCGGCAGCAAGTGTTTGGGTCACCAGAGAGCTTCGGCCACATTCAACAGGCGTATGCGGCTTATGTAGCACAAGCTGTGCCTTGCCTGGAAATAGACACGCCGGACCAGGAGCTGAATAACTATGTGAACCATTGGCTGGCGCGTCAGGTGTATTACCACGGCGATGTGAACCGTTTAACCACAGATCCTCAAAGCCGTAATTATCTGCAGGACAATATGGGCATGAGCTATCTGGCTCCTGCTGTGGCACGTCAGGCTTTTTTAACGGCGTTATCGCAGCAGCATTTGTCGGGGGAAATGCCGGACGGTATTTTGCTGCACAAAGACGCTGAACTGAAATACATCAATCAGGTGCCTCATACCGATCAATGTGTCTGGTTACCTGTCTGTATCAGTGCCTATCTGGCCGAAACTAACGACTATGCGCTGTTAAGCGAAAAAGTAGCCTACAAAGACTCAACCGAACAACACAGTGTCGCTGAACATATCCACCGCGCTATGAGTTGGTTATGGCTGAAAAAAGACGAGCGTTGCTTAAGTTATATTGAGCAGGGCGACTGGTGTGATCCCATGAATATGGTGGGTTACAAAGGCAAAGGTGTATCGGGTTGGCTCAGCTTAGCTGCAGCTTATGCACTGAAGCTGTGGGCGCAAATTTGCCGTGATTTAAATTTTGACGACCAAGCCGCTTTGTACCAGCAACAAGCCGATGCCTTCAACGCCGCGGTGAATCAGTATTTATGGGATGGCAACTGGTATGGCCGTGGTATCACAGACGATAATGTCGTTTTTGGCATCAGCAAAGATACTGAAGGCCGTATTTATCTGAACCCACAAAGCTGGGCATTATTAAGTGGTGCCGCCAACAGCGAGCAGCAACAGCACCTGTTAAAAGCCGTAGAGCAGCAACTGCATACGCCTTATGGTGTGCAAATGCTGGCACCTGCTTATACAGCCATGCGGGAAGATGTAGGCCGTGTTACGCAAAAATACCCGGGTTCGGCAGAAAATGGCTCTGTCTATAACCACGCTGCGGCTTTTTATCTCTTTGCTTTGTATCAGGTGAATGAAGCCGACAAAGCCTATCAGGTGTTAAAACAAATGCTGCCGTCGGACGATCCGGAGGATCAGTTACAACGGGGCCAGTTGCCTGTCTTTATTCCAAATTATTACCGTGGCGCTTACCAGACGTTACCGCGCACTGCAGGTCGCTCCAGCCAGCTGTTTAATACAGGCACAGTGCACTGGGTATATCGTTGTTTAGTCGAAGGTTTGTTTGGCGTGAAGGGCTGCCCACAAGGTTTAACTTTGGCTCCTCAACTTCCAGATCATTGGAATAACGCCTCTGTGTTACGCCGTTTCCGTGGCGCAGACTTCCATATTCGTTTTGAACGTGTTGCTGATGTTACAGCGCCAACACTCTGGCTGGACGGTGCTCAGCAGGCAGAGTTGGTGGTGCGTTCTATCACTGCAGGCCAAAGCTATCAGCTACTGCTGCAATTGCCAGTTGCGATTTCAGAGGGAACAGCATGATCCGTATAGGTTTATTAGGCGCAGCCCGTATTGCAGACCAGGCTATTATTCAGCCTGCTGCTTTGCGCTCTGATGTAGTCATAGCCGCAGTGGCGGCATCGAATGTTGAAAAAGCTCAGGCTTTTGCCCGGCAGTTTGATATAGAACTGGCTTTAGGCAGTTATGACGAGTTATTAGCCCGTGATGATATCGACTTAATTTACAACGCTTTACCGCCATCTTTGCATGCAAAGTGGTCCATCAAAGCCTTGCAACAGGGCAAACATGTGTTGTGTGAAAAGCCTTTTGCGATGGACGCCGAAGAAGCCAAAGCCATGGTAGCTGCAGCAGATACCAGTGGCCCTTTGCTGATTGAAGGCTATCACTACCGTTTTCATCCGGTGTTTGCTGAAGTAGAGCGGTTATTAAAGAGTGGTGAGCTCGGCACTATTCACACAGTGCGTAGCAATTTTTCAGTGCGTATTGCCGAAACACCTGGTTCTTTGCGCCATAACGTACCTTTAGGTGGTGGCGCTTTAATGGATTTAGGCTGCTACCCACTGCACTGGTTACGCACTTTATTTGGCAGCACACCAGAGATTTTATGGGCCGACGCCATTTGCCCTACACCCCAACTCGATAGCAGCTTTGAGCTTCGCCTGCAGTTCCCGAAGGGCCCTTTGTGTTATGTAGGCTGCGCTATGAGCGAACATTTAAGCCGCCACCACGATGCGTCTTTGTATCTTGAAGGTGACAAAGCCCAACTGGAAGTGCTGAACCTGGTCGCCCCACATCAGGGCCATAAATTGTGCCTCACCAAAGACGGCGTGGCGCATGACTATCAAATCAAAGGCGACTCCACCTACGACCATCAGCTTGAACACACTCTGAGCTGCATCAAAGGCGAAACCAAACCGCTGACAGGTGGCCAGGATGCTATCGACCAAATGCAACTGATTGATGATGCTTATAAAGCAGCAGGGTTGTTGCCCAGAGGGCTTTGTAGATAGTTTTGTTTTTTTCGAAAACCTTTTGACTGCAAGCAACAGCTTTGAGCACACTATCGAATGGTGAATACAACAATATCGAATAAGAGCCAAAGTGAAAAACCATGAGTGAGTACCAATATTTCCAGTTTGAACTCTTAGAAGGCAGTTTGGACAAGGCACAGCAAGCAGAACTGCGTGGCATATCCAGCCGGGCTACTATCAACAGAAACCATTTTTCCGTCAGTTATCACTATAGTGATTTAAAAGCTGAGCCAGTTGAACTGGTGGCAGAGTTCTTTGATGTAGGGTTTTATTATGCAAGCTGGGGCTCACTGTATTTTTATCTGAAAGTACCGCAGGCATCTGTACCTGAAGCTTTATTGGCTCATGCTGGCATTGTTTTTGGCTTTGAAAGTGACCTGTATGGATCGCAGCTTGTACTCACTTTTTCAGTGGAAGAGGATGAGCGTTATTTTGACGATGAAACCGCGGCAGATTTACTCCGGCGGTTGTCAGGGATCCGGGATGAGCTGCTTGCAGGTGATTTCAGAGCCTTGTATTTACCCTGGGTGAGCCATGCCCTTGGTAAAGAGGAAGATGAGAGATTTCCTATCATCCCTTTGATTCACTATGATTTTTCGCAGTTAACTGATGCACAGCAAGCGCTTGCTGAGTTTCTTCAGGTGTCTGAAGAAGAAGTGCGGACTTTACAGCTACTGCTGCAGCAAGTCCCGGGGCACCCAGCGGCACATCATCAATTAACGCCAGAGCAGCAAGTGGAACAATTCACAGCAGAGCAAAAAGATCAGCTGTTGTTGCTGTTATTTCAGCAAGGCAGCATGACAACCAATCAGGCGTTGCAGTACATCCCCCAACCAACCCAAAGCCAACATAACTTCAGTATCTGGTTAGGTGCACAGCAGTACTGTGAGTTTTTTGAACAAGCACAACAGCAAGTAAAGCTGGAACAAGAACAGGCAAAACAACAAGCACAGCAGCAGGCTTTGCGGGAGAGGCGGGCATATCTTGAAACTGTTTACATGCGAAGGTCTATGTACTGGCAAAACATTAAAGCAGAGGTGGGACGGGCCAGTGCTAATAGTTACAACAAAGCTGCAGCCGATCTTTATGAATTGTGTGAAGCCTATGAAATGAGTGGTGCATTAGCTGAGTTTGTGTTGCTGTATATGCCATTTTTTCAGCAGATACAAAGTAAAAGAGCTTTAGTGAAACGGCTTGAGCGGCTGAATAATTATATGTCGACCTTGTAATAAGGATACAATTTCGCGGCCGCAACACTTAGGCTAAATAATGACGTGAAGATATACAGATCAATAGTACAGAGCATATCAAGATGAAAACAGGCCGTAACGATCCCTGCCCTTGCGGCAGTGGTAAAAAATACAAACAGTGCTGCATCAATGCGGTATCAAAACAACATGCAGAAGTGTTTGACGACTTTGCTCAAACGCTGGCGATGAACCCAAACCTGAGTTTGGAAGAATTAAACCTGCTGGCTCAGCACAAAATGGCAGAGCGTAATAACAGGCCTCATGCTGATTTTTGTGGCCTTTCACCGAATCAAATAGAGAACTGGCTCTATGCGCCTTTGAGCGAATTAGCGCAAGTCGAAATCACCACACCAGCTGATTTATCCACCAGCCCTGTGATGCGGTATTTAGCTTTGATGCTGGATGAAGCCATACAACAAGGTGGATCTTTTAAGGCCACTACCAAAGGCAATCTTCCTGCCAAATTAGTAAAGCAAGCCAGTGAGCTGTTGCCGCACTTTGCGGTAGCCCGGTTTGAAACAGACTCCAGTATCAGCGAGTTCTGCGGCAGCAATGAAGATAAATTTAATGCTCTGCATTACAGTCGATTATTGGCTGAACTTGCCGGTATTTTTTATAAAAAAACCGGTAGTTTTTACGTGAAAAAAGCGGCGATAAAACAATACCAGCAGCAGGGCATTAGCGCTTTTTTCTTGCCTATGTTGGAAGCAGCCATTAAGCAATACAACTGGGCTTATCTGGATGGCTGGAGTGAGCAGGTTAACCTACAACCCTTCTGGCTATTTATGTTATGGCGTTTGCAAAGCCATACTTCTGTCGAAAAGCTTAATGAGGAAGTGTGTGTCGCATTTCCTGCTCTGCTGCAGCAACTTCCGGATGAGCAGTATTTCTCACCAGAAGAGCAACTCGGAAAAATGATTGAATCGCGTTTTGTGGTGCGCGTTTTACAATTCTGGGGTTTTGTCACTTTAGACCCCCGACTGTACGTGAATGGGGTGAAAGTGCAAAGGAAAGTGAGCATAGAGCCGCTGTTGGTGCAGAGTTTCTCATTTACCATTTAGATCAGCTTATTTGAAGTCGCAGCTCAGGGCTGCACTCCACTGGGCGATTTAGAATAAAAAGCTCCCTTAAACCTTATATAAAACAGTAGTATACGGCGCTGTTTTATCTAAGGTGTCCGTTATGACCGATGTCAGTAGTATCTGTGCCCTTTATCTGAAAATCTGTGAACAAAGAAAAAATCTGTCCAAATACACGCTCAAAGCGTATCGCCTGGATCTCGCACAGTTTGAATTAATAGTCGGCAGCGACTTGGGCATAGCCAGTATCAGCAAAGTTGAATTGGCGAACTTTCACCATAAGCTTGTTGAACTTGAATTAGCTCCAAGCTCCATTAAAAGAAAAATTGCCTGTGTCAGGGCCATGTTTCGCTGGCTGGAACTTGACGAAGTTGTTCAACTGAACCCTTTTCATCAGTTCAGAGCAGAAATAAAACTACCAAGAAAGTTACCTAAAAACGTCGCTGCATCCGAACTACATAAAATGATCCAATGCGGCAAATCAGACTTAGGTATGGCATCTGATGCGACATACCAGGAAGAGGTGCTGCTGCTTGGCATTGAGACAAAAAAATCGCTGAATAAGCTTTCTACTTTGATGGCGCTGGAGCTGATGTTATCAACAGGCATGAGGGTTGGGGAGTTGGCCGGTATTTGTTTATCGAATATCGATATAGAGGAGAGAAAGATCAAAATTCTGGGCAAAGGCGCCAGAGAGCGTTACGTCTATTTACCTGATGCTGACCTGTGCGAACTGGCCAGGGCTTATATCAAAGCAAGGCAGATGGTTCAGCCCAAAGACAATAACTTTCTGGTGAACAGCAGAGGCTCACCAGCATCTACACAATTCTTAAGAAAACTCATCAAAAACATAGCAACACGATCCAGCACTAAAAATAAGGTGACACCTCATATGCTCAGACACAGCGCCGCCTGTGAACTGCTGGAATCAGGCCTGGACATTCGTTTTGTACAAAGACTACTCGGTCATAGCAGCATATCTACGACAGAAATCTATACACACGTAAGCGATAGCTTATTAAAAGAGAAAGTCACATTGGCTGATGTAAGGGGACGCATTATGAAAAAGTAAGGATAATTAGGAATTATCCTTACTTTTACTTATTTTTGAGCACTTACCAGCATAAAACCTTGCTCACAGAACAGTTCGTAAGGCTGGTGCTTTCAGAATGGTATTACCCATCTTATGGACGAAGGAATGAAAGAGTAAAGAGTTTTTTCGGCGATCTTTTTTGCAATCCCTTTGTGGTTTAGACGCTTTGTAGTTGGAAGTCAGAACCCACCGGCACCCACTCTCAGGTTAATTCATAGCGACAAAAAGCTTTGGTAAAGTTTTTTCAGGGTTATACCATAGTCCGCTATTTGAATCGGTTTTATAAAACCAATGCCAAGGCATTGATTTTGAACTAACCGTCAACTTATTTAAGAGTAATCATAACCGAAGATCAAAAGAAAAATCTGGAACAGAAACTGTGGAATATTGCCAACGAGCTACGTGGCAAAATGATACGGCAATCTCAAAAACATCGTCTAAATCGTCATAACTGATGGCGGTATCAATTCTTGTCAAAGCTCCCTCAAGCTTTCCTTTGTCTGGGTGCAAGGTTCAGTTAATAGGATAAATGCATTGATTTCAACGACCCTGGCAGCAGAGAAGTGAATAAGACCAATCATATTGACGTCAGGAGTTTGAGGGGGAAAAGCGGAATACTGAAGATAACGGAGGGCCATTACGTAAAACATTTTGCGATGGACTACCAGATCCGCTCTTTGCTTGAGCTAAGACCAAGCAAAGATCTCAATTTGTACCCACTAAAAGAGTGGATGTTGAGCTAATCTAAACCGTTTATTTTATTCAATATTTTTGACCTGTCATGAAGTGTGGGAGTAATTTTTTAACTTTCAAAAGGT
The DNA here is from genome assembly GCA_018825965.1 of Gammaproteobacteria bacterium. Taxonomy (GTDB): domain Bacteria; phylum Pseudomonadota; class Gammaproteobacteria; order Enterobacterales; family Alteromonadaceae; genus Pararheinheimera. Next base: position 59,252 of record JAHKAA010000020.1, read on the forward strand.
TACGTTGCTTTCATCTCATCAAAACCACCACTTGGGTCGCCAGGATGACAAGGTGCGGTTGCCGTTTCCCTCATGTACTCAATGTTCATTTGAGTACAAAACCAATAGAAATGACACTAAAAATCAGCTTTTATCGCTGCTGCTTCCAGTCTGTAAACATCTTCTCAGTAATACCCAGTCCAATGATTGACCCGGTGTGAAGTTGTTCTAAATCACTCAGTGCCATGCTTACAAATTTGTCAGCAGAGGGAATGCTATTGTCTGTGCAGTATTGTTCGAGATACTGAGTCGCTGAGTGCTCATCGAGGTTTTGACGAATAATATGGCCCATCGCAAACTTTCGTGCAGCTCTGTGCTGCACTCTGTACGCATCAATTTCTCCAAGTGATTCTTTTACAACATAGTACTGCTGACATGAGCGTAGATAAGCCCACTCAAAGAGTTCTAATGCCGGTTGCAGCTGATTTGTCTCAAAGAAAAACAGTAATGACTTAAAATAATCTTCCTGTGGTACATCAATAAAACTTAATGGGCACAAGTTGTGCTGAATAAAAGGGATATTGCAGGAGAGGCGAGCTGTTCGCTTATTCACATCCTCAAAAGCTTGCAAATAGGATAAATGGATCAACAAGAAAAAGCTTTGTTCAAACGGATCACTAATTTGTGCTGCTTTTCGCAGCAGTAGCGCTAAATATTCTTCCAGTTGATGTGGGTTATTTAGCGGCAAATAAGCTGATTTCCCAATAGTGACTTCAATCCGCCTGACATTGCCACAGGCAGCAGCGTTGGCTAATAGGTCTTGTGACAGGAGGGCATGAATATTTCGGATTGTAAAAGTGTTGAGAGCAATTTCTTCGGCATTTTCGATCAAGAACCCGATAGCTTCTTTGTGATTCATAATCATCACAGTTTCTTCGTGCACTTTGCCTTCGGCAGACAGCCCTTGCTCAAGCAATCGCTGAGTATCAAGCTTTGAGTAGGTGTTACCCTCCAGTCGGCTAGAGTTGTAAGACAGATCAATTAACAGTCTTTGGCTAATATTTTTTGCGTAAGTCCCTGCAGCCACTTTGTGATCAAACCGCTTTCCAGCCTCAAGAAGCCGCGTTCGCATTGGTTCAGGGACATAGTGGGTTTGATTAGGAATGTAGTCATCAACCAGGGCGAACTGATAGCTAGACTTCTTGCGTGCATAAGAAGGGGTGTCTAAATAACTAAGTTGAGACATACCAGCACTTGAAAATATGGGATGCGAGTCTTCATTTTCGTTACTTGTCTTTATACCCTGGACGGCGCTGTCCTTATCTAAGGCTTTAGAGACATTTTTTAAAACGTTTTTGTCCTTATTAGCATAGTATTTGGTGTTTCTCTTTTCACCGACAGTGCTTACGTAACCGTCAGCCTGCAAGTCTTTCATTCGACGTTGAAGAGTTTTTTTATGTATTGATATAGATAGTTTTTTTTCTATCTCTCCTAAGCGCGCAGGCGAGCCTAGTTGCTCTAAAAACAATAAAATGCATGCTTTTTCTAGCTGTATTAAGCTTTCTTTATTCATGTGGATAAGGACAAAATAGAATAATTGTCTCTAAACTTAAGCGCTATAAGGACATAAATCAAGCTGATAAGGTCATTTTTAGTGGTTTGTCTCTATGTTCTTGTGAATAAGGACACTTGAGCTTGTAGGACGGGGGATGAAGTAAACATTATACGATGGACTGCCAGAACGAGTCTTTGCTTGAGCCAAGATCAAGCAAAGACTCTAACCAGCTTTATGAGTAGGGTTTTACTGCAATCTATTGATTTTATTCGATATTTTGCATCTGTTCCCGCATCTGTTCAATTAAAACCTTTAACTCCACCGCTGTATTGGTGATCTCGGTTGAGATGGCTTTCGAGGACAAAGTGTTCGCTTCGCGGTTGAATTCCTGCATCATAAAATCGAGGCGGCGGCCTATGGCTCCGCCTTGTTTCAGGCTGTGGCGGGTTTCTTTGATATGAGCGTCTAAACGGTCCAGCTCTTCTGCCACGTCAGATTTCTGGGCTAAAAAGGCCATTTCCTGCTCGAGGCGGTTTTGGTCCAGTTCGGCTTTTACTTCCTGCAGGCGGTTGAGCATTTTGTCGCGTTGCCATTGCAGAGCTTGTGGTAAATGGGTGCGTAAGGTGCTGACATGAGTGGCGATTTGATCCAGACGATCGCGGATCATTTGCTCTATGGCGACGCCTTCACGGCCACGGCCTGCAACAAAGTCGACTAAGGCGGCGTCAAAAGCGGCCATCAGTTCGGCTTGTAAGCTGTCGATGTCTTCTTCCTGAGTTTCCATCACACCAGGCCAACGCAGAATATCGACCACGTTCAGCTGGGCTTTGCCGCTTTGCTCTGCTAATACACTGGCGCTTTGCATCAGTTGTTTAGCCAAAGCTTCGTTGATTTTTAACTCGCCAGCCGTGTTTGATGCGCTGTATTTCAGGTTGATTTCCAGTTTGCCGCGGTGCAGTTTCTGCCGCAGTTTGTCGCGTAATAAACCTTCTAAGCAACGAAACTGTTCTGGCAGGCGGAAATAGCTTTCCAGATAACGTTGGTTAACGGAGCGGATTTCCCAAACGGCATTGCCCCAGCTGGCACGAATTTCGTGGCGGGCATAAGCGGTCATACTGTGGATCATAATAGTGTCCTCAAAAAGCAGAATTGCAGCGAGTATACCCAGTTCAGACATGATTCGTCTAATAGATGGCACTGCAAGGGTGAAATCCCTATAATGAAGCACTTTTAATATCAGGTTGAGGCTTCATCATGCGTCCTAGCGGCAGAACAGCGAGTCAAATTCGTCCTATTACTTTCACCCGTCAATTTACGGCTCATGCTGAAGGTTCAGTATTGGTTGAGTTTGGTAACACCAAAGTTATTTGTACTGCCAGCGTGATTGAAGGTGTGCCACGTTTTATGAAAGGCCAGGGTAAAGGCTGGATCACAGCTGAATATGGCATGTTGCCACGCGCAACTCATACCCGTAACGACCGTGAAGCGGCTCGTGGTAAGCAGGGTGGCCGTACTATGGAAATTCAGCGCCTGATTGGCCGTGCTTTGCGTACTGCTGTGGATTTAAAGCTGTTAGGTGAAAACACTATTACTATCGATTGTGACGTGATCCAGGCCGATGGTGGTACCCGCACTGCGTCAATCACTGGTGCTTGTGTGGCTTTAGTGGATGCATTGAATTTTATGCGCGCTAAAGGTTTGATCAAAACCAACCCGCTGAATTTTATGGTCGCTGCGGTTTCAGTAGGTGTTTATAAAGGCACAGCTGTTGCCGATTTAGACTACGCCGAAGATTCAAATGCTGAAACTGATATGAATATCGTGATGACCGAAACCGGCAAAATCATCGAAATTCAGGGCACGGCTGAAGAAGCGCCATTTAGCTTTGAAGAAATGCAGCAGATGATGGAATTAGGCAAACACGCCATCCGCGAAATTATCGACGAACAAAAACGAGTGCTGGCGTAAGAGGTTCAGATGAAACAGTTTCAAAAAGACTTTATTGAATTTGCATTGTCGCGTCAGGTCCTGAAGTTTGGCAGTTTTACGCTGAAATCCGGCCGTACCAGCCCGTACTTTTTTAACGCAGGTTTATTTAATACGGGTGGTGATTTAGCCCGTTTAGGTCGTTTTTATGCAGCGGCTTTAGAAGACGCTGGCGTAGAGTTTGACCTGTTGTTTGGCCCTGCCTACAAAGGTATTCCTATTGCGACGACCACGGCTGTGGCTTTGTTTGATCAGTATGGTAAAGATGTGCCTTATTGCTTTAACCGCAAAGAAGCGAAAACCCATGGTGAAGGCGGCAACTTAGTTGGCTCACCTTTACAGGGCAAAGTGATGCTGGTGGATGATGTGATCACGGCCGGTACTGCGATTCGTGAGTCAATGCAGCTGATCCAGGCGCAAGGTGCCAGTTTAAGTGGTGTGCTGATTGCGCTCGACCGTCAGGAAAAAGGTCAGGGCGAACTTTCAGCTATTCAGGAAGTCGAACGCGACTTTGGCACTCAAGTGATCTCTATCATTTGTTTAAACGACTTAATCAACTACCTGCAAGGCAAACCAGAGCTGGCCCAGTCTTTAGACGCTGTGTCTGCTTACCGTGCCCAGTACGGTGTGAGCTAAGCTGTTAGCCCGAGTGTGATGCAGTTTTAAGGACAAGCTATGAACAAGCCAAATGGCACAGGTTTTGGGCGTATTATTAAAGCTGCAGATTGTAGCCGTAAAGGCTTTGCCGCAGCCTGGGTGAACGAGGCTGCCTTTCGTCAGGAAGCGGGTTTAACTTTGGCTGCTATACCCTTTGCCTGGTATCTGGCTGCTGATTTTGGTCATTTTGCGCTTCTGATGGGCGTCTGGTTACTGGTGATTATTGTGGAGTTACTGAACTCTGCAATTGAAGCCTTAACCGACCGTGTCAGTTTAGAGCGGCATGAATTATCAGGCCGGGCTAAAGATATGGGCTCAGCAGCTGTCACTTCAGCTTTAGTGTTCGTAGCTTTAGTCTGGGCCGCGGCCATCTGGCAAAAATTCAGTTAAAGATCATTCTGCTGGTGAGCAGGTTCGTTCACCAGCGGAATAAACATCGCAAAATGCACTCCTTGTTGCACATCGTCGACTAAATCAATACGGCCATTCAGACCCTGAGTGATCAGGTTATACAAAATATAAGTGCCTAAACCACTGCCACCTGCTTGTCTGTTGGTGGTGACAAAGGGATCCCATATTTTTGTTTTAATTTCTTTGGCTATACCTTTGCCATTGTCGTAATAATTCAGCTGCAAAAAACCTTCTTGTTGTTGTGCCTGGATCACCACTTCGCCTGCTTCTATATCTTTAAAGCCATGGATCAGTGAATTCATAATCAGGTTAGTAAAAATCTGTGAATACACTCCGGGAAAACTATAAAGCCGGATTGTTGGGTCTATGTCCAGTTTGATTTGATGTTGGGTGTATTTCAATTTGGGCCGTAAAGACAAGACTATATTTTGTATATATTCCAGCAAGTTAAACTCGCGAGCTTCTTCGCTGGACTGATCAATAGCCACCATTTTAAAACTACGGATTTGCTCTGCAGCCCGTTCCAGATTTTTTAACACAATGGCTGAAGTTTCATTCAGTTCAGCTGTCATTTTACTGAACATAGATTTGCTGAGAGCGCCAGTTTCAACCGCATGGCTTAACTCGGAGGTTAAAAAACTCAGGTGAGTGACAGCTGTTACAGCAACGCCCACCGGGGTATTAATTTCATGGGCTACACCAGCCACCAGGCTGCCTAAAGAAGCCATTTTCTCCCGCTCAACCAGCTTGGTCTGAGTGGTTTTTAAATGCTGCAAGGTCTGATCCAGCTCCTGCACACTACGCTGAAGTTCAGCAGTGCGGCTTTGTACTTTTTGTTCCAGAGTTTTATTCAGTTCCAGAATTTCCTGCTTTTTGTCCTGTTGATCGCTGTTAATTTGCTCAATCACATCCAGCATGGCATTAAAGGACTGGATCAAAGCCTGAATATCAGGATCAGAGGAGTGGCTGGCGCGTCTGCTGTAATCTTTGGTATCCGCTATAGAGCTGGTGACCCTTTTCAAATGATCTAAGGGCCTCAAAGCACTTCTGCTGGCTATCAGAGCCAACCAACTGGCGAGGCCAAGGGTAAGCAGCAGTGTTAAGACTAAACCCCATTTTAACTGAGCTAATTGGTGTTTCAGTGGGGTAAGGCTAACGGTCAGGCGTAAATATCCCAGCAAGTTGTTGTCCACCATCACAGGGGTAACACTATGCAGATAGTCGGCATCAAAAATGTGTTGTTCTTTTAACTGTTCTGGCGAAGGGGTGACAGGCTCTTTACCATAACTGGCAAAAAGCTGATGGCTATCGCTTAATTCATCGTATTTCAGCAAGCTGGCAGAAACTATATCCGGTGACTCTTTTAAAGAGTCCAGCATAGCACCGGCACTTTCTGGCTGATCAAAGACGATGGCTGCTGAACTCATAGAAGCCAGAATACGAGCCTGAGCGCTGGTATAAGATTGCAACTGGGCTTTGTACTGATCGCTGCTGGTCCAGAATAAGGGCACCAGCACTATGCTCAGACTCAGCAGGGTGAGCAGCAGAATAGAAAAAAACACCCGGTAGCGAAAAGAGAGCTGGATCATTATGATTTACCTCTGCTTCGCTATGGATAAAAAGGCCGCTTTGGCGTGCAGGCCAGATTCCGTCAGTGCCTGAGCTTTGACATAAAGCACTATTCTGTTGCCTTCCAGCACCATATCAACCTGAGAATAGGGGCTTGAACTGACGTAGGGGGCGGAAATACGTAATACTTGTTGATGATGCAGTTGGGGTAAATCTGTGAAGCCTGAATGTTCCGGTGACTGAGTAAAATACAAGACTTTGCATTGGCTGGCCTCTGTACTGCTATCTGTACTGTCGATCTGCAGTATTCTGACGGGTAATTGCTGGAGCTGACGTTTTTCGGTGCCTTTTTGTAACTGGGTTACCAGTACCTCATTTTTTGGCCCAAGCAAACAAATATCAAAAGTACCTTGCCCCTGTTGGGCCGGCCATTCAAAAAACTTGGCAATATTGTAAATATAAGCGGCCTGCATCGCAGAAAATCTTTGCTCGTCCATAGGCGCTGCATCCATAGCGGCTGAGGCCGGCGCCATCCAGCCGAAAGCGAATACCGACCACAGGCCTGTCAGCGTCAGACTCATCAAAGCCGGATATAAATAATTTTTCCGCTTACTTGCCATCTAAGATACTGATTCCTAAACTCCTGTTAAGATCCTATTCTAGTCAGACAAGGCAGTTATGTCGCATTGGCGCTCTGTAATTCCGGCTTTTTTTATACTGACTGCTGTTTTTCCTCTGGCTGCGGAGGAAATACAGGATTTATTTGAGATGAGTCTGACAGAGCTGATGGACATTCCTGTGGTGACCGCCAGCCGTTATGAAGAAAATTTAAAATCAGCAGCTGCTGTGATGACTATTGTCAGCGCAGAGCAAATTCGTAATTCAGGAGCAGATTCTTTATATCAATTGCTGGAGCAGGTCAGCAGTTTTTATATGACGGGCTCTCATTTCTTTCCTAATAATGTGTCTTCTGTGCGCGGCGATTTATTAACTCACGCCGATAACCATGTGCTGATTTTACTCAATGGTAAGCCGCTGAGGGAAAGTTACTCAGGCGGTATTAATTTTGCGATTTACAATGCCTTTCCTGTTCAGGCCATAAGCCGGATTGAAGTGATCCGTGGCCCGGGTTCAGTGCTCTACGGCTCTAATGCCTACAGTGGCGTTATTAATCTGGTGACAACTGAGGCTGCTGGCAACTCTATTCAACTAAGTATGGGCGAACAGGGCTACCAATCAGGTTCTTTACTACTCAGTGGCGGAGATGAACTGAAGCTGTTATTCGCCGCTAAAGTCAGCAGGTCGGATGGTTGGGATTTCCGTTCTTTTGATAATGCAGCAGTGGAAAACAGCATAGATTACGGGCAACGTAATCTCGGTTTATTCAGCAGCCTGACGTATAAGGATTGGCAGCTGGATCTGATGAGTTTATCCGGCACTCAGGATTTTTTTGGTGCCAGTACCAGTTGGTCCGGCACTGTGTTACCAGAGGATCGCAAGGTCGACAGCCAAAGGCATCATGCTGCTTTAAGTCATCAGTGGCAGCAATCTGAGAAGTTATGGCTGGATTCTGCAGTCAGCGTTGCCCGTATGGATTTCAGCCATTACAACTATGATGCCTACTCAACAGAACGTTATCTGGAGTTGAATCAGCACTGGCAACCTTCAAAGCTATGGAGCTGGCAGTTGGGAGGCTCTTTGTGGTGGCAACGTTTTGGCACTGAAGCCGGATTAACCAATGGGCCTGTACCTTTGACCAAAAATCGCAGAGATACTGCTTTTGTGCAGGCAGACTGGAGTTTCCACAGCGACTGGAAATGGTCTGCTGGTTTGCAATACAACAACAGTCAGTTGGGAAGCAATGAATGGGTGCCCCGCATGGCGCTGGTTTGGCAAGCGAACCAGGATTGGGCAGTGAAGCTTTTACATGCCAATGCTTATCGTGATCCTTATGGGGTAGAAACTAACTTCAATTTAATTTTAAGAAACCCGGCAGGTGAGGTGACAGGTGGTTTGCGTGGCAATCCGGATTTGTTAGCAGAACGGGTGAATACGACCGATCTGCAGTTGTTTTATCAGGCTGATGCTGAGCGCTTTAGTTTGACGCTGTTTCAGAGCAAGGCGGATGAGTTGATCAGCAGGCAAAGGGCTGCTGACCGGGTGATTGATTTTGTCAATCAGGGGGAGATGCAACTGCATGGCGTGGAACTGGAATGGTCAGGGCAAGTGATGGACCGTTTAACGGCGGACCTTGCCATCACATGGCAACAAAATGAGGTGAATGAGATAAAAGACTTTACCACTGTGCCACACTGGCTGATGAAATCTGCAATAACCTATCAGCTGTCCGATCTGTGGGGGTCTTTGTATGCGGCTTTACAATACACTGGTGAGGCGGAAGATGTTCTGGTTCGAAATAGCAACAGACAACTGCTTAATCCAAAGGCAGATGCGTATTGGTTAATGAATTTGTCCTGGCGTTTACCCTTACCTGATTTTTACAACGCTCAGTTACAAACCACAGTCTATAACCTCTGGGATCAGCAGATTTATCAGGCCGAATTTGTAGGCCAAAGTATCAATACTATTCCTGCCCGCTCTGGTCGTCAGTTTGGGCTTAGTTTGAGGGTGCCGCTTTGACAAGTCGGCTCTAAGCTCAGTGCTTCAGACTGAGCTAAGAGTGGAGTTCTGTGAGTTTTAACCAAACAAAGTTTTTTGCAGCAAGGCCCATTGGTTTGGCCATTGAGCTGTAGGTAAGCGGGCAAAACCTGAGCGGACAAATTGCTGCATTTTGCCTTCACAAATGCCCAGCAACAGGTTGGCTAAATCACCTTCATCCACAGCAAAACTTTTGCCTTCACGTAACTTACGTTCGCGTAAACATTGTTTCAGCTGAGTTTCCAGCTTTTCATACAAAGCGCTGATACGTTCCTGCAAACGTTCCTGTTCACCTTGTAAGGCGTCGCCGGTCAGAATGCGGCAAATACCAGGGTTGCGTTCGGCGAAGATCAGCAGCAATTGCATGATCAGCTCGATACGCTGCTCAGTTTGTTTGTGCTCCTGCACTATCGCATTAATACGAGACAACAAAGTGTCTTCGATAAAGTCGATGAGTCCTTCAAACATCCGGGCTTTGCTGGGGAAATGCCGGTACAAAGCCGCTTCGGATACACCTACATGAGCAGCCAAAGCTGCCGTGGTGATACGCTGACCCGCATGGCTTTGCAGCATAGCGGCCAGAGCCTGCAAAATATCTTCTTTGCGGTTGGGGCGTTTAGTCGTTGCCATGGATATCCTTGTCACAAATTACTGCTGGCCAGAGTGACCAAATCCACCTTCGCCCCGATCTGAAGCGTCAAAATCTGAAACTATGTTAAATTCTGCCTGTACTACAGGCATAAAGACCAGTTGAGCGATACGATCACCTGGGTTAATAGTGAAGTGTTCCTGCGAGCGGTTCCACATAGAGACCATCAATTGGCCCTGATAATCCGAGTCGATTAAACCCACTAAGTTACCCAAAACTATGCCGTGTTTATGACCTAAACCAGAGCGTGGCAATATAGTAGCGCATAAATTGGCGTCACCAATATGAATAGCCAAGCCTGTTGGGATCAGCGTGGTTTGGCCCGGAGCCAGTTGTACTTCTGCATCCAGACAAGCCCGTAAATCTAAACCAGCGCTGCCCGGTGTGGCGTAAGCAGGTAATGGAAACTCTGTGCCGATACGTGGGTCGAGAATTTTTAAATCAATGGCTTTTTTCATGCAGATAACGCTCGTTAATCAATAAAAGAAGTTGGTGTGCCAGCTCTGTTTTGGCTTGTAAGCCAAACTGCTGTTCGCCGTCGGCCCAAAATACAGTGAGGGCATTGTGTTCGCTGTTAAAGCCCTGGTTCGATAGGGATACGTCGTTGGCGCAAATCAGATCCAGTTTTTTCTTCGCCAGTTTCTGCCGGGCATAATTGGCGACATCCTGAGTTTCAGCGGCAAAACCTACAGTAAAAGGACGTTGTGACTTTAATGCAGCCACAGCGGCAATAATGTCCGGGTTTTTCACTAAGGTAAGATTTGTGCTGTTGTCGCTGGTTTTTTTCAGTTTCTGTGTCGCGACCTGAGCCACTTTATAATCTGCTACAGCGGCGCAGCCGATAAAGATGCTTGCGCTAATCGCCTGCTCTAACGCGACCTGATACATCTGGTCGGCTGTGACCACATCAATACGTTTTACCTGATCAGGAGTTTTTAGCTGCACTGGTCCTGCAATTAAAGTGACCTCTGCACCTAAGCGTGCAGCGGCGTCAGCTAAAGCAAAACCCATTTTGCCTGAGCTATGATTAGAGATATAACGCACAGGGTCTATTGGCTCTCGGGTAGGGCCAGCGGTAATCACCAGCGATACGCCAGCTAAAGGCTGAACTCGAGGCGCAAAATGCTCAAGCACTAAATCCACTAACTGCAAAGGTTCTAACATCCGGCCCATACCCACATCACCACAGGCTTGTTCGCCTGCTGCTGGGCCCCAGATGTAAAAATTACGTGTCTTTAATGTGTCTATATTGTGTTTGGTGGCTATATTTTTATACATCTGCTGATTCATTGCAGGAGCAACTGCCACAGGGGCATCCGTTGCCAGCACACAAGTGCTCAACAAGTCGTTGGCCAGACCATGGGCTAAGCGGGCAATTAAATCAGCTGAAGCAGGGGCTATCAATAATAAATCGGCCCATTTAGCCAGCTCTATATGGCCCATAGCGGCTTCAGCAGCAGGGTCGAGCAAGCTGTTGGCCACCGGATGGCCGGATAAGGCCTGCAAAGTTAAAGGCGTAATAAATTCGCGCGCTGCGTCGGTTTGAATCACCCGTACTTCAGCGCCACGTTCTTTCAGACGGCGAATTAAGTCGGCACTTTTGTATGCGGCAATACCGCCGCTAATGCCTAATAAAATGCGTTTTCCTGCCAAAGGTAGTGCCATGTCTGTCGCAGCAAAAAGTGGTTAAGTTGGCGTTAAGATAACACGGAAAGATGAAGGAAAACAAAAACTCAAGGAGGCGAAGATGAGTATCAAAAGCTGGCCTGAAGGTGAAAGGCCAAGAGAAAAACTGCTGGCGCATGGCGCAGAACATTTATCGGACGGCGAATTGCTGGCTATTTTTTTACGTACTGGTGTGGCCGGTATGGATGCGGTGGAATTGTCCCGCACTTTATTGCATCAGTTTGGTGGCTTGAGGCCTTTATTAGCTGCCAGTCAGGCGGATTTTTGCAAAGGCCATGGTTTAGGACAGGCAAAATATGTTCAATTACAAGCGGTTATGGAGCTAAGTAAGCGTTATCTGGTGCAAAGTATGCAACGTGATACCGTCTTTACTGAACCCGCTATGGTGAAGCGTTATTTACAACAAAGTTTAGCTTCGCAAAAGCGTGAAGTTTTTATGTTGTTGTATTTAGACAGCCAACACAGGCTTATTTGCGCCGAACCGTTATTTTTCGGCACTATTGATGCATCTCCTGTGTATCCGCGTATTGTAGTTCAGAGTGCTTTAGCGCATAATGCCGCCGCCGTTATTTTGGCTCACAATCATCCATCCGGAGTTGCAGAGCCGAGCCGTGCCGATCGGGTAATAACGGAACGCCTGACTCAAGCCATGTCTCTGGTCGACATTAAGTTGCTGGATCATTTTGTAGTGGGTGATGCAGAGGTTATTTCCTTTGCGGAACGCGGCTGGCTATAAAGGTCTGAAGTTTGGATGTGCAAACGATCGCCTGAACCGTACAGATTTGCTTGAATTTGATCAGGCTTTCGTGTATAAATTGCGCCCTTTCAGAAATCCGGGGCATTCTTCTTGGCCAGAAGGATGAACGAAGCTCGAGCTGAAGTAATTTTGGAGAAACATTGACATGTCTAGAGTGTGCCAAATCACTGGTAAGGGTCCGATGGTAGGTAACCGTCGTTCACACGCCAACAACGCAACTAAGCGCCGTTTCCTGCCTAACCTGCAAACTCACCGTTTCTGGGTTGAAAGCGAAAACCGTTTTGTGACTTTACGTATCTCCACTCGTGGTATGCGTATTATCGACAAAAATGGCATCGATACTGTTTTAGCCGATCTGCGTGCTAAAGGTCAGAAGGTTTAAGGAATTAAATTATGCGCGATAAAATTCGTTTAGTTTCTTCTGCTGGTACTGGCTTCTTCTATACAACTACGAAGAACAAACGCACCATGCCGGAAAAAATGGAAATCAAAAAGTTCGATCCTAAAGTGCGTAAGCACGTGATTTTCAAAGAAGCGAAAATCAAGTAATTGAACTTAAAAAACCCGACGCAAGTCGGGTTTTTTATAAGCTATAAAGTACTGCATATCCACGTTATAACTTTGTCTATCTATATACCCTGCGCTTTCTTCTGGTTGTTCTGCCTGACTCTGGTTTACACTGCTGTTTTTCTTCTATCCCGGTTTTTATCTTTATGATCCGTTTAAGTCAAAAAGGCTGGAATAACGTCATGATTTATACAGTGGTGATTTTAGTCGCCCTGTTTATTGGTCTGCCTGAATACTTAAAACAAGGGCGAAATGAACCTCAGCCCCAACTTATTTCGGCAAATCAGACACTACTGGCACTGCATTTTCCGTTGCATCAGATTGAGCGGGCAGGGCCCAATTGGCGTTCGCAGCCTGCGGTACTGACAGAAGAGCAATTAACGATGTTACTGCAGCAGTGGCAACAAGCGGTGTTGCCGGAGAAATCGCCGCTAAACCCAGTCAACCCTGCGCTGATCACCGAAGTATCCGTCTGGCTGACCGGTAAACCTGCTCAGCAGCACTGGCAGTTGTATCAGGCAGGTAACCATCATTGGCTGAAAGCTGTTGATGCCGATCTGTGGTACCGCTTGCCACCAGGCCAGGCCGACTTGTTATTTCCAGCCGTTTTACGTTGAGGGTGTTATGCCAGAATTACCAGAAGTAGAAGTTTCCCGTTTAGGTATCAGCCCGCATTTGCAGCAGCAACGTATCGAAAAAGTCGTAGTACGGCAACGCCAGCTGCGCTGGTTAATACCAGATGAAGTGCTGCAGATTAAGCAGCAGCCTGTGCTGGATGTAACACGTCGCGCTAAATATCTGTTAATTCATTTGCCGGAAGGCGAATTGATTATCCACTTGGGCATGTCTGGGCATCTGAAAGTTGTGCCACAACATATGCCCGCCGGGAAACATGACCATGTCGATATTTATTTAAGTAATGGCTTAGTGCTGAGGTTAAACGACACCAGACGCTTTGGCGCTGTGCTGTGGCAGCCGAAAGATTCAGTGCACACCTTGATGGCAAATTTAGGCCCTGAGCCTCTGCTGGGGGATTTCCACGGTGCTATGTTGCTGTCTGCCTGCCAAAAACGCAGTAGCGCCATCAAACTGGTGTTGATGGATAATCATGTGGTGGTTGGGGTAGGTAATATCTATGCCAATGAAGCTTTGTTTCAGGCTGGTATTCACCCAAAAATGCCGGCCAATCAACTAAGCGCAGAACAAGCTGAGTTGCTGGTACAGGTGGTTAAACAAATACTGGCAAAAGCCATTACTCAAGGCGGCACTACGTTAAAAGACTTCAGTCAGACCGATGGCAAGCCTGGCTATTTTGCCCAGCAATTGTTGGTGTATGGCCGTGGTGGTGAAGAGTGTTTCAGTTGCCAGACTGAGCTGAAAGAAATACGTTTAGGTCAGCGCAGCACAGTCTATTGCCCACAATGTCAGGGCGAACACTAAAAGCTCTGCTTGGCCAATATCCGCCACTCCACTCCTGATAAATCGTCATCACCGCCATATGCTTTGGTGAGGTCTATATGGATCATGGTGCCACGGCTGCTGTGACTGGACAGCAATCGTATACCGGCACCTATACCATATAAGGTTTGATCGCCTGAGCTGCCGGGTAAATCCGGATTATCCCCCCAGGTGCGGCCGACATCAGCAAAAGTGGCGTAGCCTACGTCAAAAATCTGTGCAATGGATAAACTGCTGTAATAACGGTATTCCATAGTCGCAAGGGCTAAGCGTTCACCGGTTTGATAATACAAAGGGAAAGCCCGTAGTCCTGTATCACCACCCAAACTTAAACGCTCATCGCGGAATAAGTCATTGCCGTATTGATAGGTGAGCTGACCGACCAGACTCTGCTGTGGATCCAGCTTGTGGACCCACATTAAGTGACTCTTCAGCAAGGTTTGGCTCAGTTCTGCCTGTTCCAGCTGACTGGAAGATGCTGAGGTCAGCAGGTAATTATCTACTGTCAATTCAGTGGCTTTGTAGGCTGATGCTGTCACTTGCCAGCCATGGTCATCTGCACCGAGCATAGGTGCCAGATAAGCCAGTTTTACATCGGCCTGCCAGCCCAGGTTAATGTCTTCTACCCTGTTAAACTGGTAAATATTAAACATCTGGCGGTAGTTGGCTTGCAGATACTGCCACGCCAACCAAAACTGTGATAAATCGCGTCTTTTCGGTGTACCAAACAAGGTGTCTGATGTTTCTTTAAACTGCACCTCGTTGTGGGTGGCGCCGACAAAAAAACGCTGTACCCAGTTCTCATCGGACAGCAGTTTCAGGCCACCCTGAATTTCAAAGTAGTTTTTCTGTTTTTGATACTCGTTGGCTTCTTCACCCAACAGATATTCGTTAATATCCTGATTGTCCTGATCCAGAGTTAAGGCAAAAGACCAGGGCGCATGCAGGCGATAAAAGGGTTTTTCGATAGCAATTAAATAAGATTCACCATCTGATTTGTCAGCGTAGCGGGTATTTAAACCCCAATGGCTACCAAACATATTTGGTGAGCGAAAATTGAGCAGGTAACTGGTGCGTTCACTGTCGTGTTCATAATCCAGATTAACCTGATTACCAGTACCAAACAGGTTATCTTCGGCTAAACCAAAGGTAGAGCGGCTCTCTCCGCCTTCCCGGCTCAGGGATATTTTTGGCAAAAGCGACCAGTTGTCCCAGGTATGGACTGTCACTATCACTTGTTGATCCGGGCACTGATGGCTTACCCGAACTTCGACTTTACGTAAATAACCTCTGGTTCTTAATAAGCGTTCGGTTTCTGCAAGACTTTCGGCATCCAGCTGATCGCCGGCTTTAAACAATACATCTTCCTGCAGAGTCGTTTCGGTTGTGATTATATGAGTGCGATTGGCGAAGCGGTGAAACCAGTAGGTGTTTGGTTGTTCCAAATCAAAGACATCGTTGCGGATAAAAAGCACTTGCCCAATAGTTTGCCCTTTATAGGCACTAAAATCTGTGGTTGGAGTGACTGTAGTACACAAGTCAGATGCCAGAGCATGACTGCTGAACAGCAGCGAAAAAAGAGCAAAAATTGCTGTTTTTGGCGGGTGTGAATTACGGCTATACATCATCAGCATCGACAACACTACAACATCCATTTCTGTTGATTGAGTTTTATCATGACACAATTTACAGCAAGAGCGTGTAGAAAAGACTGAGAACAGTGTTGTTCTCAGTCTGAACAAGGAAAACAGGCTTATTTTGAAGCAGCTTTAATAGCTTCAATCTGTTTTTCAGACAAACGGATGGCACTACCAGGATAAGGTTTCCCCATAGGGTAATCCCAGGCTTTTGGTCGTGTTTCAGCTATTACTTCTTTAAATGCATTGCAGACTTTTTTAGACGGAGCATCTCCAAGCTTTTTGGCATAAGCGTCTAACATTCTGCTATCAACACCTTCATTGGCCAGTACACAATAGCCTTCTGTTGAATAGACCACTTCTTCGGCAGCTACAGTGGCAGAAGCCGTTCCCAGGCAAAATAATGCAACACAGATTTTCTTTATATTTTTCATATGAGTCCTTGATTTAACTACACTTACCAAATTAGTGGATAAGCCAGATTAACTTTAGGACAGTTTCAGCGCTTTGCCAGTTTATCCTCAGGTTTTGTCATGTCGGTTTTGCTGCAGCAGCTCTACAGTGTCTTTACTCAGGTTCAGATCCCGCTGCGGAAAGGGAAGTTCTATTCCCTGCTGCTCAAAAGCTATTTTGATTTCTTCCAATAAAGAAGTACGCAGCTCCCGGTAATTTTCTTTCCTGGTCCAGACAGAAAACTGTAAATCCAGTGAGGATTCAGCAAAACTTAAAAACTGAAACACAGGGATGGGCTCATCCAGGCTTAATGGATTTTGCTCTGCGACCTGCAACAGCACTTGCCGTACCTGACTGATATTTTCTTTGTAGGCGACGCCAATTTTTAAATCGAGCCGACGTATAGGAAAACGGGTTAAGTTGGTTACTTCAGTTTTAATCAGGCTTTCGTTCGGAATACGGACAAAAAGGTTATCGAAAGTACGCAATTTAATAGAAAGCAGGTCGATCGATAAAATTTCGCCTGTGGTGTTGCCCACCTGAATGGTATCGCCAATCTGAAAAGGTCGCTCACCAATTAAAAATAAACCACTGATCAGGTTTGATACTGAGGTTTGAGAGGCGAAACCTATGGCGACAGATAAAACACCGGCAGCACCCAGCAATACCCCTAAGTTAAAGCCCAACTGTTTTAAAGCGCTGGCAATAAACAAGGCCAGTACCAGCCAGTACACCAAACGGCGGTTTAAAGTGGCGTGGTGTTGACTGAATCGCTTCAGGCAAAGTTTGTAAGTAGCGCGGGCTGCTATACCTGCGACTAAAAAACCAACAATGATCAGCACCCCGGCCTGGATCAGGGAAAAAAACTTGTCAGACCCCAGATAATGTATCAGTTGTTCTATCATGAGCCGCTCCTGCCCGCTGAATGGCTAAATAAGTCACTGAAAGCCCGGAACAGGCCATGTTTTTCCATATACAGACGAGGTTTGGCTAAAGGTTCAGCGCCATCTGAACCTGCCGGCATTTGTTTACTGATGTGTAGTCGGCTCATCTCTGCATCGTCCTGATGGTCCAATATCACCTGATCTGTCCACAAACTGCCATCCACAAGGCCGTATAAGGATAAATAAGGCACAGGTAAGCTGAGTTTTTCAATACTCATCATCTGGTTTGAATTATTTTTAACTGTGACAGGGGTAACAGCTCTATGCACTCGTTTTGGCAGTTCTTCTTTGCTGTGCCTGGCCTGAGTTTTATCGGCATAACAAAGTTCACCTATTCGTGTATCAGGGCCAAACCAGGTATCAGATAAACGCTGAGTCTGAACTTCCTGCAGCAACAGATTGGGTTGCTGCAATTCAATACGAATACTGACAGGGCTGCTGATATAAAAAGTGACTTGTTCACCAGGCGGAACATAAACAGGCTGATGAGTTTTTACCACCACAGGCCTGTCTGAGAGCAGGGGTTTCAAACAAAATTGCAATGGCTCGTTTTCAAATACAAAGCGGCTAGCCTGGCGATGTTGAGGCCACTGAGTCAGTAGTTGTGATTCCACCTGTTGATGTTCTGCTTGTGTCAGAAGTTCTGTAGCAAGCCGCCATTCTCCGGCCTTGCGCTGCAAAAATATCTGTAAAGGCCCAAGCGAAATTTTACAGCTTTGTTCATTCAGCAAGGTTTGGGGTTGCCACCAGAGCGCCTGATTTTCAGCAAACATGCACAGTCCTTCAGGGGATCAGCTGTGGGCAGAATTTAATCGCACACTTATGATCGCTATTAAGTTGAGGTTAAGTAGTTACAGGAGTAAAATGATGCTCGTTTTTTACTGTATCAGCAATGAGTTAAGCTGATATTCCTTCCCGATTAACTAAGTATAAAGGAGAGTTCCGTTTTTATGGACCTTCCCAGTCACAGGCCTGGCCTGACACATAACTTAACACTGTAGTTTTGCTGTAGACCGCTGGTTTGTCCTGACCTTGCGACTACGGCCCGTAGTTCGAGGTGAAAACATGGAACCTTTAGTTCTGATCCATACATTACGTGCCGCTCTTGAAAGTGGCGATTTATCTGTATTGTCCGTTCGTTTGGCTGATACTCACTCCGCCGATTTAGCCGGTGCTTTAGCTGAGTTTTCCACAGAGCATTTGTGGCAACTGTTAAGCTGCTTTCCGTTAAGCACACAAGCCGATGTATTCAGCTATTTACCTGAAGAGCAACAAGTTGATTTGGCCCATAATGTCAGCCGGCAGGATTTTATGCCTGTAATACGGCAGATGTCGTCGGATGAAAGAGCCGACTTATTTAACCAGCTGTCTGATGCACAAAAACAAGCCTTGTTACCCGCCTTAGCTCAGGCTGAGCGTGATGATGTATTAAGTTTATCGGCCTATTCTGAAGGCACAGCAGGTGCCATTATGAGCTCAGATTACGCCATGTTGTCGCCAGACTTAACTGCTGCTCAAGCCATTGAAGTGCTTCGCAATGAAGCGCCGGATAAAGAAACCATTTACCTTTCGTATGTAGTGGATCAGGACCGCACTTTAATAGGCGCTTTGTCGTTACGTGAATTGATCCTGGCGCCCACTTATGCGCTGGTGGATGATGTGATGAAACATGATCCTATTCATGTCAAAGTAGATACGGCACAGGAAGAAGTGGCCACGCTCGTGGCTAAATATGACTTAATAGCTATTCCGGTGGTGAATGCACAAGGTCAGTTAGTAGGCATTGTCACTCACGATGATGCAATGGACGTAGCAGCAGCTGAAGCCACTGAGGATTTTCACAAGACGGCCACTATAGGCAAGCTTGAAGGCAGTGTAAAAGATGCCAAGATCAGTTTGTTATACCGCAAACGTGTGGTTTGGCTGGTGGTGCTGGTGTTTGGCAATATCTTCTCAGGTGCAGGTTTAGCTGCCTTTGAGCAGATTATTTCTGAACACATCGCTTTGCTTTTTTTCCTGCCATTACTTATTGCCAGTAGCGGTAACGCCGGTGCTCAGGCTGGTACTCTGATGGTGCGGGCTTTAGCCACAGGGGATATTAAATTAAGGCACTGGGGCAAGATGCTGGGCAAAGAAGTGCTGGTGGCTGGCTTGTTGGGTATCACTATGGCTTTAGCTGTTTATGCGCTGGGTTACTGGCGGGGTGGTTTGGATATAGCGCTGGTGGTGGCCGCCACTATGCTGATTGTAGTGCTGGTGGGCAGTTTAGTTGGCTTGTCTTTGCCCTTTTTACTCAGCCGTTTTGGTATGGACCCTGCAACTGCCAGTGGACCTCTTATTACGTCCATCGCCGATGTAGCTGGTGTAGTGATTTACTTCTCCATAGCCAGCTGGTATTTACCGGCTTTAGTTTAAGCTTCTGGACGGATCTGCAAAAGTTTGCTGATCCGTCGATTGCCTGCCTGAAAAAAAGCCGATACACTGCGCCGCGAACCAAGGGGTGCTTTTAGCTGAGACGCCGTCAAACGCGAACCCTTCGAACCTGATCCGGATCATACCGGCGGAGGGATGGTACTTCTGTATTCCTTTTGCTTTCGTGATCCTACGTCTATTGATTAAACGGAGTAGTATCACATATGCGTAGAATTTCCCCTTTATCCCTGGCTGTTATGGCCTGCTTATCCGCAGCTGTGATCGCCGAAGAAAATCCTCAAAATGAACAGGCTGTCGAACGTATTCTGGTGCAGGGCGATTTCCGTCAGGAGCAACTGCAAAAGCTGCCAGGCAGTATTCTGGTGCTGAGTCAGCAGGATATCAGCCGTCAGAATGCCCAGCATTTAGATGATTTGTTGCAGCAAGCCGCCAATGTGAACTTTTCAGCTGGTGCTTCCCGTGGCCGTTTTTTACAAATTCGGGGTATAGGCGAGCGCAGTGAGTTTGTCGACAGCATCAACCCTTCAGTAGGTGTATTGATTGACGGCATTGATTATTCAGCTTTAGGTGTCAGTTCTTTAGCTGATGTGCAGCAAGTTGAAATTTTCCGTGGCCCGGAAGCAACCCGTTTTGGTGCCAATGCGATGGCCGGTATGCTGAATTTAACCTCCAATGCCCCCAGCTTCAATAGCGAAGGTCAGTTAAGCGCTACCCTGGCAAATTACGATAGTTATCAATTAGCTGGCGCCTACAGCACTGCAATCAATGAGCAGTGGGCTTATCGGCTGGCTGTGGATCATCAAAGCTCAGATGGTTTTATCGAAAACATCTTTTTAAACCGTGACGATACCAACCATATTGACGAAACCTCGGCCCGCGCTGCGCTGCGTTATCTGGCAACCAAAGATCTGACGCTGGATTTTATTGCACACTACCGCGATATCCACAATGGCTACGATGCCTTTTCATTAGACCTTAACCGCACCACTTTATCGGATAAGCCTGGCCAGGACTTGCAACAAAGCCGGGCTTTGGCGATAAAAGCCGATTATCAGGGCTTAAGTTGGGCTAATGTCTATACCCAATTAAGTGGCCTGACAGCTGACACTGACTATGGTTTTGATGAAGACTGGAGTTATGAAGGTATTCATCCTGATGGCTATGCCACTGAAGACCGTTATTTGCGGGAGCGCGACCAGTGGAGTCTGGAGCAACGCTTTTTAGGCAAAGCTCAAAGAGATTGGGTACTCGGCTGGTATGCCAGTGGTCAGAAAACTGAGCTTGAGCGTCAATTCTGGAACTGGGATTTATGGCAGGCCGCGCAGTTTTTCAGTGATTTTGAGCGCCAGAATATGGCGGTATTTGGGCAGTGGTCCACAGATTTAGGCGATGGCTGGAGTTTAACTTCAGGCGCCCGTGCTGAACGTTATGAGGATGAGTACAGTGACAGCAATGGCATCACCCAGCAAAACCATGAACTGATGTGGGGCGGCAAACTAAGTTTAAGCTTAGCGCTGACGGATTCAACCAGTTTGTATCTGTTGGGCTCACGGGGTTACAAAGCAGGTGGTGTGAATGGTGAAGCATTAGGCAAAGCTTTGGGCCGTGGCTCTGAAGACATGTCAGATTACTTAAACAGCAAAGCTAATTTTTCGCCTGAAACCTTATGGAATGCTGAATTTGGCGTCAAGGGCAGCTCTGCTGATCAGACTATTGTCAGTCGAGTGGCGGTATTTGCCATGTGGCGTGATGATATGCAGGTGAACAGTTGGGTAACACGGGATCAGTCTTTTGTCGGTTTTATTGATAATGCAGCTTCAGGCCGCAATCATGGACTGGAGCTGGAAAGCCGTGTTCAACTGACAGACAGCTGGACTTTATTCGCCAATGCCGCCTGGCTTGAAAGTGAAATCCGTGGTTTTATCACTGAAGAAGGTGTAGATAAAACCGGTCGCGATCAGGCCCATGCTCCGCACTACCAATACAGTGTCAACAGTGAGTGGTTACTGACGACTGATTTGAGTTTTAATCTGGGTTTGCAAAGCAAAGCCGCTTTTTATTATTCCGACAGTCATGATTCGCGTTCAGAACAAATGCACTTAGTGAATTTACGTCTGCAGTACCAATGGGACCAGGTACAGCTGGCTTTATGGAGCCGCAATGCTTTGGATGAAGAATACGGAGTGCGGGGCTTTTACTTTGGCAACGATCCACGGGATGGCTACGAGCCTCATACCTATGAACAATTGGGTGAACCACGTCGTATAGGTGTTACCGCCAGCTATCAGTTTTAAAGGGTGAATCATGAAATTATCTATTGAAATCAGTAAGTACCCACTAACCAGTGACTATATAGAGCCTATAAAAGGTTTTATCGAATTACTGAATAGCAATCCAAATGTACTGGTGATCACCAATACATTAAGCACTCAGGTCTTTGGTGATTACGACGAAGTCATGGCGTTGTTACAACAAGGCATTCGCTGGTCTTTTGAACGTTATGGCAAAGTGGTGTTTGTGGTGAAATTTTTGCACGGTGATTTACGGCCATGTTAGACGCATGGCTGCAGGTATTTAGCGGCTGGAAAACGCTGACTCAGCTTGAGCTTGCTGCTACCTTGCTGGCGCTGGCTTATGTGCTGCTGGCGATGAAACAGAGCTTATGGTGTTGGCCAGCCGCTTTGCTCAGCACTTTGTTGTACACCCATATTATGTGGCATTCAGCCTTGTTATCTGATGCCTTACTGCAGCTGTATTACGCTGGTATGGCGCTTTACGGCTGGTACAGCTGGCGGCAACAACAGGTACAGCTGCCCGCCGGACAGTCGGGTATGACTGAATGGTCTGCAGGCACCCATCTGAATTTAATCGGCGGTACAGCGCTCTGTGGTTTGCTGTTAGGTTATCTGATGGACCAGTACACTGACGCAGATTTTGCGTACATAGATGCACAAACGACGGCCTTCAGCGTGATGACGACCTATCTGGTGGCGCGTAAAGTGGTGTCTAACTGGTTGTATTGGGTGGTGATCGATGCCATCTGTATTTATGTCTATATACAAAAACATCTGTATTTTACGACTGCACTTTTTGTACTCTATACCCTTATCGCTTTGATCGGATTTTTTGTATGGCGCAACAGCTACCAGCAACAACAGCAGATGAATCCCGCCTGATCTGGCATTTATGCCAGCAACTGGAGTTTTTTGCTGATCAGGAGCCGCTGTTGCTAAAGCAACTGACGCAAGGTAAAAGAACCAGCTCTTATCAGGTGCAAACCAACAAAGGCCATTATGTGCTGCGACATTATGGCCCTTCGGTGCTTGGTGTTTGCCGGCAGCAGGAGTTACGTTGCCAGCATGCTGCCGCTGCTGCTGGTTTAGCGCCGGCACCTTTGTGCCTGAATAACCATCAGCGTATGTTGATTACCGAGTTTTTGCCTGAAGCTCAAAGTCCTTCAGTGGCTTATATCCGTCAGAATATTCCGGCTTTAGCCCAAAAGCTGGCCACTTTACATCAGTTACCAGTACAAACAGCTGTGCTGGATCCCTGGTTGTATTTACAGCAATTAAAAACCCAGCTGGAACCCTATTGGACGGCCGAAGCGCAAAATATCTGGTTGCCCTTGATCACTGCGGCCCGTGATTTACAGTATTTTCAGGCAGACATAGGTTTATGCCATATGGACTTGCATGGACAAAATTTGTTGCTCTGGCAACAGAAACTATGGCTGATTGATTTTGAGTACTGCCAGTTGGCGGATGTGGTCTTTGATTTAGTGGCTTTGACAGTGCAGTTTGACTTCACAGAGGCAGAACAGCAGCTGTTACTGGACAGTTACAGAGCCGTCAGAGGTTCGGCTTGCAGTGTGCAGTTATTGGAAAAAGTGGCGCTGGCAAAAATAGTGTATTCAGGCTTTTGTTGGTTGTGGTACTGGCAGGAGGAGCTGGACAATCAGGATCCCAGACACAAACAAGCCGCAGCAGACTGTTACCAGCACTTACTGCGGCTTGTTCAGGGCTAGGACGTCAAAGTCCGCCTAAACGCTCGGCCAGAATTTTGTAACGTTTTACATCTTCTTCATCAAACAGAGGTTTGCCTTCATCATCCTTGCCGTTGGCGACTAACAGATTTTCGCGTGCCAGACGTTCAACACGGATCTCCTGGATACCTAAAAAGGCGGCGACTTCTGCAACGTTAAGTATTGCCATAATGAGTTCCTGCAGTAATTATTTTAATTAATTTAAGCTGATATTTTTATTTTAGTGAATAAAGTTTAACAAGCACTGATGTTTTACTTAGTTTTTTCCAGCGTGACAACTGATGTAGCTGTTAATTTTGTGTTTTTTCCGGATTTTTTGTGTTTTATGCCTACCAGATTGTATTTCGTTTACAACTGACAGTTGATAGTCAGAGTTAGTGAGCAGGCCTATGTTGGCTTTTGCCTGGTGTTTTTGTTTTATTCTGTCACTTGCCTGTCTGGAGAGAAGGTGTTTTTGTTTTATTCTGTCACTTGCCTGTCTGGAGAGAAACAACAGGCTCTTTGTATACCAAACTGGTATAACAAACTGAACTGACTGATAATTTTTGTGGGCTTGTCATCACTTTTACATAGATTTGAACTATGGTAAATAACAAAACCCAGATCCGGTGTGCAACACTCTGCTCCTGAGTCATTAAAATGAAAGCTTATGCCATAGCTTTGGTTTTATACACTAATGTTCTGATCAGGCACTCCTCTGGAACACAGTTAACCAGTGTGGCAACACTTACTGATAAGGCCACATTTTTATTAGTGCAGAGCAGGCATTAAGTTGTTATGGATCAGCGATATAATGCCTCTGATCCTTGTTTTTATCCACTTCAGCTTGTCACAGACCAGAACGTCTGGACAGCTTGTATGCGGACAGGTATAAAGTACGGCACGTAAAATTTTCAGGGCATTTAACCCTCTGCCAGGCGCAAGGAGTTCTTGTTGCTTGCCACATTGCTCAGGGTGTTTTCTTTGCTATTACAAGTGAACACAAGTCAGCCCGCTAAGAGGATGTAAGTACATGATTGAGCTTCTGTTGATAGTCTTATTTCCTTTAATCGGCTCTTTAGTGCCCGTCATGACGGCGCGATGGTCACGCAGCTCCAGTGCCCTTGCTACCGCTTTATTGCCAGTGGCCTCTTTGGCCTTAGTATTACAACTGGCGCCAGCTGTTTTCGCTGGTGAAACCTTATTCTATAAGTTGTCCTGGGTCGAAGTTTTGGGCTTGTCTGTAAGCTTCCGGCTGGATGGTCTGTCACTTCTGTTTCTGTTTTTGATCCTTGGCATTGGGTTGCTGATCATTTTATACGCCCGTTATTACTTGTCTGAAAAAGATTCGATGGCACGGTTTTATGGCTTCTTAATGCTGTTTATGACAGCCATGCTAGGCATAGTGCTGTCGAATAATCTGCTGCAGTTATGGGTATTCTGGGAGCTGACCAGTATCAGTTCCTTTTTGTTAATCAGTTTCTGGTGGCACAGAGCGGATGCACGCTTAGGTGCCCGTATGGCGTTGATGATCACAGGTTTTGGTGGTTTAGCCTTGCTTGCCGGTATCTTATTAATCGGCAATGTATTGGGTAGTTTTGAGCTGGATCTGGTGTTGTCTCAGGCCACAGTATTGCAACAGCATTCGTTGTATCCGGTCATTTTAATTCTGGTCTTGCTGGGCGCTTTTACTAAATCAGCGCAGTTTCCGTTTCATTTCTGGTTGCCTAACGCCATGTCGGCACCAACCCCTGTCAGCGCTTACCTGCATTCGGCCACTATGGTGAAAGCGGGCATCTTTTTGCTGGCCCGGATGTATCCGTTGCTGGCTGGCAGTGATTTATGGTTTTTAATGGTGACTATCACCGGCATGACCACTCTACTGGTGGGTGCTTATCTGGCGTTGTTTCAGCATGATTTAAAAGGCTTGCTGGCGTATTCCACCATCAGTCATTTGGGTTTGATTACGTTATTGTTTGGCTTAGGTACTGACCTGGCCGCAGTAGCCGCTATTTTCCATATTATCAATCACGCCATTTTTAAAGCCTCTTTGTTTATGGCCGCTGGTATCATTGACCATGAGTCAGGTTCGCGCGATATGCGTAAACTCAATGGCCTCTGGCAGTTTATGCCTGTAACCGCCACGCTTGCCATGGTGGCTTCTGCATCTATGGCCGGTGTGCCTTTACTGAACGGCTTTTTGTCCAAAGAGATGTTTTTTGCCGAAACTCTGCATCAGGAAGTATTGGGGGCCTTGTCCTGGCTGATCCCTGTGCTTGCAACTGTAGCTGCAACTTTGTCGGTGGCGTATTCAGCCCGTTTTATTCACGATGTGTTTTTTAACGGTCAACCCAAGGGCTTGCCCCGTACTCCTCATGAACCGCCCCGTTATATGAGGGTACCGGTCGAAGTGCTGGTTGCTCTTTGTATTCTGGTGGGACTGGCGCCTGCCTATGTAGTAGGGGATCTATTAGCTATTGCCTCCACAGCAGTGTTAGCTGGCCCTTTGCCTGTCTACAGTTTGTCTATTTGGCATGGCATTAATTTACCCTTAATGATGAGTGTCCTGGCTTTGACCCTGGGTATCTTGTTGTACTCCAACCGCAAGCATCTGTTTCGTTTTCAGGCTGAGTTGCCAGAGCTGAACCCGTTGCAGTTTTTTGAAGTGAAAATAAATGCCTTATTGGGCTTTGCGAAAAAATGGCATCATCGGTTTGAGTCGGCGACGCTGCAACGTTATTTAGTCTGGATCTTTGTGATAGTGGCAATGCTGTTGATTTGGCCTTTGCAGCAAATGGGACAATTTACTCAACACAATGCCATGCAAAAGCCTGATACGCTGATGTTTGCTGCCACTTTTGTGGCTGCTATAGCGGCCATAGCTACTGTGTTGTGTCAGCGTCAGCGCTTGTTATCTTTAGTGATGATTTCTATTGTAGGTTTAGTGGTCACGCTCATTTTTGTACGGTTTTCCGCGCCGGATCTGGCTTTAACTCAGTTGGCGGTGGAAGTGGTGACTATAGTGCTGTTGATGTTGGCGTTATTTTTCCTGCCTCACAAAATCAGCAGGGCATCCAATGCTGGCCGGTTAATCCGCGATGGTGCCATAGCGTCCATCTGTGGTGTGGTGATAGGCAGTTTAAGTTATGCCTTGATGCTGGAACCGCAACAACGTATTTCAGACTTTTTCCTCGCCAATTCTAAAAGTGGCGGTGGCGGCTACAATGTCGTCAACGTGATTCTGGTCGACTTCCGTGGTTTTGATACCTTAGGCGAAATTACAGTTTTGGGTATTGCTGCTTTGGGTATATTTAAACTTTTGACCCGTTTACCTTTATTCCGATCGAGCTCAGATGCGGAAGGGCGACAATGGGCTCTGGATAAACACCCTATGTTGTTGGCTGTGGTATCACAGGCTTTGTTGCCTTTGGCCCTGTTAGTGTCGGTTTATATTTTCTTCCGCGGTCACAACTTACCTGGTGGCGGATTTGTGGCCGGCTTAATCACAGCTATCGCCATTATTTTGCAGTATGTGGCACAAGGGGTGGATTGGGTCCGTGAACGCTTAACGCTGGACTATCACCGTCTGGTTGCGGCTGGCGTGCTGATCTCCACTTTGACTGGTATCGCCAGTTGGGCTTTTGGACGACCCTTTTTAACCTCCTGGTTTGATTATTTCCAACTGCCACTTTTTGGCGAAATAGAACTGGCAAGTGCCATAGCTTTTGATTTAGGGGTTTATTTGACAGTAGTAGGGGCGACTCTGATGATTTTAGCCAACCTGGGCAAAATGACCACTGAACACAGGCCTGTAAACAGGGAGCAAAGCTAATGGAATTACTGGTCGCTATTATTATAGGTGTGCTTACCTGCTGCGCTGTGTTTCTGATTTTACGGGCCAGAACCTTTGCTGTGATGCTGGGGTTGACCATGTTGTCTTATGCAGTGAATTTATTCATTTTTTCCAGTGGCGGATTAAAAATAGGGGCTGGAGCTGTGCTCAAGGCCACTGAAGAATATGCAGACCCGCTGCCTCAGGCTCTGGTGCTGACGGCTATTGTGATTGGTTTTGCGATGACAGCTTTTCTGGTGGTGTTGTCCATCCGTGCCCGTGCTGATTTAGGTAATGATCATGTGGATGGTAAATTGCCCGTAGCGAAAAACACCAGGCAAGGGGCTTCGTCATGAATCACCTGATTATTCTGCCGATCATTTGGCCTTTGCTGGTGGCTTTGCTGACCTTGTTGCCTCCTTTTGACCGCAGCTTGTTATTGCGTCGTTATCTGAGTGTCGGTGGCTCTATTGTGTTGTTGTTAGTCAGTATTGTGCTGCTGATACAAAGCACCAACAACACGGCCCAACTCTATCAACTGGGGAACTGGGCTGCACCTTTTGGTATCAGTTTATTGTTAGATCAAGTCAGTAGCCTGATGTTGTGTCTGACTGCTGTACTGGCAGTTGCATCCAGTTTATATGCCAGCAGTGGTGAGGATGAAGGGGGATTTTTCTTTCATTCTTTGCTGCATTTCCAGCTGATGGGTATTAACGGCGCCTTTTTAACTGCTGATTTATTTAACCTTTTTGTTTTTTTTGAAGTGCTGCTGATTGCGTCCTACTCCTTGCTGATCCATGGTGGCGGCAAAGCAAAAACCAAAGCTGCGGTGCATTACGTTGTTCTGAATCTGGTGGGATCGGCTTTATTTTTGTTTGCGCTGGCGTTGATTTATGGAGCTTCAGGCACACTGAATATGCTGGATTTAAGCGCTAAAGTCGTAACTTTGTCTGATACCCAACTGCAGTTATTGCAGGCCGCTGTGGCGCTGCTGTTAGTGGTGTTTGGCTTAAAAGCCGCGGTGATGCCACTGCATTTCTGGTTAGGCAGTGCTTACTCTTCAGTCACGCCAGCTGTGGCTGCATTGTTTACCGTTATGACCAAGGTGGGTATTTATAGCCTGTTGCGGGTCTTTGCTATGGTGCTGCAGGACGCTGGTTTTGTCGCAAGTTGGGTCTTCCCTGTGCTCTGGTGGGCTGGTCTTCTGACTATTGTGATGGGCGTTTTGGGCGTTTTAGCCAGTGAAGATTTACGTAAGATGGCCAGTTATCTGGTGGTAGTGTCCGTTGGCTCTTTAGTCGCT
The DNA here is from genome assembly GCA_018825965.1 of Gammaproteobacteria bacterium. GTDB lineage: Bacteria > Pseudomonadota > Gammaproteobacteria > Enterobacterales > Alteromonadaceae > Pararheinheimera. The sequence continues at coordinate 87,807 of JAHKAA010000020.1, forward strand.
ATTTTGTCATTAGGTACACCAGAGTCTGTGCAGGCTCTGTTGTATTATCTGGTGCATTCAACTCTGGCTACAGCAGCTTTATTTTTACTGGCCGATTTGATAGCTCATCAGCGTGGCAAAGCCGGAGACCGTCTAGTCAATGGCCGTAAAATAGCCCAGCCAGTCTTGCTTGGTTCAGCCTTTATTGTGGTTGCACTGAGCATAGTGGGCATGCCGCCATTTTCTGGCTTTATTGGTAAGTTATTGCTGTTGCAGGCAGTGCCACAAGGCAATGCTATGTTGTGGTACTGGTCGGCTTTATTAGGCAGCAGTCTGTTATTGCTGATTGCATTAAGCAGAGCGGGCAGCATTTTATTCTGGCAGGTCGCCGGAACTGACACAGAAGCACGTTTGGCGGGTGGGCGTCGCGGCACTGCCCTGCTGCTCTTGGTATTGGCCAGCCCTTTGTTAAGTCTGTTTGCAGGGCCTTTAACCGACTGGTGTCAGGCTGCTGCGGCTCAGTTGCAGGCTATTGCTCATCTCACTCCGGGAGCTTTCTGATGAAATCGCTAAAGAAGTGGTGGCCAACCCCCATTCGTAGTCTGTTTTTATTTTTGGTCTGGCTTTTACTGAATAACAGCGTGGAGTTTTTCCATTTGTTTTTTGGTGTGGTATTGGCCTGGTTAATTCCACAGCTTATTCATAAGTTCCGTCTGGTTCAGCCAGGCATGAAGAGTCCTGGCACCGCTCTGCGTTATGGTCTGATGGTGTTATGGGATATTGTAGTGGCTAATATGCAGGTTGTGCGGTTGGTGGTGGGGCCGAATAAACGCTTGCGGCCAGCCTTTATTAAGGTGCCGCTGGACTTAAAAGACAATCTGTCTATTACGTTTTTGGCCAGTACTGTCTCTTTAACGCCTGGTACTGTCAGTGCTGAGGTTTCACCTTTGAATGCTGGTGGTGATGAACCACGTTATTTACTGGTACATGTGCTGGATTTAGCCGATGAAGCTGAGTTAATTCAGCAGATCAAAGAGCGCTACGAAGCTCCATTAAAGGAGATATTTTAATGCTTGATCTGATTTTGCAAGGCTGTTTTTGTGTGGTGGGACTCGCCTTATTAATGAACTTGTATGCTGCCATTCGTGGACCTTCGGTGATAGATCGCTTACTGGCTCTTGATACTATGTATATCAACAGCATAGCTTTGTTGTTGTTGTACGGTATTTATTTGCGGACCAGCTTAAATTTTGAGGTGGCTTTGCTGATTGCCATGCTGGGTTTTGTCAGTACTGTGGCTGTATGTAAGTTTTTGCTGCGTGGCGATATCATTGAGTGAAACGCTGAATAAAACACTAAAACTAAGGAGCAAAATATGAGTTGGCTTGAATGGCTGGTGGCTCTGTTGGCTGTGGCTGGGTCGTTATTTGTGTTATTAGGCTCTGTTGCTCTGGTGAAGCTACCGGATTTTTATACCCGTTTGCATGGCCCAACCAAAGCCACAACCCTGGGCTTAGGGGCTTTGGTACTGGCTTCTATGGTCTATTTTAACTTCGTCAAAGGGGAGTTAAATGTACAGCAGTTGCTGATTGCGTTGTTTTTATTTATTACAGCACCTATTACCGCTCATATGCTGGTGAAGGCGGCGCTGCATTTAAAACTGAAGACCTCTGCACAGACCTCAGGAAAACAAAACGCCGATCTCTGAGTTATGTAGTGGCTCTGGTGTTAGTTTTCTTCGTCGAAGCCATTTTCGATTAAAGCCACTACAGCGGTTAAGGCGTGTTGAGCCTCTGCACCTTGAGTGCAGACTTCCAGAGTTTTACCTTTGCTGCTCGCCAGCATCAATAACGCAAGTACACTGCTGGCATCTGCGGTCTGGCCTTCCTGTTGTAACTCTATTTTGGCATCAAACTGACGGCATAATTGCACCAGCTTAGTGGCAGCCCTGGCATGTAAACCCAGCTGATTGACTATAGTGACTGTTTGTTGAAATTTATCGGCCATGATGTCTTACCAGTTCGCGATGACGGATTTGTACATCTTCGCGCTGTAAACGGTAACTTTCTGCCAGAGATTCAGCGATGTACACAGAGCGGTGCTGACCACCGGTACATCCGATAGCTATGGTCAGGTAGCTGCGGTTATTGCGCTCTAAGTGGGGCAGCCAGGTGCCAATAAACTGATTAATTTGCCAGATATACTGAGCCACTACGGCCTGTGAAGACAGATAGTCCTGCACAGGCTGATCCAGACCGGTCAGAATTTTCAGCTCTGGTTCCCAGTGCGGGTTTGGCAAAAAGCGCGCATCAAATACATAGTCGGCGTCTTTAGGAATACCGTATTTAAAACCAAAGGATTCAAACAAAATAACCAGCCGGCCGGTTTTTTGCCCAAGGATCCGCTCCCTAAGCTGTTCTGCCAGCTGATGTACGTTCAGCTCTGTGGTATCCAGATATAAATCGGCACGGCTTGAGATAGGGTCCAGCAGCTGCTGTTCGCGTTGTATCGCTTCATCCAGTGACATGGCTTGATGCGACAATGGATGCAAGCGGCGGGTTTCGCTGAAGCGTTTAATTAAACTGGTATGGTCGGCGTCGAGGTAAAGAATGGTCAGGTCAACTTTGTGCGGCAGATAAGACAGGATATCTGTGAGTTCTTCGGGGTCCTGTGGTAAATTCCGCACATCTATACTAACCGCGACCCGCTCATATTGCCCCATAACGGCATTAGCCAAAGTGGGCAATAAATTCACCGGGATGTTATCGACACAATAATAACCCAGGTCTTCCATTACGCGCAGGGCAACAGATTTGCCCGAACCCGATCGACCGCTGACGACCAGTAACTTCATTTTGCTATCACCTGTTCAGAGCCAGCCATCAGCAACTGATACAAGTCGTGGCTGTTTGCACTATGACGGATTTTTTTGGTGAAGTCTTTTTGGCTAAGCATCCGGGCTATACCTGATAAAGTGGATAAATGGGTTTGACACTGGTTTTCAGGGATCAGGATGGCACAAAAAATATCCACGGCCTGGTTATCAATAGCATCAAACTGTATTGGGTCTTTGCTGACAACAAAAACCAGCATAGGTGTGGTGACATCTTTTAATTTGCCATGGGGAATAGCAATACCACCACCAATACCTGTAGAGCCAAGTTTTTCACGGCTCATCAGAGCTTCGAGTATATTGTACTCAGGAATTTCCGGTAAACGCTGATGTGCCAGTTCAGCTATGTATTCCAGAATGCGTTTTTTACTATTAAAAAGGACCGCACTCTTGGTGCAGTCCTCCGATAACATTGAGCTCAGGTTCATAGTTTCAGAATCAATGACGAGAAATTTTCTCTTTATGTTTAATAACTTGGCGATCCAGTTTATCGATCAACTGGTCTATCGCAGCGTACATATTTTCGTCTTCCGATACAGCGAATACTTCACCTCCGTTGAGGTGCATCTTAGCCTCTGCAATCTGTTTTAATTTTTCCACGTTCAGCACTACATGTACATTATTAATATGATCAAAATGACGTTCAAGTTTGGAAAATTTGCTATCGACGTACTCTTTCAGTGCTTCAGTGATTTCTACATGACGACCAGTTAAGTTGATTTGCATAGACTCTTCCTTCTTTATAGAGCTGTTAAAGCAAGCTCTTGCGCTGATTAGACGGCGGAATAAACAAGGCTTCACGGTACTTGGCAATGGTTCGCCGTGCGACATTAATTCCTTGTTCTGACAGTATTTCTGCCATCCTGCTATCACTTAAAGGTTTGGCAGGATTTTCCGCCGCCACCAATTTTTTTATAAAGGCGCGGATTGCGGTGGATGAACATTCACCGCCACTCTCTGTACTTACATGACTGGAGAAAAAGAACTTAAGTTCAAATATTCCTCTGGGAGTGTGCATATATTTTTGTGTAGTCACACGGGAAATGGTTGATTCATGCATTCCCACCATTTCAGCTACATCGTTTAATACCATGGGTTTCATGGCTTCTTCGCCGTGCTCAAAAAACGCCTGCTGCTGCTGCACTATGCAGTTGGCGACTTTAAGTAAAGTTTCGTTGCGGCTTTCCAGACTTTTTAAAAACCATTTGGCTTCCTGCAAATGGGAACGGATAAACTGACCATCGGAGGCGTTACGGGCGTTACGTGACATGGCAGCATATTGCTCGTTAATTCTGATCTTTGGCATCGCATCAGGATTTAACTCAACCATCCAGCGTCCTTTAATTTTCGCGACCGATACATCAGGGATCACATACGACTGTTCTTGTCGAATCACATCTGCCCCGGGTCGTGGGTTCAGGCTGTGGATCAGGCGCATCACTTCTTTTAAGTCGTCTTCTTTGAGTTTAGTCACACGCATCAGAGAACGGAAATCTCTGTTGGCTAAAAAGTCAGTATATTCTTTAATAATATGCCGTGTTTCTGCCAGATAAGGTGTTTTTGGGTCAAACTGGCGCAGTTGTACCAATAAGCACTCTTGAATAGTGCGGGCACCTACACCTATAGGGTCAAATAACTGGATACGTTTAATCACAGCTTCGACTTCGTCCGCTTCGACATCTGGCATGCCCAAAGACTCAAGAATTTCGTCTGTGTCTATGGTTAATAAGCCGTTTTCGTCTATGGCTTCGATGATGATTTCGGCAATGGTGCGGTCTGTGTCTGAAAAAGGTGTCAGCTGCATTTGCCAGCGTAAATAGTCCTGCAGTGTTTCGCTGGTTTCACCCTGAAATACAGTATCTTCATCGCCATTGTAATTATTGGCACCTGCCACAGGGGCTGCACTGACTAAATCATCCCAATGGCTGTCCAGCGGCAGATCTTCTTTGATGTTTTGCTCGGACATCGCTTCGCTGCTGTCCTTTACCTCAGGCTCATACTGTTCATCATGGCTGCTGTCATAGTCTGGAGCGTCAAACTCAGCGCCGTGATTTAAATCTTTGGAGGAGGGTTCCTGAAATACAGCATAGTCATCTTCAGCTTCAAGCAATGGATTGGCATCCAGAGCTTCCTGAATTTCCTGTTGCAGTTCAATAGTGGACAATTGCAGCAGTTTAATTGCTTGCTGCAATTGAGGAGTCATTGTGAGCTGCTGACCAAGACGAAGTTGCAGAGACGGTTTCATGTACTTCTTATTTTCTCCAAACAACCTTATTCGGATGTTGTTTTAAACTATAACCTGAATTGCTCACCAAGGTAGACATCGCGGACTTGTTGGTTTGCTAAAACCTCAGCCGGTGTACCTGCAGCAATCAGTTCTCCATGACTTACAATATAGGCAATTTCACAGACATCAAGCGTTTCACGTACATTGTGGTCTGTGATCAACACGCCTATGCCTCGTTGGCACAGATGCTGAATAATTTTTTTAATATCTAACACTGAAATCGGATCAACGCCAGCAAAAGGTTCATCTAACAGGATAAATGCCGGATCTGCAGCCAATGCCCTGGCTATTTCCACTCTTCGACGTTCACCACCGGACAAACTCATGCCAAGGCTGTTACGGATATGACCTATATGGAACTCGTCCAGCAGGGCGTCGGCTTTTTCTTCGCGCTGCTCTTCGGTTAAGTCTTTGCGGTGCTGCAAAATGGCCAGTAAATTGTCGTAGACCGTCAGTTTACGGAAGATTGAGCTTTCCTGCGGCAGGTAGCCAATACCTGCGCGGGCACGGGCATGAATAGGATCAAAGGTGATCTCTTTGTCATCCAGCGTGATTTTGCCTTTGTCTGATGGGACCAGACCAACAATCATATAAAAGGTGGTGGTTTTGCCTGCACCATTTGGACCTAACAAGCCAACAATCTGACCCGCATTCACTTCCAGACTGACGTCTTTGACCACCTGACGGCCTTTATAACTTTTGGCCAGATGGGACGCGACTAACTTCATTATTCTTTTCCTTCCGGGCTGAACACAGTGGTCACTCTTTCGGTTTTTTTACCGTCAGATTCAGCTTCCAGCTCTTGTTTTTCAAGGTTGTATTTGATGATCGCGCCTTGCACCATGCTGCCATTCTGACTCAGTTCAGCATTGCCTGTCAGTACCAGCGTGCCGTTGGCCACATCGTAGCGAATTTCATTAGCTTTGGCTTTAATCGGCTTTTCACCATCCAGTAACTGTGAGTAAGTCGCAGGCTGGCCTGAAGCGATAAATACTTCTTTGCCTTTACCGGCACTGGCAATAACTTCGAGTTTGTCTGCTTCAATTAATAAACTGCCTTGCTCGACTTTGACGTTATCAACAAAGGTCATGACTTTGTCTTTAATAGAACCAAACTGACGGTCGGAGCCTACCTGAATCTCTTTTTTGAAGTCATCAGGACCTGCCAGACAAAGGCCACTGAAGGCGAAACACAGGCTGAGTAAAATAATGTTACTTTTCATTGTAATAAACCGTTTTTGTGTGCTGTTTCAGCTCAATATTCTGTTCATTCAAATCAGCCAGCATACCTTTACCTGTGATTTGAAAGCCCAGTCCAAAAATTCGTACCTGCTCATTCGATTGCAGGCTGTTGGTGTTAAACAGAAGCTCAACTGCATTGGTTTCTATTCGGGTAAAAAGTGGGTCTGCCGACATATTACGCAGCTCCACTCTGTGTTCAAGAATGAGTTTGTCATCAGGATAAAGCACGGCCTGCTCGCTTGTCACTTGCCATAATGGCACTTTTTCCTGATAAATAGTGTAGATAGGGAAATCAAACTGTAAAAAGCCAAAACGTTCGAAGTGCTCCATACGCTGAGCCCGGATCAGATCCGACAAATGGCCTTCTTTATCATAAATCATCCGGGTCAGGTCGACAGCCACATAGTCGGGCTGATGGTCCTGATTGCCCGGAGTGCTGCTTTGCTCCTGGTCCAGTAATTGCCAGCTGTAAAAACCAGCGGCAGCGGCCACAATAAGCACTAACCACAAAAATTGACGGATCATGTACTGCTTCCTGAAAATTCAGCAAATTTGCCCTGACTGGTCAATAGCAAATCACAGAGTTCACGCACAGCACCAAAACCTCCAGGTAAGCTGCAGCGGTAGTCTGCATGCAAAGCAAGGTAAGGGTGAGCATCCTGCACCGCAACACTTAAACCACAATGTTGCATCACGGCCCAATCGGCTAAATCATCGCCGATAAAGGCAATTTGTGAGGCTTCGAGTGCCAGCTTGTGTTGGAGTTCAGCAAAAGCAGCGACTTTATTTTCCTGCCCCTGATAAATGTAAGGCACAGTGAGTGACGTCATACGCTGCTGCACTATCTCTGAACGACGGCCAGTAATCACTGCGACTTCGATACCAGCATGACGCACCGCTTTAATGCCGTAACCATCCCGGGTATGGAAGGCTTTTAATTCTTCGCCCTGATTGCCTAGATAAATACGGCCATCAGAAAAGACTCCATCCACATCACAAATCAGCAGGCGGATTTGCTGAGCCTTTTGCTCCAGTTCAGGGCTGATGGCCTGATACATTTGGCTAAATAAAGTGGACATCAGAGCACTCCGGCTTTCAGCAAGTCGTGCATATTTAACGCGCCTACAGGTTCATGTTGTTCGTTCACCACAATAAGACCATTAATTTTCCGTTGTTCCATGATTTTCAGCGCTTCTGCTGCCAGCATAGCAGGTTTGGCCGTGATACAGTTTTTGGTCATCAGGCTGGCAATGCTGGCTTGGTGTAAATCAACCTGCTGATCCAGCACACGGCGTAAATCGCCATCGGTAAATAAACCTGCCAGCTTACCTGAATCATCCACCACAGACGTCATGCCCAAACCTTTACGGGATATCTCCAATAAAGCTTCTTTCAGACTGACCTGCTGATGCACCACTGGCAAGGCATCACCAAAATGCATCACATCTTCTAAGCGTAACAATAAACGACGACCCAGGCTGCCACCCGGATGGGACAAGGCAAAATCATCCGCAGAAAAACCACGTACATCCAGAAGGGCAACTGCTATGGCATCACCCATCGCCAGGGTCGCTGTGGTGCTGGCTGTTGGAGCCAGGCCTAAGGGGCAGGCTTCCTGCTCAACCCGCACACATAAATGCACATCGGATAAAGCAGCTAAAGTAGATTCAGGGCGGCCTGTCATAGCCACCATTTTAATGCCACGGCGTTTTAATACCGGCACTATCGCCAGTACTTCAGCAGTTTCACCCGAGTTGGAAATGGCCAGCACTACATCTTCTGTGGTGATCATACCTAAATCGCCATGACTGGCTTCGGCCGGATGAACAAAAAAAGAGGGGGTGCCGGTAGAGGCTAAAGTGGCGGCAATTTTATTGGCGATATGGCCGGATTTACCCATACCAATCACTATGACCCGGCCTTTGCAGTCAAACATCATCTGACAGGCCAGATTAAAACTTTCGTCTATATAGGTGGCCAGCTGGGTTACAGCTGCAGCTTCAATCTGCAGCACCTGCAGGGCCTGAGGGCGAAAGTCCAGAGTCATGCAAAAATCCCCTTCAATTTGTTATTGCCCGCTTTTTTGGATCTGCAGTTCTTTGGAAAGGATCCAGTAAGAGAATCAGTCAGATCATAGAGATAGCTCGCATATTAAGCTGCGATTCATTTTCAGCGCGGCACACTTTGCGGCCATGTAAAGGCTGATATTTTCGTGGTTATTGGGCTTAAATGCAAAAGATTACGTAAAACAAATTGATTATTCTGTTTTTGCAATCAGTTGTTACTATTTTTTATAAGGTTGTCGTTGCGAAAAACCTATACAATAGCAGGCCTTTACTAGTCCGCTTGGCTTGAAGTCGCTGTTGTGCATAGGTATATTGCGCGCCTTTAATTTTAGCGATAAACGCTATTGTTTTTAAATGAGGATCAACGTGTCAGATATTCTGGTAGACATTCAGCACCTGACGTTTAAACGTGGTGACCGTGTGATCTATGATGACATGAGCATGCAGTTTCAGCGCGGCAAAGTGACTGCCATTATGGGGCCCAGTGGTATTGGTAAAACCACTCTGCTGCGCCTGATCGGTGGTCAGTTAAAGCCTGAACAGGGAAAAATTCTGGTTAATGGTCAGGATATACCTCAGCTTAATCGTAAAGATTTGTACAAGGCCCGGCAGAAAATGAGCATGCTGTTTCAAAGCGGCGCTATGTTCAGTGATATGTCGGTCTATGACAACGTCGCTTTTCCAATTCGTGAGCACACCCGTCTGCCGGAAGAAATTATCCGTTTGATGGTGTTGATGAAACTGGAAGCTGTTGGTTTACGTGGTGCCCGTGATTTAATGCCGGCAGAACTCTCTGGCGGTATGGCGCGTCGTGCTGCGTTGGCCCGAGCTATCGCTTTAGATCCGCAACTTATTCTGTACGATGAGCCTTTTGCTGGTCAGGACCCTATTTCTATGGGGGTGATAGTGCGTCTGATCCGCTCTTTGAACAATGCGCTGGGTTTAACTTCTGTTGTGGTCTCCCATGACGTCAATGAAGTGATGAGTATTGCTGACTATGTCTATGTGGTTGCTGAACAAAAAGTCATAGGTCAGGGCACACCGGAGGAGCTGCGGGCTCACCCCTCTGCGTTAGTGCAGCAATTTTTACAGGGAGAGTCTGATGGCCCTGTGCCTTTCCACTTTAAAGCGGCCAGTTACAGTACGGAATTAATGGAGTTAGCTAAGTGATAGTGGATAAGTTACAGCAACTCGGACAAAAGAGCATTGCTAAAATTCAAGGCATGGGCCGGGCAACGATCATGTTGTTTGGTGCTTTAATCGCCTGGCCAACACCACGCAAAAGCTTCCCTTTATTGTTGAAGCAGTTGTATGTGGTTGGTGTGTTGTCTTTGCTGATCATTCTGGTGTCCGGTTTGTTTATCGGTATGGTGCTGGCACTTCAGGGTTACACAGTGCTGTCGAAATTTGGCGCTGAACAAATGTTAGGCCCTTTGGTTGCGTTGAGTTTATTGCGTGAACTGGGTCCTGTAGTGACAGCCTTATTGTTTGCTGGTCGGGCAGGTAGTGCTTTAACAGCTGAAATAGGCCTGATGAAAGCGACTGAGCAGTTATCCGGTATGGAAATGATGGCGGTTGACCCTTTGCGCCGTATTATCGCGCCGCGGTTTTGGGCTGGCGTGATCAGCATGCCACTGCTGGCCATGATATTTACTGCTGTGGGCATCTTAGGTGGCCATTTGGTGGGGGTAGACTGGTTAGGTGTAGATAGCGGCGGTTATTGGTCAGCTATGCAAGCCAACGTGGATTTCCAGCAGGATATTATGAACGGCGTGATTAAAAGTGCTGTGTTTGCTTTGATTGTGACCTGGATAGCCTTACATAAAGGCTTTGATGCGGTGCCAACCTCTGAAGGCATTAGTCAGGCCACCACACAAACTGTGGTGACATCTTCTCTGGCGGTCTTAGGTTTTGACTTTATATTAACAGCAGTAATGTTTGGTGGATAAAAAATGACATCTCGCAAAATCGAAGTGTTGGTGGGTTTGTTTGTTGCGCTGGCTATAGCAGCTTTTATGTTGTTATCTCTGAAAGTAGCGAATAGCGGTATGGCAGGCACTGGCCAGACCTATATGCTGTATGCCAAGTTTGAGAACATTGGCGGTTTAAAAGTTCGGTCTCCTATTAAAGTAGGTGGTGTAGTGGTTGGCCGTGTTCGTTCGATTGAACTCAATACCGAAGAGTATTCTCCTGTAGTGGCTATGGAAATTGACAGTCAATACAACAACTTTCCTGAAACCAGTTCGGTCGCTATTTTGACCTCTGGTTTATTGGGTGAGCAGTATCTTGGTTTACAACCTGGTTTTGTTGATGAAACCGTCTCCATCCTGAAAAGTGGCGATTATGTTGAAGACACCAAGTCCGCTATTGTGCTGGAAGAGTTAATAGGCCAGTTCTTATTTAACAGAGGAAGTAACTAAGCATGAAAAACTTGCTGGTAAAAATTGCAGCTACGGCATTGATGTCATTGGGCCTTATTGCCCAGGCTGCAGCCGCGGAAGTCAAAACTTATACTGACCCGTACAAGATGATCGAAGCTGTGGCCGATCAGGCTTTTCGCCGTATTGCCAAGGATCAGCCTGTGATCGAAAAAGATATCGAGCATTTACGGGTGATAGTCAACGAAGAATTAGTGCCTTACATCGACAGTCGTTATGCGGCTTTCCGTGTGATTGGCAACTACATTAAACAAACCAAAGAAGAAGATCGTGATGCTTTTGTGGTGGCCTTTAAAGATTACATGGTTGCCACTTACGCCGGAGCTTTAACTCAGTATAAAAATCAGAAAGTGATTTTTGAGCCAGCTCGTGCTGTGGGTAATCAAAATATCATTACGATTAAAACCCGTGTTATAGATCCTGGCAAACCAGACATCAATATCGAGTTTAAACTGCGTCGGGCTAAAGATTCTGAAAACTGGCAGGTATTTGATATGGTGGCTGAAGGCATCTCTTTGTTAGACAGCAAAAGAGCAGAGCTGGGCAACATGATCCGTCAACAGGGTTTAGCCAGCGTCACCGCATTGTTAGTGGAGAAATCAAAAGCTCCTATTACAGCTCCTATGCAGGGTAACAATGCTAAAAATTAGTCAACAACAACAGACACTGCTATTTTCCGGTGCTTTGGATCGGGATACAGTACCTACGCAGTGGCCATTTAAGCTATTAAAAAAATTAAGTGGCACCGTAGTCTTTGATTTTCGTGAGCTTGCATTGGTAGACACTGCAGGGCTTGCCTGGTTACTCCATCAGGTCGCACAAGCTGCTAAACTGGGATTAACTATCCAAATGCGTCATGTGCCAGAGCAGTTAATCTCTCTGGCGAAGTTGTCAGATGTTTTGGCCTTGTTGCCATTGGTAGAAGAGGATAAAGGCAATGCAGTGTAATGAGATTGAACTTCTGTTAACAGAAGAGCTGAAACTGGCTGAAGTTTACGTGAAAGCTGAAGGCAATCATTATGCTGTGACTGCAATAGGGGATTGTTTTGATGGCATCAGCCGGGTGAAACAACAGCAAATGATTTATGCCCCTTTGATGGCCGCTATTGCTGATGGTAGTATCCATGCAGTCTCGATTAAAACTTTCACGCCGACTCAATGGCGTCGTGAAAAATTACTTAACCCACCTGTATAGTAGCTAAAGATGCAACAATTTCTGGTTTCAGGCGGCGCCACCTTAAAAGGTGACGTTGTTATTTCCGGCGCTAAAAATGCCGCACTTCCTATTTTATTCGCCACTATTCTGGCAGAGCAGCCGTCTGTGCTGAGCAATGTTCCTGTACTAAAAGACATTGATACCACCTTCAAATTGTTGCGTATTTTTGGTGCTGAAGTCAGCCGTGACGGTCATCAGGTGACAGTGGATGCAACAGCTATTCACAGTCAGATGGCACCCTACGAGCTGGTCAAAACCATGCGTGCTTCTATTCTGGCTTTAGGCCCTCTATTGGCTCGTTTTGGCCACGCCGAAGTGTCTTTACCTGGTGGTTGCGCTATAGGAGCCCGTCCGGTGAATTTGCATATAGACGGCCTGCGCAAAATGGGTGCTGAAATCACGGTTGAAGCCGGTTATATCAAAGCCAAAGCAAGCCGTTTGCATGGTGCTCATATCTTTATGGAACTGGTCAGCGTGACCGGCACTGAGAACCTGATGATGGCTGCAGTGCTGGCTGATGGTTTAACCATTATAGAAAATGCGGCCCGTGAACCTGAAGTAGTGGACTTAGCCCGTTACCTGATAGCTTTGGGCGCTGATATTCAAGGCGCGGGCACTGATACTATCCGTATTACAGGTAAAGAAAAGCTGCAGGGTGCTTGTCATACTGTGTTACCTGATCGCATTGAGACCGGTACTTTTTTAGTGGCTGCTGCTGTAACAGGTGGTGATGTCACTTGTTTAAATGCTTCTCCTGCTGAGCTGGAAGTTGTGCTTGAGAAACTGCGTGAAGCAGGTGCTGAAGTGACAACTGGCGCTGATTGGATCCGTCTGAACATGGCAGGCCGTACTTTAAAATCAGTGAATGTAAAAACCGTGCCTCACCCTGGTTTTCCTACCGATATGCAAGCTCAGTTTACTGTGTTGAATGTGGTGGCAGAAGGCGTGGGTATGGTGACAGAAACGATTTTCGAAAATCGTTTTATGCATGTGCCGGAATTGCAACGTATGGGGGCTGATATCCAGCTGGAAGGCAATACAGCACTGATTAAGCACAGCGACAAGCTGACAGGTGCTCAGGTGATGGCAACAGATCTGAGAGCTTCTGCCAGTTTAGTGATAGCGGGTTTAGTGGCTGAAGGTGAGACTGTGGTGGATCGTATTTATCACATTGACCGTGGTTATGAACAAATAGAGCATAAGCTTAAAGGCTTAGGTGCTAATATCCAGCGGATTAATGCTCCGGCCTGATCTGTCTCTTGAAATAAAAAAGCCAGTGCTTAGTCACTGGCTTTTTTATTTCAGTTGGCTGGAACTGCCTTAGTTTAGTTCCCTGATGACCACAGGCACAGTCAGACTATTACCTTTCCGGTCGATCGACATTTGTAAGGTGGTATCAGGTGGGGTCTCTGCGATCAAATCCAGCGCATGGTGCACACTGGTTAAAGTCACACCATTAATTTTTTGCAGTATATCGTCTACCTGTAAACCCGCTATAGCAGCCGGACTTAAAGGTTCTATGGCTGTGATTTTTACGCCAAATAAGGTTTGGGCTGTGGATATCATCGGATCGCCGGCAGGATTCACCACAGGGTCACCACTGACGCCTAAATAACCACGGATCACCCGACCATGCTGGATCAGTTTCTGCAGTACATTGCTGGCCAGGTGATAGGGCACCGCAAAAAATATACCCTGAATGTCCTGATTACGCTGGCGTTGAAAAGCTGCAGTATTGATACCCACCAATACGCCGTTGCTGTTAATCAAAGCACCACCTGAGTTACCTGCATTAATGGCAGCATCCATCTGCATAAAATCAGCATAACCGTTTGCCGGGCTCAAACCACCGCGGCCTGTGGCGCTTATTACACCCTGAGTGATGGCCTGACCCAGATTAAAAGGGTTACCTATAGCCAGTACCACATCTCCAACCTGAGGCTCTAAACTATCATCCTGTGGGATCACAGGTAAGTTGTCGGCTTCGACATACAACACAGCTAAGTCCGTCAGTTGATCCTGACCAATCAGTATTGCATCAAAGACCCGGCCATCCTGCAAAGCCACTGAAATCTGATCGGCGCCGTATACCACATGATAATTAGTCAGGACATAGCCATGGGCATTCATAATGACGCCAGAACCCAACTCCTGACGCTCTATAGTTCTGCTTTGGTAAGAACGCGGGTCCTGAGTTGTGCTTTTGGTGTAGACATTGACAACAGCAGGTGCCGCGGCACGTACAGCTCTGGAATAGGACACAGGCGCTGGCAATGATTCTTTCTTCTGCCAGAAATTCAGGTTTAATCCTTGATTCTGGTTGAAAAAAACCAACCACAGCATGGCAAGTGCAAGGCCATAAGCAACGCTTTTTAATAGACTAATCAGAAGTTTGGGCACTGGGAGAAGTTATGAAACAAAAGATTTTGCAAGCATAACACTAAATAAGGAGTTGCAGTAGCAAGCCACAGGCTTGCTACTGCAAAAAGTTAACGTATTAATACATACAGGATGCGATTACCGCGTTGAACCTGCAGTGCAATGATACCGGAGCTTTTGCCTAACAACTCACGCAGCTCCTTGGTGTTGTTCACTCTGCTGCGACTGACGCCAATAATCACATCGCCTTTTTCCAGGCCCAATGCCGCAGCCGGAGAGCGGGCAGCCACTTCATCAATGACGATGCCATTTTCACCATCCGGTGTTTTGCCATCTGTTAAACTGGCGCCTTCAAGCATAGGATGCAGTACTTTGGCTTCTGCTGTGGCGGCTTCTGCAGCTTCCAGCGTCACTTTCACCGTCAGCGCTTTATCATCACGCAAAATACCCAAAGCTATTTCTTTGCCTACACCCAGTGTGGCAATTTTGGCGCGAACTTCAGTAAAAGATTCAACTTTTTTGCCGTTCAGATGGGTAATAATATCACCACTTTTCAGGCCGGCTTTGTCGGCTGCTGAGCCCGGTATTACTTCCTGCACCCAGCCGCCTTTACTGGTTTTTGTTTTCATGGCCTTGGCAATTTCAGCGTTTAAATCACCCCCTCTGATCCCCAAAGCGCCACGACGCACTTCGCCGTATTCGACAAACTGAGCCACCAGGTTTTTCATCATATTGGCAGGAATAGCAAAACCTATGCCTATATTGCCGCCATTAGGGCCTATGATGGCTGTGTTGATGCCAATCAACTGGCCTTTAAGGTTGACTAAAGCGCCGCCTGAGTTACCGCTGTTGATGGCTGCATCGGTTTGAATAAAGTCTTCATAACCTTCAATGCCTAAACCACCACGGCCTAATGCACTGACAATACCTGAAGTGACGGTTTGACCTAAGCCAAAAGGATTACCTATAGCTACGGTAAAATCACCCACTCTTAAAATATCGGAATCGGCCAGTTCAACCTGAGTCAGACCTTCAGCTTCAATTTGCAGCAGGGCTATATCACTTTCCGGATCTTCGCCAATTTTTTTCGCTTTGTAGCTGCGACCATCTTTTAAGGTCACCTGAATTTCAGAGGCTTCATTAATCACGTGATGGTTAGTCACCACATAACCTTTTTTAGCGTCAATGATGACACCTGAACCCAAACCACGGAAAGGTTGTTCCTGACGTAACTCGCCCCGACGGCCAAGGAATTGCTCTAAACCACCAGGTAAACGTTGACGAACTTCACGGCTGCCGGCCACTGAGATATTGACTACAGCAGGAGTGACGTTCTCCAGCATAGGGGCCAGACTTGGCATTTCCTGATCGCCAGCGCCAAAAAATGGCAGCTTGGCCTGAGCTGGCGCGGGTTGCGCCAGCAGAAAGGCGGTTAAAATACTGACAGTAACTAAAGATAACTGCGACTTCATATAGGTAATGCTCCTTTACACGGACGACGCCACTGTACAAATGACGTCACTAAGAATGCTTTACCAGTCGAAAAGTTCAGTTGTCCGATGGGTTTCGCTCAGTTTTATTTTTCATTAAGCCACTGGCTGTATTGGAATAATCCAATGGCTGATAGGATGGTTCATCCTTCACTTTGCGACGCTCATCCAGTTTATGGATCGACTGGCGTATTTGTGCCGTAGTGTCTGCTGCGAAATAATTCAGCTCGCTACGGTTGTCAAAAGTTGGTCTTTCGATCAACTGCATCTTGGTCTGAGCCATATGGCGGGCAATTTTTTCATAGTTTTCGTGCAACTGACTCATCAGCTGATGAGTGGTTTCCACGTGTTCGGTGACATCGCTACGGTATTGCTGCAGCTGCTGTTTGGTTTCGTTTAGCTCCAGCTGCAGTTTGCTTTGACTAAATTGACGCAAACAGTACAAGCGGGTTGCCACTATGCCAACCACTAAGCCAGCTACTAACCAGGCCAAGGCAAAAGTAACAGTCATAACAACTCCTGAAAAATTAGTTAGTTCAACAATAGTTTAACCTATCTTCTTATCCAGAGTGGTAAGGCATGTTACTATTACGACCATTATTTAAGGTTAATTGGCTTATTTTTCAATATCTGGCATGACTACACCACTGCAAAAATATCAACAAGACCTGCAACGAGATGATTTTCTGTTTGATGCCGCTCAGCAAAATGCGGTGCAGCAGCTGGAACGTCTGTATCAGCAATTTGTTAAACAAAAGCCTGCTAAGCAAGGTTTTCTGGATAAACTGCTGGGGAAAAAGCCGGAAGCACAACCCCTGCAAGGCCTGTATTTCTGGGGCGGAGTAGGGCGTGGTAAAACCTATCTGGTGGACACTTTTTATGAATGCCTGCCGACCACACGTAAGCTGCGTATCCACTTTCACCGCTTTATGCACAAAGTGCATCAGGAGTTAAAGTCTCTGCCTGGAGTGTCGGATCCGTTAAAAGTAGTAGCTGATCGCTTTAAAGCTGAAACTGACATTTTGTGTTTTGATGAGTTTTTTGTCTCCGATATCACTGACGCTATGATTTTAGGCACCCTGATGCAGGAGCTCTTTGCCCGCGGTATTACGTTGGTGGCCACCTCTAACATTGAGCCTGATGGCTTGTATCGTAATGGTCTGCAACGCGCGCGTTTTTTGCCTGCGATAGCTTTGATTAAGCAACATACGGAAATAGTGAATGTCGACAGTGGTATAGATTACCGCCTTCGTACTTTAACTCAGGCTGAGATTTATCATTCGCCTCTGGATGAAAAAGCCGACTGCAATCTGGCCGAATACTTTTTAGCCTTGTCTGTGGATCCGCGTCAGGATAAAGCACAAATAGAAATAGCAGGCCGTACACTCACCAGTCGCAAAGAAGCGGATGGCATTATCTGGTTTGATTTTGCAGAGCTGTGCGAAACGGCTCGTAGTCAGTATGACTATATGGAGCTGAGTAAGTGTTATCACACCGTATTGTTATCGAACGTCACTCAAATGGGGCAAACCCGTGATGACGTGGCCCGGCGCTTTATCGCGCTGGTCGATGAATTCTACGAGCGTCATGTCAAACTGATTATTTCAGCTTCTGTGCCTATGGAGCAGCTGTATACAGAGGGCATTTTGTCCTTTGAATTTAAACGTTGTTTAAGCCGGTTGCAGGAAATGCAGTCGCACGATTATCTGGCCAGCGAACATTTACCTTAAATTTTTGCAGAAATGGCTGTTTTTTGTCAGTGGTTACTATATAATCCGCGCCCGGCCCACGTTACAGCCTGAAATTGCCGTAGCCTGGCAGTTTATGTACTCGAAGGGGTGCGATAAGCGACACAATGAAGATTGTGTTAGGTGTAACAGTGTTATTTTTTTTTGGGTAGTTTTTAGATGAAAACTTTTACTGCTAAGCCAGAAAGCGTTCAACGTGACTGGTTCGTTGTTGATGCAACAGGTAAGACACTTGGTCGTATCGCAACTGAGATCGCTCTTCGTTTACGCGGAAAGCACAAACCAGAGTTCACTCCACACGTTGATACCGGTGATTACATCATCGTTGTAAATGCTGATAAAGTGACTGTCACTGGTAACAAAGCAAAAAACAAAATGTACTACTCTCACAGTGGTTTCCCAGGTGGTATCAAAGAAATTAACTTTGAAAAACTGCTTGTGAAGAAGCCGGAGATGGTATTGGAAGCAGCCGTAAAAGGTATGTTGCCTAAAGGTCCTCTGGGCCGCGCTATGTTCCGTAAGTTAAAAGTTTATGCAGGCGCCGAGCATCAACATGCTGCTCAGCAACCGCAAGTTTTAGATATCTAATCGGAGCAGAACATGGCAACTAATCAATATTACGGTACTGGTCGTCGTAAGACCTCTACAGCTCGTGTATTCATCAAAGCAGGTTCAGGTAACATCGTTATCAACCAACGCTCTATCACTGAATACTTCGGTCGTGAAACTGCTCGTATGGTTGTAATGCAACCGTTAGAGTTAGTGGAAATGGTAGGCAAGTTTGACTTATACGTCACTGTTAAAGGTGGTGGTATTTCTGGTCAGGCTGGCGCAATCCGCCACGGTATCACCCGCGCTCTGATGGAGTTCGACGAGTCTCTGCGCCCTGCATTACGTAAAGCTGGTTTCGTCACTCGTGACGCCCGTAAAGTTGAACGTAAGAAAGTGGGTCTGCATAAAGCTCGTAAGCGTCCACAGTACTCAAAACGTTAATTCGTTTTTTGTTGCAAAGAACCCGGTCTTGTACCGGGTTTTTTATTTACTGTATTGTGCAAAATACTTACCGCGCTATAGTGGTCTTACTCTCAGTTTTTAGCTTTTCATTTTTTGTCCGTCGATTTGAAATGCAGTCCATTTTAAAGCCGCTACTTTTGCGTCTGATCACAACACAAAGGTCTTTTTCCGGTGAAAACATGGTGATGCAAAGTTTTACTGACTATTCTGGTTCGGTGTTTTATCGAAAAACTGATGTCATAACAAAGAGAATTCGGCTAAATCCTTGTGTAAAGCAGGGCTTTTCATTATGATCCGCCGTATTTTTCAACTTATAATAATCGCTGTAATTCAGCCGCTTAAAATATCAGTATTTAAGCGTTTAACGTGGAGATGAGTGGATGAGCAATGCGCCTGTAGATCATGGTCGCCGTCGCTTTCTGACCATAGCAACTTCTGTAGTTGGTGGGGTTGGTGCGATTGGAGCTGCTGTTCCCTTTATTGCTTCCTGGAATCCGAGTGAAAAAGCTAAACAAGCTGGTGCTGCAGTCACCGCTGACATTAGCAAACTCGAAGACGGGCAGTTAATTCGGGTTGAGTGGCGGGGCAAGCCGGTATGGATCGTTAAACGGACTCCGGCCATGCTGGAAACCTTAAGCAATTTCGATGATAAACTTCGTGACCCAGGTTCCGAAGACCCGCAACAGCCTGATTACGCAAAAAATACTCACCGTTCAAAAAAACCAGAAATTTTTGTAGCTGTTGGGATCTGTACTCACCTCGGCTGTTCTCCAACTTACATTATGAAAGACTTTGAAGCCCAGGTTGAAGGCATGCCTTCAGGTTTCTTCTGTCCATGTCACGGCTCTACTTATGATATGGCTGGTCGGGTGTTCTCTGGCGTTCCGGCACCTAAAAACCTGATGATCCCACCTTATATGTTTGTCGATGACACCACCATTTTGATTGGTGAAGATGAGGGGACAGCTTAATGTTTAAAAACTTTATGAGCTGGATTGAGTACCGCATGCCATTTATGGAGAAAATGAATCTCCACGTGATGCAGTACCCGGCGCCAAAAAACTTTAACTTCTGGTACTTCTTTGGCTCTTTAGCCATGTTAGTACTGGTGAACCAAATTCTGACTGGTATCTGGTTAACGATGAACTTCGTGCCAAGTGCCGAAGGCGCTTTCGCTTCTGTTGAATACATCATGCGTGATGTCGAGTACGGCTGGCTGCTGCGTTATATGCACTCTACCGGTGCTTCTGCCTTCTTTGTTGTTGTTTACCTGCACATGCTGCGTGGCATGATGTATGGCTCATACCAGAAACCACGGGAGCTGCTGTGGATCTTCGGTATGCTGATTTTCTTAGTCTTAATGGCTGAAGCCTTTATGGGGTATTTATTACCCTGGGGTCAGATGTCGTTCTGGGGTGCTCAGGTGATTATTTCGATCTTCGGTGTTATTCCGGTGATTGGTGATGATTTAACCTTGTGGATCCGTGGTGACTACGTGATTTCCGGTGCAACTTTAAACCGTTTCTTTGCCTTACACGTCATTGCTTTACCATTGGTACTGGTTGTACTGGTGTTCCTGCACATCATAGCTCTGCATGAAGTAGGTTCAAACAACCCTGATGGTATAGATGTAAAACGTGAAAATAACGGCGAAAAAATCGAAAACAATGTCTCAGACAAATTTACCTTTCACCAGTATTTCACCAAAGGCGGTAAAAAAATTATCGTTGATGCTATTCCTTTCCACCCGTACTACACGGTGAAAGACATAGTGGGTGTGGTGGGTTTCCTGTTTATTTTCTGTTTTGTGATCTTCTTTGCCCCTGAAGGTGGTGGTTACTTCCTGGAGCCGCCAAACTTTGAGCCAGCAAACCCAATGAAAACGCCTGACCATATAGCGCCGGTCTGGTACTTTACGCCTTTCTACGCCATTTTACGTGCTGTGCCTGATCAGCTGTTTGGTGCGATCTTTATGTTCCTGGCTATTCTGTTCCTGGCTCTGTTGCCATGGTTGGATCGTTGCCCTGTGCGTTCTGTCCGTTACCGCAGCACTTTGCACAAAGCGAACCTGATTAATTTCTGCATCAGCTTTGTTGCCTTAGGTGTATTAGGTGTATTACCAGCGACTCCGTTTTATACCTTGTTAGCGCAGATTTTCTCTTTCACTTATTTTGCTTACTTTGGCCTGTTATGGTTCTACAGCAAAAATGAGAAAACCAAGCCGTTGCCAGTGAGGTTATC
Organism: Gammaproteobacteria bacterium; assembly: GCA_018825965.1. Classification (GTDB taxonomy): domain Bacteria; phylum Pseudomonadota; class Gammaproteobacteria; order Enterobacterales; family Alteromonadaceae; genus Pararheinheimera. The sequence continues at coordinate 108,799 of JAHKAA010000020.1, forward strand.
CTGATGATTAAGAAGTTATTTACTGTATTAGCGCTGGTTGCATCCAGCGCCGCTATGGCGGCAGGTTCAACAGTGCCTCTGGATAAAGCCCCCATAGATTTGACAGATAAAGAGTCGCTGCAACGTGGTGCCCGCATCTTCCAGAACTATTGCCTGGGGTGTCACCAAATGGAGTACCAGCGTTATTCACGTACCTTTCGTGATTTAGGTATTCCGGAAGATATTGGTATGGAAACTTTAGGTTTCACGGCCAATAAAGTGGGTGACCATATTAAAAATGCGGCACCTAAAGCGGATCTGGCAAACTGGTTTGGTGCTGCGCCACCAGATTTAACCAACGTGGCCCGTGTGCGTGGACCAGACTGGTTGTACACTTATATGCGTTCTTTTTACGCTGATCCAACTCGTCCATTTGGTGTGAACAACGAAGTGTTTCCTATGGTCGGTATGCCACATGTGTTGCAGGAGCTGCAGGGTATTCCTTACAAAGCCACTGAAACACGTTTAGTGGATGGTGTATCAACAGAAGTGTATGTAGGTATTAAAACAGATGGTTCAGGTGAGTTGAGTACTGAAGAATATGACAGTGCTGTCGCTGATCTGGTGAACTATCTGGAATATGTAGGTGAGCCTTCCAAACTAGAGTCGCGCAGCCTAGGTATTAAAGTTCTGATCTTCTTAGGTATTTTCTTTATCTTCGCTTTCCTGCTGAAGAAAGAATACTGGAGAGACGTCCACTAAGGACAAGAGAGTTAGCCTTTAAAGGGGCCGCGAGGCCCCTTTGTATTTTTGCTTATAACCGGAGGATCCTATGGCGATTTCTGCCAACAGACGTGCTGTAATGACCTTGTTTTCAACAGCCAATGACATGTACTGTCATCAGGTCAGAATGGTGCTGGCGGAGAAAGGCGTCACAGTTGATATTATTCAGGTCAGTACAGATAGCCTGCCTGAAGATGTCTACGAGGTTAATCCTTATGGTTCTTTGCCCACTTTGATGGACAGAGATTTAGCTTTATTTAAAGCCGATATTATTAACGAATACCTGGACGAGCGTTTCCCACACCCACCCTTAATGCCTGTTTATCCTGTGGCCCGCGCTAATGCCCGTTTAATGATGCACCGCATCGAAAAAGACTGGTATGGTTTAGCGGATAAAATTCTGAAAAATGCTCCGGATGCTGCTATAGCGCGTCGTGATTTGCGTGAAGGTTTGCTGGCGATGGCGCCTTTGTTTCAGGAACATCCGTATTTTATGAGTGAAGAATACAGCCTGATCGATTGTTATCTGGCGGCTTTGCTATGGCGTTTGCCATTATTAGATATTGAACTGACCGGAACCGGCAGTAAATTATTACAAACTTATATGACCCGTATTTTTGAACGCGATGGCTTTCAGCAATCTTTAACTGAAGCTGAACGTGAGATCCGTCGGGGGCGTGGTTACTGATGGATATGACCCCGAATAAGCCTTATTTAATCCGGGCTTTTTACGAATGGATAGTGGATAACAATTTAACGCCTTATCTGGTGGTGAATGCCAGTATTCAGGGCTGTAAAGTGCCAACTCAGCATATTCAGAACGGTCAGATTGTGCTGAACATATTGCCTTCGGCAGTAGGCAATATGTTGATGGGTAATGATGTGATTACCTTTAACGCTCGTTTTGGTGGTAAACCTTTTGCGCTGACTGTCCCCATCAAAGCTGTACTGGCTATTTATGCCCGTGAAAATGGTGCAGGTACTATGTTTGATGCAGAAGAAGATAGCGATGAAGATATGCATCACCCGGACTCTGCGTCAGGTGGCGATGAAATGGGCAGTGCTGAGCAGCATCCGTCAGATGACGAACCAACGGATCCAAACAAAGGCAAAAAAGTGTCTCATCTTCGGGTGATCAAATAAGCATCAGCGCTAAATCAGCTCTGATGCAACCTGCCAGAATGCTCTTAATAGCGGCTCGTGCAGCCGCTTCGATAAAATACACAAACCTAAATCAAAAGGCGCAAATTCATCGCCTTGCGTTAAATAACGCACTCTGTCCCGTGCCGGGCTTTGTTGCGCCACTATAGCGGGCACTAAGGCCACGCCAGTGCCCAAAGCCACCATACTGACCATAGCCTCATGACCTTCTACTTTGGCGACCACTTTAGGTTCTGCAATACGGGCTTTACGCCACAACTCAAAACGACTACGCACAGGACCATGCTCAGGCAAAATAAAAGGCACCTGCTCCCAGGGAATTGGGCTTTGGCTAAGCAAATCATTGGTTTTGCAGGGGATCACCGGCGCTATCAATTGCAGTGGTACCTTGGCAATACTGCGAAAGGCCATATTGAGCGGAAAATGCTCGGGATAGACAGCCAAAGCTATATCAGCTTCATCTTGTTTTACTTTCTCCAAAGCCGCAGAAGCGTCGCCTGTAATGAGCTTAATTTCTGCCAAAGGGCACACCAGACGGAATTTATCCAATATAGCAGGCAGATGACTGAAGCTGGCGGTGACAGTGCAAAAGAGCCGGATTTCACCGCTTAACGACGCACTGGTTTCACTCAGAGCAATTTGTAGCTGATGCCATTGCTCTAAATAATGTTTCACAAAAGTCTGCACTTTTTGGCCCGCCAAAGTCAGTCGTACAGAGCGGTTATCCCGCTGGAATAACTCTACGCTTAGCTCTTCTTCCATGCGCTGGATCACCCGGCTTAAGGTGGAAGGGCTGACATACATTTGTTCGCTGGTGCGGGCAAAGTTCAGGCTGCTGGCCAGATGCAAAAAAAGCTGGGCGTTGCGAATATCCATCAGTCGTTATTAACCGTGTTGCATAAAATGAAATACTGTATTGTGAATATATCACTTCACGCAATCATTGCACTGTTTTATTCTCGATAGCATCAAAACAGTGCATGACCTCTCTGCCCTGTTACGCTGAGCCCAACAGATGGCCTGCTAAAAGAATTCGTCAGGATTTGTTATGAGTAACTACTTCAATACATTAAATTTGCGTCAACAGTTAAAACAGTTAGGTAAATGCCGTTTTATGGCCAAAGAAGAGTTTGCTAAAGGCTCTGACTTATTAAAAGGCTGGAAAGTGGTGATCGTAGGTTGTGGTGCTCAGGGCTTAAACCAGGGCCTGAATATGCGTGACTCAGGCATTGATATTTCTTATGCCTTACGTGCCGAAGCTATTGCCGCCAAACGTAAGTCGTTCCAGAACGCGTCTGACAATGGTTTTAACGTAGGTACTTACGAAGAGTTAATCCCAACTGCAGATTTAGTATTAAACCTGACACCGGATAAGCAGCATACGTCAGTGGTGAAAGCTGTGATGCCGTTGATGAAACAAGGCTCAACTTTAGCTTATTCGCACGGTTTCAACATAGTTGAGGAAGGCACACAAATTCGTAAAGACATCACAGTCGTGATGGTGGCACCTAAGTGTCCTGGCACTGAAGTGCGTGAAGAATACAAAAGGGGTTTTGGTGTTCCAACTTTGATTGCTGTGCACCCTGAAAACGACCCTAAAGGTTTAGGTTTAGAAATTGCCAAGGCTTACGCTTCTGCAACTGGTGGCGACCGTGCTGGTGTACTGGAATCGTCTTTTGTGGCCGAAGTGAAGTCGGACTTAATGGGCGAACAAACCATTTTATGTGGCATGTTACAAACCGGCTCTATTCTGGCGTACGACAAGTTAGTGGCCGAAGGTGTGGAAACAGGTTATGCAGCTAAGTTAATCCAGTTTGGTTGGGAAACTGTGACTGAAGCCTTAAAACACGGTGGCATCACTCATATGATGGACCGTTTGTCTAACCCGGCCAAGATCAAAGCTTATGATTTAGCTGAAGAATTAAAGGTGACCTTACGTCCACTCTTTGAAAAACATATGGACGATATCATCAGCGGTGAATTCTCCCGCACTATGATGGCCGACTGGGCCAATGATGATAAGCAGCTGTTTGGCTGGCGCGAAGAAACCCGTCAATCCGGTTTTGAAAATGCACCTGTATCCAGCGAACAAATTCCTGAACAGGATTATTTCGACCGCGGCATTTTGTTTGTCGCTATGGTGAAGGCCGGTGTTGAACTGGCGTTTGAAACCATGGTTGCTGCAGGTATTGTCGAAGAATCGGCTTACTACGAGTCATTGCACGAAACACCCTTGATCGCCAACACCATAGCGCGTAAACGTTTGTACGAAATGAACGTGGTGATTTCAGACACTGCTGAATACGGTAACTACCTGTTCAGTAACGCCGCAGTGCCGCTGTTACGTGATTTCGTCAACACCTTAAGCACTGACTATGTTGGCAAGGGCTTAAGCTCTGCTGCCAATGGTGTAGACAATATTCGCCTTATTGCTGTGAACGAAGCAATACGCCAGCATCCTGTAGAGCTGGTTGGCAAAAAGTTAAGGGGCTATATGACCGCGATGAAAAAAATCGTCGGTTGATAGATTAACCCAAGTACAGAGTTTTTACGTGGACCTTGGTTGTTTGCCCGGCTTTGCCGGGCTTTTTTTTAACTGATATTTAAAAGCTAACTCGTTAACTTCCTGAGCTTATTTGAATTGGGTTCCAGCGAATTGCAACATCCTTTGGCACCAGGTGTTCTGCTGACTCTGACTCTGGCTCCGGGTCCTGAGTCAGTTCAAAACAGACCAGACCCTGGCTATCCGGGATCAGTTGCTGACCCTGCAGTGTCAACTGGACCTGTTGAGGTAATACAGAACCCTGCTCCTCTCTGTCTGGCTGCAGACCAAAGCTGTGCAGCAACAGACGGTCGCCATCTTCCCGCACTAAGAAAAGCTGAAACGCAGAACTGTAGCGGTTTGAAGCCTGCTGATTACGTATTTGGATCTGCAGCCGGATATCGCCCTTTGAAACTCCGGCCTCTGTGGCAGGGTCAAGCCTGAGACATAAAGTGGCCGGCAAGCGGGCATTTTGCAGTGCTGCGACTTTCTGATCTGAGGCGGAACTAGAGTTACAGCCTGCTACAGCAAGCAGGGCGCTGAACAAAAGGCGGGTCATCATGGATGTGCTCCAAAGGACAAACAACTGGTAGTCTGGGGTAAGTATATACCTGCAGCGGCCTTGTGGTTACAGATAACTACGCCCTTAAGCCCTGCAATTGCATGGCTCAAGGGCGCACGATCTTCAGCTTGTCTGAGGTGTGCTCAGACTACGACAATTTCTATGGAGGCCGGTATTATCGTCGCGCCGGCACCATCTTTTGCTCCTTCGCGTAATACTGGCACTAATTGTACAGAGATGTTGTCTGTGGTTAACAAGCCACGCTTTGCTAAGTCACGTACAATGTCAGTCAGTTCAATCAGGGCAGATGGTGGCGTTTTCTGATGACCTGCATGCTCGCCCTCAGTGTCTGGATGGGCCAGGAAACCTATTTCTCCCGCAAAATGTTCGCTGTCCAGTGGGGTACTGGCTGACAATGCCGGAGCATTAACAAAAACCCGCACTGAAGAAACATCTGGCCCTACGGCCATATCACGAATGATGGCAAAGACTTCCGCTGCATCCGGCTGGGTTGCTGACTCAGTTGTTGGCGCCATCACCTGATTTTTCAGGGAAGCAGAGAACCGGACGCTCTTCACCAGTGGAGCTTTTAGTGTTGCGGCATCTTTGTTAGCTGCAGGTAAAACACGCAACACTTCCAGGGTGTCGCTGGTGCTGCCCGCAGCAAGTAAGGATAACAGGCGGGCATCACGCACTGGATCCGCTAATAGATTGTCCGGTTTAGGCAGACCTGGATAAGTGTAGCCAAGAGCTTTGGTGTCCTGCAGATCCCGTGGATAAGCGCTGTATAGCTCACCTTTAGGGGATAAGTAATTATTCTTGAAGTTCATATTCAGCCACAAATTGCGATCCGACGGCGTCATATCTGCAGTATTGCTACGACCCAACGCATTCCACACCGCCCAGATCCTATCTATATTGCTGTGGTGCATCATAAATATTGGATCCCGTGGCGAACCCGCCGTTGGCATAAAAGCACCTATCGAATTGTGGATCAGATTATGAGGGGTGCCTTCCAGAAACCCTTGGGTGCCGCCGCCTTTGACCACCCAGCTCATGTCCAGATTGTGTTGATTGGGGTTTTTGCTGGTACCAAACAATTGAAAATTTGTTTCAGCGTAGACTTTTCTCGCCAGAACATCAGGGGCTACCCAGGCATCAGGCAAAGGCCAATTAGGTGTGTTGAGTGTGCGCCCTGATACATAAAGCGGATTGGGTTTGCCGCCGTAACTTTGATCTGTAAAAGCCTTTGGCATCACCCGATCAATACTCCAGTCCCAATAAGGCATAGCAAAGTCTTTTTTGCCTGTAAGTGCTATCACCGCATTCTCATACATCAAAACAAACTCGCGATGCCAGGGTAAAAAATACCAGTCACCGTGTGGACAGTAACGGTAGCCACCGTTGTAAGCTCCATGCATCAGTGAATACTGCAGCCAGCTTACCGGATCTTTCTGATTTTTGGCCTGCATCATGCCAACAAAATCCCGATAGGCCGACAGATCAGGATCGTTCAGTGGCATGTTATGCAGGCTGCGCCTTACACGCAGAGTGTTTTGTGCGAAGGCGCTCAGGCCTCCTATTGCACCAGAAAATACTGCTGTGGCTCCCAGAGCCAGACCTGCTTTAAGAATTGTTCTGCGTGTGACCATCGTACTCTCCATGTGAGTTAATCATGATCAGACGTCCTGTTCTGACAGAAACCGAGCACAGCCACCAGGAGGGGAGAACTCAGACTTTTATATATCAATCAGAAGTTTAACACTGCGAGCGTCTGAATAAGTTTGTTTGTACCTGTTTTTGTAAATGCCCTAAGAGTCTAATCCAGCTTGCATATACCGCAAGTGTTTCGAACAAATTAATACCGAAATTAGCTAATTTTTTCTTAGCGTCTGGCGATCAGCCTGATCCATCTGTTGCGATGCGTAGCCAGAGCCGGAGTCTTCATATATCCTCTGGGTTGACCAGAAACCTGATTGGTGCAGGTGCGCTATAAAAGGTTTTGCAAACTAAAAGGGGGAACGGATGAAGACTATTGCCTTGGTTGCACATGATGGGAAAAAGGCAGAATTGCTGGAGTGGGTCAGAGCGCATGCTGATTTTTTTCAGGATAAACAACTGGTGGCAACAGGCACTACGGGTCGTTTATTGAATGAAGCGCTAAACAAAGAGGTCATGTGCCTCGCCAGTGGTCCTTTGGGCGGTGACCAGCAAATTGGTGCTTTAATTGCCGAACAGAAAATTGACTGGCTGGTGTTTTTTTGGGATCCGCTGTCGTCTCAGCCTCATGATCCTGATGTAAAGGCGCTGATCCGTTTAGCTGTGGTCTGGAATATCCCAGTGGCCTGTAATAAAGCAACAGCGGATTTTATCGTGACCTCCAGCCTGACAGGGCAAAACTACCAGCGCACTGTGCCGGACTTTTCTCAGCACAACAACAGATTGGCTTAGTTAGGGTGAATCTTTTCTTAGTTACAAAATGTTGACAATAATTCTTGTTTTGGTTTAACTAACGGGGTTTATTATTTAAAGGACATACTCATATGGACATTCAAGATCCTGCTGCTGCATCCGCAGTGGCTGCTGCGCGTCGTTCAACTGTACAATTTTCTGGCCGGGGAGCTGAATTTTTTGGCATCTGGATAGTGAATATCCTGCTGACTATAGTCACGTTGGGCATCTACAGTGCCTGGGCGAAAGTACGAACTACCCAATATTTTTATGGCCATACCAAAGTTGATGGTCATAGTTTCCGTTATTTAGCGACCCCTATTCAAATTCTGAAAGGCCGCATTATTGCTGTTATTGTGTTTGCCTTGATTTCTGTTTTAAGTACGTTCAGTCCTATTTTTGGTTTGATGGCTGCTTTGGCTTTTTTAATTGCTTTACCCTGGATACTGGTGCAGGGAATGAAATTTAGTTTGCGGATGACCAGCTACCGCAACGTACGTTTTGGTTTTCACGGCACTTATGGTTCTGCCTGTATTTATTACCTGTTATTGCCAATTTTAAGTGTTTTCACTTTGTATCTTGCTATGCCTTGGGCATTGAAGAAGTTGGATCAGTTTATCTTTAGTCATATCAGTTTTGGTGGCAAGCAATTAGAGGTCAGCACCCGCACTTCTGCTTACTACAAAGCCGCATTAACCTCTTTTGCTGTAGCTGTTGGTTTAGGTGTTGTTTGTGGTATTGCTGCTGCAGTGGCTGGTTTTGCTATGCCAGAGCCTGAAGCGGGTTTCAGTTTGGCTTTGTTCCTGTTGTACGTGGCTTTTTTTGGCATCTTTACGCTGGCAGGTGCAGTGTATACCGCGATGATCCGTAATCATTTGCTGAATTCAACCCTTTTACCACAAACAGCGGAATTGCATTCGAATCTGGAGGCCGTTGATTTAGTCTGGGTGACTACAACCAATATGCTGTTGGTGTTGTTCACTTTAGGTTTGGCTTATCCATGGACAAAAGTACGTATGACAGCTTTACTTGCGGCAGCCACAGAAGTCACAGTTTATCCGGCTATGGATACTCTGACCGATCCGTTGCAGCAGAATTCATCTGTTTTTGCTGAACAGGCTGCCGATCTATTTGACGTTGATTTATCCCTGACTTAACAGCAGATGATCATTGTCAAAGGAAAGCTTCAACAAGCCGCCAGTACCGGGCACTGCGCGGCCCTGTTGCATTTAACCGAACAGGGGCTGGTTCAGTTGTATGCTGAGCAAGACAACTCACTTTTGATGGAAGTCACAGAAGACCAGTATCAAATGGCTGAAGTTTTGCCTGGCTTGCCTGCTGAGTTGTTGTTTAATACTGGTGCTGTGTTCTCACCGGATGACTCCAGCTGGCGTTGGCCTAAAGGGGGTCGTCAGAATGTGACTCTCAAACTGGAAACCAATAAGTCGCTTATTGTGTTGTCAGTGATAGCAGTTCCTATACTGATCTGGTGGTTAACTGCAGTAGGTTTGCCCAAAGCTGCCACAGCAATGGTGCCATTCATCCCTGTTGCTGTTGAAGAAAGTATAGGTAAACAAAGTATGCAGGTGTTTGACCGTACTTTGTTGTCTGACTCTGAGCTCAGTCCGCAATTGCAGCAGTCAATCCGCAGCCAGTGGCAACAGGCTTTGGGGCAACTGCAGTTAAGCAGCGGCTATCAGTATCAATTGCATTTTCGAGCCAGTAAAACCCTGGGGGCCAATGCTTTTGCTTTACCTGGTGGTTACCTGACTATTACCGATGAGCTGGTCAGACGGCTGGAAACAAAACCAGACGCTATTCTGGCTGTTTTGCTGCATGAAGTAGGGCATGTTGAGCATCGGCATGGTATGACGCTGGCCGCTCAGGCGACCGCCAGCACTATAGTGATGTCAGTGTTATTTAGTGATCTGGAAGGGGTCACCGAAGCTGTGTTGGGTACTGGTACTTCACTGGTTCAGTCTGCTTTTTCAAGAGATATGGAACGCCAGGCCGATTACTTTTCCACTAAAGCTTTAGTAAAGCTCAACAAGTCGCCTCATGCTTTTGTTGAAGCTATGCTGGCTCTGACCAAAGACCAACCCAAAGAACAGCTGTCGCCCTGGCTGGAGTATTTAAGTTCGCATCCTGATACCAAAGAGCGGATTGAAAAGGCTACGCAACAAGCGCAGCCTTAAGCTCAAGTAGTTTAAAAACCGCTTAACACCAGTTTGCCTATACTTTGTTGACTTTCGATCAATTGATGGGCTCTGCGTAGGTTTTCGGCATTAATCTGGCCAAAATCTGCGCTTAAGGTGGTTTGTAACTGGCCTGCATCGACCATATCAGCAACCTGCTGCAATAACTGCTGTTGTGCATTCATGTCTTCGGTTTGATACAAAGAACGGGTAAACATCAGTTCCCAGTGCAAAGATACACTTTTTCGTTTCAGTTGCCGCACATCTATAGGTTCAGGATCGTCAATCAAAGCCAGCTTACCCTGAGGTTTGATCAGCTCCAGAATATCGTTAAAGTGATGGTCTGTGTGAGTCAGACTGATGACATAATCCACTTCAGCCAGACCCAGCTCTTTGAGCTGCGCTGCCATCGGCTTGCGGTGGTCCAGCACTACATCCGCACCTAATGATTTCACCCAGTCCTTGCTTTGCGCTCTGGAAGCTGTGCCAATCACCTTTAACTGAGTTTTTTGTCGCGCCAGTTGCAACAGCACTGAACCTACACCCCCTGCAGCACCAATCACCAGCAAAGATTTACCTTTGGTGTTCTGGTTATGTAATTCCAGCCGGTCGAATAACAGCTCCCATGCAGTTATGGCCGTTAAAGGCAAAGCTGCGGCTTCGCTAAAACTTAAACTCCTTGGTTTGTGGCTGACGATACGTTGGTCAACCAACTGAAACTCGCTGTTTGAGCCTGGTTTATCAATAGCGCCTGCGTACCATACTTCGTCACCTGCCTGAAAGCCTGTGACTGCGCTGCCCACTGAGACCACCACTCCGGCCGCATCCCAGCCCAGAACTCTTGGCTGGCCCTCTGTATCGACGTTACGGCGGATTTTAGTATCAACCGGATTGACAGAGACCGCCTTTACTGCGATCAGCAGATCGTTTTCACCCGGTGTTGGGGTCGGCAGCTCTGTGTCGTATAAAGACAAAGGGTCTGTGGCTGGTAAATTCTGGTTATAAACTATGGCTTTCATCTGGAGGCTCCAATGGATTACTGCCTCTAGTTTAAAAGGACTAACTAGCTAGAAAAACATGCTAAATTTGGATTAAGTTTCAAAAAATATTTGATAATGATGCTCAGAACTGACGATTTACAACTTTTTGTGCTGACAGCTGACTTAGGTTCTATCTCCGCTGCTGCGCGTGAACTGGGTCTTTCCTCTGCGCTGGCCAGTGTGGCATTAAAACGGCTGGAGCAGCAGCTGAATACTGTGCTTATTTTACGTTCCACCCGCAGTTTAAGGTTAACTTCAGCCGGAGTGGTTTATCTGGAGTATGCACGCCAGGCGATCCAGCTATTGGGGCAGGGGCAGCAGTTATTGCAACTGGGCAAAGAGCAATTATCCGGTGAATTGACCTTGTCTGTGCCATCGGATTTTGGGCGTAATAATCTGGTGTTATGGCTGGCTGAGTTTCAACAGCAACATCCTAAACTTCAGCTGAAAATTCGTGTCAGTGACAGGCTGGCAGATTTAGGTCGCCAGCCTGTGGATCTGGTTTTACGTTATGGTGAACCTAAAGATTCGCAGTTGATTGCTATGCCTCTGGTGCCGGACAATCACAGGGTACTTTGTGCTTCCCCTGAGTATATTCGCCGTTTTGGTGCCCCAGAACGGCCAGAAGACTTAGGTTCTCATCAGGTGTTACAGCTGGTGCTTGGAGATGCTGTGCATAGCAAATGGCAATTCTGGCTGGATGGACAATTGCAGCAGGTTCAGGTGCGTGGCGCTTTAGTGGCAGACGATGGTGATGTAGTGCGGCGCTGGGCTGTGGCGGGCTTAGGTATTGCTTATAAATCCCGTTTAGATATTCTGTCTGACTTGCACAGCGGCGCTTTGGTGAAATTATTGCCTGATTATCAAACTGAGCAGGCACCTCTGTATTTGCTGGCAGTACAACGTTTGTCCTCATCTCCTGTACTTAAAGCTTTATCTGAGTTTTTACTACAAAAGTTGCGGCAGCATTGGCATGGGTAGAGAGCGGCAAGGTTAAAAAATCAAGGATTAGAACTATGACATGGTTAAACAATGAGGTTTTAGAAGGTGAGTTTGTGCGGCTGGAGCCTATGGCGCTGACGCATGTAACAGATTTACAGCAGGCCGTTGCTGATGGCGAAAGCTGGAAACTCTGGTATGCCATGGTGCCGACAGTCGAAGAAATGCCAGATTATGTGCAGGCTGCTTTGGCAGGTAAAGTGAAAGGTGATGCACCTTATGTGGTGCGTTGTAAAACTACCGGTCAGATTATTGGGACCAGTCGTTATTATATGGTCGACGCAGCCAATAAAAGAGCGTTGATTGGTTACACCTGGTATGCAGAATCTGTGCGGCGCACTCCTATTAATACCGAAGCTAAATTGCTGTTATTGCAAAATTTATTTGAAGGGCATGGCGCTATAGCAGTGGAGTTTCGCACCCACTTTTTTAATCAGACTTCACGCAAAGCCATAGAACGTTTAGGCGCAAAAATGGATGGTATCTTACGTCAGCATATGATTTTAAAAGACGGCTCAGTACGTGACACTGTGGTCTATTCCATCATAGCCGCAGAATGGCCGGCAGTAAGACGGCATTTATCGTCGAAATTAGGTAGGGCGTAGGATGCAATCGCCACGCAGTGGCATTGCATCATTCACATCGATTCAAAACATCAGCCCGGATAACTCTTTTAAATACAGAGGGGTAGCCGGGTGCTGGCTTAATTCAAAAAACAAAAAAGCGGTCAGGAAAATACTGACTAAAGAGCCCCAGAACCAGTGGCGTTTTGGCTGGTCTTGTTCTTTGTGTTGTAAGTACTTTTTCAGTAAATGACTGCTCACCAGAGCCAATAGCACTGAAGCTGCTAACAGGCTGTAAAACAAGGTCAGGTTGGTGCCTTTGAGCTGCCAGGCCACACCAGCCAGAATACCAGGCAGGAAATAAACCACTGGCCATAAGATACAGGCCAGAGTGGCTGCCGGGAAATAACGCGAAGGCGGAAGTTTTAACATGCCTGCTAATAAAGGCAATAAAGGCCGGCTTGGGCCAATAAAACGCCCTGTAACTATCGCCAGCCACACATTGTGTTCCAAAGCGCCGCTGATTTTATTCAATTCTTTTTGCTGGCGGGACAACCAGTTCCAACCCTCCAGCTGAGGTCTGAATTTGCGCCCAGCCAAATAAGACAACGAGTCGCCCACTAAAGCTGCAGCTGTAGCGACTAAACATGCGCTCCAGAACCCCATTTGTTCAGCGCCAATCAGTACACCAAAGCTAAACATCAGCGCTGTACCTGGCACTAACAAACCCAATACAGCCACAGACTCAGCAAAAGTCAGCAGAAATAAAATCAGCAGGGCATAAGTCTGATAGTCAGTCAGCAATTGCTGTAACCATTGTTCCATCTGGCACCAAATCTATTGAGAAAAGCCTTTATTAAGGCAGTATCAGGGCTGGGGCGGCCTTATTCAAGCGGCTTTGTCGCCAGAACAACAAAGAGATCAGATAAATCTGATGGTGAATAGAGATGTTATATTGTATCATTTTTGCGCTTTCTTTATCGATTCAGCTCATATCTTTGTTGCTACCGGACCCAAAACATCATGCCAATGCCAAATTTTAAACCTTGTGTTCTTATGTTATCTCTTGGCTTTATTGCCTCTGCCCCTGTAGTTGCAGCGGGATCGACAGAGGATATTGAACGTATCGAAGTGCTGTATCGTCAGGCTTACCGTGGTGATATTCCGGCTCAGTCTTTACCTCAGTCCATTACAGTCATCGACAAAAGTCTGTTGCAAGACAATGCCTTAACGCGTTTCCAGGATGCGTTGGATTTTTCAGCCAGCATTTCCCGCCAGAACAATGGCGGTGGTTTATGGGATAGTTTTTCGCTGCGTGGTTTTCCTGGCAATGAAAATATGCCATCCGGTTATTTAATTAATGGCTTTAACGGCGGCCGGGGTTTTAGTGGTCACCGCGACTTATCCAATGTGGAGTATGTGGAGATTTTAAAAGGACCTGGTTCTGCTTTGTATGGTCGCTCAGAGCCTGGTGGCACTATCAATGTGGTCACCCGCAAACCACAAAAACAGCAGGAAGGTTATCTGCAACTTGCAACAGGGCGTTTTGATCAGCACAGAGTGGAAGCTGATTACAGCAATGGCATCAGCGACACTATAGCGGTGCGGATTAATGGCGCAATGCAGAACTACGGTAGTTTCCGCGATCATGTCAGCAGCAAAAAACAAGTCTTTACCCCTTCAGTGCGTATTGATCTGGACGACCAATCCGTCTTGTTGTACGAGTTTGAATTTCTGAAGCAAGAGCAATTATTTGATCGGGGTTTAGTAGTACTGAACGGCGATTTTACTGCTGTGCCACGCTCCCGTTATTTAGGTGAGCCCGACGATGGCCCCACAGTAATTGAAGCGACAGGCCATCAGCTGTCTTATGAAAGCAGCCTGAATGATGGCTGGTCCTTTTTAGCGGGTTTAGGCTATCGCGACTCATCGCTCAATGGCTTTTCGTCTGATGCAGAGTTAGCAGCTGCGCGTCAGTCCTTGTTTGACGATGGCCAAAGCTTAACCCGGCAGCGTCGTTACCGTGATTATCAGGCTGAAGACACTTCTGTGCGTTTTGAACTAAGCGGCCATCTGACTACAGCTGGCATAGTGCATCATCTGCTGATGGGCGCTGATGCCTATGATTATGATTTATATACCTTGTTGTCACGTTTTCGTGGGCCAAAAGGCACTTATGCTATAGATATTTTTAACCCTGTTTACGGCGGCACAGCCACAGATCCGGCACCTTTGTATGAAAACCAGGAATCGCAACAAGCCTGGGGTATGTATCTGCAGGACCAGATGGATTTAAGCCAAAACTGGAAGTTGCTGCTGGGCTTACGCTTTGACAGTTATCAGCAGGACATTCAGGAGCTGTTAAAAGCCAGCCGATCGGATAAAAAAGGCTCTCAGCTTAGCCCTCGTATTGGTTTAGTTTATGAAGTGAACCCACAATTAAGCTTCTACAGCAGCTATTCCGAAGGTTTCCTGCCGTTAAGTGGCACCGACTATGCAGGGAATTCCTTTGACCCTGAACAAAGCGACTCCGTTGAAGTGGGGGTCAAGTTTGTAGCTGCAGGTATCACAGGCACAGTCGCTTTATTTGACGCAAAAAAATCCAATATCCTGACCTCAGATCCGGTGAATGTCGGTTTCTCTGCCACCTTAGGCGAAGCCAGCAGCCGTGGTATCGAACTGGACTTACAAGGTCAACTGACAGATCAGTTATCGGCTCAATTGTCTTATGCCTTCTTAGATACCCAAACCGCCAAGGATATGATTAATCTGGAATGGGGCGTGAATGTGCCGGCGGGCAGCCGTCTGGTCAATATACCTAAACACAATGCCAGCCTGATGCTGACTCAGGTTCTGGCTTTGGGTTCTGTTGAAAGCCGCTTAGGGCTTAGGGTCAATCATGTAGCCAAACGATTAGGTGATTCAGTCGACAATAGCTATATGTTGCCATCCCATACTTTATTTGGTTTGTCTTGGGCTGCTGATCTGGACCAAAACTGGAAAGCTCAGCTAAATGTCGACAACCTGTTTGATAAGTTCTATATCCATAACTCTTATTCAGCACTGTGGACAGTGCCGGGTGAACCACGTTCTTATAAAGTGAGTCTGACTTATGCCTTCTGAGCAAGCCCTTATCCGTAGCCGCATTGACAGCATCGATATGATGCGGGGTCTGGTGATGCTGATTATGCTGCTGGACCATGTGCGGGAGCGTTTTTTTTATCACCTGCAGGTGTCGGATCCTATGGATCTCGACATTACCTCTGCCGATCTTTTTTTCAGCCGTTTTGCTGCACATTTATGTGCGCCGGTTTTTGTGTTTTTAACCGGTTTATCGGCCTGGTTGTATGCCAATCCAGCCAATGGGACTGTGCGTTCCCCTCGCAGTTTTTTGCTAAAAAGGGGGCTCTTCCTGATAGCTTTGGAATGGATAGTGTTGCCTCTTGCCTGGATGGGAAACTATGACACCATTTGGTTGCAGGTGATTTGGGCCATTGGCCTGAGTATGGTGCTGTTGGCGTTGGTCAGTCAGTGGCCAAAAGCTGTGCTGGCCCTGCTGGGTTTTGGCATCGTCTTTGGACACAACCTGCTGACGCCTATCAATTTTCAGCCGGATGAGTGGGGTTATACGCTCTGGACTATTTTGCATGATCGTAATTATCTGGTGAGTGAAGGAGCCATTAAAATCAAAGCCAGTTATCCGGTTTTACCCTGGATAGGCGTGATTCTTCTGGGTTATCTGGCGGGGCCCTTATACAGTAAAACAATGTCTGCAGAACGTCGTGGCACTTTATTGCTGCAGATAGGAGCAAGCTGTTTGGTGCTTTTTATGCTGCTGCGTGGTTTTAACATCTATGGTGAAACTTTGGACTGGCAATTGTATCCGGATTTCATCAGCAGCCTGATGTCGATACTGAATCTGACCAAGTATCCGCCTTCGTTAAATTTCCTGCTGGTGACTTTAGGTCTGATGTTTTTACTGCTCTGTGCGCTGGAGAAACGACAAGGTCGGTGGAGCCAAATTCTGGTGAACTTTGGTTCTGCCCCAATGTTTTTCTACATACTGCATTTGTATGTGCTGCTTGCGCTGCACTGGCTTTTATTAACACTGTTTGGCGCGAATCAGGGAGACCGATTTGGGATGGAGCATATGGGCTGGATCTGGCTGACCACCGTTTTGTTAGCCGCAGCTTTGTATTACCCAACTAAGCAATTCTCTTTGTATAAAAAACGCAGCCAACAGGCCTGGATACGTTATTTATAGAGACGTTATTTGTAACTCAGGATAAAGCAGCTTCTGCGGTATGGCTTTGCTCAGCCGCAGCAGCTTGCCACTGCTGCATTTCATATAAACGTGACTCACAGCGGGCAAAAGCAAACTCCAGCTGTTTCGCCTGATACAGCTCTGAAATAGCCACAGCGGAGCTCAGCAGCAATAAGCAGCCTCTGTCATAACATTCATCCACCAACGCAATAAAACGCCGGGCTTCGTTATCCAGTTTGCTGATATAAATATCCTGATGTTCACGCTGATAACTGTCTTCCACACCATGCAAAATGGCGATGTCTGATATTGCGCTGAATTGCGGAACATCAAGCACTGCTATGGCTTGGTAACGGCTTGCCAGCTGCATATAATCCAGCTGACTACGTGGCCCGGAGCAGAGCGCCATAAAATCAAAAGCTATGATCTGTTTGTTACTCCATAAAGCCGGAAAACTCCGACCCAAGAGTTCAAAATAGGGCAGGGGCTGCACTTTACCAAACAGCTGCTCTGCTTGCTGTTTTAGCTCCGCTTCAGTACCAGCTTGTTGGTAATACCGCATCGGGCTTTGTGTTAAGCGGCGGTAATCTACAGCGTTATCCAATGCTAAAACCCTGCAGTACTGGCGCAGTAAATCAATAGTGGGCAAAAAACGCTGACGTTGCAGGCCGTTTTTATACAGTTCTTCCGGTACTGCATTCGACGTGGTGACCAGCACTACGCCACATTGAAACAAGTAACGCCATAAGGTACCCAATAACATGGCATCCCCTATGTCGTTGACAAAAAACTCGTCAAAACACAGCACTTTGTACTGTTGCGCCCAGTCCCGGGCTATTTGCAATAAAGGGTCGGCTTCGCCCTGATGCTGTGTTAACTCCTGATGCACCCTCGCCATAAAATGATGAAAATGCAGCCGGATTTTGCCATCCACAGGCAGCTGCTGATAAAACAAATCCATCAGCATGGTTTTGCCACGACCCACAGGGCCATGCAGATACAAGCCCACAGTGGGCATGCCACAAACCAGCTGATCGGCAATTTGCTGCAACGCCACTATCGCCTGATATTGAGGCTCGTCATACAACAACAGACCCTGCTGGACCTGCTGCTGATAAAGCGAGGTTAAAGCAGTTGAACTCAATCTGTTGGACCCGCCGGTACATAACGCTGCAACCAGCTGGTAAATTCGTTAAACCAAAAAATGGAGTTATTGGGTTTTAAAATCCAGTGGTTTTCATTTGGGAAGTACAGCAAACGTGCGTCCAGACCTTTACCTTTATAGACGCCATAAATCTCCAGCCCCTGAGTGACAGGCACGCGGTAATCCTGCTCACCGTGCATAATCAGCATAGGGGTGACAAACTTATCGGCAAACATAGCCGGACTCCACTGCAACATAGTATCCAGGCCACTCCAGGGTGCGCCACCATAAGTGTGCACCCGGTGTGAGGTGCCATCTGAAGCAAACTGGCCCATCAGGTTATACACACCAGCATGGTTAATCAGCGCTTTATAACGTTCGGTATGACCTGCAATCCAGCTGACCAGATAACCACCATAACTACCGCCTGCTGCAGCTAAACGGGTAGCGTCGATAAAACCACGCGAAATCATATAATCCACAGCGGCCTCACTGTCCATAAAAGGTTTAGTTGGGTGCTCGCCATGAATGGATTCGGCAAAAGCCTGACCAAAACTGGTTGAACCGTGGAAGTTGGGTTGGATCACTACATAACCTGCAGCGGCAAATACCTGTGAGTTCCAGCGGTAACTAAAGCTGTCGCCCGAGTAACTGTGCGGGCCGCCATGTAATACATTCAGCAAAGGCCATTTTTTGCTGGCGTCAAAATTGGGCGGATAAGTAATGTAGGCCTGTACCATTTTGCCATCTGCTCCGGCAAAGCTGATATCTTCAGTTTTACCCCAATGGATGCTTTGCTGCAGTTCCTGATTTAACCTGCTGAGCTGTTTTAAAGTGCGGCCTTTATTGTCCAGACTATAGACTTCCGGCATCTGGTTCATGCTGTGTTGCACCATGTACAGCTGCTGCTGTTGACCCACTTGCAACTGACTGATATCCGCCTGACGCAGCAGTTGTTGCACCTGACCACCAGCCAGCGGCATGCTGTACAGCGCAGATTTTGCTTTGTCCGCAGCGCGGAAATACAAAGTGCCGTTTGGACCAAATTCCCAATCATCCGCCGAAATATCCCAGTCTTTGGTTAAATTGGTTTTTTGCCCCGCTTTAACATCAAAACGGATCAGCTGGTTATTGTCTGCGGTGAAAAAGGTGCTGCGCTGGGCGCCATAGACCAGGCTTTTACCGTCCGGGCTGAATTTAGGGTTGTTATCACTGGCTGGATTATCTGCTGTGATATTAACAAACTCACCTGAGCCATCGGTTTTAACCATCAAGATGTCATGATTAATCTGATCAAAAGGCGGCGCACTGGTGACTGCGCTTACGGCAATCTGACGGCCATCCATAGAAATATCAAACTCTGCGTCGCCATTTAAACTAAACCAGCGATCCCAGCCTGGGGTTAAATCGGCAATTTCGCCCGTATGAATATTGATACTGAATAAATGCGGATAACTGTCGTCTGTTAACCAGCGATCCCAGTGCCGGTAGACTCTGTTTTCCGTTACTTTGGCTGTGACTTTATTGTCTTTTCGTTGTTTTAGTTGTTCGGCTAAAGCCGCAAAATCGCCATTAAAACCTTTAGGCACATGGGCCAAAAACAAAATACGCTGGCCGTCCGGAAACCATTTCGGCTGCTGCACTGCGACAGGTAATTTAGTTAAAGCTTTGGCTTCACCGCCAGTTAAAGGCAATAAAAACAGTTGATTATGTTCATTGCCACGTTTGGATAAAAACACCAGCTGACGACCGTCCGGGCTCCAGGCTGGCGCACTGTCCGAATCCGGATGTTGGGTTAAGGCGGTCAGTTGCTGGGTACGAAGATCCAGAATATGAATATCGGCATCGCCTTTATCTGTCGCTAAGTCATAACGGGTGACGGTCAGCGCCAGTTGTTGGCCATTGGGAGATAAAGTTAAAGCGCCGGGTCTGGCAACCTGCCATACATGCTGGGCTGTTAAAGGTTCAGTCGTGGCCTGAGCGACACCTGCCGCCACCATCATCATCAGGGCTGAAAAACTAAATTTCATACACACTCGCGTTGGGTCAATCAAAGCAATAAGTTGACGCTAGCATAGGCCAGTGGCGTGATAAATAAAACCCTGATGAACTGCACTAAACAAAGGATTAATGTATTTAGTTGCAACTAACAACAAATTGAGCTTGATCTTTCATCAATAGGCTTTTATATTAGTTGCAACTAACAACAAATGAGTTTTTGATTGATGTCACAACAGGATCTGCAACTGCAACAAGATGCAACAGCTTTATACGAAGCTGTGAATCAATTGGTGCGTTTATACCAGTTTCGCGACCGGGATCTGATTTGTTGTCATGATGTGTCCGTCACTCAGTGTTATGCGCTGGAGTTTTTGGCTGAGCATGGCTCTTTACGCTTGCAGCAATTGGCCGAACTGATGCTGCTGGATAAAAGTACCAGCAGCAGGGTAGTGGATAGTCTGGTGAAAAAAGGCTATGTCACCCGTATTGCCGAGACTGACGATAGACGTGCCGTAGCCTTAACTGCGACTGATACAGGTGTGGCTTTGTATCAGCAAATCCGTGCTGAGTTGATAGCGCAGGAGCAGCAACTGATTGCACATTTAAGTCCGGAAATGCGACAAGCCAGTATTGAAGTGATCCGCGCTTTGGGTGTGCAAGTGAAGCAAAGAAGCACGAATAGCTGCGCTGTCAGGCCCTGTTCAGACTAAAAATTTTAACTAATTAGTTGTCACTAACAATAGTTGCTTTCAGCAAATAGATGCTAAAGGAGTTGAGTATGTTGATCCGTTTACTACAAGAGGCAGATCTTGCGGCGATTTGCCAGATTTACAATCAGGGCATTGGCTCAGGCAATGCAACCTTTGAAACCCGACTGCGTAACGAAGCTGATCTGCAAAGCTGGCTGGAACAGCTTGATCAGTACCCTGTACTGGTGCTGGAACAGCAAGGGAGAATCACTGGCTTTGCAGCTCTGAGCTCCTACCGCAGTCGCGACTGTTACCGGGGTATTGCCGAATTTTCTATCTACCTTGACCCCAGAGTGCAGGGCAAAGGCTATGGCTTGCCACTGCTACAGGCCTTACTGCATCAAGCACAGCAACAAGGTTTCTGGAAAGTGTTATCCCGGATTTTCACCTTTAATTCGGCCAGCCGGGCTTTATGTAAAAAAGCCGGTTTTCGCGAGGTGGGTATTTATGAAAAACATGCACAGCTCAAAGGTCAGTGGCTGGATGTGGCCATTGTTGAATACCTGATCCCAACCCATCAAAACGGAGCACAGCAATGAAAACTCAAGACTTAATTTCGCTTTATCCTGCAGTGGTCTTAGGCGCTGGTCCTGTCGGCTTAGCCGCCGCCGCTCAGCTGGCAAAACGTGGCTTATCCTTTTTAGTGCTGGAGGCTGCTGATCAAGTGGCGGCCAATATCAGGCAATGGGGTCATGTCAAAATGTTTTCGCCCTGGCGTTTTAATACCGAGCCTGCCAGTGTTGGCTACCTGATACAACAAGGCTGGCAAAAACCAGATCAGGATGGTTTTCCAACTGGTGCTGAATTGGTAGCTCAGTACCTTGATCCCCTGGCCGCTTTGCCTCAAATTGCGCCTTCTTTACGTTTGTCGCATAAAGTTTTGAGTATCAGCCGGTTAGATACCGATCTGATGAAAAATAGAGACAGAACAGCTCAGCCCTTTGTGGTTTTAGTGGATACACCGGATGGCCAGCAGGAGTTACTGGCGTCTGCTGTCATTGACTGCACTGGCACTTACCAGAGCCCTAACCCGGCAGGCAGTCATGGTTTAGCTGCTATGGGCGAGCTTAAACATCAGGCGCAGATTTTTTATGGCATTGTAAACCAGCAAAAAGACCAGACTCGTTATGCCAATCAACGGGTATTAGTCTTAGGTGCTGGTCATTCAGCCTTTAACAGTTTGCAGGAACTGGTGGCTTTAAAACGCCAGTATCCGGATACACAAATTCACTGGGCTATCCGCGGCGCCAATCTGGATAAAATCTTAGGGGGTGGCGCTAACGACCAGCTAAAAGAGCGGGGCGCATTAGGACTCTTAGTGGGCCAATGGTTACAGCAGGGCTTGATTCGCTTGCACCCTGAATTCCGTTTGCGCCGTATTGCTGAGTCTGCCGAAGGCTTGTTGTTATCGTCGGCGCAGCAGACGTTACCAGCTATTGATCAGTTAGTCGTGAATACAGGGTTCAGGCCGGATTTGTCTATCTTGTCTGAACTGCGCCTGGGGCTGGATCCTGCTACTCAAAGCCCGGTAGCGCTGGCTCCTATGATAGATCCAAACGAACATAGTTGTGGCACTGTGCGGCCCCATGGCTATCTGGAGTTGAGCCATCCTGAAACGAACTTTTACAGTGCCGGCATCAAAAGTTATGGCAGAGCTCCCACCTTCTTATTGCTAACGGGTTATGAGCAAGTGCGTTCTATAGTGGCGGCTTTGGCTGGAGATATGGAGGCAGCACAAAGGGTTGAGCTGAAGTTGCCGGAAACAGGGGTATGCAGCACTGGCTTTGTGGTGCCAGCTGTTGCTTCTTCCTGTTGTGCGACAACAGCGGAAACCGCTTCGGCAACTTGCGCTGACAGCAGTTGTGGCACAAAACCCAGGGTGAAAGCGGCCTGCTGCGGCTAAATGTCTATACTTAAAGGGCCATAGCAACACAGTGGAGGTCTTTATGTTAAGCCGTGAGTTTTGGCAAACCTTTGTACAACTCTTGAGTTTTAACGGCTATATACTGCCGGACGAGTTGCATCATTATCCTACAGAGGATAAAAAATCGGACCAACAGCCTTAAGTCTCTTTTGTACAGAGTGAGGGGGAGCCTGGCTCTCCTTCTCCTTCTCCTTCTTTTTCCCGCACATTATTTTAACTTTGTACTTGCGCTTATCGATTACAGATGTAATAGTTTGTGTATTACATTTGTAATCGATAGGTGATCTGCAATGAAAGATATCAGTCAGGCCGAGCTGGAAGTATTAAAAGTGTTATGGCAACACAGCCCTGCAACAGCAAATCAGGTGGTGGAAGCTTTGGCCGATGCCAGCCAGTGGCATGAAAAAACTGTCAAAACTCTGCTGAACCGTCTGGTCACTAAAGGTGCAGTGTCTTTTGAAAAAGACGGCAGAGCTTACTTATACAGCCCTGTATTGCAACAAAGCGATTATCAGTTAAAAGAAAGCCAAAGCTTTATTCAGCGGGTTTTTTCAGGCCGTATTGCGCCTTTGGTCGCAGGTTTTGCACAGCATGACAAACTGGCAGAACAGGATATAGCTGAGCTGAAACAGTTGATTGCCCGTTGGGAGCAGGAGAATAAAAATGATTAGCCTGCTGCTGGAATTACTGTTACCGCTGTCGTTGATGCTACTAACATTGCTGGTGCTCCGGCCTTATTTGTTAACACGGCTTGGAGCCCGCACCTCATACGCCTTGTGGTGTCTGGTGCCTTTATTGCTGCTGTGTTTTGTTCTGCCGTTGCAGTTAAGCAGCAACACCACTTCGGCAGTCATGCAAGTGTATCAGGTGGGTTTACAGCAGGCAGAGCAGCAGTTTAGTAGTAGTTCTTTATTGCTGGGGTTGTGGCTGGCTGGTGTTTTGCTGTTTGCCGCACTGGTACTGCACAGCCAGTTGCAGCTGAATCAAGAAAAAGCAGCTGCCACATCTGTTGATCTCGATTCGGCAGAGCTGGTGTCTGATTTGCCTTGTTTGTTAAGTTACAAAACGCAGGGACCTTACATCAGCGGGCTGTTTAAAGCCGAAATTCTGTTACCAACCGACTTTTTCCAGCGTTTTTCGCCTACTCAACAGCAACTGATTATTCAGCATGAACTGACACACTGGCGTCGTGGCGATTTGTTTTGCAACCTGCTGGCGCTGGTTTTGTTGATGCTGTTCTGGTTTAACCCTTTGTGCTGGCTGGCCTATAGCGCCTATAGGCACGATCAGGAATTAGCTTGTGATGCGCTGGTGTTAGCCAATGCATGCAAAGCCGACAAAATTGCTTACGGTAAAGCTTTACTAAGCAACTCAGAGCCAAGGCCTGTCAGCTGGCAGGGGCTTACCACTCACTATGGAGATATAAAACAAATGAAACAACGTATACAGCAATTACAAAATCAACAGGGATTTAGCAAAACTACTTTGATAGCAGCAGTAGCAGCCGTTTTAGTGGCAGGCCTTTGGTTACAACAACCCGCTCAGGCTGCGGCCAGTGCTACAACTGCGAAAAATGAGCCGGCTCCTGTAATGCGGGTTGAACCTAAGTATCCGGTTCAGGCCGCCGAACAACAAATAGAAGGTTATGTACAGGCAAAGTTTGATGTATCTGCAGAAGGCAAAGTCAGCAACGTGCGTATTGTACGTTCTGTGCCTGCTGCCACTTTTGACAAAGTCAGTATCACAGCCTTGGAGCAATGGCAGTACGCAGCCACAGGCCAGGAGTACAAAGATATGTTAGTGCAGCTGGATTACGCTTTGGGTTTGCCGGAAACAACAATGGAAAGAGTGGAAATTACACCAGCTGCAAAAGCCAAATAAATCAGCGCTGTATAGTCCAAATAGCAAAGGGGCCACTGGCTCTTTTGCTGTTTGGATTGATTTAACACCACTGTATCTGTACCTAAGCTCTTTCCTGCTCAGACATCCTTGTCAACCTACTGTCATATCTATCAGCTATGGTTTGCCCCCTGAGTGAAAACATGGGGGCTTTATGTCTACAGCTGAAAAGCCGGAGCAGGATGTGCATCAGGCGTTAAAAAATGCAGCTCCTCTGGCACGTTATCTGGAGCGTCATGCCAGTAGTGCAGATGCCGCCGATATTTTCCAGGAGTCTATTGCCCGTGTATTGGAGCAGGCAAAACAACGGCCTATTTTAAATCCTCTGGCTTATGCTTTTACCGTGGCCCGCCATATGCTGATGCGATTAAAACCAACCGCTGCAGAAGAGCCGGATGAAGTGGTATGCCAAAGTGCCAATCCGGAAGAATTGGCCAGTATGCAGCAAACTGTGGATCTGTTTAGTCAGGCTTTGGCCGCTATGCCCACATTAAGGCGACAGGTATTTGTGCTGTACCGGATGGAAGGCAAAAGCCGCAGCGATATTGCGGCTTTACTACAGCTCAGTGAGGATGCAGTATCTAAACATGTCAGCAGGGCGCTGGCAGATATTCAGCGTCTGATCGATCAGCAGCGCGATTTATAAGCCTGGTTTTGTGAGTCCTATTTTGAGTGAACAAGAAAAGTTGAATACAAAAGAACAGGCCGAGCAGGACTTGTATCTGCAAGCCGCCAGTTGGGTGGAAAAGCTTGCCAGTGGTGAGCTGGACAGCCTGAGCAAAAGACGCTTCAGTAATTGGCTGGAGGCCGATGTCAGGCACCCAGTGCTACTGCAATCAATGGTTGAAACCTGGCAGGACCCGGCTTTAACCAAAGCTTTGGCGGCCTATCAGCCTTCGCCATTAAAACGCCTTTTGCCTCAATGGCCAAAAGTGCAGATGGCTGCTGTTGCTATGGCGTTCAGTTCAGTGCTGGTCATGCTGTTTTATGTTGGCGATAGCCACTTTTTTGCACCTGCTGCCCCTTACGAGCTAAAAACAGCTCAGGCCAATAGCATGCAACAAGCTCTTGATGATGGCTCAGTGGTAGATATAGCGCCAGATAGTCAGCTGACGGTATTTTTTACTGCAGATAAACGCCAGGTGCTGCAAGGACAGGGCGCAGCTTATTTTGCTGTGGCCAAAGACAAACAACGGCCTTTTGAAGTACGACTCGATCAAGCCAGCGTGGTGGCTGTAGGCACCGAATTTAATATTGACCGCGACCCGGATCTGATTGATATCACAGTATACGAAGGTGCTGTGCAGGTGCAAGCCACTGCAGCTGGTCCAAGTGTGCTGCTAAAAAGTGGCGAGCGGATTCGTATTCAGCAGCATCAATTATCAGAAGTGCAAAAAGTAGATTTGCAGCAGTTAGTCGACTGGCGCTCTGGCTGGATTGAAATTGAAAACGAAACCCTGGCGTATTTGCTGCACCGGCTAAATCGTTCCGCTCTGGTGCCTGTCAGCGCCAGTGCTGAGGCCGCAGAATTACGGGTAGCAGGCCGTTTTGAACTGGCCAATACCCAACAAACTTTGCAGGCACTTAGCGAAGCTTATGATTTAAAGCTAGAGCAAAACAGCAGTGGCATCCGGCTCAGCCGATCGCCCTCTCTACTTCAATAAGAATGGGGGCGGGTTGTGTGGTTCCGGCCTGAACTCTGTCTGGTGTTTTTCTTGCTGTTGTGGTTTGGCCAAAGCCCTATGGCATGGGCTGCTGCGGCGCAGCAGAAGCCAAAGCAGCACCAGTTCTACACTCTGCCTGCCCAGCCTTTATCCGCTGCTTTGCTGCAATTTGCCCGCAAGGTGAATCAGCCGTTAGTGTACGATCCAGCTTTGCTGGAAGGGCTACAAGCCCCTGCTCTTTATGGTGAATTAGAACCAGCGCAAGCACTGAACCAACTATTAGCGCAGCACCCTTTAGAAGCCATTTCCCGCGCCAAAGGCTGGCTGATTAAAACCAAAGCGTTGGCAGCTAAGCCTGAAGTAGCAGTACCAATTGCTGTCACTACAAGCCAGGCCCCTGCAACACCTTTAGAAGTGATAGCGGTGCGCTCCGGCTCCATAGGGCAACAACAGGATCTTGCTACAACGCTATTACCCCCGGCTAAAACTTTAAAACGCCAGGCCATGGTTCAACAGGATTCGCTGGTGGCAGAAGACATTACCCACTTTCCCGCACTGAACTTAGCCAATTCATTACTGCGGATCCCGGGTATTACCATCAACAGAGAGTGGGGCGAAGGCCGGCAAATTTCGTTAAGGGGTTTAAGTGCTGATTTTACCCGAGTGCAAGTGAATGGTATGGAAGCTTTAGGCACGTCCTCTTCACCTATGGATGCGCGTGGTGCTGTGTCCAGAACCCGGGCTTTTGACTTTAATATTTTTGCCTCTGAGCTGTTTAATCAGATTGATGTGAAAAAGTCTTTTTCTGCGGATCAGGAAGAGGGCGGTATAGCGGGCACTGTGGATTTACACACCGCCAAGCCTTTTGACTATGACGGCGCAAAAAGCAGTATTTCTGCTCAGTTAGGCAGCAATAGCAACACCCAAAGTACAGATCCCCGTTTTTCTGCTTTGTTCTCGCACCTCTGGTCAGATGTTGGCGCTTTGGTTTCTGTCACTCACAGCATTAGATCCACCAACGAATATGGTAGCAATACCACACGTTGGCGGCGCGAAAGTGGTAAACAAGCAACAGACCGCAGCACTACTGAACTGCAAAACTTGCTGGATTCAGGTGAGTTGTGGTTTCCGCGTGGCCAGCGTTTTTCGGTTTGGGAGAATGAGCAAAACCGCTTAGGTGTCACAGGCGCTTTGCAATACAAACCCAATCAGGATTTCAGTCTGGTGCTGGATTGGATGCACGGCACACTGAAAAACCAGTTGTCCGAACATCATATGGCGGTGAAAGATAACAAACTGGTGAACTCTCTGATCTGGCGTGAAAGCGCTACAGGAGACAAAGAGGTGGTGTATGCCAGCTACCAAAATGCCAGCTGGCGTAATGAAAACCGCGAGGATTATAACGAGTCGGTCTTTGATCAAATCAGTTTAGCCGCAGACTGGGCTGCAACTGCCGATCTGAGTATCAAGGCTATGTTGGGGCATAGTTCGTCCGACTACCGCCAGCCCCGCCTTTTGAAGCTGAATATCGAAGCAAAACATAAAGCGAACATCATCACCGACTTCACTCAGGATGCTTTTTATGGCCGTAGTTATTCGCCGGATTTTGACGTAACGGCTCTCGAAGGCTACAGAGTAAGAGATCTGTTTTTCCAGTCGAACTTTATCTATTCCAGCTTCGACAATGCCAAGCTGAATTTTGATTACCGCTTAAGCGACAGCAAAGCGCTGCTTTTTGGTGTGCATCATAAAAAGTTCAGCAATTCAGGTTTTGAGCAAGAAGCCAGTGGTTTTCCACTGAACAGTGCTACACCAGCGAATCAGGGCATTTTAAACCTGACACCAGAGCGGGTGCAGCTGTACAGCGGTCATCCTGGCCAAAGCTGGCTGCAAGGCAATATAGCTGCAGTGCAGAGCTTTTATGGCCTGAGCGATTTTGCGTTAACAGAGGCTGATACCATCAACAGCTCGGTTTATGCTTTAAAAGAACAAACCAATGCCGTTTACCTGCTGTACCACAGCGACTATCAGCTGGCCGGTTCGGCTTTACGCTCCAGCCTTGGCTTGCGTTTTTTCGATACTCAAATGAGGTCCGAAGGTTTTGCAGAAATGCAGCCCACCGGCATCAAGCGCCGGTATTCAGGTTATTTACCCAGCCTGGATTTAGCCTATGAGTTCGCTGAGGATCTGATTTGGCGCACAGGCCTGAGTAAAAACATGACTCGCCCAGCTTTAAGCGCTATGGCGTTTTCAGTCAATGTCAGCCAAACCTCGCTCGGCGAAAACGATATAGGCCAAATTTCAACAGGCAACCCAGAGCTGCAACCCTATGGATCCGACAACTTCGATATGGCGCTGGAGTGGTATTTTGAACAAGCGGGTTTGGCATCTGTAGCGGTGTTTTACAAAAACATGGATCACTTTATTGTGACTAAAACCCAGCAAAGGTTATACAGCGAACTTGGGCTGCCTGCTTCTTTATTACCAGCGGGAAAAACAGTCAACGATATCTTTAATGTATCGTCGCCGCAAAACTCAGATTCATCCAGTATCCGGGGTTTTGAACTGGCGCTACAACGTGATCTGGATTTTCTGCCCGCGCCTTTTGATCAGCTGGGCATAATAGCCAACTACACCTGGGCTGATGGCACCACTTTGTATCCAAACGTAGAGAACTCAGGCGAAGATCAGCGAAAAGCTTTTCCGGGCCTGTCGAAACAAAGCTATAACCTGACGCTGTATTACGAAAGCCAAGGTTGGGGAGCACGTATAGCGACAGCCTACAGAGACAAGTACATCACAGGAGTGGAAAGTGGATCGATTGACGATGACGAACGTGGTTATCACGCCACCACCCACCTCGATTTTTCAGCCTATTACCGGCTAAACGACCATATCAAATTAAATCTCGAAGCCATCAACCTGACCAATGTCCGTGATGAGTTATACAGCGATTCGAGCAACAGAGTCTACAACAGCACCTACAGCGGCCGCACTTATATGTTTGGGGTTACGGCGGAGTTTTGATGTCTGGTAGTCTCTGGTAAACAACTGACAAAGCTATTCAATTTTAATAGCCGTGTGGCAAATACTTTTGCAGGCATAATGTGACTTTAAACATCTTGATCACAAACAAAATGATGCAGTTGATTTGACGTAATTTTAAGGTTATTTTCGAATACGTAAAAATCATGGAAGATTGCAAATGTATCTGGAACTGTCGGGTTCTTTGCATTCTTTTAAATCATTGCATTTAACTTACTTTTTTCGGAGCCATTTTAATGAAACAGTATCTGCTAGCACTTTCTGTTCTTAGCCTTACAGCTTGTTCAACCTTTACTCCACAACGTTACAGCATTTCAGCCGATAACAACGTCGCTTTAAAGTCTATGGGCGTTAGCAACATAGGTGTAGGAGCATTTACCGGACCAGCATCATTTGATCGTGCATGCAGAGGTGCAGGCCCAATAGCCCCACCAGATAATATGAGTTTTGAAGCTTACATTCAAAAAGCACTTTCGGATGAACTGAAAGTGGCAGGCATGTTTGATGACAAAGCCCCAAATACCACGCTTTCAGGTGCGGTAGAACAACTGAGCTTTTCTTCGTCACGCGGGCTAACAGGTGGTGAATGGATAATAAACTTACGAGTGAACTCATCAAACGGGAAATCAATATCTGTTTCAGAGCATTATTTATTCGAGAGTGGTTTTGTTGCTGACACAGCTTGTAAACAAACAGCTGAAGCCTACCTTCCGGCAGTACAAAATTTAATAGGCAAGTTGGTTAAATCTCCTGAGTTCAAATCACTTCTGGTGGCGATCTAACGACTATCTTCACTGACCCTGCGTAAAGAAGCGCAGGGCGGTGAATTCAAACTTTTAGAGCTTGCCGCTTATTTTCTATAATTCTCTGCAGGGTCGGGCGCTACTAAATGTTTTGCAATGAAGCGTTTAGATTACGAAGACCTGATTAAAGCGCCCCGTATTTTATGTAAATAGCCTGCTGCAGGCTAAGCAGCTTGCACTCGCCGCACAGAGCGGCAGTGCAACAACAAGGTAAATGGTAAAACTTCTTAACGATAAAAAGCTTCAACTTTACCTTTGACTGTCATCAATAAAGGCTGGCCACGACGGTCCAGTGCTTTGGCTGCTGCCACTTTTACCCAACCTTCGCTGATGCAATATTCTTCCACATCAAAACGCTCTTTGCCGTTGAGGCGAATACCTACGTCATGTTCAAAAATTGCCGCTACATAATGCGGGCTACGTGGGTTGGTGCAAAGGCGATCCGGTAAATCCGGGCGTGCTGCTGTGTCTTGAGTGGTAGTGTCTGTCATGGCTCTGGCCTGTAATAAATAAAACGTGCGCCATTGTAGGCAAAGCCAGCAGTGGGCTCAAGAGCGGCGGCCAGAAACAAAGAAAAACAAAAAGAAACAAAGAAAAATGGAAGACTTTTGTCGCAAGACCGGTTTCTATCGAGATGTTGTAGGTTGCATTCGCCACACTGTAGGTCGCACTCGACGCGAAGCGGCAGTGCAACAACCCACAACCCGCAATCAACAATAGAACTTCACCTCATCTTTGACCAAAACCAACATTAACAATAAGATGGCTGCTACCTAGCTTAATTAACCGGACTCACCATGAAAATTGCTTTAATTGTTTTAGTTCTCGCTTGTCTCGCTTATTACTTCTACAACAGCACCAGTTCTAAAAAATCCGCTCTGCTAAACCATGAAAAAGGCAGTGCGTTTTTAGCTGAAAATTCTAAAAAAGAGGGCGTAACAACCACAGCTTCAGGCCTGCAATATGAGGTGCTACAAAGTGGCAATGGCGAAGTCCATCCAACCGCCAGCAGCACAGTGCGGGTGCATTACCACGGCACACTCACTGATGGCACAGTGTTCGACTCATCAGTTGAGCGCGACGAAACCATCTCTTTCCCACTAAATCGCGTTATTCCAGGCTGGACCGAAGGTTTGCAACTGATGAAAGTGGGCGATAAATTCCGCTTTTTTATCCCATCAGGCTTGGGTTACGGCAACCGCAGCGCAGGCAAAATTCCGCCAGGTTCAGTGCTGATTTTTGATGTGGAGTTGTTTGAGATCCAATAAAAGGTTAAGCAGGCAATAATAGATAATACGACTCGAATAGCTATAGATCGGTGGTGGCTATATTATCAATGGATTGGATTATATACATAACGAGCACAACTGAGCTGGAAAAAGCTTTTTGCTCGTTGCCATTCTCTGCTTGGTGGCTGAGTGAAGACTCATACACTGTTTGAGTCGGTATTGGTTCATTGAACGCAATTGCATTAGGAAGTTAATAAAAAATAATGAATGGATTAGAAAGAATTGAGTTTATAGATTCGATTGCTCTTGAGCTGCAATCAAGAATGACTTTTGCCGATATTGACACCTATTTCCGTGGGCATAAAGTTCCTACTCAAGAGAATTATCCAACAAATAGCAAACGCTCCTACTCGAAAGATATGCTTTCAGAAGTGAGCGAAGAAATTTTGTTTAAAATTGCCGAAGAATTATCAATTGAAACTCCAGCTAAAACTTCAAATCCAATAAAAGAAGTTACATTTTGGAAAGCTGGCCACTTTAGACTGTTTTTAAGCCATTTGGCTTCTTTCAAAGTACAAACGTCTCATTTGCAAACTGCACTCAGAAAATACGCAATCTCAAGTTTTGTCGCACATGAAGATATTGAGCCAACTAAGCAGTGGCAGGAGGAAATTGAAGCTGGCTTGCGAACGATGGATGCTTTAGTAGCGATTTTGATGCCTGGTTTTACGGAAAGTAAATGGTGTGATCAGGAAGTTGGTGTTGCTGTCGGACGAGATGTTCTAGTAATTCCTTTACGTAGGGGG
This sequence comes from Gammaproteobacteria bacterium, assembly GCA_018825965.1. Taxonomy (GTDB): domain Bacteria; phylum Pseudomonadota; class Gammaproteobacteria; order Enterobacterales; family Alteromonadaceae; genus Pararheinheimera. The sequence goes on from JAHKAA010000020.1 coordinate 140,602, forward strand.
CTAGACCCTTATGGTTTCATTGGGAAGTATCAGGGCATTCAGACGCAAGGTAAAAGTATTGGTGATGTTGCTGAAGCAATTTTCAAAACGTTAGTAAAATCGCCTAAAACCAAAAGTAAAATCCTAATGGCTATATCTGGTGCTTTATCAAACGCTACATCTACTGAAGAAGCATTAGAAAAAGTGACGATACTTAAATCGTTGGATAATCTATCTAAAGATTTACTTGAAAATTTAAAAAAACAAGTATCAGACAATACCCTTCTTGTTGAGTCAAATGAGTTTGTTAATTCATTTAATGCTTTACTGTCAAAATTTGGTGTTGATAAAGTGCGGGTCGGTAAGCAGCTTCCAGAAGCTGAATGGGACGACATTCCGTTTTAACGAGGCTATTACACTAAGCTTGGTAAGCGTTCAAAAATGTGTTCGCGGTTTGAGCATGTGTCTTTGTTGGAATGAAAGCCCTTCGCCATACTCTGGAAAGTCATACACGACTGCTTGATAATCTATAAAACAGCCAGATTGCTCAGCTGGTTTCAGCGTCATGTTTGATTGCGTAACCCACTGTAAAAAAACCTTCATAAAATTCTCTGTCCATAAATCACTGGTCGTTGCTCTTTAGGGGGACTGCTGCGCATTTGCGCCTGGCAGATTTACTTAATCAGCTTAACTAACCTGGAATAATGGATTAATTATGAAGACGAATCTTCGCAAGAGTCATCTGGCTTTGGCCGTACTGGCTGCAATTCCGGCTTTTTACAGCCCTGTATTGCTGGCCCAATCTGCTACGGAAACTGCTGCAGCAGAAACTGAAGTCATTGAAGTAAAAGGTTTTCGCAGCTCTATTATCAAAGCTAAAGATCTGAAACGTGAAGCCATGATCGCGCAGGATTCGATAGTGGCGGAAGATATTGCCGATTTTCCGGATCTGAACCTGGCCGACTCGTTGCAGCGTGTGCCTGGTGTCACTATTACCCGTGAAGGGGGTGAAGGCCGGCAGATTTCTTTGCGTGGTTTAGGCCCTGATTTTACCCGTGTTCAGGTGAATGGCATGGAAGCTTTAGGTACTTCGTCTTCGCCTATGGATGCGCGTGGTGCTGTGTCCCGTACCCGGGCTTTTGACTTTAATATTTTTGCCTCTGAGCTGTTTAACCAGATTGATGTAAAAAAATCCTTTTCTGCCGATCAGGAAGAAGGTGGCATAGCCGGTACTGTCAATTTACGTACCGCCAAGCCTTTTGATTACGACGGCGCTCAGGCTGCTGTTTCTGCTCAGCTTGGCACCAACAGCAATACCGACAGCACAGACCCTCGTATCGCGGCTTTATTGTCTAATACCTGGTCGGATTTTGGTGCGCTGCTGTCTGTAGCGTACAGCGACAGAGCCACTAACGAATACGGCACTAATACCACGCGCTGGCGCCGTGAGGGGGGCAAAAAAGCTGCCGATGCCAGCAATACTGAATTACAGGCAGAGCTGGATTCAGGCGAATTATGGTTCCCGCGTGGTCACCGTTATTCGGTTTGGGAAAACGATCAAAATCGTTTAGGTATTACTGCTGCTTTGCAATACAAACCAAGTTCAGACTTCAGTCTGGTGCTGGATTTAATGCACGGCAAACTGGAAAACCAGTTGTCTGAACATCATATGGCGGTGAAAGATAACTCTGTAGTCAACGACTTAGTCTGGCGTGAGAAAAACGGCGAAAAAGAAGTGATTTATGCCGATTATAAAAATGCGACCTGGCGTAATGAAAACCGTCAGGATTACAACGAGTCTGTGTTTAATCAGTTGAGTTTAACGGCTGACTGGACTTTAACTGACGACTTAACAATGAGCGCTATGCTTGGTCACAGTTCGTCAGATTACGAGCAGCCTCGCGTCAATAAACTAAATATCGAAGCTAAAAAGAGCGTCAACATTATTACTGATTTCACTCAGGATGCCTTCTATGGTCACAGCTATTCACCTAGCTTTGATGTCACTACTCTGGATGGTTACACAGTCAAAGACTTGTACTTTCAATCGAACTTTATTTACTCCGACTTTGACAATGCCAAGCTGGATTTTGACTATGGTTTAACCGACACTTCCAGCCTGAAATTTGGTGTGAACTATAAAAAGTTCACGAACACAGGTTTTGAGCGGGTTGCTCAGGATTTCCCAACCAATAAAGCCACACCACAAAATCAGGGTGTGAAAACTCTGACGGCAGAGCAGGCGCAGCTGTTTAACGGTCATCCGGATAAAAGCTGGTTACAAGGTGATATGGCGGCTTTGCAGGCTTTTTATGGTCTGACGAACTTTGCCTTAACCGATGAACATACAATAGAAAGCTCAGCCTACGATATAGCGGAAGAAACTCAGGCCGCTTATCTGCTCTACGACACAGAATATGATGTAGCAGGGGCTCCGCTTCGTGCCAATCTGGGCGTGCGCTATTTCACCACTGAACTAAGTTCAAAAGGCTTGTCCAAAGGCATTCCAACTCAAATGGTGCGTGATTACTCAGATTATTTGCCTAGCCTGAATGTCACCTACGAATTTGCTGAAGATGTGATCTGGCGTACCGGCCTGAGCAAAAACATGACCCGTCCTTCGTTAGGTGCTTTGGCATTTTCGGCCAACGTCAGCCAAACCTCTTTAGGCGAAAATGATATAGGCCAGATTTCAGTGGGTAACCCCCACCTGAAGCCTTTTGAGTCGAATAACTTTGATACAGCAGTTGAATGGTATTTTGAAGATATAGGTTTGGCTTCAGTGGCACTGTTTTACAAAGACATAAATAACTTTATCGTCACTGAAACTCAGCAAATTGTGTACAGCGAATTAGGTCTGCCAGCGCAGTTATTGCCTGCAGGTAAAACTGTGGATGATATTTTTAACGTATCGTCACCACAAAACTCTGATTCTTCCAGCATCAAAGGTTTTGAGCTGGCGATGCAACGCGACCTGGATTTCCTGCCAGCGCCCTTTAATAACCTGGGCGTGATCGCTAACTACACCTGGGCAGATGGCAATACCTTGTATCGCAACGTCGAAAACTCGGGTGAAGATCAAGTCAAACCTTTTGCTGGTTTGTCAAAGCAGAGCTACAACTTCACGCTCTATTATGAAACAGAACAATGGGGTGGCCGTGTGGCAGCCGCTTATCGCAGCGATTACATCACAGGTGTGGAAAGTGGTTCTATCGACGATGACGAACGGGGTTACCATGCCACAACTCACGTCGACTTCTCGGCGTTTTACCGCTTAAGCGAGCATGTAAAACTGAATATTGAAGCCATGAACCTGACCAATGTACGTGACGAGTTGTATAGCGATTCCAACGACAGAGCCTACAACACCACCTTCAGTGGACGGACTTATATGGCCGGGGTGACAGTGCAGTTCTGATCTGGTTAGAAAACAGCCCTGATTCTGTCGGATTAGGGCTCTTTCATAAGTCTTAAGGTGTAGTGAGTGAAAACTTTGGTAGTGAATAAAAAGCAGATTGGCCTGGCAGCTGTAGTGACTTTGCTCATGGCGTCGTGCCAACAGGTTCAATTGGAGCAAAAGCCAGAGCAAAGCAAAAGCTGGCTGGCCGGCGATCATCATGTACATACCCATTACAGCGTGAAATGGGATAACTCGGTTTTTCCGCCCACGCCCATTATTGGGGGAGATGCCAAATATTCAACAGCTTTGAATGCACAAATGGCCGCACATTATGGCTTAAGCTGGATGGTGGTGACAGACCACGGCGGGCCAAATCGCGCCAAGCTGGCGTTGGAGCAGGCCTACCCTGAACTTGTGGCTTCGCGTAAAGCTTTGCCGCAGATACTGCAATTTTACGGTATGGAGTTTGATGTGCCGGGCAATAGCCCTGGTGGCCGCCATGCCAGTTTTATTATGCCGCACAGCCCGACTGAAGCAGATCAGTTGTACCAGATAGAAAGCCGCTACAACGGCCGTCAGGGTGTGCCGCCAGGGCCGGAAAAAGCTGAAGATGGCTTTATGCTGCAAGCACTTAAAGCCATGAACGAGCTACCGGATAAACCACTGCTGCTGGTCAATCATCCTGCACGTCTAGCAACTGGTTTCCGGCAATACAATAAAGTGACCCCAGTCCAATTACGTGACTGGCAGGATACTGCACCTGATGTGGTCATAGGTATGACAGGGGCTGAAGGTCATCAGGCGGCGACCTTAAATCCGGATGGCAGCTCAGATGCAAATGCCATTCGCGCTGAATACCCACATTACCCGACTATGGGCGGCTACGACCAGATGACCGCACGTTTGGGTGGAGTCTGGGATAGTTTATTGAGTGAAGGCCGACACTGGTGGGTGACAGGAGTGTCCGACAGTCATGGTCATTACACCGACGGTTGGGCCGACTTTTGGCCAGGCCAATACGCCAAAACTTATGTCTACGCCGATAAAAACTACGACAGTATTTTTGCAGCGCTGAAAGCAGGCCAGGTTTTTGTGACCACTGGCGATTTAATAGATGCTTTGTATGTTGAAGTGGCAGTAAAAAACTCCACTAAAACCGCCACAGCGGGCCAGACATTAACAGTCTCAGCAGATGATGAACTGGTGCTGCGGGTGCGTTTTCGTGACCCCAACAGCAACAACGGCGGCGGTTTTAACCCGCAAGTACAGCGCGTGGATCTGATTCAGGGTTTTATCAAAGGCCCAGCCTCAGAGCGAAATAGCGACGAAGCACCAGATACAACAATCGCCAAACGTTTTTATCCAGCCGACTGGAATAGCAAAGACAGCTATAGCCAGTTTGAGCTGCTGCTTGGCAAAGTCAATCAAAGCCAGTATCTGCGCTTGCGTGGCACCAACAACAAAAATGAATTGGAGCCTGAAGCCGATGCCAAAGGCGAAAACCCCTGGTTTGATTTATGGTTTTACAGTAATCCGGTGTTTATTCAGCTAACTAAAGATTAAATTTTGACTTTCAGAGCTGATCTTCAGATCTGACTTTCAGACCAGACCGCAAATTCATTGCCGCTGGGTTCGGTAAAATGAAAACGGCAGCCGCCCGGAAAGTCAAAAATGGCTTTGATGATAGTGCCGCCATGCTGTTGCACTTTGGCTAAAGTGGCATTGATATCTGCACTGTAAAACACCAGTAAAGCGGCGCCTGTTGCAATGGTGGAGCTTTGTTCTGAACGGAAAAATCCGCCGTCCAGGCCTTGGTCTGAAAAGGCCATATAATCCGGGCCATAGTCGGTAAAACTCCAGTCAAAAGCAGCGCTAAAAAATGCTTTGGTGGCGGCTAAGTCTTTGGCTGGGAATTCGACGTAGTTTAGTTTTCCATCCTGATTCATGTGTGCTTTCCTTTAAAACTACTCACTTAAATTTTTTAAGACTGCCGCTTTAGCTTCCGATAGAGGGTTTTGGCTGCAGCTTATGACCAAGCAGGATACCAAGCCAGGCCATGGGCAGATAAGCCAGCAGCAGGTCCAGACTGATAAACCAGACAGGAGCTGGGATCATATAACTTGCGGCTATACCACCGCAGAGGAAAAACACCCCAATCACATAAGCAAAACGGTTTTTGTGACTGGCCGCAATCAGATAAGCCACTAAAGCGCCAACCAGAGTACCCAGGGCATGCGCCAGAAAAGGCATAATAAAATGCCGGGGTTCAAACAGATGTATGCCAAGGCTCAGGCTTTCAGCGTTATTTACATCAACTCCAGCAGGAGATGGAATCAGCATAGGGCTGATGCTGACCAAGAGCATATTGACCGCTGCACCTGCCACAACACCTACAAGGATGGCGAGCAGGTTTCGGAGTAGTTTAAGCATATAAATATTCTGCAAAGGCTTGTTTAGCATTTAAGGTAGATGAGTTCTGACCACTGAGCAATAACCAAAGTTGAATCAGTGCCATTGCGCTGTAGCGGCATAGATCAAAGCCAAAGATAAAACCACAGAAAACATGCCAATCCAGCGGAAGTAGTTTTTGCAGATCTGAGCGGACTGCACTGCAAACTTTTTATGTAGTCTGGGCGGAGTCAAAGCTAAACCAAGGCCTACCATTAAAACACCAAACCTATGGCTTTGAATAACAAGGGAAACTGGCTATCTGCGGCATAAGCTACAAAAATGCCACCGGCAATCAGTCTGCTGCTCACTTCAAAGGGATGAAAATAAGGCAGTTCACTGAAACTGATAATACCCTGGGCGAAGGCATGGGGCCTGAACAGCATGATCAGGCTAAAGAGCAGCATCAGCACAGCAAAAGCAGCGATCAAAAACATCAGATCCCCTTTGAGGTTTTAGACAGCATCAAGGGGTTCGTTATCAATCAGCATCAACAGGTCTGTCACGCCAACTTCTATGCCCATCTGAGAAAATAACGTTGTCAGTTGGCCGCGGTGGTGAGTTTGGTGATTAAATAAATGCTGCAGCAAAGACGCAAACCTCTTTTGCATCAGCTCGCCTTTCATATTGGTGTAAGGTAAAACCTGCTGCAGATGCTGTTCATTCAGTTCGGCACACAAAGTTAAAAGCAGGCTATCCAGTTGTTGGCGGCTCTGATGCAACTGATTAAAATTTGGATACAACATCTGATCAAGGGCCGCAGGGACAGGGAAATTACTGAGCTGTTGCAATACCCTGGGCGGCTTGGCAAGCTGCTGATATCTGTTCAGCCAGATTAAATCGGCTACCAGCAAATGGTTCAGAGTACCGGCCACAGATCCAAAAAATGCGCCTCTGTGCTGAAACCACTCGTCTGCGCTGAGTGCCGATGCCAGTTGATACAAAGTGGCATTCATCCGTTGATTGTAAGACGCAAGCAAACAGAAGTTGTGGTGCAGTGACATACTATTCCTTAGAAAAAACCTGTTCGCGTTTTTCTTCCATTAAACCCACTAAATTGCCATCCGGGTCGCGGACAAAACCAGTCCAGAGCTGATGATCCGGCATTTGGGCCGCCAGTGCAGGTGAACGTTCGGCTTTGGCACCACGACTAAGAATGCTGGCATACACAATTTCAATATCTGACACTTTAAAATACAAAATTGAATTGGCACCGACGGCTCCGGCTCCTTGTGCTGTGCTCAGCATCAGGCGAACCCCGCCCGCATTCAGAAACGCCAATTGCGGGCCTGCGGAAAACAAAAACTCCAGCCCCAGGCTATCCCGATAAAAAGCCAGAGCTTTTTCAACATCACTAACAGTAATGGCGATTTGGCCTATGCTGGACAAATGGGTGTTTGTTGTCATTGACGCTCTGCCTCTTCGCTTACTATGGTTGTAAATATCTCAAATAAAGCAAGAGATGCAAAGCCGATAATACAAGCTGTGATGGGGAAATGGATAAAATCTAAAACTGAGGTGGAAGATGAGGCGACAGTCTCTTCTCTTCTGACCAACCAGGGATAAAAAGCAAAAAAGAAGAACAGTAGTGAAGGTAAGGTAAATGCCACTATTCGCGCTGGTTGTGTTGAAAATCCGGATGACAAAGACAACAAAAGTGCTGTCAGAAAAGGCGCCAGGGTCAGCAACAAAATGACGGGTTCTGTCACTTTAAGTTTTAAGCCAATCACAGTAAAAATTAACAGGGCTAAAATAAGGGTTCGGTAAATACTGATTTTTTTCATCTGCCATCCTTGGGTGAGCCAAAGCAAAATCTGTGTTTCAGATCCAACACTAGAGTAATTTCCCCGCTTTGGCAACGATTGCCAGAGCAAGCCTTAGTTTGTAGTTTGTAAGCTAAGCTTTAACCCATAGAGGCAAAAAAAACAAAGGAATATGACTATGGATGTAGTGGATTATCTGGCGGCTTTACCTGAACAACGCAGGCTGAGGCTGGAGGTGCTGATCACTGAAATTAAGCGGCTCTATCCGGACGCACAGGAAAGCTTGTTGTATATACCCAAGTGACCTCAAGATGCGAGTTTCAGAGCCGCTGGGCGCTTGCAATGCAAGGCGGCCTGGCGAAGCAATGTCGGCTACCTTGTGAGACAGGCTAACACCGCAGTGCAATCGCCCAGCGACTCCCTTCGGGCGGGGCTAAAAGCGCTTTATGCCGCGTTAACTGTTGTCGCTTTAGAACCACTAGAGCTTCCAACAGCTGCC